>JAHZHN010000025.1 GCA_019420275.1 Clostridiales bacterium
TTTTATAGATTACCTCTGCCTCGTATAATCCAATATCACATTTATATAAAATTTGCGTTAAAAATAAAAAAAGATTTCACTTTTTATGTCTTCAAAAGTGAAATCTGAATACTTCGGCTATCCTTTTTTATTTATTCTTCTGTTTTCCTTTTCTCTCTATACCCTTTTATCCCCCCAAATAAAATCACAAAACCGCTCATCATCAACATACATACTAAAATGTTGATTGGCGCACGATCCCCTGTTTTCACAGGTTTTTTAGATTGCGCCGAATCTTTGGGCGCTTCATAGCGATTTACAAATCGAACGGCCTCTTTTTTCACTTCCTCTTTTCCCTGCTCCAAAGCCACAACCGAAGTTTCCAGTCTCTGTGCAGAATCTGCAGTACAATACACCGTTACAGTATACACACATGAATCATATTGATACTGTTTTGCACCCCCGGACTGCTGTTTGATTTCGTACCGATAAACCCCTGGCTGCGTAAATGTCATCGGAGGAAATTCTTTTTTCCCTTTTCCCTGTATCTCTATCACAACTTTTTGGTCTTTTGCCTGCTCCGGCATAGGGGCATTGTCTGTCAGTGCCCGCATCCAAACCATAAATGTTTCCGGTTTCACTGGCCTGTCCCCTTCCAGAACAATTTCAACCGGAAGTTGAAAGCTTGTTTCCATTGCAAAACTCTGCATGGAATTTATGCTGAATACTAACACTATAAGTAAAATAGAAAGCAGGGTTCTTTTTCGCTTTTTCACATATTACTCCTCCCTGTTCTTCTCTTTTTCCGGTATCATCTGAGCCAGAACTACAGTTCTGGCATCTGTAAATTCCGATGTACAGGTCGTCAAAGCTATCATCTGTGGGGATTTACACTGCTCCAACTGATTCAGTATATCTTCTCTGACAAAAAGGGCATGACTGCGAATGTATTCCAGCTGTCCTTGCGGCCACTCTTTCGGCCAATTTTTCAATTGAAAGATATATGGATCTGACACCCCTGTAACCAATACGGCTGCCACTTTCAAGTTGTAAACCCGATCTGGCAAAAGCAGTGTTCCTGTAGCATTTTTTTCAAAAAATTCCGGCTTTTTATATAAGTCCAGATCCCCAAACATATTTCCGCCATCCATGTGATGGCCATACAGCAGATGATATGAGTCTGAAAAATCTTTTGCATTCTGACTGTCCAGAAAGATGCTTCCTGCAAGAGCAAATTTTCCATATACATCTCGATTGATATAGGTGAGATTCGATTCTCCCTGTAAAACCGGGAAGTCAATATGGGTTCCATCCATTGTGATCCAGGCACAGACATCAGGATTAATAGAACATAATTTAGAAAAATCTGGTTGTTCTTTATCGGGCTTTAGTTTCAGCATATCCGCCTGCACATTTTCCGCTGCCGAATAAATTCTCCGATTATCATTCAACACAAACAATGCATACGCAGCGGCAATCATAAAAATAAGAATAAGCAAAAAACTGATCAAAAAGTTCAGAAAACGCTGTATGTACCCGGAAATCTTATATCCCACTGTTCTACTCCTTTTGTCTGTCCTTCTTTTGCAGAGAATCCTCCGTGAATCTACGGAGGATCCCCACTATCTGCTTCTTTTACTCTTCTCTTCTTCTGCGGCTTTTTACAATCATCATACCTGCCCCAAGTACAACAAGACCAAGAATCAAAATATATGGAAGAGAATCCAGACTGATACCTGTATTTGGTTTCACCATTTCTTCATCTTCTGTATTCATTCCCTTGCTGTTGCTGATAATGATGTTATTATTCTTATCATATCCAACGATACCGGTTGCAGAAAGATTTGCTCCATATTTTCCAGGGTTGTCGGTTGTCGGATTATCCAATTTTGTTCCACCGCCATAATACGCTACCGTATATCCTGCGGATGGATCATTGAGATTTTGATCCGTTAACTGACCGATATGCTTTGCATCCTCTTTCACCGTATAAGATACTCCTGCCGGAACCCCCTGAAATTTAACAGTTTCTCCATTTTTAATGGCAAGATTTATCGTTGCTGTATATCCGTTTGCATCATTTCCTGTCCAACCAGATGCATTCGCTCCTACTTTTGCAATCACATGTTCTGTTCCATCATTACAGATAATGTCACTGCGAACTGGTTTTTCTGACGTCAGTGTTACCGTTACATCAAATTCCTGTTCACGGCTTGCAAGAGGTCCACGTACATGTTTCATAATTCTGAATTTTGCTGCTGTTGTCTCAGGAGTTTCTCCTGGATCTGGCTCTGGTTTCGGAATCGGATCCGGATTTGGATCTGGATCCGGAATTGGGTTCGGATTTGGATCTGTCGGTCCCTGTTTATCCGGATCAATTTCTCCATCTAACAGATACTTATTTTTAAAATCTGCCTTTTTGCTTGCAGTTGTCTGATCCAGCCCATTGCCTGCTCCGATTGTAGTATCATTTTCTGCAACTGTTACGATTTTTTTCAGCACGCCGTTGTCAAATTTTACAACAACCTGAATACAAACTGGAGTCTTATCATATACCACACCTGCAGTATCTTTAGATCCCGGCGTATGTACAGACGGTGACTGTTCTTCAATTTTATAGTTGTATTTTCCCGGCACTGTATAAGCCGGCACATCGACTGTGATATCGCTCGTAACTGCTGCAACTGGTGACAAGTCACGTACTGACAGATTTGGTGCACTGTCTGGCTCCACTGGAGCGGCTGTACATGTGGACTTAAATTTTAAAGTTTCATCCGGATATCTGTCAACGGCTGTTGCTCCGTCTAATTTCACATAATTTTTCTGGATAGTAAATGTTGTCTTCTCACTAGCCAGATCCCCTTTTGTTGGATAGTCTGATGGCCCTGCTGCAAATACTGGTATGCTCATGCAGAATGCTAAAATCACGGCCAGTACTGCGGATAATTTTTTCTTCATACTTTTTCTCCTTTTATCCTTTGTTTACAAGTTTCTCTGCAAAGTTAAAGTCCTCTGCGGCGGACAATGGTAATCACCTTGCCCTTGACCGCTTCTTCCGGCAGTGGACCAAAGTCTCTGCTGTCAGAAGCTTTTGTGCGGTAGTCCCCCAGAACAAAGACATACCCTTCCGGCACTTGATAAGGATATTTCAAAAGTTCTTTCGGCTCTGTGGGATAAAGGATCTCCCCAGACTGGATTGTGCCGTTGATATAAAGCCTGCCTTCTTCATCCATATCCACATAATCTGTTCCTTTTGCTACCACACGCGATGCACAGATTTCTCTGTCCATCTCATACAAGATCAGGTCATCCTTTTGAATTTCTTGTTCCATTCGAAATCCCAAAACAAGATCCCCATCTTTTAATGATGGAAACATCGAGTTTCCATTGAGCTGGCAAATGATAAATACTCTGGAAAACAGGATATAAAATACAAGTACTAAACCTGCAACTCTTACTCCCAGCTCCTGCCATCCTCTGCGGTTGAGAATGGCATTTCTTCTGGATTGAATAACCTGCTCTGCTGTCAGTTTTGAGTTTTGATGCTTTCTTTTCATCACTCGGAATCATCCTCATGAATTCTGGTACGTTCTTTTAACAGAAGATCATATCTCTTTCTTTCCCATTTCAGAGATTCCTCATACATATGGTTCAACTCCTGTATTTTTTTCCAGACGTCCGCTTCGTCTACACCAAAAAGCTTCTTTTTAAACTTCAGCTGCTGCAAATATTTTACAATCCTGTTTTCCTGCTGCCAGCTATTTTCTTCCTCTGGTATCCTCTTCGAATCTATCGCGCTCCCTCCTATTCTGTTACTCACTGTCTAGCCTGTTTTTCTTTCTTCTTTGATAGAACCCAAACACTGATGCAATACTTATGATGACCAGCATCCATAGATACGGTTCCTCATCTAAGTCGATTCCTGTATCTGGTGTTGCATCTTCTACATTCTCATTTGTAATCTTCAGTTCAATGATATCTCCCGGCATTCCGGTAATCTTATGCGTCATAACGGCTGTATTTTGATTTTCAACTGCCGATATTCCCTGCAAATAGCCTCCGTTTTGATCTTTTTGTGAAAGCGAAATATCGTATTTTGATGTATCCACAGTTTCTGTAATTTTAATATCTGATCCCAGTTCTACATGGGATAGCGTAATCATTTCACCATTCTTAACCGAAGCGGTAGTCTGTTTGTTCATCTTTATACCATCTTCCCGATAAGAAATCTCCACAGTAAAAGGCTTGTCCAACTCTCCGAACGGACCGGTTACTTCTTTGAGAATCTGAACTGTAACCCCTCCTTTTTGAGGATGATTAACAACATGTCTGTCTGCCAGTGGTTTCCATGCGTTTGTTTCCGGATTTTTTTCATATAAGAAGAGGATTTCATTTTCTATATCCAGCATATACAATGACAAATTGTCTTGATATTGGACTTTTCCAGTCTCTCCTTTATACGGAGTAGACGTTTCTACCATCCAGTATCTGCCATTTGGCACCGTATCCGGTATTTGAAGCATGCCTCTTTCATCTGTCATATACGGTTCTACCGTAATCGGAGTACACTCCTGTCTATCCTTTTTCAGAACAACTGCATCCGTGCTTTGTCCATTCTGATATTCTACTGTATATCCCGTATCATCCACATATTCTGAAGTACCTTCTTTATACGGTACTTCATACAGCATGAACTTCGCATCTTTGAGACGATTTCTCGGAAGATCATCCGTCTTTAAAAAGCTTCTGTCTGCCAGATTGAAATGTAGATTCTGAACTTCCAGCTCTATTGCAGCGACATTCTGAAATTCTTGTTCCTGATTCGGCAACAGCGGCTGATTATCCTTATCTTTGTACTGAATCTCAGGATAGATTACTTCATAGTAAAGAAATCCATCCCCAAATTCCGGTGAATAATGAGTCTTGCCGATTTCGATTTCTTCTATTTTGTATTCTACCGGCTTCGTGTCTAAAAACAATGGAACTTTTTCAATGGTATACTCCCATCCGTTTTCTTCATTCAGCAGGAATTCCTGCCCCGTAGAGATTCCGTTCTGATACAGTCGCACTTTTACCTGTTTTTCCGTCAAAGCATCATTTCTGTTTTCCCATATCTTTTTTATATGCAGCTTACTACTTTTTGAAAAATTTCGGATATTCAGGTTTGTATCTCCCCGAATCGTCAGCACAGATTTTCCATCGATCATTCCATTTTCCGGTGCTGTTACCGGACCTTGCGTTCCTTCTGCTTTCCTGTCAACCAGTTTGGCTGTCTGGATTTTGAATGCTCCATCTTTGATGACAACTGTAATCTGAACATCCCCCGGATCGATATAACCAATTGGTACGTTCTTCTCCCGCAGCAGATAAGTTTCTGTTGCCGTACGGTTATTTCCCGCTTCATCCTGCAGAGGAATCGCAATCTCTGCAATTCCGTTTTTATCGGTCGTTACCGGTTCTTTCTCAACGCCATCCAGACTGACGTCAAAGGTAATGTCCTTCATCCCCTGTCCGGTAGAAACATCAAATTTATTCAGTGTAAGTACTCCCGGCTTCTGATAGCGGTTCTCCAATTCAATGGTAAGGGATTCTCCACCCCGTCCCATGCCCCGTCCTGTGAATTTAATTCCACTTTCCGGATATAATTCCCAGGTATTTACATTCTCTCCTGACTCATGAGAATTGTGGACATTATACCAGCCCGAAAATTGCACCGTCTGATTCTTTGGCTCATAATTGTATTCCTTTAATGTGTATTTCCAAAACGGATCGGCTTTGACAATCCAGGTACAACTTGTGTGTGTCTCATCGTCCCATGTTCCTACAACCTGATCCGGAGTATCTGCTGCAGGCATCTGGCTTTCCTCCGATGGGAGCACTAACTTCATGTGCTGATGAAATGCCGGAGGCTGTATCGTTCCATCTGAAAACCTTTCATCCATATCAATGCCGATGTAATAATCTTTCTGTATCTCTTTTATTACATCTGGCTGCCCGACAAAGTCTTTCTGTACAGTCAGATACCCATTTTTCGCTACAATACGTCCATCAATATGCCATCCATCTGACATTTCACTTTTGAAGGAATACCAGTAAATCGTAAAAAATTCTGTGTCTAATTTAGAAGAAGGAATCTCCTTTTCACCGATACGGATCTTCCGTCCGCTTTCACGTATGGTTTGGAAAACTTCTTCATCCGATGGAATGCGATCTATTTTGTATATATAATCCTCATTGCCGATGTATCCTTCATCCGGTTTTGTCCCTTGCAGCAGCTTCATCACACTCTTATGTCCATTGGCATAATGTTCCCATAGTGTTGGATTTTTGTTACCAAGCACAGGTACATCATGTAAAAGGCTTGCTGATACGTTACAATTTGCAACGGCAACAGCACTTGTGTAATCATCTTCATTTACCGATGGCAATGCGACCGACCCGTCTTCCGGCATCGCAGATTTACAGATATAGAACTGTACCTGCTTTCGGTTTCGATCGCTCACCTTGCTCCATGCCGCATAGAAAATAATCGGTTTCTGTGTATCATTGATTATCTCGGCAAGCTCCATTCCCGAATAACATTCCTGCCAGCGTCCCTTTCCATCTCTGTAATCCCAATGGTCAAATTCGTACTGTTCCAGTTCTTTACTGTCATTGTCCTCATGATCATAAATCAGCGGATATGGGGATTTTATCTTATATGTTCCTTTCTCATCTTCCGGAATATCTTCAATAAATCTCGTCTTATTTCCAACCTGAGGCGTCATCTTGGGTTCTTTTGGCATCTTCTTCATATACCTGGTCGTATCGTATACCACTCTGACTGTACCGGGATCCTGCGGCTTATCTGCAATTACCTGATAAGAATATCCGATATTCTGCCATTCGAATTTAAGTTGTTTTCCTGAAGGATTCGGATAAACATCCTGCGCATCCCTGTCATTTGATGTACAGCTCCAGACAATCTCTTTCCCCTGATATGCACCCTCCAGCGTTGCCTTCTTCGGAACTTCTACCGAATAGGATTCTCCATGTGCCACATATTCTCTCAAAACAGCTTTTCCCTCTGTCAGATTCAACGGATCCATGACTTCCACCAAATGAAAGCTTCCTTCTACATCAAACCGTCGCCCTGCAACTCCAATCTGAGCTGACAATCCTGTCAGCCGGTCAAAATAATTTTCAATCTTGTCCGGATTCAAGGGATTCGGCTGTGAAAAATAGTATACCGATACATCATGCCCGTTTTTGAGAACCGGAATGTACCACGTGCCATCGTTATCTTTATATGGATGCTGTACAAATACACGGCTGTCTGTAGCATATCCAAATAGTATTTTTTCTTTTCTATCGATTCCCGGTTCTAACTTGTCCGGTGTAAAGCCAAACTCCTTATATATCTGCGAGATCGTATCATCTGCTCTTGCCCGCAGATAATAACGGCTGTCCCGTCCGCTGTTTGCTTTTGTTATGTAGTACTGCGTGGCATTGATATTTTTTACCAGTTTATAATCACCATCGATAAACACGTAAAAACTGATATTGGCTTCTTTTTCCTCTTTAGGTTTCTCAGTATTATCCGGAACGATCACATAAGGTCTCACCGCATCTTCCGGCTGGATCGTAAAGCTCATTTCCTTCTTTGCTTCATCTTTGACTCCCGGAATACCGGAAAGTGTACCGTCTTCTCTTCGGCATTCCCAATTGATTTCTTTTGTCTGCCCTTCTACACGTGGCTTTGTGCTTACCGTTCTTGTAAGCGTTGTTTTTCTTGCGACAAAATCGATTGCCGGAAGTACCTCTAAATCGGTAGGACTATAGACCTGTCCCTCCTGATCCTGTACTGTCACACTGTAAAATCCATTATACCGGTCATCATGGTATTCCATCAGCGTCTTTGCATTCAATATAGGCGCCAACTGTCCATCAGGCAGATAGTACACATCCATTGGCTCACCGGTCTTTCCTATATAAATACAGTCATGACCATTTTGTGTATACTTTCCTGCATTATGAAGAGTATCATAATCTCGTTTGGAATAATAAAAGCGCTCTCGATTTCCATTTTGCAGGAGACCGTCATAATGGAACTTCTTTAAATGTTCTTTTAATACCGCATTCGAAATGTAATAATAAGTGGTTCCCTGATCACTCGTCGTATCTTTCAGCACAGGGATGTCTGCCTGCTCTACATTATATCTTTCATAATCTACAAAGGTATAGAATTTGATATTCAGTGTTTCCGGTGAAAATGTATTGCATGCAATGGTATATGGCTGTTCTATCTTCTGAATCGTAAATTCCAGTTTTTTCTCCTGTGCATTTTCTACTGCAGGTATTGTCTTTTGTTCGTCCTCACTGATGCCAAGCCATTCGTCCGCTTTCGTTTCTCCCTGATCCACTGTAATTTTAACATCTTCATCTTTCTTATGATAAGTCACTGTCCGTTTTCCATCCGGCGAAATCACAGTCACGGAATAAAAGCTGTGCCGGTTTTGTTTCAACTGGTCTGCAACCGTTGCTGTCACAGTTCCACTTCCATCCACTACATCTTCCGGTACTTTCTCAGCTTTATCTGCCCCTTTCGGCATATAATAAATGTCCGTTGGAACAGTACTGTTCTGATTCTCCAATGTATAGGACACATATTGCTTTCCTTTATGCGTTGCCATCGCCGCATGCGCTAAAGTCTTTTCTCCGCGCACTGCATACGGAAAATACTTTCCGAATTGCGAATCCGTTTCTTTCAGTCCATATTCTTTATAAATCTCTGCCAGATCGCTGACGGAAAGATAATTTCTTCCCTGATTATCCCATTTATAAACTCTTTTCAGAGAATCACTTGGCAGTTTTCGGATCTCATTATCCACATATACATAAAATTGAATATCAAACGCTGTCTTGTCGGCTCTTTGGATCACATACGACTGGGAAATATTTCCAATTGTAAACTTCGTTTTATTCCCGGCTTCTTCCGTTCCGTCTACTATCGTATCGTCTGCCCCGACACAGGTCCATTCAATTCGGTCTGTCTGCGCTGGCAATGTAGGATTATACTCAGACACTGCTATTTCAAATGTTCTTTGATACAACGCATAGTGGATCTGGTCCTGTCCTTCCCCTTTTACCTCCACCGAGTAAAAAGAATTGTCTCTTTTTACAGCGGGCTCTAAAGTCAAATATCCTCCCTTTCCTTCCGGAAGGTAGTAAACATCCACAGGTACATTCTGTTTATCTGCTCCATCATTATATGACACATACGTTTTACCGGAGCCCGGATCTTCATAAACAGTTCCATACTCTATGCCGATTCTTCCTCTGTTGGCAGATACAAACTTCTGATTTGCATCCGGATTCTGACCATCAATTCCTTTTATAAATCCAAAGTCTTCATACACAGAGATCAGATCGTCCACCGAAATCCCATGATAGGTCTTTCGTCCTTGTGTCCATGTTTTAATACCGGAAATTCCATTTGTCTGAAGTTTAAGCTTTCCACCTTCATAAATCACATAGAAGTCAATATTAAAGTCCTGTTTTACTTCATAAGGCTCTGCCGGCGTCTCCACTACACCTGGGGATGGTTCGGATACTGCAGGCTGCTGTTCTGATGCGCTCTCTTTCTCAGGCACGCTTCCCTCTTCCGCTGAACCATCCTCTTCAGGCAGCGTCTCATTTTCCGGCAACTTCTCTTCCTGTGGCGGAATCTCTTCCTGTGGTATTGTTTCTGCTCCCGGTATTCCTTCTGTCCCAGACAGAATTTTTTCCCCTGGCGGAGACTCTTCCTGAGATATTATTTCTTTCTCTGATAACGTTTCCTGTCCCGTTTCCATTTTTTCAATGGTAGGCTCTGCTGCCAAGGCTATCGTTCCAATCTGATTCATACACATAACCAACAGAAGTCCCCAAGCTATCCTTCGAAGCCATGCATTCTTTTTTTTCACGTCGCTTCCTCCTCATATAATCAAGTATTTTTTATTGAAAGATCAAATTTTTCACTCTATTTTATACGATTCTTATTCTTCCCCGTTTTTTTCACCATTGCAACGTTCATTTTGCTTTTTTGTTATGCAATTCATATTTTCCCTATAAATATTCTTGCATTTTCAGTTTTATACGTTCTTTTTTTCGTTAATAACAAGTATATCACAAAAATTTTCAAATACAAGACTTGATTATTTTTTCTCTCTTTTCTTGCAAATCATAGACTGCAAAAATGGTTGTGATATGAGTTGCTTATCTATTCAACTCCATATATGGATATTACAACTGGAAAAAACTTGCTGCGAAAAATAGTAAACAGCATTAAACCCCTCTTATTCTCAGAGTTCTTACCGATTTTTCTTTCCATAAAAAAGGTGGATGTAAAAAACTCGCTTGAGTTTTTTTCACATCCACCTTTTAGGGACTTATTTCACAGCCCCATTTTTTCTGTCACCCTAACTGTGATCCTGTTTAAAAATAATTAGAAACACTGCAACTAGCTTCTTGCAGCTCCATCCACAGATAGAATTTCACCAGTTACATAACTCGCCATATCACTTGCAAGGAAAAGGAATGCATTTGCGATGTCTTCCGGTTCCCCGACTCTTCCAAGCGGAATCGTTGCGATCAAAGGTTTGATCACAGATTCCGGAAGCGCTGCAACCATATCTGTTCTTGTAATACCAGGCGCTACTGCATTTACACGGATATTAT
>JAHZHN010000026.1 GCA_019420275.1 Clostridiales bacterium
ACCACAATTATACATATTTGATGGACAAAATCAATAAAAAAACGATAAAATATTGTAGAGGTTTTCAATTTGCAAAAGGAAAAAAATGAAGATAGAGCAAAAAAATCAAAAAAATGAGGAAGAAAATTGCGGGGAATCGTGTAAAATAAAAACAGAATGTTTGACAGGAGGACGAAATGCATCTGACAGAAGATACACTGGTATTTGAAAAAGGATTTGAATTTGCAGTATATCCGTATGTGGCAAAGGTTCAGGAAAATGATGAAAACTCGTTTCACTGGCACAGGTATTGCGAGATTACGCTGGTGGAAAAAGGCAAAGGCAGATACTTTGTCAATGGAAGAGAGTACTGCATGGAAGCAGGCGATCTGATCATTTTTAACAATACAGAACCCCACGGGTGGATTGGAACGGAGGAAGACATGCATCTTCTGGTGATGATCTTTCAGCCGGAATTTGTATCGGATAAGCTGGATGTTTCGGGGGAAGATTATCTGCGTCCATTTGCAGAGCGCGGTGGTAATTTTCAAAACCGGATCGGACACAAGGACAAAGAAGCAGACAGAATCCGAAAGATCATGCGGGAGATACAAAAAGAAGAACAGGAAAAAGAAATTGGATACCGGAAAATGATCAAAGCAGACGTGCTGCGTATCTTGACGCTGCTGATCCGGCATTATCAGGATGTTTCGAAGTCCAATGCATGCTTAAAAGAAAAGAATGCAGCGATGCACCGGCTGGGAGAGGCATTTCGGTATATAGACGAGCGATATAAAGAAAAACTGACCCTGGAAGAGGTGGCAGCTTCCTGTCATATGAGTACGAATTATTTTTCGACCTATTTTAGAAAAGCTGCCAATATGAATTTTAGTGAGTATGTATCCAGACTTCGCATTAAAGAAGCAAGGCGTCTTTTGCGGACTACGTATTTATCTGTAACGGAGATCGCCTATGAATGTGGATTTCAAAATCTGTCGAATTTTTATCGCACATATCATAAGTTTTTTGACAGATCACCGAAGGATGAAAGAAAATAAGCGTTTATTCTTCGTGATTTTTTCGATATTGCAGTGGTGAAATCCCAAAATTCTTTTTAAATGTTCTGCTGAAATAGGCCTGATCTTCATATCCGGTCAGAGTTGCAATCTGGCTGATTGTCAGTTCCGGGTTATAAAGTAGAAAGGAACAGGCTTTTTTCAGGCGAAGTGAATTTAAATATTTAATGGGAGTACAGTTATATTCCTGCAGAAATATTTTGGTAAGGTAGCTCTGTGAGTAGTTCATTGTCTGGGCGATAATGCTCAGGTTGAGACTGTCCTGATAGTGAGTGGTAATAAACTCATGGAGCAGTCGGGCAATTTTGACAGGTGAAATATGTGTGTAGTCTTCGGAAAAATAACTTTGATAACTTTCTTTTTCTAATTCCAGATCTTTTTGAAGACGAAACAGTACTTCGTGAATGTCATCCAGAGAAACCGGCTTTAAAAGATAGTCATATACTTTTAAATGGAGGGCTTCTCTGGCATATTCGAAATCAGAAAAGCCGCTGATGATAATAAATCTCATATCGGGATAACATTCCCTTACTCTGGAAAGTAGTTCCATTCCGTCCATGACAGGCATACGAATGTCTGTCATGAGAAGGATGGGGGAATGTTCTT
The DNA here is from genome assembly GCA_019420275.1 of Clostridiales bacterium. Taxonomy (GTDB): domain Bacteria; phylum Bacillota; class Clostridia; order Lachnospirales; family Lachnospiraceae; genus Anaerostipes. The sequence continues at coordinate 1,662 of JAHZHN010000026.1, forward strand.
TTACCAGGTCTAAGGTATCTGTGCCTGTCTGGGCAGAACCAATTACTTTAAATGCAGGGTGCGCATTTACTTTTTGGATCAAATTATTTAAAATTAATTCTTCGTCTTCTGCAATGATAACTTCGTATTGCATATCAGTTCTCCTTTCGACAGAAGGCTCCGATTGCGGTGAAAGCGTGTCCTTCTTCTGTGTTTCCATATTCAAAGATAAAATCATGTTCGAAATAGATCGACATTCGAATATAAATATTCGCAAGCCCCAATCCGTTTATCTGCAGTTTTGGCATTTCTGAAGAATTGGAAGCAAAAGTACGGATTTGTGTATCCAGATGTTGGATTGCCTCTTCTGAAAAACCGGGGCCGGTATCTTCTATGCAGATCTTCCAGAAATCATCCTGGATGATGCTGTAAATTTTGACTCTCCAGGGCGGAGAACAATTCGTGCCATATTTCAGTGCATTTTCTACAAGAGGATGAATGCAGAGTTTTGGAATCGTGATGTCCAGCAAAGAATCATCAATCTGAAGTTCGTAGTGAAGACTGGATTGATTTCTCATTTTCATACAGTATAAATATTCTCTGATATAGTCAAGTTCCTCCCGGATACTGACGATCCGTGTTTTAAAGTCTGTGACGTAACGCATGATCCGCGACAGATTCTGGCACATGCCTGCGACAGACTTTGTGTCGCCATTTTCTGCCAGGATCATAATACTGGAAAGAGAGTTATAATAAAAATGCGGACTCATCTGGGACTGGAGCGCAAGAGATCGGGCTTCCAGTTCTGCTTCCTGGACCTTTAGAAGCTGATCCCGGGAGGCTTTTAATTTCTGATTCATTTCTGAAAATGAATCGTACAATTCCTTCAATTCGACAGAAAAAACCGGATAAGATGCCGGAGATTCCAGGCCCAGGTTGGAAAGCTGCATTCTTTGAATGATATGCTTCAAATGGGCAATGGGATGAGCCAGCCGTTTTGCCAGATAGTGAGAAACAATACTGGCGATCAGAATCATAATGATAACAAAAATAAGCAGTACCCGGGTAAGGTCATTCAATGGAGCAAGAATATCTGCTTCATCCTGGACTGCATAGTAGGTCCAGCCGGTATAGTCAGAAGGAAGAGAAGTCAGATATTCTTTTTGTGAAGTGGTTGGATTTGTTATTTGTTCCACTCTTGTACCATTGAAAGAAGTTCCTGTATTAGATTTGGAAACAGAAGGATAATCGGGAATCTCCAAATCTGTCTGGTAGGGATATATCAGTTCCTTCCGCTCATTGTAGATATAAATTCTGGTCGGTGTAGTTGCCTTTTTTTCAAAACGGATGATCGCATTGAAAAGACTTTTACAGTTTTTGACAGTTTCCACGATTCCAACAGTTTTTCGATTGGAATTTACATAAGTACGATACAGAGAAATCACATCCGTGGTGTAAGCGCTGATCTTTTTTTCATAAGGGGTGCTGAGAAATAAGGAACCCTTTTTAGATAGGACAGGCTGATACCAGGACAGGGATTCCAGATCGATATGGGTAAGCTTTTGTACAGAGTCCACCTGAAGACAAGTTCCTTCCAGATCATAAAGATAGATATAATCTGCCCTGCTGTTCGTTCCGTTGAGCATCACAAAAAGATCAGCCAGCCGTTTGTAAGAATTTCGATTCTGATTCAGATTGAAGTCATATGACAGGGTATTTTCTACAATGCTGCTGTAATTGATATTGATGGAAACGTTATCCATGTCTTCAATATTCGCTTCCACAGAATCTTTCAGAGACAGATTGTTGTTGTATAAACGTTCAAAGGCTTCGTCTTTTAGCTTGCCGGAGACAAAGACATAAAAGAAAATACTGAATGTTCCGAGAAAAAATAAAATAATTCCCAGGTAGGCGAGATATAACTGTGTCTGAAGTTTTCGGTGTCTGTTGAAAAACATATCTAAAATCCTTTCGAAAAAATCCTGAATTATTATACTATAAGACTAAAACAGAAAATGGAAAATAGCAATGTATTTATGAAAAAGAAATAAAAAGTGTAAAAAAAGTACAAATTATATCTTGAAAAATGCATAGATTTTTCATATTGGATCCGATAGAATATAGCCATCAAGAAAGGGACGAAACAAGGAGGAGAAGCATGAAAAAGAAAGTATTAGCAGCAGTGTTATGTGTGAGCATGGCAATGACAACGCTGGCCGGATGCGGAAAATCAGAATCGGGAGAAGGAAAAGAAAAAAGCGAATTTTCAGGAGAAACATTGAGTATTCTGACATCGGCAGGCTGGATGGACAATCGATATGATGACACAATTGAGCGATTTGAAGAAGAATATGATGTTACAGTAGATCTTCAGACAATTCCGGCAGATCAGTATTCTGATCTTCTTCAGTCAAAACTGACGACAGATTCCTGCGCAGATGTGTTCTGGATCCAGTCTAATCCATTTGCGATTGAGTCAGTTATCGTAAATCCGGAAGAATATTGTATTGATTTTACAGGAGCAGAATGGGAAAAAATTATGCCTGAGACAAGACTTTCATCCTGCAAATATGATGACAAGTTATACGGACTGCAGATTTATCACAATTCTCCGGATTGTGTAATGGTATATAATAAAACATTATTTGAAGAGAATGGATGGAAAGTGCCGACAACATACGAAGAGTTCAAAAAACTGTGCGGCGAGATACAGGATGAAGGGATCACGCCATGGTATATGCCTGGAGCAGACGGATGGCAGCATCAATTGTCATTCTTCCAGATCGGAGGAGTTTATGAAGCGGCAGAACCTGGATTATATGAAGCTCTGAATACAAACAAAGCAACATTCTCAGGGAATGAATTGATGCAGAAATCCCTGGAACAGTTTAAAGAATTTTCAGACTTGGGATATTTTGGAGAGGACTGGATCGGAACGGATTCTTCCAATCTGATCAATGCTTTAGGTGATCGAGAAGCAGCAATGGTAACATCCGGATCAGGAGTTATTAAACAGATTAAAGAAGATACTGCGACAGAAGATGAATTTGGATTATTCCTTTGTCCATTTGCAGACAACCAGTATTATCCTACCAACCCAAGCGGACCAACCATGTTTGGGTATAAAAAATCAGAACATCCGGAACTGGTAAAAGAATTCTTTAACTTTGTGACAACAACAGAAAGTCTGCAGGAGATTTTGGACAACTCACCGGTATTTACAAATCTGGATGTACTGGACGAAAATCTGGAACAGCACTGGCTGCCGGAAGAAGAGGAATTTATGGCAAGTCTGACAGAAGAGCAGATGAAGACACCGGTATTACAGACAGGAACAAAATACACCAATGATTTCTGGAATCAGTTTGGTCAGGACTTGGTGGCATATTGCCAGGGAACGATTAAGGATGCGGATGAAATTCTGAAAAATATGGATAAAAACAGAGCAGAAGCTGCAAAAACAGCAAAGGATCCGAACTGGCAGTAACCAGATAAAGCAGGAGAAGATTCAAAAGAGTGAAAGTAGAATGCCATATTTTGTTCACTGGAAATGGAAACAAAATATGGCATTATTTATGAAAAGAAAGTGGTGATACTGTGAAAAAAAATAAGATATATCCATGGTGGTTTTTGGTAATACCGTTATTGTTTTATATTTGCTTTTTCCTAAGTCCCAGCCTTTTGGGAGTTGGATATTCCTTCACAGACTGGAGTTCCAGAAGTGCAATAGATGGGACACATTTCGTAGGACTGAAAAATTATATTGAAATTTTTACCTCTGATACAGATTATGCGTCGGGAATTCTGCATACGCTGATGTTTACCGTTGTTTCGAATATTGTGAAACTGATTCCGGCGCTTCTTCTTGCGGTGATGCTGCAGGAAGGGCTGAGAGGAAAAGGAATTTACAGAACGATTTTATATCTGCCGTCGATTTTACCGTTTGTAATTATCGGAATTGTATTTAAAAGTATTTTTAATTTTGATCATGGTCTTCTTAACACGGTATTAGAGGCATTGAATCTTGAGTTTTTGCAGCAGAAATGGTTGTCTGATCTGGATGTTGTATGGAAATCGATTTTCGGAGTAGATGCATGGCGAGGCATTGGATACTGTATGACGATTTTCCTGGCGGGCTTGCAGACGATTCCAAAGTCATTATATGAAGCAGCTAAAATTGATGGAGCGAATTTCTGGCAGCGTTTGAGATACATTACGCTTCCAATGCTTTCAGGGGCGGTGATGATCAATCTTGTGTTTGGTATTACATATGGTCTGAAGGTATTTGATATCGTCTATGTGCTGACAAACGGTGGTCCGGGACATGCGACAGAAGTGCTGACAACATATTCATTCCAGTTATATTCGACAGGTAATTATGGAATGTCTACAGCGTTGAATGCAATTCTGTTGTTGATTACCGCAGTAATAGGAATTGTGGTGGTTCGAACAATGAGCAAGAGAGAGGTGCAGCAGTAAATGAAAAAAACAGTGAGTAATGTTTTGAAACATCTGGTATGTATCAGTCTTTGTATCGTGGTAATCCTTCCGTTTTATATGGTGTTTATTAACTCTTTAAAACCAAAGGCAGAGGCTGCGAGAATGAGTCTTGCACTTCCGACAGAGTGGCATTTTGAAACATATCTGGAAGTGATCGAAGAGGCGAATCTGGTACAGGGATTTTTTAATTCTTTGACCTATGCAGGGATTTCCACCACGATTGGAGTGCTGGGATGTGCGATGGCAGCATTTGTTATGGCAAGAAACAAAACAAAGATTAATAATTTTTTATATTATTTTGTAATCTGCGGACTGTTTTTCCCGATCAACTATGTAACATTAGTAAAAGTGCTTCAGACCTTCAATCTGGCCAATACAAAGCCGGGAATCATTATTGCATTTATCAGTTCCATGATCCCTTTCTGTATTTTTACAATACGGAACTTTATTTCTTCGATCCCGGTGGAGTTGGACGAAGCTGCGATCATAGATGGATGTGGACCGTTATCGTTATTTTTTAAAGTAGTTGCACCATTGATGAAGCCAACGATCGTAACCTGTTTTATTTTGCAGTTTATGGGAATATGGAGCGACTTTTTGACTCCGCTGTACTTGTCAAATTCAAGCAAGATGTATCCAATGACAATGGCAGTATATCAATTTTTTGGGAAGAATAAAAACTGGTGGCATTTCGTCTTTGCAGATATTATCCTGACCTGTATTCCGGTTATTATCGTATATTTGATCGGGCAGAAATATATCATTGGCGGAATGACATCCGGCGGCGTAAAAGAATAAGGAAGTAAGCATATGAGACTTGTGTATGAAAAACCGGCATTACGCTGGGGAGAAGCGCTCCCGCTTGGAAACGGGCAGATTGGAGCCATGGTTTATGGCGGAGCAGACTGTGAAGAAATCGACTTGACAGAACATACATTTTATAGTGGAGAGGTGGAGAAAACTGCAAACCGGGAAGGCGCTGCCGAGGCTTTTCAAAAGATGAGAAAAGCGGAACAGACAGGAGATTACGATCAGGTACATCGGGAAGCAAAGCAGTTCATCGGAAGACGAGAAAATTACGGGACACATCTGCCGACCGGGAAATTGTATATAAAATACCAGATGGGAGAGGCGGGACAAGAATATGAAAGAGGACTGGAGCTGGAAACAGGAAAGGTCTGGGTTTTAAGAAAGAGCGATAAAGTGCGGATTTTTGAAGAAATCCGTACTTCCCATCCGGATAAGGTGTTGCTGGTGTCTGTTGAATGCAGCGATAAGATGGATTTAAAGCTCTGGTTTGAACCATATAATCAGGAAGGCGGAATGGAACCCACAGAGGTTGGAATTCGCTTTTTTGCGGATGCATTTGAAATGCTGCATTGTGATCAAAAATGCGGAGTCCATTTGGAGGGCGCTCTGACAGTTGTGACAGATGGAGAAACAGAAAGTGACGAGAGTGGTCTGTGGATCAGAAAGTGTACAAATGTACAGATTTACCTGGCGATGGAAACGGATTTTGAGAACAAGGACCTTTCGGACAGGTGTATGCATCAGATTGCTTTTGCGCGCTGTATAAGTGCGGTGCAAAAAGGAGCAGCAGAAGTGATCAGAAGACATGAGGAGGATATGAAACAGTTTACGGAGGGAACCCGGCTGGAAATCGAAGGAACTGATTCGGTTTCGGGGAAGATTCCGTTGATGTTTCAATATGGCAGATATCTGTTGTTTTGTTCTTCCAGAGAAGATTCAAAACTTCCGGCACATCTGCAGGGAATCTGGAATGATAATGTAGCCTGCCGTATTGGCTGGACATGTGATATGCATCTTGATATCAATACGCAGATGAATTACTGGCCTGCAGAATTTTCCGGCATGGGATTTGTCGCAGAGCCGCTGTATCGTTGGATTGAAGAAAAATTGATACCGGAAGGCAGAAAAACAGCGCGTCTGTCCTATGGGATGAAAGGCTGGGTCGGAGAAATTGTATCAAATGCATGGGGATATGCAGCGCCTTACTGGGCGTCTCCGATTGCGCCTTGTCCGACAGGCGGAGTATGGATCCTGACACATCTATGGGAACATTATCTTTACACCAGGGATCAGAGATTTCTGGAAGAAGTATTTCCTTTGATAGAGGAGGCTGTTGAGTTTTTCCTGGAGTATGTGTATCAGACAGAATCGGGAAAATATACTTGCGGACCGTCCGTTTCCCCGGAAAATAGTTTCCTATATAATGGAAATGCAAGGCAGATCAGTTCGGGCTGTACTTATGAAATTTTAATGATACGGGAATTGTTTTTTATTTATAAAAAGGCGTCAGATATTTTAAAAATGCCGAAAAAGGAACAGGATATAAAAATTTCGGAAATTTATGAAAATCTGCTTCCGTACCGGGTGCTGGAAAATGGATGCATTGCGGAATGGGATCATGATCTTCCGGAAGCAGATCCACAGCATCGGCATACCAGCCATTTACTTGGCCTGTTTCCGTTTGCGCAGATCACTCCGGAAGAGACACCGGATTTATGCGAAGCGGCAGAAAAGACCTTGCAAAGAAAGCTGACACCGTCCGAAAACTGGGAGGATACAGGATGGGCGCGATCCATGCTGATGTTGTATGAAGCACGGCTTCAACATGGAGAAAAAGCATATGCGCATATCTGTCATATGATGGAACATCTCCTGGAACCCAATTTTATGGTATATCATCCGCCGACAAGAGGGGCAGGCGCATTTGACCATGTGTACGAATTAGATGGAAATACAGGGTTGTGCAGTTGCATTGGAGAAATGCTGATACAAAGTCATAGGGGGCGGATTCGATTTTTGCCTGCGCTTCCGAAGAACTGGAAAAACGGAAAAATTTCTTCGTTTCATGCAAGAGGAAATTTAGAAATTGATCTGGAATGGAGGGAAGGCGTATTTTATCGGGCTGTTTTAAAAAGTGAGATACCGCAAAATGTATCGATTTATCTGGAAGATACGAATTGTAATGTAAGAGTGGAAAAAGAAACAGAAATTACAAGTCAGGATTTTATAAAGAAATAGAATACCGCTTCTGTATTCACGGTAATGCAGAAGCGGTATTTTAAGATCAGTCAAAAGAAATATTGTGCGCAGCCAGAATGTCTGATACTTTCATTACATTTCCGGTCTCTATACTTTTTTCCATCGCCTCCATAATTGCAAGAGTATGGATCCCTTCTTTTAAGTCTGGTTTTGGGGTGATTCCCTGATCCAGACAAAGAGCAAATTCTTCCATATAATTCTGATATTCTCCGGCGTGGTGTGTCCATCCTTCAAAACGGAAATAGTAATCTACCATGTCAGAATAATCATGGCTGACAGCGGTTTTTTGGACCGGAGCAAAATTGGTTTCATATTTTAGATGTGGATATCCGGCGCGGCTGATCCCTTCGGTACCTCTTAATGTACAGCTGATAGACTGTTCTACACCGGAACCAAGGGTGGGTTCTGCATAAACGCCGCTGACACTTGCGCAGATCCCGGAAGTATCTTTTAAAATGAATTTCATAGTGTCAGGTACAGTCAGCTGATAGTCTTTTGTGTTCTGGCTGGTAACGCCGACTCCATATACTTCTTCGATATCCGGGAGATACCAGGCGGCAAGGTCTACTGCGTGGATCATGAAGTTGTACATCCATGAAAATCCACTGCTTCTGCTCCATGCACGTTCCAAAAACCAACGGGAATCACTGATATAATGAGTTTCCAGTGTGACCAGGTCTCCATGCTTTCCGGCTTCAAAATCTTTTCGCTGGCGTCTGGCAGGTTCGAAATAGCGGGAACTTTGGCCGATGAAAACATGTCGTCCGGATTTTTTCTGGAGTGTTAAAAGTTCGTTTGCATCTTCCAGAGAAGTCATGAGTGGTTTGGTACAGATGACATCTTTTCCTGCTTCCAGAGCCATGCGGATGTGAAGAGAATGAAGCTGATCTGGTGTATAGATTCCAATGACATCAATTTGTGGATCACGAAGCAGATCTTCGTAACGTGTGGTGTAATCTGTGAGACCAAATTCTTTGCAACGCTGCTGGCAGAGTGATTCGTTTAAGTCACAGATATTGCCGATCTCCCAATGAGGACTGCTTAATGCGGCGGAAATGACGCTGCGCCCTTCTCCAAGTCCAAGAATCCCGAGTCGGTATATTTTCTTCATATTAAAATCCTCCATAAAATAAAGTGTTGTGTGATCTGGTTATAGAATATCAGGGAGAGGAGAAAAAAACTTGCTTTATTTTCCGAAAAAATTTTCATATTTTCATTTTCTTTTTTGAAAGAGTTTTTAAAGAGTACACAAGAAACACCTTGACTTCCCCATAGTGATATGATACAATTTTCTGGCGAATGGAAGTAGGTCTTTTTTTTATGCCTAAAATT
>JAHZHN010000027.1 GCA_019420275.1 Clostridiales bacterium
GGAATCGAGGTGTCTTTCTTTTATGCAAAATCACGAACTTGCTCATTTATAGCTGATTATTTTACTGGTGGTTATACTAGTATTAGGATCTATAATTACAAGTGTCCGAAATGCACGAAAAGAAATTGTGCTGTCTATGGCAATTGTAGATGCAAATTATGAAACGGATACAGAATCTTTAAAAAAAGAAATTTTAAAGGCTTTTGCAAGAATAGATGACAAATACAAGAATGAAAAATATAACATACAGATTGACACATCACCTCGTTCAATTGAATCCATGGAGAATGAAGCAAAATTGACAGTTGTAATGTCGAAAGTGAGTGATACGGATGTTGTTGTATGTAATAAAACAGTATATGAAAAATTTGCTCAAGAAAATATTTTCTTTGATTGGGAAGAGATTTTCGATAAAGATTATCAAAGATATGAGCCATATATGACAGATGGGATAGTTGATTTAAGCAAATTTCCAAAATGGAGAGAAGGTAATTTTACCACGTATTCGCCAACGTATTTCTGTATATTAAAAAATTCAGAGCATATAGAAGAAGTGGAGATATTTTTGAAGTATTTAATGCAGAATTCAATGTGAAATAGAAGCTAGCGGGGGAGGAAAAATGCAAAAAATAAAAGGAAAAAAAGTATTGACGTTTGGAGACAGCATTATTGATGGACATCTGTATAAAAAAGCCGGGTTCATGGAATTTGTGGCAGAACAAGAGGGTATGAGTGTGAAAAAATATGCCAATAATGGAGCTTGTATACTGCCGGGAAATCCAATTGATGAAGCCGGGCTTGGCGGGATGGTTTTGAGTGACCAGGTGGAAAAGGCGGCGGCAGAAAACGAGTGGGCAGATTATATTGTTTTTGACGGAGGAACAAATGATGCGTATGCACCGGTTCTGGACATGCTGGGAGATGTCAGTCAGAAAAGTGTGGAGACGGATACGTTTGCAGGAGCATTTCGAAAAACCGTTGAAGCGATTCAAAGGAACTGGCCAAAGGCAGTGGTCATTTACGTTGCCGTACACCGTTTGGGATATCGGGAGAGAAATGTACAAAAAGCACTGCATGAGATCGCGTTAAATATTTGTGCGGAAATGGGAGTTGTGACAGCCAACTTGTATGATGAATGTGAATTGGATACTGCAGATGAAGCAATGTGCAGAAAGTATTCGTTTGATATATTAAAAGCGGGACTTCCTGCACCGGGGAAAAATCCTACGGGAACGCATCCGAATTTTGCTGCAATTGAAACGTATTATCTCCCTTTTGTATCGGAAGTGCTAAAAAAAGCAGCAGAATTTCGGATGGGAAACGTACACTGGAATTCGTTTGATGATGAGATCGCACTTTGGTGGGAGCAGACGGAAGGTAGAAAAAACGGAAAATTCCATTATCAGATCGAGGTGAATGGAACGTGGACAGGAGAAACAAAGAAGTCCCATTATTGTATGAAGAATCTGCAGGCAGATACGCAATATGATGTGAAAATTCAGGCAATGCAGGGGACAGAAGTATGTCAGACGGTTCGTCTGTATTGTAAAACAAAGAGAAAAAGAACACGCCTGGATGTAACACAGGCGCCGTACTATGCTGTGGGTGACGGGCGTACTATGAATACAGGAGCACTGCAAAAAGCCCTGGATGACTGTACGAACGAGCAGACGGTTTATGTTCCAAAAGGTGTGTACTTGACAGGAGCGCTGAGGATGCACAGTGATATGGAACTTTATCTGGAAGAAGGTGCAGTACTCAGGGGGACAGAAGTACCGGATGATTATCTTCCAAGAATCTGGAGCCGATTTGAAGGCAGAGAGATGGAAACTTTAAGTGGACTTCTGAATTTGGGTGAACTGGATCATAAGGCAGGAGCGACCAGCGAAAATGTGGTGATCCGTGGAAAGGGTACGATAGAGGGCGGTGGAAGAGTTCTGATGGAACGTGTCATTGAGGAAGAAAGAGTTCGGCTGAAAGAATATCTGGAAGAATTGGGTGATAAAATCCTGGAGTGTGAGAATCTGGATACCATTCCCGGAAGAATCCGTCCGCGGCTGATTCACATCTGTAATGCCAGAAATGTAGTGATCAGCGGAATTACAGTGAAAAACGGAGCGTGCTGGAATGTGCACATGATCTATTCAGAAGATGTGTTGACATATGGCTGTCAATTTTACTCCAGAGATGTCTGGAATGGAGATGGATGGGATCCGGATTCTTCCAGAAATTGTACCATTTTCGGGTGTACTTTTGATACTGGAGATGATGCGATCGCGATCAAATCCGGAAAGAATCCGGAGGGAAATGAAATCAACAGACCATGTGAGAGGATTCGTATTTTTGACTGTGTTGTTGCGTTTGGACACGGATTTGCGATAGGAAGTGAGATGTCGGGTGGGATTCGAGATGTGAAGATCTGGAACTGTGATCTGCGCAATTCCGCAAATGGCATCGAAATCAAAGCGACGAGAAAACGCGGCGGTTATGTAAAAGAGGTGTATGCAGCACATTGTGTACTTCCAAGAATCTTGTTCCATTCTGTCGGGTATAATGACGATGGAATCGCAGGGCCACATCCGCCGGTATTGGAACAATGTTGTTTTGAAGAGATGGATATTACACGTTTGTGTTTAAATGAAAAAGAAAATCGGATGGATTTGTGTGAAGCATTGGATCTGTGTGGATTCGAAGAGAAAGAATATCACTTGAAGAACCTTACATTCCGAAATATCCGGATTGCAAAGAACGGACAGGAAGAGGATGGGATTCATCAGAAGTATTGTGAGAATTTAGTATTTGAAAATATCAGTGTGGGATAAAAAAGAGGCAGGAGCAAATGAGCTCCTGTCCTTTTTTATGAAAAGGCTATTATGCGAGACAATCTTTCATGACTGCATAAGTACCTTTGTTTTCTATTTCTTTGAGGATCTCAGAAACAGCAGCCTCAAATCCGGCAATCTGAGTCAGATCTTCTCCCCAGAAATCGATGTTGGAGCAGACAGCATGCGCATAAGCGTCAGCATCGTCATCTTTGTGTGCAAAGAAGAAATCCAGGACAGCTTTGTCATCTTTGATCTCATATTCTTCCGTGTGATTGCGAACACCGATCATTGTATTTTCTTCCATACGGATTCCGCGATAGAAAGCGGCATAAAAAGCGAAAGACGCAGTGATGCATGTCGGAAGTGTGTGATACTTCTCGATGTAGCCTTTCAAGGACGGCATAACACGGGCTTTCCATTTTGCAGTAGAGTTCAGAGAGATAGCGAGCAGTGCATGGTCAATAAATGGGTTTTGGAACCGGTCTGTTACAGATGCTGCAAAGCTCATCAGCTCTTCTTCTGGCAGGGACAGTGTTGGTATGATTTCTTGATAGATCGCCTGTTTCATATAACCACGGATGACATCATCCTTCATACAGTCTCTGACAATATCCTGTCCGGCAAGGTAAGCACCAAGTACCATAGAAGTGTGGGCCCCATTTAAGATGCGTACTTTTCGCTGTTTGTATGGTTTGTGGTCATCGGTGATCAGGATCGGAAGGTTTGCTTTTTCACACGGAAATTCTTCTTTTATGGATTGTGGACCTTCGATGACCCAGAATCCAAAAATTTCTCCGGTGTTTAATACTTTATCGATGTAACCATTTTCCTGATTCAAAGCATCTGCATCTGAACGCGGATAGCCGGTTACGATCCGGTCTACCAAAGTCGAGCAGAACAGGTTTGCCTCTTTGATCCAGGAGATGAAATCTGCTCCGAGATTCCAGTCTTCCGCGTGTTTTAAGACGCATTTTTCCAGTTCTTTTCCATTGTTATCGATCAATTCACAGGAGAGGATGATAAATCCTTTTTTACTGTTTCCGGCAAATGTTTCAAATCGTTTGTACAAAAATTGTGTCAGTTTGGCAGGAAAGCTGTTTGCAGGCGTATCTGTAAACTGGCAGGACGGATCGTATACGATTCCGGCTTCTGTTGTATTGCATGTGATGAAACGCAGTTCCGGATTTTTTGCACATTCCATGACAGCCTCATAGTCGCTGTATGCATTTAAACAGCGGCTGACACAGGAAATCACGCGTTTGGAAGAGACTTCCTGCCCATTTTCGGAACCGCGCAGGTACAGTGTGTAGAGTCCTTCTTGTTCATTGATAAAATCTCCAACATCTGGAGTCGTGAATTTTGGGATGGGCTGAACAAGCACAACTTTGGAGTTGAAATCAGCGGTTTCATTCATTTTGTCAATGAAGAAATCTACAAATGCACGCATAAAGTTTCCTTCTCCAAATTGCAAAATACGTTCTGGAGCATCTTTTAAAAGGTATCCGTCATAATTTAAATCCTGTAAGGTTTGATAGTTTAACTGTTTCATAGTAAAAAATCCTTTCTGAAATTTTATCGGTATCTGGTTACAGAGTAACACCCTGTTTAAAAATGGCCATATCGTGAAAACCGGCTTCTTCGGCTTTAACAAGACGTCCGGAGGCAACTTCCAGGACATATTCAAAAAGTGCTTCTCCCATTTGTCCGATGGTGCCTCCATCAACGAGTGCACCACAGTTGAAATCGATCCAGTTGTTCTTTTTCTGATAGAGATTGGAATTGCTGGATATTTTGACAGTCGGAACCGGTGATGCAAACGGAGTTCCGCGTCCGGTTGTAAATAGTACGATCTGTGCACCGGAAGCTGCAAGTGCTGTGGAAGCGACCAGATCATTTCCGGGTGCGCTTAAAAGATTTAAGCCCTGTGTCCGGACAGGCTGTCCGTATGCAAGCACATCCATGACGGGTGCAGAACCCGATTTTTGGGTACATCCAAGGGACTTGTCCTCCAAAGAGGAAATTCCGCCTTTTTTATTTCCCGGGGAAGGGTTTTCATAGATTGTCTGATTATGACTTTTAAAATAATTTTTAAAAGAATTGATCAGATCTACGGTTTTTTCAAAAACCTCTTCATTCTGGCAGCGGTTCATCAGCAGCGTTTCAGCTCCGAACATTTCCGGCACTTCGGTGAGAATGGTCGTGCCGCCGCAGGAAATCAGAAGATCAGAGAAAGCGCCAACGGTTGGATTGGCAGTGATGCCGGATAAGCCGTCAGAACCACCACACTTCATTCCGATGACGAGTTCTTTACAGGAAATTTTTTGCCGTTGGAAAGTAGAGGCATAATCGCAGAGCTGTCGGATGATATGCAGTGCAGATTCCACTTCGTCCTCCACTTCCTGTGCGACTAAAAATTTTACACGGTCCTCATCTACAGGACCAATATATTTTTTTAATTCGTCGATATTACTGTTTTCGCAGCCCAGCCCCAGAACAAGTACACCGGCTGCATTTGGATGACGGATCAGATCTGCCAGGATCTGGCGGGTGTGTTCCTGATCATCGCCCATCTGCGAACATCCATAAGGATGTGGGAAAGCAACGATCGCATCAACGCTTTCCGGCTGAAATGTTTTGGCTTTTTCGGCAACGAGCGTTGCAATGTTGTTGACACAGCCAACGGTGGGGATGATCCAGATTTCGTTTCGAACACCGGCTTTTCCATCGGTTCGTCTGTACCCGTCAAAAAAACGTTCTTTTGTGGGTTCCAGAAAAGAATGCTCTTTTTGGTAGGAATAGTTCAGAAGATCCCCAAGTCCGGTCTTCATATTATGTGTGTGAATCCAGGATCCTGCCGGAATGTCCTCAGTGGCATACCCGATGGGGGAGCCATATTTGATCACAGCTTCACCGGAGCTGATTTTTTCCAGGGCAAATTTATGTCCCTGAGGAATATCTTCCAGCAAAGTGTACATACGTCCATTCAGATTCAATACGCTGTCCTTTTTTAATGAAGTGAGTGCAACAGCAGTATTGTCTTTCGGATGTATTTGAATAAATGTGTGCTTTGAATCCATAAAAACCTCCATATGTTGTTAGTAATAGAAAGAAAATAAAAATGTAAGTAGTTACAATTAAAATACAACCTTTTTTGCAATAAGTCAATGGAAAAAAATCACGAAAATTCACAAAAATATTGTGAAAAACGCTCATAAAAGAATAATTGACTTTCTATTAACGAAGAAATATAATTTATAAATGTAAGAGCTTACAAGAAAAAGGAAAAATAAGAATTAACAGGAGGATGAAGAAATGAAACCATTTATGGATGAACAATTTTTGCTGAGCACTCCTACAGCGAAAAAGTTGTATCATGATTTTGCAGAAACAATGCCGATTCTGGATTATCATTGTCATATTAATCCGGAAGAAATCGCAAAAGATATCTGTTTTGAGAATATCACACAGGTATGGCTTGGAGGAGACCATTACAAGTGGAGACAGATGCGTTCCAATGGTGTGGACGAATATTATATCACAGGAGATGCTCCGGCAAGAGAGAAATTTCAGAAATGGGCAGAGACATTGGAGAAAGCGGTCGGAAATCCATTGTTCCACTGGAGCCATCTGGAATTACAGAGATATTTTGATTACCACGGTGTATTAAATGGAGAAACAGCAGAAGAAGTGTGGAATCTCTGCAATCAGAAATTACAGGATCCATCTATGAGTGTCCGGAATCTGATCAGAAAATCAGGGGTCACACTGATCTGCACTACAGATGATCCGGCAGACAGTCTCTGCTGGCATAAAGAGCTGGCAGCAGATGAAAGCTTTGAGGTGCAGGTACTTCCGGCATGGAGACCGGATAAGGCGATGAATATCGAAAAACCGGAGTATCTGGACTATCTGGAAACGCTTTCAAAGGCAGCGGGCTGTCAGATCGACACGTTTGAAGATTTAAAAAATGCATTGAAAAAGAGAATGGATACATTTGAGGAGATGGGATGTCGTGCAAGTGATCATGCATTGGAGCATGTGATGTATGTGCCGGAAACAGAAGAAAATCTGGAAAAGATTTTCGCAAAGCGCAAACAGGGGGGAATACTGACAAAAGAAGAAGAACTGAAGTTTAAGACAGCGTTCATGGCATTTGCAGCAGGAGAATATACAAAAAGAAACTGGGCAATGCAGCTTCACTATGGCTGCAAGAGAGACAATAATGCAGCCCGTTATGCACAGCTGGGACCGGATACCGGATATGACTGCATTAATAACTATGCACCATCTGCACAGATGGCAGATTTTCTCAATGCATTGAATGAGAAACAGAGTCTTCCAAAGACAATCATTTATAGTTTGAATCCAAATGACGATGAAGCAATTGGCACGATTCTTGGCTGTTTTCAGGATGCAGGAGTGGCAGGGAAAATCCAGCAGGGCTCTGCATGGTGGTTTAATGATCATAAAACAGGAATGATCAAACAGATGACATCTCTGGCCAACTTGGGACTTCTTGGGAATTTCCTTGGAATGTTGACAGATTCCAGAAGCTTTTTGTCTTATTCCAGACATGAGTATTTTAGACGGATTCTCTGTGAACTGATCGGTGGATGGGTCGAAAATGGAGAATATTCGAATGATGAGCGGATGTTGGGAAAAATTATAAAAGATATTTCATATAATAATGCAGTTCGCTATTTCGGATTTGACTTAAAAGAAGTATACTAAAATCAGATAGACGTCTCGGTAAGAGGCGTCTATTTGATTGTTTAGAACAATGTATGCAAAAAGTTGAAAAACTGTCATTATTATGTGTGCCGCAGACGGAAGGGCGGCGGAATAGAGACGAAAATCTGATTGAAGTCGGAACGCCGATGAAAATAAAGAACGAATGGTTGTGCATATGGCAGGAAGCAAAAAGACACCGTTAGGCCACTTATAAATGATTTTCTACGCAAAATGGCAAAATTTCGGCATCAGG
>JAHZHN010000028.1 GCA_019420275.1 Clostridiales bacterium
TCGGAGTATTTGCTGGAATCTTTATTCAGGGATATCAGCTTGATAATATTGATTTTAGCCATGGGCTCAAAGGAATTTTTGATGTATATCCAATTTTTGATGCACAAGGAAATTCAGGAGTGGGAACAAAATTCATCCCTGTCTTTTTCGTAACAGTAGCCTGTGGAATTACATCCGGATTTCACTCTACACAGTGTACTTTAATTGGACGTTCTGTTGAACATGAAAAAGAAGGACGCACAGTCTTTTATGGAATGATGATCCTGGAAGGCCTGATCGCAATGATCTGGGCAGCTGCAGCTATGGGACTTTACAACAGCGGTTCTACTGCAGGAGCTACTGCAGCAGTTGGCGAAGTTGCAAAAGGCCTGCTTGGTCCTGTGGGAGGAATCATGGCAATCCTCGGTGTGATTGTTCTTCCAATTACATCCGGAGATACCGCCCTTCGTTCCTGCCGTCTGATGGTGGCAGATTACTTGCACATTGATCAGAAAACAAGAAAAAATCGTGTACTTGTGACATTGGGAATTTTTATTCCAGTTATTTTGATTCTTGTTTTTGCAAAAATGAATGCAGAAGGATTTAATATCCTTTGGAGATACTTTGCATGGAGCAATCAGACTATCGGCGTATTTGCGTTTGCTGCAATCACCATTTATCTGATGGCAAAAAAAGGTGCAAA
Organism: Clostridiales bacterium; assembly: GCA_019420275.1. GTDB lineage: Bacteria > Bacillota > Clostridia > Lachnospirales > Lachnospiraceae > Anaerostipes. Next base: position 683 of record JAHZHN010000028.1, read on the forward strand.
AAAAGGGATTTACCTGATTGCACTGATTCCGGGAAGTTTTTATATGTTCATCATATCTTCTTTCATTTTGAGTCAGAAAATCGGGTTTAGTCTTCCGATGACAGTCGCATACATAATCGCAGGGATTCTGACTGCTTTGTATTTTGCAGGTTTGATCATTGCTGGCAAAAAGTATGCTGCAAACCATGAAGAAGAATAGGATTATTTTTCAAAACTGTTTTTCGTAGTTACATAAATGTTCCTTCTGCGCTATAATATTTACTAGAAGGAAAAAGAAAGAAGGAATTGTAAATGAAAGTTTTGATGTTAAACGGAAGCCCCAGAAAAGATGGATGTACGTATACTGCACTTGGCCGGATTGCGGAGGCATTAAAAGAGAATGGGATTGAAAGTGAAATCTTTCAGGCAGGAGATCCGGCGCTTGAAAATGTAAAGGCCGCTGCTGAAAAAATGAAGGAAGCAGATGCTCTGATCGTTGGTTCTCCTGTATACTGGGCATCTCCATCTGGACAGATCGTGGAATTTATGGATAAGTTTTGTTCCATTGCCGGAAAGGATATGCTTCTGAAGCCTGCGGCTGCAATTGCATCTGCAAGACGTGCAGGTACGACAGCAACACTGGATGTTCTCTTAAAATATTTTTCATTTCACCAGATGCCGGTTGTTTCTTCGAACTATTGGAATATGGTTCATGGCAACACACCGGATGAAGTGATGCAGGACAAGGAAGGTCTTCAGATCATGCATGTTCTCGGGAAAAATATGGCATGGCTTCTGCATTGTCTGGAAGCCGGAAAAAATGCCGGAGTTCCAAAACCGGCAGCAGAGGAGAAGATCAAAACAAATTTTATTCGTTCATAATTTAAGAGTGGATTAGCAGACACTGCCGGCAGAGATAATCTGCCGGTTTTTTCATTTCAATCATTCATAATAATTAATAAAGTTTAAGATTTGCTTTGGGATTTTTTTAAGAAAGGAGCGGCATAATAGTTTTCAGGAGGTGGATAAAATCATGAAAGCACATAGAATTACCATAATCATTCCCTGTTTTAACGAAGAAGAGACGCTCCCTGTATATTATCAGGCAATGCTGCCTGTCATGAAACAGATGAATCCCGTTGATTTTGAGCTTCTATTTATTGATGATGGATCCAGCGATCATACCTTGCTTGAAATGAAACAACTGCATCAAAAAGATCCGCGCTGTAAATATCTTTCTTTTTCCCGTAATTTTGGAAAAGAAGCGGCTATTTATGCGGGGCTTTCCAAAGCAAGCGGCGATTATGTTGCAGTTATGGATGTAGATCTGCAGGATCCACCGTCACTTTTGCCAGAAATGTACAAAATCCTGATAGAAGAGGAGTATGACAGTGTTGCAACCAGACGATCAGACCGCACCGGAGAACCCCAAATACGTTCTTTTTTATCTGACAGTTTCTATAAAATCATCAACCGGATTTCAAAAACAGAAATTATGCGTGGTGCCAGAGATTTTCGTCTTATGAAGCGGAACATGACAGATGCAGTTTTGGAAATGAGTGAATACAACCGATTTTCGAAAGGTATTTTTGAATGGGTAGGATTTCGCACAAAATGGTTGGAATACGAAAATATTGAACGTTCTGCAGGCGAAACAAAATGGTCTTTGAAAAAACTGTTTGTCTATTCAATGGAAGGAATCACTGGATTTTCGGTAGCTCCGCTATCACTGGCATCTGTACTTGGACTTTTATTTTGTCTGATTTCATTTGTCATGATCGTGGTGATTATCATAAGGACATTGATCTGGGGCGATCCTGTGTCTGGCTGGCCTTCGCTTACCTGTATCATATTTATGGTAAGCGGAGTGCAGCTTTTGTGTACGGGAATTGTTGGGCAATATCTGTCCAAAACATATCTGGAGACAAAGCATCGGCCGATCTTTATTTTAAAAGATTCCAGTGAAAAGGAGAACATATGAAGAACAGATATACACAATTACGGGTTTCCATTCTTTTCATTTTTTTGACTCTGCTTTTTTGTTGGTTATTTTGTGGAAAATATGGGGTGTTTGGTTCTAAAGTAGATTGGATCAGCCAGCACAGCGTATTTCCGGACTATTTCCGGCAGCAATTTTACGATACGGGAGATTTCTTCCCGGAATTTGCCCTTGATATAGGAGGCGGACAAAACATCTATCATTTTGCTTATTACGGATTGTACAGTCCTGTTTTCTGGCTTTCGTACCTGTTGCCCTTTGTAAAAATGAGTGATTATCTGATTGCTGCATCCTTTGTCTGTCTTACCGCATCCATAATTTTGTTTTACTGCTGGCTGAAAAAAAGAGGATTTTCCCCCATCATCTGTTTTCTGACGGCCTGTCTGTTTCTGCTGGCAGCACCTATGATTTTTCAGTCTTATAACCAGATTATGTTTGTAAACTATATGCCATTTTTATGTATGGGACTCTGGGGCGTAGATTCTTTTCTCGAAAAGGGGAGTTCGTTTCTCTATATACTGAGTGTATTTTTCATGATCCTGACCAGCTTTTATTTCAGTGTCGGAGGAATTCTGGTTTTGATTTTATATGGGATGCATCGATACTTTCTGCTGCAGGATTTATCAGAAGAAGACCTCCACCTTTGGCGTTTTTTCCGAGATGGGATTCGTTTTTTGTACCCCACACTGCTTGCAATTCTGCTGAGTGCCTTCTTTTTGATGCCGACTGCAATGGCTTTGACAGGAGGAAGAGGCGAAAACAGAGATACAACGCTTTTGTCTCTTTTGATTCCTTCTATCAAACTTTCTGCGGTTTTGTATCACCCGTATGGCATTGGTCTGACCACACTGGCTGTGACAGCTTTGCTTGCCGGAATTACATGGAAACGAAAAGGAGAGCGGATTCTTGCATGGGGGTTGATTTTCATTTTGACGATACCTTTATTTTCGTATCTCCTCAATGGTGGATTATACATCCGGGATAAGGTTTTGATTCCATTTTTGCCGCTTTTCTATTACCTGATTGCGTATTATATCCAAAAACAGCAAAAAGAATTCCGACCATTCCGACATGGAATTCTACCGTATCTTCTGACGGCTGTTCTGATACTGATCGGAGATACAAGTTCCATGCCAAAATTCAGTCGAGTTCTTTTATTCCTTGATGCCATTTTTATGATGTTCTGTTATCTGCTTTTTTACAAAATCCACCGATTGCATACCCGGGGGTGCAAAAGATTCTTACAGTATACGGGAATTTTATGCCTTTTCATTCCGGCGCTTCTGTTTCTCAGCATCTATGATTATTTCTTTCAGACACAAGCGGGATATATGCTGGATGTAGATTTTTATCAAAAGATAACTACTCATGATACAAAAAAAGCAATCGAATTTGTAGACTCGAACGATACTTTCTGCCGAATGGAACAACTTGGAACAAATCAGGAGGGATTTGCAAATCTGAACCGTATTCAAACTATCGGACAGCACAGCAGTTCTATATATTCTTCTGTATACAATGAAGCGTATCAGAAATTTCGTACAGAAACTTTTGAACTGGAAGAACCTTACCGGAATTTTCTGATGCAGCCAGCTTCCAGAAACCCAGTTTATCAACGGTTTATGGGAGTTAAATATCTGATCAGTCAAGAAGAAATTCCCGGATATGAAAAAATGGGGATCATGGGAAACACAAAGATACTTCAAAACGATCGTGTATCGCCGATCGCATATGCAACGAATCGGTTATTGAATCAAAAAACCTATGAAACATTAGGCTTTCCATATAATCAGACAACCTTGTTGGATTACGCAGTGATAGAAGAGGGCGGAAAGCAGGAGAAACCGACTTCCGACAGTCTGAAAATCACACCGGGGACTCTGAAATTCCCAAAGTTAAGAAAAGATGGCAACGTTCTTATCCAAACGAAGGATGCCATAACGGCTGATCTACAGCAGCCCGAAACAGTCCGACTACATTTGACAGAATTATTTCCCGGCAAGAAGAACCAAGACCATCGGAAGGACATTTTATTTCTGCAGTTTCGGATTAAAAATCAGAATCCGTCTTCTGATGTATCCATTACCCTGGAAAAAGAACGGAACAAATTAAGTGCCAGATCCCACATTTATTATAACCACAATGAAACTTTTACTTATGCAGTTCCGCTCAGAAAAGGTCAGAAGGACATTGCGCTGACTCTTGGAACGGGAGATTATCAGCTTTCTGATCTGAAAATCTTTCTGGGATCCTGGGCATCGTTCAATGCGGAAAATACACTGTATCAGTCTGAATTTCAAATAAATCGACAAACTTCCAGCGGAGATAAAATCAAAGGAACAGTCACGACAAAATCAGATGGTTATTTTATCACGACCATTCCTTATGATACTCATTTTGAAGTTCTGGTAGATGGCAGGAATATCTCCTGTGAAAAAGTCAATACCGCATTTCTTGGATTCCCTTTAAACAAAGGAAATCATCGGATTGAAATTTCCTACCATGCACCGGGTGCCAATGTCGGAAAACTCCTGTCCTTATTAGGGATTCTACTTTGTTTCCTGCATTTGACTTCCTGCTTTCAGCATACGAAACAGACGTCTCGCTGCATTTAGATACAATTCTTCCGCTTGTTCTAGCGCTGTATGCAGTTCCATGGGGGCATTGACTGTAGTCAGGATTGAGTCGATTCCTGACTCGTAGATTTTTTCTGCCCCCTGTCCCATGGAACCTACAAGCGCCACAACAGGAATCCCATATTTTTTGCTGCGCATTCCGACTCCGTGGAGAACTTTTCCAAAAGCAGACTGCCAGTCTGTCCGCCCCTCTCCGGTAACCACAAGAGAAACGCCCTGCAGACGACTGTCAAAATTAACCAGATCTAATACCGTCTCAATTCCGGATTTTAATGTTGCATTCAAAAATACGACCAGGGCTGCACCAAGTCCACCGGCTGCACCAGCACCTGGAATTTCATTGACATCTACCTGGAACACTTTCAAAAGAAGCTCCCGATAGTGAAGCATTCCGCTTTCTAATTCATTTAAAAGTTCTGGACTTCCTCCTTTTTGAGGGCCAAATGTATAAGTTGCTCCATTTTCACCGCAAAGTGGATTGTTAACATCACACATAACGGTAAATTTTGTTTTTGAAACTCTTGGATCCAATTCAGAAAGATCGATTCTGGAAATCTTACTTAGATTTTCTCCACAACCTTCTAATTCCTTTCCATTTTCATCCAAAAAGCGGACGCCTAGTGCACACATACATCCCATGCCGCCATCGTTTGTGGCAGATCCGCCAATTGCAATGGAAATATCTCGAAAACCATGGTTTAAAGCATCTCGGATCATTTCTCCGGTTCCGTATGTCGTTGTTTTTGCCGGATTTCTTTCTGTTTCTGAAAGTAGTGGAAGACCGGATGCGGCTGCCATTTCCATAATCGCCCGATTTTCATCCAACTTTCCATAGAAACAGTTCGTAGGTTTCCAGAGAGGCCCGCATACGGTCAGAGGAATCCTTTCGCCTTTCACTGCACACAGAACAGCGTCCGTCGTTCCTTCTCCACCATCTGCAGTTTCGACACTTGTGCAGATACAATCTGGAAACGATTCTTTAGCAGCTGTCGTAAGTAACTCTGCAATGCGTGCAGAAGATAACGTGCCTTTAAAAGAATCCGATGCAAATAAAAATTTCATAATAATCAGCCTCCCTTTTTATAGAGTATCTTTTTAGTAAAGGAAGAGTGAAAGTACAAAGATTTCAATCATGCCGGCAATTCCCAGTACCAATGTTGCCATGGTCTGTGTTTTGTATCCTTTTTCGGGAGTCATTGCGCCAAAATTTGTAACAACCCAGAAATAGGAATCGTTTGCATGAGAAACTGTCATAGCACCAGCGCCGATTGCCATCACTGCAAGTGTTGCCCGAATTGGAGAATCCAGTCCAAGTACAGGCAAGATTGGTGCTACAATTCCTGCGGTTGTAGTCAATGCAACAGTCGAAGAACCCTGTGCACTCTTTAAGATTGCTGCCAGAATGAACGGGAAGAAAATACCAATCGTCTCAAGCAACTCCGCATTTTGTGTAATGTACTCAATCATACTTGTAGAAGCAATAACTTTTCCAAGAACACCACCTGCTGCCGTTACAAACAGAATAGGACCTACTGTTTTTAATGTTTCGTTTGTCAAATTATAGAATTTGTCAATCCGCTGTGCTCCAACAAGCTGGATTACTCCAAAAATCGTACCAACGGCAAGTGCAATGATCGGCGTTCCTAAAAACTTCAGAATATCATTTGCAGCTCCGGACCAGCCTGCCATAGATGCAATAGAACTTGCAGCCATTAACAGAATCGGTACTAAAATCGGTGCAAGTGCAACAAATCCATTTGGAAGTTTTCCATATTCGGCAACCAACTCTTCATAAGATTTTTTTACATCATTGCAGTTTGCTTCGTCGTCTGCTTTTACTTTTTTACCGATGTATTTTGCAAAGAAATATCCCGCAATCAATGGAAGTACGGAACAAAGTGCACCGATTCCCATCACCATCAGTAGATTGTCCCCGATTCCAAGAGTTGATGCCGCAGCAATCGGTCCTGGTGTCGGCGGAATAAATACATGTGAGACATACAGGCCACAAGAAAGTGCAACTGACATTGCAACAGAGGATACACCTGTTCGGTTTACCAATGCTTTTCGGATTGGATTTAAGATAACAAATCCAGAATCACAAAATACAGGAATGGAAACAACCCATCCCATCAGCTCCATAGCCAATTCCGGGTGATTTTTTCCAACCAGATGAATGACCATATCTGCAAGCTTCAGTGCTGCACCTGTTTCTTCCAGAATACTTCCGATCAGTGCTCCAAGAATGATCACAATACCGATGCTGGTAAATGTACCGGAAAATCCAGCTCCAATCACGGTCGCTAACCCACTGGTAACGGTTCCGTCCGTTGCCGTCTGATCCACTAGCGGAATCCCTGCAACCAATCCCAGAATCAAAGAAACACCCATAATAGATAAGAACGGATGAATCTTAAATTTGGAAATAGCTACAATCATAACTACAATTGCAACAATAAAAGCGATGATAAGTGGAAATCCTGTCATATTAAAGCCC
>JAHZHN010000029.1 GCA_019420275.1 Clostridiales bacterium
CTTCGTCAGTCAGCATCTTCCAGATGACTCTGACAAGTTTGCCGGCACAATGCCCCAGGGCATTGTAATGAGTCCGGCCTTCCGCCATCTTCTTATCATAGTAAGCTTTAAAGGTGGCGTTGTTCTTAACGACATTATGAGCTGCATTCATCAGGGCATATCTTAAAACCCTGGAGCCGCGTTTGGACATCCGTGTGCGTCTGGCATTGAAATTACCAGATTGATATACAGACGGATCCAGACCGGCAAATGCAAGCCGTTTTTTGGGAGTGGAGAACCGGTGAATGTCACCGATCTCGCCAAGGATCATCCCGCCATTGAGGTAACCGATGCCGGGAATGGTCATGATGACAGAATCATTGAAACGCATGATTTCTGTCATTTCAGCCTCCACTCTGGCAATCTGCTCATCCAGAAGTTCAATCTGAGCAATTACGGAAACGACCTGGATGGACAGCGCCTGGTCGGATTGACCGACCGACTTCCGTGCCAGAACTCTTAATTCTGCCGCCTGTTCCTTTTTGAAATGACCGTGGGAAGTCTTCGTAAGGAGAGCAGCAAGATGGGTCAGATGCATGGAAGCAATGGCTTGAGCTGTTGGCGCTTCTTTCAGGAGCGCATAGACAGATTTCTGATGCAGGCCGGACTTGAAAAAGTACTGAAGTTCCGGAAAGGTCTGATCTAGATAGGAAGTAAGCTGGATCTTAAGCCAGGTTCGCTGTTTGATCGTTTTCTGACGGAAACGCCCCAGTTCTTTGAGGTTCATCAGATCAAGATCCTCAAAGGTAACGAACCGGTAGGATTTCTGCAACATAAGAGTTTGGGCAATGATGTAAGTGTCAATCTTATCAGTCTTCGTTTTGCGGATGTTATTTTTCCGCATGGAAGAAGTAGAGATGGGATTGAGGACACAAACGTTGTAGCCCTCCGCAACAAGGTAGCGGATCAGGTTGTCGGCATAATGAGCCGTTGATTCAAGACCGATGATGATCTCTTCGTCGTCGAAAGGTTCGAAGGCGGAAACGAGATACTGGAAGCCATCACCGTCATTTGAGAATTGGAACGGCCCAACAAGGATTTCGCCATCAGAAGAGATGAGAGAAGCGAAATGGGCTTGTTTAGCTACATCAATACCAACATAGATCATGAGGAAATACCTCCCTTTCAAAAATAGTCTGATACCGTGATATCCACCAGCGATCATCATCGTAGACTTGATTGAAATAAGTACTCAGTAGGAGGAGAACCTCCCGGCAACATCCAGCTAATAAACAATTCAGATAAAGGTAGCGGCAATACACTCCTGTCGAGTAGTCAAGGCTACAGGAAAAGATCAAAAGTCCACAGTATCTGAGTTGTATTAAACCACGATATCAAAAAGAAAGGAAATATGGTGTTTTTGCTTCTATAAACATCATACAAGGAAATTATGGAAGAAAGATTTAAAGAATTAAAATTAAAATTGGAAGGGAAAAAAGATGAAGACATATGGAACCATGTGCAGTATCCATTGTATATAGATAAGTTTGAAGACACTCTGCGGACGATCTTTCTAGATTCTCTGCGTAAGAAAGAATTCCAGCATAGCAACGAAAAAAAGAAATTTAGGGAACTTTCCAGAGAGACAGAAAATATTATTGCTTTTTTAGGAGAACGGGGTTCTGGAAAAACAACAGCAATGGAAGAATTTTGCAGGATTCTGGAAAGCCTATCAGACTCGAGAGAATTGGAATGGTGGTTGAAACATATTATTCCAGAGGAAGATGTACAGATACGGTTGGAGCATACGAAATTCTTTTTTCATGTATTTCCTCGAATTGATGTTTCTATGTTGGAAAATAAAGAAGATTTGTTTGAATTGATTATGTCTAATCTTTATAAATTCTTTCAAAGCAGAATGAAAAATAGTTATAGAATAGAGCGGTATGGAAAAGGATGCTATGAGGAAATTATCGAGTTATTTGAGGATGTTTTAAGCGGATATTATGCAATTAGAGATAGCCGTGAAGAAGAGTATGTGGCTACCTATATTTCAAAAATACAGCATGTTTCACTTAGCCTAGAGCTGCAGGAGAAAATTGACAAATTAGTTGGTAAAATTTTGGGCCAAGATAATGACGATGTCGGGCAGAGTTACTTGGTAATTGTCCTCGATGATTTGGATTTAAACATTGAACATGGTTTTGATATGTTAAAACAAGTGCAGAAATACTTCTCTAGTTCGCACATTATTATTACCTTTTCGGCAGATTATGGGCAGTTAAATGAAATATGCTGGGTCCACTTTATGAAAGCTTTCTCTTCAGAAAAATCCCATGTAATTGAAGAGAAAGTAGAGGATAAGTGCTGGGAACTGGGGAAAGATTATATTGAGAAAGCCTTACCTATTAGCAAACGAATGCATATGCCCAATTTAAATAATGGCACACGGAATGTCCTTGTTCTGGAGTCTGCAAATATAAATGGCGATACAGTGAAACAATATGTAATGAAAACAATTGCCCGAAAAATGAAAATTTATTACGATATTAATGGCAAAAAGAGACATTATATAGAGCCAAATAATATTAGAGGACTGGTTAATTATCATCGTCTGTTGGAAGAATTATATGAGATTGATTTTGATGCTTGGGATCAATTAGAGATAGATTCGAAAGAAAGTCAGACTTACATGGAACAGTATAATCAAAACCATGAGCGTATAAATATGGATATTGCTAACCGTTTGGCAAATAAACTCCTTTCTGATGAACAGAAGAAAGAGTTTGATCAATGGCTTCAGATACGATTAGAGCGGCGCCCAGAAAGTGCAAGCTTTTTTATGGGGAATATGTCAGACAAAAGTAATATAGATTCAGATGAATGGACTGATATGGAATTATTTTTGAAGGAGAGTGAACCTAAAAAAAATGAAAATGCGCAAAATGATTCAAACAAGGAATATAGCTACGGAGAATTGCTACAGCGGATTTATGAATATGGAAGAGATGAACCGAAAAACAAGGCATATGTAAAGTGTGTGCTTGCTTCTCTGACTTCGGAAATGGTACGGGAGAAAATTTGTTTTTCGAAAAATCCTGATACAAAAAGACGAGAAGACGCAAAATATGCATTACTTGCGCTTATCGGTCAGTCTTTTGGAAATGCCTGGCTTGGAGAGATGATGCCAGGAAAGTTGAGAGGTAAATATGATCAAAGGAACTTGGGTTTCCAAGAGAGGACAGTGGGGGGAAAGATGAGTAGACTTCTTTGGCAATTTCCACAAGACATATTTGGCGTACAGAAGAAAAAGAGTTGGCAAGAAATTAAAAAAATAATTCAAAATATTCAAATGAGTTTAACTGACGGGAAGTTTGTAGGATCTATGGAATGGTTGGTTTCTTTTTTTGATTCGTCCGGAACGATAAAAAATAAAGAAATATTTCCCATTCAGTTGAAAATAGATAAAGGAGAAAATTCAGCGAGAAAAAGTCCTGAAGAAAAGTATGTTTTACAACTGGAATTTGAGAATATGAAATTTCATCGTGGTATTCTAGAATTTATTCCTAGGACACTGGATTTCCCGGATTATCTAGGCAAGTTTCATCATTTTCTTAGCCGGGAACTTACGAATGCGGTTTCAGGTAAGTTAGGTGATATTACACCGGAGATAAAGAGGAAAATGGTAAATTCTTTCTATAATTGGATAAGAAAACAGTCAATTTTTCCGAATAATGGGAGGGAAATCAAAGTGATCTTCCCGTTTTATCAAATGGATTTTTCCTATAATGTTCTTAAGAGGACAAGGAGAGAGTTAAGAGAAGATAACCCTGAGACATGTGAGAGATATGAATGGCTTTCGTATGTGAGAAAGGCATATCGAAAATTGATTGAGAAGATGAAAGACGAGGAAAAGGAATATAGGAAGATAGGCGTATATCTGGAGTACTCTGGGAGATTTGCGAACTTCCCGATAGTCAAAGCGATTTTAGGAGAAGGGGAATTGCCCATCCAAAGGGAAATTGTAGATTTGGTGACAACTATCTTTTATGGTGAAGATACTGGGATTATGCCAGATACTTATATAGAAGGAGAATAATTAATGTCAGATATACCATTAATAGATAAAATGGTAAAGCTTCTGTTTGTCTGTATGCCGGTGGAATTAATATTGTCTGCTGAGATCAGTGAAACAAAAATGCCGTATGGACGGCTGGTGGAACTGATGCGTTGTTATAATCAGGAATATTCGGATACAGAGGCTGAATTGATCAGTCAATATTATCTAGAGTGTACAAAAGGACATAATGTTTACTTGTCTCTGACTCAGGTGGCTGGAGATCTTTTAAATGTCAGAAATAATCAGATATGTTGCCGATATGAACATATACTTCGTTGGCGTGACATCTCCCGTGAGATAGGTGAAGATATTCTTGCATGCGCGTTTTTAGCTGATGATTTCAAGAAAAATCACAGAAATTGGGGAAATTTTACATGGAATATCGTTCTGGGGCATGACAATAAGCAGTTAAACGCTATTATGAGCGATGGGATTTCGGACAATCATTTTCATTTATTTGGTTCAGCGCCGGTGTTTCCCTTGATCTGGCTGCGTATAATGAATGACATTAATCATGGGAAATATATGGCCGGACTAATGGGGATTGATCAAAATCGCAGACATTATCAATATAATCTGACCGGAGTAAAAGAACATTTTTCGGCGCAGATCCTTATTCTGCATGCGGCTTTGATGCGGGCGGTGATGTATGATGCCCTACAGGAAAAAGATTTTTCTAGGGAATATCATAAAAAAGTACATGAATTTCATGAAATCCTGAAATCCGGAAAAAGAATTATCCATAAACAGGAAAATATAAGGAAGTTTGTACAGAAGCTAAGGCTGAAAACATTAGCATCAGATGAATCATTAATGCCGGATTATACGCTGCATGGGAGCAAAGAACCGGAAACATATTCCAATTGGCTGTTTAGCGGCGAACGGAAACTAATTTATAATATGCTTTGTGACATACTGGTTACAAATAGACTACCGGAAAGTGTACAAAAACTCTTATATCCATATCTCGTAATCCGTACATGGTTTCGCAAGGAATTAGTACAGAGCAATGATAATATAGGGTTCGAAAATTTTTCGGTCTACAATAGGAGAAAAGGATATTTTCTTCCGGTTAATGCTACGGCAAAAGAAAAGAAAATTTTTTGGCAGACGAGGGAAAGGAACCAGAACCTGAAATGGATGGTTCAACATGCTGTTCTGGAGAGTTTCCAGTTGCAAAACCTCAAATCATTGGAGATACGAATTACACCAGAGGATAACTTTGCGGCCAATGTAAAGCAGATTGAAACATATGACAGACTCCTTGGATCATCAGAGGGAAAAAAGACGATAGGGCAGTATATTGAAGAACAGGGCGTTTTGCCGCTGCATCAATTTTATTATGTTTATCATTTTGCGAAAAAGAAAGATGAAATGCTGACAGATGGTTTACGCATGGAATGCAGACATAAAAAGTTGCGAAACAAATTGGAGCGACAGGTAGAAAGTATTATAAAAATGCGGCGATTACGTCCGGAAATCGCCTGCCGAATCAGGGGAATTGATGCTTGTGCTATGGAGATTGGGTGCAGACCGGAAGTATTTGCTTGTGCTTTTCATGAATTGAGAAGGGATGTACCTTTTGCGTTGGATGATAGAACAGTGCGTCATGTGGTAATGAAATATCTAGGGATGAGTTCTGAAGAATATTTTACAAGTTTACATGAAAATATTCCTCAATTGAGTATAACTTATCATGCTGGAGAAGATTTCCTGGATCCGGTCGACGGGCTACGGGCGCTAGATGAGGCACTGCGGTTTCTTGATATGGAATCGGGAGATAGGTTCGGGCACGCAACAGTATTGGGATTAGATTTGGGACAATGGTATTATCAAAAATGCTATTGTATTCATTTGAAGAAGCAAGACTATCTGGACAATGTGGTGTGGTTCTATATGATGATTATGGAGTTTCAGATAGAAGGGTGTGAACTGCTGAAAGATTACCTGCATAAAGAATACTTAGAGGTATTTCATGACATATATTTAAAGAATAGAAAAGATACAGAAGATTTAAGAATAGTAGAAAAGGCAAGCATATTTGATTACTATGAAGCCTGGAAACTTCGTGGAAAGAATCCGGACTCCTATAATGCGAGAAGGTGTCAGTCAGCTGATAGGATGAAATATAGATATGGGATGATGCTGTCCAACACTTCAGAGGAAGATACAGGGCATAAAGATTTATTGATTTCCCATCTATATTACTTATATCATTTTGATTTGAAAACAAAAGAACAAGGAAACATGGTTGTCGAAAAAGGTATTCCAAGGATATATGCAGAGGGAGCGGTGAAACTTCAAAAGTGTATGCAGGAAAAAATTGCGCAAAAGGGAATCGGGATTGAAACCAATCCATCCTCTAATCTTGCAATCAGTACTATGAGAACATATGCTGACCATCCGATATTAAATCTATATACACTTGGACTGGGAGATCAGAGAGATGTAACGCAGATGTTTATTTCCATCAATACAGATGACCGAGGTGTTTTTCAGACAAGTTTAGAAAATGAATATGCACTCTTAGCATCATCGGTAGAAAATCTTACTGATGAGAACGGAAAAAAATTGTATACTCCACAAGCTGTGTATGAATGGCTGAATCATATTCGTATAATGGGGAATCAACAGGTGTTTTAGTAGCCGTTAAATGTAATATAATAAATTGATAATTTTCTAGGAGTAAGAATATACAATGAGCGAATATTGCAAAAATATAAAAAAGCAGATGCTCAATAATGTTAGCGTTGGGCAATTTTAGCTATTTGTGGTTATTTTAACCCGGCGACAATCTGCAAAATACTGCTAAAATACTGCTAAAATACTGCATAAAAGAAATTGAATTAACTGAAAAAATGTGTTAAATTATTATAAGGCAGGGTTTCTCAATGAAGTGGGGTAACTCTGCCTTTTTGTTATAGGTAAGGCTGAGAACGGGAGTAGATATAACAGATGCCTCGTTATCAATATCTGAGAAGTTTTGCGCTGCTGGGATGAGGGGATTATGCGAAAAGAGAATCTGATTTTAAAAAGAAGACTTATACTCCAGTCATTTTTGCCTTTGTATATAATGC
>JAHZHN010000003.1 GCA_019420275.1 Clostridiales bacterium
GCACTTGACTTTTAATCAAGTTGTCCGGGGTTCGAATCCCCGCACGCTCATTATATTGCATGAATGAAATTAAAACCTGGATCACTGGATGCCAGGTTGTTTTTATTTTTACAGGAAAATGGGGAAATGTTTGAGGCAAAAATCACGCAGGAAATGGAATACGAAGAATTGGAAATGAAATGGAAGCAGCTCCATCTTGGAATTTGTATCCTTTTGATTTTGTGTGCGGCCATAATTGAAACAGGGATGTTTTTTGTCATGGACCACTATGGACTGGTGAATTGTACAACGGAACAGTATTTCAAAAAATATGTGTTTTTTCCAAGCGGCATAAACCTGGGAATTCTGATTATTGCCATGCTGATGCTGGCATATTGTCGGGAAACTGCAAAAAAATATGTGATATCTATTCTTTTGTCACTGGTATGTGCTGTTTTGATGTTTGTACACGGGAATTTTATTTCTTTGTATGTTTTGCCAATCATTCCAATTCTGACTGCGACGATTTACGGAGAATATGCACTTGTAACATACATAGCTGCAGTTTCTGGAATCCTGGAGTGTATTATTTTCCTGTGGGGTCATTGGAATGGGTATGCAGTAAAACTAAAGCAGCAGGCGGAATCCAAGGCAGATTTTATCGTGGGAATGCTTTTAGTGGGATCGGCTTATCTGATTGGCCTGATTAGTATTTGGTTTGAAAAGAAAAAAAGAGAAATCCGAGTCAGAAAAGAACAGGAACAGATTCTTCTCAAAAAGGAATTGATAGAGGATAATCTGACAAGGATTCGAAACCGCCTGGCACTGCAGCTGCTGTTTGATGAAATTGTATGTGAAAAAGAATTTCATCCGTATGTTCTGGCAATAATGGATATTGATGATTTTAAAGGGATTAATGACCGTTATGGGCATTTATCAGGAGATATGTTCCTAGAAAAAATAGGAGATATCCTGCGGGCACATGAAAATGTTTTCACAGCGTTTCGTTTTGGAGGAGATGAATTCTGTCTGTATTTTAACGAAACAAATCTGGAACAGATAAAAAAGATATGTGGAAAATTAAAAAAGGAAATAAAAGAGATTGGCGGAGAACTGATGCAGGTCTCTGTTAGTATTGGCATAGCGAAGGCTCAAAGAGGAGTGAAGCCCAAAAAGATCCTTGAATATGCGGATGCTGCATTATATCAGGCAAAGAGAGAAAAAGACAGCGTTTGCGTGTATCAAGAAAAAAGAATTGACAAATGAGACTTCATTGGATATTATGTAATAAATAAAAGGGAGTAGCTGGCGCGAAGCGTTTGCGATGTCGTCAATCTCGGCAGGAAACTGCCCGTATCGTAATGAAACAGCGAGACTTTTATTGCAGCAGCTGATTTGTATGCAATAAAAGTCTCTTTTTTTGTCTATCTTATAATTATGGACAATTAGAGAGACTTAATTCCAGATTCAGAAAGGGAGAATGATTATGAAAGAATTTTACCATCAGTCCGTAACGGAAGTTCGGAAACAGATCAATGGTTCGATGAAACCATTGACAGATCAGCAGGTAGCAGAACATCAGAAAGAATATGGAATGAATGAGCTCATAGAAGGAAAGAAAAAAAGTACTCTGCAGGTATTCTTGGAGCAGTATAAAGATTTTCTTGTTATTATTTTGATCTGTGCAGCGATTATTTCAGGATTTTTAGGAGATGTGGAGAGTGCCGCCGTTATTTTGATCGTAATTACGATCAATGCCATTTTAGGAACAGTACAGACAGTAAAAGCTGAGCAATCTTTGGCAAGTTTAAAACAGCTGTCTTCTCCAATGGCAAAGGTTTTAAGAAATGGACAAATTGCGAAAATTCCATCAAGAGAAGTAACTGTAGGTGACGAAGTGATTTTGGAAGCAGGAGATCAGATTCCGGCTGACGGACGTATTCTTGAAAGCGCTAGTATGAAAGTAGATGAAAGTGCCTTGACGGGAGAAAGCCTGGCAGTAGAAAAGGAAGAGACAATCCTGGAAGGCAAAGTACCGTTGGGAGATCAGAAAAACATGGTATTTTCTGGAAGCTTTGTGACTTACGGAAGAGGTACGTTCCTGGTAACAGCAGTTGGAATGAAGACAGAAGTCGGAAAGATTGCGTCTTTACTGAAGAATACATCCGAAAAGAAAACGCCGCTTCAGGTGAATTTGGATCAGTTTGGACAGAAATTATCTATTATTATCATCGTATTCTGCGCAGTTTTGTTTGGAATCAATGTGTGGCAGGGGAAACCGATAGGAGATGCGTTTATGTTCGCCGTTGCTTTGGCGGTTGCTGCAATTCCTGAGGCTTTAAGTTCTATTGTTACGATCGTACTTTCTTTTGGGACAAGAAAGATGGCGAAAGAAGGAGCCATTATTCGTAAACTCCAAGCAGTAGAAGGTTTGGGAAGTGTATCTGTTATTTGTTCTGATAAGACAGGAACTTTAACACAAAATAAAATGACAGTAGAGCATTATTATGTGGAAAATAAATGTTATTCTGCGGATGTGCTGAAGAAAGAAAATTCTGCGCAGAATCAGCTTTTAACAGCAAGTATATTATGTTCTGATGCAAAAGTTGTGGATGGAAAAGATTTTGGTGATCCGACAGAAACTGCGCTGATTCATATGGGAAATAAGATGCAGGTTTTAGCAGATGATGTCAGAGAAAAATATCCGAGAATTTCTGAGGTGCCGTTTGACAGTGATCGTAAGCTGATGTCGACTCTCCATGATTTTGAATCCGGAAGGACAATGATTACAAAGGGAGCAATTGATGTTTTGCTGGATCGTGTGACGGGAATCCAGAAAGATGGAAAGGTCTGTCCATTTACTGAAGAAGACCGCACAGAAATTGAAAAACAGAATCAGTTTTTCTCTGAAAATGGACTGCGTGTTCTTGCTTTTGCCTATAAGAAGATGGACGGAGTCGAAGAAATTTCTCCAGAAGATGAAAAGGACTATATTTTCCTTGGATTAATTTCTATGATGGATCCTCCGAGAGAAGAATCCCGCATGGCAGTTGAGGAATGTATAAAAGCTGGCATGAAACCTGTAATGATCACAGGAGATCACAAAGTAACAGCGGCTGCCATTGCAAAGAGAATTGGAATTCTGAAGGATGAAAAAGAGGCTTGCGAGGGAATGGAAATCGATGCCTTGTCTGATGAAGAACTACAGGATTTTGTAGAGAATATTTCTGTCTATGCCAGAGTATCACCAGAACATAAGATTCGAATCGTAAAGGCCTGGCAGGAAAAAGGAAATATTGTTGCTATGACCGGTGACGGGGTTAATGATGCTCCGGCTTTAAAACAGGCAGATATTGGTGTTGCCATGGGAATTACCGGAACAGAAGTATCCAAGGATGCATCTTCTATGGTACTGACAGATGATAATTTCGCAACGATCATTAAAGCAGTTGAGAACGGACGAAATGTTTATGAAAATATCAAACATTCCATTCAGTTTTTATTGTCTGGAAACTTTGGCGGAATCCTGGCAGTTTTGTATGCGTCTGTCCGCGCACTTCCGGTTCCGTTTGCTCCGGTACATCTTTTGTTTATTAATCTTTTGACTGATAGCCTCCCTGCGATTGCACTTGGGCTGGAACCTCATACAAAAAAAGTTATGGAACGCAAGCCGCGGCCAATGAACGAATCTATTCTTACAAAAGATTTTCTGATCCGAATTGGAACCGAAGGTTTGGTGATTGCGATTATGACGATGACTGCATATATGATTGGATATGGAGGAAGCCACAATACGCTTTTGGCGCAGACGATGGCCTTTGCGACTCTTTGTACTTCACGGCTGGTCCATGGTTATAATAGCAAATCAAATTCACCGGTTATTTTTACAAATCGATTTTTCAATAACGTTTATCTGGCAGGAGCTTTTTTGATTGGCTTAGTATTGATTACCGCAGTTGTCATGATACCTGGACTGCATGACATATTTAAAGTGCAGACACTGCAGTTTAGTCAGCTGCTGACAGTTTATGGGCTGGCTCTTTTGAATCTGCCGGTCATTCAGCTGTTAAAAGCGGTTACCAGAAAATGGCTGAAATAAAAAATACTCTGTCAGAAAAAAATTGGCAGCATTAAAAATGGCTCCGGAGCATTGCGTGCCGGAGCCATTTAATTTAAGATTCTTCGTAGAGGAAAGGTTTTAAAGATGTTTCAAGTCGTTCAATATCATTGTTTTCGTAGACGGTAAGGGTCAATGGATTCTGCAGATCCAGGCTGAAGATTCCCATGATGGATTTGGCATCGATGATATATCTGCCGGAAGCCAGATCTGCATCACATTCGAAGCGATTGATCATATTGGCGAAATCTTTTACCTTATTAATAGAATTTAACAGAATTGTATAAGTTTTGTTCACGATTCTTACCTCCTTGCAATCTAAATGTTACTTTCATCCTACAATCTTTTGATAAGAAAGTCAAACTTCTTTCTTATGAGAGAAGATTTATGATATAATAAATTCAAAATATGAAGGTATATCGTAAAAGGTCTATAGTGGAGGCAGAGGAATGACAGAAAAACAAAAGATGTATATGGGGATCTTATACCGGGCAGATGATGAACATTTGATAGCAGAGCGTAATTACGCAAAGGGAATTACGAAAGAATATAATCAGACACATCCGGATCGAGATGAAGACAGAAAAAATCTGATGAATCGGCTGCTTGGAAAAGTGGGGGAGAGAGCTCATATTGAAACGCCGTTTTACTGCAATTATGGCTACAGAATTTCGATTGGAAAGAATTTTTTCTCTAATTTTAATGTTACGATTTTGGATGGAGGGCAGGTCACCATTGGAGACAATGTATATATTGCGCCTAATGTGGGGATTTACACAGCGCAGCATCCGACTGATGTAAGAAGACGAAATCTGGGATATGAATGGGCTTTGCCGGTTGTGATCGGGGATAATGTTTGGATCGGAGGAAATGTGACGATTATGCCGGGAGTGACAGTAGGCAGTAATGTTACAATTGGTGCCGGAAGTGTTGTTACAAAGGATATACCGGATAATGTCATTGCAGCAGGCAATCCATGCAGAATTATTCGAGAAGTGAAAGAAGGAGATATCAATGGGATTATTAACTAGAAAGACAGATACCAATCCATACAGCAAGGATATTGATGAATTGTTGGATCGGATGGATGAAGAAAAAGGAACAGAGAAAGAAATCGAAGGTTCTTATGAAGAATCTTTAAAAAAGATTGAAGAACGCATTAAGGAGCTTGGCATTCTGGATGATGAAGAAGATGAAGAAAACGAAGAATAGGAAAATAGGTATTGCTGCATAAGCGGCGGTACCTTTTTTGCCGCAAAATTGTAAACTAATATAATATTATGGTTGACAATAAGAATGAGAATAGGTATAGTGTAGAGGAAAAACAGACAACAGGAGGGAACAATGAAAACAAAAGATATTACGATGATTGGACTGATGGCAGCGGTGATTTGTGTCTTAGGCCCGTTGTCCATAACGATACCGGGAACACCGGTCCCGATTTCTTTTACAAATTTGGCGCTGTATTTTATTGTTATGACGGCAGGGAAGAAAAGAGCGGCGTTAAGTTATCTGATCTATATGCTGCTGGGAGCGGTTGGACTGCCCGTTTTCTCTGCATTTACAGGGGGTGTGGCAAAGTTATCAGGGCCTACAGGAGGCTATCTCATAGGATTTCTTTTTTTAGCGTTGATCAGCGGATGGTTTGTAGATCGATTTGATGGAAATTTGTTGCTCAGTGTCCTTGGAATGGTTTTGGGAACCATAGTTACCTATAGTTTTGGTACTGCGTGGCTGTGCATTCAAATGAATCTGAAATTTGGACAGGGTCTGTGGATCGGAGTGGTTCCATATCTTCCGGGAGATGCGGTGAAGATTGTGATTGCGGTAATTGCAGGAGCAAAAGCAAGAAATGCCTTAAAAAAATCTGTTGACATTTTTTAAGAAAAAGCATAAACTAAGCATAAGTAAATGCAGGGAACAGAAGGAGTACTATTTTTGGAACTATCAGAGAGAGACTGTCACCGGCTGCAAGCAGTCTTTAGGAAAGAAGGTAGGAATGCATCTGGGAGCAGACAAGACGAAAGAACAGTAGTTTTGTACGTAGCCGGCGTTAACGGAGAATGAGCGGAAGCTTTAAGAAGAAAGCTTCTAGGAAGAGTGGAACCGCGGAATACTTCGTCTCTTTTAAGAGACGGAGTTTTTTATTTGCAATAGAAAGTTCCGCAGGAACTGTACAGCAAAGAAGCGGAACCGTCCGCTTCCTTATTATATGACAGACTGAGAGGTAAGACTATGGGATTTCGAAAATTTGCGAAAAGCCAATATGATACGATTAAGATGCGCGACCCGGCTTTAAAAGAAGAACGGGAAGTATTTCTATATCCATATGTAAAGGCTCTTTATTGGTATCGTATTGCACATAAATTATATGAAAAAGGACATTTTTATATAGCTAGAAAAATATCCCAGTGGATGGCGCGGAAAACAGGGATTGAAATACATCCAGGAGCTCAGATTGGTGAAGGCTTTTTTATTGATCATGGACACGGTGTGGTGATTGGAGAAACAACGATCATTGGGAATAATGTAACGCTGTATCAGGGAGTAACTCTTGGAGGAACTGGTCATGAAACAGGAAAACGTCATCCAACGATTGAGGATAATGTTATGGTAAGTTCTGGTGCGAAAGTGCTGGGCTCAATTACCATAGGGGAAAACTCTAAAATTGGAGCAGGAAGCGTTGTAGTAAAGGATGTTCCTCCAAATTCTACGGTTGTGGGAGTACCGGGGAAAGTGATTAAGAGAGATGGAGAGAGAGTTCATCAGATTCAGAGCTTTGATCTGAACCAGATTGATCTTCCAGATCCAGTGGAAATGGACATTGAAAAACTTGCACAAGAAAACGCAGAACTGCGTCAGGCATTGCAGACATTTATTGAACATTGTCTGAAAAACGAAAAGCAGAGAAAGGAAAAAGAAGAGAATGAAAATTTATAATACCCTGACAAGAAAAAAAGAAGAATTTGTGCCGGTACATCCCGGAAAAGTAGGAATGTATGTATGCGGTCCGACCGTATATAATTATATTCATATTGGAAATGCAAGACCGATGATCATTTTTGATACAGTACGCAGATACTTTGAATATAAAGGATATGATGTGAACTATGTTTCCAATTTTACCGATGTAGATGACAAGATTATTAAAAAGGCTAATGAAGAAGGCGTATCTGCCATGGAAATTGCAGAGCGTTATATCAAAGAATGCAAAAAGGACATGGAAGGATTGAATATTAAACCGGCGACTCATCAGCCAAGGGCAACTGAGGAAATTGATGGAATGATTCGTATGATTCAGACGTTAATCGAAAAAGGGCATGCGTATGAAGTCAACGGAACGGTTTATTTTAAAACCCGTTCTTTTAAAGATTATGGAAAATTATCTAAGAAAAATATTGATGATCTGGAAGCTGGACACCGTGAGATCAAAGTTACAGGAGAAGAGGGAAAGAAAGATCCGCTGGATTTTGTTTTATGGAAACCAAAGAAGGAAGGAGAAATTGCCTGGAATTCCCCATGGGGAGAAGGACGTCCAGGATGGCATATTGAATGCTCTGAAATGTCTAAAAAATATATTGGCGATACGATAGATATTCATGCAGGAGGAGAAGATTTGATTTTCCCTCATCATGAAAATGAGATTGCCCAAAGTGAGGCATGCAATGATGAAACTTTTGCAAATTACTGGATGCATAATGGATTTTTGAATATTGATAATAAAAAAATGTCTAAATCCGCAGGAAATTTCTTTACAGTCCGGGAAATCAGCGAAAAGTATCCGCTGCAGGTTATCCGTTTCTTTATGCTGAGTGCTCACTACCGTACACCTCTTAATTTCAGTGATACATTGGTAGAAAGTGCAAAAACCGGTCTGGAACGAATTCTGACAGCAGTAGATCTGTGCCGTGAAATGTCACAAAAAGATACAGGAAAAGAAATTTCAGAAAAAGAAAAGGAACATTTAGAAGAAATAAATCGGCTGGTAAAAAAATTTGAAAATGCTATGGAAGATGACTTTAATACGGCGGATGCGGTTTCTGCTATTTTTGAAATTGTCCGGGTATCCAATTCTACAGTTAAAGAGGCAGGAGCGGCATATGCAGATGAAGTCTTGAAGGTCTTTGAGACATTATGTGGTGTCCTTGGAATCGAAACAAAACGTGAGGAAGAGATCCTGGATAAGGAAGTTGAAGCGTTGATTGAAGAAAGAAATCAGGCCAGAAAAGAGAAAAACTATGCTCGTGCGGATGAGATCCGAGATCAGCTGCTGAACAAAGGAATTGTATTAAAAGATACCAGAGAAGGTGTAAAATGGAGCAGAGCGTAGTACAATATATAAAAAAGGAACTTAATTTACATGGGCTGGATCCGAAATCATATTCGCCTTTAGGGCTTGCTTATGTTGGAGATGCAGTTTACGAAATGATTGTACGCACAATTGTTTTATCGGAAGGCAACATGAGCGTAAATAAATATCATAAAAAGTCAAGCAGTATGGTAAAAGCGTCTGCGCAGGCGGAAGTTTTCGAAAAGATAGAGCCGATGCTGACAGAGACAGAAATGGCTGTTTATAAACGAGGAAGAAATGCCAAGTCCGCAACCGTTGCAAAACATGCTTCGGTCATTGATTATCGAAAAGCAACAGGGGTGGAAGCCTTGATTGGCTATTTATATTTAAATGGAGAAATGGAAAGAGCCGTCCGTTTGATCGGAACGGGTCTTGGAGCAGGAGAAGAGGATGAAGCATAGAGAAGATTTAATAGCAGGGCGGAACGCAGTGATAGAAGCGCTCCGGGCAAAAAAACCAATCGATAAGATTTTTATTTTAGACGGATGTAAGGATGGCCCGATTCGCACAATCATAAGAGAAGCAAAAAAAACGGATGCGATTTTAAAATTCGTCGACAAAGAACGGCTAAATCAGCTGACTCATGAACAGCATCAGGGAGTCGTTGCTATGGCAGCGGCATATGAATACGCGGATATCCAGGATATGTTTGACAAAGCAGAAAAAAGAGGAGAATCTCCATTTTTTATTTTGCTGGACGGCATTGAAGATCCGCATAATTTGGGAGCAATCATCCGAACAGCGAATCTGGCAGGAGCACATGGAGTCATTATTCCGAAAAACCGTGCAGTAGGACTGACTCCTACAGTGGCCAAGACTTCTGCAGGAGCAATTCATTATACACCGGTTGCGAAGGTGACAAATCTTGCAAGAACGATGGAAGAGCTGAAGGAAAAAGGCATGTGGTTTGTCTGTGCAGATATGGACGGAGAAGTGATGTATGATCAGAATTTGACCGGTTCTATTGGTCTGGTGATAGGAAATGAAGGAACGGGCGTAAGCCGTCTTATAAAAGAACACTGTGATTTTACCGCGTCAATTCCTATGAAAGGGGATATCGATTCGCTGAATGCTTCAGTTGCAGCAGGAGTCCTTGCATTTGAGATTGTAAGGCAGCGGATGAAAAAATAAATAGATATGAACAGAAAAAAAGAATGCTCTGATTGTTGTCTTTTGCGCCGGATCAGGAAGGGAGACAATGAGGCAATGGAGGAACTTCTGGAGAAGTATCGGGGGCTGGTACGCACAGAAGCCAGAAAATTTTTTCTGGCCGGCGGTGATGAGGAAGATTTGATTCAGGAAGGCATGATAGGTCTTTTTAAAGCGATACAAAGCTATCGGGAGGAAGAAGATGCTGCTTTCTCAACCTTTGCGGTACTGTGTGTTCAGCGTCAGATTTATACGACGGTAACAGCTTCCAATCGAAAAAAACATAGTCCTTTGAATCACTATATTTCCATTTTTGGGGAAACGGGAGACAGGGAGGCAGAAAATTTAAATAATGTTCTTGGAGATCCGGTAGAAAATCCGGAAGAATTGATGCTTCAAAAGGAAGCAATCCAGGATTACTACAGAGAAATGGATCAGAAACTGAGCAGATTTGAAAAGCAGGTTATGGAACAATATCTGAAAGGAGATAATTATACAGAAATTGCAAAGAAACTCGGAAAGACGAATAAGTCGATCGACAATGCGATTCAGAGAATCCGGAGAAAACTAAGCCAGGATTCCTGATGAAAGAAAGGCGGGATCGTATGGGAAATATTTATGTTATATCTGACCTGCATGGTCAGGGGAAGGCTTTTTTTCGAATGCTGAAAAAGATAAAGTTTTCGGAAGCGGATATTATGTACATTTTAGGGGATGTGATTGACCGCGGGCCGGATGGCATTTCACTGCTTGAATATATCCGCAGGCAGCCTAACATGAAAATGATTTTGGGAAATCATGAGGATATGATGCTGAAATCAACCAGACATCCTGCGGAAGAAATGTGGATTGGCACATGGATGTTTAACGGAGGAGGAACAACACTTAACAGCCTTCGAAGTCTTTCTAAGGAAAACCGCCGGGCATGCCTTGATTATGTCCGGAATCTGCCTTTATATCGTGTGATTTCTGTAGGAAATGTGAATTATTTGCTGATTCATGCAGGACTTTCCATGAAGGAGGGGAACCTGGAAGAAGCGTGCAAAGATATTGATGAAGAAGAAGCACTTTGGATTCGGTCAGAGTTTTTTAATTCACCGGTAATTCCGCCGTATTATATTATTTTTGGGCATACTCCGACTGGAGCGATGCTTCGGTATGCGGATAGACTTCCGGCGGATCAGAGAGAGCGGTGCGGAAAATTTCAGATGGCCTTTTGGAATGAGAGGATTGGAAGTGGCTGTGGAGCAGTTTATGGGAAGAATCTCTGAGGGCGGAGGCTGAATGATTTTAAAGAATTTTATGTAAAAGTCTGAGTGTTTCATGAGACAAGAAAGACAATACCGAAGTTATCCTTGAATTTAGAGAAATTTTGAATGTTTTTATAAAACAAAAAACCGTAAAATCATCTTTGCTGATGAATTTACGGTTTTTTATCTATAAGCTGCTGACGGGAGTTGAACCCGTGACCTCCTCACTACCAATGAGGTGCGCTACCTCCTGTGCCACAGCAGCAAGACCGTTATTTACTTTACCATGAGAAGTTATGGATGTCAACTGTTTTTTACGAAAATATAGGATATTTTAAAGCTTCATTTTCTGTGGAAGATTCCTTGACACTCTATATGGCAGAGTGTTATAATTTAGCACATAAAAGCGTTGAAGTATTAACGTGTAAGAGGAGGAAAAGTTATGAGGTTTAAAAAGATAGCGGCGATTGGATTAGCTGCTGCAATGGCTATGTCTGCACTGACAGGATGTTCTGGAGGAGACGACAGTGCGGATGGAAAAAAGAAGATTGGAGTAGTCCAGCTGGTTGAGCATGATGCGCTGGATTCTGCTTATAAAGGATTTAAAGAAGGACTGGAAGAAGCGGGATACAAAGATGGGGATAATATAGAAATCGAATATAAAAATGCTCAGAATGAACAGTCAAACTGCCAGACGATTGCGCAGCAGTTTGTGACGGATAAATGTGATCTGGTGCTTGCGATTGCAACGCCGGCGGCACAGGCGATGGCCAATGAGTCAAAGGATATTCCAATTCTTGTTACTGCGGTAACAGATCCGGCAGATGCAAAGCTGGTAAAATCCAACGAAAAGCCGGGAACCAATGTATCAGGAACTTCTGATTTAACCCCGGTGGAGAAACAGATGGATTTATTGAAAGAACTGGTTCCGGATGCGAAGAAGGTTGCTATGCTGTACTGCTCCGCAGAGGCTAATTCAAAATTCCAGGTAAATCTGGCTAAAAAAGCAGCAGAGAAACTTGGACTTGATACAGTAGATGCAACTGTTTCTGAGTCAAGCGAGATCCGTCAGGTAGTAGAATCTCTGAAAGGAAAAGTAGATGCAATCTATTCTCCGACAGATAATATGATTGCAGCTGGAATCAATACAGTATCTATGGTAGCTAACGAGGCGAAACTTCCATTGATCGTAGGGGAAGAAGGAATGTGTCAGGGCGGCGGTCTTGCCACTTATGGAATTAATTACTATGAGTTAGGAAAACAGACAGCGGCACAGGCAGTGAAGATCCTTAAAGGAGAAGCGGAGCCGAAAGATATGCCGATCGAATATCAGGAA
The DNA here is from genome assembly GCA_019420275.1 of Clostridiales bacterium. Lineage (GTDB taxonomy): Bacteria > Bacillota > Clostridia > Lachnospirales > Lachnospiraceae > Anaerostipes. Next base: position 12,183 of record JAHZHN010000003.1, read on the forward strand.
AATGCGGATCTTATCATTAATGAGGATACGGCAAAAGAACTGGGAATTACAATTCCAGACAATCTTAAAAAAGAAGCTAAGATGGTAACGACCCAGAAGACAGCAGAATAAGCAGTATAAAATATAAATGAATGATGAAGAAAGTGTCTTCTTATTTGTTAAGAAGACACTTTTATGTTAGTTAAAAATGAGGTGGAAATATGACTTTGATAACAAATCTTTACAGCGCGCTTGCCCAGGGAACGCTGTGGGGGATTATGGCACTGGGTGTGTATATTACATTCAGAATTCTGGATATTGCGGATCTTTCCTGTGATGGAACTTTTGCGCTTGGAGGGTGTATCAGTGCAATTTTTATTACAAGAGGAGTAGATCCATTTTTAACGCTGTTAATGGCATTGGCGGCAGGCATGATTGCTGGAGCTGTGACAGGAATTTTACATACAAGGCTAATGATTCCTGCAATCTTGGCAGGTATTCTTACGATGATCGCTTTATGGTCCGTGAATATAAGGATCATGGGCGGACCGAATGTTTCTCTGCTTGGAGAAGATACAGTATTTACCAAAATGATCTATTCTTTAGGACTGGATCAGACTCTGGCCACCTTGGTGGTAGGCCTGGTGATTGGAATCATTGTGATTGCGGCTTTATATTGGTTTTTTGGAACAGAAATCGGAAGTGCTATCCGGGCGACTGGAAACAATGAATTTATGGTGAGAGCCTTGGGAGGAAATACAGATACTGCCAAAGTACTGGGACTAGTGATTTCAAATGGACTGATCTCTCTTTCTGGAGCTTTAGTTGCCCAGAATCAGGGCTATGGAGATATTAAGATGGGAACAGGTTCTATTGTGATCGGCCTGGCATCAATCGTAATCGGCGAAGTGATTTTCGGAAAACGTTTTAATTTCGCATATATTCTTGCGTCTTTGATCGGCGGTTCTATTGTGTACCGTATGATCATATCTTTAGTGCTCCATTTAGGATTAAGCACAGATGATATGAAGTTGTTTACGGCAATCATTGTGGCAATTGCACTGGGAATCCCGGCGATTAAGGCAAAATATTCCCAGAGAAGGACACCGGCATAGAAAGGGGAGTTAGGAAATGTTAGAAATTAAAAATGTTCATAAAACATTCAATAAAGGAACCATTAATGAAAAAAAGGCCTTAAATGGAGTTGAATTAAAACTGGAGCCTGGGGATTTTGTTACAGTGATTGGCGGAAATGGAGCAGGAAAATCTACCATGCTCAACATGATTGCCGGAGTTTATCCTATTGATCAGGGAACAATTTTGTTGGATGGAAAGGATATTTCAGATTTGCCGGAATATAAAAGAGCATATATGCTGGGACGCGTATTTCAGGATCCTATGATGGGGACTGCGGCTGGTATGGAAATCCAGGAAAATATGGCCATGGCATATCGGAGAGGCAAGAGAAGAAGTTTAAGCTGGGGTATTACGAAGAAAGAGAAAAAGCTGTTTAAGGAGAAATTGGCGACTTTGGATTTGGGATTAGAAGACCGTATGACCTCAAAAGTGGGTCTTCTTTCTGGAGGACAGAGACAGGCACTGACATTGCTGATGGCGACATTAAAAAAGCCGAGTCTTCTGCTTTTGGATGAGCATACAGCTGCGCTGGATCCCAAAACGGCAAAGAAAGTTTTAGACCTTACAGAAAAGATTGTTGCTAAAGACAACTTGACAACATTGATGGTAACACATAATATGAAAGATGCAATCAATATCGGAAATCGTCTGATTATGATGAATGAAGGTCGGGTGATCTATGATGTTTCCGGTGAGGAAAAAAAGAATCTGAAGGTTCCGGATCTTTTGAAGAAATTCGAAGAAGTCAGCGGTGAAGATTTTGCAAACGACAGAATGTTATTATCATAATAAAAGAAAAGAGGAAAACAATGAGCGACTTTAGAATGGAAACAAAATGTGTTCAGTCAGGATGGACGCCAAAAAAGGGAGAACCAAGAGTTCTGCCTATTTATCAGAGTACTACATTTAAGTATGATACCAGCGATCAGATGGGAAGATTGTTTGACCTGGAAGACAGCGGATATTTTTATACGAGACTTCAGAATCCGACCAATGATGCGGTTGCTGCAAAGATTTGTGATATGGAAGGCGGTGTGGCAGCGATGCTTACATCTTCCGGACAGGCGGCAAATTTCTATGCGATTATGAACATCTGTGAAGCAGGGGATCATATTGTGTGTTCTTCTGCACTTTATGGCGGAACTTATAACTTATTTGCTCACACTATCCGTAAAATGGGAGTTGAGGCAACCTTTGTAGAACCAGATGTAAGTGAAGAAGAATTAAATGCTGCATTTCAGGAGAACACAAAGGCTGTGTTTGGAGAGACAATTTCCAATCCGTCTTTGGATGTATTAGATTTTGATAAATTTGTTAAGGCAGCGCATGATCATGGAGTTCCGATCATCGTTGACAATACGTTTGCGACACCAATTAACTGCCGTCCGTTTGAGTGGGGGGTTGATATCGTAACACATTCCACAACGAAATACATGGATGGACATGCCACATGTGTCGGAGGAGCGATTGTAGACAGCGGAAATTTTGACTGGGAAGCACAGGGAGATAAATTTGCCTGCCTGACACAGCCGGATGAAACATATCATGGCATCATATATACACAAAAATTCGGAAAAGCGGCATATATTACAAAAGCAACTGCACAGCTGATGCGTGACCTAGGATCTATTCAGTCTCCAGAAAACGCCTTTCTTTTGAACATTGGCCTTGAGACACTTCATCTGCGCATGGCACGCCACTGTGAAAATGCCCTTAAAGTGGCAAAATTCCTTCAGAATCATGAAAAAGTTGCCTGGGTACATTCTCCGGCTTTAGAGGGAGATAAGAACTATGAATTGGCACAGAAATATCTGCCAAACGGAACTTGTGGAGTTATCACATTTGGTTTAAAAGGCGGAAGAGATGCATCCATTAAAATGATGGACAGCCTGAAACTGATTGCAATTGTAACACACGTAGCTGATGCAAGAAGCTGTGTGCTTCATCCTGCAAGTCATACGCATCGTCAAATGAACGATCAGGAATTAATGGAAGCTGGTGTTCAGCCTGATCTGATTCGTTTCAGTGTCGGAATCGAAAACGCAGAGGACATTATTGACGATTTGAAGCAGGCTTTGGAAAATGTATAAAAAAATAAATAAAATGTAAAAAAAAGCTTGACTTTTTTCGAAAAATAAGGATAATAGATAGAGGTGGTTGAAACAGCCGCCTCTATCAGGTATGGCTCCATGGTCAAGCGGTTAAGACGCGACCCTCTCAAGGTCGAATCACGGGTTCGATTCCCGTTGGAGTCATGATTCCCAGGTATTGTATTTATACAGTTCCTGGGATTTTTTGTTTTTAGAGAAAGTTTTATATTAAAGTTGCAGAAGATTTTACTTCCGAAATCATTTTTAAACTTGTATAATATGAGTGGACAGGAATGAAGACATAGAATTTGATTTAGAAAGGACAGAAAATAAATGGAATTCAAATTAGATATGCATACTCATACGATTGCCAGCGGACATGCTTACGCAACAGTTATGGAAATGGTAAAAGCAGCGTCGGACCGGGGGCTTGATCTGATTGGAATTACTGAGCATGCAAAGGGCATTCCAGGAACATGCGACAATATGTATTTTCAAAATATGAAGATAATTCCCCGGAAAATGTATGGTGTGGAAGTCATGATGGGAGCAGAGATCAATATCCTGGATTACGAAGGAACATTGAGTCTGGACAAAGAGTTCATTGATAAGACTTTAGATGTCAGAATTGCCGGAATTCATGTACCATGTTATACAATTGGAACTGCTGCTCAGAACACACAGGCATTTGTAAAAGCAATTGAGAATCCTCAGATAGATATTATCAGTCATCCAGATGATTCCAGAATCCCGGTGGATTATGAGACTATAGTAGATGCAGCTAAAGAAAACCATACATTTTTGGAAATCAACAACAGTTCGCTGGACTGTTTGTCTTCCAGAGTCGGAGCATGGGACAATCTTCAGGTTATGTTAAAGCTTTGCGAGGAAAAGAATGTGCCTGTGATTGCAAATACAGATTCTCACTTTGCGGATGCGGTAGGAGTTTTTGATCATGTCAGTGTGCTATTAAAGGAAATTGATTTTCCAGAAGAACTGGTGGTTAACCATTCTGTGGATCTTTTTAAGGAAGAGATACAAAAGCATAGAACAATCCGAAAAATTGGAAAACAAAGATACAGCAGTTAACAAATACCGGCAGTAGTATTCTGCCGGTATTTGTATATGAAAATATAGATTAATCTACTGGATTCATCAGATAAATAATACTGTGGTGCAGAAAGGTGTGCAGTGCCTGCCTGTCGTATAGAAAGTTTTCAGATGGCTTAAATTTTGAATAGCATCTGGAAGGAGAGGCAGGAATTCTGGATTTTTTATCAACAAAAGATCCCATCGATTTCGGGATGATGATATCTTCTTCAGGCAGATAATAGTAGTCTTTTGGATTCGGATAATAATGTCGGAGCGTGCCGTCTTCTGAAAATTTGAAGAAAAAAGAGGCCGAGTCATCTTCAATCTGTAAGGATATGCCATCCTTTTCAAAATGAGATGAAACCGGGAAAGGATGTTTCAGATGCAGCTCTGCGGTGAGGCCGGAAAGCGTGAAATCTGCGCGGCAGACAGTGAAGGCTCCGGATTCCAGAGAAGGATAGCACAAGAGCTGAAAAATGGCTTTAAGTCCTGTCAGATCTTCTTTGTTATGAAGAAGAACCTGGTTTTTCAAGGTGATGTCACCAGTTTTTAGCCAGGATTGATAAGCAGTGATAACTTTCTTTCCGGAAAGGGTATCCTTGCGTCTAAGTCCAAGGTAGTTTTCAAAATTTTTCTGGCGGAAGCTCTGGAATGGAAAAAGATGCCGATATGGGCGCAGTTTTTGGTATAAATCCAGGTGTGTCTTTGAACTTAAGGAATCTTTCAGTCCGTATTCCCGAATCTTGGCGGTAAGAAACGGAAGGTCAAAAGATGCACCGTTGAAACTTATGATTATTTTGTGACCTTTGCAGAAAGAAAGGAAATCAGCAAGAATCTGCTTCTGAGAAAAACCGTCTTCGTTAAACCATTGAATACATTTTCCGTCAGGCTGACAGCATCCGATTACCGTAATGGCAGAAAGATCCGAGCTGAGCCCGGTTGTTTCAATATCAAAAAATAAAGAATCATCCATTTTCATGTGCATAAAATATCCTCCAGAATATGTGTTTTTTATTATAGCTTTTCCATATTTTTTTTGCAATCCCTAGGAATCAGAGGAACATATGTGTTATAATACCAGACAAATGGCGTATCAAGGAGGATAGACAGTGATTGCATACATAAAAGGAACTTTGGCCAGTGTAGATCTTAAAGGAATTGTTTTGGAAAACCAGGGAATCGGATATCGGATGATGATGCCGATGAGGATGGAAAATTTCCCGAAGATTGGCCAGGAGATGAAAGTGTTTACCCATATGCACGTCAGGGAAGATAACATCAGCCTGTTTGGCTTTAGGACACAAGAAGAACTGGAAGCGTTTGAGCTGCTGATTAGTGTCAGTGGAATTGGACCTAAGGTTGGGCTTTCAATTCTGTCAACTCTGACAGTTTATGAATTAAAGATTGCGCTGATAAGTGAAGATGTAAAGACCATTTCTTCGGTTCCGGGACTTGGACCGAAAGGAGCAAGGAAGTTGATTTTGGAATTGAAAGATAAGATGACCTTGGAAGAATTTGAAGAGGGCGGATCCGGGCTGCAGACAGCAGATCTCCAGGACGGAGAGGATGATACGGTCCTTATGACAATAGAAGGACTGGTAAGCCTTGGATATTCAAGGACAGAGGCCGCTATGGCAGTCAATAAGGTAGAAAATGCTCAGTCTTATGAACCGGAAGAATTGTTAAAGATGGCATTAAAAAATATTATGATATAGGGGAAAAAGATGATTGATCGTATGATATCCACAGAACTGGAAGAAGAAGAGATAACAATAGAAAATCATCTGCGGCCGCAGAGGCTTGCGGATTATATTGGACAAGAAAAGGTAAAACAGAATCTCAAAATTTTTATCGAGGCGGCAAAGAACAGAGGAGAATCATTGGATCATGTATTATTCTATGGTCCTCCGGGGCTGGGAAAAACAACGCTTGCCGGAATTGTTGCCAATGAGATGGGCGTTCACTTAAAAGTAACCAGCGGACCTGCTATTGAAAAGCCAGGGGAAATTGCGGCACTGTTGAATAACCTTCAGGAAGGAGATGTTTTGTTTATTGATGAGATTCATCGCCTGAATCGGCAGGTCGAAGAGGTTCTCTATCCTGCAATGGAGGATTATGCGATTGACATCCTGATTGGAAAAGGACAGGCTGCAAGATCGATTCGTCTGGAACTGCCCAAATTTACTTTGGTTGGAGCAACAACAAGAGCAGGAATGCTGACGGCTCCGCTGAGGGACCGTTTTGGAGTCGTAAATCGTCTGGATTTCTATACAAAGGAAGAATTGAGTACCATTGTGAAAAATTCAGCGAAAATGCTGGAAATAGAAATTGAAGATCAGGGAGCCTTGGAAATTGCCAGACGTTCGAGAGGAACACCAAGACTTGCGAATCGCCTGTTAAAGAGAGTTAGAGATTTTGCACAGGTGAAATACGATGGAAGGATTACGAAAGAAGTAGCGGCAGATGCACTTAATCATCTGGAAGTTGATACTATGGGCTTAGATCAGACGGATCGGACAATTTTAAGGATTATGATGGAGACGTTTGATGGCAAACCTGTGGGGCTGGATACTTTGGCCGCAGCAGTAGGCGAGGATTCAGGAACGATTGAAGATGTATATGAGCCATATTTGATTCAAAATGGACTAATCCAGAGAACTCCGAGAGGAAGGATGCTGACAAAGGCTGCTTATGAACACTTTGGAGTACCGGCTCCGGAAGGAAAGGAAAGATGAAAAGAAGAGAGATTGAAGTTCTGGCTCCGGCGGGATCTATGGAATGTTTGCGGGCAGCAGTTTTAAATGGTGCCGATGCAGTCTATTTGGGCGGAGAGATGTTTGGAGCCAGAGCCTATGCAGGAAATTTTAATAAAAAAGAACTTTGTGAAGCAATTGATTATGCCCATATTTTCGGAAAAAAGGTTTTCCTTACGATCAATACACTGGTGAAGGAAACAGAATGTCAGCAGCTGATTGATTTTTTGATCCCTTATTATGAGCAGGGACTTGATGCGGTAATTGTTCAGGATCTGGGAGTGGTTCGAATGGTCAGGGAACAGTTCCCAGACTTGGAGATTCACGCTAGTACGCAGATGACGATTACCGGAGTGCATGGTGCCAGACTGGCAAAAAGAATGGGAGCCAAAAGAGTCGTTCCGGCAAGAGAACTTTCCTTGGAAGAAATCAAGACGATTAAAGAAGCGACAGGACTGGATATAGAGTGTTTTGTACATGGGGCTCTTTGTTACTGCTATTCCGGTCAGTGCTTTATGAGCAGTATGCTGGGAGGAAGAAGCGGGAATCGTGGGAGATGCGCAGGCACCTGCAGACTTCCTTTCTATGGAAAAGATTTTGGAAAGAACAGATATCTTCTGAGCTTGAAGGACTTGTGTACCATCGAACATCTGCCGGAAATTTTGGAACATGGAGTGGATTCTCTTAAAATAGAAGGAAGAATGAAAGGTGCCAGATATGTAGGAGAGGTCACCAGAATTTACCGAAAATATGTGGATTTGTATTTATCTGGAGAAAAATATGAGGTGGATTCAGAAGACAAGAAGACCTTGATGGAATTATTTAACCGGGGTGGTTTTACAGACGGTTATTATTCCAGATATCATGGCAGAGAGATGATGAGCATGGAACGTCCGGACCATCAGGGGGTTTTGATTGGAAAAATTCACTCCATAAAAAAAGGAACCATATCTTTTACAGCAATGGAAGAGATTCATAAAGGAGACGTCCTCCAGATACGGATACGGGATGGAGAAAATATTGAACTGACCAGTCCGTCAAATTGGAGAAAGGGTGATTTTGTAACTCTGAACGGACAGAAAATGAAGAAGCTGGTTTTGGGAATGAAGATTATGAGGACCAAAAACCTGGAATTGGTTACAAGAATTGACGAAATGCTTCAGGAGAAAAAGAAAGAAAAACTTAAGGGAAAAATCACACTTTATCCTGGCGAATGTGCTAAACTGTGGATAAAGGATGGTGAAATTTCTGTCAGCGCAGAAGGGCCGGTCATGGAAGAAGCAAAAAAACACGGAGCTCAGGCGGATGAGGTCCGAAAACAGATGGAAAAGACTGGAGAGACTCATTACGAATTCGAAGAACTGGAAGTAGAATTAGGCAACAAAGTATTTGTACCAGGATCTGTCTTAAAGAAGCTGCGAAAAGAAGCATTTTTCAGGATGGATGAAAAAAAGACTGCAAGGTACCGAAGACAATATCATCGGTCGGATTTGAAAAGGATATGGAAAGATGAACCGAGGACAGATTGCAAGCCAGAATTTACGGTTTCTCTTGAGAGTCTGGAACTTCTTAAAACAGTTTTAAAACATTCAAAAGTTCAGAATGTTTATCTGCCATGGAGACAATTAAAACAGGAATCGGATCCGGAACATGTGATAGAAAGAGTCACTGCGGCAGGAAGGAAATGTTATCTTTTACTGCCCCAGATTGTAAGAATGAAACAGATAAAAGAGCTGGATCAGGCAAAAAAATGGATTTTTTCTGAAAAAATCCAGGGGCTGATCATTCGGAATCTGGAAGAATACGGATGGGCATTAGAAGCAGGCTACAGTGGAGAAATAATCCTTGATTATATGATGTACGGCTACAATCGGGAGGCCGTTCTGGAATATGAGGAGTATGCCAAAGAATCTGTCCGTATGACCTGCCCGGAAGAATGTAGCCTTGCAGAGATGGAAGAGCTGGATCTGAAAAATGCAGATTTGCTGATCTACGGATATCTTCCGCTGATGGTATCCGTTCAGTGTGTGAAGGAGAACTTGCATCGATGCGACGGAAAAGAACAGTGGATAACGATCCATGATCGATATCGAAAGAAATTTTTTATACGCAGCTGCTGCAGCGACTGTGTGAATGAAATTTATAATGGACAGCCGCTATGGCTTGGAGGAGAGATTCAGGCAGTTTGCCGTCATCTGCATCCAAAAGCATACAGGATCCATTTAACGAAAGAAACGCCCCAAGAGGCAGAATTGGTTTTAAAAGCGGCAGAGGAAGTGTGGGATGGAAAAGACCGCGCTCCGGTTAAAGATTATACGAAAGGACATTTTAGGCGGGGAGCCTTATAGGTAGTGGTATGATACAGATTATTACAGTCATTGCGAAATATCTGATTCTGATCATGTGTCTGATTTACACTTTTTCCTGTTATACGATGTTTCGTCCAAAGAATAAGGAACGACAGGGAGATTTGCTGGATAATCAGGTCATCTACATGTTCATTTTCTTGTTTTTGTGCAATGCAGTTTTGTTTTTAAAGACATTTGATTTGAAAATATTGATTTTCTTTGCGGCGCAGATCGTATTTTTCGAGGTATTAATGATCTTGTTCCCAAGGATATATAAGAAGTGTTCAAGACCTTTGATTAATAACACGTGTTTTCTTTTGGGCGTGGGATTTGTTATTTTGACCCGGCTGTCATTCGATCTGGCAATCCGTCAGTTTGCTATTGCGGCAGTCAGTGTTCTGATTACCAGCGTGATACCGCTTATGATGCATAAGATCACAATCTGGAACAAACTGGGATGGCTGTATGCGGCAGCTGGTTTTATTCTTCTTTCTTCTGTGTTTATAATCGGGGTACAGAAGAATGGTTCTTATAACTGGGTCAGTATCGGCGGATTTGCATTCCAGCCGTCAGAATTTGTAAAAATTATTTTTGTATTTTTTACAGCGGCGCTGCTTTGCAAAGCAAAAGAATTTAAGGATCTGGTGAGGATCACCATTGTAGCAGCTCTTTATGTTATGGTTCTGGTAGTGGAGCGGGATCTGGGAGGAGCACTGCTTTACTTTATGATATATTTGATGATGCTGTATGTGGCAACCGCAAAAGCAATTTATTTATTTGGCGGTCTGGGAGCAGGATCATTGGCGGCAGTCATTGCGTATCATTTGTTTTCTCATGTGCAGGTAAGAGTTGCAGTCTGGCGAGATCCTTTTTCCATGATCGAAGGCAGAGGCCTTCAGGTTTGTCAGTCTCTTTTTGCCATTGGAACAGGCGGATGGTTTGGCATGGGACTTGGAAATGGACGGCCCAATGATATTCCGGTTCGGGAATCCGATTTTATCTTTTCTGTGATCAGTGAGGAATTTGGTGTTATTTTTGGTATTTGCCTGATTTTTGTGCTGATCAGCTGTTTCATTTTATTTATGGATATTTCAACCAGGAGCAGGAAGCTTTTCAATAAACTGCTGTGCCTGGGATTTGGCGTATGTTTCTTGTTCCAGGTGTTCTTAAGTATCGGAGGCGTAACAAAATTTATTCCTTCCACAGGAGTTACGATTCCACTGGTAAGTTATGGAGGTACGTCGGTTGTCAGCACGTTGATCATCATCAATATCATTCAAGGTTTGTATATGTTAGCAGATAGTGAGGAAGAGGAGCATGAACGTATTAAGGCGGAAGAAGCAGAAAAACGAAAATACAGAGAAAGGGACCATTCTTCAAAGAATTCAGCAGTCGATTAAAGAAGGACCAAAGAAAAAAAGAAAAGCGAATCGGCAGATTCTTCAGATTACGTATATTTTTGTAGGAATGTTTCTGGTACTGATTGGTTATATTATATATTTTGTAGCCGTAGACAGCAAAGATGTGATTACGGATCCGCATAACCGCAGGATTCAGGAAATGGCCAAAAATGTGGTAAGAGGGAAGATTATCAGCAGTGACGGCAATGTTCTTGCTCAGACGATCACGGAAAATGGTGAGGAAGTCAGGGATTATCCTTACGGCCGGATGTTTGCCCATGTTGTAGGCTATAATGATAAAGGGAAATCTGGGCTGGAGTCAGAATGTAATTTTGATTTACTAAGATCCAATGCAAATCTTCTTTCTCAGATTACGAGCAATCTAAAGGGAGAAAAAAGTCAGGGTGATAATGTCTATACAACATTGAATACGAAAGTTCAGACGACGGCATATAATGCCCTTCAGGGAGAAAAAGGAGCGGTAGTTGCCATGGATCCGGAAACTGGAGCAATCTATGCCATGGTTTCAAAACCAGATTTTCGTCCGGGACTGGTAGAGGAGAATTGGGAGGAATTAAATACCGATGAGGATTCTCTGCTGTTGAATCGTGCCACACAGGGATTATATCCGCCGGGGTCTACCTTTAAGGTTGTAACAGCCCTGGAATATATGAGAGAACATCCGGACGATTATGAGAATTTTACGTATAACTGTAAAGGACATACCAAGATTGGGACACTGGATATCCAGTGTTACGGCGGTGAGGTTCATGGAACCGTTGATCTGGAAGGCGCAATTGAGCATTCCTGCAATACAGCATTTGTTCATATTGCGGAAGATCTGAACAAAGATAAGCTGGCTTCTCTGGCAGGAGACCTGATGTATAATTCCAAGATACCAATCGATCTGCAGGCAACTTCAAGCCGTTTTACTTTTAATGGGGATTCCGGAACCAATGAGCTGGCGCAGACGGCCATTGGACAGGGCAAAACTCTTGTGACACCTCTTCAGAATGCCATGGTGATGTGTGCCATTGCCAATGATGGGGTGATGATGCAGCCGTATTTGGTGGATCAGGTCAGAAACGTGGACGGCGGCGTGATCAAAGAAACAAAAACAGAAGAACTGGCACAGCCGCTGGAAAAAGAAGAATGCGAAAATCTTAAGACAATGCTTAAAAAAGTTGTGTCCAGCGGAACAGGAACTAAGGCATATTCTTCCGATTATACCGTTTATGGAAAGACGGGATCTGCGGAGTATAACGACAACAAAGACTCTCATGCGTGGTTTATCGGATGTGCTGAAAAAGACGGAAAGAAAATCGTTGTCAGTGTTTTGGTAGAAGACGGCGGTTCCGGGGGAAGTACGGCAGCCCCGATTGCGGATAAAGTATTCCAATCATTTTTTAGTTAGCGAGCGCAACTTTTGGAAAAGAATCATTATGAGTTGAAATCGTGATTTAATCAAGGTATAATATTTTCAAGGAAAGGCACACAATATGCGGAACGAAAGAATATCCGCAGACAGGAGGTTGTTATGACGGAGGCAACGAGCTGTGGGGGTGTCGTAATTTTTAGAGGGAAGATTTTGCTGTTATATAAGAGCTACAAGAATCGCTATGACGGCTGGGTACTTCCAAAAGGTACTGTTGAGAAAGGAGAAAATCACGAGGAAACGGCTCTTCGGGAAGTGAAGGAAGAAACAGACGCGGATGCACGGATTGTAAAATATGTCGGAAAAAGTGAATATTCTTTTTATTCATTTCATGAACAGATTGTAAAGAGTGTCCACTGGTATTTAATGGAGTCTGATAATTATCACTCACGACCGCAGAAAGAAGAATTTTTTGTGGACTCAGGGTACTACAAATTTCACGAGGCTTACCACTTATTGAAGTTCCCGAATGAGAAGGAGATTTTAAAAGAAGCGTATGAAGAATATAAAAAAATGAAATCTTCGAACTGCTGGGGAAAGAGGCCAAGATACTAAAGAAGAATCAAGAAATTGATTCTTCTTTTTTTATCTTGTAGAAACAAAAAAAGTATGTTACAATCCGAATATAAAAATAAATTTCATAAATAAAATTAGAACAAAATTAAATTTTATAAAGAGATATTCTTTTTTATGTATAAAACAAAAAACCTCTTATTAAACTGTAATATAAGAGATTTGAGGTGTGAAAATGAAGCGATTGTTTGCAGGAATCATCTTTTTATGTTTTAGTATGGTTCATACAGTCTGCGCAAATCAGCCGGAGACGGTCGTGACATCGGCAGTTCCTGATTTAAACTTAACTGCAAAATCAGCTGTGGTCATGGAGGCGGGAAGCAAAACCTTGCTTTATGAAAAAAATAAAGAGAAAGAACTTCCTCCGGCAAGTGTGACAAAAGTTATGTCTTTACTGTTAATTTTTCAGGAGCTTGATGCAGGAAAACTTGAGCTGAAAGATGAGGTAACTGTCAGTGATCATGCTGCATCCATGGGAGGATCTCAGGTATTTTTGGAGCCAGGAGAAAAGCAGGATGTAGAAACCCTTATAAAATGCGTGGTTGTTTCTAGTGCAAATGATGCGGTGGTTGCTCTGGCAGAACATATTTCCGGGAGTGAAGATGCTTTTGTACAGCGTATGAACCAGGAAGCTAAGAAGCTTGGCATGAAACATACTGTTTTTAAAAATGCCTGTGGCCTGGATGAAGCCGGACATGTGACCACGGCCTATGATATCGCTTTGATGTCGAGAGAGCTGACAGTAAAACATCCAGATGTGTTTCAATATACGAAGATCTGGATGGACTCATTCACTCATGATACAAAAAAAGGAAAAACTAAATTTCAGCTGAGCAATACCAATAAGATGATACGGCAGTATAACGGCTGCACAGGATTAAAGACTGGCAGCACAAGTGCGGCGAAATTTTGTCTAAGTGCCACAGCTACGCGAAATCAAGTGGATCTGATAGCGGTGGTAATGGCAAGCGATGATTCCAAGTCACGGACCCAAGACGCAAGTGCTCTTCTTGATTATGGATTTGCAAACTGTCAGGTTATAGAAGATATTACAACGGCAAAGGAAATCGGAACTATTGAGGTTGAAAAAGGAAAGAAAGATATGGTGGCATATCCGGAAAAGATAACGACGAAGATTACAAGAATCAAACAGAAAGAAGAAAATTTAAAAAAGGAAATTAAGATTTATTCTTTGACAGCTCCGGTGAAAAAAGGGCAGACAATTGGAAAAATAATATATAAAGACGGCAGCAAAACAGCAGCACAAACAGATATAAAATCAATGGAATCCATAGAAAAGATGGATTACTTATCGAGCCTGCATAAAATAGCGAAAGCATATTTTTAAGACAATACATGAAATTTCTTGCCGGCGGAAAATGACAACATTAAATTAAATTTCAATGCTCATTATAATGAACTCATGAAGCAAAGATACTCAGTTTAAAAAGGAGGATTATAATGAGCGAATCTTGGTTAAATCTTGAAGGGAAAACTGTTATTGTTACCGGAGGCGCATCTGGAATTGGCAAGGCAGTTGCCCAAGAATTCCTGTCAGTAGGAGCAAATGTAGCAATTTCTGACATGGCACCGGAAGCTCCTGAAATGGAAGCTGAAGAAGGAAAATTTCTCTATGTCAAAACAGATGTAACGAAGCCGGCAGATGTTGAGGCAATGGTGGAAAAAGTAAAAGAAACTTATGGAACGATTGATGTTTTAGTGAATAATGCGGGAATCAATATTCCAAGGCTTCTGGTGGATCCAAAAGATCCAAAAGGACAGTATGAACTGGATGAAGCTGTATGGGATAAAGTATGTAACGTAAACTTAAAAGGAGTTTTCTTCTGTGCACAGGCAGTCGGAAGAGTTTTAGTGGAAAAAGGAAGCGGTGTCATCATTAACATGTCTTCTGAAAGTGGCCTGGAAGGATCTGAAGGACAGAGTGTATATGCGGCAACAAAAAATGCGGTAAATTCTCTGACAAGATCATGGGCAAAGGAACTTGGAAAACAGGGAGTTCGTGTCGTAGGAGTTGCTCCTGGAATTATGGAAGCAACAGGACTTCGAACCATTGCTTATGAATCTGCACTGGCTTATACGAGAGGAATTACAGTAGATGATTTGAGAGCAGGATATGCGAAGACTTCAACTACGCCTCTTGGAAGATCAGGAAAATTGTCAGAAGTGGCAGATATGTGTGTATATCTTGCCAGTGACCGTGCATCTTATGTACACGGAGTTACAATTAATGTAGCCGGAGGTAAAACGAGAGGATAAAAGAAGCAGAAGCGGATGGAAAGGATAGAGATGGAGCTTTTTAATGATGAAAACAGGATATCATCCATTTTAAAAAATATTGAGATGCAGTCTGTTTGCAGCATTGAGAAAATTGCCGGAAAGCTGAATGTATCCGCTAAGACGATTCGCAATGATATAAAGGAGCTGAACTATCTGCTGGGCGGATATGCATTGATCAGTATGAATAAGGGAGAGTGTAAATTAATCGTATTTGATCAAAGAGGATTTTTGGAAATACGAAATAAAATCTTTCAGGAAAAAGATTTTTTTAATTCTCCGCAGACGAGGATGGCGTATTTGTTCTGGCAGCTGATGAATGCGAAAGAGCCGTACCTGACAGATGATCTGTCAGAAGAAATGAAAGTAGGAAGGACAACAGCAATCAGCGATTTGAACAAGCTTCGAAAGATCATCGATAAATATCAGCTGAAGATTAAAGGAAAAGCAAATACGGGACTGAGGTTGATAGGAGACGAATTACACATCCGTTTATTTATTCTTGAGAATATTTACGAACAGCTATATTTAAATTTTCCATTGGGCTCAGAAGTGAGAGAAAAATTAACTGGTTTCCAGGAAAAATTTTCTTTAGATGCGCTGGGATTTGGATTTTTCTATCGGTTTTTTGTTGTTATGATCCAGAGAATTGAAAGTGGTCATGTGATTAAAAATCTGGAAGAAAAATATATGGATCTCTATCAGAACCAAGCGTACGCTATTGTAGATGAATTTCTAAATGTGATTGAAAAAGTGAAAGGATATAGGATACCAAAGGAAGAGAGAATCTTTTTGTGCATTCCTATAGCAGGTATGCGGACACCTGCCAACACACAGGAAATTGAACGCAAAATCAGCGTGTCTGAGGATATTGCGGACATGATCATTGAGATGCTGGATCGAATTCATACAGAACTCAATGTAACGGTCATTGCCAATGAACTGTTTGACGATTTCGTATATCATATTTTCTTTATGATCAATCGATTAAAATATAGTCTTCATATTCATAATCCTATGATTGATGACTTTAAAAACCAGTACAGTGTTGCCTACAAAATGGCGGAAATCGGAAAAGAAGTCATAGAGAAAAGGGAAGGAATTACGATTACGGAAGACGAGATGACGTTTTTGGCAGCCTATTTCGGAGTGTTTTTGATCGAACAGGAACCGGAAGAAAAAAGGTGCAGGATTGCGATTGTCTGCGGATCAGGGAAAATCATAGGAAGGCTGATTGAAAATCAGCTGAAAAAGATTTTTGACGTGGAGCCGGAGTTTGAGTTTTTTTACAATGGGAATTTCGTGGAACATAAGAAAAACACATTCGATTATATCGTTACGACCACAGAACTGAATCTGGATACAAAAACACCGGTGATCTTTATGGATGAAGTGTTTGATAAGGAATATATCCAGAAGAAATTTGAAAATATAAAATACTTGTCAGATGCAGGAAGAAATATCAGAAGAGGGATCGATTCGCTGTTTATGAATCTGCTGGATGAAAAAAGATTCTTTCTTCTGAATCCGGAAAATTCATACGTTCAAAATGTGCGGTTTATGGCGGAAACGCTAATGGAGCAGGGAGAACTTGACACAGGGTTTGCGGACAGAGTAGAGAAAAGAGAAGAGTATTCTACTATGATACTCAATCAGCATATTGCATTTCCTCATACGAAGAATTTGCTGTCAAAACTTACCCTTGCTTTAGGAGTATATCCAAGCCCGTCTCAGGAAGAGGGCTGTGAAAATGTTGAACTAGTGATTTTACTGGGCATTCCGGAATCTATGGAGGATGATACGGTGCTGGTGAGACTGTATGATGAGATTTTGGCAATTGGAAAAGATGTGGGCGTGATTGATAAAATACGGTCTATGAAAAGCTATAAAGAATTGCTGCTGTATATAACAGAAGAAAACAATATTTTTAGATAATGAAAAAAGAAGGAGGAAGAAAATGTCTTATTTTATGATCGTTGCAGTGGGTTTTTTGGCCGCTCTAAGTCTGCAGTTTCTAATGCAGATGGTACAGATGAAAAGTTTCAATCGATATTATACAAGGCTTCGAAAAATGGGAAGAGTGGCCATTGGAAAAGCAAAAGGCGGTTTTCATGCCGGTGCGATCGTTATGTTTGCAATTGATCAGAATGGCATTATTTTAGACGGATGCTTTATGAGAGGATTTACGATGTTCGCAAGATTCAAAGATTGGGATTTCTTTAATGGAATCGATGTCGGTACAATTCGAAAAGAAGATTGTGAAACCATCGGAGTATCTCTGCGCAGAGCAGCGCTAAATGCTTCCTCCAATTACAACACGATTATGAGTGGAGGCGAGGTCTTGGAGAAACCGGGGCTTCTTACCAGAATCGGTGATAAGATCTACGGTGTCAACAAGAAAAAAGCCTGAATGAAAGGAGAAATTTATGAATGCAATTGTAAATGCCGCATCAGGATTCATGGGATTGTTTGATGTAGGAGCTGAAAACCTTATTGGCTGGGTATCATCAATCGTACCAAAAGTACTGTTATTGCTCATCTTAATGAATACGATCATTGCTCTGATTGGACAGGACAAGATCAATAAATTTGCGAAAGTGTGTTCTGGAAATGTAATTCTGGCATATGGAGTTCTTCCGTTTTTGTCAGCCTTTATGTTAGGAAATCCAATGGCGCTGTCCATGGGAAAATTCCTTCCGGAAAGAATGAAACCAAGCTATTATGCGTCTGCCGCATATCACTGCCATACTAACAGCGGTATCTTCCCGCATATCAATGCCGGAGAATTGTTTATTTACACAGGTATCGCATCAGGAATCCAGACACTGGGGCTGAATGAGATGGATCTGGCAATCCGTTATCTTCTGGTTGGTCTTGTTATGAACTTCTTCGCAGGATGGGTAACAGATTTTACGACCAAGATTGTTATGAAGCAGCAGGGAATTGAGCTTAGCAATGAATTGAAATAGGATGGATGAAATACAGGAGGAAAAACTATGTCAGAATATAGAGCAATTACAATCAGACGGGGAAGCGGCGGATTTGGCGGACCTTTAACGGTAAAGCCACAAGAAGGCAAAGATGTGTTATTATATATTACAGGAGGCGGAGCGGAACCGGATATCCTGCAAAAAATCGTTGATCTGACAGGATGTCGTCCTGTCAATGGATTTAAGACGACTGTACCGGAAGAGGAAATCTTTCTTGTGATTATTGACTGTGGTGGAACTCTTCGCTGCGGTATTTATCCACAGAAGAGAATTCCGACTATTAACATCAACCCAGTTGGAAAATCTGGTCCGATGGCAAAATATATCACAGAGGATATTTATGTTTCTGGCGTAACAAACAATGAAATCGAGCTTGCAGACGGATCAGAAGCGCCGATTCAAAGTGAGGCAAAACCGGCAGAAGAAAAAGAATTTAAGTACAGTGCTGATAAGAAAGTATCAGAGACAATGGGAGAAACATCAAAATCAAGTTTCATCCAGAAGATTGGAATGGGAGCAGGTAAAGTTGTTGCGACTTTTAATGCGGCAGCGAAAGAATCTACCAATACGATTCTCCATACAATCATTCCATTCATGGGATTTGTATCACTCCTGATCGGTATTATCCAGGGATCTGGTTTTGGTGATTGGTTCGCAAGACTGTTACAGCCGTTATGTGGAAATATCATTGGTCTTTGTATTCTTGGATTTATTTGTTCTATTCCGTTTTTAAGCTGTCTGCTGGGACCTGGAGCGGTTATCGCACAGATTATCGGAACTTTGATCGGAGTGGAAATCGGTAAAGGAAATATTGAGCCAAGCCTTGCACTTCCAGCATTATTTGCAATCAATACACAGTGTGCATGTGATTTCATTCCTGTAGGACTGGGACTTGCTGAGGCAGACCCGGAGACTGTGGAAGTAGGTGTTCCATCTGTATTATATTCAAGGTTTATCATTGGTGTTCCTCGAGTATTGGTTGCGTTTGTAGCAAGTTTTGGACTGTATAAATAGCAGTAAAAATAAATAGTATAAATTAAAGAAAGGAAAATAGTATGATGTATCAGGTAACGATTAAAGGAAAAGGTGATATGGTAGAAGCATTCAAGGACGAAGGGATTTTTGTTACATTTGGTGACAATGCACCGGATACCCTGAAAGATTTCTGCTATGCCATCGATGTAAATCCCGTAAACGGCGTAGTAAAGCCAGGATGCAAGCTGGTTGTCGACGGCAAAGAATATGAAATCGTAAAAGTCGGAGATGTTGCCAATGAAAACCTTGCAAATCTGGGACATGTTACATACAGCTTCAACGGTGCGGATGCAGAATGTCTGCCAGGGACAATCTGCGTAGAAAAAGCAGAACTTCCAGCACTTGACATTGGAAGTACGATTGCGATTGTGGAGTAAGCTGTTTTCCTTGATTCAAAACGCAAAGAACGAAGGCGGTGAGACAAAAATGGTTCTCACCGTCTTTGTTTTTTGATGCCCTTCTTGTATTTTTTATTTATATTTAGTAAAATAGAAAAAAATGTGATAATGAACAGAGGACAGGCGGTCATCCTCTGGGTGTGAGGGAAGGAGCAATTATGATTCCTTTATGGATAGGGGTGCTTGTTTTGGCGGCTGCAGCATTTGCGGCGGTGGTCGTGCTGGCAAGCAGGAGAGAAAATAAAAAATTAGTCGTTGAACAATATGAGATTCGGTCTCCGAAGATTCCGGAGGCTTTTGATAATTTTCGGATTGTTTTTCTTACAGATCTCCACTGCAGTGAGTTTGGCGATGGAAACAGAGATTTGATCGAGATGGTAAAAAAATGCAGACCTCACCTGATTCTGGTGGGAGGAGACATGGTGATCAGCAAAGAAGACAAGTCATTTGAGGCACCGCTTAAGCTGATGAATCAGCTGGCAGCAAAATATCCGGTCTATTACGCAGATGGGAATCATGAACTGCGGCTGATGAGGAATGAAGAGATTTTTGGAGTGAGATATAAGGAATATGTCCATGAACTGAAGGAATACGGTGTATGGCACATGTCCAACGAGACAGTAATCCTGGAACAGGAAGGACAGTTTATCCATTTGACAGCAATGGATCTTGAACGGAAATTTTATCAGAGATTTCGGATTCCGGAGATGAAGCAGGAAGACATGGAGCAGGCGATCGGAAAGGCAGTCGGAGGCAGATTTCAAATTCTTCTTGCCCATAATCCTAATTATTTTGAAACCTATGCCCGGTGGGGTGCAGATCTGGTCTTGGCAGGACATTTTCATGGAGGAATGGTAAGAATTCCAATGGTGGACCGAGGAGTGATTTCACCGCAGTTTCAGTTGTTCCCTAAGTATGATGCAGGAGAATATCATATCGGAGACAGTACGATGATATTAAGCAGAGGACTCGGAAATCATTCAATCAAACTTCGGCTGTTTAACAAACCTGAAATATCCTGCATTACATTAAAAAGTCGGAGAAATGAAACATGGCATTAGATATAAAGTTAAATGTGTTCGAAGGTCCCCTGGATCTGCTGCTGCATTTGATTGAAAAAAATAAAGTAGATATCTATGATATCCCGATTGCGGAAATTACAGAGCAGTATATGGAATATATCCGGGCAATGAAAGAGGCTAAGCTGGATACTATGAGTGATTTTTTGGTCATGGCGGCTACTTTGCTTAAGATTAAGGTAAAGATGCTTTTACCGGCTCCGGAAGAAGAGGAGGAAGAATCAGATCCAAGAGAAGAGCTGGTTCGGCGTCTGATTGAATATAAGATTTATAAATATGCGTCGGGAAGGCTTCGGGCATATGGTCAGGAAGCGGAAAAGAGTTTTTACAAAGAACCGCAGATTCCGGAAGAGGTGCTGGCCTATAAAGAAGAAATTGATCCATCTGAGCTTTTGGAGGGAGTTTCTATTGAAAGACTCTGTGAGGTTTTTTGCTTTGTGATGCGCAGGCGGGAAAATAAAAAAGATCCAATCCGAAGTGATTTTGGAGAGATTCATGAAGAAGAGATTAAACTGGAAGATAAGATAGAAGAAATCGACCGGTATATCCAAAGCAGCAAAACTGCTAGTTTCTTTCGGATTATGGAGACCCAGAAGACCAAGGAAGCAGCGATTGTTGCTTTTTTATCAATATTAGAGCTGATGAAACAGGGGAGAGTCAGAGCAGCTCAGGAAACTATCGGCGGAGACATTATAATAGAAGCATTGGAGCAGAATAATGAAAGAAAAACTGGCAATGATTGAAGGAATTCTTTTTTCCATGGGGACAAGTGTCTCCAAAAAACAGTTGAAGACAGCGCTGGACGCAGATGATGATCTGCTGGGATACCTGATCGATCAGCTGAAACGAGAGTATAAAAGGCCGGAGAGAGGAATTCGGCTGCTGGAATTCGATGATTCCATTCAGCTTTGTACAAAACCGGAATATTATGAAGCGTTGATCAAGATTGTAAATCATCCAAAAAAACCGAAGCTTACGGATGTGATGCTGGAGACATTGTCGATCATTGCATATAAGCAGCCGGTTACAAAACAGGAAATCGAGGCAATCCGGGGGGTGAAATGTGATCATCCAATCAACAAGCTTTTAGAATATAATTTAATCTGCGAAGCTGGACGTCTGGATGCGGTAGGCCGTCCTATTTTATTTAAAACAACGGAAGATTTTCTCCGATGCTTTGGAGTCTCGTCAGTAAAAGATCTTCCAGTGGTACAGGAAGAGACAATCGAAGGCTTTAAGGCAGAGGCTCAGGAAGAGGTAAAATACGCATTGGACGAAGAAATTGCAGAAGAGATGGAGGAAGAATAGTATGGGTAAGATGACAGGGAATGAATTTTTAGTAAAAGCACTGCAGGAGGAAGGAGTTGAGAAAATTTTCGGATATCCTGGAGCCTGTGTCATAGATATCTTTGATGAAATCTATAAACAGGATCAGGTGGAACTTGTACTGCCGCGCCATGAGCAGGGGCTAATTCATGCAGCAGATGGTTATGCCAGATCGACAGGAAAAGTTGGAGTCTGCCTCGCGACCAGCGGTCCTGGAGCTACAAATCTTGTAACGGGAATTGCCACAGCTAATTATGATAGTGTGCCTCTTGTATGCTTCACAGGACAAGTGGCAACCAATTTAATTGGAAACGACACGTTTCAAGAAGTTGATATCGTCGGAGTTACTAGGAATATTGCTAAATTCGTGATTGTGGTTCGTAAGAGAGAAGATTTGAACCGTCTGATCAAAGAGGCGTTTTATATTGCCAGAACAGGAAAACCGGGTCCTGTGCTTTTAGATCTTCCAAAAGACGTTATGGCGGAACTGGGAAGTGATGAATATCCGGAAACAGTAAACATACGTGGATATAAACCGAATACTAAGGTACATCATGGACAGATTCTCAGAGCGATGGAAATGATATACAAGGCAAGGAGACCATTGTTTTTGATCGGAGGAGGAGCTAAGATTTCAGGAGCATTTGATGAGATGACTCGCTTAATGGAGATGCTTAAGATTCCTGTAGTCACAACGATTATGGGAAGAGGAATCGTTCCTACCAATCATCCTCTGTATTTCGGGAATATAGGAATGCACGGAAATTATGCGGCAAATGAAGCAGTTAACAGCTGTGATCTTCTGATTTCTATAGGAACAAGATTTAATGACAGAATTACCGGAAAATTAGGAACCTTTGCTTCAAAAGCAAAGATCATACATATAGATATTGACACAGCGGCAATCTCAAAGAATGTTACCGTTGATGTACCGATTGTAGGAGATGCCAAGGAAGCAATCGAACTTATGACAGAAATTGCAGAACATGAAGAAGCCTGTAAGACAGAACGGTGGCTGGAAACTATGGAAAGCTGGCATAAGAAGTATCCGATTAAGATGGAGGAAGGGGAAAAACTTGTTCCAATTCAGATTATCGACGCAATCAATAAATTTTATGATGAACCAATCGTAACGACGGATGTAGGGCAGAACCAGATGTGGACAACACAATTTTTAGAACTGCGCGGCAAACGCCAGATGCTGACATCCGGCGGTCTGGGAACTATGGGATATGGTCTTCCGGCTGCAATCGGAGCGGCAATCGGAAATCCGGGAAGAGATGTGATCGCTATCTGTGGTGACGGAGGATTTCAGATGAATTCTCAGGAAATGGCAACTGCAGTGGTACAAGAACTTCCAATCACCATCTGTATCTTGAATAATGGATATCTTGGAATGGTACGTCAGTGGCAGGATTTGTTCTATGGCAAAAAATATGCTGGAACCTGTCTGAGAAGGAGAAAGAGCTGCGAGCATTTCTGCGGCAATGATTTTTCTAAATGTCCTCCGTATACACCGGATTTTGTCAAACTTGCGGAAAGCTATGGCGCGCAGGGAATCCGTGTCTTTAAAAAAGAAGAAATCATTCCTGCATTTGAGAAAGCAAGAGAGAAGAAAGACGGTCCGACATTGATCGAGTTTATTATAGAAAATGAAGAGCTGGTAATGCCTATGGTGAAACCGAATGGTTCTATTACTGATCTGATCATGGAACGATAGGAGGAAGAGAAATGAAAAGAAGATGGTTATCTTTATTTGTAGAAAACAGGGTCGGCGTACTTGCACGAATTTCTGGATTGTTTTCCGGAAAAGCGTATAATATCCACAGTCTGACAGTAGGAGAGACGGAAGATCCTACAATGTCCAGAATGACAATTTGTATTGATGCAGATGATAAAACTTTTGAGCAGATTAAAAAGCAGCTGAACCGAAGTGTCGAGGTTATAAAAGTAATTGATTATACAGATACATCAATTCGTACCAAAGAAATTATGTATATCAAAGTAAAAAGCATCAATGCAAAGCAAAGAGCAGAAATTTTCCAGATGGGAGAGGTGTTCCGGTTTCTGATCAAAGATATGGGGAAAGACAGTGTCCTGATTGAGGCAATCCGCACAGAAACAAAAAATGATTCAATTTTGAAAGTTTTTAAAGAACGCTTTACTAATATTGAGGTCGTACGGGGAGGCCCTGTTGCTATTGAATGTATCAGTATGCAGGATCGGTAATCTTAAGGAAGCAGATTGTCTGCTTCCTTTTCTTTTTTTAGAAAACTTATAAGACAAAATATTGTTAAGATTGCATAAAAAAAAGAGTATTTACAGGAAAGAATTGCATAAAATGAATATAAAATTGTTATTTTTTTGACGAAAATTTCAAAAAAAACCCCCTTAAAACCGCCGTTTTTTGTAAGGTGTAAAAAAGGAATCTTCATATTTGTTAAGATTGTGTTAAAAAAAATACAATTTTTGACATGAATTGTATACACTCACAAGCCTAGTATTTATGCGGGTTTCATGGATTTGGAATATTTATTGAGGTTCTTTTTAAAAATTATTAATTGAAAAGAAATAAAGATTGTGATACTATTAACACAACGATGATATTTATCATCAGTACTTGAAAAATATATTATATGGAGGAAAATTGATATGGCAAAGAAAGTAGTTATCGCAGGAGCATGCCGTACAGCAATTGGTAAAATGGGCGGCGGATTAAGCACGACTCCAGCAGCAGATCTTGGTTCAATCGTAATCAAAGAAGCATTAAACAGAGCTGGAGTACCAGCTGACAAAGTGGATCATGTATACATGGGATGTGTTATCCAGGCTGGTTTAGGACAGAACGTTGCACGTCAGGCTTCTATCAATGCAGGCCTTCCAATCGAAGTACCGGCAGTTACAGTAAACGTAGTTTGTGGATCTGGTCTTAACTGTGTAAATATGGCTGCACAGATGATTCAGGCAGGAGATGCCGACATCGTAGTTGCAGGTGGTATGGAAAACATGTCAATGGCTCCATTCGCATTACAGAAAGCTCGTTTTGGATATCGTATGAATAACGGTGTTCTTGTTGATACAATGGTAAATGATGCGTTAACAGATGCATTTAATCATTATCATATGATGATCACAGCAGAAAACGTTGCAGAACAGTGGAACTTAACTCGTGAAGAATTAGATGCTTTTGCAGCAAAATCACAGCAGAAAGCAGTTGCAGCACAGGAAGCTGGAAGATTCAAAGATGAGATTGTTCCTGTAGAAGTTAAACAGAGAAAGAAAACAGTGATCGTTGATACAGATGAAGGACCAAGACCTGGAACAACAGAAGAGACACTGGCAGGATTAAGATGCTGCTCAGGAAAGGCAGACGGAATGGTAACAGCTGGTAACGCTTCCGGAATCAATGACGGAGCGGCTGCAGTCGTTGTAATGAGCGAAGAAAAAGCAAAAGAATTAGGTGTAACACCAATGGCAACATATATCACAGGAGCTCTTGGAGGAGTTGATCCTAAGATTATGGGTGTTGGACCGGTAGCATCTACAAAGAAAGCATTCGCTAAATCTGGCCTTACAATCGATGACATGGACTTAGTAGAAGCAAATGAAGCTTTCGCAGCTCAGTCTGTAGCAGTAGCAAAAGAATTAAACTTCGATATGGATAAAGTAAATGTAAACGGAGGAGCAATCGCTCTTGGACATCCGGTAGGAGCTTCAGGATGCCGTATCCTTGTTACACTGCTTCATGAAATGCAGAAAAGAGACGATGTAAAGAAAGGTCTTGCAACACTTTGCATCGGCGGTGGAATGGGCTGCTCAACCATCGTTGAAAAATACGAATAAAACCTATAGATTTTACTGAAATGATAGGAAAGGAGAATTCTAAGATGGAATTCGTTACATATGAACAGGACGGTTTTGTTGGAATCGTGACGATCAATCGTCCAAAAGCATTAAATGCATTGAACAGTGAAGTGTTAAAAGAAATCGAGGCAACTTTTGATGCAATCGATTTAGAAGCAACAAGAGCTGTGATTTTGACAGGAGCAGGAGAAAAATCTTTCGTTGCAGGTGCTGATATCGGTGAGATGAGTACTTTGACAAAAGAAGAAGGAGAAGCATTCGGCAAAACAGGAAATGATGTATTCCGTAAGATTGAAACATTCCCGATCCCTGTTATTGCTGCAGTGAATGGATTTGCTCTTGGCGGAGGATGCGAGATTTCTATGAGCTGTGATATCAGACTCTGCTCAGACAATGCTGTTTTCGGACAGCCTGAAGTAGGACTTGGAATCACTCCGGGATTTGGCGGCACACAGAGACTTGCTCGTCTTGTAGGGGCTGGTAAAGCGAAAGAGATGATTTATACTGCATTTAACATTAAAGCTGATGAAGCATACAGAATTGGTCTTGTAAATGCTGTATATCCACAGGCTGAATTAATGGATGCAGCGAAAAAGATGGCAGCGAAAATTGCCAAGAATGCGCCAATTGCAGTGCGTGCATGCAAGAAAGCAATCAACGAAGGCCTTGATGCAGATATGGACCAGGCTATCGTGATAGAAGAGAAAGCATTCGGAAGCTGCTTTGAGACAGAAGACCAGAAAGCCGGAATGGAAGCATTCTTAAATAAAACAAAAGTAGATGGATTTAAGAATAAATAGTTGATTTTGAATCATGCCGCCGGTATCGGCGGCGGATTCTCCATGAGTTTATATTTATTAGGAGGAATTA
The DNA here is from genome assembly GCA_019420275.1 of Clostridiales bacterium. Classification (GTDB taxonomy): domain Bacteria; phylum Bacillota; class Clostridia; order Lachnospirales; family Lachnospiraceae; genus Anaerostipes. The sequence goes on from JAHZHN010000003.1 coordinate 38,847, forward strand.
GAATGAAAGTTGGAGTTATCGGTGCTGGAACAATGGGCAGCGGAATTGCACAGGCATTTGCCCAGACAGAAGGATACGAAGTTTGCCTTTGCGATATCAATGATGAATTTGCAGCAAACGGAAAAGCAAAGATTGCAAAAGGATTTGAGAAACGTATCGCAAGAGGAAAAATGGATCAGGAAACAGCAGATGCTGTTCTTGCAAAGATCACAACAGGTACAAAAGAGATCTGCACAGACTGTGATCTGATCGTTGAAGCTGCAATCGAGAACATGGAAATTAAAAAACAGACATTCAAAGAACTGCAGGATATCTGCAAAGCAGATGCTATTTTTGCAACAAATACATCTTCTTTATCTATTACAGAAATCGGTGCAGGACTTGATCGTCCATTGATCGGAATGCATTTCTTCAATCCTGCTCCAGTTATGAAATTGATCGAAGTAATCGCAGGAATCAATACACCAAAAGAAACGGTTGACAAGATTGTTGCAATTTCTGAAGAGATCGGAAAGACTCCTGTACAGGTAGAAGAAGGAGCTGGATTCGTAGTTAACAGAATCTTAATTCCAATGATCAATGAAGCAATTGGAATTTATGCTGATGGAATCGCTTCTGTAGAAGGAATCGATACTGCAATGAAACTGGGAGCAAATCATCCAATGGGACCTTTAGCACTTGGTGACTTAGTAGGTCTTGATGTTTGCCTTGCGATCATGGAAGTACTTTACAATGAGTTTGGTGATTCAAAATACCGTCCACATCCATTGTTAAGAAAGATGGTTCGTGGAGGTTTATTAGGACAGAAGACTGGTAAAGGATTCTACGATTACAGCAAATAAGATTGAGAGCTTTTCTTCCGCATTAGTTTTTTCAGGGAGGGACTGGTGCGGAAGATTAACTTTATAGAATCAATTATGGAGGAATAAAGAATGGATTTCACATTAAGTAAGAAACATGAGATGGCTAGAACTCTTTTCAAAGAGTTTGCCGAGAAAGAAGTAAAGCCTCTTGCACAGGACGTGGATGAAAACGAACAGTTCCCAGAAGAAACTGTTGCAAAAATGGCAAAAAACGGATTCCTTGGTATTCCGATTCCAAAAGAATACGGCGGACAGGGATGCGATCCTCTTACCTACATTATGTGTGTTGAAGAGTTATCTAAAGTTTGCGGTACAACAGGTGTTATCGTATCTGCTCATACATCATTATGTATGGATCCAATTTTAACATTTGGTACAGAAGAGCAGAAGAAAAAATATCTTCCAGATTTAGCTTCTGGTAAGAAATTAGGAGCTTTTGGTCTGACAGAGCCAGGAGCTGGTACAGATGCTCAGGGACAGCAGACAAAGGCTGTATTAGATGGAGATGAGTGGGTATTAAATGGATCTAAATGCTTCATCACAAATGGTAAATATGCAGATGTTTACATCATCATTGCTGTAACAGGAACCGTTGAAAAACGCGGAAGAAAACAGAAAGAAATTTCTTCTTTTATCGTTGAAAAAGGAACTCCAGGATTCTCCTTTGGAACAAAAGAAAAGAAGATGGGTATCCGTGGTTCAGCTACATACGAACTGATCTTTGAAGACTGCCGTATTCCAAAAGAAAATCTTTTAGGAAAGAAAGGAAAAGGATTCGGTATTGCAATGCATACTCTTGACGGAGGACGTATTGGTATTGCTTCCCAGGCACTTGGTCTTGCAGAAGGCGCATTAGAGCGTACAATTGAGTATGTAAAAGAAAGAAAACAGTTTGGACGCACAATCGGACAGTTCCAGAATACACAGTTCCAGTTAGCAGATATGGCTACAAAAGTAGAAGCTGCTAAGAACCTGGTATACAAAGCTGCTATGGCTAAGGCTACACAGAAGACATATAGTGTAGAAGCTGCTATGGCTAAGTTATATGCAGCAGAAGTTGCTATGGAAGTAACAACAAAAGCTGTTCAGTTACATGGTGGTTATGGATATATCAGAGAATACGAAGTAGAACGTATGATGCGCGATGCTAAGATCACAGAAATCTACGAAGGAACATCAGAAGTTCAGCGTATGGTAATTTCTGGAAGCTTATTGAGATAAGGGAGGTAATACCGTGAAGATAGTTGTTTGTATAAAACAGGTACCAGATACAAAAGGCGGAGTTAAATTCAATCCGGATGGTACATTAGACAGAGGTGCAATGCTTACAATCATGAACCCAGATGACAAAGCTGGTCTGGAAGCTGCACTTAGAATCAAAGACGAATATGGAGCAGAAGTTACTGCTCTTACTATGGGACTTCCAAAAGCCGACGAGGTTCTTCGTGAGGCTATGGCTATGGGAGCAGATAAAGGAATCCTTGTAACTGACAGAGTTCTTGGAGGAGCAGATACATGGGCAACATCCACAACAATCGCAGGAGCACTCAGAAACCTGGATTATGATCTGATTATTACAGGACGTCAGGCAATTGATGGTGATACAGCTCAGGTTGGACCTCAGATTTCCGAACATCTGGATATTCCTGTTATTTCTTACGCACAGGATATTAAAATCGAAGGAGACAGCGTGGTTGTTCAGCGTCAGTATGACGACAGATATCATGTAGTAAAAGCAAAAATGCCTTGCCTGATTACTGCATTGTCTGAATTAAACGAGCCACGTTACATGACACCAGGCGGAATTTTTGATGCTTATGATGCAGAAGTAACAACATGGGGAAGAAAAGATCTGAAAGATGTAGATGATTCTAATCTTGGTCTTGCAGGTTCTCCTACAAAGATCGCGAAAGCATCTGACAAAGTAAGAAAAGGTGCTGGAGAGAAAGTTACTCTTGATCCAGAAGAAGCAGTCAATTATATCGTTGATAAATTAACTGAAAAACATGTAATTTAAGGAATTTTCGAGACAAGATTTCTTAGCCTTCGGCGGATGCCGTGGATTTTGTTGTTTTGACAAAATCCCGGTTACAAGTACGTCGCGGCGCACTTGAAAGGAAATAAAGGAGAAGAAAATGGGTTTAGAAGAATATAAAGGCGTATTTGTCTTTGCACAGCAGGTAGACAATGAGTTAAGCGGAATTGCTTTCGAACTGCTCGGCAAAGCAAAAGACTTAGCAAAAGACTTAGACACAGATGTAACAGCAGTTCTTGTTGGTTCTGACGTAAAAGGATTGGTAGATGATCTTGCAAAATATGGTGCAGACAAAGTAATCGTTGTAGACGATCCTGAACTGAAAGACTACAGAACAGAACCATATACACATGCACTGGCATCTGTAATCAATGAATACAAACCGGAAATCATGCTGGTAGGTGCAACAGCAATCGGACGTGACTTAGGTCCTCGTGTATCCGCAAGGGTTGCAACAGGTCTGACAGCTGACTGTACTGTACTTGAAATTGGTGATTTCCCATTAAATCCGATTCCAGGAAAAGAGCAGAAACACAATCAGCTGCTTATGACACGTCCTGCATTCGGCGGAAACACAATTGCTACAATTGCTTGCCCGGACAACCGTCCACAGATGGCAACAGTACGTCCAGGTGTTATGCAGAAGATTGATCCAATCGAAGGAGCAACAGCAGAAGTAATTGAATTCAATCCAGGATTCACACCAAATGATAAATATGTAGAAATCCTTGATGTTGTAAAATCTGTATCAGATGTTGTTGATATCATGGATGCTAAAATTCTTGTATCCGGCGGACGTGGAGTTGGAGAAGAAGGATTCGCTATGTTAAGAGAATTAGCAGATGTTCTTGGAGGAGAGGTTAGCTGCTCTCGTGCCGTAGTTGATAATGGATGGCAGCCAAAAGACCTTCAGGTAGGACAGACAGGAAAGACAGTACGTCCTAATGTATACTTTGCAATCGGTATTTCTGGAGCAATTCAGCACGTTGCAGGTATGGAAGAGTCAGATATCATTATCGCCATCAACAAAGATGAGACAGCTCCTATCTTTGATGTAGCAGATTATGGTATTGTCGGAGATTTGAATAAGATTGTTCCGGCTTTAACAGAAAAATTAAAAGCGGTTGTAAAATAATCAACTTTTTACGAATTTAATCCTTTTTGAGAGGGGAATCTTAAGGTTCAGAGTAACAGAAAGATTCCTCTTTCTTTTTTGTTGTTGACCGGATAGGAACATTCCTATATACTCAGACAGAGAGACAGAAAGCTTTTGAAGAAGATATGACCGGCAGGAAAATAAAGATTGCAGGGGCGCAGGTGACGATTCAATTTAAAAATGCAGACTTTTTACAAGACCTGGATGTTCTTGTACTTACCACAAAGAATCAGAATGTAATTCAGGGAATCATTTCACTGGAGAAAGAGAGAAAAGTACAAATGAATCTGATTCCGGGTGCTCATTATGTTGGATTGGCTTATGTAGATGATGCTGATTTTACAGTTGATAATGCCTGCTTCGAATTCATTGTGACAGCAGGCTGCGAAAAAATACAATCACGATTCAGGAAGGAAGAAAGTTGCCTCTTTTTTTCATAGCTTCTGGAATGATCAAAAAAGGAAAAGGAAATAGTAGATATGTTAACAATACAGAGAGATGATATTATAATCCGCAAGGGAATCTTACATATTCTTGACAGCAATAACGGCTACTTGGGTTTATCTGGAACACTTCTGGATATGGGGCCGGATTTGATGGAATTTGTGCGCGGACATATTTTTAAAATATTGGAAAGCGACGATGCGAAAAAATGTAAGTTTGACGGCAGTATTTCACCAATGCTAAGTCTTCTTGAGACAATGGAAGAGTCAGATGATGAGAGTTTTATTGAAGCAACAAGAGTACTAGCTGAAAATCTTTTTGATATTATGTGTGACAGTGTGGTCATTCCGGCAGCAGATCTGCTGTGTGTCACATTTCAGTTGAACAGTGTAATTCATCTGGCTCTTTTGAAGATGAATTATAAGATGACATATGTACACCGTCAGGATGAGAAGGACGGAAATGATATTGTACGACAGAGGGTGATGCCAACAGATTCTGCAAAGCTTACAGAAGCAGTGATTGTTAATTTGGCTGATTACAAAGTTCAGCTGGTCGAAAAAAAATATGAAATGCTGAATGGAGATAAGATTAATTATCTTTCCGAAAGGTTCCTTCAGTGTTATGCAGATATGGCTCCAAAAAAGAAGTTTCAGATTCTCAATAAAGTTATTACGGATATTAATAACAGGTATCCGGAAGATGGAGTTGATAAAAGGATGGAAGCAAAAAGCCGTCTGAGAGAAGAATTTGAAGAAAATCAGGCATTTAAGGTAAGTGAAATTGGAGATCGGCTGTTTGGAGATTGCCAGGAAAAGAAACGTGAATTTGATGAAAAAATTGAGCGTTACGACATGCAGTATGATACTTTTACGGTGGCCAAAGAAAATACAGTTCGAAAACTGGAATATCAAATGATTGAGACAGATACGGGAATTGAAATTAAGATTCCGATGGAAGAATATGATCGAAAACAAAATGTAGAAATTATAGAAGAACCAGGCGGTGGAAGTACAATCATAATAAAAAATATCGAACAGGTAAAGATTAAGTAGAAGACAGATGGCAGAAGATCTGTCTTCTTTTTTCTTTTGTAAAATGGGCAGGCCAGTCTTTCAGAGTGATAAATTCAAAGAAGAAATAACGTTTTTTAATGTGTTTGCGGATTTTGTTAACGCCAGATGTTCCTGACCGCTCAATGGAATTTCCAGAGCCTGCTGAGCACCGTTTCGATTTACGATTGTGGGAATACTCAAATACAGATCCTGGATGCCGTATTGTCCTGTCAGGAGACTGGATATAGGCAGGATTGAATTTTTGTTGCGGATTATACTTTCTGTAATGTGGCCAACTGCCATAGCGATGCCATAATAAGTGGCACCTTTGCGTTCAATAATATCATAGGCGCTGTTTTTAACTCTGTGATAGATTGCCTCCATTGCCTGTGTGTGGCGGTAATGCCCTCGAAATTCACAGAAATCATGGATTGGGATTCCGGCTACATTTGTGCCGCTCCATACCGCAAGTTCACTGTCTCCGTGTTCACCAATGATAAAAGCATGAATGCTTTCTGTATCAACTTTGAGATGCTCACTCAAAAGATAACGGAACCGGGCGGAATCAAGAACAGTTCCTGAACCAAATACCCGATTACTTGGGAAACCGGAAAGACGGTAAGCAGCATAGGTAAGGATGTCAACCGGATTAGAGACAATCAAAAGCAGTCCTTCACAGCCTCGTTTTGTGATTTCAGGAATGATGCTCTTTAGGATTGATACATTTTTGTGGACCAGATCCAGGCGGGTTTCATTTGGCTTTTGGTTGGCTCCGGCGGTAATGATAATCAGGGAACAATCTGTGATATCATCGTAACTTCCCGCATAAATACGAGCTGTGTCAACATAGGGTCTCCCGTGGCTCAAATCCATGGCTTCGCCCTGAGCTTTTTCCTGGTCTGTATCAATTAGGACAAGTTCTGTAAAAAGCCCCTGATGCATCAGGCTGAATGCCGTTGTAGCTCCAACAAATCCGCATCCAATTATGGCAGCTTTTCGCATATTGATCATAAAAAAATCCTCCTTTCCCGATTATTGTTCGGGAAAAGAGGACGTTTTATACATGTAAAATATTTTATTTATTGGATTTTCTCCAAATTTTGGCAGCTTCAGCATCTTTGATCAGCTGATCTCTAAAATCAGGATGAGCAATACTGATCAGAGCTTCTGCACGCTCCCATGTAGATAATCCTTTCATGTTTACCATACCGTATTCTGTTACGATATAGTGAGCGTTGGCACGAGTATCTGTAACAACAGATCCTGGGTGAAGAGTCGGCAGGATTCTTGAATGAGTCACTCCTTTTTTGTCTGTAAAGGTAGAAGATAAGCATACAAAACTCTTTCCACCTTTGGACAGATAAGCACCCATTACGAAGTCGAGCTGTCCGCCGGCACCACTAATCTGTCTTGTTCCTGAAGATTCAGAACTGATCTGGCCATATAAGTCAATATCTACGGCATTATTAATAGAGATAAAGTTGTCCAGAGAAGAAATTGTAGCAATATTGTTTGTATAGTCTACTGGAGCGCTCATACATTCAGGGTTATTGTCAAGGTAATCATATAATTTCTTTGTACCTGCTGCGAAAGCATATGTCTGACGATAACGGTCAATGGATTTGTTTGCTCCTGTGATCTTGCCTGCTTTTGCGATATCTACAAATGCGTCAACATACATCTCAGTATGGACACCCAAATCTTTCAAATCAGATTCAGCAATCAGAGATCCAACAGCATTTGGCATTCCTCCGATGCCAAGCTGAAGACACGCACCATTAGGGATCTGGTCTACGATTAGTTTGGCAACTGCTTTGTCGACATCTGTTGCAGCTCCGCCGCCGCCTAATTCAGCAATCGGAGGATTATCTCCTTCAACAATCATATCAACTTTTGAGATATGTACAGAATCTTCAAATCCGCCGAGACAGCGAGGCATGTTCTCATTTACTTCAACGATGACGCAGTCTGCCTTTTCCAGCATCGCACACAGATGAGAAGCACTAGGTCCAAGGCTGAAATAGCCGTGCTGATCCATTGGTGCTACCTGCATCATAGCCACATTTGTTCTTGGTAAATAATCACGATAGTATCCAGGAAGTTCAGAGTAACGGATCGGAGCATAGTATGAAAAACCTTCATTGATCCATTTTCTCTCAATGCCTCCCATATGCCAGGAATTCCATGTAAAGTGGTCGGCAGGGTTCTCAATCTGGGCAATTGCCAGAGGTTTCATAAGAATACCGCCATGAATCTGGATGTTTTCAAGTTCCGGCATGCGTTTTGCGAGAGCAACGTCTAAAGCATCAGGCGTAGTTACGCACCAGCCGTATTCCAAACGGTCGCCGGACTTGATAACTTTTACTGCTTCATCGGCAGTTGTTAACTTCTTCTGATATTCTTCAGCGAATGACATAATCAAGTGTCCTCCTTATAAATAATATAATCATGTGTCTTATGTTTTGCATATTGCACTGTGTATATTTTAACATTATAGAGGTTAAAAGACAAGCATTTGGAGGCAAGAATGTGAAAAAATTATCAATCTGATAACAGAAATCAAAGATTGTTTTTTTATTGATAACTTTCCAAAAGGTATGGTTATTTTAAAATGAGTGTATTATAATACGATTGTTGTGTCTAGGAGGTATTAAAATCATGAAAGGAAAGAAGTTAACATGGAAACACTACGCTGGAATTGCTGTAGGAATCATTATCCTGATTTACTGCTGTGTTGCCTTTTACTACGGTAAGACATTTGTATGTGGGACAAAGATCAATGGAATAGATGTTGCAGGAATGACGGCTGACGAGGTAATTGAAGTTTTTCAAAAAAAGGCTCAGGATTATTCTCTGACAATCAAAGAACGTGGGGGAAAAGAGGAGGTTATAACCAATAGCCAGATTCAGGCAGAGTTTAAAGGTGCAGATGAAATTCGGGAAATTGCCAGGGAGCAGAGTCCGATTCTTTGGATTAAAGGATTATTTGGAGGGGAGACATACGATGATATAACAATGTTTGCCTATGATGAAAATACATTTGAAAAAGCATATAATAGCCTGAAGTGTATTGATTCGAATCAAATGACGGATTGTGAAAATGCGAAACCAGTCTACAAAAATGGAAAATTTGTAGTCAGGAAAGAAGTAAAGGGAACTACACTGGATCTGGAACGTACCAAAAAAATTGTAAAAGAATATGTTGCCAGCGGAATCAGTACACTCAATCTTGAAAAAGAAAAATGCTACAAAAATCCAAAATATACCAGTACCAGTGAGGAAATCACAAAACTTGCGGAAAAAATGAATGATGCTTTGAAAGGCAGTATTACATATAAGTTTGGAAAGCAGAAAGTTGTGCTGGATAAAGATATTTATTCTAGCTGGATGAAAATCACCGATAATGGAACCGATTATAAAATTGATGAAAATGAAATGGAAAATTGGATTTTAAAATTCATTTATCAGTACAATACTCAGTATGGATGGCATACATTTAAGACCCATGACGGGCGTACGAAGAAAATTTTTGGAGGACCGTATGGATGGAGAATCAGCAAGGATAAAGAAATGGATGCTGTCAGAAAAATGCTGAAAGAGGGAACAACAGAGACAAGAGAGCCATATTGGCGACAGAAAGCCAAAGTGTATGATGGTGTAAATGGCGACATCGGAGATACTTATGTTGAAGTTGATATAAGCGCTCAGATGGTCTATTACTACAAAGATGGAAAACAAAAATTTTCTGCCCCGTGTGTAACAGGAATGATGACGGCAGACCGAAAAACACCGGAATGTGTAGCTTATATTTTATACAAAGAACGCAGTGCTACGCTGGTTGGAGAAAACTATACTTCACCAGTAAAATACTGGATGCCGTTTATTGGAAACGTAGGATTTCATTCTGCTTCCTGGAGGGATTCCTTTGGCGGAAATATTTATATCAACAATGGTTCTCATGGATGTGTAAATCTTTCTGAGACCTCAGCAAAACAGCTGTACAGCCTGGTGGAAAAAGGAGACCCGGTTGTAACTTACTATTAAGAAAGGCTGAGATATATGAGAATTACGATGACAGACTGGATTCATGATGTATTGAAGGGGCATATAACAGAAGGAGACTGCTGTATTGACGCCACCATGGGAAAAGGAAATGATACCCTTTTCCTGTGCCGCATGGCAGGAAAGAACGGCAGGGTGGCTGCGTTTGATATCCAGCAGACAGCATTGGATCTTACCAGAAAAAAATTGGAAATGAACGAATGCCGCGCAGAGCTGTTCCTTAAAAGTCATGAATTTATGGAAGAAGAGTTTGATCCGGAAACAGTCCAGTGCATTATGTTTAATCTCGGATATCTTCCGGGAGGCGATCATACATTGGCGACAAAACCAGAAGGAACCATTGCGGCGGTGAAAGCAGGCCTCCGGCTTTTAAAGGCGGGCGGAATCATGAGTATTTGCATCTACAGCGGAGGAGACAGTGGGTTTGAGGAAAGAGAGAAAGTTTTAGGATTTCTAAGAGGATTAGACGACAGAAAATATTTTGTTGCAGCACAAGAATTTCTAAATAAGAGAAATCATCCGCCGATGCCGGTTTTTATTGTTAAACTTTAAACAAGAGAATAAAGAAATGATTTGATTCATATAATGTTTTGGAATGGGAAGGACAGGAAATATGAAGAGAATCATTTCTTTTTTGATTGGAATTTTGCTGATATGCAGCAGTGTCCGTGTGCAGGCGGATGATGTGAAACTGTATGCAAAGGCAGCAATTCTGATGGATGCAGAAAGCGGGAAAATATTATTTGGAAAATCAGAAAAAAAGAAAATGGCAAATGCCAGCACCACAAAAATCCTTACCTGTCTGTATATCATAGAACATTGTGATTTGGAAGAAGAGGCAGATGTGTCTCAAAATGCAGCTTCTCAGCCTCAGGTTCGTCTTGGGGTCCGCAAAGGAGAAAAATATAAAGTGAAAGATCTTTTATATGGTCTAATGCTGGAATCTTATAATGATTGTGCGGTAGTTTTGGCAGAACATGCAGAAGGATCCACAGAGAAATTCGCAGATAAGATCAATCAGGAGGCGAAAAAGGCAGGTGCTCAAAATACCCATTTTGTGACACCTAACGGACTGGATGCATCTGATGATGGAGGAAGCCACGGTACAACGGCGTATGATTTGGCATTGATTATGAAGAAATGTATTCAGAATGAGAAGTTTTTGAAAATTACCCGAACTGCGTCTTATTCTTTTCAAGATGTATCTGGGAAACGCAGTTTTACCTGCACAAACCATAATTCACTTCTTTCATCGATGGAAGGAGCAATTTCGGGAAAAACAGGGTATACATCCAAAGCCGGATATTGTTATGTTGGTGCGTTTGAGGAAAGTGGGATCCGTATGATCGCCGTTGTCCTGGCAAGCGGATGGCCGCCGCATAAAAGTTATAAGTGGACGGATGTGAAAACTTTGGCAGCATATGGGCAGGAACATTATGAATATCGTGAAATTCAGCCGGATATCAGTGCTGTCAGGAAAATATCGGTCATAGGAGGAACTAAGTTAGATGTCAAGCTAAACGTAGCGAAAAAGAAAGTGAAGATTTTGCTGAAAAAATCAGAGGAAGTAAAGATTCAATGCAGTTTGCCCAAAAAAGTGGAAGCACCAGTAAGGAGAGGTGATGTAATTGGAGAGATTCGCTATATGGCAGGAAAAGAATGCATCGCTAAAACAAGAATAACAGCACAGGAGGATGTTGGCAGGAAGGATTATTGGTGGTATTTAGGAAGTACGATTGAGAAATATTCCCTTTGACACAGACAGGGCATTGCCCTGTCTGTATTTTTTCTGATTTCTGTGATAAGATAAAAACGAACTGAGAAACGAAAGGAGATCGTTATGTTATTTTTAGAATATCCGAAATGCAGTACCTGCAGAAAAGCAAAAAAATGGCTGGATGAAAATGGAATCACATATAAAGACCGCCATATTATCGAAGAAAATCCAACACAGGAAGAACTGAAGGAATGGTATAAAAAAAGCGGACTTCCTCTGAAACGTTTTTTCAATACCAGCGGAATGAAATATCGGGAGCTGAAATTAAAAGACAAACTTCCTGATATGTCAGAAGATGAGCAGATATCTCTTCTTGCATCTGATGGAATGCTGGTAAAACGTCCGTTGGTAATTGGAGATGATTTTGTTTTAATTGGATTTAAAGAACAACAATGGAAGGAGACTTTATAATGGAAAGAAAGAATGCGTGGACAACATATGAAGGGAAAGATTTGATCGAGCTTACGGATTTGACAGAAGATTACAAAGAATTTTTGTCTAGTGGAAAGACCGAAAGAGAATGTGTAAGACAATCCGTAAAGATGGCTCAAAAAGCTGGATATCGGGATCTGGAAGAATTGATCCACAGCAGAGAAACTTTAAAACCAGGAGATAAAGTGTATCGAATTTGGATGGATAAAGCCATTGTATTATTTCAGATTGGAAAAGAGCCGCTGGAGGCAGGACTGAATATTTTAGGTGCTCATATTGATTCTCCGCGTCTGGATTTGAAACAGAATCCTTTATACGAAGATACAGAAATGGTGCTTCTGGATACACACTATTACGGCGGTGTGAAAAAATATCAGTGGGTAACGCTTCCAATGGCGCTTCACGGTGTCGTAGTGAAAAAGGACGGAACAAAAATTGATATTTGCATCGGTGAAAAAGAGGATGAACCGGTGGTTGGCGTTACAGATCTTTTGATTCACCTGTCAGGCAAACAGATGGAAAAGAAGGCTAGTGTTGTAGTAGAAGGAGAAGATTTGAATGTGCTGATCGGAAGCCGCCCATTAAAGGGAGAAGAAAAAGATGCGGTGAAGAAGCAGATGACAGATCTTTTAAAGGAAGAATACAATATTGAAGAAGAAGATTTTCTGTCTGCGGAGATTGAAGTAGTTCCAGCGGGAAAAGCAAGAGATTTTGGCCTGGACAGAAGTATGGTTATTTCTTATGGACAGGATGATAGGGTCTGTGCGTTTACTTCTCTTGTGGCAATGTTAAATGTAGAAAAGCCTGAGAGGACGTCATGCTGTATCTTGGTGGACAAAGAAGAAATCGGCAGTGTCGGAGCAACCGGCATGCATTCCAAGTTTTTTGAAAATACCGTTGCGGAAGTGCTGGCACTGAATGAATCTTACGATGAGCTTGTGCTTCGAAGAACTCTGCAGAATTCTTATATGCTCTCTTCTGATGTCAGTGCGGCGTTTGATCCAAACTATCCAAATGTCATGGAAAAGAAAAATTCAGCATATTTTGGAAAAGGGCTTGTTCTCAACAAATATACAGGAGCCAGAGGAAAATCCGGTTCTAATGATGCAAACCCGGAATTTATTGCAAAACTGCGAAGGATTTTTGATGATGAAAATGTAGCATTCCAGACAGCCGAACTTGGAAAAGTTGATCAGGGAGGCGGAGGAACCATCGCTTACATTCCGGCTGCTTATGGCATGAACGTGATCGACTGCGGGGTTGCAGTTTTGAGCATGCATGCGCCATGGGAAATTACAAGTAAATCTGATATTTATGAGGTGGAAAAAGGTTACGAAGTATTTCTTAAGAACTGCAGGTAGAAAGAAATTGTTTATGCCTATTATGAAAACAGCAATCTGCATCATAATATGATTTGCTGAAAATAAATACAGAAATAAAAAGAACGGGAATCCGTAAAAGAACTGGATTCCCGTTTCATTATTGTTTTTTTATTTTTCTGGGACGATTTCAATCCAGTAGCCATCCGGATCGTTGATAAAATAGATCCCCATGTCTGGATTTTCAAAACAGATGCAGCCCATATCTTCATGCCGCTGATGTAAAGCATCAAAATCATCAGCTGCCATGGCAAGATGAAATTCTTCATCTCCCAGGTTATAAGGTTCTGTACGATCTCTCAGCCAGGTAAGTTCCAGCGTGAAAGAAGTTTTGCCGTCTCCCAGATAGACAAGTTTGAAACTTCCGTCGGAAGCTGCTTTCTCTCGTACAACATCCAGATTTAATGCTTTCTGATAAAAATCAATGCTCTTTTCCAGATCTAGTACATTAAAGTTGAAATGATTAAATGTAATCATAGTACCCTCCTTTTTTTGTGTATGTGTTCATCATATCATATTGTTTTTAAAATACAAGAAAGATTTTAATTCTTTGTTTTATATCAGGAAAGAAATTTTTTGAACAGTTGACACATCGCTTCAATATGATAAAATGAATTAGTTAGAAGGATTTATGAAAAAATCAATTCTTTATGAATTAATATATTACGGCAGGAGGAGAAGAATATGGCAACACCTTATAATCATAAGGCAATTGAACAAAAATGGAGAAAACACTGGGAAAGCCATCCGGTGAATGTAAATGACGGAAAGAAGCCGAAATATTATTGTCTGGATATGTTTCCGTATCCATCAGGAAGCGGACTCCATGTGGGACATTGGAGAGGTTATGTAATCAGTGATGTATGGAGCCGTTATAAGATGCTCAATGGATATTATGTGATTCATCCAATGGGATGGGATGCGTTTGGATTGCCTGCGGAAAATTATGCAATTAAGATGGGAACTCATCCAAGAATTTCCACAGAAGAAAATATTAAAAACATCAAACGTCAGATTAATGAGATTTCAGCAGTTTATGACTGGGATATGGAAGTGAATACTACAGATCCAAATTTCTATAAGTGGACGCAGTGGATTTTTGTAAAGATGTTTAAAAAAGGACTTGCATATGAGAAAGAGATGCCGATCAACTGGTGTCCTTCCTGCAAGACTGGTCTTGCCAATGAAGAAGTTGTAAACGGCAAATGTGAGCGCTGCGGTGCAGATGTCACGAAGAAGAACTTAAGACAGTGGATGTTAAAGATCACAGCTTACGCAGACCGTCTGCTGGATGACCTGGATAAGCTTGACTGGCCGGAAAAGGTTAAAAAAATGCAGACAGAATGGATCGGCAAGAGCCATGGTGCGGAAGTTGATTTCAAGGTAGATGGAAGAGATGAGAAGATCACCGTTTATACAACACGTCCTGATACGCTTCATGGAGCAACTTTCATGGTACTGGCTCCGGAGCATGAACTGGCAAAGGGGCTTGCGACAGATGAGACAAGAGATGCAGTGGAAGAATATATCTACCAGGCATCTTTGAAATCTTCTGTAGATCGTATGCAGGATAAGGAAAAAACTGGTGTTTTCACAGGAAGCTATGCGATCAATCCAATCAATGGAAAGAAAGTTCCAATCTGGCTGTCTGATTATGTATTGGCTGATTATGGTACAGGAGCCATCATGTGTGTTCCTGCTCATGACGACCGAGACTTTGAATTTGCTAAGAAATTTGACATTCCGATCATTCAGGTAATTGCAAAAGACGGCAAAGAGATTGAGAACATGGAAGAAGCATATACTGAAGCATCTGGAATTATGATCAATTCCGGAGACTGGAATGGAAGGGAATCTGCGGAACTGAAGGAAGAAGCACCAGAAATCATCGAAAAGATGGGGGTTGGAAAGAAAACAACCAACTATAAACTTCGTGACTGGGTATTCAGCCGCCAGCGTTACTGGGGAGAACCGATTCCGATTGTTCATTGTCCAGACTGCGGTGCAGTGCCGGTACCAGAAGAAGAACTTCCGCTGACTTTGCCGGACGTAGACCGCTATGAGCCGACAGGAACCGGGGAATCTCCTCTGGCAGATATCGAGGAATGGGTAAACTGCAAGTGTCCGGTATGCGGAAAACCTGCGAAGAGAGAAACAAATACGATGCCTCAGTGGGCAGGATCCTCTTGGTATTTCTTAAGATATATTGACAATAAGAATGATAAGGAACTGGTTTCCAGAGAAAAAGCGGACAAATATCTTCCGGTTGATATGTACATTGGAGGTGTGGAACATGCTGTACTGCATCTGCTTTATTCAAGATTCTATACAAAATTCCTGTATGATATTGGTGTGATCGATTTTGATGAGCCATTCCACAAACTGTTTAACCAGGGAATGATCACCGGAAAGAACGGTATTAAGATGAGTAAATCTAAAGGAAATGTGGTATCTCCGGATGATCTGGTAAGAGATTATGGATGCGATTCCCTGAGAATGTATGAACTTTTTGTTGGGCCGCCTGAATTGGACGCAGAATGGGATGAGAGCGGAATCGATGGTGTATATCGTTTCCTGACGAAATTCTATAAATTGGTGATGGATCAGAAAGACAACAATGTAAAGGCAGATAAAGAACTTCTGAAAGAACGCCATAAATTAATCTATGATATTACAACCCGTTTGGAAAACTTCAGCCTGAATACGGTAGTCAGCGGATTCATGGAGCACACCAACAAACTGACTGCTATGGCTAAGAAAGATGGCGTAGATAAAGAAACTCTGGAGACAGCAGTTGTATTGTTGGCTCCGTTTGCACCGCATTTATCAGAAGAACTCTGGGAAATGCTTGGTCATAAAGAAAGTGTATTCGAACAGACATGGCCGAAATATGATGAAGAAGCCATGAAAGAAGATGAGATTGAGATTGCTGTGCAGATCAATGGAAAAGCAAGAGGAAAAGTTGTGATCGGTGCCGATGAGGGAAAAGACTCTGTATTGGCAAAAGCAAAAGAAGCTCTTGGAGACAAGATTACAGGAAATGTTGTAAAAGAAATTTATGTACCTGGCAGAATCGTTAATCTGGTTGTAAAATAATAAAATAGGAATGACCAAATTCCATAAAGTGGAATGGAAAAGATAAGATCTCCTGGGCCAACTTCCGGGAGATCTTATTGTATCAATAGCAAGAGGGAGAAATGGAAATGGAAATGGGAAGCAGGAAGAAAGGAGAAATCCTGAAGAAACTATTTGGATTTTTGCAGCGAAAGCAAAAAATAGAGTTTGCCGGAGTGCTGTTGATTTTAGCCATATCAGCCGGACTATCACAGGTTACGCCAATTGCGATTGAATATCTGACAAATTCCATTCTGGAAGTAGATTATATTCATTTTGAGACGGTGGTCCCGGTTTTGCTCCTTATTTTGATTGCAAATGTCAGCAATGAAACAATCAAAGTTATTCGGCGGCTGATGGTAGAAGATACAGCTACATATATTGAAAAGTCTGCAAGACAAAAAGCAACACAGGCGCTTTTGAAAGCTCCGCTTATGTATTTTCGGAGCCATATGACAGGAAATATCCATGGAAGACTGAATCGGAACCTGGAGGGAACCTCGAGACTGATTAAATTGATTTTCATGGATTTTGCTCCTGCTGTGGCAAGTGGAATCGCGGCAATTATTGTGATTTTTGTAAAACTTCCGGTTATAGTAGCATGTATCGTTATTCTTGTAATTCCGCTTGGAACCTTTATTGTTTTCCGCCAGATTTCCACTCAAAAAGGCATCCGGATTGAACTGATGAATACAAAGGCAGCTATGGATGGCACCATGGTTGAATTACTTGGGGGAATTGAGACGATTCGTATTATGGATTGTGCTGAACTTGAGACGTCTAGGATTGAAGAACGGTCAGAGCTGCTTCGGAAAAAAGAGATGAAGCATCACAAAGCAATGGCCTTTTATGACTGCATGAAATTTATCAATGAGGCAGTTTTTCATGTTATTGTAATTGCAATTTCAATTTTTCTTGCGACAAAAAATGTAATCAGTATCGGAACAGTTCTGGCAACTTACTTATGTTTTAATCAGCTTACGAGTCCATTAAGAGAGCTTCACCGTATTTTAGACGAATTTTCGGAGAGTCTTGTACTTGCGGGAGACTACTTTGACATTGTGGAAATACCACAAGATTTTTCTTATCAGTCTTTGGATTCCGGCAAGAAAATATCAGAAAACAACACAGAGGAAATCTGCCTGGAAAAAGTGACGTTTTCTTATCCGGAGAAAAAAGAAGATGAGATTCTTCATTCAATTGAGTATTCTGTCGAAAAAGGAAAGTTTATTGGAATTGCAGGGCCAAGTGGCTGCGGAAAATCAACATTGATAAAATTGATTGCCAGATTAGAGCCTTACCAGGGAAATATTTGGATTAGAGGGAAAAGGCTGGATCAGATAACCCGGTCAGATTTGGCAGAAACGATCGCATTGGTTCCTCAAACACCATTTTTAATTGCGGATACGGTGTTCCATAATATTTGTTATGGAATGAGACGGAAGGTATCCTTGGAAGAAGTGAAGGAAGCAGCGAGGAAAGCAAATCTGGAATCTGTGATAGAAAAACTTCCAGGAAAATATGATTTTTTCATTTCAGAGGGAGGAAGCAATCTGTCTGGCGGACAGAGGCAAAGAATTGCCCTTGCCCGGATTTTTTTGAGAAAACCAGAGATTCTTATTTTGGATGAAGCAACTTCTGCCCTGGATAATACATCGGAAAAAATGATCCAGCGGGAGATTGAAAATATGAAAGAGATGTATCATACGACCATTCTTTCCATTGCTCATCGTCTTACGACATTAGAACATTGTGATGAAATTATTGTTATGGAAAAAGGCAGCATCGTTCAGAGGGGAACTTTTGATGACTTGAAAGAAACGCCTGGAATTTTCCAGGATATGTACCGGGGAATTTTAAAATAACGAAGAAAAAACTACAATTATCTTGGACAAACTAGAAAATTTTTTAATCCATACTTGGATTCTTTCGATGTGAAGTTTTCTGGTATTATATGTAAAAAGACAGGAGAGATGTTCCTGTCTTTTTCATTTAAAATATAAGGAAAAACTCAAAATTTTCCTGCCGCAACCTGTGGTTGACAATGTGCCAACCGCTGTTTTCTTGCTTTTGTGATATAATAATGCTATGGTTCGTCTATATCACAAAAGGAGGATAGGAGAACATGAAGTTTGGAGAAAAACTAATCCAACTTAGGAGAAAAGAGGGAATGTCTCAGGAACAGCTGGCAGCAGAAATTGGAATCACCAGACAGTCTGTCAGCAAGTGGGAGTCCGGAAGTACATTGCCGGAGCTTACAAAATTAATTGCTATATCAGAATTATTTAACGTCAGTGTAGATTATCTGGTTAAAGATTCTATGGAAGAAGACTTTTTCAAGGATATTTCCTCAAATATATATTCCATGGAAAACACGAGACTGGAAGAAAAGATGGATGAACTTTCCAGATATGTGAAGGGATATCAGTTTACCAGTAAGCGACATATCAAAGGAATTCCACTGGTATCTATCCGGCTTGGCCGGCGTCTTGGAAAAGAAAGTGTAGCAAAGGGAATCATCGCCATAGGAAATATTGCAATTGGTGTAATTAGTTTTGGAGCTGTCAGTTTTGGAGTGTTGAGCTTTGGAGCGCTGGCTTTAGGAATGATTGCGTTGGGAGCCATGGCAATTGGACTGGCGGCATTCGGAGCCATGGCAGCGGGTGTGATTGCAATAGGAACTTCTGCGGCAGGAATTTATGCATGCGGGGTTACGGCTATTGGAAAAGAGGTGGCAGTGGGAGTTGCGGCAAGTGGAAAAACAGCGATCGGTGAGACGGTTAAAGGGAACCATTGTTTGATGTGGCATAATGATCTCAGTGAGGAACAGATTTGGCAGTTTCTGAATCAGAATAACCCGAATCTCTGGGAACCCTTGCGGAAATTTTTTGCTTTTTTAGGACAGCATATAAAATAAAACATGAAAAAAGGATGACTTTATTAGAATAAAGTGATACATTATAGAATAGATGAAAGAGAACATAAGGGACAAAGTTGTTGTAAAGTGGCACACAGGAGGTATAAGGTATGTTGCGAGAAATTTCATTAGAAGGAAAAACAGCTTTGATCACCGGAGGGGGAACAGGAATTGGTTTCGCGATTGCAGCAGAAATGGCGGACGCAGGGGCTAATATAGTGATTGTTGGCAGAAGAGAAGAAAAGTTAAGAAAAGCTGCTCAAAAGATAGGAAAGAAATGCAGCTGGCATAGATTTGATGTCACTAAGACAGAAGAGTATGATGACTTTTTTCAAAAATTGGAAGAGAAATCACCGGTGGATATTCTGGTCAATAATGCTGGAATCAATATTAAGAAAGATTATTTTGATTTTACGGCAGAAGAATTTGACAAAATTATGGAAACCCAGGCAAAGGCACCGTTTATGCTGTCGCAGACAGCGGCAAAATACATGAAGGAAAGAAAATCAGGATGTATTCTGCTGATTTCTTCCTTGGCATCGGTTCTTGGGATGCATGAAATACAGGCGTATACTGTGGCAAAGAGCGGGATGAAAGGTTTGGCGAGAAGTCTTGCCAGAGATCTGGGACCATATGGAATTCGCGTCAACAGCCTGAATCCGGGATTTGTTTACACGGATATGCTGAAAAATACAAACTTAAAAACACCAGGACGCCTGGAAGAAATACAGAATCGGACGCCAATGAGGGGATTTGCTAAGGAAAAAGATTTAGGCATGGCAGCAGCATTTCTGGCATCCGATGCGGCACGATTTATTACCGGAATTGATTTGGTAGTGGATGGAGGAATCAGCAGTTCCTTCTTGATTTAAAAGAGAAAAAGGAGTCAGAAACCATGTACACGATGAGCGCAAGAATTCGATACAGTGAAACCGATTGGTCTGGGAAACTTCCAGTTTCTGGGATTTTGGATTATTTTCAGGACTGCAGTGTATTTCAGTCAGAGGAGCTGGGGCTGGGAGTGAAATACCTTGCGGATCATCATCGCGCATGGATTTTGAATTCCTGGCAGCTGGAAATTGTACGGCTGCCAGAGGAATGTGAACTGGTAACAATTGAAACCTGGGCTTCCGGGTTTGATAAATTTCATGGAACAAGGAATTTCACAATGAAGGATCAGAGCGGAGATTTTGTGGCTTATGCCAATTCTCTTTGGGTTTATATGGATCTTGAGACAGGAAGGCCGACAAGGCCTTCAAAGGAAGAAATTCTTAAATATCATGTAGAGACACCACTTGAGATGGAGTATCAGCCAAGGAAAATCCGTACGCCAAAAGAATGGGAAGACGGGGAACCGGTCCGGGTGAAAAGAGACTGGATTGACAGCAATCATCATGTAAATAACAGCTATTATGTGAAGACTGCCTGCGATGAGCTTCCGAAGGATATTTTTATAAAAAGGCTTCGAGTGGAATACCGCAGACAGGCCGTAGAGTCAGATGTGCTTTATCCGAAAACAGCGCAGGAGGACGGTCGGATTACAGTTGCTCTTTGTGATCAGAAGGGAAAGCCGTATGCGGTGACTGAATTTCTGACACAGAAAAAAAGTGCGGAATCGCAAAGTACAGCAGGAGGAAAGGACAGATGGAAACAAGAAAAATAGGAATCCTGGGGGCGGGTCATGTTGGAACACACTGTGCGGTCAGTCTAATGTTTCAGGGGCTTGCGCAGGAAATTGTTCTAATTGATGAAGATGAGAGAAAAGCAGAAAGTCAGGCATTGGATCTGAATGATATGGGAGCCAGTCTTCCAAGGAAAACAATCATTCGAGCAGGAAACTATGGAGATTTGAAAGATGCCCAGATTCTGGTGAATGCCATTGGGAGAAGCCGCCGCCCGGGAGAAAACAGACTGGATATGTTTGAAGATTCCATGGAACGGGTAAAAAATATTGTACCCAAAATAAAAGAATCTGAATTTCAGGGAATTTTGATCAGTATTACAAATCCGGCAGATGTAGTCGGTGAATGTTTGAGAAGAAAACTGGGAATGGATCGTTTTCGGTGTTTTAGTACGGGAACCAGCCTGGACAGCCTTAGGATCAAGCGTATTTTGGAAGAGAAGACAGGATATGACAGAAAATCTATTGATGCTTTCTGCATGGGAGAACACGGAGACTCTCAGATGGTACCATTATCTCATGTTTCCATTGGCGGGAAACCATTTTTAAAACTTCAGGAAGAACATCCGGATACTTTAGGTATGATTACACTGGAAGAACTTCAGGAAGAAGTCCGGCAGGCAGGCATGACAGTGATCGAAGGAAAAGGCAGCACGGAATTTGGAATTGGAGTCGCTCTGAGTGAGATTGTAAGTGCGATTTTTTATGACCAGAAAAAAGTATGGCCTCTTTCTGTCTGCCTGGAAGGAGAATATGGTCAGAAAAATGTTGCGGCAGGAGTTCCTGCTGTTATTGGAGAGAACGGTGTAGAGGAAATCTTTGAAATTGACTTAAGCGAAAGAGAGAAACAGGAATTTGATCATTCCTGTGATGTCATAAGGGATTATCTAAGACAGGCGGAAGAAATGTTAAAATAAAAAAACAGGCATTGCCAGAGACAGATTCTGGCAGTGCCATTTTATTTATAAGATCAGCCCTCGCAGGGTGTCTATTCTTTGCTGTTCTTCGGAAGACATTCCTTCCTTCAGAGCATCCAAGATAATGGAAGTTTCTGTATTAGTAAAAGAAAGCCCCTGTTCGGAGAGACGGCTGGAAGCAGCCATCAGATCAGGAAGGATCATTTCCAGGGATTTTCCTTGGCACTGCTGGATTAGAAACTCCATGATTTCAAGTTTTTTAGGATTAATCTGTTTTAATTTTGGATGGTTTTTCCAGTTTTCATTCATAGAAGAAGCTCCTTTTATTTGTTTAAGATTTGATTCAGCTGATTCATAAAGTCACTGTTGGGAGCAGATTTGTTCTGTTGTCCCTGTGACATTAAAAGAGGCATAAGTTTTGCAAACATATCGTCGTTTGTACCCTGAGCAGGAGATGAGGTAAGATTTGGATTGGATTTCATAAAAGTTTGATAGGTCTGGTAGAGTTTCATCATCTGCATCATTTGAAGCATTTGATCGATCTGAGCAGCTGTTTCTTTTGGTGCCCTCAGCTTCATGGCGTTGAGCAGCATTTCGAGAGAAGCGTCATTTTGATCCAGTCCGCAGGCGGAAAGAGTCTCTTCATTGTCAAATTCATGGGCAATGTGAGACAATTCAGTCATCTTGATATAGATAGCAGCAGTTTTTTTTAAAGAAGCTGGGAGATAAGGAAGAGCATCTTCCAGCATGTTAGAAGAGTCATCACGGAAAAATCGATCCCATGATTTCTTTTTTTGTTCCATTTTCGTCACAACCTCAGGCTTTGTTCTCATATCTTATAGTATTAGGAGGTGAGAAAAAATATGAGTGAAATTTTTGTGGAAGAAGAAAATACAGTGTATGAACTGGATGAAGAATGTATGAAAAGAAAAGAGAAAATGAAACAAGGAGAAAGTACTTCCATGCAGTATCGGGCGCAGGGCAGCCAAAAAAACTGTATCGGGATATTTCTTATATTATTATGCTGCTGCATAAAATAAAGTCAGGCCGGAACTTTGTAAAAGTTCCGGCCTGACTGCTGTATTGGATAATTTTTTTCTACAATCTGTTTTGATCGCCCCATTCGCACATGCTGTCTAAGATTGGAATCAAAGATTGTCCTCTTTTTGTCAGGCTGTACTCAACTTTAGGGGGAATCTGAGGATATTCTTCGCGGTGGACCAGTTGATCAGCCTCTAGCTCTTTTAAAGTGGAACTAAGAGTTTTGTAGGAAATAGTCCCAATATATTTTTTCATTTCATTAAAACGGACGACCCCAAATTCCATTAAAGTATAAAGGATTGTCATTTTGTACTTGCCGTTAATCAGTGACAGGGTATAGCTAAATCCAGTGCTGCTCAGACTTTCATTTGAAATGCATCGTTCACTCATCTTACACTCTCCTTAAGTAAGTATATAACTATGATGTAAGTATCGCACTTTTATGTGAGTACTTGTTTTATATTATATTCTTGCTATGATTATAGTATCAAGGACAGGAAAAGTCAAAAATTTTGCTGGAAAGGCGCAGAAATAAAGCCATGATGCAAAAAACAAGGAGGTTTGGAAAATGGGGAAAAAAATAGTAGTTATTACGGGAAGTCCAAGAAAAAATGGAAACAGTTTTGCTATGACAGATGCATTTATTAAAGCAGCTGAAGCAAAAGGTCATAGTGTCGTAAGATTTGACGCTGCCATGATGAAAATCGAGGGATGCCATGCCTGCGAAACTTGTTATCAGACAGGAAAAGCTTGTTCATTTGATGATGACTTTAATATTATGGCACCTGCTGTTTTAGAAGCAGAAGTGTTGGTATTTACAATGCCGGTATATTGGTATTCCATTCCCGCACAGATTAAAGGAGCAATTGATAAAATTTATTCCTTGGTTATAGGCGGAAAGGAAATTGCGGGAAAAGAATGTGCCTTGATTGCCTGCTGTGAGGAAGAAGACATGTCAGTTTTGGATGGTGTACGGATTCCGATGGAACGTACAGCTGCATTAAATCAATGGAAAATGATTGGAGAAGTCTTAATTCCAGGAGTTTTAAAGGAAGGTGACATCGCAAAGACGGATGGATGCAGTCAGGCGGCCGCTCTAGCAGAGAAAATCTGAAAAAAAGAGAAATCAGATTGAAGAAAGTTGTGATATTAAATGGAAGCCCTCGTAAAAATGGAAATACGTCTGCCTTAGTAAAAGGGTTTATAAAAGGGGCAGGGTTTTGATGATGTTCTTCTGTATTATGATCATTTAATGGAACATCTAAGTTGGAAAAATCTTGGGCATGTCCTGGCCGGAGGCAATGGAGATATAGGTGACATTGAAGGAAAACCAGAAATTCAGAAGGCATATGAACTAGGAAAATTAATTTAGCAAAATAGATGTATAATTTGAAAAACAGGCACCACAAAGCAAGTGGCGCCTGTTTTTTTATGCTGTTTTTAGCATCCGCATCCGTGTCCGCCGAATCCGCCGCCTCCACAGCAGCAAAGCAGAAGGATAATCCAGATGATGCTTTCGCATCCGCATCCGTCTCCTCCGAATCCTAATCCGTCACCGCCGCCTCCGCAGCAGCAAAGCAGAATAATTAAGAGAAGGCATCCATTTCCTCCAAATCCTGAACTGCAGGAATTTCCGCAGCCTGTAGCAGCTAAATCACTCATGTTTTAATCCTCCAAGATTTATTTACAGTTTATAGTATTCGGAGAATGGAAAGATGTGAAAAAATATTAAGAATGAAAAAGAAGCAACAATCTAATAAGAGTTTGTGATATAATTTTCAGAAATAGAGATGAAAGAGGAGAAGTGTCATGGGACATCCAGACTACTGTAAAATTTTTAAGAATATAAAAGAGCATCCGCCGCTGGTGCACTGCATTACAAATTATGTGACAATCAATGATGTGGCCAATATTATTCTTGCGGCTGGCGGTTCTCCGGTGATGGCGGAGGAAAAAGAAGAAGTCGAGGAAATTACGCAAATGTGCGATGGGCTCGTTTTAAATATTGGTACTTTGCAGAGGAAGAAAACAGAGGCTATGCTTTTGGCGGGGAAGAAAGCTAATGAGACAGGATGTCCGGTTATTTTCGACCCGGTAGGCGCCGGTTCTTCCAGGCTTAGGACAGAAACGGCGCGTCTTATCATGCAGGAGATCGATCTTTCGGTAATTCGGGGAAATGTGTCTGAGATAAAAGCTCTTTGCCAGGGAAAAGCAATGACAAAAGGAGTAGATGCCGATGGGAAAGACGCTCTGACAGAAGATTCGATGAAGGATATGATTTCCATTGGAAGAAAATTATCGGAAAAAACGGGAGCCGTTATCTTGATCACTGGAGCAGTGGATCTGGCAGTCTGCGGCAGACAAGCCGCAGCCATTCGCAACGGAGATCCGAATATGGCAAGGATTACGGGAAGCGGATGTATGCTGGACGGGGTTCTTGGGGTCTTTGCAGGAGCCAATCCGGCGTGTTTGTTTGACGCAATTATCACAGCTGCAGGAGCCATGGGCATCTGCGGGGAAAAGGCGGCAGCATCCAGTCAGGGAACAGGCTCCTTTCGGATGCATTTGATGGATGAAATGAGTAAAATAACAGCACAGCAAGTGGAAAGAGGAATCAAAATTGAACATAAAAGCGAAAGATATGATGCTGTATGCGGTAACGGATGCGGCTTGGACAGGTAAAAAAACATTAACAGAGCAGGTAGAGGAGGCTATGAAAGGCGGAATTACTTTTCTGCAGCTTCGTGAAAAACATTTATCAAAAGAAGAATTTTTAAAAGAAGCGATAGAGATAAAAGATCTTGCGCAGAAATATCAGATTCCCTTTGTAATCAATGACGAGATTGAGATTGCACAGGAAGCAGGAGCAGACGGCGTTCATGTGGGACAGGACGATATGCCAGTGGAAGAAGTCAGAAAAATTTTGGGAAAGGATAAGATTATCGGAGTTTCTGCTCATAATGTAGAGGAAGCAGTCAGGGCAGAGCGGGGAGGTGCGGATTATCTGGGAGTTGGAGCGGTGTATCCAACCTCAACAAAAGAAAACACGTCCGCAGTTTCCATGGAAGAGATGAAAAAGATCTGTCAGACAGTCTCCATACCGGTTGTAGCTATCGGTGGAATCAAAAAGAACAATATGAAAGTACTGACAGGAACTGGGGTGGATGGAATTGCTGTTGTGTCAGCAATCTTTGCGGCGAAAGATATCAGGAAAGCGGCGGGAGAATTATTAGAAGCAGTAAAGGAGATGAAGGCAGAATGAAAACAGTATTAACAATTGCGGGATCAGACTGCAGCGGCGGTGCTGGAATCCAGGCAGATTTAAAAACGATAGCGGCACATGGATTGTATGGAATGTCAGCAATTACAGCCTTAACGGCACAAAATACAACAGGTGTTTATGGAATTTCTGAAACAACCGAAGAATTTCTTGCTAGTCAGCTGGACTGTATTTTTCAGGATATTTATCCGGACGCAGTGAAGATTGGAATGGTCTCTAACAAAGAATTGATTCACGTCATAGCAGAGAAATTAAAAGAATATAAGGCAAAAAACATTGTGGTGGATCCAGTTATGGTATCTACCAGCGGCAGCAGACTTTTAAACGATGATGCAGGAGAGGCTTTGATGAAATGCTTGTTCCCGCTTGCAGATGTCATCACACCCAATGTTCCGGAAGCAGAAGTTCTTTCGGGCATAAAAATCAGAAAAAAAGAGGATTTTTGTAAGGCAGCTGAAAAGATTTCTGAGAAAATGACAGGCGGAATTTTGATCAAAGGAGGCCATCAGATTGAAGATGCAAATGATTATCTTTATCTGAAGGGAGAGGAATATTGGTTTTTTGGCAGAAGGATTGACAATTCCAATACCCATGGAACAGGATGTACTCTTTCATCTGCAATTGCTTCAAATCTGGCAATGGGAAGCAGTTTGCCGGAAAGTATTCGGAAAGCAAAGGAATATCTGACGGGTGCTTTGGAAGATGGGCTTAATCTGGGTGCAGGCAGCGGGCCGTTAAATCATATGTACCGGCTGAGAGATTTGTTGTAAAATGTTGATTTATTTTTTCAGCGTGCTATACTTAGAAACTGTGCAGTGAAAATGAAAAACTATAAGATATATAGGAGGAATACAAATGATTCATATGATGACAGACGGAGTTCTGCCCATAACAGCATTTATTGGTGTCATTGCGGCATTTGCTCTGACCTGTTTCTTTACATCAACATGCAGTCAGTATCTGCCAAAAGATATGGGAAGAGATTTTGCCCACAATGGAAAGCTTTCCGCAGGAAAACCAAGGGGAGCGGGGATTATCTTTATTACAGTATTTACATTGGCAGCAGTGTTGTTTGGAAGTCTTTCTACGGAACTCATCATTTATCTCGTGTTGATTTATGTGGAAATGCTGACAGGTTACATGGATGATGCGGCAGACGAGCCATGGGGAGAATATAAGAAAGGAATTCTGGACTTCATTGTGGCTGCGATCGTGGCTTTAAATTATATTCATTTTAATTCAACCCAGATCCAGATTGCGACACTGGGAATTGATATTACGCTTCATCCGGTCGTATTCTTTATCCTCACAATCATTCTTGTCTGGGCAGCGATTAATGTAACCAACTGTTCTGATGGTGTGGATGGATTGTCCGGTACTTTGACGATCATAACGCTGGTTACTATTTATGTGATTGATCAGGTAAAAGGCGTGAACGCTGATTTCGCTTATGTTATTTTACTGTTCGTTGTCTGCATTCTGGGATATCTTTGGTATAATGCAACGCCGAGCCGGCTTATGATGGGAGATGCCGGATCCAGGGCAATGGGTATTTTTATCAGTATCGCAATCTTAAAAACAGGAAGTCCATTTTTGTTCCTGCTTGTGGCAGCAGTTCTGATTGTAGACGGTGGTCTTGGATTGATCAAAGTTGCACTCCTTCGGTTCCTGAAAATACATATTTTCAGCAATACGACGATGCCGCTTCATGATCATGTGCGTAAAACCATTGGATGGTCTAATACACAGACAGTATTTCGATTTGCAATCATACAGATTGTAATTTCAATTGCGACAGTATATCTGCTGCTCATTTAATTTATAAAAAAGGAAAAACACCAGGTTTTAAACGATTTTGATGTTTAAAACCTGGTGTTTTTTGACAGATTAGTTCTTTTTGAAGTTTTCAATAACTAAAAGAATCGTATTCAACTGCTTTTCATTACAAGAAAATAATTCTTGGAGAATCCGTCTTATTTTTTCGGGATTCGGATTGGCAGTATCGAAAAATTCGCTGGGAGTAACGCCTAAATACTCGCAGATATAGAAAAAACACTGCATAGAAGGCAAGGCACGGCGGTTCTCAATTCGGTTGATATAACTAGCATTTTGACCGATTGCCAGACTCATCTCCCGAGCAGATACATTTTTTTTATTGCGGAGCGATGCGATTCTTTCAGCAAAGATATTTTCATCCATATATCGTATCCTCCTAATATCAAACATTATATATTATATTTTATATTATTGATCGAAATATGGTTATAAATACTATAAATAAATTGATTTAAGATATATAATATCTTATAATGTACGTGTGTATCGTTGAAAATTTTGCTGATAAGAGGAATGGGGCATGAAAAAACTTGTATACAATCAGTGATGAAGATGGATTCGTATAATCTTCAAAAGCTGAAAGGAGATAGCGTAGAGATGATAGATAATGTATCAAAACAGCAGTTAAGAGAACCGGGAGGAATGGATCAAAAGAAATACCGCAGCAGTAAAAATTTTATTTTAAGAAAAATCGCAGGAGAAACTGTCATAGTATCGATTGGTGAAGGAGTTGCTGATTTCTGTGGGATTATCAGTCTCAATTCTTCTGCTGAGGTGTTGTGGCAGGCAATGGAAAAACCAAAAACAAAAGAAGAGTTGGTTGCGATTCTGCAGGAAAAATTTGAAGTTGATGCGTCAGAAGCCCGGAAAGATATTGAAGCATCATTAAAGCTGCTGGGAGAATATGGGATGCTGGAATATGAATAGAAAGAAGAAAAGGATTCCAGCCAACGGAACTTTCGAACTGACGGGACGATGCAATTTACGATGTAAGATGTGTCTGGTTCGAGTAGATTATGAAAAGATGAAGAAGCTGGATTGGAGAGAAAGAACATCAGAAGAATGGATTCATATGGCCGAACAGGCAAAAGATGCGGGAACGTTAGGACTTTTGCTGACAGGAGGGGAAGCATTGTTACGACAGGATTTTTGTGAAATCTATGAAGCCGTTGCACAGATGGGATTTTTGCTGACGGTGTATACTAATGCTACACTAATCACAGATCAGGTAATGAGAAGCTTCACGAAATTTCCGCCGCATCAGATTGGTGTGACCATGTATGGTGCGTCTAATGAAACTTATGAGAAGTTATGTGGATGTCCGGATGGATATGATCGGTTCTGCGTTGGAATCCGCCGGCTGAAAACACTTCCCTCTTTGTTGGAAATGCGCACAACGATTGTGCAGGACAATCGGAAAGATCTAGAAGCGATGAAAGCTTTTACAAAAGAAAATTTTGGGAAAGAACGAAAGCTTCAGATTAGTCGTTTTGTGACAAAAGGAATCCGAGGCAGTATAACAAATCCGTCTAAATGCCGGCTGTCGCCGGAAGAGAATGTTAAGATGATTTATTCCGGAATGGTTCAGCTGCATCGTAAAGTGAAAGCAGGTAAACTAGAAATTCCAAAATCAGAGCAGAAATTTTCCAGAAACAAGGTTTTGCAGAGGGAAGGAAACTATTTATTTGAAAACTGCAGTGCAGGGATCAATCAATATGCCATTTCGTGGAATGGGAGAATGTTTGGATGTGAACTCATGACGGAAGGATACACAGAACCGTTTAAAGATGGATTTCAGAAAGCCTGGGAAAAACTTCCCATGCAGTATCCTAAAAGCCAGATAATAAAAGAGTGCATGGAGTGTCCATATGGAGATTTTTGTGAGACATGCCCGGCTGTCAGAATGTCAGAGACGGGAGACTGGTTTGGGGTACCAGAATATTTTTGTAAGGAAGCCAGATACATTGATCAGATGGCATCTGATCTGGGAGTGACTGATAAGGACAAGAAATAGGAGGAATATAAAATGGAAAAGATGGTATATGAAAGTCCCAAATTTGAATTTCAAGAGTTAAAATTAGCAGAGAGAGTAGCAGATACATGCTGGGGATATGCCTATGCATGGTATGATGCAGATCAAGATGGTACGATTGATGGTGGTGAAAAAGTTGAATTAAGTAGTTTGGGATTGAAAGATAAAGGATGCCAAGGAAAGGATGCAAGAGAAGCACTAAAAAATTATTTTTATAATACGTTTAAAATTACTTTGAATGATGACCAAGTTTCAACTAACACAGATAGTCAGACTATAATTGGTTCTAACAGTTAATCATGGAAGATAATCGTTTTACAAGAGCCCCTAAATATTTGATGATTGGAGATTTCCTAATTTCCTGCAGGAAATTAGGCTCCCGTATCCGGGGAGAAATCCCTTTTTCCGGGATGGCTTTTTATCAGCCGGGACAGTGGGAAGAAGATTTCCGCTTCTGGATTGATGAACGGGATTCTAATATTGGCGGAACAATGCTGTGGGGATCCGATGAATTTGCGATTCCGACCTTTCTTTACCAGAGAGAGAATGATATATATGAGTGGACTACATGGAAAAAGGACAGATTCCCTGGACTTTCATTTTTGATATCTTCACAGTGGTCCCAGTTCATTCTTTATCGGGACAAGACAGGGACGAATGGGGAGCGGGCTTTTCATGAGTTCGGCTCCCTTTTTTCTTATGCTGTTCTAAATCACGAAGCATGTGTGCTCCATGGAGTTGTTATGGAATATCAGGGGGCGGGAATCCTTGTGACTGCGTCATCAGGTACGGGGAAGACAACTCATACAAGGATGTGGAGAGACAAAGAAAGAGCGCTGATTCTAAATGGAGACCGCTGTCTGTGCCGGAAGGTCAATGGGCAGTGGTATGCTTATGGGATGCCATGGTCAGGCTCTTCGGGAGAGTATATCAATCGGAAAGTGCCGATAAAAGCCATTGTGAGTCTGCAGAGGGGGCAAATCAATCAAACAAGAGCCATGAGTCATTTTGAAGGAAGCATTTATCTCATGCAGAGAGTTTTTGCGCCAGTCTGGCAATGTGAAATGCAGGACAGGGCCTTTGATTTGACTGAAGAACTGGCAGGCCTGTTTCCTGTTATTGAATTATCCTGCCGCCCTGATTTGGAATCAGTAGAAGTGTTAAAACAAGAATTAGAGAGGCAAAGTATTTTTTAGATATGAGCAATATGTTCCAAGTTTCTCAAAAAGATTTGATCCCGTTGATGGAAGAAGTTTTAAAAGAAGGAAAGAAAGTACGGTTCACAGTTTCCGGAAACAGCATGTGGCCGTGGCTGATTCATCAAAGAGATAGTGTTTTGCTGGAAGGATTAGAAAATAAAAAGCTGAAAAAAGGAGATATCATTTTATTTCAGGCATATAAGAACCATTATGTACTCCATAGAATTACCAGAAAAGTAAGAGGGGGATATATTACAACAGGTGATGGGAATCTTACCAGAGATGGATTTGTACCAGAAGATAAGGTAATCGGCAAAGCGGTTGCTTTGTACCGAAAAAACACAGAAATCTTATGCGGTCAATGGAAATGGCGTATAGTCTCCTGGTTTTGGATGGCGGGATTTCCAATTAGAAAGCATCTTGCGAAATTAATTGTTTTTTGGAAAAAGTAAATCAAAAAACACCGGATTTTAAATGATGAATATCATTTGAATCTGGTGTTTTCTCATAAATATTAAAAAGAATGTACCTTGAAATCTAAATAGTGGAATTAGAATTCAGCTGTGTTCGTACCATTCGTATATCCGGAACGGCATCCAGAACAGGATATAACAAAAAAGAAATGATCAGTCCGGAAAGACCTTGTATTATATTTCCGGGAACACTCAAAATGGCTGCCGGGCCTACCGTGATATAACAATAAATGAAATATCCGCCGGTTACGATCACAGCGGCAGAGATCCCACATAAAATCACAGCAAACATTTTGTTTATGTGGAGAGCAGTTACTCTTTTATAAATTACAGCAGCAGAAAATGCTGTCAGAAATTTAATCAAAAAAGTAACTGGAGCGAAATAGGCATATCCGGTAAATAAATCCGCAAAGGCAGATCCGACTCCTGCGGCGAAGCCCCCATACTTTTTTCCGAGAATGATGCCGCTTAAGATGACAAAAGCGTCGCCTAAATGAATGTATCCGTTAGTAGCGACCAATGGAATTTGAATTAATATAGTTGCTACACAGCAGAGTGCCATAAATAATGCAGTATACACAAGCTTTTTTATTTGATGCATAGATTCGTCCTCCCTTCTATGCTCTGTATCCTAATACAAAATTGGCATTAGAAAAAATGCCAGTTATCATGATTTTTATAGTACCAGATTCTTTTTGCTTTTCTAATGCGCTGTGTTGTGGTATAATTATTGGCAAAAATAAACCCCAGGAGGATAAGACATGATTAATTTGTTTTCAGAAGGCGCATACCTTGTCAATGGAATGACTCTGGTAAAAGAATCTGAGAAAGAAAAATTAAATCAGATGACAGGAAACGTGCCGGACAAAAAAGAAGCAGCGAAACAAACGATTGCCTATGGAATCTTAAAAGAACATAATACATCAGGAAATATGGAGAAGCTTCAGATCAAATTTGACAAATTGACTTCTCATGACATTACATTTGTAGGAATCATCCAGACCGCCCGTGCATCAGGAATTGAAAAATTCCCAGTGCCGTACGTACTGACAAACTGTCATAACAGTCTCTGTGCCGTCGGCGGAACGATCAATGAAGATGACCACATGTTCGGACTGACAGCTGCAAAACGATACGGAGGAATGTATGTTCCGCCTCATCAGGCTGTTATTCATCAGTTTGCAAGAGAAATGCTGGCAGGCGGAGGAAAAATGATCCTTGGATCTGACAGTCATACCCGTTACGGAGCTCTTGGAACAATGGCTATGGGAGAAGGAGGACCTGAGCTGGTAAAACAGCTTCTGAACAGAACTTATGATATCAATATGCCGGATGTGATCGGGATTTATCTGAAAGGAAAACCAGCTAAAGGCGTAGGACCTCAGGATGTAGCTCTTGCAATCATTGGAGCAGTCTTTGACAAAGGTTATGTAAATAATAAAATCATGGAATTCGTAGGACCTGGAATCGCCAATTTAAGTGCTGATTTCAGAATTGGAATTGATGTTATGACTACTGAGACAACTTGTCTGTCCTCCATTTGGAAAACGGATGATACGATCAAAGAATTCTATGAGATTCATGGAAGAGAAGAAGAATACAAAGAATTAAATCCTGGGGCTGTTGCCTATTATGATGGAATCGTGGAAGTAGACTTAGATCAGATTCAGCCGATGATCGCAATGCCGTTCCATCCAAGCAATACTTATACAATCCAGGAAGTAAATGAAAATCTGGAAGATATTCTGGCAGATGTAGAAAAGCGTGCTTTGGTCAGCTTAGATGGTGCTGTAGATTATTCTCTGAGAGATAAGATTCGCGACGGAAAATTATATGTAGATCAGGGAATCATTGCCGGATGTGCCGGCGGAGGATATGAGAATATCTGTGCGGCAGCCAATATCCTGAAAGGAACCAGCATTGGAGCTGATGAGTTTACATTAAGCGTATACCCGGCAAGTACGCCAATCTATATGGAATTAGTAAAGAATGGAGCAGTCGCTGATCTGATGGAGACAGGAGCAATCGTAAAGACTGCATTTTGCGGTCCATGCTTCGGCGCAGGGGATACACCGGCGAACAATGCGTTTAGTATCCGCCATTCAACGAGAAACTTCCCGAACCGTGAAGGATCCAAGCTTCAGAATGGCCAGATTGCTTCTGTAGCTTTGATGGATGCAAGATCCATTGCAGCAACTGCGGCAAACAAAGGATATTTAACTGCAGCAACTGATGTGGATGCCAATGACTTTATTCCAAAATATCATTTTGACAAAACGATTTATGAGAATCGAGTATTTGACAGTAAGGGGGTTGCAGATCCATCTGTCGAAATCCAGTTTGGACCAAATATCAAAGACTGGCCGGAGATGCCTGCATTCCCAGAACATATGCTGTTAAAGGTTGTTTCTGAGATTCATGATCCGGTTACAACAACAGATGAACTGATTCCTTCCGGAGAGACATCATCTTATCGTTCTAATCCGCTGGGACTGGCAGAATTTGCGCTTTCAAGAAAGGATCCGGCGTATGTCGGTCTGGCAAAAGAGATCCAGAAAGCAGAAAAAGCAATCGAAGAAGGAAAGGATCCGGCAGAAGCATGTCCGGAAGTAAAAGACATTTTGACAGCGGTTACTGCGAAATATCCGCAGGTAAATGATAGCAATCTTGGAATTGGAAGCACGATCTTTGCTGTAAAACCAGGTGACGGTTC
The DNA here is from genome assembly GCA_019420275.1 of Clostridiales bacterium. Lineage (GTDB taxonomy): Bacteria > Bacillota > Clostridia > Lachnospirales > Lachnospiraceae > Anaerostipes. The sequence continues at coordinate 73,253 of JAHZHN010000003.1, forward strand.
AGCCCGTGAGCAGGCAGCTTCCTGTCAGAAGGTTCTTGGAGGATGGGCCAATATTGCCAATGAATACGCAACAAAGAGATATCGCTCCAATTTGATCAACTGGGGTATGGTTCCATTTATCATTGATGAAGGAAAACTTCCGTTTAAGAATCATGACTATATCTTTATTCCAGAGATTAAAAAAGCAATTGAAGACAAGCTGACAGAGATTCCGGCATATGTGGTGTGCGGAAATGAATTAAAAGAAATCCGGTTAAAACTGGGAGAATTGACAGACGATGAAAGAGAAATTATCCTGAAAGGATGTCTGATCAATTACTATAGAGGTTAATTATTACAAAAGTTAATAAAAAAGGGCGAATTCTCCATATGATAAAATGTCTGTGGAGGATTCGTCTTTTTTCTTTCGGATTTGCAGGGAAGAAACGAACAAATATTACGAAAATATGAATAAAATCAAGGAAATTATTAAAGAATCATTGACAAATCTATATTCTTTATGTAAAATCGTAACCAATGTAACAATAAGGGAACAATTTGTGAGCTGGTTAGGAGATTTTTATGAAACATTTTATTGTGAAGCTGTTTGTCTTCGTTGCAATGGCGGCAGCATCTTTGACAATGACAACGAGTGGAATTGAAACAGATACACAGGCAGCAACGAGCAGAGGACAGCAGGTGGTTAACTATGCTAAGAAGTTCGTTGGCAATAAATATAAATATGGCGGAACCAGCCTGACAAAGGGGACTGATTGTTCTGGTTTTACAATGTCCGTTTATAAGAAGTTTGGAAAGAAGCTTCCGCATTCTTCCAGCGGTCAGAGAAAAGTTGGAAAGAAAGTATCCGGAGGTATTAAAAAGGCAAAAGCTGGAGATATCATCTGCTACAGCGGACACGTAGCGATCTATATAGGGAAAAATAAGATTGTCCATGCGAGCAATTCAGCAAAATATCCGAAGGGCGGAATCAAGATTTCAAATAACGCAAGCTATAAGAAAATCTTAGCAATCCGCAGATTAGTATAAGAAAGAAAATACAGAGACATTCATCAGTGAGAATGTCTCTTTTTTATGTCAAAATCGGAACATAAGATGTTTTTGTACAGGATGAGGGAGCTTCATGCCGGCAAACCTTGACAGTGCAGAGAAGAACATATTATAATTTTCATAGAATAAATAAACAGCCTGAATAAGGCAAGACGAAAGGAAGAAGATTATGATTATAGCGCCAAAAGTAAGAGATTTTTTGTGTCTGACAGCTCATCCGGAAGGATGCAGAAAAAATGTTGAACAACAGATTGAATATGTACGTTCTAAGGGAGAAATCGAAGGAAATGCGAAGAAAGTACTGGTCATTGGCTGTTCTACAGGATATGGCCTGGCTTCCAGAATTGTTGCGGCTTTTGGATGCGGTGCAGATACTCTCGGAATTATGTTTGAGAAACCGGCCAAGGGAAAACGAACTGCAACACCGGGATGGTATAATACCGCAGCTTTTGAAGAGTTTGCGGCAAAAGAAGGAAAATATGCCAAGACAATCAACGGAGATGCCTTTTCACAGGAAGTAAAAGATCAGACCATCGAGATGATCCGTCAGGATTTTGGAAAAGTGGATGCGGTTGTCTATAGCCTGGCAGCTCCGAGAAGAACGGCACCAGACGGCGTTACATATAATTCTGTTCTGAAAACAACAGGGGAAGAATTTACGAATAAGAACTTGAATCTGAAGAATAATGTTATTGAGATGAAGAGCATCCCCGCTGCAACCGAAGAAGAGATTGAAGCTACAGTAAAGGTTATGGGCGGAGATGATTGGAAACTTTGGATGGAAGCATTAAGCGAAGCAGGAGTGCTTAGTGAAAATGCTGTGACAGTTGCATATTCCTATATCGGACCGGAAATCACATATCCAATCTATTTTGAAGGAACCATCGGCGCAGCCAAGAAAGATCTTCATAAAGCAGCTGCTCAGATTACAGAAGAGTTCAAAGATCAGGGAGTCAAAGCATATATTTCTGTCAATAAGGGATTGGTAACACAGGCAAGTGCAGCAATTCCTATTGTACCATTGTATATGGCACTTTTGTATAAAGTCATGAAAGAGAAAGGACTCCATGAAGGATGTATTGAACAGATGGAACGTCTGTTTAAAGACAAGAAGCTTCTAACAGAAGCTTTGACGGATGAGAATGGATGGATTCGCATGGATGACTGGGAGATGAAAGACGAGGTACAGGAAGAAGTAAAACGTCTCTGGGAGATTGTCGATACAGATAATATTAAGGAATACGGTGATATCGATGGCTACTGGGATGATTTCTATCATATGTTTGGATTCCGCGAGGATGGAGTGGACTATGATGCGGATGTGGATCCTGCAGTCGCTATCCCAAGTCTGGAAGTATAAGATGTCTACAGAAATTGTAATAACAAAAATAAGAGACCATTTGGTCAGCGCATGGCTCCACGATCATAAGATCGTGGAGTTTCAATGCTGCAATACAAAGCAGAAACAGATTGTCGGCAATATTTATGTTGGCAAAGTGAAAAATGTCGTAAAAAATATCAATGGGGCATTTGTGGAATTCGAAAAAGGAAAACTTGGATTTCTTCCTATGCGGAATCGCAGTCTGAAGGCAGAAGAAGAGATTATTGTTCAGATAAAAAAAGAGGGAAGTCAGGAAAAAAAACCACTTCTTTCCCAGCAGATTGAGCTGACTGGAAAGTATCTGGTTTTAACTTCGGACAAAACGGCCATTGGTATTTCTAATAAGATAAAGAATCGTGAGCAGAGGCAGGAATTGAGAAAAATAGCAGAGCCCATGGTGACAGAGTCGTATGGGTTTATTTTGCGTACCAGCACTGCAGGTGCTTCCAAAGAGGCTGTTTTAAAAGAAGCCCAGGAGCTTTCCGATCAATATGAACAAATCATGCAAAAAGGAAAGTACCGAAGACCGTTTCAGCTTTTGGGAGTGAATCAGAATATGGAGTCTGTGCTGATGTTCGGGAAACTTCCGGATCAGGTGGAACAGGTAGTAACGGACCAGGAAGTATTTGCGGACTCGCTGTCTGGTCAGGGATATCGTGTCAGCCAGGATTTTGAGGAAGGGAGCATTGAACGAAGATACAGAATTCGTCATTTTCTAAAAGAAGCTCTCAGCAAAAAAATATGGATGAAATCCGGAGGATTTTTGTATATTGAGCAGACGGAAGCCATGGCGGTTATCGATGTGAATACTGGAAAATCTATTGGGCATGGCTGCAAGGATGACCATATTCGCATGACGAACCTGGAAGCAGCAAAAGAAGCAGCAAGGCAAATTCGTTTAAGAAACCTGTCTGGAATCATTGTGATTGATTTCATCGATATGGATTCAGAATATGATAAAGATACACTCTTAAGAGTCATGCAGCAGTATTTAGATGAGGACTCAAAAAAAGCGGCTGCGGTGGATCTTACAAAGCTTGGATTGATGGAAATTACAAGAAAAAAAGAAAGAAATCCATTATTTCGCCAAATAGATATTGACATTCTCGAATAGAGTTGGTATTATTACATGGTATGCCGCACAGCGAGGTATAAGTATGACCGCAAAAGCGGAATCACCAAAGCTGGCGAGATTGATGATAGGAGGTGCCGTGATGTACGCAATTATCGCAACAGGTGGAAAACAGTATAAAGTAAGCGAAGGCGACGTGATCAAAGTAGAAAAACTTGACGCTGAAGTTGGTGCTAAAGTAACTTTTGATGATGTGCTTTTAGTTGGCGGAGATACTGTCAAAGTTGGAACACCTACCGTTGATGGAGCGAAGGTTGAAGCTTCCGTTGTAAGCGAAGGCAAAGGAAAGAAAGTCATCGTGTACAAGTATAAGAGAAAAACCGGATACCATAAGAAGAACGGTCACAGACAGTTATTTACACAGGTAAAGATCGATAACATCGTTGGATAATATTATTTGAGGATAGAGTGATGACAAAGATAACATTCTATCAGCATGAAGACGGATCCTGGAAGGGATTTGATTCATGCGGTCATGCGGGATATGCGCAGACAGGGGAAGATATCGTCTGTTCTGCCGTATCGGCATTGATAATAAATTTCGTAAATTCTCTGGAGGAATTTACCGATGATGATTACCGGGTAGATACTGACCAGGAGAATGCGGAGATTAACGTAGAATTTACGGGAAAACTTTCGAAAGAAGGAAATTTATTATTGAAATCATTGATCCTTGGTCTGACTTCGGTTGAGGAAGAGCAGGATCAGTACTTAGATGTGATATTTAAGGAGGTGTAACGAAATGATGAAAATGAACCTTCAATTTTTCGCTCATAAAAAGGGAATGGGTTCTACAAAGAACGGAAGAGATTCAGAATCCAAGAGATTAGGTGCGAAAAGAGCTGACGGACAGTTTGTAAAAGCTGGAAATATTCTTTACAGACAGAGAGGAACTAAGATTCATCCAGGCGTTAATGTAGGACGCGGCGGTGACGATACATTATATGCGTTAGTAGACGGTATCGTACGTTTCGAAAGAAAAGGTAGAGATAAGAAACAGTGTTCTGTACATCCAGTTGCATAATAGAAAGCTGCGGATGCCATACAGAAGACATAAGCAACAGCAATTACGGCTTCAAATTGATATTTGAGGCCGTTTTTTTCAAATAAGGGAAAGGAATAAACCATGTTTGCAGATAGAGCTAATATCATAATCAGGTCCGGAAAAGGCGGAGATGGGCATGTAAGCTTCCGTCGGGAACTGTATGTGCCAAACGGCGGTCCGGACGGCGGAGACGGCGGAAGAGGCGGAGATGTTATCTTTGTTGTCGATGAAGGAATAAATACCCTTTCTGATTATCGTCATAGAAGAAAATTTAAAGCAGGGGATGGACAGGAAGGCGGAAGAAGAAGATGCCATGGAGCAGACGGAGCAGACATCATTTTAAAAGTGCCTCCAGGGACTGTCGTTAAGGAAAAGGAATCTGGGAAAGTAATCCTGGATATGTCAAATAGAAAAGAGCCGGTTGTTCTCTTAAAAGGCGGAAGAGGCGGAAAGGGAAACCAGCATTATGCCACGCCTACCATGCAGGCGCCAAAATACGCCCAGCCGGGAGGAAAAGCTCAGGAAATAGAAGTAATGCTGGAACTTAAGGTAATTGCTGATGTAGGGCTGGTAGGATTTCCAAATGTAGGAAAATCCACTTTCTTATCCAGAGTAACCAACGCAAGGCCAAAGATTGCCAACTATCATTTTACGACACTGAATCCGAATCTGGGTGTTGTAGATATGGAAGGAGGCAAAGGTTTTGTAATTGCGGATATTCCGGGAATTATTGAAGGTGCATCAGAGGGAATCGGTCTTGGATTTGAATTTCTGCGCCATATTGAACGTACCAAGGTAATGATTCATATGGTAGATGGTGCGTCTGTGGAAGGAAGAGATCCGATTGCTGATATTTATGCTATTACAGATGAGCTGGAGAAGTACAATAAAGAAATTCTGGATAAGCCGCAGGTTATTGCAGCAAACAAGATGGATGCTATGACGGAGCAGGACAGAGAAACGGTGATTGAACTGCTGAAGGAAGAGTTTGAGCCGAAAGGAATTAAGGTATTTCCAATCTCAGCAGTCAGCGGAGAAGGAATTAGAGAACTGCTCTGGCATGTACAGGAGCTTCTTGCGGATCTACCGGAAGGAGCTACAGAATTTGAACAAGAATATGAATTGAATTTTGAAGAAGAGGAAGGCGGTATCGTCGTAGGACATCCGGAAGAAGGCGTCTTTACGGTGGAAGGGCCAAAGGTAGAGAGAATGCTTGGATATACGAATCTTGAGTCCGAAAAGGGATTCAGTTTCTTCCAGCGTTTTATGAAGGAAAATGGAGTCATTGATCAGCTGACGGAGATGGGAATCCAGGAAGGAGATACTGTTCGTTTGTATGATCTGGAATTTGATTATTATAGATAGAAAATAAGATGGAGGGAAAAATGACAAGTAAGCAGAGGGCATATTTAAAAAGCCTTGCAATGAAGATTGATCCAATTTTCAATATCGGGAAAGGAAGTCTTTCTCCGGAACTTGTGGAAGGTGTCAGAGATGCACTAGAAGCAAGAGAACTGGTAAAAGTCGGAGTGCTGCAGAATTGTATGGATGATCCTAAGGATCTGGCGGAAGTGCTGGCAGAGCGCACACGCTCTCAGGTTGTGCAGGTGATCGGAAAGAAGATTGTGTTATATAAGGAATCCAAGAAAAATAAGAAAATTGAACTGCCAAAGAGCAGTAAGAAATAATCACATGGAGGCATGAGATGAAGAAAATAGGAATTCTTGGAGGAACGTTTAACCCAATTCATTTCGGACATTTGATTTTAGGGCAGTCGGCCAAAGAAGAATTTGGATTAAACAAGGTCCTGGTCATGCCGACGAAGAATCCGGCGTATAAGACGATATCCGGCGGAGTTACCGAACAAAATCGGATTGATATGATACGGCTGGCGATTCAGGATTTTCCTTATTTTGAGTTCAGTGATGTAGAACTTCGAAGAGACGGCGCAACATACACGGTAGATACGTTGAAAGAACTGAAGGTAGAAAATTCGGAAGATAAATTCTATTTCATCATGGGAGCGGATTCTTTGTATCAGATTGAGACATGGAAAGATCCAGACAAGATCCTGTCTATGGTCAATATTCTTGTGGCAACGAGAAACGATTCCAGGAGCGCTCTGGACGCTCAGATTGATTATCTGGAAGATAAATATCATGGAAAGATTTATCATCTGAACAGTCCCAGCATTGAGATATCATCCAATGAAATCAGAAAGAGAAATGTTTCCGGTCAGAGCATTCATTTTTTCCTGCCGGAATCTGTCATAGATTATATAGAAAGAAATGGTTTGTATGAACATAAATGAAATAGAAGAGAAGTTGTCACAGATATTAAAGCCAGGAAGGTACCGTCACAGCCAGGGGGTTGCCTATACGGCGGCTAATATGGCTATGGTGTTTGATCAGGATATAGAAAAAGCCTTTCGGGCGGGAATGCTTCATGACTGTGCAAAAGGGTATTCTTTAAAGGAACAGGAAAATTTCTGCAGGAAATATGGAATCTGTCTGGATGAAATTCTTCCGGATAGTCCTCAGCTGATGCATTCGGCTTTGGCACCTTTTATTGCCAGAGAATATTACGAGGAGGATGATCCTGAAATACTGACAGCAATCGAGTGCCATACCACAGGAAAACCGGGGATGACACCATTGGAACAGATCATTTTTATTGCGGATTATATGGAACCCAATCGAAAAATGATACCAGGGCTTCCTGCTGTGCGCAAATTAGCATTTCAGGATTTGGATCTTTGTACAAAGCTGATTTTAAAGAATACAATTGATTATTTAAAGAGTCAGGGACAAAAAATTGGTCATAAGACTATAGAAACTTATGAATCTTATCAGGCATAAGGAGAAGAGTATGGAACGAGCATTAGAAATGGTGAAGATTGCTTATCAGGCACTGGATGATAAGCTGGCAGAAGATATCAGAATTGTAGATATCAGAGAAATCTCCACGATTGCGGATTATTTTATCATAGCGGATGGAACGAATAAGAATCAGGTTCAGGCATTGGTAGATAATGTACAGGAAGAATTGGAAAAAGCCGGTTATGAGATGAAAGCAATGGAAGGATACCGTGTTGGAAACTGGGTCCTTATCGATTTCAATGATATTATCATTCATGTATTTGACAGGGAGAATCGTCTGTTCTATGATCTGGAGAGAATCTGGAAGGATGGACAAGAAGTAAAAGCACAAGACCTTGGAATTGAAGTACAAGCTTAATACAATTTTTAGGGAAAAGGCCCGCTCATTAATACAACAGGAGTAATGAGCGGGTCTTTTATGTTGAAATAGTATTGATTTTACATGTATTCTTTCAGGATATGAGTCGAAAATTCGTTCGGGAACACTTGTTTTGATTTGTTTTATATGGTATTATATGAACAATAAGATAAAATGGAGGATATACTATGCCAAGAGAACAGTTAACCGATAAACAGCAACAGATTCTTGAATTTATTAAACACCGCATCCTGGAAAAGGGATATCCGCCGGCTGTCCGTGAGATCTGCCAGGCTGTTCATCTTCGCTCCACTTCTTCCGTTCATTCCCATCTAGAGACATTGGAGCGCAAAGGCTATATTCGCAGAGACCCCACGAAGCCAAGAGCTATTGAGATTATAGATGATGATTTTAATCTGGCAAGACGAGAGATTGTTCATATTCCGATTGTTGGAACAATCACCGCTGGAGAACCAATCCTTGCTGTGGAAAACATAGAAGATTATTTTCCAATGCAGCCTGATTTTATCAGCAGCCGCGATACTTTCATGCTCCATGTGCGGGGAGAGAGTATGATCAACGCAGGAATCATGGATGGAGATCTGGTTATTGTCCAGCAGCAGCCGACCGCCGATAATGGTGATATCGTTGTTGCTATGATCGATGATTCCGCAACGGTCAAGAGATTTTATAAAGAAGATGGTCACTACCGTCTTCAGCCGGAAAATGACGCGATGGATCCAATCATCGTCCCGGAAGTATCTGTTATCGGCAAAGTCATTGGCTTATACCGCTCCATGAAATAATCTGATTTAATGTCAGCTAGAAAGACTATTTTAAATGGAATGATCCATTTAAAATAGTCTTTTTTGATGGAGAAAATATAAAAGATTATAATTGCAGAACACCATATATTTGATTGCGGAGAACATATGTTTTCGAACAAAGTTTCGAAAATACATTGACAAACGAATGTTCGATAGATATAATAAAAACATAAACAAATGTTCGATAATTGATGGAGGGATACTTATGAGAAATAAAGGAATGATCGGATGCACTGTTTTTGTTATCGTCTTATTATTGGTTTTTGCGGCGCTGTTTACCGGCAGTCGCTCTGTAGTGGATGCTAAAGACGGCAGAGAAAAGCGGTTTACAAGCATTCAGGTACAGAAGGGAGATTCTCTCTGGTCAATTGCTCAAGAGCATATGAGTAAAGAATATCAATCCATTGATGATTATATTCAGGAAGTCTGTGATACTAATCATATTTATGATCAGAAGATTACAGCAGATATGTATCTGGTAGTTCCTTATTATACAGATGTGAAGTGAATGGGAAGAAAAAGAGAAAAGAACTGCGGCATGAAAGTTCCTTAAAGCTGTGTATATCGGCTGGGAATCTTTTCATTGACAGTTCTTTTTTTCTTTTCCTTTGGATTTTAAATGCAGGATCCAGGATAAAAAGAGGGAATTATCAGAAAGATTGACAGAGAGCCTGATAGAGATATTTTCCAATTTCAGAAGCACGGGAATGAATTCTTTGTGCTTCTGTCTGGTTGGAGATAAATCCCATTTCTACGAGAGCAGTGGTCATTTTTGGACCGTTTAATACGGCAAGATCAGTTCGATACTTTAGTTTGCGGTCATAACTTCCATTTTTGGCATAGCCCATTCCCTTAAGAGCGTGATCCTGAATATTCTGCGCATAGGTTTTATATGTTTTATATAATGTTTCAGTTCCCCGTGCAGATGAAGCAGCGGAGTTGATATGGACACTCAGAAATCGGTCCGCGTTTGTTTCATTGGCCATTCGATAGCGGTAAGAAAGGCTTGGATACCAATCACTAAGCCGCGTATAATATACTTTGTAATCAGAATTTCGATCAAATTGTTTCTTGATTTCCTGAACAATTTTCAGAGCCATGTTTTTTTCTGTGTACCCGTTTCCAACAGCACCGGGATCATGGCCGCCGTGGCCTGCGTCCACAACCAGAACCCTCCGAAACATATCTTTTGGCGCAGCGTATTTGACATATATATAGGAAGAAGTTTGTGTTACGCTAAATCCTTTGATGGATGATGTTTTCATATCTATATAAGTTTTTCCGCCGCTGTAAGATACACTGTAGGAAATGGTATCTTTGATGGTACGGTGAGAGGAAGAATTAAAATGATTTTTATAATTGCCGTTTATGATTAAGCGGAGCCGTGTATTGTGATAATCGTCTTCAGCGGAAACTGATGACAGGCTCAAACCGGAAGGGCGCTTGATCCGGACGGAATAATTGCCGGATGATGCGGTTATTTTTGTGCCGGAGCCTGTGATAGTGGAAGAAGCAGAAGAAGTACTGGTACTTGAAGCAGCCTTTTTCAGGGAAATCATACCAGAAAGTTTGGAATTGTTCCATGAATAATTAAGACCAAGTTTTTTCGCAGTAATTTCTCCTGGAATCATAATGTAATTCTTCTTTTTTGATACATAGCGTATGCTGCGGGGTGCCGCAGGAAGCTGGAATTTTTTCCCGTTTAAAGTGGCAGACCTGCTGTTTAATTTCATTTCTATTGTGTTGGAACCCCTTTTTAACGTAATTTTTTTTGTCTTAGTGGAATAAGTATATTTAATTCCGAGACTGCTGCATCGGCCAAAGACCCAGTAAGCAGAATACATGGATGTATTCCCCTCGATAAATCCAGGCATATTCGTTTTGATGACCTTATTTTGATAGCGTGCTGCTATGGCCTTCTTCGAATAAGTTTTCTTATTGTATGTGTACTGAATTTTAAAAGATTTCCCTGCGGCGACAGATGCCTGCGCCGGTTTTGTCAGGCAAAAAAGAAAGATAAAAGTCATTGCCAGACATAAAATTTGTTTTTTTAGCATAATAGCCTCCCCTGTTTTTTTGTAGAGCCCATTATATTATATTTTCTGCCTGAATTCTACGAAATTATGATTTTACCAGAAATTTCATGAAAAATTGTTTCCATTCTTACAGTAAATGTGCTATCCTAATATATAAGTTCGATTTTTGGCAGAAAAAGTTCGAATGATTTTAAAATCTAGGAGCAGAGAATGAAAGCGCATAATGATTTTAAACAGGGATTGATTGATGGAATTCCCATTGGTCTTGCCTATGTGGCAGTATCGTTTGCATTTGGCATTTCCGGGGTTTCGAAAGGAATTCCTGTATGGGCAGTGACATTGATTTCGGCGACATGCCTGACCTCGGCAGGACAGTTTGCAGCCATTATATCTATGACGTCCGGAGGTTCTGTGGTAGAATTGATTCTATCGCAGATTATTATTAATTTAAGGTATTCCATTATGTCAATTGCTATCGGACAAAAACTGGTGGAGAAAGCAAAGCTTTGGAATCGGTTTACGATGGCGTTTGGGGTAACAGATGAGATTTTCGCAGTATCCTGCGGAAGGCCTGGAGAGATTACACCAAAGTATTTTTATGCTTTGATGTCGATTCCGTGGATTAGCTGGACATTGGGAACGCTGCTTGGGGCAACCGCCAGTGAGATTCTTCCTGGGGTGTTAAGGAGTGCTTTGGGCATTGCGATTTATGGGATGCTGATTGGGATAATTATTCCACCAGCAAAGACAGATAAAAGAATCGTAGTAGTAATTTTGATTTCCATGGCAGTGAGCCTGGTCTTCCATTATGTGAATGCGTTGTCTTTTGTATCCAGCGGCTTTGTGATTATCATTTGTACCTTGATTGCTGCAGTCATCGGAGCTGTTTTATTCCCTGTAGAAGAGGAGGGTCAGCGTGAGAGTTGAAAAATTACTAATCTATATTGCGGTGACTGCTGTCTCTACTTATTTAATACGGATGATTCCGCTGGCGGCAATTCAGAAAAAGATTGAGAATCGCTTTTTCCGTTCTTTTCTGTTTTATGTACCTTATGCGGTATTGGCATCTATGATTATGCCGGCAGTTTTTTATGCAACAGGAGATATGAGGGCATCTGCGGTCGGATTTGTTACGGCAATGATTTTTGCCTATTGTGAGAAAAATATTGTAACAGTTGCCTGCGCAAGCTGCATTGCGGCATTTGTTGCACTGCTGTTATTGTAAGGAGGAAGATAGAGTATATGAAGTGTAATTTAGCAGTCATTAAAGGAGATGGAATCGGACCTGAGATTGTGGAAGAAGCGATGAAGGTATTGGATGCTGTCGGAGAAAAATACGGTCATACCTTTTCCTACGAACAGATTCTAATGGGAGGGGCATCGATTGATGTCCATGGGAAGCCTTTGACAGATGAAGCGCTGGAGATTGCAAGAAACAGTGACGCGGTGCTTATGGGATCGATCGGTGGTGACACCAGCACTTCACCTTGGTATCAGCTGCCGGCGCAGCTGAGACCAGAAGCAGGACTTTTAACTCTTCGCAAATCTCTCGGATTATTTGCAAATATCCGTCCGGCTTACTTATATGAAGAATTAAAGGAAGCATGTCCTCTGAAAGATGAGATTATCGGTGATGGATTCGATATGGTAATTATGAGAGAACTGACAGGCGGTCTTTATTTTGGAGAAAGACATACAGAAAAAGTGAATGGAGTTCGGATTGCAACAGATACTCTGACATACAGCGAAGAAGAGATTCGCAGGATTGCGGTAAAAGCGTTTGATATCGCAAGAAAACGCAAAAAACATGTAATCAGTGTAGATAAAGCGAATGTTCTGGATTCTTCCAGACTTTGGAGAAGCGTTGTTGAAGAAGTAGCAAAAGATTATGAAGATGTAACATACGAGCATATGCTGGTAGACAACTGTGCAATGCAGCTTGTGAATAATCCAGGACAGTTTGATGTTATCCTTACAGAGAATATGTTTGGAGATATCCTGTCAGATGAAGCAAGTATGATTACTGGATCTATTGGTATGCTGTCTTCTGCAAGTCTTGCGGAAGGGAAATTTGGATTATATGAGCCAAGTCATGGTTCTGCTCCGGATATTGCGGGTCAGGATATTGCAAATCCGATTGCAACCATTTTATCTGCGGCTATGATGCTGCGTTATTCCTTTGATTTAGATGAGGAAGCAGCGGCCGTTGAAAAGGCGGTTAAGGATGTCCTTGCAGATGGATACCGCACAGTGGATATTATGTCTGAAGGTATGAAGCAAGTAGGCTGTCAGGAAATGGGCAATTTAATTATAGAGAAAATTAAATAATAAATATAGGAAACAAGCAGGCCCGGAGGGTGTTTCCTTTCCGGGCTTCTGATAGAAGTGGAGGTTATTATGGGCAATACTTATACAGAAGGAGAAGAATTTGCTCCTCAGAGGTCTTTATTTAACGCATTGGGATTTACGAAAGAAGAAATGCAGAAACCTTTGGTAGGAATCGTAAGTTCCTATAACGAAATCGTTCCTGGTCATATGAACATTGATAAGATCGTAGAAGCGGTTAAAATGGGAGTAGCGATGGCAGGAGGAACTCCAGTGGTATTTCCGGCAATTGCTGTATGTGATGGAATTGCCATGGGTCATATTGGAATGAAATATTCCCTCGTAACCCGTGATCTGATCGCGGATTCCACAGAATGTATGGCGCTGGCTCATCAGTTTGATGCATTGGTCATGGTGCCGAACTGTGATAAGAATGTACCTGGTTTACTGATGGCGGCAGCAAGGATCAATGTACCCACAGTGTTCGTCAGCGGCGGACCAATGCTCGCAGGCCGCGTAAAAGGGCAGAAAACCAGCTTATCCAGCATGTTTGAGGCAGTTGGTTCTTATGCGGCAGGCAAGATTTCCAAAGAAGAACTGGATGAATTTGAAAATAAAACATGTCCAACCTGCGGATCATGTTCCGGAATGTATACGGCAAACTCTATGAATTGTCTGACAGAGGTATTGGGAATGGGACTTCGCGGAAACGGAACAATCCCGGCTGTTTATTCTGAAAGGCTTCGTCTTGCAAAACATGCAGGAATGAAGGTTATGGAATTATTAAAGAAAAATATCCGTCCAAGGGATATTATGACAGAGGGAGCTTTTGAAAATGCATTGACGGTTGATATGGCTCTTGGATGCAGTACAAACAGTATGCTTCATCTTCCGGCAATTGCTCATGAGGCAGGCATAGAACTTGATTTGGATATGGCAAACGCTATCAGTGCGAAAACCCCGAATCTGTGTCATCTTGCGCCGGCAGGACATACTTATATTGAAGAATTAAACGAAGCAGGCGGCGTATATGCAGTCATGAACGAGCTGAATAAGAAAAATCTTCTTCATACAGATCTGATGACAGTTACAGGTAAGACTGTTGGAGAAAATATTGAGGGATGCGTCAATAAAAATCCGGAAGTAATCCGTCCAATTGACAATCCTTATAGTGAGACAGGAGGAATTGCAGTATTAAAAGGAAATCTTGCTCCGGATTCAGGTGTCGTAAAACGTTCTGCAGTAGCACCTGAGATGCTGAAGATGGAAGGACCGGCCAGAGTTTTTGACTGTGAAGAAGATGCAATCAAAGCCATTAAAGGCGGAAAGATACAGCCGGGAGACGTAGTGGTAATTCGCTACGAAGGTCCGAAAGGCGGTCCTGGAATGCGTGAGATGTTAAATCCGACATCAGCAATCATGGGAATGGGATTAGGTTCAAGTGTTGCGCTGATTACAGATGGACGTTTTTCAGGAGCTTCCAGAGGCGCTTGTATTGGTCATGTATCACCAGAAGCAGCAGTTGGAGGACCAATTGCGCTGGTTGAAGAAGGAGATATCATTGCCATTGATATTAATGCAAATACTTTGAATTTGAAAGTTTCCGATGAGGAATTGGAAGAACGCAAAAAGAACTGGAAGCCAAGGAAACCAAAAGTTACAACTGGCTATCTGGCAAAATATGCTTCTCTGGTAACATCAGGAAACAGAGGCGCAATCTTAGAAATCAATCAGGATAAATAGAGAAAGAAGGTCAGCGAATGAAACAATTGACGGGAGCGCAGATTGTTTTGGAATGTTTGAAAGAGCAGGGCGTAGATACGATATTCGGGTATCCGGGCGGTGCGATTTTGAACATATATGATGAATTATATAAACAGAAAGATGACTTTACGCATATCCTTACATCCCATGAGCAGGGTGCTTCCCATGCGGCGGATGGATATGCACGGTCAACGGGAAAAGTCGGGGTGTGTTTTGCTACATCCGGACCAGGAGCCACTAATACAGTGACGGGAATTGCCACGGCATATATGGATTCTGTCCCAATCGTTGTTATTACATGTAATGTAGGAGTGGGACTGCTTGGAAAAGACAGTTTTCAGGAAGTTGATATTTCCGGCATCACACTTCCGATCACAAAGCATAATTTTATTGTAAAGGATGTAGAAAAACTGGCAGACACAATCCGCAGAGCGTTCCGTATTGCCAAGACAGGACGGCCAGGGCCGGTATTGATCGATATCCCGAAAGATGTGACAGCGGCAAAGACATCCTACACGTATCAGAAGCCTGAAAAGATCATCCGTTCCAGTGAACATATCAGGGAAATGGATATTTACACAGCAATTAGCTTGATTGAAGAATCCAAACGTCCGTTTATTTTAGTCGGCGGCGGAGCTGTAATATCGGATGCGGCAGATGAAGTCAGGGAATTTGCATCGAAGGTTCACTGCCCGGTATGTGATACTCTGATGGGAAAAGGTGCTTTTGATGGTTCCAACGCATTGTATACCGGCATGATTGGAATGCATGGAACAAAGGCTTCCAATAAAGGTGTTTCGGAATGTGATCTTCTGATTGCGATTGGAACAAGATTTAGTGACCGAGTATTCGGAAATGCGGCTACATTTGCTAAAAATGCCGCAATTTTGCAGATTGATATCGACCCAGTGGAAATTAATAAAAATGTAATGGCATATGCACATATCATTGGAGATATCAAGGCGGTCTTAACTGTTATGAACCGCCGGCTGACACAGCAGAACCATAATGCATGGGTTAAGAAGATCATGGAGTATAAAGTAAAATATCCATTGACATATGACAAAGGACGTCTCACTTGTCCGGAAATTATTGAAAAAATTTATGAAAGGACCAAAGGAGATGCTATTATTACAACAGAAGTTGGACAGCATCAGATGTGGGCCGCTCAGTTTTTCAAATATGATGCCCCAAGGAAATTTCTGACATCCGGGGGACTTGGAACTATGGGATATGGACTGGGAGCCAGTATGGGAGCAAAACTTGGAAATCCGGATAAAGTAGTTATAAACATTGCCGGAGACGGATGTTTCCGTATGAATCTCAATGAGCTTGCAACGGCTTCCAGGTATAATATTCCGATCATCGAAGTAATTATAAATAACAGTGTTCTTGGAATGGTACGTCAGTGGCAGGATTTATTCTATGATGAGAGGTATTCATATACCACATTCAATGATCCGGTGGATTTTGTAAAAATTGCGGAAGGGTTCGGAGTTATTGCAAAGAAAGTAACAACAATCGAAGAATTTGAATTTGCTTTTGAGGAAGCACTGGATGCAGGAAGACCGGTTGTATTGGATTGTCATATTGATTTGGATGACAAGGTATGGCCGATGGTGAATCCAGGAGGGTCCATCTCGGAAGCTTTTGACCAGAATGATTTGAAACAAAAAGAAGCACAATAGAGAAAAAGCATTAAGAAAGATGAAAAAGGAGAAAGAAATGGCTAGAGTATATAATTTTTCAGCAGGACCAGCAGTTTTACCAGAAGATGTATTAAAAGAAGCAGCAGATGAAATGCTGGATTACAGAGGATGTGGAATGTCTGTTATGGAGATGAGTCACAGATCTCAGATGTTTGCAGATATCATTGAAACAGCCGAAGCAGATCTTAGAGAACTTATGAACATTCCAGATAATTATAAAGTATTGTTCCTTCAGGGAGGAGCATCTCAGCAGTTCTCCGCAATTCCGATGAACCTGATGAAAAATAAAGTTGCAGATTATATTATTACTGGACAGTGGGCAAAGAAAGCCTGCCAGGAAGCGCAGAGATACGGAAAGGTAAATATCGTAGCGTCTTCTGAAGACAAGACATATACATATATTCCGGACTGCAGCGATCTTCCGATTTCTGAGGATGCAGATTATGTTTATGTGTGCTGGAATAATACGATTTATGGTACAAAGTACAATAAACTGCCAAATACCAAAGGAAAGATCCTGGTTGCGGATATGTCATCCAGCATTCTGTCTGAGCCGGTTAATGTAGAAGATTTCGGTGTAATCTATTTCGGAGTTCAGAAAAATGTAGGACCTGCCGGTGTGGTAATCTGCATCATCCGTGAAGATTTGATCTCAGATGATGTTCTTCCTGGAACACCAACTATGTTGAAATGGAAAACACAGGCAGATGCAAATTCTCTTTATAATACACCGCCATGTTATGGAATTTATATCTGTGGCAAAGTATTCCAGTGGCTTAAAAAACAGGGCGGACTGGAAGCAATGAAGCAGAGGAATGAGGAAAAAGCAAAAATCTTATATGACTTCTTGGATCAGAGCGAATTATTTAAAGGAACAGTTGAAAAGAAAGACCGTTCTTTGATGAACGTTCCATTTGTAACAGGAGATAAAGATTTGGATGCGAAGTTCGTTGCGGAAGCGAAAGCAGAAGGACTTGAGAACCTTAAGGGACATCGTACGGTAGGAGGAATGCGAGCAAGCATTTACAATGCGATGCCAAAAGAGGGTGTAGAAAAATTAGTTGCGTTTATGAAAAAATTTGAAGAAGAGAATAAGTAA
Source organism: Clostridiales bacterium (assembly GCA_019420275.1). Taxonomy (GTDB): domain Bacteria; phylum Bacillota; class Clostridia; order Lachnospirales; family Lachnospiraceae; genus Anaerostipes. Next base: position 90,855 of record JAHZHN010000003.1, read on the forward strand.
GGAGACGTCATGTATACAGTAAAATGTTTAAATCCCATTTCTAAGCAGGGTCTGGATTTATTTACAGGTGAATTTGAAGTAATTGATGATTTGAGTGCGGCAGATGCAGTTCTTGTACGAAGCGCCAAAATGCACGGGCTGGAAATTCCCAAAGGCCTGCTGGCAGTAGGGAGAGCGGGAGCCGGAGTTAACAACATTCCTTTGGATGAGTATGCAGAAAAAGGAATTACTGTTTTTAATACTCCTGGAGCAAATGCAAACGGCGTGAAAGAGCTGGTCGTTGCTGGTCTGCTGCTCGCATCCAGAGATATCATAGGAGGATATAACTGGGTAAAAGAAAACGCCAAAATGGAAGATCTTCCAAAAGCCATTGAAAGCCAGAAGAAGGCATATGCAGGAAATGAGTTGAAAGGAAAATCCATCGGGGTTATTGGTCTTGGAGCCATCGGTGTTTTGGTTGCCAATATCTGCAATCGCCTGGGAATGAAAGTTTATGGATATGATCCGTATGTTTCTGTTCGTTCTGCATGGAGTCTGTCAAGAATGGTAAATCATAGCAGTTCTTTGGACGAGATTTTTACAAAGTGCGATTATATTACGCTTCATGTGCCATGTAATGATTCTACAAGGGGAATGATTGGAAAAGAAGCAATTTTTAAGATGAAAGACGGGGTTAACATTCTGAATTTCGCCAGAGGAGAGCTGGTTGATGATGAGGCGCTTCTGGCAGGCCTTGCAGCGCAGAAGGTAAAACATTATGTAACAGACTTTCCAAATAATAAAGTGGCTGGAGCAGATGGTGTAATCACAATTCCGCATCTTGGAGCATCTACAGAAGAGTCTGAAGATAACTGTGCAGAGATGGCAGTGGAGCAGCTGATGAATTATCTGGAAAATGGAAACATTGTAAATTCCGTAAATTATCCAAACTGCAATCTTGGAGATTTGGAAGCTGAGGCAAGAATTACAGTGCATCACAAAAATCTTCCGAATATGATCGGGCAGCTTACTGCAATCTTGGCAGGAGAAAATTATAATATTGTAAATATGCTGAACAAATCAAAAGGAGATTGGGCATATTCTATGCTGGATGTGGAAAAGAAACCTTCTAAGGAAATCATCCAGAAGATGAAAGAGATTGATGGGGTTGTTCGTGTCAGAGTTTTATAGGAGAAAGAAGAATGAGTGAAAAATTACGAGTAGGTATTTTAGGAGCGACAGGAATGGTAGGTCAGAGATTTATTTCTCTGTTGGAAAATCATCCTTGGTTTGAAGTAAAAACAGTAGCTGCAAGCCCTCGCTCTGCTGGAAAAACATATGAAGAAGCTGTTGGCGGACGTTGGAAGATGGATACACCAATGCCGGAAGCAGCAAAACATATGGTAGTTAAAAATGTCAATGAAGTGGAAGCTGTTGCGTCAGAAGTAGACTTTGTTTTTAGTGCTGTCGATATGTCAAAAGACGAGATCAAAAAAATTGAAGAAGAGTATGCAAAGACAGAAACACCGGTTGTATCAAATAACAGTGCTCACCGCTGGACACCAGATGTTCCTATGGTTGTGCCGGAGATCAATCCAGAGCATTTCGAAGTCATTGCAAGTCAGAAAAAACGTCTTGGAACTACACGCGGATTTGTTGCAGTAAAACCAAACTGTTCAATTCAGAGTTATGCACCTGTTTTGACAGCATGGAAAGAGTTTGAGCCGTATGAAGTAGTAGCAACCACATATCAGGCAATTTCCGGAGCAGGAAAGACATTTAAAGACTGGCCGGAAATGAATGGCAATATTATTCCATATATCGGCGGAGAAGAAGAAAAGAGCGAGCAGGAACCGCTGCGTCTCTGGGGACATATTGAAAACGGAGAAATTGTAAAAGCAGATTCTCCAATCATCACAACTCAGTGCATTCGTGTGCCGGTATTAAATGGTCATACAGCGGCTGTTTTTGTGAAATTTAAAAAGAAACCGACAAAAGAGCAGTTAATCGAAAAGCTGACATCTTTCAGCGGACTTCCACAGGAGCTGGGTCTTCCAAGTGCGCCAAAACAGATGATTCAGTATTTGGAAGAAGACGACCGTCCTCAGGTTTCTCTGGATGTGAATTATGAAAACGGAATGGGAATTTCTGTAGGCCGTCTGCGTGAAGACACAGTATATGATTATAAATTTGTAGGTCTTTCTCACAATACTCTGCGTGGTGCTGCAGGAGGCGCGGTTCTTTGTGCAGAAACATTAAAGGCCAAAGGATATATTACAAAAAAATAAACAGATTGATGTGTACAATATGGAGCACTATAAAAGAAACACGCAAGTACCGCGTGTTTCTTTTTCTAAAAAACATAAGAGGAGCATAAAATGTTAGGGAAGACAAATGTGGATTGGAATACGGTATTGAACAATTATCTTGACGCGATTCTGGAAATGGCGGGAAATATTGTTGTGGCAATCCTGATTATCATTGTGGGCTTCAAACTGATCAAAATGCTGGTCAATATTTTAAAGGCCGCTTTGGAAAAAGGGGAAATTGATTATGGAGTGATTTCCTTTTCTTGTTCTTTTGTTAAGATTGCGCTTCGGGTGCTGGTAATTCTTGCGGCGGTCGATCATGTCGGTGTTAAGACAAGTTCTTTTATCGCATTGTTAGGATCTGCCGGTGTCGCTGTAGGTCTTGCCTTACAGGGAAGCCTTTCCAACATTGCAGGAGGCCTTCTGCTGCTGATTCTGAAGCCTTTTCAGGTGGGGGATTATATTGTTCTAGAAGGAACAGGCTGCGAGGGAGAAGTTGCCGCAATGGATATCTATTATACGAAATTAAAGACAGTTGACAATCGAGTAATCGTAATACCAAATGGAACACTAACTAATAGTAATCTAATTAACAATACGAAGCAGGATAAGCGCCTGATTGATATCACTGTGGGGATTTCTTATGATGCAGATATTGAGAAGGTAAAATCAATTCTGCAGGAGATTACGGCAAAAGAAAAAAGTATTCTGGATCAGGAGGGCGTTAAGATATTTGTCAGCAGTCTGGCAGACAGCGCAGTCATGATGGGAATCCGATGCTGGGTTTCCACGGAAGAATATGTGGGAGCAAAATGGCGGCTGAACGAGGAGATTAAGTTGTCTTTTGACCGGGAGGGAATCGAGATTCCTTACCAAAAACTCGATGTGTGCATTAAATCAGATGAATCATCGGATCTCTCAGAAACAGCAGAAGCATAAAATACAGCCGGGGAAGACCCCGGCTGTATTTATATCTATGGTTTTATTCTTTTTTATGATCGGAAATTTTTTGTTCCATCCAGTCCTTTAGTTGAACAGCCTTCGCTGCAATCCATTGTCTGCGGATCAAGATAAAAATGGCAATGCCGAAAAAGAAGATGAGAGGAAACGCGATTTGAGCAATGGAAAACCAGTGACTAGCGGTTGTACTTCCTTTATAGGTCAGCTCCATTTTATTTCCGGAAACAGAAAACTGATAAAAATCATGGACAGTTTCATTTGAATGCAGCAGTTTTGATACTTCACGGTTAGAAAGTGCCTGAGTTTTTTTCCCTGTTATTTTATTTTCAGGTTCAAGATCAACAGAAGAAGATTCGGAAGCATTAATGGACGCAAAGGTATAGGTCCCTTTGACTTTTGCACTGCCGGCGGTAAAAGCAAAACAATCCTGCAATGATGTTACCGTCCCTCGAAACGGAGAATGTTTTGTATCAGTACTCAAAGAAGTCTTTGGGAAAATCTTTGAGAGGTCTTTGCCGCAGTCTTTGACTGAACCCTGCTGTTCAAAAGACAGAACCATGGCGGAGTCATCATCAGTCAGTTCTACATTGGAAATCGTATCCCCTGAAAATGCTGACTTCATCTGAGAAAGCTGCTGGCCGCTGCATTCGGAATCAAAGGTAAAGGAAAATTTTCGGCGGATATCGGAAGAAGTATTCCATACAGTAATGATATCATACCTGGAAATCGGCTGTATAAATTCTCCAGAAAAGTTTAAGGATTTGCTTTTGATTTCATCATCCATGATTTCTTTGCCGTCGAAAGTATATGTGACCGGAACGGTTCCTTTTTCCTGTATAAAATTGGAAAAATCCAGCGACTCCTTGTAATCCATCTGAAAACCAAAAGGATTTCCTTTGACGGAGGACACACTGCAGGTGCCGTAAGAAGAGTCTGAATGCAATATTTCACGAGTCTTAGCAGATAAATCCGTCAGGGTTTCTGCGGAAAAAGAAATATTTAAGATTTTACCGTCTTTCCAGCTGGACCATGAGGGATCAAAAGATTTAAAATATGCCTCGATTTTTCCAGTATTCTGATCTAGAACACTCTGGGGAATATAAAATGAAATTTTGCGGCTCAGACTGCCGTCATCCTGAGTCTCGGTGTTCATATGGATGGAAGATAATGGAGTATATTTCATTTCATCAATGGAAATCTTATTCTTTGTAGTATAAGTTTTTCCGCTGACGGAAATGGTCGTCTCTTTCAGATTCATGAATTCTTCTGCAGAATCTTTATCTACATAATTCTTTTCATACAAGGCAGTGTACAGCCAGGTCATAAGATCAGTAGAAGAAAAATTTTCCTTATAAATTAAGCCAGATACGAAAGGAGAAGCTCCATACTGCCAAGTGATCTTTGGTGCGAAATTCAGGATTTTTTCTACCTTTTCCTGATAGTCATCCAGAGAAGAAAAAGACAGAGAAAAAGTATAGACCCAGCTATCATCCTTCAACTTTTTTTTATAGGTAAGCTGGGAAGGACATGCATCTTGGATCGTATGATCCAAATCTTCCTGCGTTCCGTTAAAATAGCGCTGAAAGTCGCGAGAAGAAAAGGTACAGGACATAGTCCTAGTACCCGAGAAATTCTCATCGATATTGACTTCGCTGGTAAGTTCCACACCGCATCCGGATAATAGGAAAAGTACCAGGAACATACATGCTGTAAGAATTTTTTTCTTCATCGTAAAACCTCTTATTTCAAATCAGCCAGATATGCATCATTCAGGGCAATGACTTTTTCCATAGCAGCATGACCTGGAGCACCAATGGTATTTCGTTTTTCAACGCAGGTCTTCATGCTGATGGCATCATAAATATCGTCCTCAAATGCTGGACTGATAGCCTGGTATTCTTCCAGAGGAAGTTCATCCAGAGAAATATCTTTTTCAATACAAAGAAGTACGAGACGTCCTACAATGCCATGAGCATCGCGGAATGGAACTCCATGGTTGACCAAATAGTCCGCTGCATCAGTCGCGTTGGTAAATCCATTCTTTGCGCTGGATTCCATTCGATCATAATTGAAAGTAATTGTTTTTATCATGCCGTTAAAGAGAGAAATGCAGCCTTTCACTGTGTCGATGGCGTCAAAAGTCAATTCCTTATCTTCCTGCATGTCTTTGTTGTAGGCAAGAGGGATTCCTTTCATTGTAGTCAGAAGGGAAGTGAGGGCGCCATATACTCTTCCAGTTTTGCCGCGGACAAGTTCTGCAATATCCGGGTTCTTTTTCTGCGGCATGATGCTGCTTCCTGTACTGAATCCGTCATCAATGGAAACAAACTGATATTCGTTGGAATTCCAGAGAATAATTTCTTCACAGAAACGGCTCAGGTGCATCATGATTGTAGAAAGAGCACAAAGCAGTTCAATTAGATAATCACGGTCAGATACAGAATCCATGCTGTTTAAAGTCGGACCATAAAATCCAAGAAGTTCTGCCGTCTGGTTTCGGTCCAGCGGATAAGTTGTTCCTGCCAGAGCCCCAGCCCCCAGAGGGCAGTAATTCATTCTATCATAAATATCACATAATCGGCTGTAATCTCTTTTGAACATTTCCATATAAGCACCAACATGATGAGCAAGTGTCACTGGCTGTGCTTTCTGAAGATGCGTAAAGCCAGGCATAAAAGCATCAATATTGTCTTTCATAATCTGATGAAGTGTTTCCATCAGTTCTTTTACCAGTTCCTTAATTTCAACAATCTCATCTCGTGTGTATAGTTTCATATCCAAAGCTACCTGGTCATTGCGGCTGCGTCCGGTATGGAGCTTTTTGCCTGCATCTCCGATTCGATCGATCAGATTTGCTTCTACGAAACTGTGAATGTCTTCATATTCACTGGTAATCTCGATTCTGCCATTTTCAAGATCATTCAGAATGCTGTTTAGACCGTCAATGATCTGATCACGCTCTTCTTCAGTCAGGACGCCTGTGCTGGCAAGCATCGTAACATGAGCAATGCTTCCCTGAATGTCCTGTTTATAAAATTTCTGGTCAAAAGAAATGGAAGCGTTAAAATTGTATACTAATTGGTCAGTTTCTTTTGTAAAACGACCGCCCCATAATTGTGCCATAAATGAAATCCTCTTTTCTGTTAGTTTTGTTTCTTTTGGTTATTTATATGCTTTTTACATTTTACACGATATGGGAGAAATTTGCCATATAAATTTGATTTTCTTAAGAATATATGGATATGGAAAAGCGCACAATAATGGAAGAAAAAAGCATAGGTGGGATTATGGAAATAAGATTACAAATAGAAAAATATATGATATTGTTTGCGATAGGCGGGATGGCCTACTTTTTTTTAGAAGTGCTGGTTCGGGGATATTCACATTATACGATGTTTTTATGCGGAGGAGCATGTTTTATCTGCTGCGGCCTGCTAAATGAAAATAAGAAAGTCAAGATTAGTTTTTTAAGTCAGATGGTACTGTCTTCAGTAATCATTACGATATTGGAGTTAATGACTGGATTAATCGTGAATATGTGGCTCAAAATGGATATCTGGGATTATTCGAATCTTCCATATAATTTCAAAGGACAGATTTGCCTGCTTTACTCTTTTTTTTGGTTCCTGGTTTCCAGTGCTGCAATTGTAATGGATGATTTTTTAAGGTACAAACTTTTTGGTGAAGAAAAACCTCATTATAAATTTTTGTAATTATATTTAAGTTGTCTATCGACAGATTTCTAATTGTCTGTTAAGGTAAAAGAAAAACAGGACAGGAGGAAATCATTATGAAATATGTTGCGGCTGGAGGAGCAGATGTGGAAGCTCCGGCAATTATACAGGGATGTATGAGGATTGACGCTTTGACACAAAATGAGCTGGATGCGCTGATCAAAAATGATCTGGAAGCAGGTGTGAATTTTTTTGATCATGCGGATATTTATGGAGGCGGTGTCTGTGAAGAGAAATTTGGTCAAATCCTGAAGCAGGAACCATCTTTGAGAGATAAGATTCTGCTTCAGTCAAAGTGCGGCATTGTAACGGGAGAAAAAAATAACTATTTTGATTTTTCCAAAAAACATATTATCGAATCTGTGGAAGCAAGTTTAAAACGTCTGGAGACAGATCATCTGGATTATCTGCTTTTGCACCGGCCGGATGCATTGATGGAACCGGAAGAAGTAGCAGGGGCTTTTGATCAGCTGGAGAGGCAGGGAAAAGTCCTGCGGTTTGGTGTCAGCAATCAGAATCCTATGCAGATAGAACTTTTAAAGACATGTGTAAAACAGCCTTTAAAGATCAATCAGATGCAGCTCAGTGTTGCCCATACTTGTATGATCGATGAAGGAATTCAGGTAAATACAATGTTTGACGGGGGAGCCTGCAGAGATGGAAGTATTTTAAATTATGCAAGATTACATAAGATCACAATTCAGTGCTGGTCTCCGTTCCAGCATGGCGCAATTGAAGGTACATTTATGGGAAATCCAAATTATCCGGAGATTAACGAAGCCTTAAAGATGATAGGAGAAAAATACGGAATTACTGATAGTGCGGCAGCAGTTGCATGGATTTTAAGACACCCGGCTGATATGCAGGTAATCATAGGATCCTGTAATTTAAAAAGAATACAGGAAATTGTAAAAGCTTGTGATGTGGAACTTACCAGAGAAGACTGGTACTGGGTTTACAAGATGGCAGGAAATGTGATACCATAAACAAATGAAAAGGGGCTGCAGATATGAAGATAAGCAAGAATTTAAAAAGACTTTTGATTGCGCTTGTTATTATCGGAGTCTGCCTGGTGCTGTTTTATCCGTTTTCTTTTGAAAAATACATAAGAAATAAGCAGAATGTACAGATTGTTGTTACGGATTCCATTTCCCAGACTGATATGGCAAAAGGAAGCGGCCAGGTGACAACCTATGAAGCCGGGTCAGATGAGTTCCAGAAAATCCGTGAGATTTTGGCAAATTATCAGTACCATCATACCATCAAGACCTTTGTTAACAATCCGCAGATCAGTGGAGATCCGGACGAATTCATGATGCTGATGTTGGGAGAAGACAGTCTTATTCTGACCAATGGCGGTGAAATTTTGATCAATGGCAGGCTGTATCGAATTGGTTACGGCGATGGTGCAAAATCCCAGGATATGATAGACGAAATTAAGGCAGTCATGAAATGAGGCAACTCTGTAATCGGAAGCGGCAGAATAAAAAGGATGAAATTCCAGGGAAGAAGGATTCATCCTTTTTTATGTTTTGCTATAGTCTTTTATGGTATAATATTTGCGGATATAAACAAAGTAGATTTGCTGAAAAAGAAAGAGTGAGAACCAATTTTGGTTCCATATAATACAGGAGGAAAGAACATGGGAAAAGTAATATTAACAGGTGACCGGCCAACTGGCCGCCTTCACGTAGGGCATTATGTGGGCTCTTTGAGAAGGAGAGTGGAACTTCAAAATTCAGGAGAATACAGCGATATTTATATTATGATCGCAGATGCTCAGGCTTTGACTGACAATGCGGAGCATCCGGAAAAAGTCCGTCAAAATATTGTTGAAGTGGCGCTGGATTATTTGTCTGTAGGGATGGATCCCGAAGTGACTACAATTTTTATCCAATCTATGATACCGGAATTGTTTGAGATGACAGCCTATTACATGAATCTGGTGACAGTTTCCAGGCTTCAGAGAAATCCGACAGTAAAAAATGAAATTCAGATGCGTAATTTTGAGGCAAGCATTCCGGTGGGATTTTTCACTTATCCAATCAGCCAGGCTGCGGATATTACAGCGTTTCAGGCTAATACTGTACCGGCAGGAGAAGACCAGATGCCGATGGTTGAACAAACCAGAGAGATTGTTCATAAATTCAACAGTGTATATGGTGAAGATGTCCTTGTAATGCCGGAAATCCTTCTTCCGGAAAATAATGTATGCAGACGTCTTCCAGGAATTGACGGAAAAGCAAAGATGAGCAAATCTTTAAATAACTGTATCTATCTGGCAGATACGGAAAAAGAAGTTCAGCAAAAAGTCATGTCCATGTTTACGGATCCGAATCATATTAAGATTACAGATCCTGGAAAAGTAGAAGGCAATACGGTATTCACATATTTGGATGCTTTCTGTAAAGACAAATATTTTGAAGAATATCTTCCGGATTATGCAAATCTGGAAGAATTAAAGGATCATTACCGCAGAGGCGGTCTGGGTGATGTAAAGATCAAGAAATTCTTAAACAAGGTTCTTCAGGAAGAGCTAAGCCCGATCCGAGAGAGAAGGGCTTACTGGGAAAGCCGGATTCCGGAAGTTTATGAGATCCTAAAAAGTGGAAGCGAGAAGGCACAAAAGGTTGCGGCTGAGACATTAAAGAATATGCGTGCCGCTATGAAAATTAATTACTTTGATGACAGTGCGCTGATTGCAGAGCAGATTAAGAAATATCAGGGATAGTCGGAAATAGAAAACGGGGCCAGATTGGTTCCGTTTTTTATGTATAAAAAAATTTTTGCTGGTATCCAATATATAGTTATGAAACGAAAAAGAAACGATGCATCTCAAATACATCGTTTCTTTTTTATGTACATTTGCAGACTATTTATTTCTGATTTTCTTCTGCTTCTTTCATTTTCATTGCGCGAACTTTCAATGGGAGTCCAAACAGTGTAATGAATCCTTCTGCATCGTGATGGTCATATAAATCACCGGTTGTGAAAGATGCAAGAGACTCACTGTATAAAGAATATGGAGAAGTTGTTCCGGCTTTGATGATATTTCCTTTGTACAGTTTGAATTTTACTTCTCCTGTAACATATTCCTGTGTGGATTCAACGAATGCCTGGATTGCTTCACGAAGAGGAGTAAACCATTTTCCTTCGTATACAACCTGAGCAAGTTTATTGCCCATATCTTTCTTTACTTCCATAGTAGCACGGTCTAATACAAGTTCTTCCAGCTGAGCATGTGCCTCCATCAGAATGGTTCCGCCTGGTGTCTCATAAACACCGCGGGATTTCATTCCTACTACACGGTTTTCTACAATATCAACGATGCCGATTCCGTGTTTTCCGCCTAATGCATTCAGTTTACGAATGATATCAGATACTTTCATCTTTTCACCGTTGATGGATGTAGGGATACCTTTTTCAAATGTCATTGTAACATATTCTCCTTCGTCTGGAGCTTTTTCAGGTGAAACTCCGAGAACAAGAAGATGATCATAATTTGGTTCGTTTGCAGGATCTTCGAGCTCAAGTCCTTCATGACTGATGTGCCATAAATTGCGGTCACGGCTATAGCTCTGGTCAGCAGAGAATGGAAGATCAATACCGTGCTCTTTGCAGTATGCAATTTCAGACTCACGGGAATCCATGTTCCATTTGTCATCTCTCCATGCAGCGATGATTTTTAAGTCTGGAGCAAGGGCTTTGATTCCAAGTTCAAAACGAATCTGGTCATTTCCTTTTCCTGTTGCACCATGGCAAATAGCAGTAGCGCCTTCTTTTCTTGCAACATCAACCAATGCTTTTGCAATTCCAGGACGAGCCATAGAAGTTCCAAGCAAATATTTGTTTTCGTATACAGCACCTGCCTGTACACAAGGCATGATGTAGTCATCACAGAATTCATCTGTGATATCTACAATATATAATTTGGAAGCGCCTGAATATTTTGCTCTTTCTTCCAGTCCGTCCAATTCTTCTTCCTGTCCGCAGTCAACACAGCAGCAGATGACCTCATAATCATAGTTCTCCTTCAGCCAAGGAATGATGGCTGTTGTATCAAGTCCTCCGGAATAAGCTAAAACAACTTTTTCTTTCATTTTATATATCCTCCTAAGTAAATAAGTAATTGTCTGTCTAATAATATACGTGATATGAGCGGGTTTTGCAAGGACTTTTTTCATTTTGAATGAATATTTGTTGTAAAAGAATGAATAAAATGAAAAATAGATGTATATTTATGCAAAACTATTGCATATTTTTGATTTCAGTTGTATACTTAGGAACAATTGATGATAAAGATATAAAGAAGAAACAAAGAAAGTGCAGGGATGAAAAACATGATAAAAGCAGGAATCATTGGATCCACCGGATATGCGGGTCAGGAACTGGTAAGGCTTCTGATGCAGCACAAGGATGCTGAAATTATCTGGTATGGTTCAAGAAGTTATATTGATCAGAAGTATTATGATGTATTTCATAATATGTTCGAAATTGTAGATGACAAATGTCTGGATGATAATATAGAAGAACTGGCAGAAAAAGCAGATGTTGTTTTTACCGCAACTCCTCAGGGACTGTGCAGTTCTCTTGTATCAGAGGATATCTTGTCTAAAACTAAGATTATTGACCTTAGCGCAGATTTCAGAATTAAAGATGTAGAGCGTTATGAGGAATGGTATGGAATCAAACACCAGAGTCCGGAATTTATTGGAGAAGCAGTATACGGATTATGTGAGATTAACCGAGACGAGATTAAGAAAGCAAGACTGATTGCCAACCCTGGATGTTATCCGACATGTTCAACGCTCTCAATTTATCCGATGGCAAAAGAAGGGCTGATCGATATGAACAGCATTATTATTGATGCAAAATCTGGCACTTCCGGAGCAGGACGGGGAGCCAAAGTGAATAATCTTTACTGTGAAGTTAATGAAAATATTAAAGCATACGGAGTGGCAACCCATCGTCATACACCGGAAATTGAAGACCAGTTAAGTTATGCATCCGGAGAGAATGTCGTTTTGAATTTTACGCCGCATTTGGTGCCAATGAACCGTGGAATCCTGGTAACAGCTTATGCAAATCTGAAAAAAGAAGTTTCTTATGAAGAAATCAAAGAGATTTATGATTCCTATTATAAGGAAGAAAAATTTGTAAGAGTTCTTGAAAAAGATGTATGTCCGGAGACCAGATGGGTAGAAGGAAGTAATTATGTGGATGTTAATTTCAAAATTGACCCAAGAACAAGACGCATTATTATGATGGGAGCGATGGATAATCTTGTCAAAGGTGCGGCAGGACAGGCAATCCAAAATATGAACTTAATGTTTGGACTGAATGAAGCAGAAGGACTGGAATTAGTCCCGATGTTCCCATAGTCATCAGTAAGATAAAATCAGACAGAAAATGAACTGCAGAAAGGAATCGTAAAATATGAAGATAATTGATGGAGGAGTTACCTCTCCAAAAGGCTTCCAGGCAGCAGGAATCCGTGCAGGAATCAAACCGGGAAGTGAAAAAAAAGATATGGCAATGATTTATAGCGAGCAGCCGGCTGTTCTTGCGGGAACTTTTACGAGAAATATTGTAAAGGCAGCACCAGTGAAATGGGATCGAAAACTGGCAAAAGAAAAGAAAGATATTCGCGCTGTTGTTGTAAATACAGGAATTGCCAATGCTTGTACAGGAATAGAAGGATATGAAAATGTACAAAAAGAAGCTGCTCTTGCAGCAGAACTTCTGAATCTGAAACAGGAAGAAATTGCTGTTGGTTCTACAGGAGTTATCGGTCGGCAGCTGCCGATGGATATAATTGAGAAGGGAATTTGCCGGCTGGTATCAGAAATTTCCCATGATCGCCAAAGCAGCAAAAATGCGGCAGAAGCAATCCTGACAACAGATACAAAGATAAAAGAGGCTGCTGTTTCTGTTGAGATAGATGGGAAGGAAGTAATCATAGGGGGAATTTGTAAAGGCTCTGGTATGATTCATCCTAATATGGGAACTATGCTTGGATATATTGCTACAGATGCGTCCATTGATAAAGAACTCCTGCAGGAAATGGAAAAAGAAATTGTAGAAGATACGTTTAATATGATTTCTGTTGATGGAGATACGTCTACCAATGATACAGTTTTGGTCATGGCAAATGCAATGGCGGGAAATAAAATAATACAGGAAAAAGATAAAGATTATGAAACATTTAAAGAAGGTCTTCGTTATGTGAATCAGGAACTGGCAAAACAGATTGCCGGTGACGGAGAGGGATGCACTAAATTGTTTGAAGTTCACGTGACGGGTGCTGATACGAAAGAACATGCAAAAATTCTGAGTAAATCTGTGGTAACATCAAATCTTACCAAGGCGGCAATCTATGGAAAAGATGCTAACTGGGGAAGAATTTTATGTGCTCTTGGGTATTCCGGTGTTAATTTTGATCCGGAAAAAGTTGATATAGCGTTTTCGAGTGCCTCTGGAACGATTAATATTGTAAAAGATGGAATTGCAGCAGACTATTCAGAAGAAGAAGCAACGAAGATTTTGTCAGAAGAGAAAGTAACTGCGAAGATCAATGTCCATAATGGAGAAGAAGAGGCAACTGCGTGGGGATGTGATCTGACACATGATTATGTGACCATCAATGCAGACTATAGATCATAAAAATTGGAATGAGAAAGAAGGAGAAGGAAGATGAATCAGGCAGAACAGATTGAACAGTCAAAACAGAAGGCGGAAGTATTAACAGAAGCTCTGCCGTATATCCGCCGTTTTAATAACTGCTATGTTGTCGTAAAGTACGGCGGAAGTGCTATGAAAGATAAAGAACTGCAAAAGAGTGTAATTCGAGATGTGGCATTGCTGAAGCTGATTGGAATGAAACCGATTATCGTTCATGGCGGCGGAAAAGAAATCAGCAAATGGGTTCGGATGTCAGGAAAAGAGCCTGAATTTTATCATGGACTGCGTGTTACAGATAAAGATACCATGGAAGTAGCGGAAATGGTGTTGTTTAAGGTAAATCAGGAACTTGTTGCCATGATGGCTGAGGCTGGAGTAAAAGCCGTAGGACTGTCTGGAAAAGATGCAGAAATGATCCATGTTACTAAAAAAGAAATGCCAGGTAAGGATCTTGGATATGTAGGAGAAGTAAAATCTGTAGATACGGAACTTTTGGAAGCCTTGATTGAAGATGATTTTGTTCCGGTAATTTCACCAATCGGATTGGGAGATGACTTTGAGCCATATAATATTAATGCAGATGATACAGCCTGTGCAGTGGCATCTGCACTGAATGCGGAAAAACTTGTATTCCTGACGGATATTGAAGGAGTTTTTGTGGATCCGGAAGATAAATCTACTCTGATTTCAGAAATGGATCTTGCGCAGGCAAGAGAATTTATCGAAAAAGGTGTTGTAGGCGGCGGAATGCTTCCAAAACTGCAGAATTGTATCGAAGCCATTGAAAAAGGTGTTGCAAGAGTCCATGTGCTGGACGGAAGGGTTCCGCATTGTCTGCTTCTGGAGTTCTTCACAGAAAAAGGTGTTGGAACAGCAATTTTGAAAGAGCCATTATTCTAGGAGGCATTATGAATCAGAAAGATTATATCGAACAGGGAGAAAAATACATATTAAAAACTTATAACAGATATCCGGTGGTGCTGGAAAAAGGAGAAGGCATATATTTGTATGATGCAGACGGAAAAGAATATCTGGATTTTGGAGCAGGTATTGCTGTATTTGCTCTTGGGTATGGAAACAAAGCTTATAATGATGCGCTGAAAGATCAGATTGACAAGCTGATTCATACGTCAAATCTTTTTTATAATATCCCGGCAGTGAAAGCTGCAAAAAGGATTGTGGAAGCATCTAAAATGAAAAAGGTATTCTTTACGAACAGCGGAACGGAGGCCATCGAAGGAGCTCTGAAAGTTGCAAGGAAATATGCATATAATAAAGATAATACAAAAGATTATGAATTTATTGCTATGGATCAGTCTTTCCACGGAAGGAGTCAGGGAGCATTATCTGTCACAGGAAATGCTCATTATCAAGACGGATTCGTTCCGAAGGAATTCCGTGCGGTTTTTGCAAAATTCAATGATCTGGAAGATGTAAAATCCAAAATTACAGATAAAACCTGTGGAATTATCTGTGAGGTAGTACAAGGTGAAGGCGGCATCTATCCGGCAGATCCTGATTTCCTGAAGGGATTAAGGAAACTCTGCGATGAAAAAGATATTCTGCTGATTTTCGATGAGATTCAGTGCGGTATGGGAAGATGTGGTGCCATGTTTGCTCATGATCTTTACGGAGTAAAACCAGACGTCCTGACTCTGGCAAAGGCTCTGGGATGCGGAGTTCCGGTAGGAGCCTTTGTTGTTAATGACAAGGCGGACGGCGCACTGGTACCAGGGGATCATGGAACGACATATGGAGGTAATCCGTTTGCCTGTGCTGCTGTCAATGCGGTGTTTGAGCAGTTCGAAGAAAAGAAAGTACCTGAACATGCCAAAGCGGTCGGCGAATATCTTTGGAATCAGCTGGAACAGATCAAAGATCAGTATGATTTTATTACCGGCCACAGGGGAATTGCCCTGATGCAGGGGCTGGAACTTGCACCGGAAAAACCGGCAGGAAAGGTAGTAAGCGCAGCTCTGGAAAACGGATTGATTCTTATGACTGCAGGTAATAATGTGATAAGATTTGTGCCGCCTTTGATTATCGAAGAAAAGGATGTTGATAAGATGATCGGTATTTTAAAAGAAGTCCTGGATGAGGCATAATGAAGAAATGAATAGAAAAAGCTTTCATGGAAAAACTAAGGGTAATACAGTTTGAAATGGAGGCTTTTTTTATGTTTGGATTTATAATTGCGCTGATTTCCGGCGCACTGATGAGCATTCAGGGGGTTCTGAACACGGAAGTGACAAAACAAACCAGTACATGGACGACCAGTTCTTTTGTACAGTTTACCGGTTTCCTGGCATGCATTCTGATCTGGGCGGTGTCAGAGCAT
The DNA here is from genome assembly GCA_019420275.1 of Clostridiales bacterium. Classification (GTDB taxonomy): domain Bacteria; phylum Bacillota; class Clostridia; order Lachnospirales; family Lachnospiraceae; genus Anaerostipes. Next base: position 106,856 of record JAHZHN010000003.1, read on the forward strand.
GATAAGAGTTTTTTGATGCTTGCAAAAGTTCACCCCAAATATCTCTTATTGGGAGGCATCATCGGAGCTGCGATCACGTTCACAGTGATCAAAAGTGTGGGGGCACTTGGACCGGCGCAGTCTGCGATGCTGATTGTCGCCTCTCAGGTTATTGTATCTTATTTGATTGAAGTATTTGGGTGGTTTGGAACAGAAAAAACAGGCTTTCAGTGGATCCGGCTGATTGGTGTAATTTTGTTCGTTGCAGGGCTTGTAATATTTAAATGGAAATCGTAAATATCTCTTGTAAAGTATTATTATTTTCGATACAATAGTAAGAGATTTACATGTTCAAAGCTCTTTGCAGCGACCGGGAGGTTAACGTTGTTTCAAAGAGTCCGAACCATATTTTTCATATTGATTTTGATGTTTACTGTACCAGTTGGATGTTCTTCCGATCATCATGTGAAAGTGTCACAAGATACGGAAGCCGAGAAGAAAGAAAGTTCGTCCGAATCTGAAAAGAAGATCGTGATTTATATCTGCGGGCAGGTGAAGAATCCGGGAGTTTATGAATTTTCTTCCGGCGACAGGATTGCAGCGGCTGTGAAGGCAGCAGGAGGATTTACTTCAAAGGCATCATGGGAGAGCGTCAATCAGGCCGAGAAGATGAAGGACGGACAGCAGATTTATGTTCCGTCAGAGGAAGAAGCGGAAGAATCGTCTTCGGGAAATACTGCGGGAGGATCGGGGACTTCTGCTGGAAAGGTCAATATCAATACGGCAGGCAGAGAGGAGCTTATGACTCTCTCAGGAATTGGAGAATCGAAAGCTGAGGATATTATTGCCTACAGAGAGGAGCATGGTCCTTTTTCAAAAACCGAGGATATTATGAAGATACAGGGGATCAAGGAAGGAATATACAACAAGATTAAAGACAGCATTACAATATAATAATAGAGGTGTAAAAAATGAAAAAGGTTTTAGTGGTTGATGATGAAAAGTTAATCGTCAAAGGAATCAAATTCAGCCTGGAGCAGGACGAGATGCAGGTGGACTGCGCTTATGACGGTGAAGAAGCATTAGAAAAAGCAAAAGCGAATACATATGATATCATTCTTCTGGATGTCATGCTTCCGGGGCTGTCTGGATTTGAAGTATGTCAGGCAATCCGTGAGTTTTCCAATGTTCCGGTCATTATGCTGACTGCAAAAGGTGAGGATATGGATAAAATTCTTGGACTGGAATATGGGGCCGATGACTATATCACAAAGCCTTTTAATATTCTTGAAGTGAAAGCAAGAATCAAGGCGATCATGAGAAGAACGGCACATCACGATGTGCCGGCAGAAGAGGCACCGAAAGCTGTGGAATACAGAGGGCTTAAGATTGACTGTGAAAGCCGCAGAGTTCATATCCGTGGAAAAGAAGTGAATCTGACCGCGAAAGAATTTGATCTGCTGGAACTGCTGGTATTTCATCCGAATAAAGTATACAGTCGGGAAGATCTGCTAAATACCGTATGGGGGTATGATTATCCTGGAGACGCCAGAACTGTGGATGTACATATCCGGAGACTGAGGGAAAAGATTGAGGCAAACCCGGGAGTGCCGGACTATGTACATACAAAGTGGGGGGTAGGTTACTATTTCCAAGGATAAGAAGAGATGGAAGAAGCGATTTGCCTATCTAGGCAGTCAGCAGTTTCTGATTTGTATTGCAGTTTTTGCGGTATCTGTTTTTATCGCTGTCTTGTTCAGTAAGTTTTTAAATGACGGATACAGTGAAAAAGCTTTTAATCAGAAAGTGGACAGTGTGGAATCACAATGCAAGTGGCTGGGCAACCAGGTCGTCGGAGTGGATTTTATTTTGAACGATAATTCCAATACTCTGTCTGCACAGACTAATGATCTGGCTGCAAGCATGAATGGGCGGATCATCATCATCAAGAAGAATTATAGGATTATTAAAGATACCCATACGGATTTTCAGGGAAAATATTTTCTGAATCGTGATGTTCTGCGGATCATGGAAGGAAAAGAAGAACGAATTGTCAATGAGAAGGGCAATTATATTGAGATCATGTGTCCGATTGATTCCGTGGGATCAGAAGGTGATAAGGTTCTGGGAATCGTGATGGCAACGGTTCCGAGAGAAGATCTTATGGCGGCGAGCATTGAGATGAACCAGCGCAGGAATATGCTGCTGGTTGCATTTATTGTTTTTGGACTGGCATTTGCAATGGTAGTTAGCTATCTGCTGACAAAAGATTTGCGTAAGATACAGAAAGATGTGGATTTCATTGCCATGGGACATGAAGATGAATCGATTGAGGAAGTGGGATTTCTTGAAATTCGGAAGATTATATCCCGATTCAATGAGATTTTAACCAGGATGCAGGTGTTGGAGGACTCCAGAAAAGAATTTGTATCCAATGTCTCTCATGAACTGAAGACACCGATGACATCTATGAAGGTACTGGCGGATTCTTTGCTGCAGCAGGGGGATCAGGTGCCGGCGGAATTGTATCGGGAATTTATGTCAGACATGGTAAAGGAAATTGACCGTGAGAATGTTATTATATCCGATCTGCTGTCATTGGTGAAGATGGATAAAAAGGCTTCAAAACTGGAGATTTCCAGTGTCGATATCAACGAACTGCTTCAGATTATCATGAAAAGGCTGAAACCGATTGCGGCTCAGAGGAACATTGAGCTGATTTTTGAAAGTTTCAGACCGGTAACTGCTGAAATTGATGAGGTCAAACTGACCCTCGCTTTGTCCAATTTGATTGAAAATGGAATCAAGTATAACAAAGATAATGGATGGGTCAGAGTCAGTGTAAATGCAGACCACAAATATTTTTATGTAAAAGTTGCGGATGCAGGGGTCGGTATTCCGGAAGATTGTCAGGATCGGGTTTTTGACCGGTTTTATCGTGTGGATAAGGCAAGATCCAGAGAAACGGGAGGCACAGGACTCGGCCTTGCGATTACACAGAATGCGGTTCTGATGCATAAAGGAGAAATAAAACTATACAGCAAGCTTGGCGAAGGAACAACGTTTACTGTCAGAATTCCGTTGAAATATAATGCGTAGGAGGAAGTCATGAAGAAAAAGATTGGATTTATCTTCTTGTGCTGTCTGTGTTTTGCGCTGATATTTGGCGGATGCGCCGGTCAAGACAAGGAACAGACTGACAGCAGCGAAGAAGGAACGGCAGTTTATTATACGAATGAGAGCGGTACTCGCTTGATTTCTGTGAAAAGAGAGCTGGATTTGACGGCGGATGATCCTCAGGAGAACGTGAAAACCATGCTGAAACAGATGAGAAATGTCAATAAAAATGCAGAGTATAAGTCAGCAATACCTGATGGCATAATCATTAACAGCGCCGTAGTGAGCAATAATATTGTTACCGTAGATTTTTCTACTGGATATAATAAGCTGGATGAGAACGACGATTTGATCTGCAGAGCGGGTATTGTATATACTCTGACGCAGATGGATGGAATCAATTATGTATCATTTAGTGTTTCGGGGAAAGCGATGCTTGATACTGACGGAAAAGCAATCGGCGCATTAGGACGTGACAGCTTTGTTTTCGGAGAACTGCCAATGGAATAAAATATGAGAAAAAGACCAGTTGTGTTATTTTTTGCCGGATGTGTTTCCGGCATGGCCGCTGTCTGGAATGAAGAAATTCCGGCAGCGGTTTTTTATTGTTTGGGAGGACTGATTTTCTGGGGGTACCAAATTCGACAGGATCGAAGATATCTGATCGGTTTGGCCGGGATGGCAGTGGGAATTCTTCTTCTTTTTGCTCAAAGGAAGACCGCACAACAGGAATTATGTATTGTGGAGGAAAAGTCGCCCAAGAAAGTATCAGGAGTGGTTCTGCAGATTTCACAAACAGAGAACAGTACAGCATACTTGATTCAATGCCCGGGATGGAATGGAAAACTTTTGCTGTATGATACCAGCAGGGCAAAAATCCGGACAGGAGATAAAATCACAGCAGAAACTGAAGTGGAGATCCAGGAAGAAGGTAAAAATCCAGGCCAGTTTTCTGCCAGGAATTATTATTTTGCTAAAGGAATCTATTATCGGGCGTTTGCAAATCAGATTTATGTAGAGGGGCATGAAGAGAAGCCGCTGGAGGACATTTTGCAAAAATCCAGGAACTGGATCAAAGAACAGATTCAGCATCAGTATGATGGAGAAGAAGCAGACCTGATTCAGGGAATGCTTTTAGGCGATAAGAGTCGTATGGACGAAGGACAGAAGGATAATTTTAAGGAAAGCGGTCTGATCCATCTGTTGGCGGTTTCCGGACTGCATATTTCTCTGGCGGGGAGGAGCATTTACCGGATTCTGAGGCGAATTGGAGTTGGATTTGTTATAAGTTCTGCGGCCGGTTTTGCGTTGGCAATGTATTATGGTATGCTGACGGGAGGATCAGTTTCTTCTATCCGTGCCGTGATCATGCTTGGAATCTATTTCATGTCACAGATTCTGGGAAGAAACTATGATCTGCTTTCTTCTGCAGCCATGGCTGGCAGCTTGATATTGATTAAGAATCCATTTTATTTTGGAGATACGGGATTTTTGCTGTCCTTTTGTGCGGTAATCATCATTGGATGTATTGGTCAGAAGACTGGGAAAAAGAAAGCAGTGTGGAAAAAGATTTTTACCCGAATTTCTTTTCCTTTCCAACTGCAGATGGGGATGCTTCCGCTTATGATCTATGTTCAGTATGAAACGCCAATATTTTCATTCTTGGCAAATGCGGCTGCGGTTCCAGTGGCATCTGCAGGATTTTCTATGGCACTGGCATCTGTCTGGATGCCGCCTTTCTTTTTGCATCAATGGATTAAGTTTTTGTTTCAGATCGTACTGAAAATTTCAAAAATGAAATACGGTATGATAACGATAGGACAGGTTCCTTTGTGGTGGGTTATTGTGGGATATGCAGTCTTTTATCTGGCAGGAAAAAAGAAAATAAGACTTTCAATTTCTATCCGCATTGGAATGGTTTATATGGGAGTTTTGTGTATGGCCGCGGTTCCTTTGCTGAGACGAAAAACCATTGCGTTCCTTGATGTTGGACAGGGAGACTGTATGATGGCAGAAACTGCAGGAGGAATGATTGCTGTAGATGGAGGAAGCAGCAGTGTAGAAAAAACAGGACGATACCGTATACTGCCGTATCTTAAGAGCAGAGGAAAGCAAAAAATTAAGATTGCAGTTATTTCACATATGGATGAGGATCACTATGCAGGAATTCTGGAGCTTCTGGAAATGGGGCGAATTGAATTTCTGGGACTTCCGGATGTTCCTCATGATGCTGCTTATAAAATGGTGAGAGCAGCGGCGAAAAAAGCGGGGACAATAGTATTTCTTTTGGCAAAAGGAAAGGTAATTAAGGGATCGGATTTCTATTTAAAAGTTCTGCATCCTCCTGCAGGAAGCAGTCTGGAAAAAAATGCGGCATCCCTTGTGCTGCAGGGGCATATTAATGGAAAAAAGATCCTCCTGACTGGAGATGTTGAAAAAGAAGGGGAAAGAGAATTGCTAGAGGAAGGATTGGAAAAGACGGATATTTTAAAAGCAGCGCATCATGGATCAAAAAATTCAACATCGGAAGAATTTTTAAGCCTTATAAGACCAGAATATACGGTTATTTCCTGTGGAAAAGAAAATCGTTATGGACATCCTCATAAGGAAGTAGTAGAGAGAATTGCAAAATATAATAGCAAAATATACAGAACAGACGAGGAAGGCGCAGTAATCTTCTGGTAGTTTTTTTTATAGACAGATAAAAAACGCTAATGATATTGTGGAAAACAGAAAAATAATGATAAAAACAGAAGATAATCTATTGCATTTTTTACATAACATGTCTATAATAAAGAATATAATCTGTGTTTTAAAGAAAAAATATTCAAAACAAACAAAAGGAGGATATCTTAAATGTTGAATTTACCAATGGATCATATTGGACTTCACTGCAGTGATGTGGAATTAAATGCGAAATGGTATCAGGATGCAATGGGATTTAAAGTTGCAGGAAAATTTCCGGGAAAAGGCGGACATAATGTTTATTTTCTGGAGAATCCTTCTGATAAAAAAATGTATGAAATTTCTCAGAGGGATCAGCTTCCGGGAGGAGCAACTACGAGAGTGGATCATATTGCCTATCGGTCTGAAAATCTGGAATCTGATTATGAGTACTGCAAAGAAAATGGATATAACATCATATCTGATGGAATTGAATTAAGTCCAAATTTCTGGGAGAAGGGTTCACGCTGTTTTAAGATTGAAAGTCCATGCGGTGAAGTGATTGAAATTTGCCAGAAAGTATCATAATAATCTGTTTTCAAAATGATTGCCTGTTTGGCCGGTTTGCAAAGTGATTTGCTGACCGGTCTTTTTTGATTTGGTGAGTGCAGCATAAGCTGATTTTTGCAACGTCTGCTGGACGTTCCCTTTGTGATAGAGTATACTTAGGAAAGCAGAAAGAAAGAGCAGGAAAATAAAACGATGAAAAAAATATTAGACCATATAAAAACAAATACATATCCTAGATTTTACCTGTTTTATGGCAGTGAAAAATACATGATTGCTCAGATGAAAAACCGGCTGAAAAAGGCGTTGGTTTCTCCGGAAGATACAATGAACTATTCTTATTTTGAGGGAAAAAAAGCAAATGTGGAAGAAATTGCTGAATTGGCTAAGACACTGCCTTTTTTCAATGATCACAGACTGATTATTTTAGAGGATACGGGGCTTGGGAAGAAAACGAATGAAGACTTTCTGAAGCAGTTACAAGAATGCGCAGATACGACGGTAATGATTTTTATTGAGGATGATGTAGACAAGCGTTCTAAAATTTATAAGTTTTTTGCAAAGGAGGGGCACGTGGTGTCTTTTGAGCCGGCGAAAGATGCAGAATTGGTCCGATGGATCCAATCCCTTTTAAAAAGAGAAGGAAAGCAGATGACATCGTCAGTGGTACGCAGTTTTCTAAATCGCTGCGGGTCAGATATGTTTACCTTAAAAAATGAGCTGGAAAAACTTATTTCTTATACAGGAGAACGGCAGGAAATTACAGTTCGGGATCTGGATGAATTAACCTCCTCCCAGACGGCTAATCAGATTTTTGCTATGCTGGAAGCGATTGCAAGAAAACAAAAAGATAAGGTTCTTGAGTTATATTACGATCTGATTGAGTTAAAAGAGTCTCCCTTTGGAATACTTGCCCTTTTGGTCAGGCAGTGCAATCAGCTGATTCAGGTGAAGGATCTGTCATCTAGAAATTCATCCAATGGAGATATGGCAAAAGCGATGAAAGTGCCTCCGTTTGTGGTGGGAAAGTTAAAGGATCAGGCGAGACTGTTTCGCATGGAAACTCTGTATCGGATGGCAGAAGCATGCGCCAGGACGGATGAGAGGATTAAGAACGGGCGAATCAATGACCGGGTTGGTGTTGAATTGTTGCTGATTGAATTCAGTAAAAAAGAAAAGTAAAGAACAAAATAAAAAGAAGCCTGACGGTTGGCTTCTTTTTTTATGGGTTAATGTTTTCTTTTTTTATAGTAAATTAAGCTACTTTATTTACAGCTTTTGTCAGACGGGAAATCTTTCTGGAAGCTGTATTTTTGTGGTAGATTCCTTTAGATGCTGCTTTGTTGATTTCAGCGATGCAAGCCTTTAATGCGTCTTCAGCTGCTGTTTTGTCAGCTGCTGCGATAGCTGCTTCTACCTTTTTCACATAAGTCTTAACTTTAGATTTGATCGCTCTGTTTCTTGCTGTTTTTGTTTCGATTACTTTAATTCTCTTTTTTGCAGATTTAATGTTTGCCAATGTGGGCACCTCCAATATGATAACATTCTTTTTTAATTTATTCGTTTCATCATTCATCTATAGCGAGACACGGTTTAAGCCATAGACAAACATACTGTTATATTCTATAGAATTCTGCTTTTTTTGTCAATATACTAATGAGAAAAATACATAGATTTTTAAAAAAAATACAATACTAAATTAAAAAAGGAGGCAGTTATGCAGAATCGAACAGATCTTGCCCTGGAGTTAAAGGAAGATGCAGAAGAGAGTTCACGCTTATCGGGAATTGCAGTTAGTACAAGAATCGATGCTTCCCATCATATCAAGGAGACCAAAATTACTATTAAAAACAAAAAAGGAGAGGAAGTATTAGGAAAGCCAAAGGGACAATATATTACAATTGAAACAAAAGATTTATCAAGGAACGATCAGGGATTTCACAAGGAAATGAGCGATGCGCTGTATTTCAATTTGAAAAATATGATTTCAAAGGACAGCAAAATCCTTGTGGCAGGATTGGGAAATGCAGGAGTTACGGCGGATTCCCTTGGACCTAAAGTGGTAGAAAATCTCTATATTACCCGCCATTTGAAAAAAGAGGGCCTAATAAAAGAAGCGAGAGAGTTGAGTGCCATTGCTCCGGGAGTTATGGCTCAGACCGGGATAGAGACCAGAGAAATTTTGGAAGCGCTGGTTGAAAAAACAAAACCAGATGTTATGATTGCAATTGATGCCCTGGCAGCCAGAAGTTCAAAACGTCTAAATCGGACCATTCAGATTAGTGACACAGGGATCGCCCCTGGATCCGGGGTCGGAAATCACAGAAGTGAAATTACGAGACATACAGTAGGCATTCCTGTGCTGGCCATTGGAGTACCAACGGTAATTTCTGTGCCGGCCATTATCAACGATCTTTTGGAAGAGGAGGATCAGGAAGCGGTCTATGCAAAATTGGATGAAGAATTTATTTCCATGCACGTTACGCCCAAAAACATTGACGAATCTATGAAAAGGATCAGTTATACAATTTCAGAAGGAATCAATCAGTTGCTGCATATTCGTAAAAATTGTGAATAGAATGAAAACATGGGGAAAAGAAAGAGACAGACCATGTTTCTCTGTTTCTGCTTGTTTTTGATTTTTGCGGCAGTCCAGATGGTAAAGAACCAGGAGTTTGCGTCAGAGGCAGTCCTTGGATATTATGACGGGCTAATGGAAGGTTTTTTTCCGTCTTATCGAAATAAAAGTCAGCCTGTTTATGGGACAGTCCTGTCCAGAATGATCGGGATTTACCGGAAAGAAGTAAATCCTTTGCTTCAGTACAGCAGCGATTACCGAAAGACTACAGGGGAAGACTTGGTGTCAGGAGAATATTATTATTTTGAGGATGATGAAGACAGAGACAACAGTGTAGAGGAAGTGGCAGAAGGAACAAAGAAATTTAATCTGAAAAATTGGCAAAATCCGGCGTATTTGAGGAAATATATTTATCAAATTGACAGTACAACCATGGTGACTGACAGCGAGATCAATGGAAAAGAATTGCTGGGAATGGATTTGAGTCTTAAAAAATCAAATTCTCCTCAAGTGCTGATTTATCATACCCACGGGAGTGAGCAGTACAAAGACAGCCGGCCAGGAAAAAAAAGTGATACAGTGATAGGTGTCGGAGATGAGCTGGTCAAGGAACTGGAACAAAAAGGAATTTCTGTAATTCATGACCGGAATGTTTATGACATGAGAAATGGGAAAGAAGAGCGTTCCAAGGCCTATGATTATGCTGCGGATGCCATAGAAAAATATTTAAAAAAATACCCGGACATTAAAGTGATCATCGATCTTCATCGGGATGGAGTCAATGAAAATACTCATCTTGTGACAACACAAAATGGGCAGAAGATGGCGCAGATCATGTTTTTTAACGGGGTTAGCCGGACAGCCAGCAATGGGAATCTTTCCTATTTGAAAAATCCAAATAAAAAAATGAATCTTTCTTTTAGCCTTCAGCTTCAGGCGGAAGCTATGAAAAAGTATCCTGGATTTACAAGAAAGATATATATTAAGGGATACCGCTATAATCTTCATTACCGTGGAAGAAGTCTTCTGGTGGAAGTGGGAGCGCAGAATAATACCATAAAACAGGCGAAAGCATCCATGAGTTTACTTGCTGAATTATTGAATAATGTGTTATACTGAACCGTGAGTTCTGGGAAAAAGAACGATTAGATGTGTTTAGGAGGAAACTTATGGCTGCTGATCAAAGCAAAATTCGTAATTTTTGTATCATTGCCCATATTGACCATGGAAAATCAACGCTGGCAGACCGGATTATTCAGATGACAGGAACATTGACTGATCGGGAAATGCAGGAGCAGGTTCTTGATAATATGGATCTGGAGAGGGAACGTGGAATTACCATCAAATCTCAGGCAGTGAGAATCATATATAAAGCAAAAGATGGAGAAGAATATATCTTTAATCTGATTGATACACCGGGACATGTGGACTTTAATTATGAGGTGTCAAGGAGTCTGGCTGCGTGTGAGGGAGCTATTCTTGTGGTGGATGCAGCACAGGGCATTGAAGCGCAGACTCTCGCTAATGTTTACCTGGCATTAGATCATGATTTGGAGATTATGCCGGTAATTAACAAAATTGATCTTCCAAGTGCTGAACCGGAAAGGGTGAAGGCAGAGATTGAAGATGTAATTGGAATCGACGCGGAGGATGCGCCGCTGATCTCTGCAAAGAGCGGGCTTAACGTAGAGCAGGTTCTGGAACAGATTGTGGAAAAAATACCAGCTCCGCAGGGTGACCCCGATGGACCGCTGCAGGGACTGATTTTTGACAGCATATATGATGCTTACAAGGGTGTAATCATTTTTACCCGAATCAAGGAAGGAACCATTAAAGTTGGTACCCGTATGAAGATGATGGCAACCGGCCAGTCTGCAGAAGTCGTTGAAGTAGGTACGTTCGGAGCAGGTCAGTTTCTTCCGTGTGATGAATTGACGGCTGGAATGGTAGGATATGTGACTGCAAGTCTTAAAAATGTTCAAGGAACCCGGGTAGGCGATACGATTACAGATATGGATCATCCATGCAAGGAACCTTTGCCAGGATACAAAAAAGTTAACCCAATGGTCTACTGCGGATTATATCCGACAGATGGAGCAAAATATCCTGATCTGAGAGATGCCTTGGAAAAGCTTCAGCTTAATGATGCAGCTCTTCAGTTTGAGCCGGAAACTTCAGTCGCACTGGGATTTGGGTTCCGCTGTGGTTTTCTGGGCCTTCTTCATTTGGAAATTGTGCAGGAACGTTTGGAGAGAGAATACAATCTGGATCTTGTAACCACAGCACCAGGAGTTATTTATCGAGTATACAAGACCGATGGAACGATGATGGAACTGACAAATCCATCCAATCTGCCGGATCCGTCTGAGATTGATCATATGGAAGAACCAATCGTGACAGCGGAAATTATGGTGACATCGGAATATGTAGGAGCTATCATGGGATTGTGCCAAGAGCGAAGAGGTGTGTACCTGGGAATGGAATATATTGAAGAAACCCGTGCGGTACTGCGTTATGAACTTCCTCTCAATGAAATTATATATGATTTCTTCGATGCTCTGAAATCCAGATCCAGAGGTTATGCATCTCTGGATTATGAAATGAAGGGATATGAGGAAGCACGTCTTGTGAAGCTGGATATCCTGATCAATAAAGAAGAAGTCGATGCTCTGTCATTTATTGTTCATGAGGATACCGCTTATGAAAGAGGAAGAAAGATGTGTGCTAAGCTGAAACAGGAGATACCAAGGCATTTGTTTGAGATTCCGATTCAGGCGGCAATCGGAAGTAAGATTATTGCCAGAGAGACCGTTAAGGCTATGCGTAAGGATGTTCTGGCAAAATGTTATGGCGGAGATATTTCAAGGAAGAGAAAGCTTCTGGAGAAGCAGAAAAAAGGAAAGAAAAGGATGCGTCAGGTGGGCAGCGTAGAGATCCCGCAGGAAGCGTTTATGAGTGTGTTGAAATTGGATGAAGACTAAAGACATAGAATTATATATTCATATCCCATTCTGTCGGAGAAAATGCAATTATTGTGATTTTTGCTCATTTCCGGCATCCAAAGAACAGGTAAAAGATTACATGGCACAGCTGGAGTTAGAAATTAAAGCATGGGGAGAGTATCTGCCAGATGAAAGAATCTCTACGATTTTTATTGGCGGAGGTACGCCGTCTCTGCTGTCTGCAGAACAAATTGGTCATTTGATGCAAACAGTAAAAAGCAGTTTTTTGGTGGATGAAAAAGCGGAAATTACAATGGAAGTAAATCCGGGAACCGTCTCTTTTGAACGGCTGAAAGGATATTTGGAAGGAGGAATCTGTCGGATTAGTTTCGGCCTGCAGAGTATGCAGGAAGACGAACTTCAGTATTTGGGACGGATTCACAGCCGGGAGGATTTTCTTGCAGGATTTGAGTCTGCCAGAGCTGCTGGATTCAAAAACATCAGTGTAGATTTAATGAGTGGGATACCAAAGCAGACGCTGAAATCATATGAAGATACTTTAAGGCAGACTGCAAAGCTTAGGCCAGAACATATTTCTGCTTACAGCCTGATCATTGAAGAAGGTACGCCGTTTGCGAAGAATGAGGAACTGGAAGGACTGCTTCCTTCAGAAGATGATGATGTCATAATGTATGAGATGACGAAAAAAATCCTTGGGGAATATGGATATCATCAATATGAGATTTCTAACTATTCCAGGCCGGGATATGAATGTCGGCATAACCTGGGATATTGGTCCCGCATCCCTTATTTGGGAGTTGGGTTAAATGCTTCCTCTTATTTGAGAGAAAAACGATTTCAGCAGACAGCATCCATGCAGGAATATTTGAATCAAAATGAGTTTCACAGATATTTTGAGGAAACCAAGCCTTTGTCGGTAGAAGAGCAGATGGAGGAATTTATGTTCCTTGGACTGCGCAGGACTGAGGGTGTAAAAGAAGCAGAATTTAAAGAAGCGTTTGGATGTTCGATGAAGTCGGTTTATGGACCGGTGATTGAAAAAGCAGTAAAGGGAGGCTGGATGAAAAAAAGGCAAGGCAAAATAGCTCTGACAAGTCAGGGAATTCTATTCAGCAATCAGGTACTGTGTGAATTTCTTTTAACAGAATAAAAGGAAAAGAGGAACCGATTTTGAATCGGTTCCTCTTTTTTGGTTATACTCCTAGAAAAGGCCGCATTATGGAAGTTCCAGCAATTTTTGTACATTAATTCGCCCCCATCCTTGATGGGATCTTGGGGTATTAAGTTGGTCACAGTTGAATTTCAGTTTCTTCTTTGCGTCCTTATTCGTATAATACGGGTATTTTTCCAAAAGCAGAGCCATAGTTCCGGAGACAACTGGAGTCGCCATAGAAGTACCGCTTTTTACAGCGTAGCGGTTATGGAGACTACAGGAATAAATATTAGTTCCCGGAGCAACGACATCCGGCTTCATAACACAGGAGCGGGTAGGACCGCGCCCGGAATAATGACTGGGAAGTCGGCGGTTCCCCCAGATTTTTAGAGAGTCATCACTGGATCCTACAGTGATGATTTTATAGCTATTTCCTGGAATTGAGATGCTCTGAGGGCGGGGCCCATGGTTGCCTCCGGCGATGCAGACGATCAGTCCATCGTCCCATAGTTGGTTTACCTGGCGAAGGATTTCGCGGCTGGTCTGATCTTCATCGGCTCCCGGGCTCCCAATGGAAATATTTACAATGCGGATATGATAACTTCTGTAGTTTTCATGAATCCACTGAAGCCCGCGAATAAAAGCAGAAGGCACACCATTTCCAAGATAATTTAAGACTTTCAGAGATATGATATGGGCTTTTGGAGCGATGCCGATATAATCATTGCCCGTTCTGCCTGCGGAACAGGCAATTCCTGTGATATGAGTTCCATGGCTGTTATCATCGTAGCATTCATATTTATGATGAACAAAGTCAACAAAGGCTTCGATGCGCTGACTAACAGGGGAAAAATCCCGATGGGGAGATAGACCGGTATCTAGAAAAGCGATTCCGATGCCATCTCCCAGAAAGCCGTTCTTATGCGCCAGATCCGCATGAATCTGCGCAGAAACAGGTTGTATCATTTCTTTTCTCCTTTTTGTTCTATTATAGAATACGTAAAAAGGCAGAAAAGGGTTTGTGGGAGAAGTTATGAAATATTTAAAACAATGGCTGCTGATCTTGGCGTTTACTTTGTCGGGGGAATTTTTGAAGAAGATTCTGCCGTTTCAGATTCCGGCAGGCATATACGGGATGATTCTCATGTTTCTTTGCCTTCAGATGAGTATCTTGTCAAGAAAGCAGATTCAGGAAACAGCAGATTTTTTGATTCAGATTCTGCCGGTTATGTTTATTCCTGCTGCGGCAGGAATCATTCAGGCAGGAGAAGAACTAAGGAGAATCTGGATACCAGCATTTCTTGCCGCTGTGGTTGTTACGGCAGCGGTTATGGCAGTATCAGCCGTCGCAGCCCAGAAAACAGCAGAAAAAGGAGAATGATATATGAATATGTTTTTTCAGGATTCCATGTTTGCAGGAGCGGTATTAACCCTGGCAGCTTATGAAATCGGGCAGATGATCAAAAGAAGATACCAGTCTGCCGTTTTTCATCCCTTGTTTCTGGCATCAGGGATTGTGATCATGGTTTTAAAAATATTCCAAATTGATTATGAAAATTATTCCATAAGTGCCCAGTATATTTCTTTTTTCTTAACTCCGGCAACCGTTTGTCTGGCGCTGCCGCTTTATGATCAGGTTCAATTATTAAAACAAAATTTTCGGGCTGCTGCAGCAGGAATTATGGCAGGAACTTTGACCAGTTTTTTCTCTGTTTATTTGCTTGCCAAATGGTTTCGGCTGTCTAAGCAAGAATATGTTACGCTTCTTCCCAAATCAATTACAACTGCAATTGGAATAGAAATATCAGAGGAACTGGGCGGAATCATATCTGTAACAACAGCAGTAATTTTGATAAGCGGCATTTGCGGCAGTTTGACAGCGGAATTTATTTTTAAGATTTGCAGGATTCAGAATCCCATAGCGAAAGGAATTGCTCTTGGAACAGCCTCTCATGCTGTGGGGACAGCCAAAGCTATGGAATCAGGAGGAGAAGAAGGAGCAATGGGAAGTTTTGCAATCGTAGCGTCAGGGCTGGTATCGGTCATTCTTGCTCCTGTTTTTGCAGAATTTTTTTAGATGAAAGTAAAAAAGCTGCCAGTTTCATGATGTGTACCTTTCTTACTGGACTGTCCAGTAAAGGGATACATATCATTTCAGAAGGCAGCTTTCATCATATTTAATTAAAACCAATAAATTTCCGGGCGGCTTTGTAAATACCAATGGTTGTTTTTCTGCCGCCGTATCCAGGAAGGTTAACGGCAAAGCCAACGACACTGTGCCGGATCTTGCGATAGAGCAGTTTATCTTGATCGTACAGATACCGCCATAGTTCTTTTTTCATCTTGAGATGTTCTTTCTTTCCGGATTTTAATGCGATAATAGAAGAAACACACATGATAATGGAAAGATAATGGCGCATATACCTTGCAAGCGGCTTGCTGTTTAACTGAAAACCGGAGAGATAATCGATCATGATTTTTGTTACATAAAACTGCTGATCGATTCTCTTAATCATATTGGCCTCGTTGACAGACTGATCATCTCTTCCGATAAAATAACGGTAGAAGTTTACATTAAGGTAATACATGGTCTTCACATAAGGAAGAGGTTTGAAAACATAAATATTGTCAACATAAAAGGTATGTTCCGGCAGTTTTAAGCCGCATTCCCGCAGGAGAGCTGTCCGATAGATGACAGAGTGCATCAGGATATACTGTCCGATTGGGAAACGTTTTACGTCATTCCAACAAAAAATCTTTTCTTTTGGAATAGCATGACGGTAATGAATCACTGTTTTGTGTTTTGCGCCTTGCTTCTCATACACATAGTTGGAAAGCAGCATATCAAGAACAGTTCCTTTGTCATAGAAATCTGAGAGAGTTTCCATGATCTTGTCATAGGCAGCACGATTCACCCAGTCATCGCTGTCGACGACTTTCAGATAAATACCGGATGCATTGGCGATTCCTGTGTTGACGGCACCACCGTGACCTTTGTTTTCCTGATGGATCGCACGGCATATGGTAGGGTATTTTTTTTCGTATTCATTAGCAATATCAGCCGTATGGTCAGAAGAACCATCGTTGACGATTAAGATTTCCACTTTTTCACCGCCTGCAAGAAGAGTATCGATGCAGTGGCGCATATATTCCTGGGAGTTGTAACATGGTACAACAAAGGATAATAATTTCATAGTTACCTCCAAATTCTGGTCAATGATTATGATCATTTCCTCCTATTATAAACTCTTTTTGAAAAATTAGCAAAGAGTTTCCCACTCTTCGTACAATTGTTCCAAGGATTCCGTGATGGAAGTCTGTTCTTTGCCAAGCTCCATAAGACGGGAAACATCCGTAGCAACTTCAGGGGCGGACATTTCTTCTTCCAGTTCTGCCTGACGAGCTTCCAGTCGGGTGATTTTGTCTTCTACCTTTTTCAGTCGGTTTTCTTTCTTTCGCTGTTTTGCCTGAAGTTCTTTCTGCTGCTGCCAGTCCAGCTTTGATTCTGTGGTCTTGGCTTCTTTAACTGTAGTTTCAGAAGAAACAGATTCTTTTTCCTTCTGGTGAAGGTAGTCTTGATAGTTTCCGGGATAGGAAGCCAGACTGTCTCTGGAAATCTCCAAGATTCTTGTAGCCGTCTTGTTAATGAAATAACGGTCATGGGAAACATATAAAATGGTTCCAGTATAAGAATTCATGGCAGATTCCAGGATTTCCTTGGACTGGATGTCCAGATGGTTGGTAGGCTCGTCCAGAATCAGGAAATTTGCGTGAGACAGCATGAGTTTAGCCAAAGAAACTCGTCCTTTTTCTCCTCCGCTTAAAGAAGAGATTGGGCGGAATACATCTTCGCCGTAAAACAGAAATGCTGCCAGTGTATTTCGAATCTTAGTGTTGTTTAAATCAGGATAGGCATCAGAAATTTCGCCAAAAATTGTTTTTGTATTATCCAGATTGTCCTGTGCCTGATCGTAATAACCGATAGAAACTCCAGTACCCAGCTGAATGGATCCTTTGTTTTTGCTGATTTTTTTGCAGATAATCTTTAAGAGAGTCGTTTTTCCTGTCCCATTTGGTCCGATCAAAGCAACTCGTTCGCCCCGGAACAGATGGCAGGATAAATTTGAAAACAACGGTTTGGATCCAAATGACTTGGAAACATCTGTTAAGGTCAGGACATCATTGCCGCTGATGACTTCCGGTTCAATGGAAAGACGCATATCTCCGTGATATTCCTGAGGTTTTTCCAAAATTTCCATTTTATTTAAAACTTTTTCTCGGCTTTCTGCCCGCCGGATGGATTTCTCACGGTTGAATTGGCGGAGTTTCCGGATAACAGCCTGCTGATGTTTGATTTCCTGCTGCTGATTTTCATATTCTTTTTTTTGAATAGCTTTGACCTGGTCTCTTTTTTGAACAAATTGTGTATAATTTCCATTAAACAGCATGGATCTGCCAAATTCAATCTCCATTACCTTGTTGACAATCTTATCAAGAAAATACCGGTCATGGGATACGATGATAACAGCTCCTTTATATCTGGAAAGATAAGTTTCAAGCCATTGGATGGATGCGACATCCAGATGATTGGTCGGCTCATCCAGAAGAAGAATATCTGGATTTTTCAGCAGAAGTTTTCCAAGAGCGACTCGGGTCATCTGTCCGCCGGACAGAGTGTGAACTTGTTTTTGAAAATCTTCTTCAGAAAATCCCAGTCCTTTTAGAATCCCCGTTATTTCGCTTTTATATGCAAAGCCATTCATCAGTTCAAATTTATGAGTAACATTGGTGTACTGATCCATCTTTTGCTGCAGAGCTTCTCCCTCCAGATGCTCCATTTCTTTTTCATAGGTGCGCATCTGCTGATCCAGCTCAATGATTTCTTTTTTCACTGACAAAAGTTCATCAAAGATTGTTCGATGAAAATCGTGTTTCTGATGCTGAGCAAGATAGCCGATAGAGGCATCCTTTCTTGTAGAAATTTCTCCCTCATCTGGGCTTAATTCTCCTATGATGATTTTTAGTAAAGTTGATTTTCCGGCTCCGTTATATCCAATAATCGCCAGGCGGTCATTTTCATTTAAATGAAACGAAATATTTTGCAGAACTGGTTTGTCTACAAATGTTTTACAAATGTTCTGGCATGATAAAATCATAATTGACTCCTTCTTTTTGGATTAATCCATCGATAAGATGGCATTATGAATCAGAATATCATATTTTGGGTCAAAATGGAATATTTTATGAATAAAATGTGCAGAACAGATGGAAGAATGTTGCAGGGATGAGATTGACAGATATTAGACAATCTTATATAATAAAAGAAGAAAATTTGTTTGGAGGAAATAACATGGGGAACTCAGAAAAGAGTATTTCATCGGCGGTTATTAAGAGGCTTCCAAGATATTTCCGATACCTTGGCGTTTTGAAAGCCAACAATATTACGAGGATTTCTTCAAAAGAACTGAGCGAGCAGATGATGGTGACAGCATCTCAGATCCGGCAGGATTTGAATAATTTTGGAGGATTCGGACAGCAGGGATATGGTTATAATGTAGATAATCTTTATACGGAGATCGGCAAGATTCTTGGACTGGATAAGCGCAATGACATGATCATTGTGGGAGCGGGAAATCTGGGACAAGCTCTGGCGAATTATCAGTCGTTCAATGAAGATTATGGATACAAAGTCATGGCTCTGTTTGATGTGAATCCTAAGCTGATCGGAATTTCCGTCCGCGGGGTGAAAGTATTGGATATTGATGAGATGGAATCATTTATCAAGGCTCATGACATTAAGATTGCAGCATTGACACTGCCGAAAGATCAGGCACCGGAGATGGCAAAACGTCTGGTGAAATGGGGAATCAAAGGCATTTGGAATTTCGCCCCGATCGATCTTCATCTGCCGGAGGATGTCACTGTGGAGAATGTGCATTTGGCTGAGAGTCTGATGACACTGACTTATAATATCCATAATCGGGAAGAAAGCGGAGATTGACCAGTATGATCGTAGGAATCGGAACAGATCTTGTGGAGGTCCAGAGGATACGGGATATGATGGACCGCCACCGAGGGTTGGAGCGAATATTTACGAAAAATGAATTAATACATGCAAAGGACCGGGCAGATGTTCTGGCCGGTACATTTGCGGTAAAAGAGGCCGTTTCCAAAGCGTTTGGAACCGGCTTTTTCGGTGTAGAACCTTATGAGATCGAGGTGCTTAGAAATGAAAACGGCGCACCTTTCGTCAGACTGACGGGGAGAGCCGTCAGTCTGGCGGAAGCTCTTCATATGGATCAAATCCATGTATCCATCACCGATACGAAAGAGTACGCCCAGGCTTTTGTGATAGGAGAATGTCTATGAAATATGTATTAAAGAATCAGGAAATGCAGGACACAGACTATGAAACAATCCATCAGATTGGGATTCCGGGACTGGTGCTGATGGAAAGAGCATCAAAGACTGTGGCGGACTGTGTTATGCGGCATGTTGCAACAGATAAAAAGATTTTGGTGATTGCTGGAATTGGAAATAATGGAGGAGATGCACTGGCGGCTGCCAGAATCCTTCTGGAAGAAGAGTATCCGGTGGATTATATGATCGTAGGCAACCAGGAGAAAGCTTCCGAAGATTTGAGACTTCAGATGCAGATTCTTAAAAATCTTGGATATGAGCCTGAAAAAAATGCAGACTTAAAACAGTATGATCTGATAGTGGAAGGAATTTTTGGCGTTGGTCTGTCACGGGAAGTCGGCGGTGTTTACCGAGATGTCATTGAAAGCATCAATGAGTCAAAAAAAACGGTCATTGCCATTGATATTCCTTCCGGGATCAGCGGAAATACAGGAAAAGTGATGGGCTGTGCGGTGAAAGCTGCGGAAACAGTAACTTTTGGAGGCTATAAGAGAGGACATCTTTTGTATCCGGGAAGAGAATACTGCGGAAAAGTAACGTTAGAAAGGATTGGATTTCATGACAAGACTATAAAAAAATATGCGTCAGGATTTACTCTGGAAGAACCGAAGGGACTGATGCCGCCAAGATCTTCCTATTCCAATAAAGGTACATATGGGAAGATTCTGATGATTGTAGGAAATGAAAATATGTCCGGGGCAGCAGCATTTGCCGGTGAAGCCGCTTTGCGTATGGGTGCAGGACTTGTGAAAATTTTGTCAGATGCGGCCAATCGGCCAATCCTGCAGAGCCGCCTCCCAGAGATTTTGTTTGGGGAACGCAAAGATTTAGAATATTCTTTGGAATGGTGTGACTGCATTTTGTTCGGCCCTGGAACTGGGGTGAGCGATGAGACAAGAGATATGCTGGAGTATATCTTAAGAAAAGGGAAGAAACCATTGATTTTGGATGCGGATGGGCTGAACACGGTCAGTCGATATCAGATAGAAATCAATTATCCATACGGCGTAATTATGACACCGCATCTTATGGAAGGAGCGAGACTTCTTTCCAAAGAAT
Organism: Clostridiales bacterium; assembly: GCA_019420275.1. Taxonomy (GTDB): domain Bacteria; phylum Bacillota; class Clostridia; order Lachnospirales; family Lachnospiraceae; genus Anaerostipes. The sequence goes on from JAHZHN010000003.1 coordinate 127,356, forward strand.
TAAGTGAGGTGAAAGAGGATATCTGTCAGGCAGCAGAAGAAATCGCAGATCGTTATCATGCCGTTGCTGTATTGAAAGATGCTGCAACAATAGTTGCCAAGAATCAGGATAAGTTGTATATTAATCAGAGTGGCAATCATGGTATGGCAGTTGGCGGAAGTGGAGATGTGCTTGCGGGAATGATCACAGGACTGGTAGGAACAGGATGCGGGCTCTATGATGCCGCAGTCCGCGGTGTATATCTTCATGGATTGGCAGGAGACGCTGCCATGAGAGAAAAAGGACCGTACAGTATGATTGCATCAGATATTTTACATTATATAAAAGACGTCACAGGAGGAGAAAATGAATCAATACTACCGGGTGCATGCAGTCATTGATCTGGATGCAATCTGTCATAACATAAAAGAGGTAAAACGGGTGATCGGCCCGGATGTTAAAGTAATGCCGGTGATCAAGGCAGACGGATACGGCCATGGAGCAGTCCCTATTGCCAAGGCTTTAAATGAGATTGGCGTGGACGCATTTGCGGTCGCGATCATTGAGGAAGGGATTACTCTTAGAAATAACGGAATTACCCAGCCAATCGTGATTTTAGGATATACTTCAGAGTATCAGTACAGCTCTTTAATTCAGTATGAGATCCAGCCGACTGTATTTTGTTATGAGATGGCAGAGTCTTTATCAAGGATTGCGTCTGCCCTAGGAAAGGATGCAAAAATCCATATCAAACTGGATACCGGAATGAATCGTATTGGCTTTAAGCCTACGAGAGAATCCCTTGAGACTGTAAAGAAGATTGCGCAGCTTCCTCATATTATCATTGAAGGAATCTTTACACATTTTGCCTGTGCGGACGAGGCTGATAAAACATCCGCAGAAAAACAGAAGGCAGAATATGATAAATTTATTAAATGGCTGGAAGAAGAAGGCATCCACATACCAGTGAAGCATGTTTCCAACAGTGCGGCAATTATTGATATGAGCGGCTGGAGAATGGATATGGTTCGTTCCGGCATCATTACGTATGGTTTATATCCTTCAGAGGAAGTATCCAAGAAGGTGCTTAATTTGAAACCAGCCATGTCTTTAAAAACGCATATTGTATACATTAAAGAGGTCGGACCAGGAGAAGGAGTCAGCTATAATCATACGTTTGTGACAAAGAGAAATACTAAAATCGCCACTATACCAGTGGGATACGCAGATGGATATCCACGTGCTCTTTCTTCTAAAGGAAAGGTTTTGATTCGAGGACAGTATGCTCCGATTATTGGAAGAATCTGTATGGATCAGTTTATGGTAGATGTGACGGATATTGATGGTGCTGAGATCATGGATGAGGTAACTTTAGTAGGGCAGGACGGCAGTCAGCGGATTTCTGTAGAAGAAGTTGCCAATGCGGCAGGATCCTTCAATTATGAGTTTGTCTGCGGCATCAGCAAAAGGGTTCCAAGAGTTTATATGCAGCATGGAAAAATGAAGAAAGCGGTAGAATATCTGGAAAAATAAAAGCCTTCTTTGAATACTTTTGAAAGAATCGGAGATACTCTTCATAAAATAAATGAAAGAAAGAAATGGAGAGTGAGAAGGCTTATGATAATTAAGCGAGGAGATATATTTTATGCGGATTTAAGGCCTGTGATCGGATCAGAACAAGGCGGCGTGCGCCCTGTTATTATTTTACAGAACGATGCAGGCAACCGCTATAGTCCTACCGTGATCTGTGCGGCAATCACAAGCAAGATGAACAAAGCAAAGCTCCCGACTCATGTTCCGCTGGACTGCAGAAAATGTGAGTTGGAAAAAGATTCAGTGATTTTGCTGGAGCAGATACGCACCATCGATAAGAGCCGGCTTCGGGAAAAGGTATGTCATTTAAGCTGTTCTTTGATTCAGAGAGTGGACCGGGCTTTACGAATTAGTTTGAGCCTTGATACATAGAAAGAAGCAGGAACATTGACCTTTTGACCTGAAAATGGTATATTATTTCCAGTTTGGGATATGAAATTTTGAATGGAAAATAGAAACAGAAAGGAAGATAAAAATGTCAGGACACAGTAAATTTGCGAACATCAAACATAAAAAAGAGAAAAATGATGCAAAGAAAGGAAAGGTTTTCACTGTTATCGGCCGTGAGATTGCGGTAGCAGTAAAAGAAGGGGGACCAGATCCGGACAATAACAGCAAATTACGAGATGTAATCGCAAAGGCAAAAGCAAACAATATGCCGAACGATACCATTGAGAGAGGAATTAAAAAAGCAGCCGGGGACGCTGATTCGGTCAATTATGAACAGATTACATATGAAGGATATGGACCGAGTGGAGTTGCAATCATTGTGGATACTTTAACAGACAATAAAAACCGTACTGCTTCCAATGTAAGAAGCGCATTCACGAAAGGAAATGGAAACGTTGGAACACCAGGATGTGTTTCCTATATGTTTGAAAAAAAAGGTCAGATCATTATAGATAAAGAAGAATGTGAAATGGATGCAGATGATTTGATGATGATGGCATTGGATGCCGGAGCAGAAGATTTTGTAGAAGAAGAAGATAGTTTTGAAGTTCTTACGGCACCGGAAGATTTCAGTCAGGTACGTGAAGCTCTGGAGAAAGAAGGAATTGCAATGGCAGATGCCAACGTAACCATGATTCCGGGAACGACAGTGCAGCTTACAGATCCTGAAGATATTAAAAATCTGCAGAAGACTCTGGATTTGCTGGATGACGATGATGATGTGCAGGAAGTATATCATAACTGGGAAGAATAAGAAAATATCAAAATCACATTGCGGTCAGCAGCCCGGAAGTAATTCAGTATGGCTTAAGCTTGTGCCGCAGATAAAGTTCATTAAAAATCAAAAGAAAAGAAGGTCAGTTCCTTGGATGGCAAGGAAGGGGCCTTCTTTTTTATGCTGAAAAAATATTATTTTAGAATATAAGATCTTATAATACCGCCTACCGGATTGTAAGACAGGATTTTATCATAAAACCGAATCAGTTCATCTAGTTTGGAAGCAGCAAATTTCTGAAGAATATCCACGGATGTAATATGAGAGATAAAATCAATCTTGGAAAAGGCTCTTTGATACAGTTCTTCTCCGCCGGTATAATAGTGATCTGTATCCAGAGCAAGTCTTTGAGCATAATAGTGGTATCCTATCTGATGACGCTCCAGAGTATATTCTCCGGGACGGATTTTTCTTCCAATGATAAAATTAACCGGCTCTTGATTGGAAGCATCCGAAGACATTTTGATTAGAAGAGTCTGGAAAAAATCAACATCTAGTGTTTGTCGGGACCGGAGATGATCATAGACAAAATCTTCAATATTTATCTTTTCCGGGAAAAGACGGTTGGGATTGAGCACCTTAATCTGATTTGCTCCATATGTAACGGCGACTCCGTTGGTGAAAGGAAAAAGTTTTTGAGGATTTCTCTCTGAATCTTCAACATATTTTCCGTTTTCTTCGATAGATCCTTTAGAATCGGCAATGGCGACAATTCCATCTTTTGCTTTAAAGATACCTGTAAATGACATAGTGATTTCCTCGTTTCTAATTACTGTTTGAAATTATACACGTACGTGAAGGGGATTTCAAGAAAGAAAAGAAGTCATTGAATGATTTTAAAAATGATGCTATACTGGCATTCTCTGGAAATAATATGATTGAAAAAGGAGATAAGTATGAAAATAAAAATTGGAATATTAGGATATGGAAATTTAGGCCGAGGAGTTGAGTGCGCGGTCAAGCAGAATCCGGATATAGAACTGGCCGCGGTTTTTACAAGAAGAGATCCTAAGGACGTTACAATTCTAACAGAATCCGCGCAGGTGTGCCATGTGTCAGAAGCGGAAAAATGGACCGATAAGATAGATGTTATGATCTTATGTGGAGGAAGTGCCACCGATTTGCCGGAACAGACGCCAAAATATGCTGCGATGTTTAACGTAGTGGACAGTTTTGATACTCATGCGAAAATTCCAGAACATTTTGCGAATGTAGATCATGCCGCAAAAGAAGCAGGAAAAGTAGGAATCATTTCTGTAGGATGGGATCCGGGAATGTTTTCCCTGAATCGTATGTATGCCAATGCGGTTCTCCCGGAAGGAAAAGATTATACATTCTGGGGCAAAGGAGTCAGTCAAGGACATTCTGACGCAATCCGCAGAGTAGAAGGAGTCAAAGACGGCAAACAGTATACGATTCCAGTAGAAGCTGCTTTGGAAGCAGTAAGGAATGGAGAGAATCCAGAACTAACTACAAGACAAAAGCATACGAGAGAGTGTTTTGTTGTATTGGAAGACGGTGCAGATGCGGATGTGGTGGAAGCGGAGATTAAGAATATGCCAAATTATTTTTCGGACTATGATACAACCGTTCATTTCATCAGCGAAGAGGAATTAAAGAGAAATCACAGCAAGATTCCTCATGGAGGATTTGTCCTTCGAAGTGGAAGAACCGGATGGGAAGGGGAAAATCATCATCTGATCGAGTATCGTCTGAAATTAGACTCTAATCCGGAATTTACATCCAGTGTAATCGTTGCTTATGCAAGGGCAGCTTATAAATTGGCTCAGGAAGGACAGACAGGCTGCAAGACTGTATTTGATATCGCACCGGCTTATTTAAGTTCAAAAACAGGAGAGGAACTTCGTGCAGCTTTATTATAGAGAAGCGGGAAATGGAGAGCCTTTAATTTTGCTTCATGGAAATGGAGAAGACGGAAGCTGTTTTGCAGATGTCATGGAGCATTTTGCTTATCGGTACAGGGTGATTGCAGTCGACACCCGTGGGCATGGAAAATCTCCGAGAGGAGATGCACCATTTACAATCCGGCAGTTTGCGAAAGATCTTAAGGAATTTATGGATCAGAAGAAAATTGAAAAAGCGAATCTTCTGGGATTTTCTGATGGAGGCAACATTGCAATGATCTTTGCTCTTCAGTATCCGGAGAGAGTACTAAAACTGATACTAAATGGTGCTAATTTGAATGAAAAAGGTGTTAAACCGTCGGTGCAGATTCCGATTGAAATTGGATATCGGATTGCACGGATTTTTTCAGGAATCAGTCAGAAGGCGCGGAAAAATGCGGAGATGCTGGGACTTATGGTTCATGATCCTAATGTGAATCCGGATCAGCTCCATAGTCTTTGTATGCCGGTCTTGGTGATTGCGGGGAGGCAGGATATGATCAAACAAAAACACACAGAGCTGATTGCCAGAAGTATTCCAAATGCTTGGCTTTCCATCATTCCCGGAGATCATTTTATTGCTTACAAAGAGCCGAAAATGTTCTGTAAAGAAGTGGAAGGATTTTTAGAAAACGGAGAAAATGCTTGAATGATCATAAAATAACAGATAAAATAAGAAAAAAAGTGACAAATCATACCAAGGAATGAAATGATTCTAAAATAAGTATAAATTCTATTGATTTCGTTATATACTAACGTTATAATGCTATCAAGCAGAGAAGAAAGAAGGGAGCATTTATGTTTTACCCATATGGATTTTATTTTGATGGAACGTACCTTTTGATTATTATAGGCGCAATCATAACAATGGTTGCATCTTCTAAGATGAATTCTACATTCCGAAGGTATTCAAGAGTAAGATGTCACTGTGGACTGACAGGATCTCAGGCAGCAGAGCGGATCTTAAATCAGGCAGGAATCTATGATGTTTCCGTACAGCGGGTAAGAGGAAACCTGACAGACCATTATGACCCAAGGAATAAAGTGCTGCGTTTGTCAGATTCCACTTACGGATCAGATTCCATTGCGGCCATTGGAGTTGCTGCCCATGAGTGCGGTCATGCAATCCAGCATCAGAAGGGATATGTACCTTTGACAATTCGTGGGGCTTTGGTGCCAATTGTCAATATTGGATCCAATTTGTCATGGGTGTTCATTATTGCGGGAATCTTTTTGGGCATGAACCAGTCATTGATTCATTTTGGAATTATTTTGTTTTCTTTGGCAGTTATTTTCCAGCTGGTTACACTTCCAGTTGAGTTTAATGCATCTGCCAGAGCACTGAAGATTCTCGGAAATACAGGAATCATGTATGGAGATGAAGTCGCACAGACAAGAAAGGTACTGTCAGCTGCCGCATTAACTTACGTTGCAGGCGCGGCTGCTGCACTGTTGAGTTTGCTGCGTTTAGTTCTTTTGTTTGGAGGCAGTGACAGAGACTGATTTGTCCTATGATCGTATTTGATTTTACAGCAGGAAGAAATAAAAATTCCTCTGGGTTATATCAAAACCCGGAGGAATTTTTTTGTAATGGCAGTTATAAAAACGGATGCCGGTGTTTGTTTTTATCTGAAAGTGATTCATGGATTTTAGTTGTTCCGGCGTTGAGTGCAGTTTCATAGTACCAACATTTGTAATTGATCATTTCCAATGTCTGTTTCAGCTCTTCAATCTTCCGTAAAGTTTCTTCCCGGCGTTCTAAAAACATTTTATATCGAAGCTGGATTGTAGAGTCTCCCTCAGAGCACCAGTCAATAAATTGTTTAATTTTTTTAATAGACATACCTGTTTTTTTCAGACATTCGATGATAGACAAACGGTCAAGATCATCGTCATCAAATTTGCGGATTCCAGAGGCAGTGCGGCTGACAGATGGAAGCAGACCTTCTTTCTCATAATAACGCAGGGTGGAAGGTGAAATATTTGTTTTTTTTGCAACTTCTCCTATCGTATACATAATAACCCTTTCTTGCTTGACTTCGAGTGAACTTTAAGTGATAAGATAATTGTACAATGAAAAAGTCCAGTATGCAAGAATGAATCTTGTGATAAACAGAAATTCAAAGTACAATGAAGAAGACGAAAAAGAACAGTACAGGAGGTATGTGGCTGACAGATGGAAGTACAGGAGATATTATCAAAGGTAAAGGAAGGCACAATGTCTATAGAAGAAGCCCAGCGGTATTTTAAGAGACAGCCTTTTGAGGAATTGGGGTATGCAAAATTGGATAACCATAGAAAAATCCGTTCAGGATTTGCTGAAGTGATTTTTTGCAGCGGAAAGGCAGATGAGCATCTGCGGCAAATTGTTGGAAAACTATACGAGGAAGAAGGCGAAGTTTTTGGAACGCGCGCAAGCAGAGAACAATATGAAATGCTGAAAAAGACATATCCTGAATTAAAATATGATGAGATTTCCAGAATTATAAAAATAGAAAAAAGAGAAAAAAGGAAAGAAGGGAAAATTGCTGTATGCACTGCAGGAACAGCAGATATCGCAGTAGCAGAAGAAGCGGCACAGACAGCTGAGTATTTTGGTTCCAGAGTAGAAAGAATCTATGATGTTGGGGTCAGCGGGCTGCATCGTTTACTGGCAAGACTGGACACCATTCAAAGCGCAAACTGTATTATTGCAATTGCGGGAATGGAAGGAGCCCTGGCAAGTGTGATCGGAGGACTGGTGGATAAGCCGGTGATTGCGGTTCCAACTTCCATAGGATACGGAGCAAATATGAAGGGAATATCGGCCCTTCTGACGATGATCAATTCTTGTGCCAACGGGATTGCGGTAGTGAATATTGATAATGGCTATGGAGCTGGATATATGGCAACACAGATTAACAGATTGGGGGTAAGACATGAATAAAACATTGTATCTGGAATGCTGCAGCGGAATCAGCGGGGATATGTTCGTTGGTGCTTTGCTGGATTTGGGAGCAGATGAAAAAGGTTTGAAGGAAGTGCTCGAAAGCCTTCCGGTAGATGGTTTTGAGGTAAAAATCACCAGAAAGAAAAAGGCAGGACTAGATGGCTGTGATTTTAATGTTATCTTGGACCATGAGCATGAAAATCATGATCATGATATGGAGTATCTCCATGGACATGATATGGAGTATCAAAAGGAACATCATCATATGCATGAGATTCAAGAGCACGCTCATGTTCATGAACATCAGCATGAACATTACCATGGCCATCATCATGAGCATGGCCATCATCATGAGCACGGCCACCATCATGAGCACGGCCACCATCATGAACACAGAGGTCTGACGGATATCTTAGGAATCATTGCTCAGTCTCGACTTAATCAGAATGCCAGACAGATTGCTTCTGATATTTTTCGGATTATTGCTCAGGCGGAGGCAAAAGCGCATGGAGAACCTATGGATCGGGTACATTTTCATGAAGTAGGAGCAGTGGATTCCATTGCGGATATTTGTGCGGCAGCATTTTGTCTTGATGATCTGGGAATTCGTGAAGTTATTGTTACGGAATTATATGAAGGCTGTGGAACAATCCGTTGTCAGCATGGAGTCATTCCTGTTCCTGTGCCTGCGGTAACTCACATTGCTGCAGATCATCATCTGAGGCTGCATATGACAGGGGTTCGTGGTGAACTGGTGACACCAACTGGAGCGGCAATTGCGGCGGCCACCCGCACGTCAGATCATCTTCCAGAGAAATTTAAAATCTTGAAAACAGGAATTGGAACGGGCAAAAGAGATTATGATTGTCCGGGCATTTTAAGGGCGATGCTGATTGAACCTGAGACAGGGCAAAAAGATGAAATCTGGAAGCTGGAAACAAACATTGATGACTGCAGCGGAGAGGTGTTTGGCAGTCTCATGGAAATTTTATTCCAGGCAGGCGCCAGGGATGTCCACTATTTTCCTGTATATATGAAGAAAAATCGTCCGGCATATCAGCTGAACGTAGTTTGCGATGAAGACCAGATACAAACACTGGAACAGATTATTTTCCGGGAGACGACAACAATTGGGATTCGCCGTGTAAGGATGGAGCGAACGATTCTTGCCCGCAGAGAAATAGAAGTGGCTGGATGGTTCGGCACGGCAAAGGTAAAAGTTTGTGATCTGCCTTCCGGAGATCGAGCGTATCCGGAATATGAAAGTGTAAAAGAAATCAGCGATCGGCATAGGATTTCTTATATGGAAGCCTATCAGGAGATCGTGCAGGCATGGAAAGAAAGAGGAGAACATGAAGAATAAGCAAGTTTATCTTTGCCAGATCATGGAACAATATGCGGCGGATGATGTGATGGTTGCGTTTTCCGGAGGTGTTGACAGTGCCCTGCTGCTGAAACTTGCCTGTGAGGCCGCAGGAAAAACGGGAAAAAAAGTTTACGCAGTAACGGTTCATACGATGCTGCATCCGACAGAAGAGCTGGAGGCCGCAGAAAAAACAGCCAAAGAGATGGGAGCCATACATCATGTGCTTCGGATTGATGAGCTTAGAGATGCTCAGATTGCAGAAAATCCTCAGAACCGATGTTATTTGTGTAAGCGGCATCTTTTTTGTGAAATCCGAGAATTGGCAGAAAAAAAAGGAATATCTGTTATTATCGAAGGAACGAATGAAGATGATCTTTATGTCTATCGCCCGGGAATCCGAGCGGTCAGGGAACTAAAAATCAAAAGCCCTCTGGCGGATGCAAACATGACAAAAGATGAAGTTCGTGCTTTGGCCAGAGAATATGGCTTGAATATTTCTTCAAAGCCGTCCATGCCTTGCCTGGCAACTCGATTTCCGTATGGGACAAAACTGTCCTATGAGAAACTAAAGCAGGTGAATCAAGGGGAGATGTTTCTGAGAAAGCTTGGCTATCGAAATGTAAGAATCCGAGTCTATGGAGATTTAATTCGGGTTGAGATTGACAATGATGAAATGCAGCGATTTGTGAATGAAAAAGATAATATTATTTCCCATTTGAAAGGACTGGGTTATTCTTATATCACAATGGATTTGGAAGGTTTCCGTTCCGGAAGCATGGACCTGCAGATAAAGAAATACAAAGAAGGGAGAAAATAGTTATGCATATGGCAGACGCGCTGGTGGCGCCGGCGGTTGCGGGAACTATGTACGTGTGTTCTGCAGCAGCAATGACATATTCAATAAAGAAGATCCACCTGGAGGTGGATACCAAACAGATTCCTGTTATGGGAGTTATGGGAGCATTTGTATTTGCAGCTCAGATGATTAATTTTACAATTCCGGGAACAGGATCTTCCGGACATTTATGCGGAGGTATGATGCTGTCTGCGATTTTGGGTCCATTTGCAGGTTTTTTAACGATGATCGGTGTACTGCTGGTACAGTGCCTGCTTTTTGCAGACGGCGGTCTGCTGGCGCTGGGAGCTAATATATGGAATATGGCTTTTTATGGGTGTTTTATTGGCGGAATGGTTATTTGGAGAATGATTATGAAAAATGGAACGTCAAAGAAAAAGATTGCTGCAGCTTCTATTTTAGGATGTATCCTGACACTTCAGCTGGGAGCCTTTTCTGTGACTTTGGAAACTTTGGCTTCAGGAATTACGGAGCTTCCATTTGCGGTTTTTGTAGGGACTATGCAGCCGATTCATCTGGCAATCGGACTTGTGGAAGGCCTTATTACGTCGGCGGTTCTCTGCTTTATTTATGATGCGAGACCGGAACTGCTTTGGATGCATCAGAAAAAAGACAGAGGGAAACTCTCCTATAAAGGAACTGTAGGAGTTCTGGCGTGTGCTGCTCTGGTTATTGGGGGGCTGCTGTCTCTAGCGGCATCTTCTAATCCGGACGGGTTGGAGTGGTCCATGGGGAAAGTGGCCGGAACAACGGAATTGTCTGCTTCCGGAGCCATACATCAAGCTGCGCACAAAATACAGGAACTTACAGCGCTGCTTCCAGATTATTCTTTGAAAGGATCATCGGCTGCTGCGGGAACATCCATTTCAGGAATTTTGGGAGCTTTGATTGTGGCAGCTTTATGTATTCTGATCTGTGTCTGCGTGAAGGCTGTAAGAAAAAAGAAAGTGAAGTAGCTGTGGGAAAAATCAGAGAAGCAATTTATGGAATTCATCATATGGATGAAACTGCATCAAAAGATCGCTGGATACAGAATCTTCATCCACTGGCAAAACTCCTGGTAACTTTTACCTATATTTTTGTTGTGGTTTCATTTGATAAATATGACCTGGCAGGACTTGGGGTTATGGGTGTCTATATTTTTGCTCTGTTTTTCTTTGGAAAATTTCCAGTTTTTCGGGCAATACGGCAGTTAAAAGTCATTCTGGCAGTTTCTGCAGCTGTGGGGATTGCCAATCCGTTTTTAGACCACAGTGTTTGGATAGAAATTGGAGGGTTTGTGATTACCGGCGGAATGATCTCTATGATTACATTGATGTTAAAAGGAATTTATGCGGTGCTTGCGTCTTATCTTTTGATTGCGTCTACTTCAATTGAGGAAATTTGTTATGCACTTCAATGCATTAAGATCCCAAAAGTTTTTATCACAGTCATTTTACTGATTTATCGGTATATGATTGTGCTTTTAAAAGAAGCCGAAAGAATTATGCTGGCATATGAAATGCGGGCTCCTGGACAGAAGGGAGTCCATTGGAAAGTATGGGGATCTTTGGCGGGACAGCTGCTTTTACGAAGCATTGACAGGGCTCAGATTGTTTATGAAAGTATGATGCTCAGAGGGTATGATGGAACATTTCATTTGATTCGAAGGAAGAAAAATACAGCAAAAAGTCTGGCTTATGCGGCCGGATGGATTCTCATCATTTCTTTATACCGTTTTCTTGCCGGTATTTGAGATGACAGAAAAATGTTTTCAGTTAAAATGATAGGAGGAAATATCACATGCAGACCATTGAGATTAGTCATTTGTCTTTTGCCTATGGCAATGAGCCTGTGCTTTCTGATGTCTGCTTTCAGGCAAAAGGAGAGGAGACCATAGGGATTATTGGCGCCAATGGAGTAGGAAAATCTACGTTGTTAAAGATCATGGTAGGAATTTTATCAGAATACCATGGGATCTTAAGAATCTGCGGAATGGATGTGGAAAAGAAGAATCTGACACAGATCAGGGAAAAGACAGGCTATGTATTTCAGGATTCTGAAAGTCAGCTTTTTATGTCCAATGTCTATGAAGATGTGGCGTTTGCACCGAGAAACTATGGATATCCGGAGGAAGAAGTAAAAAGAAGAACAGAAAAAGCACTTGATATGGTTCATATCAAAGATCTTCAGAGAAAACAGATTTACCGTTTGTCTGGAGGACAGAAAAAACTGGCGTCTATTGCAACAATCTTGTCTACCAATCCAGAAATCATCCTTCTGGATGAGCCTTCTGTTGCTCTGGATCCGCAAAATCGGAGGAATCTCATTCGCATCCTAAGAGAGCTTCCAGGGATGAAAATCATAGCATCCCATGATATGGATATGATCTGGGATACGTGCAGCCGTACTGTTCTAATGTCAGGCGGCAAAATTATAGCAGATGGAAGGACAAAAGAAATATTAACGAAGCAGGATTTGCTGGAAGCACATGGACTGGAACTTCCGATGTTTGTGGCGGGACAGCAAAGCATGCAGAAGAAAAATTGATCAGCGGGAGGAATGTTAAATGAAACAGGTAACGTTAGGGAAGACAGGGATTACAGTACCGCAGAATGCTTTTGGAGCACTGCCGATTCAGAGAGTTGGAATGGAAGATGCCGTAAAGATCCTGCGGCGGGCATATGAAGGAGGAATGCGATTTTTTGATACAGCCCGTGCTTATAGTGACAGTGAAGAAAAGCTGGGAAATGCTTTTGAAGGAATGCGGGACAAAATTTATATCGCTACCAAGACCATGGCAAGGACCCCGAAAGATTTCTGGGATCAGCTGGAGACTTCTTTGGAATTGTTGAAAACAGATTATATTGATATCTATCAGTTTCATTGTGTGGATATTTGTTATCGGGAAGGAGACGGCACTGGCATGTATGAGTGCATGCTGGAAGCAAAAAGGCAAGGAAAAATCCGGCATATTGGTGTTACGGCACATAAATTGAATGTTGCTCAAGAATGTATTGAGTCCGGCCTTTATGAGACGCTGCAGTATCCATTCAGTTATTTGTCATCCGAAAAAGAACGGAAACTTGTAGAAATGTGTAAAGAGCATAACATGGGATTTATTGCAATGAAAGGACTGGCAGGAGGTCTTTTGAATCATTCCGAAGCAGTATTTGCATATATGTCTCAATTTGATAATGTTCTTCCAATCTGGGGAATCCAGAAAATGGAAGAATTAGAGGAATGGCTCTCCTATATGGACAATTCTCCTGTTATGGATGAGAACACAAAAAAATTTATTGAAAAAGAGAGAAAAGAGCTAACAGGGGAGTTTTGTCGGGGATGCGGCTACTGCATGCCATGTCCGGCTGGAATTAAAATCAACAACTGCGCCAGAATGTCATTGATGCTTCGCAGGGCACCTTCTAAAAACTGGCTGAATGAAGAATGGCAGGAAAATATGAAAAAAATCGAAGACTGCCTTCATTGTGGACAATGTATGTCAAAATGTCCGTATGAACTGAATACTCCAAAATTACTTCAGAAAAATTATGAAGACTATAAAAATGTTTTGTCAGGGAAAACGGTAATCGAATAAAATACACAGGAAGGGGTGTATATGGCAGTAACTTTTTTGTTTCCGGCATTGGTCTGGAGCCTTTTGGGAGTTTATCTGTATCATATTATTGTCAGATTTTTTACTTTGCTGCACATACGTGAAAAAACATCAGCCTCTAGAATCCTGTCACTGGCAGTAACATTGTTTTGTGTTTCCAGAGGATGGATGCTGTACGGATTGGGAGCGGTTATAATCCTTCATTTTCTGGCATTTTCGGCTGGAATGGAAGTTGTATGGCGGATTGGGAAAAAACGGATTTGCAAAGAAAAAGCAAAAAAGGCCTTTCGCATAATTTACAGGAGCAGTGTGGTTTGTTTTATTTTGCTGGCGGTTGTTTTGGTTTATGGGGCACGCAATATAAAAGATGTAAAAAGAACTCATTATGATCTTACGGCTGAAAAGTCAGAAGGAAAAGATTTTAGGATTGTTCAGATTTCAGATCTTCATATGGGAACAACCATGGGAGTTGATGAACTGAAAAAATATTGCGGACAGATTATGGATGAAAGGCCTGATTTGCTGGTACTGACCGGGGATATTTTCGATGAAAATACAACGAAAAAAGAAATGAAGGAGACGGCCAGTATCTTGGGAGGGATTCCGGCAATTTATGGCACTTATTATATTTTTGGCAATCATGATTATAATCTTTATACGGAACATCCATATTATACCAAGGAAGAGCTGAAAAGGACACTGGAAGACGAAGGAATACGGGTGTTAGAAGATAAGATAGTGGAAGCCGCAGATTGGCTGACCGTTGCCGGGAGAATTGATGCGTCATTAGAACGGAAAGAAATTGGGGAACTTCTAAGTGAAGCGGATCAGGATTCTTTCATCCTTCTATTGGATCACCAGCCAAAAGGGCTTAAAGCAAACAAATCCGCCGGTGTCGATCTGCAGCTGTCAGGGCACACTCATGCAGGACAGATTTGGCCGACAGGTCAGCTGGGAAATCTGCTGGGAATAACAGAATTAAATTATGGGTACTGGGAAGATGGTTCTTATCATGTTATCGTCTCTTCAGGAATCGGCGGCTGGGGATATGCCATACGAACTGGAGGGCATTCTGAATATGTGGTAGCAGACATCCAGATGAAGCTATAATTTTGGCTTGTGGTTTCTTCCTGTTTCCAGTAGAATAAGGAACAGAATCAAGAAAAGGAACAATGGGAGGAACCATGATGGCTAATAAGTTTTATGCGGTGAAATCAGGAAGAAAACCGGGAATTTATAATACCTGGGAAGAATGCAGGAGACAAATTCTTGGATTTTCGGGTGCCAGATATAAAAGCTTTAAAACAATGGAAGAAGCAAGGGCATTTATAGAGCCTGGAGAAAATGAAATGATGGAAGCAGATGAGGATACACTGATTGTGTATGTGGACGGAAGTTTTTGTAAAGACGATAAGGCCTTTTCTTATGGAATGGTCATTGTTCAAAAATACCAGGAAGATCTTTATTTCGCTCAAAGATATGAAGACCCGGAACTTGCGGCTATGAGAAATGTGGCAGGGGAAATCAAAGGCGCAGAAGCTGCCATAAAATATGCCCTGGATCAAGGGTATCCGAAACTCATGATTTATTATGATTATGAGGGAATCGAACAATGGTGTACTGGAGAATGGAAGACTAACAAAGAAGGAACACGTGCCTATAAGGCGTTTTATGATGAAAACAAGAAAAACTTGAGGATTAAATTTGTAAAGGTGAAAGGCCATTCCAATGATAAGTATAATGATATAGCAGATATGCTGGCAAAATCAGCATTAGGAATCGGAGATGGGAGTTTTAAGCTCCAAAATGGAAGCCAGTGGAAAAAGATTAGATAGACAAAACGATGAGGTTGACAGGAATTTCAGGAGTGCTATACTAAAATAGCCGCATCAGTTCCGGAAGGAGTGCAGATGAAAGTCTGTATCGGAGGTGTCTAAGCTCACTTAAAGATTATTCTTAGAAACACGCTCCGGCTGGTGGGTTTGATTTGTACAGGAAAAAAATGCTTGCAAAAAGTTCTGTTTTATTATATTATAATATAGCTGTGTACCAGTAACTCAGTGGATAGAGTGGCAGCCTCCGAAGCTGTTGGTCGCGGGTTCAACTCCCGCCTGGTGCATTTTAAAACCTACGTATTTGCGTGGGTTTTATTTTTTTGTTTTGCATTTTTCATAACTTTATCAGATTTCCAGCGTCTATAGATTTTGTAAGTCCTCTGATAGTATTTAAAATAATCTCTGGCAGCTTCCCCAAGAGCCACTTGGTAATCGTTTTGCTGTTGGCATAATATTCATCCTTTCTAAAAAAGAGTACAAAAAATACACCCTTTGTTAAAAAAATTAGGATGTATGCTATCATTCTAAGTGTTAAGTAGTAATATATCAATCAACCATAATGGATAGATTTCTAAGATTTCCGCCCGACAGCAGCCGGGCGGTTTTTGACAATTAATAGTGGATTTTATTCTGAAAATGCAGCTTCTAGTGTTTTTGCTTCTTTATCATATACATTCTCTAATTTCGCTGCCCATTTGTCATATTCATCTTCTTCATCAGTATTTTTCATTAATAGATCGGACATTTTTTCGCTGCCCTCTGTACAAATTCCCATAAGATTATCTGCTTTTTCAATACCGATGCTAATTTCATCAGAATCTTCGTCTTTGATCTCTTGTTTGTATTCCTCAATAAGTTGAGGGGTTGCTTTTTTCAATTTAGCTGAATATTCTTCATAGATGGATTCATAGTTTTGTTCTTTTTTAGCTTCAGTTGTAGTTTTTTTAGCTGAATCGCCAGTATCTTTGCTTCCGCCGCTGCAAGCAGTGAAAGCTACCGCCATTAAAACAGCTAATCCCAGTGTGAGAAATCTTTTTCTCATATCTTTTTCCTCCTAAAATATAAAAAATATGTTATAGTTATAATAGTTCAGTCATATAGTACACCACAGAGTATATGACTGCCGCCTGGTTACTGCTAGGCGGTTTTATATTCTTTCAAACACCATTGCTGCTTGTATTCTATCGCTTCCTAACATTCCTTTACCTCCGCTTGAGGTGGTACTGATAATCTTTCTTTCAATATAACTTGTAAAACAACATACATTGGTTTTTCATCGTTATTTTGTTCGGTAATAAATGTTTCTGGATGATTAATCCCTTCTTCAGCCTCTTCTACAGTACAATTTGGTACATTAAGAGCCTTTGGAATTTTATTATAACAAGTTATACATACAAATCTGTTACTTCCAAGTATTCAGATGTTTTGCGAATATTACTGCAGCTGCATTCATAGAAGTCTATAATTCTCTGCTTTGTAATTGATTTGTCATATACAATACATTCTGACCTGAAATTTTTGCTTTCTGTTTTTGGCAATATGTTAATTTAGAATGTCTCCTATACTTGCTTTGTGCTGCCCTATTTCTTGGGACATTATACAAGTGCATTTTTTGTAAAGTGGATATTAAATGATATGGCAATATTTATTGCTGATATAAGGTATACACCCTTAAGACCTTCTTTTAAATAAAAGTTATAAACTTTGACATATTTCTCATTAGATTCTTGTAAAATAGAATTTAGTGCTTATTCAAAAAAACTCCTCTTATTATTTATTATTTGTTTTTTATGAAAACCGCAAAATCTTAATTTTTTCATCGACTATTTGTTCTGCATCTAATTCTGATTTGTTGGTCATTTTAGAACATTCGCAATATTAGAATTGGAAATCCAATGTTTCAAAATATTATCAGTGCTGTTTATGGAATATCTATTATTTACGTTAATTTTTTAGACTGCCATATTGATAATTAATATTTTTAAATTGATCTTAAGTTCATTTATAAAATAGTTTTCCTTCCTCTAATCGCATATTAATAATATATCATTTTAATCCTCAAAAATAAATATATTACAAAATTAATTTTGAAAAAACAAAGAAAACATATCAATAATCTCGAAAATTCAAGTATGATGAACAGGTATTTGTTGGCGGAAAAGAAGTTGTGTTATCAAGTAAGCTGACTGCAACATATGCGGCGTTTTAAGAAACTGGGGATTCCAGTGTAAAAGCAATAGGCCAATCATATTGTCCTACAATATTATAATTATAGTAGCAATAGCTGATTTGAGTATTAGGATTCAAAGAAACAAGGAATTAGATAACCTTTCTTTTTAGAGAGTACGAATTAGGATTATGTTGGACGAATTGATTTATTTCTAAATACATCTGCAGCGAAGAAGAACTTATATGTATGATGACACATATTATGTATTACAGCTTTAGAAACAGGGAAAACGATATACACAAAAAACAGGTATATAAATTTGAAGAAATTTAGTTATCTTGTTAGAAAGAAGGTGTGTCATGAAATGGATGGAACATTTAGTTTTTTATTAAAAATGGAGAAAAAGGATTTGTCCATATAACTTTGGATATTTGGATTTCATTTTGTGTTGCATTTTACGAACAAATAAGCTATAATACAAAAGTTGCAGGCTGTATATGAAAAAATACAGTTTGATAATAAATATGTCATTCAAAATAATTTCATAAGTGTCTATTAGGACTATAGATTTTTCTGTTTCTGACTATAAACAGAAATCTATGGTCCTTTTATTTTTGTCTGAAAGAGAGAGGAGAAAAGTTATGGATCAGACTTACATGAAGAAGAAACCTATTTTACCTTTATTAATGACCATGGCATTGCCGATGATTATTTCTATGTTTGTAAATTCGCTGTATAATATCGTGGACAGTATTTTTGTAGCGAAGATTAGTGAGGAAGCTATGACGGCACTGTCGCTCGTGTATCCGGTACAGAATCTGATAACATCGATTAGTGTTGGATTTGGAGTGGGAATCAATGCAATGATCGCTATGTTTTTAGGAAGTGGAAAAGCAGAAAAAGCCGGAGCAGCAGCAACACAGGGAATGCTGTTAAATGGAATTCATGGAATCCTGCTGAATGGTTTGGGACTGTTTATGATGCCGTCTTTTTTAAGAATGTTTACTTCAGATCCAGAACTGATTCATCTTGGTATGAGGTATTCTACAATTGTTTTGTGTTTTTCAGTCGTTGTTACAATAGGAATTACTTTTGAAAAGATTTTCCAGGCAGTAGGAAAAATGATGGTGACGATGGCAAGCCTGATGTGCGGATGTGTGCTAAATATTATTTTGGATCCAATGCTCATTTTTGGAATCGGTCCTTTCCCGAAAATGGGAATCGAAGGAGCTGCGCTTGCAACAGGAATTGGACAGCTGTCAACTTTGGCAATTTACCTGACTGTTTATTTCTGGAAACCGATCAATGTAAGACTCTCAGTAAAATATTTAAAACCAGAAGCAAAGCTATGCCTCAGACTGTATTCCATCGGAATTCCAGCGACCTTGAATATGGCATTGCCGTCGGTTTTAATTTCTGCCTTAAACGGAATGTTTGCGGTATATTCTCAGACTTATGTGGTCGTGCTTGGAATTTATTATAAGCTGCAGACTTTCCTGTATTTAACGGCTAATGGAGTTGTACAGGGAATGCGGCCTTTGATCAGCTATAATTATGGAGCAGGTGAAATGCAGCGAGTAAGAAAGATTTTCAGGACTTCTCTAACAATTATCATAGCAATAATGATTGTAGGTGTAATATTATGCTGTGCTGTGCCGGAAATGCTGATGAAAATGTTTACTGAGAATTCAGAAACCATTCAAATTGGAGTAAATGCTATGCGAACGATCTGCATTGGATTTGTAGTTTCCGCTGTATCTGTCACGTCAGCGGGAGCTTTTGAGGCGCTGGGAAAAGGAATCCAGTCCTTTGTGATCTCTTTTTTAAGATATGTGGCAGTGATTCTACCAGTGGCATTTTTATTAAGCCGTTTATTTGGCGCCGACAGCATCTGGAATGCTTTTTGGATTGCCGAATTTGTCACAGGGATTTTGGCGTGGGTGCTGTATGGCAAAGTGATGAAACCTCAGGGAAAACGCGGAAAAGAAATTTTGACACAGAAAAAGGAATAGCTTACAATATGAGGCAGGAGGAATGATTATGGAACATATTTCAAAGATTGTAGTAAGATATGCTGAAACTGATCAGATGGGAATCGCCCATCACAGCTGCTATCCGATATGGTTTGAAGTAGCAAGAACAGAGTTTATCAAAGCTGCAGGCATCTCTTATACAGAAGTAGAAGAGATGGGAATTATTCTGCCTCTTACTTTTCTGGAGTGCAGATATAAGACAGCGGCTTTGTACGAAGACGAACTTGAAATTCATGCAAAACTCACAAAACTCACACCTGTCAGGCTGGAATTTTCTTATGAAGTGATCAGAGCTGGAGAATTGATTGCTACTGGAAAAACCGGGCATGGAATGGTAAGCAAAGAGCTGAAGCCTTTGAATGTAAAAAAAGAACATCCAGATTTGTACCGGATGTTTGAATCAGCCTTAGAGACGGCTTAACTGTTCAGCGAGGATCAGCCGCATAAGCTGATGTGGGAATGTCAGGTTTCCAAAACTTAATTTTATACGGCCTTTGGAAACGACGTTTGGGGACAGTCCTAAAGATCCGCCGATGATAAAAGAAACACAGGATATGGAATCCTGTTTTAGATGATTCCATTTTTCCTTGAATTCTTCGGTGGAAAATGGATGACCTTCGATGCATAAAGGAATTACAAAACTATCAGAAGGAATTCGTGACAGAATACGGGTTCCTTCTATTTCTTTAATTTTATCCTCTTCTTTCTGACTAGCATTATCCGGGGTTTTTTCATCGGGCAGTTCAATGATTTCAAAATCATATCTTTTTTGAATTTCTTTTGCATAACGGGAAATCAAATCTTTTAAATAGTTTTCTTTTAATTTTCCAACACAAATAATTTGTATTTTCATAAAAGGCGGCTCCTTTTTCTTTTATCGTTTCATTGATTTTACAACAAAGAAGGGGGGAAAGCAACTGGATGAGAAATGCAGCAGTGATTTTTTGAAAAATAAGAATGATTATCGCATCGGACTGGACGGGCTATCTGGTATGGAGTATAATATAATGAAATCTGGGAAGATATCAGTATAATGGAACTGGAGGAACGTATTTGAAATTAAAAAAATCAACAGTTATAATTCTGGTGATGAGCTGGATCTTATTTCTTGGGGTATGTTTTGTGGCTTTTTATCAGCTGGAGCAGATGAAAGAGGCCCAGGTTACAAATGAAAAGATATTCAAGGATCAGTCGACAGAGCAGATTTCAAACGAGCCTGCGGAATATGCAGACGTCAGAAAGTTTATGGCTGATTATTATGAAGCGATTCAGAGGGATGACAGAGAAAAGTTAAAGACCATGGTAGAGGATTATCAGGAACTGGAACAGCAGCAGGACAGTTTGGAACAGTATATTGAGGAATATCAGGATCTTACGTATCGTGTAGAGAGTGTAGAAGATTCGAAGGACTATATTGTGTATGTCTCCTATCAGTTAAAGATCAAGGGAATTAAGACTTCGGCGCCGGGAATGACACCATATTATCTGGCAAAGAAAGAGAACTCTTTTTTGATTTACAATAATGAGGATCATGATACAGAAGCAGTTAAGACAGCCAAACAGGAAAGTCTGGGACGCAAGGAAAACAAAGAGTTGATTGAAGAAGTAAATGAAGAGTATGAGGAAGCTTTAAAATCAGATGAACAATTAAAGAATTTTTTGAAGGATGATTAAAAAGTATGATGAGAATTCGAGTATATATACAGCAAAAGAAGGCGGATCCCCTTTACAGCAAGGCAATGGGAGAATATCTGAAGCGGCTTGGATCTTATGCGGGGGTTTCGGTCACGTATCTTAAGAATGAAAAAGAGATGGTGAAGGCAGCAGCAAAGAGCAGGAAAAAGTTTTTTGTAGAATGCGGGAAAAGAACAATGACAAGTCCGGATTTTGCCAAAGAGATTCAGGAATTTTCTGTCCGTGGGGAATCTTCAATTGATTTTTTTATTGGAGGGCAGCCAAAAGAAGATATGGAATCTTTTCATCTTTCATCTTTTACAATGGATTCGTCTCTGACAGCGACGGCACTTCTGGAGCAAATTTATCGGGCGTATCGTATCATTCATCATCAGGCATATCATAAATAAAAAAGCAAATCAGGAATCATCAATAAGGAGTATATCATGGAGTTTAAGACACCAACTTTGGAAGACAAGGAATTTATCGATTCGTTTTTTGAGGAAGAGTCAACAAGAAGCTGTGATTTTAATACAGCTAATATTATTTTGTGGAATCAGTTTTATGATTGCCAGTATGCAGTTGTTGGCAACACACTTATCATGCGTACTGAAGAAGAAGGACAATCTTTTTCTTTCCCGATGGGAAAAGGGAATAAGAAAAAGGCAGTTGAGGAGATTATGAAATACTGTCAAGAAGAGAATATTCCGTTTGTCATGAATGGAATCACTCATGAAATGGAAGAACAGATGAAAGAGATGTTCGGAGATATTTTTCAGGTAGAGTATGACAGGGATGCGGCAGATTATATTTATGAACGGGAGAAATTAGCAACGCTTCGCGGCAAAAAGCTTCACGGAAAGAGAAATCACATTAATCGATTTAAAGAAAATCATGAATGGTCTTACGAAAAATTAACGGACGAAAACCAGCTGGAGGCATTGACGATGCTTATGGAATGGAAGATACAAAATTGTGCCCCGGAGGATTTGGAAAAGCATGAAGAGATTTGTGTGTCAAAGAACAGTCTGATTTATTATAAAGAACTTGGCCTGGTAGGAGGAATTCTCCGGGCAGATGGAAAGATCGTTGGATTATCGATTGGTGAACCGGCAGTAAACCCGGATACTTTTGTTGTTCATATTGAGAAGGCGTTTCCGGATGTACAGGGCGCATATCCGATGATTAACCAGCAGTTTGTTCTCCATGAAATGGAAGGATTTACTTATGTAAACAGGGAGGAAGATATGGGTGAGGAAGGACTTAGAAAAGCGAAAATGTCCTATCGACCTGCGTTTATGCTGGAAAAAGGATTTTTGAGGTTTCGGTCAGAAAATAAAATAGTAAGTAAATGAATTGACACTAAGAGTCTAAAAATGTAGAATGAAATTATACCCAATGGGAGTAATGTATGATTTAGGAGGAAATTACGATGAGACATTTAATTGATCCCATGGATCTGAACGTGGAGGACATTGACCGGCTTCTAGATCTGGCGGATGATATTTCCAGACATCCTGAGAAATATCGGGAAGTGTGCCGTTACAAGAAGCTGGCAACCTTATTTTTCGAGCCAAGTACAAGGACCAGGCTAAGTTTTGAAGCCGCAATGCTTGAGTTAGGAGGCAGCGTGCTCGGTTTTTCTTCTGCTGATTCTTCTTCCGCCGCAAAAGGAGAGAGTATTGCCGATACAGCAAGGACAGTTGCCTGTTATGCGGATATCATCGCAATGCGTCATCCGAAGGAAGGAGCACCGTATGTCGCATCGCAGTTTGTCGATATTCCGATTATCAATGCCGGAGACGGAGGACATAATCATCCGACTCAGACACTGACGGATCTTTTGACCATTCGAAGGGAGAAAGGACGGCTGGATCATTTTACGATTGGATTTTGCGGAGATTTGAAATTTGGACGTACAGTTCATTCTTTGATCAAAGCATTGTCCAGATATGATGATATCAATTATATTATGATTTCTCCGGAAGAACTCCAGATTCCGGAATATCTGAAGAAGGATGTTTTTGAACGTAAGGGTATTCCTTTCCGGGAAGTTGAAAAGATGGAAGAAGTTATGCCGGAATTGGATATCATATATATGACCAGGGTTCAAAGAGAAAGGTTTTTTAATGAGGCGGATTATGTACGTCTGAAAGACAGCTACATATTGGACATGGATAAACTTAAGAACGCTAAGGAAGATTTGTCCATTCTTCATCCTTTGCCGCGTGTTAATGAGATTTCTGTAAAGGTGGATCAGGATCCGAGAGCATGCTATTTCAAGCAGGCGCTGAATGGAAAGCATGTCAGGATGGCGTTGATTATGGATTTGCTGGGGGTAAGTGCAGATGAAGATTGATAGTATCAAGAATGGAATCGTGCTGGATCATATTACAGCCGGAAGAGGAATGGAAATATATAAGAGTCTTGGACTTGACAAATTAGACTGTAGTGTTGCAATCATAAAAAATGTAAAAAGCAATAAGATGGGAAAGAAGGATATCATCAAGATTTCAGATAATTTTGAAGTCAATTTTGATGTTCTGGGATATATTGATCCGGATGTAACGGTATGCGTGATTGAGAACGGAGGAGTGAAGTCTAAACATAAAGTGGAACTTCCGCAGACGATTACGAATATCGCTCGGTGCAAGAATCCGAGATGTATTACATCCATTGAGCAGGAGATAGATCATGTGTTTAAATTAGTAGACAGGGAGAAACAGATTTACCGCTGCATTTACTGTGAATCCAAGTTAAAGAAGAACTAAGAAGACAAAGAGGTACTCATGGAACAGGGAAAAAAAACACCGATCAACCGTGTAAAGAAGGATATCAGCAAGCCGGCAAGCTTTACGCCTCCGAAGGAGTTGAGACAGCAGCTGCTGGATACGATGGAGAAGATATATGACAAAGATGACATCGAATGTGTCAAGAGAGCTTATGATGTAGCTTATAAAGCTCATGACGGTCAGAAGAGAAAGTCAGGAGAGCCATATATCATCCATCCTATTTGTGTTGCCATTATTCTTGCGGAACTGGAACTGGATAAGGAAACAATTATGGCAGGACTGCTCCATGATGTAGTAGAAGATACAGAGGTAACACACGATGATATTGTAGAACAGTTTGGAGAAGAAGTCGCTTCCTTGGTGGACGGCGTCACTAAACTGGGACAGCTCAGCTATTCAAAGGATAAGATCGAAGTTCAGGCAGAAAATCTGAGAAAGATGTTTCTTGCTATGGCAAAAGATATCCGGGTTATTTTGATCAAACTGGCGGACCGTCTTCATAATATGAGGACAATGCAGTTTATGCGTCCGGAAAAACAAAAGGAAAAATCCAGAGAAACAATGGATATTTATGCGCCGATCGCCCATCGTCTGGGAATTTCTAAAATCAAGGTGGAGCTGGATGATCTTTCTTTAAAATATTTGAAACCAGATGTATATGAGGAACTGGGACATTCACTGAATTCAAAAAAAGAAGAGAGAGAAGCGTTTATAAAGGAAATTGTGGAAGAAGTTGGAGGGCATATCAAGCGGGCCGGCATCAAAGCAGAAATTGACGGAAGAGTGAAGCATCTTTTCAGCATTTATAAAAAGATGGTCAATCAGAACAAGACGATCGACCAGATCTATGATTTGTTTGCGGTCAGGATCAAAGTCGATACAGTAAAAGACTGTTATGCAGCACTGGGAATTATACATGAGATGTATAAGCCAATTCCTGGACGTTTTAAAGATTATATCGCGATGCCAAAGCAAAATATGTATCAGTCTCTTCACACGACCCTCATTGGACCGGAAGGACATCCATTTGAGATACAGATCCGGACCTTCGAGATGCACCGGGTAGCGGAATATGGAATCGCTGCCCATTGGAAATACAAAGAAAACAACAATACCCCTGGCCTGAACAAAGAAGAGGAGAAGCTAAGTTGGCTTCGTGAGATTCTCGAATGGCAGAGGGATATGGATGATAATAAGGAATTTTTAAGTCTCCTTAAGACGAACTTGGATTTGTTTGCTGAGCAAGTATATTGTTTTACGCCGAATGGAGATGTAAAGAATCTAGCCAATGGATCTACACCGATTGATTTTGCTTATTCAATCCACAGTGCAGTCGGTAACAAGATGGTTGGTGCAAGGGTCAACGGGAAACAGGTTCCATTTGAGTATAAGCTGCAGAACGGAGACCGTGTGGAGATTATTACCTCACAGAATTCAAAAGGCCCGAGCAGAGACTGGCTCAATCTTGTTAAAACAACACAGGCAAGGAGTAAGATCAATCAGTGGTTTAAACATCAGTTCAAGGAAGAAAATATTGTCAAAGGGAAAGAACTTCTTGAAAAATACTGCAAGAGCAAGAGTATCAATCTTCCAAAACTTATGAAGCCAGAATATCTTAAGAAGGTTGAATTGAAGTACGGCTTTAAGGATTGGGATTCTGTCTGTGCCGCAGTTGGACATGGAGGCCTGAAAGAAGGGCAGGTAATCAATAAGATGCTTTCAGAAGACCGTAAGCGTCAGAAAAAAGAGATTACTGATGAGCAGATTTTGGCAAAGACACAGGGTGAACCTTCCCAAGACAAGGAGAAAGAGAAGAAGTCCAAAGGCGGAATCGTTGTCCAGGGGGCTAATGATGTATCTGTGCGTTTTTCAAAATGCTGCAATCCTGTACCGGGGGATGAGATTGTCGGATTTATTACCAGAGGAAGAGGTATATCCATTCATAGGACGGATTGTGCCAATGTGCTGAATATGTCAGAACTTGATCGGACCCGCCTGATTGAGGCTGAATGGCAGGTAAGTGAGGAGGAGACGAATCAGACTTACACGACAGAAATCAACATCTATGCGGATAACCGAAAAGGCTTATTGGCAGATGTATCCAAGATTTTTCTGGAACTGGACATTGATATTATTACAATTAACGTATCAAATAATAAGAAAGGCAGAGCAACCCTCAGCATGTCTTTTGATATTACTGGCGTAAGCCAGTTAAATCGGATCATTTCAAAGATTCGCAGTGTTGAGGGAGTGATAGACATAGAAAGAACAGCAGGATAGGTGAAAATTATGGAAAAACCTTTAGAATTGCACTGTATTGCCCTTGGGCAGATGCAAACCAATTGTTATATTGTGGTCAACCACAGCACAAAAGAAGCCGTTGTCTTTGATCCGGGGGATCAGGGAGAGAAGATTATGGAGATTCTGAAAAAGGAGGAAGTCAGTTTGGCGGCAGTCTGTCTGACACATGCCCATTTTGATCATATTATGGGACTTCCGTACCTGATGAAAGTGAATGATAAACTGCCTGTTTATCTTCACGAAGATGAGCAGGATGTCTTGCTGGACCCTCAGTTAAACCTTTCTAATATGGTTGGATTAACCATTTCTCTCAAGGCAAATCGTATCGTAAAAGACGGCGATGAGATTGAATTGCTTGGAGCAAAGGTAACCTGTATTCATGTTCCGGGACATACGAAAGGCGGTGTCTGCTATTATTTTTCAGATTATGGCTGGCTGATTTCCGGAGATACACTGTTTCAGAGAAGCATTGGAAGAACAGATTTTCCTACGGGAGACCTAAATGCTCTCTTGGTGGCAATACGGTCAAAACTTTTTGTGCTTCCGCCTGAGACGAAAGTTTTTTCAGGACATACCCCGCCAACAACGATTGGAGAGGAGATTCGGAGTAATCCGTTCTTATTGTAGCTATGGTTGGATTAATTCAGAACGATACAATATATGAATATGATATACGCAGTTTAATATTGGCATTTTTGATAGGAGAAAAGATAGAATTGACAGATCATGTTGATTCTATCTATGATTTTGTGCTGGATATATTTTATGGAGAAGGCCAGATGCAGATAACTCTTTATGAAAAAGGCGTTTTTTGCGAGAAAAAAGTTCTGTCCGGTGATTACAGGGATAAAAAAATATGGAAGAATCCTGTGAAAAGAGCCATTTACCAGATGCTTTCAAAAACTCTGGGGAGACGTCTTCCCTGGGGGACACTTACGGGAATCCGTCCGACTAAGATTGTCTTTGATGGATTTGCAAAGGGCAGGAGCCCGAAACAGATGATAGAAGAGTTTCAAAGAGAGTATCTGGCTTCGGAAGAAAAAGCAGTTTTGTGTACAGAGGTGGTAAAAACGGAACAGGAGCTTTTATCTCAGTTTCCATATGAAAAGGGATATAGTCTGTATGTAGGAATTCCATTTTGTCCAAGTACATGTTTGTATTGTTCTTTTGCATCTTACCCAATCCAGGCTTATCAGGAGTATGTCGGGGCATATCTGGATGCTGTGGAGAAGGAAATTTTGTTTGTGAAAGAACAATACAAAGGACAAAAACCGCAGACTCTGTATATTGGCGGCGGAACACCGACATCTCTTGGTGAGAAAGACATTGAGAGACTATTGGCGATCATTGATCGCTGCTTTTCTATTAAGGATTTGATGGAAGTGACTGTAGAAGCTGGACGCCCGGACAGTTTGAACTGGGAAAAATTAAAAATATTGTCTCAGTACGGAGTCACGAGGATCAGCATCAATCCGCAGACGATGAACGATGCGACTCTTCGTAGAATCGGAAGAAATCATACGTCAGATGATATAAGAGAAAAATATAATCTGGCAAGAAAAGCCGGATTTCAGAATATTAATATGGATACAATCTGCGGGCTGCCGGAAGAAGGTATGGAGGAGTTGAAACAGACTTACCGGGCAATTCAGGAAATGGAGCCAGACAGTCTTACAGTGCATTCTCTGGCAGTAAAACGTTCTTCCAGACTGAATCAGGTAAAAGATCACTTTCAGCATTATGGAGCAACGCCGGAGATGGTAGCATATGCAGGAAAATGCGCACGGCAGATGGGACTTGAGCCATATTATTTGTACCGACAGAAGAACATTCCGGGGAATCTTGAAAATGTCGGGTTTGCAAAAAAATCGAAAGAATGTATCTATAATATTTTGATTATGGAAGAATTACATGATATTATAGCAATTGGCGCGGGAACGTCATCGAAAATTATGAACCGAAGCCGGAATTCCATATCCAGAGTGGAAAATCTGAAAGATATTTTTCAGTATATTGCACGTGTGGATGAGATGATTCATAGAAAAGAAGTAAAGATGAACGGGAAATAGGAGAAATTATGGCAATCAGCTACGGAAGAAAAGATATAGAGACGCCGATACAGGCAGGAGTGGAAGAAACGATCAGTCATGGGATCGTAGTAAGCAATCTGGCTTACCTGGTCGGGCGGGAACTGGGATTAGATGATAAGACCTGTTATGATCTTGCAGTTGCGGGTTTTTTGCATGATATCGGAAAAGTCCGTTTGAATTTTTATATGAATGAAAAAGAGGAAGAAATATTGGCTGTGGATGAGACGCGGTATATGAGGATGCATCCCGCTATTGGCTATGCGATTCTGCTGGATTATGGCTATAATCAGACTGTGCTGGATGCAGTGCTGTATCATCATGAGCACTATGATGGTACTGGCTATCCTCACAATCTGAGAGGAAAAGAAATCCCGCTGGCAGCAAGGATCATGCACGTATGTGATGTGTTTGGTGCGTTGATCTCCAACCGGGATTATCGGGAAGCGTTTGATGTGGAAACTGCGTTAGATGTCATTCTTGATGATGTAAAAAACTTTGATATGAAGGTTTTTCTGGCTTTTCAGAGAGTCGCTTTTTCAGGCAGTATGAAAACCGTGATTGAGAAAGCCACGATTGAAGAATTTGAGGAGGAAATAACATGATTACAAAGGCACCAAGAGGAACAAAAGACTGGTTTGGAAAAGAGGTGGAACAGCGCACATACCTGGAAGGAATCTTCAGAGAACTATGTGCTTCATGCAATATCCATGAAATTATTACGCCGGTATTTGAACATACAGAACTGTTTCAGCGCGGTGTTGGAGAGACAACAGATGTAGTTCAGAAAGAAATGTATACATTTTTAGATAAAGGAAACAGAAGCATCTCATTGAAGCCGGAGGGAACAGCCGGAGCAATTCGTGCGTATCTGGAACATGGAATGCAGAATGATCCGCAGCCGATCAAGTTATTTTATGTGACCCCTGCGTTTCGATATGAGAAGCCTCAGAGTGGAAGATTAAGACAGCATCACCAGTTTGGAATCGAATTTGTGGGAGCGGAAAGCCCTCTGGCTGAAGTTGAGTTGATCACTCTCGTTTCTTCTTTTATAAAGAAGATTGGGTTGAAGGATGTCAAACTGCATATCAACAGCATTGGATGTGAAAACTGCCGAAAGGATTATAATGATGCCTTGCTTTCTTACCTGAAAGAACATGAAGAGCAGCTTTGTCCAACCTGCCGGGAAAGGATGCAGAAAAATCCTCTGCGTGTTATTGACTGCAAGGTACCGGAATGCAAGGAAATTGTAAAGGATGCTCCAAGAACAATTGATTATCTGGATGATGCCTGCAGAGAACACTTTGAAACTTTAAAAAGTCTCTTGGAAGATTTGGAAATTCCATTTGAAGTGGATACAGAAATCGTCCGTGGATTGGATTATTATACAAAAACAGTATTTGAATTTGTGGATAAAGATGGATTTACTTTATGCGGCGGAGGCCGTTATGACAATTTGGTTCATGAAATTGACGGAAAAGTATCTATGCCGTCTGTAGGTTTTGGAATGGGAATTGAAAGAATTCTTTATTTCCTTGAGGAAGAGGGAATTGATCTTCCTTGCGGCCGAGATATTGATCTTTACGTAGGGATTCTTGGAAAAGAAGCGAGATCAAAAGCATATAAAATTGTGACAAATCTTCGGACAGAAGGATTTGTGGTAGAAACAGATTATCTGGGAAGAAGTGTAAAAGCTCAAATGAAGTATGCCAATAAGATTCATGCTAAGAACACGATCATCATTGGAGATAACGAACTGGAAGAAAATAAAGGCCGTTTAAAAAACATGGAAACAGGCGAGGAAATTGCAGTTTCTTTGGATGCTGTAAAAGATTATTTATAAACAGACAGCTTAAGCTTAAGAAGGAGGAAGAGGAAATGAGTGAATACGCAATTGTAGCACCGGAAGATTTTGACGAAAGCGTATTTCGTCTGATTGGAAAAGAGTGGATGCTGGTTACTGCGAAAAATAAAGATGGAAAGGTAAATACCATGACTGCATCCTGGGGTGGATTCGGAGTTATGTGGGGCAAAAACGTAGCGGTTACCGTATTGCGGCCTCAGCGTTATACGAAAGAGTTTATTGATCAAACAGATTCTTTTACTTTATCTTTTTATGATGATACCTTTAAAAAAGACTTATCTTATCTTGGAAGTGTGTCTGGCAGAGATGAAGACAAGATTTCTAAGACACGTCTCACACCGACAGATGCAAATGGAATTCCTTATTTCGAGGAAGCAAAGATTGTTTTGATCTGTAAAAAGCTGTATGCTCAGCCGATGGATCCGGCAGGATTTACGGAAGCAGGACGTGAACTGGATGGGGAATGGTATCCGGAGAAAGACTATCATGTATTGTATGCAGCGGAAATTGAGCAGATTCTGGTAAGACAGGATGTGTAAATGACAAAGGAAGGAGATTGTTTTTATCTCCTGTGTTTATGAAAAGATTATGCAAAGAAGCGGGCTTGTCCGCTTTTTTGCTTTTACTGGAAAAGTTTTTATGCTATAATAACTCACAGTTACGTATGAAGGAGGAAATATCATGGCAGAATCAATGTCAGGTTTAGCCAGAACTCATCGATGTACGGAAGTTTCCAGCCAGATTATAGGTGAAGAAGTTACCGTTATGGGATGGGTACAGAAAAGAAGAAACTTAGGAAGCCTTATATTTATAGATTTAAGAGACCGGTCTGGTTTGCTGCAGCTGGTGTTTGATGAGGAGTCGTTGCCTTTAGAAGATTATGAAAAGGCTAACGGGTTAAGAAGCGAATATGTCATAGCAGCTGTAGGAACGGTACAAAAACGAAGTGCGGCTGTTAATGAGAATCTTAAAACAGGGGATATTGAGATCAAAGTGCATACATTAAGAGTACTTTCAGAATCTGATACACCTCCATTCCCGATTGATGCGGATCAGACGGTAAAAGATGAGCTGCGTCTTAAATATCGCTATCTGGATCTGCGCAGACCGAATCTGCAGAGAAATCTAAGAATCCGTGATCATGTGACAAGGATTATCCGCAATTTCCTGTCAGATGAAGGATTTATTGAGATTGAGACCCCGATTCTTGGAAAGAGTACCCCGGAGGGAGCAAGGGATTATCTTGTGCCAAGCCGTGTGCATCCAGGAAGCTTTTACGGACTGCCTCAGTCTCCGCAGTTATATAAACAGCTTTTAATGTGTTCAGGATTTGACCGTTATTATCAGATTGCGAAGTGTTTCCGTGATGAAGATCTGAGAGCAGATCGTCAGCCGGAATTTACACAGGCAGATATGGAGCTTTCTTTTGTTGATGTGGATGATGTAATTGATATCAATGAACGTTTGATGCAGAAAGTCTTCAAGGAAGTCTTGGATGTGGATATTCCGCTTCCAATGCAGAGACTGACTTATCAGGAAGCCATGGATCGTTTTGGATCCGACAAACCGGATACACGTTTCGGCATGGAATTGGTTAATGTTTCTGATACTGTCTCCGGATGTGATTTCATGGTATTTAAAGGAGCCTTGGAAAACGGCGGCAGTGTGCGAGGAATCAATGCCGAAGGTCTGGGAGACTTGGGCAGAAAGAAAATCGATAGTTTTGTAAGTTATGCAAAAGATTTTGGAGCAAAAGGTCTTGCATATATTCAGCTGAAGACAGACGGTACAGTAAAATCTTCTTTTGCCAAGTTTATGAAGGAAGAAGAAATGGAAGCTCTGATTCATGCTATGGATGGACAGCCGGGAGATTTGCTGTTGTTTGCGGCTGATCAGGACAAAGTCGTTTTCGATGTTCTGGGTAATTTGAGAATTCATATTGCGAAGCAGTATGATATGATTGATGAATCATTGTTCAATTTCTTATGGGTAACGGAATTCCCTCTTCTTGAGTGGAGTGAAGAGCAGAACCGTTATACGGCTATGCATCATCCGTTTACAATGCCGTTTGAAGAAGATATGGAATTTATTGACACAGATCCGGGAAAAGTACGTGCGAAAGCATATGATATTGTCTTAAATGGAACGGAGCTTGGAGGAGGATCCATCCGTATTCATCAAAATGATATTCAGGAAAAGATGTTCGAAGTTCTCGGGTTTACAAAAGAAGATGCTTATGAGCGTTTCGGATTCCTTTTAGATGCCTTTAAATTCGGCGTTCCGCCTCATGCAGGACTTGCGTACGGACTGGATCGTCTGGTTATGTGGCTGACGGGAGAAGAGAGCATCCGTGATGTCATCGCCTTTCCGAAAGTAAAAGATGCGTCTTGTCTGATGACACAGGCGCCTGGCATGGTTGATGAGATTCAGCTGGATGAACTGGGAATCGAAATATCCAAAAGCGGAGAGGAGAGTTAATTATGGAGAAAATGTTATTCAGCGGTGTACAGTCCAACTCAGATGTGGCGCTGATCGCAATTAAAGGTTTGAAGCACCAGCCGGGAATTGCAGCTAAGATTTTTGGAGCAATTGCAGATGAAAAAATCAATGTTGAACTGATCCTCCAGTCTATCGGACGCGGACCGGAGAAAGATATTTCTTTTGTTGTTGCTCAGGAAGACGCAGACAAGGCAGTCGAGACATTAAAGAATGCCTTTACGGAAGATGACTATGAGGAGATTATGTGCGATACAAAAGTTGGAATCGTATCAATCGTAGGCGCCGGTATGATGTCAAATTCCGGAGCAGCCTCCAGAATGTTTGAAGCGCTGTACAACAAAGGAATTAATATTAAAATGATATATACATCTGAGATCAAGATTACAGTCCTGATTAAGGAAAGCAGAGTAGAACGGGCTGTTGAAGCCCTCAAAGAGCAGTTCCAGGAATAGGAATCTGACAAGAAAGGAGACACAATGTTTGATTTTAGTGAAGTGAAAAATTATGACAGTGAAATTGCTCAGGCAATGGAAGATGAGATGACCAGACAGAGAAGTAATCTGGAATTGATTGCTTCTGAAAACCTGGTTTCAAAAGCGGTTATGGCGGCCATGGGAAGCCATTTGACCAATAAGTATGCGGAAGGATATCCTGGAAAGCGCTATTACGGCGGATGTGAGTATGTAGATGTAGTTGAAAATCTTGCGAGAGAACGCGCAAAAAAACTGTTTGGATGTGAATATGTCAATGTACAGCCGCATTCTGGAGCACAGGCAAATATGGCAGTTTTCTTTGCGGTTATGAATGTGGGAGATACCTATATGGGAATGAGTCTGGACCACGGCGGACATTTGACTCATGGAAGTCCGGTCAATATGTCAGGAAAGAACTATCACTGCGTTCCTTATGGTGTAAATGATGAAGGTTTTATTGATTATGATGAAGTGGAAAGAATCGCCTTGGAATGCAAGCCAAAAATGATCATTGCAGGAGCTAGTGCATATGCAAGAGCAATTGATTTTAAGCGTTTCCGTGAGATTGCTGATAAAGTGGGGGCTGTGCTTATGGTAGATATGGCTCATATTGCCGGTCTGGTGGCAGCAGGACTTCACCAGAGCCCGATTCCATATGCGCATGTGACAACCACAACCACTCATAAGACCTTGAGAGGACCTCGTGGAGGTATGATCTTAAGCAGCAATGAAGTGAATGAAAAATATAACTTCAATAAAGCAATCTTTCCTGGAATTCAGGGGGGACCATTAATGCATGTCATTGCCGCAAAAGCAGTATGTTTCAAAGAGGCTTTGTCTGATGAATACAAAGAATATATGAAACAGGTAGTAAAAAATGCGGATACTTTAGCCAATGCACTGATTGAAGAAGGATTTGATATTGTATCAGGCGGTACAGATAATCATCTGATGCTTCTGGATTTAAAGAAATATGATTTGACAGGAAAAGAAGCAGAAAAAGTTCTGGATTCTGTGCATATCACATGCAATAAAAATACAGTGCCAAATGATCCAAAATCTCCATTTGTAACTTCAGGACTTCGCCTTGGAACTCCGGCTGTAACAACAAGAGGATTAAAAGAAGATGATATGAAAGTGATTGCAAAAGCAATTCGTCTCACTCTTTTGGATCAGAAATTAGATGAAGCAGCAGCCATGGTAAAAGAATTAACAGATAAATATCCATTATATGAGTAAAAGAAAGACAGGGAGGCCGTAAAAAGGCCTCCTTTTCATTTTACAGAAAGAAGAATTGACAATTATATAAGAACGTCTTATAATCAAATTAATAACATCAGTGGAGAAATTAATATGATTCATAAAAAACAGCAAAGTCAATTGGAAATGAAAATAGAAAATAGGGTGGCTGTCATGGAGCAGGTGAAGGATAAAGAGTGTGTGTCAAGAGCTTCTCTGGCCAGGGAATTGGGAATGAGCCCTACAAGCATGACAAGAATCTGCGGAGATTTAATGAAACTTGGACTGATCCATGAAATCCAAAAAGAAGGGCCGGCAGGTGTTGGGAGAAAAGCTGTATGGCTTAAGAAAAATCCAGAAGCTTTTTACAGTCTTGGAATTCTTGTAAGGCGGGATTTTATTGGATGTGTCGTTGTAAACTATGAAGAAGAAATTGTGTTTCAGAAAAAATGGGAAGAAGCAGTACCCCAAAACTGTCGGCAGCTGGCAGAAATAGCAGCAAAGCATATATGGGAGATTAAGACACATCAGCCTGATATTTTTAAGAAGATTGAAGCAGCCGGAATCAGTTTTCCTGGTATCATAGATGCAGAAACTGGAAGAATCAGGTATTCTGATCTGTTTGGATGGAAAGATACGACACTTGCAAAGCCTCTGTCTGAAATGATTGGCATCCCGTGTTACATGGCAAGGGATATTAAAGCTTCCGTGATTGAAGAATACCATTGCGGAGGAAGAAAAGAAAAATCTATGGGATTTCTGAGCCTGAGTCAGGAAGTTGGTGCCGCATGGATCAGAGATGGAAAGGTCATAAACGGGGCATATGGAATCTGCGGAGAGATTAGTCATAAGATGGTTATTTTTCACGGACGAAAGTGTACCTGTGGGAAAAGGGGATGTGTGGCAGCTTATCTGACAGAAACTTCGATGCTGGAGCAGGCAGAGGAAGCCGGACATTTGTGTACGTCATTGTCTCAGATTGCGGAGGCTTATTGGAGAAAAGAGATCTGGGCGGCAGCACTTCTTCAAAAAATATCAGAGATTACAGCCTTTTTGATCGAGGATATGATTGTATGGAATAATCCTGAAAAAATTGTGCTGGGGGGACGGACCGTCAGACTGTTTCCTGAACTACTGGAGATGGTGCGGGAAGAGGTGGAGAAGTCTAATGTCTGTTTCCCAGTAAAGCCAATGATAGAGGCCTCTGTAAACGCTGGAAATGAAAGTATGCTGGGAGCTGCGTATATTGCTATGGATGAAAATGAAAAAGTCAAAATAAATTCACTAAAGGAGATGTAATGCGATGAAAAAACAAAAGATAGCAGATGTAAAGCGCATGGATTGGTTTTATCGGCCGACAAGTACGACAGGGAAATTATTCGGGCAGAAAAAACTAGTGGAGGACCCTGATATGGGCATGTCCATTGTCATGAATCGTTATCCTGCCGGATTTACGACCATCACACATACCCATCCATGTGGTCATGGTCTCTATATTCTTGAGGGGCAAATGAAAGTAAACAATGAAATTTACGGAAAAGATACTTTGATTTGGTTTCCGGAAGGATGTGTAGCTCAGCATGGTGCAGCAGATTATGAAGATGCAACGGTACTTCTGATTTCCAATAAGCATTTCGATATCCATTATATCAAAGATGAAGAGGAACGCAGAAAGCTGGACCGAGGAATTAAGCCAATCATCTCTGATACGGGCAGAATGCCATGGTTTTACAGGATGGCAAGTACGTCCGGGAAGCTGTTTGGAAAGAAACAGCTCCATCTGGATGAAGAAACAGGAATGGAAATCAATTATATCAATTATCCTGCTGGATTTACGACAGAATGCCACACACATCCAGCAGCTCATGGATTTTATGTGCTGTCAGGACAAATACGTTCAAATGATGAGTATTTTGGACCAGGAACTATGATATGGTATGAGGAAGGCTGTGTTGCAGAACATGGAGCCAATGCTTATGAAGATCTGATCTGTTTGCAGATTTCCAACAAACATTTTACTATAGAATATGTAAGAAATTAGACTGATTTATATTATAATTTATCAATTGCAATATAGAGGAAATTACGTTAGAATAGTATTCGACAGAAAATGACAAGTTTTTTATGAGAGAATGGAATCTATATGGAGGATAAGGATGAAAATAAATAAGAAGCAGGGGTATATGATAGTTGGAGGAATCGCTGTTGCAGCTATTGCCATAGCAGCGGGTGTTCATATCCATTATTCTGGACGCTGGTATCCGGGCAGCAAGATTGATCAGGTAGACGTATCAGGCATGACATATGAAGAATCTATAGAGAAGATTGAAGATCAGATGAATTCCTATCAATTGACGATTAAGGGACGCAATAATGGCACAATGAAGATATCAGGAAAGGATATCAACCTTACTTTGGTGGGCGAAGATGAAATCCGCGAAGTGTATGACAAGCAGCATGAGAGCAGTGTATTGGCGTCTCTCTTTGGAAGGGAGGATGACAGTGCAGATCGGCTGATTGCTTATTCCAGAGACAAGATTGCAGATGTGGTGGCAAAAGCAGATATAGTTACAGGGGAAAATGGATACAAGATTACAGAGCCAAAGAATGCAACGATTGTGTATTCATCTAAAGAAAAGCATGGAGTGTTGAAAAAAGAAGTAGAGGGCAATGAATTGAATCAGGAAAATCTGGTTCAGGCGATTGCTGACAGTGTAGAAGAACTGGATACCGAGATGGATCTTACAGATAAGGAAGCATTTCCTGACGTTTATAAACAGCCTTCTCTCAGAAAAAATGACGGCAAACTTAAGGAGATGCAGAAGACTTACAATCAATATCTTCTCCATTGGATCCAGTGGAAGATGGGAGATGGAGTGACAGAGACTCTCACACCGGATACGCTGAAAGACTGTATTACTGTTGATACAAAGAGCGAGGATGTTAAGTTGAGTCAGTCCAAG
The DNA here is from genome assembly GCA_019420275.1 of Clostridiales bacterium. Lineage (GTDB taxonomy): Bacteria > Bacillota > Clostridia > Lachnospirales > Lachnospiraceae > Anaerostipes. Next base: position 164,733 of record JAHZHN010000003.1, read on the forward strand.
ATAGAAGACTGGATTGAAGATTTCTGCCTCAAATATAAGACCCAGGGTATTGCAAGAACCTTTAAGACGCATGACGGAAGAACGATTCAAGTCAGCGGCGGGGATTATGGATGGCGTCTGGATTACGACAAGATTGTGACTCAAGTTATGGAAGAACTTAAAAAAGATTCCGATGAAAAAGCGGTGGAAGCGTATATGGAGGATCCGACAGATGCCAATGCCAAAGCGCTGAGAACTTCTTTGGAGCCGGTATACAGTCATGAAGGATACCGTATGGATTTTGATCATCTTCAGAATGACTGGGATACAAAAAATTACAGTGAAGTAGATTTGTCTGCTCAGCAGGTATTTATATATAAAGATGGAAAGAAAGTATTCAGCTGCAAATGTATTACGGGAAAAGATGAGCCGGACCGTATTACAAGAACCGGTGTCTATGATATAAAAGAGAAGAAACTGACAAAGACTTTGGTTGGAGAAGATTATAAAGTTCCTACTAAGTATTGGACCAGGATTATGTGGACAGGAACAGGGTATCATTACAGCAGCCGGAACGACTGGGACAAATGGTCAACCACCTATTACAAGACAGCAGGATCTCATGGCTGTGTGAATCTCACTCTTTCTGATGCAGAATCTGTATATAATCTAACGAAGATCGGAGATCCGGTATTTATTCATTATTAAGCGAAAGAAAAGGAAGTATGTGCGATGGGAACATATGAGAAACAGGAAAAAGTGTTGTGGTATATTCAGATATTGATATTTGCTGCGGCCATTTATATTTATTTTCAAATGGAGAATCAGGAGCTCCTTCAGATTATTCTTGCTGCTATATCGATGATTTCTCTCACAATGGATCGGTTCTATTTCAGCAGCAGGATTGGCCAGGAAGTATATTTTTCTTATTCGGTAGCCTATGGAGTGATTCTTTTGTTTGGTATTGTTTTGATACTGGATTATGCAGAGGTCTTTCATTTTGAAGTGCTGGATACGACAGGGAAGCTGCTGTGGGCGCTGACGCCGGCTTTGGCATTGCTTTGGAAGACGAAATTTATTGCATTTCGCGAATGGGATCAGAATAAGTAAGAAACAAAAAGACTCAAAGCACAGGAAGATTCAGTCCTGATGCTGCGGGTCTTTTTTAAATTTCCTGTAATAATCTCTGGGAGTTACCCCCATGACTTTTTTGAATGTTTCAGAAAAATAGCTTCCGCCAGAAAATCCAGTTTTTCTGGCAATGTCTGTCATAGACAGTTTATGAGCTGTAATCAAAGGAAGACTGTGGAGAATACGGATTTTAATGAGATAGTCTACCGGGCTGCAGTGAAGGATTCTTTGGAACAGTCTGGAACATTCACTGCGGCTTAGCTGACATGTTTCAGCAATATCATGGAGCGTAAGTTTCTGGGGATAAGTTTTTTCCAGATATGCCATGACCATTTTGATTCGGAAAATATCTTTTTTCTGCTGTCTGGACAGTTCAGGAAGAGAGGAAAGATTTTGAAGGATATAATAGAAAATCTCATTGATAAAATGATGGATTTTAAATTCATACCCATACTGCATTGTACGGTATGTTTCCATCATTTTTTTTATATTTTCCAGAATATATTTCTGCCACGGAACTCGAGGGACTAAAGTAAGATGACAAAAAGAAGGGTGATGAATTACAGGAAGGATGTATTTTTGAAAAATCTGATCGTCATTCCCTGAATGAAAGATTTCCTGACTAATATGGATAATAAGAAAACAGCATGGATAGGATTTATATTTCTCCGCGAAATAAACCTGTCCCGCGTTTAAAAAGAACCCCTCACCAGAGGATGCGAGGTAAGTTTTGTGATTGATATGAAAAGCCAGTGTTCCTGAAAGGATATATACGATCGTAAAACTTTCCTGCCAGCAGGGTGCCAGCGTTGTAAATGGCAGATGATCAATTTCATATATCGTTTTTTCAAAGTTTTTCTTCATATGCTTCTCCAAAGTAATATTGTTATAAAATAGGCTTAAAAGTAATCGAAATTATACTTATATTACAATGATTGTGATAAAAATGCAAGAAGTCCCAAAAAAGAACAAAAGCTCTTTTTGGGACTTTTAAAGAATTTCATCTGATTTCAAATGGATTAGTATCCAAGACACTCGTCAACGAGAATGACTTTGATCCTTCCTCTCATGGCGGCACTCTGACGTCTTGTTACAACGATATCACTGCAGATGCAGGTATCACCGTAGCAGTCTGCACATCGTCCGGTGATGGAGCAAGGGGTTTCTAATCCGAGACGGATGCAGTTTGGAGGTGTTGCGATATTGCGAACTCTGGCAATTCCATCTTTTACATTGCTTACGACTTTATTCATTCCAACGATCATAATGACATGTTTTGGACCATAGCAGAGAGGAGCGACCCGGTTGCCGGTTCCATCAATGTTGATCAGTTCACCATCTAAAGTAATTGCGTTAGAACTCATCAGGAAATAATCAGATAAGACGACCTTAGAGAAAATTTCCCGCTGTTCATCATAGTTTTTAGCTGTGGAACGGTCAATCACCTGGTAATCACCATTTTTTACGGCATCCATAAGACCGATTTCCTCAATACTCATGGATCCGCCCCAGGATACGGAAGAACCCTTGGTTATGTATGACAATGCCTGTTTTAGGGCATCTTCTTTTGTCGCACAATAGACACCTTCCATATTTCGTTTTTCAAGATTCTTAATGATTGTTTTTGCTCTTGCTTCATTTGCTTTTGCGGTACTCATAGAAATCTCCTTTCTTGATTTTTGTTCTCATTTAGTATATCATGAATTTTCACGGTATGGTACAATACAAAAAATTAAATCGAAAGCAGGTAAGTGTTTGAAGTCATTATTTATTACGGAAAAGCCAAGTGTGGCAAGGGAATTTGCAGCCGCACTCCAGATAAATGCAAAAAGCCGGGATGGATATATGGAAGGGGAAAAAGCCGTGATTACCTGGTGTGTTGGTCATCTGGTGACAATGTCCTATCCAGATCAGTATGATCCCATATTAAAGAAATGGGATTTGGAGACGATTCCATTTATTCCGAAAAAATTTAAGTATGAAATTATCCCTGGTGTAAAAAAACAGTATGATATTGTCGCTTCTTTGCTAAACCGCGATGATATTGATACAATTTATGTATGCACTGACTCAGGAAGAGAAGGCGAATATATTTATAGATTGGTAGATCAGGAAGCGCATGTAAGCAGTCAGAAAAAAAAGAAAAGAGTCTGGATTGATTCCCAGACAAAAGAGGAAGTTATCAGAGGAGTAGAGAGGGCAAAAGATTTAAGCGAATATGACAATTTGGCATCTGCGGCATATTTAAGGGCAAAGGAAGACTATCTTATGGGAATTAATTTTTCCAGAGTTCTGACCTTAAAATATGGATGGACGATTGCTAATTATCTAAATAAGAAAAAGAGTGTTGTGGTAGCAGTAGGTCGTGTGATGACCTGCGTCCTTGGTATGATTGTGAAAAGAGAACGAGAAATCAGAAACTTTGTGCCTACACCATTTTACCGGATTCTGGGACATTTTAACTGCAGCGGCTTTGAAGTGGAAGCGGAATGGAAAGCGGCTGAAGGTTCAAAATACTGGAAATCACCAAAACTTTACAAAGAAAATGGGTTTCTGGAGAAGAAAGATGCTAAAGAGTTTATAAAATATTTAGAAGACGGCACTAACAAAGAAACGATTGTAGAATCTTCCTCCAGACGAAAGGAGAAGAAAAATCCGCCGCTGCTTTATAATCTGGCGGAACTCCAGAATCAATGCTCCAAGATGTTTAAATTAAGTCCTGATGAGACATTAAAGATTGTACAGGATCTGTATGAAAAAAAGATGGTGACTTATCCGAGAACGGATGCGAGAGTGTTGTCTACGGCTGTAAGCAAGGAAGTTTATAAAAATATCAAAGGACTGATGTCCTATGGACCGCTGAGTGAGGCAGCGGCAGATATATTGGAGGGGAAAAAGTATCAGGGACTTTCGAAGACAAAATATGTGGATGATAAAAAGATCACAGATCATTATGCTATCATCCCTACAGGGCAGGCAGCAGGAAATCTTTCAGCATTGCCGTTGACAGCACAGAAAGTGTATGATGTGATCGCCAGAAGATTTTTAAGTATTTTCATGCCGCCGGCAGTGTATACAAAGATACGCCTGGAAACCCGAACCAAGGGAGAAGCTTTTACAGCAACATTTAAGGTCTTGTCAGATCCTGGTTATTTAAAAATTGCCGGAATAGGAGGTCAGAAAAAAGAAGAGGCCTTGACGAAGGAGCAGATGGATGCGATCGCATCACTGCGAAAAGGCATGAGGCTTCCTGTCAATGAATATAAAATTAAAGATGGAACAACAACGCCGCCGAAACGGTATAATTCCGGGTCTCTGATCCTTGCTATGGAAAATGCCGGACAGCTGATTGAAGATGAAGATCTGCGGGAACAGATTAAAGGAAGTGGAATCGGAACAAGTGCAACCCGGGCGGAGATTATAAAAAAACTGATTACGAATCAATATATTGCGCTGAATAAAAAGACACAGATTGTTACGCCTACTTTAACTGGAGAGATGATCGTAAATGTGGTAAACGCTTCTATCAGTTCTTTACTGAATCCGACTTTGACAGCCAGCTGGGAGAAGGGGCTTACTTATGTGGCAGAAGGAACTGTTTCTGAAGATGAATATATGCAGAAACTGGATCAGTTTGTAGCTCAGAAGACCAATAAGGTAAAAGAGACCAGTTATCAATATGAGCTGAGAAGATCATTTGATCAGATTGCTCCTTTTTATCAAAAGACCGGAAGGAAAAAGAGTTCAAAAGAAAAAAAATAAAGGAAAGAATCCCGTGTCAGGGATTCTTTTTTTTAGCATATTTTAAGGCTTTTCCCATATATTTGATTATACAGAGAATGGGAGGGCTTATGAAAGCAGGACGAGAAGTTTTTCAAATATTGCCGCTTACAATAAGAGGGATACTGTCGAAACATCATTTGAAAATAGAAAAAATGCAGGAAATCCGTCTAAGAGTTCAGAAGCCGGTGTTAATCCGATATGAACACCAGGAATATTTTCTTTCCGAAAGGCAGGGGCTGACGCCCGTACGGGAAGATGCATGGATTTTTACGAAGGAAGAACTGAGACAGGCCATGGAATATATCAGTGGATATTCTCTCTATGCGTATGAGGAACAAATAAAACAGGGATACCTTACGATACAGGGAGGTCATAGAGTCGGGCTGGCAGGATCAGCGGTAATGGAAGATGGAAAAATAAAAGCGATGAAGCACATTTCCTGTCTGAATATCCGCATTGCTCATCAGATTAAGGGATGTGCCTGTGAAATGTATCAGAAGTGTCAGTCAGAAGGCAAACTCCTTCCGACATTGATTATTTCGCCTCCGGGATGTGGAAAGACTACGCTGTTAAGGGATTTGATACGAACAGCATCTGAAAAAGGGCAGACCGTGGGAGTCGTGGACGAGCGCAGTGAAATTGGAGCGGCATATCAAGGAATTTCCCAAAATGATCTGGGAATTCGTACGGATCTTTTGGATGGATGCAGAAAAAGTGAAGGAATGAATCTGCTGATTCGATCTATGGCGCCTGAAATTATTGCAGTCGATGAAGTAGGAACCAGGGATGATGTAGACGCGTTATTTTTTTGTGCATTCCGGGGCTGCACCATATTGGCAACGGCTCATGGCAGAAGCAGGGAATCATTAATGAAAAATCCTTATATGAAAAAAACTTTGGAGAAAAAGATGTTTCAGAGATATGTGATCCTGGATCATCGGGAGGAACCGGGAAAGATAAAAAAAATTTTCGATGAAAATGGGGTGGAACTATATGCTTAAGATCATAGGAATTCTGCTGGTGGTGACAGCAGGCATCAGTTTTGGATTTTCGAAAGCCGGAAAAGAACAAAAGAAACTGGAGCAGGGCATTGCTCTGAAGCGGATGCTGTATCTTCTTCAGGGAGAAATCCGCTATGGATTTACGCCGCTGCCGGAGGCAATTGCAGTTATTGCCGAGAAAACTTCCGAGGAATTCAGACCTTTTTTAAACCAGATAGCAAAACGGCTGAAAAGCTACACAGAGGTGTCTTTTTTTACTGTGTGGAAAGAAGGAATGGAAGAACAGTTAAAACCACAGATTATTGAACCAAAATTTTTGGAAATTCTCATGTCTATGGGAGAGACGATTGGATATCTGGATAAAGAGATGCAGGAAAAAACCATTGGTTTTGCCATTGAACAGATTGAGGATGTCATTTTTCAGATGAAGGACCAGGTTATAAAAAACTGCAGAATGTACCGTTCTCTTGGACTTTCCTTTGGCCTGCTGATAGTTATCATTTTAGTGTAAGGAGGAAGGAATGGACGTAAATATAATTTTTCGAATTGCGGCAGTCGGAATTCTTGTGACAATTCTTGTTCAGGTGCTAAAACATTCCGGGCGGGAAGAGCAGGCATTTTTACTGACGCTGGCAGGACTGATTCTGGTTCTGTCATGGGTGATACCATACATATATGATTTGTTTGAAAGCGTGCAGACGCTTTTTACAATCTCTTAAAAATGGGGGTGGGAGTGTGATACAGGCAGCACTGTTTGGAATCATTGCCAGTCTGGCAGCGATGAAGATTAAATCCATTCGTCCAGAAATCGGACTTGCCATCGGTTTGGTGTCCGGCGTCATTCTTGCTGGTTATGCACTGAAAGAAATGCGGGAGGTACTGGAAGTTTTTGAGGACATACGGAGTTATTCAGGAATCCCCAGAAGTTATTTTCAGATCCTGCTAAAGTTAATCGGTATTTCTTTTTTATGCGAGATTACATCGAATCTCTGCAGAGACGCAGGACAGGAAACCATTGGAAAGCAGATTGAACTGATTGGAAAATTATCAATCCTTGCAGTCAGTGTGCCAATCTTTCGGTCATTTTTGGAGACAGTGCAGGAACTTTTAGGATAGGGAATATGAAAAAATGGTGTTTATGTTTGATGCTCTTTGTCATTTTGATGTCTCCGAAACTAATTCCTGCCGCGCAGGGAGAATTAGATTATGATTCACTTAGTGGAGTAGAATCGATTTTGGAAGAACAGGATGAGGATCTTTCTTTTATTCAGATTGTAAAACATCTGATGGCAGGGGATATAAAGGAGGCTCTGCAGTCTTTATGGGAAAAATGTTTTGGAAATTTTGTTTCATCGTTTGTCCTGCAGAAAGAATTCCTCAAACAAATGATGATTGCCGCGATGATTGCTGCAGTCTTTAAAAATTTGTCTGACGCATTTCTTCAGGGAAATGCGGGAAGTGCAGGATTTTATGTTACCTATATGATTTTTATCGCACTTATGACAGATTCTTTTTATTATTTAAATGAGACGGCCCAAGACTTGATTCAGTTGATCATGGATTATATCAAAGGAATGATCACTGCTTATTCTATTGCAGTTGTGTCTACTTCCGGAGTTACCACTTCTACAGCGATTTATGAGTTTTACCTGATGGTCATTTATGGAATGTCTCTTCTTACAGATTATTTGATTTTGCCGATGATCCGGATTTTATTTGTTCTAAAGATTGTAAATCACATTTCGGAAGAGGAACATTTTTCCAGACTCTGCAGTACGCTGGAGAAAGCAGCTGGATGGCTGATGAAAGGATTTTTATCTCTTGCCCTGGGAGTTCAGATGATTCAGTCCATGATTTTGCCGGCAGTAGATTCTCTGAAACATACGGCTTTAGAAAAAGGAATTTCAGCTATACCTGGAATTGGAGGAGGACTGAATACGGTTATGACAACCGTCATAGGATCAGCGGTTGTCATAAAAAACAGCATCGGCGCTGCCGGAATTTTGATTCTTCTTGTGCTGGTCCTTCCGCCTTTGTTAAAAATCGGAGCAGTTGTCTTGTCATATATAGCGGCAGGAATCCTTCTCCAGCCGGTTTCTGATAAGCGGATTACAGGTGCCATGGACGCAGTGATCAAAAGCGGAAAACTTATGATGCAGATGATCATAACAATGACAGTCTTGTTTATACTGTCCATTGCACTGATCGCTTTTTCAACGAATGTGAATTATTATGCGGGGTGATGAAATCGTGGAAATGATACGGGCAGTCATTTTCTTTTTGATCTTATCGACAGTGGCCGGTCAGCTGGCAGAAGGGACAAAATATAAGCCATATATCAGTCTGGTAGCGGGCTTTATGCTTTTAATCCTGGTCATACAGCCGCTGTTGGAATGGATGGGAAAAGATATAGAAATACAGGATGTGTTTTCAGAGATTTCCCAGGAAGCTGATCTGTTGTCTTTTGAAGATAATGCAACGGGAGCCAAAGAAGAGCAGATTCAAAAAGGAGTCAAAACAGTTTTGGAAGAATATGGGGTAGAAGTACAGGAAGTAACAGCCAGCGTGGATGAGGAAGGCAGTATTCAGGAAATCACGATAGCAGCGGATAATGCAAAAAGTAAGGAGCAGCAAATAAAAACCATGGTTTCCAGATTCTATAATGTGGAAAAAGCTAATATAAATATAAGTGAGTAGAGGAAATATGATAGATAAGAAAAAACTGCAAAACATCATAGAAACCATTGGAATTAGAAAGCTGCTCCTGATTCTTGTACTTGGAATCTGTCTGATGGTTTTCAGCTTTCCATCTCCGGAAAAAAGTAAAAAAGAAGAGACAGCCGAAGAGACACAGGATGAAGAAGATTCGACAGATGCCTATGTAAAAAAACAGGAAGAGCGGCTCGTAAAAGCATTAAAGCAGGTTGAGGGGGTTGGAAAGGTCAAAGTCATGATTACAGTCAAATCCTCTTCGGAAGCGGTGGTCAACAAAGACAGTCCCTACGAAGAAAGTACAGGGAAGGAAGAAAAGAGCGTGAAGGAAGATGAAGAAACCGTCTTAATTGAAGAGGATGGGAAAAAGGTTCCATATGTCATTAAGGAGCTTCAGCCGGAGGTAGAAGGAGTTGTTGTGGTTGCCCAGGGAGGAGGAAATGATATTGTTAACCAGAATATTGTTGATGCAGTATCTGTTTTATTTCATATTTCGTCCTACAAAGTTAAAGTCTTAAAAATGGAGGATTCCTAAATGAAGAAATTGTTTAGAAAAAATCAAATGATCATTACGACCCTGGCGATCATAATTGCGGTGGCTGGGTATGTAAATTACAGTGGGAAATTTGATTCGGCATCTGGCAGCAAGACAAAGACCGTATCCAATACAGCAAAAGAAACAGCAGGTCAGGTGACGGATGATATTACAGATGTCGGCGAGGCAGTTCTTACCAATGCACAGGTCAGCAACTATGTTGCAAAAGCAAAATTAGAAAGAGAACAAACTCACAGCAAAGCAAAGGATACTTTGGAAGAGATTATCAATGATGATTCCGTCAAAGACAGCGTTAAACAAGATGCGGTTGACAAACTTTCCACTCTGGCAGAACAGATGGAAATGGAAACAGCTTCTGAAAATCTTCTGGGAGCGAAGGGATTTTTAAATTCCATTGTCACGATCAGCAACGGAAATGTTGATGTCCTGGTAAATAAAAAAGATTTGTCAAAGGTGGAAAGAAGTCAGATAGAAGATATTATTGTAAGGAAAACAGGATGTCAGCTAGACAAGATTGTGATTACATCGATTAAAACAGAAGATTAATATTTCTCTGTCAGTAAATAATAGTAGAAAAGCACTTTTCGATTTGATATAATAGCATAGGAAGAGTGCGGAGATACAGGAGGCTTTTTATGGAAAATAGGAACAGCTATAAGATAAAGGAAAGAGGAATTCACGGGGATGTGAAGATAGCGGATGATGTCATTGCGATCATTGCGGCACTGGCAGCGACAGAAGTCAGCGGCGTGGCAAGAATGTACGGAAATATTACGAATGAACTTGTCAGCAAGCTGGGCATGAAGAAATTGTCAAAAGGTGTCAGAGTCAAGATTGAGAAAGATGCAATTATCGTTGATCTGGCAATTGAGCTTGAATATGGAGTCAGTGTTCCGGAGATATCTTCCAAGGTCCAGGATCGGGTAAAGACCGCGATTGGGAACATGACCGGACTGAAGGTAAAAGAAGTTAATGTCCGGGTTGCCGGAGTAGCAATGGATGACGAATAGAGCATAAAGACAGTATTTTCAGACGGGACTGTATCAGTTCCGTCTTTGTATCGTAGAAAGGAAATCAAATGAAAAGAAGTGAAGTAAGAGAACATATTTTTAAGATTCTATTCTCGGTGGAATTTTGTGAAAGAGAAGAATTCGATGAACAGGTTAGTCTATATTTCCAGGAGAATGACTATATCAGGAAAAAACAGCAGGAAGAGATTGCGGGAAAGGTAATGAATCTGATCGAACATCTGGACGAGCTGGATAAAGAAATCGCCGATCATGCAAAAGCCTGGAATTTGGCAAGGATTGGGAAGGCAGAACTTTCCATTCTTCGTCTGGCGATTTATGAGATTTTGATAGATTCGGAAGTTCCAAGAAAGGTAGCGATCAACGAAGCAGTAGAATTGTCGAAAAAATACTGCAATGAAAAAGCAGCAGGATTTATTAACGGAATTTTAGCAAAGATTGGACAGGAGCAGGATGAAAAGTAAGGTTTTTTCTGTAACACAGATTAATTCCTATATCAAAAGGATGTTTCAGAGCGACTATGCTCTGCGGAGGATCTCTATCAAGGGACAGGTTTCTAACTGTAAGTATCATTCTTCCGGACATATTTATTTTTCGCTGAAAGATGAGGGAAGTCAGATTTCCTGTGTGATGTTCGCAAATGCCCGATATCATGGCCTTTCATTTGATATGGAAGACGGGCAGGAAGTCATTGTCAGCGGAAATATCAGTGTTTATGAACGAAGTGGAAGTTATCAGCTGTACGCAGATGAGATCCGATTGGATGGGATTGGAGAACTTTATATTGCTTATGAGCAGCTAAAGCAGAAGCTGTATAAAGAAGGGCTTTTTGATCATGAAAAGAAAAAGCCGATTCCAAAAGATCCGAAGAGAATTGGAATTGTTACAGCAAAGACAGGCGCTGCAATTCATGATATTATCAGTACCGCAAAGAGAAGGAACCCTTTTGTGCAGCTGGTTTTGTATCCGGCTAAGGTACAGGGAGAGGGAGCCGCTTTAACGATTGTCAAAGGAATTGAGACTTTGGATCGGTATGGAGTGGACATTATTATCGTTGGAAGAGGTGGGGGATCCATTGAAGATCTGTGGGCATTTAATGAAGAAATCGTGGCAAGAGCGATTGCTGCCGCAGAAACCCCGATTATATCCGGCGTCGGTCATGAAGTAGATACAACCATTTCTGATTATGCGGCAGATCTTCGTGCTGCGACACCAACGGCAGCCTGTGAATTGGCAGTTTCTGATATTCGGGAAGTGCTGGATGGAATTTATAATCGTGCGCATACTCTGAATACCTATTTGAAGCAGGTGCTGAGAAGATATCAGCTGAGATTAAAACAATATCAGCTGGAGATTGGAAAATTTGATCCGAAATTTCAGCTTCAGGAACAAAAAATGCGGCTGGCTGAGATGGAAGACCGGCTTTCTCTTCGCATGAAGAATCTTGTAACGCAATACCGGCATCAGCTGGAAATCTATACAGGAAGACTGCATGGATTATCCCCAACTGCGAAGCTGGTGAATGGATTTGGATATTTGGAGCGGGAGAATGGAGAGCCGCTGGGATCTTCCAGCAGTGTAAAGAAGGGAGATAAGATTTCGGTCATCATTTCAGATGGTACGTTAGAGACCAGGGTAGAAGAAGTGAAGCCGCATCGAATAGAAGTATGACAGGACAAAAGATAAAAAAGCTGATTCTTATGGCAGTTTTGGGGATTATACTTTGTATGACTTTGCAGATTACTTGTCTGGCCAGGGCAGGAGGCGGCGGAAGTGGAGGAGGTTCCGGAGGAAGCGGGGGTTCTCACAGCAGCAGCGGTTCCTACAGCAGATCCAGAAGAAGTAATCCAATCAGTGGGCTGATCACCAATGGAATCATTGTTTTTATGGTCTGCGGCGGAAGTATTGCTTTTGCTTGGAAAGTAAGAAAAGCAAGCCGGGCAAGCAAAAAGCAGATTAGGTCTTTTGAAAAAACAGACAGCAACTGGGATTATAAAGAAATGAAGAATTATGTGCGAAGAGCTTATTTTGAGATTCAGGAATGTTGGAGAAGACAAGATGTGGATTATGCAAAAGATTATTTGAGCCGGGAAATTCAGGAAAACTGGAGAACGAAACTTGCCTGGATGGAAATGCGGGATGAAGAAGAAGTACAGGAAGGGGTACGGCTGCTGAGTGCAAAGCCAGTAAAAGTAAAGAATCTTGAAGGAACCGAAGGCGATTATATCTGGTATGTGATTCATGGGAAGATGAAGGATTATCGTATAAGAAAATCGACAGGAGAATTTCTCGAAGGCAATGAAAGAGCTTCGGCCTTTTATGAATATTGGAAGTTTATTTATGAGGACGGTCGGTGGAAGCTTGATGAAATTAAACAAAAGGATGAGATTGATCTTGAATTTTTGTATTAATAGAAACAGGAGATGAGAGCATGACGGAAGAGGAGTGGATGGGGCAGCTGTTTGAACGGCTTAACAGATCAAAATTTCGCAGCCGTTTCCATTTGAGTGAAAAGGACAGAGCATATGTTCAGAAAAAAGGCATGGATCAAATTCGTTCTCATGCCTGGGATTTTGTGGAGAAGCGTCTGGCACCTGCGGTCATCCCAAACGATGGAAAACAGACGCCTATGAAAGGACATCCGGTTTTTCTTGCTCAGCATGCCACCGCAACCTGCTGCAGGAACTGCATCAGGAAATGGCATAAAATCTCTCCTGGAAGAGAACTTACATTTCGGCAGAAAGAATATCTGGTTCATGTCATCATGCGATGGATTCAAAACGAAATGAAAAAAGAATAATGAGTTGATATTGTTAACAGCAAAAAACACCTTTGCAGGGTTAATCTGCGAAGGTGTTTTTTTTCTCTTTTTTCAAAAAGTTTCAAAAAAATAATAAAGATAAAGTTTTTCTGGGAAAAAGAATCAGTCCGCCTCCATTGTATTGAGACTGCAGACCAAAGACATTATGATTGGGTCAGTAAGAAAAACAAGGAGGAAAACAAGATGAAAGAAGCAGTAAAAATTGTAACCATCGGAGGCGGAAGCAGCTATACACCGGAATTAATGGAAGGATTTATCAAGCGCTATGACGATCTTCCTATCAAGGAAATCTGGCTGGTGGATATTGAAGATGGAAAAGAAAAAGTAGAGATTGTTGGGGGACTGGCACAGAGAATGTGGGACGCTACACCATATGATGTTAAAGTATATACGACATTGAATCGAAGAGAAGCACTGAAGGATGCAGATTTTGTCACAACACAGTTTCGTGTGGGACTGCTGGATGCCAGAATCAAAGATGAGAGGATCCCTTCCCTTTACGGGATGCTTGGACAGGAGACGAATGGTGCCGGAGGAATGCTGAAGGCTTTTCGTACAATTCCGGTGATTGGTGAAATTATCCGTGATATGAGAGAATTATGTCCGAATGCATGGCTGATCAATTTTACAAATCCGAGCGGTATGGTGACTGAAGCTGCTATCAAACATTTTGGATGGAAGAAAACGATTGGATTGTGCAACGTACCAACCATAGCTATGATGGCAGAGCCAAAACTTGTAGGAAAAAATCCGGAAGAGTTAAATTACCGATTTGCAGGAATCAATCATTTCCATTGGCATAAGGTGTTTGATGAAAACGGAAAGGATTTGACACCGGAATTGATTGAGCATATCAATGAGAAAAACGGCGGTACACCAGCCAATATTTATCAGGCAGAGTTCCCTTTGGAACTGCTGAGAAGCATGAATCTGCTGCCTTGCGGATATCATCGATACTATTACGTAAAACAGACAATGCTGGAGCACGCTCTGGAAGAATTTAAAGAAGGCGGAACCAGAGCAGAACAGATGAAACAGACAGAAAAAGAATTATTCGAACTCTATAAGAATACAGAACTTCATACAAAGCCGGAACAGCTGTCAAAACGAGGAGGAGCTTACTACAGTGATGCAGCTTGCGAATGTATTCGGGCAATTTATTCGAATCGAAAGATTCATATGGTAGTGAGTACACAGAATAATGGCGCGATTTCTTGTTTGGATGATGACTCAATTGTAGAAGTATCTTCTATCATTTCTGCGGCAGGGGCACAGCCGATGGCTTTTGGAAAACTTCCGCCGGCAGAAAAAGGATGGCTTCAGATGATGAAAGCAATGGAAGAATGTACGATCCAGGCAGCGTTGACCGGAGACTACGGCATGGCGCTGGAAGCATTTGTTTTGAATCCTTTGGTTGAAAATAATACGGAAACACAAAGAGTCTTAGATGAGCTGCTGGTAGCACATGAAAAATATCTGCCGCAGTTTTCAGAGAAAATACAGGAATTAAAAGCGGCAGGTGTTCATACGGAAGATCCGGTGGTAGAAGATTTGATGCAGCATGGAAGGTAGAGAAAATGAGTGTTAAAATAGAAAAATTTGGAGAACTTCCCGATGGAAGAATCGCCAGTCTTTATCAGCTGAAAAATCATCAAGGATTTGAAGTTCATGTGACCGACTTTGGAGTAAATATTCAGTCAATTTTTGTTAAAAACTGCTGCGGGCAAAAGAAAGATGTGGCATTGGGTTTTGATCATCTGAAAGACTATCAGGAAAACCATGGAATGTTCGGCGCTACGGTGGGAAGAAATGTGAATCGGATTTCCAATGCGAAATTTCAGATTGATGGCAAAGAATATCATCTGGCTAAAAACAGAGGCAAACATAATATTCATAGCGATAAAGAACATGGATTCCATAAAGTTTTGTGGGATGCCGAGGTGATTGATGAAAATGCAGTGAAGTTTTCGTACATAAGTCCAGACGGTGAACAGGGATTTCCGGGCGAGCTGAAAGTTTCTGTTGTTTATACGATAACAGAGGCGGATGGATTGATTCTTTCTTATGAAGCTGTAAGTGATAAAAAAACGCTGATCAATCTGACAAATCACAATTATTTCAATCTTGGAGGACATGAAAGCGGAAATATTGAAGATACGGAAGTTAGAATTTGTGCCGATGAATTTACACCAGTGGATAAAGAAACTATTCCAACAGGAGAAATCAGAAAAGTAGAAGGTACACCAATGGATTTTCGGGAATACAGGACAATTGGACGGGATATTTTGAATGGAGATAACCAAATCCGATTTGGAAAAGGATATGATCATAATTTTGTGATCCGCAGTCCTCACTGCGGCATCCGAAAGGCAGCAGAGGCCTTCAACCGAAAGCAGGGAATTATGATGGAAGTATACTCAGATCTGCCGGGACTTCAGTTTTATACAGGAAATACAATCAAAGATACTGTAGGAAAGGGAGGTGTAATCTATAAAGAAAGAAGTGGATTTTGCATGGAACCACAATATTTCCCGAATAGTATAAATACAGACACATTTGAAGCGCCGGTATTTGAGCCGGGAGAAATATACCATGCAGCAGTCATATATCAGTTTGTTTCAAGAGAGGAGAAAAAGAATGGCGAATAAAAAAGAAAAAGGATCTGTTTTTGCTGTTGTTCAGCAGATTGGGAAATCGTTTTTCCTGCCTGTTTCTGTACTGCCGATTGCAGGAGTACTTCTGGGCCTTGGATCTTCATTTACCAATGAAAAAACGATTGCAGCGTACCATTTACAGGGAATTTTAGGAGAAGGAACGATTTTAAACGGCCTGCTGACAATTATGTCTCAGGTAGGAAATACTATTTTTGGAAATCTTCCTTTGATCTTTGCTCTGGCAGTGGCACTGGGAATGGCGAAAAATGAAAAAGCAGTAGCAGTATTATCTGCAGGCATTTCATTTTTTGTTATGAATTCTACTATCAATGCGATGCTAAAACTTACAGGAAGCATCCTGCCGGATGGAAGCTATGCTCCTGATGTTCTGGAAGGTTCAATTACAAATGTCTGTGGAATTGATTCTCTTCAGATGGGAGTCTTTGCAGGTGTTGTTGTCGGTCTTGTGACGGCAGCACTTCATAATCGGTTTTACAAACAAGAACTTCCGGCAGCATTATCCTTCTTTTCTGGAGTAAGGTTTGTACCGATCATCAGTGTAATCGCCCATATTGGTGTTGGAATTATCTGTTTCTTTATATGGCCGACAATCCAGAATGGAATTTTTGCATTAGGTGATCTCGTGCTGAAATCAGGATATTTCGGAACTTTTATTTTTGGCTTTTTAGAGCGGGCACTGATACCTTTTGGTCTTCATCATGTGTTTTATCTGCCGTTCTGGCAGACAGCACTTGGAGGTACAGCGGTAGTTGACGGTGTCACAGTGGCAGGAGCTCAAAATATCTTTTTTGCACAGCTGGCATCTCCAGATACTGTAAAATTCAGCGTAGAAGCATGCCGCTTTATGTCAGGAAAATATTCCTTCATGATGGCAGGTCTTCCGGCAGCAGCTTATGCTATGTATCGGTGTGCAAAACCAGAAAATCGAAAGATTGTAGGAGGGCTGCTGTTCTCTGCAGGGCTGACATCCTTTTTAACCGGTATTACGGAACCAATTGAATTTACCTTTTTATTCATTGCGCCAGGTTTGTTTATCCTTCACTGTGCGTTTGCGGGATTATCTTTCCTTTTAATGCATCTTTTGAAGATCTGTATTGGAACGACATTTTCCTGCGGCTTGATTGACTTTACTTTATACGGAATTTTGCAGGGGCAGGAAAAGACCAACTGGATGATGATTCTCCCGGTATTTGTGGTATATGCGGTCTTATATTTCTTTGTTTTTAAATTTATCATTGAAAAATTTGATCTTCCAACACCTGGAAGGGAAGATGATGCAGAGGGTATTAAGCTTTATACCAAGGCAGATTATCAGAACAAGAAAGGAAAAGGAAAGGAAGACTTTGTATCCCCAATGATCCTGCGCGGATTGGGAGGAGTCTCTAATATTACAGACATTGACTGCTGTGCTACAAGATTAAGGGTAACTGTCGTAGATGAAACAAAAGTAGAAGACGAATTTTTAAATAGATCAGGATCTAAAGGAATCATTCGCAAAGGAAATGGAATCCAGATCATTTATGGACCTCAGGTTTCCATCATTAAGAGCAATTTTGAAGAGTACGTCCAGGATTGTGCGCAGAAGGGAATTGAATTCGAGGATAATGCAGCACCTTATGAAGAGACTGAAGAAAAAGAGCGAAACTGTGTATACGGGCATGGAAAACTGGTTTCACCAGCCGACGGAGTGGTAAAATCGATGAAAGAAGCAAGAGACGAGGCGTTTGCTTCTTGTGCGATGGGAAATGGAATTGTCATTGAACCAACGGATGGAACGATTGTATCACCGGCGGACGGAACCATTACAACGATAATCGATCCATCGCTTCATGCAGTTGGAATTCAGACAGAAGATGGAATCAGTATTCTGCTTCATATTGGCATTGACACGGTGAAGATGGAAGGAGATGGATTCCAAAAATGGATTTCTAACGGACAAAAAGTAAAAGCCGGAGACCGACTGATTTCCATGGACATTGAAAAAGTGGAAAAAGCGGGATATCTTACAGATGTTATGATGGTTGTCTTAGAGGAAGAAGGGCTTCCGGATATCACCTATCAGACAGAGATAAAGGCGAAAAAAGGAATAACGACAGTAGCAGAATACTAAATGATAAGATGGCAGACATCCGCTGTGAAATGCAGCAGATGTCTGTCTTCTGTCATAAACAGCTTGTGGGGAAATTTGTAATTTGTTATGATAAAGAAAAAGAAAGGAACGGAAATATGGATTTGGAACATAAGATCCGTATGGCAGAAGGACTGACGCCTTTGGAAGCGGAGATTGGAAGTTATATTCTCAGGAATCCAATAACAGCGGAAAATGCTTCGATCATAGAGCTTGCAGATAAAATTCATGTATCGAAATCAGCAGTATATCGTTTCTGCAGAAAGATCGGACTAAAGGGATTTAATGATCTGAAGGTACTCCTTGCAAAAGAGCTGACAAGGAAAAAAGAAGATATTGAAATGATCGATGTCAATTATCCTTTTAATCGGGAGGACGGTCCCCAGGTCATTGCAAACAAACTGTTAAAATTATATGAGACCGCAATCTGTGATACGAACCGTTACATTGATGCCATGGAACTTCAGCGTGCGGCAAGGCTGCTGCACCATGCAAGCGTCATTGATATTTATACTCATGCGCATAATCTGAATGCTGCCGAGAATTTTCAGGATAAAATGCTGACCATTGGAAGAACTGTAAACTGCCCCAAATCATTTTATAAGCAGCGGTCAACTGCTCTGGCGGCAGATCAGAGCCATAGTGCGATCGTGTTGTCTTATTCTGGAAAAGCAACCTTTATACCGCCAATTCTCAAGGCACTTTATCAGAAGAAAATACCAGTTGTACTAATCGGAAGATTTGGAAGCAATCTGTATCCACAGTATATTGCGCAAGCCTTGTATATCAGCGGAAAAGAGAATTTAAGAGACAGAATTTCACAGTTTTCATCTTACATTTCTATGCAGTATATGATGGACGTTCTCTTTGGATGTATTTATAATATGGATCGGGAGAAGAATATTGAATACTTGAAAAATGCGATAGATTTTATGGATGACAGACAGGTGGAAGAGGAAGATCGATAAAAGTCCACAAGAAACCCGGAGACAGATACAGGGAAAAAAGTTTGTATCTGTCTTTTTCTATGATATAATAGACACAAAAAATAAGGAGCACAGATATGGCAAAGAAGGAATTTAGTATTGATCAGGGCTTTGAACAGCTGGACGATATTTTGAAAAAACTGGGAAGTGAGGATGTAAAGCTGTCAGACGCAGTCAAACTGTATTCTGATGGTGTCAGTGTAGTAAAAAAATGCAAAGATTCTCTTGATCAGGTAGAAAAAGAATTGATTATTTTAAATGAGAATGGGGAAGAAAATGAAGTTTAAAGATGAGATGAAAGAACGGATCGGCCATATTGAGGCGGTTCTCGACTGGTATCTGCCTCGGCCGGAAGGACTGCAGAAAACAGTTCTCACAGCGATGAATACAACAGTAAAATCGGGAGGAAAGCGTCTGCGCCCAATGCTGATGGAAGAGACGTATCATATGTTTGGAGGAGAAGGGGAAGTGATCGAGCCTTTTATGGCAGCAATCGAGATGATTCATACCTATTCTCTGATTCATGATGACCTGCCTGCACTGGATAATGATGACTACAGAAGGGGACACAAGACCTGTCATATCGTCTATGGAGAAGATATGGCAATTCTGGCAGGAGATGCCCTTCTTAATTATGCCTATGAAACAGCTTCCAAGGCATTTGACATAGCAAAAGGACAGGAGACAGAGCGTGTGATCCAGGCAATGAAGATTCTTGCCTCTAAACCAGGAATCTATGGGATGATCGGGGGACAGGTGGCTGATGTCGAATTAGAAGGAACACCGCTTACGATGGAGCAGATTCTTTTTATCCATAAAAATAAAACAGCTGCTTTGATTGAGGCATGTATGATGATTGGGGCCGTACTTGCCGGAGCAGGAGAAGAGGAAATAAAACGAATGGAGCAGTGCGGAGAGGCCATCGGATTAGCTTTTCAGATTCAAGATGATATTCTGGATCAGGTGGGTGACGAAGAAGAAATTGGCAAGCCTGTCGGAAGTGATGAGAGGAATCACAAAGTGACATATGTAAGCCTCAAAGGGCTGGAACAGTCCAGAGAAGATGTTCGGGAAATTTCAATGAAAGCTATTAAGATTCTAAAAGATTATGACCAGGAAAATGGATATCTTACCAGGCTGACAGAATATCTGATCAGCAGGACAAAATAAATCAACCCGAAAGAATACGGGTTTCAGGAGGAATCAGTATGTTAGAAAAAATCAATCGTCCTAACGACATTAAGAAGATCCGGCCGGAAGATTATAAGCTTCTGGCAAAAGAAATCCGCCGTTTTCTTTTATATCATATCAGCAGGACAGGAGGGCATCTGGCGTCCAATCTTGGAATTGTTGAACTTACGATGGCACTCCATCTTGTACTGGATTTTCCAAAAGATCAATTGATATTTGACGTAGGACACCAGTCCTATGTCCACAAGATACTGACTGGAAGAAAAGCAGGATTTAAGACTCTGCGGCAGTTCCATGGTATGAGCGGATTTCCAAAGAGGAAGGAAAGTCTATGCGACGCTTTTCACAGCGGACACAGTTCCATGTCGCTTTCTGCGGCTTTAGGTTTTGCGGCTGCAAGAGATATCAACCAGACAGATGAAACAATTGTGGCAGTAATCGGAGACGGTGCGTTATCCGGCGGAATGGCCTATGAAGCCCTTAACAACATGGCACGTTTGAGAGCGGAAAAAAAGAATCTTATTATTATTCTCAATGATAATAAAATGTCCATTGCGGAAAATGTAGGTGGAATGTCTGCATACCTAAATAAGGCCCGGACTCAGAAGGGATATGTAGAGTTTAAAGGAAATGTGGAGCAGTCTTTGTCGAAGATTCCAGGGGTTGGAGAACATCTGATTCGCGTTTTGAAAAAATCCAAAGATTCCATTAAGCAGCTGTTTATTCCGGGCATGATGTTTGAAGATATGGGAATAACCTATGTAGGTCCCATTGATGGTCATAATATTCCGCAAATGCTGGAAATTTTCCAGAGGGCAAAACAGCTGGATGAGCCAATCATTATTCATGTAGTAACGAAAAAGGGGAAGGGGTATCTTCCTGCGGAGAAAAATCCGGCAAAATTTCATGGAGTCAATCCGTTTGTTATAAAAACTGGTGAGACCAAAAGTAAATCTTCGGGACCGTCCTATACTGACATTTTTGCTCAGACTCTTGTGGAAGCGGCTAAAGAAGATCCTAAAATTACAGCGGTAACAGCAGCAATGCCGGATGGAACTGGACTTCAAAAATTCGGGGAAGCATTTCCGGATCGTTTTTATGATGTAGGAATCGAGGAAGAGCATGCAGTGACATTTTGTGCAGGCATGGCATCCAGAGGACTGAAGCCGGTATTTGCAGTTTACTCTACTTTTTTGCAAAGAGGATTTGACCAGATTCTTCATGATACAGCAATTGGCAATTATCCAGTGTTGTTTGCTTTAGACCGTTCTGGTTTGGTCGGTGCAGATGGGGAAACTCATCAGGGAATCTTTGACATTCCATATTTGTCAATGATTCCTAATATGGCAGTTCTGGCGCCAATTAATGGAAAAGAATTAAGGGAGATGCTTCTTTATGTTCTGAAGCATCCGAAAGGTCCAACGGCAATCAAATATTCCAGAGGAACTGCGGAGATTCTATATGAAGATCAGATGGAAAAGATTAGCTGGGGAGAGGGACAGGTCTTAAAAAAAGGAAAAGACGCCGTTATCTTAAGTGTTGGGAACATGATTTCAGAAGCGGCAAAGGCGATGGAAATCCTGGAAGAGCAGGGATATCAAATTGGTTTAGTCAATCCAAGATTTATAAAACCAATGGATACGAAATTGTTGGATCAGCTTGGAGAAGAATATCCTTTGATCGTGACCTTGGAAGAAGGAATCCTAAACGGAGGATATGGATCTATGGTCATGCAGTACCTGATGCAGAAAGGCTACGGAGGAAAGATTTATAATATTGGAATAAACGATCGGTTTGTGGAGCATGGTTCCATCCCTGAGCTGCGAAAGATGCTAAAAATAGACGGAGAAAATATTGCTGCTTGTATGAAGCAGTGGCTGGAGAATGAAAAATGAAGAAAAGATTAGATGTATTACTCGTAGAAAAAGGACTGGCATCATCCAGAGAAAAAGCGAAGGCAATCATTATGTCCGGAGTTGTTTTTGTGGATGGACAGAGAGAAGATAAAGCCGGTTCTGCGTTTGATGAAACAAAAGAAATTATCATAAAAGGAAAAACATTAAAATATGTGAGCAGAGGCGGCCTGAAACTGGAAAAGGCCATGAAAAATTTTGACATATCATTGGATGGAAAGGTTTGTATGGATGTAGGGGCATCCACCGGCGGATTTACAGACTGTATGTTGCAAAACGGAGCTGTAAAAGTATACTCAGTTGATGTGGGGCACGGACAGCTGGACTGGAAACTGCGAAACGATGAAAGAGTCATCTGTATGGAGCGGACGAACATGCGTTATGTGACGGAGGAAGACATTGAAGAGCCGGCACAGTTTGTATCCATAGATGTTTCTTTTATTTCACTTACAAAGATTTTGCCGGCCGTTTATCGGGTTTTGGAAGACGGGGGAGAGGCAGTGGCTTTGATTAAGCCGCAGTTTGAGGCAGGAAGAGAAAAGGTAGGAAAAAAGGGCGTTGTAAGAGACAAAAAGGTTCATGAAGAAGTGATTGAGAAAATCTGCAGTTTTGCAGCATCTAACGGGTTTGAGCTGCTTCATCTGGATTATTCCCCTATCAAAGGACCGGAAGGAAACATTGAGTACCTGCTTCATATGAAGAAAACACAGACAATGGAAAACGGACATGATCTGGAAAAAGAGATTCCGAAAGTCGTACAGGACTCCCATGAGGATTTGGCATAAAGAAGGAATGATATGAAAAATTTTCTAATATTAACGAACGAAAAAAAAGATCCTGGGCTAAGAATTTCCAAGCATATCCAGGAATATATCCAAAAATCCGGAGGTACCAGCTATCGGATGTGTGATTTCACGAGAGATATCCAAGAAAATATCAACTGTATCACAGATCTGACAGAATGCGTCATTGTTTTGGGAGGCGACGGCACTATGCTCCATGCGGCAAGGCTTCTTGCGTCCCGTGATCTGCCGAGTGTAGGCGTAAATCTTGGAACTTTGGGCTTTTTAACGGAGATCGAAGTTCCCAAATTATATGAAGGATTAGATTGTCTGCTGAATGACCAGTTTATCATTGAAGAAAGATCTATGCTGGAAGGGACTGTATTTCATGAAGACAGATCCACATATCATCTGCAGGCGCTGAATGATATTGTGATCACAAGAAGTGGTTTTTCCAGGATTATTACCATGCGGATTATGGTAAATGGGAAGTTCCTGGATGATTTTGCGGCAGACGGTGTGATCGTTTCCACGCCGACGGGATCTACAGGATATAATCTGTCTGCCGGGGGGCCGGTGGTTAATCCGAAGGCAAATGTTATCCTGGTAACACCGATTTGTCCTCATTCCCTTCATGCCAAGAGCATGGTTCTTTCACAGACCGATGAAATTGAAATTTATTTGGAAAATGTTAGAGAAAACCAGCTGGAGGAAGCGTATGTTACGTTTGACGGACAGGTGGCACAGAAGTTAAATCCGGGGGATGTGCTAAAGATCGGAAATTCCAGTAAGTCAGCCAAAATCATCAAAGTAAACGGGGATAGTTTTTATGAGACTTTAAGAATGAAGGTTGGGGGAAACTATGAAGAAAAATAGACAGGAAGCAATTATTGAATTAATCCAGAAATATCCCATAGAAACCCAGGAAGAACTGCTGTCAAGACTTCATGAAATGGGATTTCATACAACTCAGGCGACAATATCCAGGGATATCAGGGAGCTGGAGCTTACCAAAGTTCCAACTTCTGATGGGCGGCAGGCCTATAGTCTCCTAAGCAGACAGGACAAAGACAATCGAAAGTACAGACGTATCCTGTCGGAAGCCATTGTCTCCATGGAACTGGCAGAGAACATGCTGGTGGTCAAGACGGTTTCCGGCATGGCAATGGCTTCAGCCGCTGTTCTGGATGCTATGGAGCTTCATGGAATGGTGGGAACCATTGCAGGGGATGACACGATTATGTGTGTGATGAAGGATAAAAATATTGGAAAAACTGCAATGGCAGAAATTGAAAAAATGATGAAAAACGCAGAAAGATAAACGGTGACAGACATATGCTACAAAATCTACATGTAAAAAATTTAGCGCTGATTGATGAAGTGGAGATTACATTCCATGAGCATTTAAATATTCTCACCGGAGAGACTGGAGCAGGAAAATCTATCCTGATCGGTTCTATTGAAAGTGCACTGGGAAAGAAAGTATCTAAAGACATGATCCGTCCAGGGGCAAAGGAAGCGGTTATAGAACTTTTGTTCTGGATTGATGATCCCAAGCTTATTCGGGAAATCGAATCTTTCGATCTGACAGTCGAAGAAGGACAAGTGTTTATCAAGCGGGTGATTCATGAAAAGAGAAGCATCAATAAGATCAATGACAGTACCGTAACGCTTCAGACACTGAGAGAAGTATCTCATCGCCTTTTTGATCTCCATGGGCAGCAGGAAAATCAGACTTTGCTAAAAGAGAAAAATCATATGGCTATGCTGGACCATTTTCTGGAAGGATCTGGCCAAAAAGATTTGAGAAATTGTCAAAAAACTTATCAGGAATACACAAAGATTTCTGAAGCAATAGAAGAACTGGCAATGGATGATCAGAAGAGACTGAGGGAAATTGGTTTTCTGGAGCATGAAATCAATGAAATAGAAGCAGCTCAGCTGGATATAGGAGAAGATGAAGAGCTGGAACGCCAGTACCGCAAGATGCTTCACAGCAGAGAAATTGCATCTGCCTGCAGTGCGGCAGGCAGACTAACCGGATACGAGGAGGATACAGCCATTGGAAATCAGCTGACAGAAAGCATCCGGCAGATTCAGGAAGTCAGTCATTTGGATGAAAAAGTGGAACAGTTTCATGAGCAGCTGCTGCAGATAGAAGATCTTTTGGGAAGCCTTCATCAGGAAATGGCAGATTATATAGAAAATATGGAATTTGATCCTCAGATGTTTACAGAAATAGAAGAACGTCTCAATCTGGTAAACAGTCTGAAAGACAAATATGGAAGAACGATAGAAGAAGTCCTGCAGTATGCAGAAACTTCACGGCAGCGTCTGGAAGTGCTGCAAAACGCAGAAGAGCAGATTCAGGAACTGAAACAACAGAGGAAAAGAATCAAAGAGAAATACCAGAAATCTGCTGTCCGTCTTTCTGCTGCGCGTAAAAAAATAGCAAAAATACTGGAGAGGGAGATTACAAAAGCGCTGGAAGATTTGAACTTTCTGTCTGTTGCTTTCAAGGTTCAGGTGACAGAAGAAGAAACTATGTCTTCGGATGGAATGAACCGAATCTGCTTTTTGATTTCAACGAATCCGGGACTTCCGCTGCGGCCGGTGCAGGAAGTGGCATCAGGAGGAGAACTTTCCCGAATCATGCTGGCAATGAAATCTGTTCTCGCAGAGGTCGATAAGGTAGAAACACTGATCTTTGATGAAATTGACACAGGAATCAGCGGAGAGACTGCCAACCGGGTGGCGAAAAAGATGGCAGTGATTTCCAGAAAACATCAAGTCATCGCGATTACTCATCTTCCGCAGATTGCAGCAATGGCAGACAGTCACTATTATATTGAAAAGAAAACTGATCAAAATAAGACAGCGACTGAAATCCGTCAATTAAGCGAAAAAGAATCACTGGAAGAAATTTCCAGAATGATCAGCGGAAATGAGAGAACAGAAACATCAATCAAAAATGCAGAAGAAATGAAATCTTTAGCAAATGACGCAAAATTATACTGATTTGATCCAAGAGAATAGAAGCATAATAAAAAGGATGTATCACAAAAGAAGGTACGTCCTTTTTTAGGAGGTAAATTTATGAGGAAAATCTATTATCGAAGGATTTTATTTGTGCTTCTGCTGTTGAATCTTTTGGCATTTGCCTCGCTGTATATCAAATACTGCAGAGATCAGCTGCCTTCTTCGATTCATATTGAACAGGGAGAAGAAACCTGTTTTCAATATGATGTGCCGGTCACAGCAACCATCAATCATCAGACCATAAAACTGGATCAGCCTTTCGTATTTAAAGAAGACGCTACAGGCCAGTATGAGATGGATGCCAGTCTTTTTGGAAAGATTCCATTAAAAAAGATAAAAGTAAGTGTTGTAAAAAGCCAGGAAGTAGTACCCAGCGGCAAAGTGGTCGGAATTTATGTGGAAACCAATGGACTTCTTGTATTGGACACGGATACCTTTACAGGCATTGATGGGGCGAATCACGCTCCCAGCAGTCAAAAGCTGTATCAGGGCGATTATATTTTAGCCATTAACGGAAAATCCATACCTTCTAAGGCAGATTTTATGAAAATGATTAATCAAAGCAATGGAGAAGAAGTGACGCTGAAAGTAAAGCGAAATAAAAAAGAAATTTCCATTAAAGTAAAACCAGTCATGTCATCCACAGACCATCAATACAAGATTGGGGCTTGGGTTAGAGATAATACACAGGGAATTGGTACTCTGACTTATACAAGCGGCGAAAATTTCGGAGGACTTGGTCATGGCATCTGTGATATGGATACGGGAGATTTGATGGAAATCAAAGGCGGTTATTTGATGATGGCCAATGTGGATACGATTGCAAAAGGAAAATCAGGTTCACCGGGGGAGATTGTAGGGAGCATTTATTACAAAGAAGAAAATCTGATAGGTTCCATTGATAAAAATACGGAAGTAGGAATATATGGAAGCTGTAATCAGACGAGTCAGAAGAAATACAAAATAGGGTATCGGCAGGATATCAAAGAAGGCAAAGCGTATATCATTTCTGATATCAGTGGAAAAACAAAACAATATGAGATTAAGATTTGTAAAGTAAGTCAGGACAGTGCCAATACAACAAAAGGGATGGAAATTGAGATTACAGATAAGGAGCTTCTGAAATTAACAAATGGAATCGTGCAGGGCATGTCGGGAACTCCTATCGTTCAGGACGGGAAATTCATTGGTGCAATTACCCACGTGTTTGTCAGTGATCCGTCAAGAGGATATGGAATTCTGGCAGAAACCATGTTATATGAAATGGAAAAATAAAAGGAACAATCTACCTACAAATAAGAGATATTCATAGGTAGATTGTTCCTTTTTCATACTTTTTCTG
This sequence comes from Clostridiales bacterium, assembly GCA_019420275.1. GTDB lineage: Bacteria > Bacillota > Clostridia > Lachnospirales > Lachnospiraceae > Anaerostipes. The sequence continues at coordinate 191,800 of JAHZHN010000003.1, forward strand.
GTTTTATAAGAAATTTCTCGTCATTGCAGAATTTTGAAGTTCTGCCAGCAGAATATTTTTTATTTTTAGTTCTTGATAGTTTTACCATAATTTACCTCTTAATATAATCGCAAAACTTATTGACAAATATCTGTTTTTTTTTATAATGTTCAGTAAAAAATATTACATTTTACGGTTATTTGGTCAGACAAAAAGTGTAATACTTTGTTCTTACCTAAATCATACAAGATGATCAGAGATTCGATCAGAGAAAAATATAAAAAATGGGGAGTATAACGAAAAGGGGAAAAGCAATGGAAATGAATCGTTCACAGATGCAAAATTTAATTCTGTACATATGGGATGTTATAGGGATTACTGCTGGATATTTTTTGATGACTTACATACATTTCTATTCGAGCGAGCATACAGATTGGATCAGCGATAATAGAATTTATTATCGCTGGATTTTTGCAGTGTTTATGATGACGCTGGTGTATTTAATCTTCTATCCCAACAAAGATTTTTTTAAGCGCGAATTTAAGAATGAACTGGTTTATAACCTCAAAACAAACGGGATGACAGGGGTTTTTATGGCAACAATAGCATATCTGCTTAAAGATGCTGATAATTATTCCAGGTTTGTTTATTTTGGAACCATTGTCTTTAGTTTATGTTGGATGCAGAGTGTACACAGTATTTATAGAAAATATGTCCTTGATAACCGCAAAAATGTAAGAACAACACGAAAAATTTTAATTATCTGTACAAAAGAAAAAGTGAAAGAGATTGTTTCAAATATTATTAAAGAGAGAATATACGATTTATGGGTGGAAGGAATTATTTTAGTTGATACTGATATGACCGGGCAAAAAATCTGCCATATTCCTGTAGTTGCTACTTATCACTCTATGTATCTGTATGCAACCAGATCCGCAGTAGATGAGATTTTTATCCACTCTTCTTGTTTTGAGAAATTTAAAATACAGGAAGTTGTTAAAAAATTTGAAAAAATGGGGGTAAAGGTAAACTTAAGCATTGATTTGCTAAATTTGAATGTAGGGACTTCAAAACAATTAGGAAAAGTTGGATCTTACCATACGGTGGCTTTTGCCGGGAAGGAAGCTTCTTTACGTATGATGTTTGGAAAAAGACTTCTTGATATCATTGGGGGTCTGGTTGGAGTTTTGTTGACTGGTCTGATGACTCTTATTTTGGGACCATTAATTAAGATAGAGTCTCCAGGTCCGATTTTCTTTTCTCAAAAACGGGTAGGGAAAAATGGAAGAATTTTTAAAATTTATAAATTCCGCTCTATGTATGCAGATGCTGAGGAAAGAAAAAAAGAATTAATGGTTCAAAATGAAATGACAGGTTTGATGTTTAAGATGAAAGATGATCCACGTATTACGAAAATCGGGAAATTCATCCGTAAAACAAGTCTAGATGAATTTCCTCAGTTTTGGAATGTTCTGAAAGGTGATATGAGTCTGGTTGGGACAAGGCCTCCCACAGTGGATGAATTCCAGCAGTATGATTTGCATCATAAGAAACGTCTTGGCATGACGCCAGGATTAACAGGAGTATGGCAAGTCAGTGGAAGAAGTGATATCACAGACTTTGAAAAAGTAGTTAATATGGATGTTGAATACATAGAAAATTGGAGTTTGAAACGGGATATTGGAATTTTGTTTAAAACTGTTCAAGTGGTATTCAGCAGCGAGAGCGGTGCGAAATAAGCTTAAAAGAAAATAATTGTGGGGAGAGTGCAATGCATCAAGATGTGCAAAATGTATTTCTGGTAGGAGCTAAATCATTAGGCACCTATGGAGGATATGAAACATTTATTAATAAATTAACAGAATATCATCAAAGTGATAAACGAATTAAATACCATGTAGCGTGTAAAGCAAATGGTGATGGATTCATGGATGAATCGAAACTTGAGGGAGTTACTAATATTATAAAAAAGAATGATAAAACCAAAGAGTTTACTTATCATAATGCCCGTTGCTTTAAAATTAAGATTCCTGAGATATTAGGACCTGCTCAGGCAATTTATTATGATGTAAAGGCAATCTCAGAATGTTGTAAATATATTAAGAGAAAGCATATCAAACATCCGATTATTTATATTATGGCATGCAGAATAGGCCCGTTTATGAAATATTTTTATAAAAAGATTCATAAATTTGGAGGAAAAGTGTATCTGAATCCAGATGGACATGAATGGATGAGAGAAAAATGGAGCACTTTAGTTACAAAGTACTGGAAGATATCCGAACAGATGATGGTAAAATGGTCGGATTTAGAGATTTGTGATTCTATTCATATTGAAAAGTATATTCATGAATGTTATGACGGCAAGGGAGTTGGAGGGAAAGATCCTGAGACCACGTTTATTGCTTATGGGGCAGAGACAAGAAAAAGCAGGCTGTCAGACGACAATGAAAAATTAATTCATTGGTATGAAAGTAAGGGCTTAAAGCCCAATGAATATTATTTGGCAGTTGGCAGATTTGTGCCGGAAAATAATTACGAAATCATGATTAAAGAATTTATGCAAAGTTATAGTCAAAAGGATTTTGTGATTATCACAAATGTAAATGAGAAATATTTAGCTGAACTGGAACAAAATCTTCATTTTAAAAAAGATAGCAGGATTAAATTTGTTGGTACGGTCTATGATCAGGAACTTCTAATGAAAATACGAGAAAATGCTTACGGGTATTTTCATGGTCATGAAGTCGGTGGTACAAATCCGTCTTTGTTAGAAGCTCTTGGAAGCACTAGTCTTAATTTATTGTTAGACGTAGGCTTCAATAAAGAAGTTGCTGAAGATGCTGCATTTTATTGGAAGAAAAAATCAGGGGATCTTTCCAAATTAATTGATAAATCAGATAAACTGAGCCGACAAGAAATTGAAAAGATGGGAAAGAAAGCAAAACAAAGAATTAAAGATACATATAGTTGGAAGTTTATCTGCAATCGATATGCGGAAGAATTTCTGAAATAAATATTTTGAAAATAATAAAATTATAGGGTGAAAATATAATGAAAAAGAATTTGAAAATTGCTGTTGCAGGCACAGGTTATGTAGGATTAAGTATAGCAACTCTTCTTAGCCAGTATCATAAAGTTTTTGCTGTGGATATTATAAAGGAAAAGGTAGAGTTGATTAATAAAAAGAAATCACCAATTCAAGATGAATATATCGAGAAATATCTTGTAGAAAAAGATCTTGATTTAACAGCAACTATGAATGCAGAAGAGGCTTATACAGATGCAGATTTTGTTGTTGTGGCAGCATCAACGAATTATGACTCAGAAAAAAATTTCTTTGATACATCGGCAGTGGAAAATGTAATTAGGCTGGCAACAAAATATGCTCCTGACGCAATTATAGTAATTAAGTCAACAATACCGGTAGGATATACAGTAAATATAAGAAAGAAGCTAAATAATCAAAATATTATTTTTAGTCCAGAGTTTTTAAGAGAATCGAAAGCATTATATGATAATTTATATCCGAGTCGTATTATTGTTGGTACAGATATGGAAAATCAACGGCTGATAGAAGCGGCTCATACTTTCGCAGAGCTTTTACAAGAAGGAGCATTAAAAGAGGATATTAATACTTTATTTATGGGATTTACAGAAGCAGAGGCTGTTAAGCTGTTTGCAAATACATATTTAGCATTGCGTGTTTCCTATTTTAATGAATTGGACACCTATGCAGAAATGAAAGGATTAAATATACATCAGATTATAGATGGAGTTTGCCTCGACCCGCGTATTGGTCAGCACTATAATAATCCTTCTTTTGGATATGGAGGATACTGTTTACCGAAGGATACGAAACAATTGCTTGCAAATTATAAGGATGTTCCAGAAAATTTAATAGAAGCAATTGTTGAATCTAACAGAACAAGGAAAGATTTTATTGCGGACAGGGTTTTGAATAAAGCGGGATATTATGATTACAATCAACATGATCAATATATGGCTGAGGCCGAAAAAGAATGTGTGATTGGAGTATATAGACTTACAATGAAAAGTCATAGCGATAATTTTCGTCAGAGTTCAATTCAGGGAGTAATGAAACGAATTAAAGCAAAAGGAGCTACAGTTATTGTTTATGAACCGACGCTTCAGAATAGAAGTACCTTCTTTGGAAGTGAGGTTGTGAATGACTTGACTCAGTTTAAGAAAAAAACTCAGGCTATTATTGCAAATCGGTATGATGATTGCCTTAATGATGTGAAAGAAAAAGTGTACACAAGAGATATTTTTCGGAGAGATTAAGGAGATAAAATTTTGAAAATTTTAGCAATACATAATTTCCATCGCAAAGGTTCGGCAAGCGGCGATGATCAAGTATTTAAAAGTGAAACAAAATTACTGGAAACTCATGGAAATACAGTTATTAAGTATACAGTCTTTAATGATGAATTTGATAAGGCCAGTCTCAGAAAAAAAATAATTTCTGTGTTTGGTATGTTATGGTCATTTGAAAATTATCAAAAGGTTCAGCAATTAATAAAAAAAGAGAATCCAGATATCATTCATGTCCATACATTTTTTCCTTTACTTTCACCGGCGATCCTTTATGCAGCAAAAAGAAGTGGAAAAAAAGTAGTCGCAACTCTTCATGATACAAGATTTATTTGTCCGTGTTCAACATCATTGAGGGGTAAAAAGCTTTGTAATGAATGTGGAGATGGACATTACTTTCGGATGTGTAAATATGGGTGCTTTAAGAATTCAAGACTGCAAAGTTTAATTGTAGCATTTATTTTCAAATATCATAGAATACGAAGAACTTTCTTTAGACAAATTGATAAATATATTTGTCTTAATGAAAATCAAATTGAATTATTAACTGGTATTGGATTTGATAGAAAAAAAATAATAAAAAAATATAATTTTGTTCCAGATATAAAAATAAATTTGAATTTATCGTCCATCAATAATCTTCCTGAAAGGTATGTAGTTTTTTACGGCAGAATAGGTGAAGAAAAAGGAATCCAAATGTTAATGAAAATGTGGGATCAAATCAATGATATACCATTAGTTGTCATGGGAGGGGGACCTTTGGAAGATGTGTTTAAGGAATGGTCAGATAATAAAGATAACGTTCATTTTCTAGGATATACAGAACATAGTAAATGTTTAGCTATTGTAAAAGGATCTGAATTTGTGATTTTTCCATCAATTTGGTATGAAGGATGCTCTATGGTAGAGATCGAGACGAAAAGTTTAGGAAAACCGTTAATAGCCACAGATTTGGGATTTTCTTCTGAAGCAATAGAAAATGGAATAAATGGATATAAAATACCACTAGGAGATTCAACAAATTTTATTAAAAAAATAAGAGAATTGTGGGAAAATCCAAATCTTTGTCAACGAATGGGAATTAATTCAAGGATAGATTATGAAAGTAAATACTTGCCAGAAGATAATTACAAGGAATTGATGAAAATATACAAATATTTACAAGAATAAATTTCGATCATAGGAAGAACAAGAGGCAGCAGAGATGCTTATAAAAGGTATTTCATTATGTGACTGGATAGTTGTTTTATGGAATACAGGAATTAAGACAATCCGAGGGAAGATAAAGGCTTTATACACGGAAAGGAAATTTTATGAAAATAGGTATATTGACACATCATTATGTGAAAAATTTTGGAGCTTACATGCAGGGATATGCTTTGATACAGACGGTAAAAAGTATTTGTCCGGAGGCAAGAGTTGAAATAATAGATTATAGAGTGAAAAAACATGAATTAAAAAATACAATCCATTTTTGGGGATTCAAACCCAGACGAGGAGATACTATTAGAGGATATATTGGTAAGATTGGATTATTTTTTACACATAGAGCTTATGAAAATAAAATGCCACGGAGCAAAAAAGTTAATAGTTCATTAGAGATCAATGCATTAAATCATGAGTTGATTATTATTGGTGCTGACGAAGTTTGGAATTTTAATGATTGTGCTTATGATGCAATTAAATTTGGCTATGGTTTGGATGCACCATTAATTACTTATTCTGCAAGTGCTGGCGGAAGTAGTATAAAAGATTGTATTCCGCCGGAGATAAAAAAAGGAATCAGCAATTTTAAAAGCATCTCTGTTAGAGATGAAAGGACAGAGGAGTTGGCTGTAAAACTAGTGAAAAATGAAAAAAAGATTGAAAGAACGTTAGATCCGGTTTTTTTGTATGAATATAATCTTAAAGTACGTGAAGGAATTAAAAAATTAGTCCGAAAGCCATACATATTGATTTATGATTGCCGAATAGAGATTGAACAAGCGAAAGAACTAGAATATTTCGCAGCCAGAAACGGTTTGAAGATCATTGGAGCAGGGGAATACCGAAAGTGGTATACTTCGCATGCTGAAAATATTACTCCGTTTGAGTGGGCATTCCTATTTAAAAAGGCATGGGGTATTGTGACAGGAACATTCCATGGGACTTGTTTTGCAATTAAATATAATAGAAATTTTGTGGCTTTTCTTACAGAAGAAAATAGAGTTAATAAAGTTAAATCATTGTTAAAAGAGTTTGATTTATCTGAGAGAATTATTATGGAGAATAATCGGAATCAAATTTTATCTGTATTACAGAAACCAATTGATTATTCAACTGTAAATATAATACTAGATGAAAAAATCAGAAAATCAAAAGAATATTTATTTCAAAGTATTGAAAAATAATGCAGAAGGGATAAAAAGATAATGAGCAGCGTATGCAAAAAGGGAGAATGTACGGCATGTATGGCTTGTGCAGAAGCATGTAGCAGATCAGCTATTACAGTAATTGATGATGTACGCAATTACAATCCTCAAATAGACGATGAAAAATGTATTTCATGTGGCTTGTGCAGAAATATTTGTCAAAATGAAAAACTGGTATACGGTAAAGATCCTGTTTTGTGGTATCAAGGCTGGGCAAAAGATGAGAACATTAGGAGTATTTCTACATCTGGTGGTCTTGCAGCAGCAATAGCAAAAAAATTCGTAGAAGGAGAGGGAGCAGTATGCAGTTGTGAGTTCCAAAACGGCGGCTTTTCTTTTTCTCTTGTAAACGATACTAAAGAATTGGAAAAATTTGCTGGATCAAAATATGTAAAAAGTAACCCATATGGTATATATACTCCAATAAAAGAGCGATTAAGTAAAGGTGAAAAAATTTTAATGATTGCACTGCCATGTCAAATTGCTGCAGTAAAAAACTTTGTAGGTAAACATCTGCATAAAAATTTGTATACGATTGATTTGATTTGCCATGGGACTCCATCTCCCAAAATTTTATCAGCATTTTTAAAACAATATGGATACTCTTTGATGGATATTAAGGACATATGGTTTAGGAAAAAAAGCAGGATAAAAACCACAGGAGAAAAAATAGTTGTATCAGAAGGGGCATTAGACCCATATACGTTAACTTTTTTAAATTCAATTAATTATACAGAAAATTGTTATAGCTGCAGATATGCAGGGAGAGAAAGAGTTTCTGATTTGACATTAGGAGATTCTTGGGGAAGTTTTTTAAGTGATGAAGAGAAAAGAAAAGGTATCTCGCTCGCTTTATGTATGAACGAAAAAGGAAAATATTTACTTGATATAGCAGATTTACATTTAGAACATGTAGATTTAGAAAAGGCAATTGAACATAATCATCAATTGGCGAGGCCATGCGAAAAACCGTTAGGATACAATTCTTTTTTTGAGAATTTCAAACAAGGATATTCTTACAATAAGATAGTTGCGAAAACCCTGCCTAAAACATATTTTAATCAAAAAATTAAGTCTATTTTATATAGATTCGGATTTTTAAAAAAAACAGATGATTATGGTATATCGTTTTTAATAAAAAAAGAAAAAATAATATGAAGGGTAAATGTATGATTGTTTTTTCAATTATTACAGCATTTTATAGGGGTAATCAATATTTAATAAATTTATTCGAAGTTGCAAAGAGAAATGCAGAAACACTAAGAGCAAAGAATATAAATGCAAAAGTTGAATTGGTAATTATTAATGATAGTCCAGATTATAAGATATTATTGCCAGAAAAAATAGAACAATTTGAATTGAAAATAATAAATCACAATGTTAATTCTGGAATTCACCAAGCAAGAGTTACGGGATTATTGAATTGTTCAGGTGATTATATTACTTTTCTTGATCAGGATGATTTGTTAGAAGATGATAGCTTATATTGTGAATATGAAGTTATGGGAGATAAAGATGCAGTTATAGCAAATGCATATATTGAACAAAAAAATGGGACTAAGAAAATATTATATAAAAGTAAAGGACAATTCAATAATGCATTATTTTTAGATCCTTATATAAAGGCGCATAATCAGATAATATCACCGGGGCATTGCTTAATAAGGAGGACATCGATTCCTAAAGAATGGTGTAAATATATCATGCAAACTAATGGTTCAGATGATCTGTTTTTATGGATATTAATGTTATCAATAGGCAAAAAATTTTGCATATGTGAAAAAGTCTTATATACACATAAATATACAGGGACAAACCTTTCAGCTGAGGAATTTCAAATGGCATCTTCTAGCCTAGAGTTGGCAGATTATCTAAAAAGAATTAATTATGTTTCAAAAAAAACAATTAACAATTTTGTCAGGAGCCGCGAACAAAAAATAATTTTTTCAAAATGTAAAATATTAAGGAAAATTATTATAATGATGAAAAATTTTGATCTATATCTACCGCGTCTCTATTGGAAATTACGTGGGATGATTAAATAAAAATACGATTTATACAATTAGTCTGAAAAAGGAGTTTTGGGATGATCTCAGTAATAATCCCTGTTTATAACAGAGAGAAAACAGTGAAACAAGCTATTGAAAGTGTACTTATGCAAACTGTAGGCGATATTGAAGTAATAGTTGTAGATGATGGATCTACTGATGCATCCGAACTAGTAATCAAAAGTATTTCAGATAAAAGACTTCAATATGTGAAACAGAAAAACTCTGGGGCTTGTGCTGCTAGAAATAGGGGAATAAAAATAGCAAAGGGGCAGTATATAGCCTTTCATGATAGTGATGACATTTGGCATAAAAAGAAATTAGAAAAGCAAATGAGAATCTTTAAAAAATATGATCCGGATGTTGTTTTTTGTAAATTGAATCAAATAAGAAATAATGGGATGGTGATACAAATGCCGCAAAAAATAGAGGAAGGATTCCTTAATCCTGTTAAAAATCTTTTTGGGATAGGTACTCAAACTATCATTGCGAAAAGAGAGGTTTTAAGAGATTTTACTTTTGATCATTCTTTGCCTCGCTTTCAGGAATTTGAATTACTATATCGAATTTCTCAAAAATATTCCATATATTGTTTGAATGAGGGGCTGGTTGATTATTATATTGGAAATGATTCAATTAGTCGCAATCCTTCAAAATTGTATGAAGCTTGTGAAATTATCAATCATAAGCACCCGGAATTGAAACTAAAATATCCGGCTATGGCAGCAACAATGGCAGATAATCTTCAAATGGCGGGTAATAAATGTCGAATATTAGGTGAGGAAAAATATATAAAGTATTTTAAAAAATCTTTAGAATATGATGCGTCTTTAAAATCAATAATGAAATGTATATTGTTACGTATGAATTTATATGATTTTTATCTTAAGAAAAAGAAATAAAGTATATTAAGAAGGGGAAAACAATGAAGTTTTTAATAACTGGTGCTCAGTTTGCAAATAAAGGTGCTCAGGCATTACTTTTTTCAATGATTAATGAAATAAAAGAGTATAGAAATGATTCAGAAATATATTATCTTCCATTAGATAATTATATGAAATATGATCCTAAAAAGTATCAATTTAATATAGTATATGGTTATTGGGACGCTATTGAGTATGAAAATAACCCTAAAATGAGAGTATGGCTTATCATTCGTTCGGTTTTAAGAAAAATAATAAAAAGAAAAGCAGCAGTATCGTTACAGGAACTAAAAGAGTTACATAAAATTATAAGAGATATAGATGTTGTTATTGATGTTAGTGGATTTCAACTTACATCTAAATTTTCAATTGAAAAGAATATTCAATTTTTGAACTATACAGAAATGGCAAAAAGACATGATAAAAAAATAATATATATGCCACAGTCATTTGGTCCTTTTGACTATAAAGAAAATTGTGAGAATATGTCTCTAAAAATTAAAAATACATTAATAAAAGCGGATTTAATATTTGCAAGAGAAAAGGAAGGATATATTTTATTGACTGAAAAACTGGGGCTTGAAAATGTAAAGTTGTATCCTGACATTGTTTTGCAGAGTGCAGAAATTAATTGGAAAAATATTTATTATGAAAAGCCAGTGCCGCAAATTCCTAAGATATCAAATGGGGAGAAAGTGGGAATAGTGCCAAATACTGAAACTTTTAGGCATGGAAATGAAGAAAGTATTTTAAAATTGTATAAAAAAATAATTGAAAAAATTTGTAAAGATGGGAAAAAAATATATATTTTTAGACATTCTAATGATTTAGAGGTTTGTAAAAAAATATATTCTATGGTTTCTGATAATCCTAATGTTTTTCTTTTGGAAAATGATTTTAATTGTTTAGAATACTCAGAATTTGTAAAACAATTTGAATATATTATAGCATCAAGATATCATGCAATAATACATGCATATAAGCAAAATGTACCAGCAATTATTTTAGGATGGGCAATTAAGTACACAGAGGCCGCTAAATTGTTTCAGCAAGAAGAATATGTATTTGATATTACGAGTAGTCAAAATTTATTATTTCCAGAATCGATTTTTAAGGCAATTGAATATATGCATAAAAAAAATAAAGAAGAAAGAATTAAAATTGCCAATCATATGAAAAAAATTAGAAAGAAAACTTGTTTTGAAGAATGCTGGAAATTATTAGAAAACAAGTAGGAGAATTACTTTATCATGGCAAATAGAGAAAAAGCTTTGGCGAAAAATACGTTAATCATATCATTTGGTACTTTTCTTCCTAAATTGTCAAGTGTGATAACATTACCAATACTTACTGCATATTTAACAACAGCAGAATATGGCGCATACGATTTGATAACGACTCTTGTGTCACTCTTTTTACCAATTGTGACATTACAGATACAATCAGCGGCATTCCGATTTTTAATAGATTGTCGAAAAGATAAACAAGGTATTAAATGTGTGATCACAAATATTTTTGTGTTCATTATTCCGGTATCAGTCATATCTTTAATAATATTATATTTTGTATTATCATCGCTTTCTACAGAGATAAGAGTATTAATTTGCTTATATTTCTTTTTTGACATTTTGACATTAACGGCACAGCAAATTGTAAGAGGATTGGCGAACAATAAATTATATTCAATAAGTTCAATTGTTCAATCTTTTGTAAATATGATTCTTATTATTTTAACAGTTGCTATAGGTAAAAGAGGGCTGGAGGGAGTTTTACTTTCTATAATTATTGCTACTTTTATTAGTTTTTGTCTTCTTATTATGGAAGGAAAAGTAAAAAAATATATAAATTTTAAATATATATCTAGACAAACATTAAAACAACTTTTGGATTATTCGTGGCCTATGATACCAAATTCTTTATCAAGTTGGATATTAAGGATTTCTGATCGAATGGTAATTACAGCTTTTTTGGGAATAGAGGCAAATGCAATTTATGCGGTTGCAAATAAAATACCATCATTATTTTCTACTGTGCAGAGCACTTTTGTTTTTGCATGGCAGGAGAATGCATCTATAGTTTCTAAAGACAGTGATGCAGATACATACTATTCGAATATGTTTGATTCGATTTTTTGTATTTTAGTAGGATTTATGGCTTTATTAATTGGATTAACGCCAATTTTATTTTTCCTGCTCATAAAGGGTTCATACGCAGATGCATACTATCAAATGCCAATTCTATTTTTAGGTATGCTTTATTCCTCGGTCTCCTCATTTATGGGCGGAATTTATGTTGCACATAAAAAGACAAAAAGTGTCGGGATTACGACTACTATAGCGGCTGTAATTAATTTTTTAATAGATTTATTATTTGTGAATGTAATTGGAGTTTATGCGGGATCTATTTCAACCTTAGCAGCTTATTTATTTTTAACAATATATAGAATGTTTGATGTCCATAAATTTCAAGCAGTAAGGTATAAATGGGGAAAAATTATTTCATTAAATGTGGGATTAGTAATAATGTGTGTATTTTGTTGTATTAATATATTTATTGTAAATATTATAAATTTTATTTTAGGAATCGTTCTAGCATTTATAGTTAATAAAAATATAATTAAGATATTGTGCAAAATGATAGTTGAGAAGATACATAATAAGTATTTTTAAGATGCATTTGTGTCTAGAACAATGAGGGAATAATAATGAATGATATAAAAAAAACAGTAGAAAGAAATCTATGTATTTCTTGTGGAATTTGTGCTGGCATATGCCCACAGAGATGTATTAAATTAGAAAAAATAAATAATCAATATATACCATATATAAATGATAACAAATGTATTTCTTGTGGAATTTGTGCCGATATATGTCCAGTGAATCAAATGGCAGAATATGATGAAAGTACTAATAATATAATTGACTATTTATTAGGAAATTATAAAGATATTTTGTATGTAAAGACAAAGGATAAAAAATTGTTGTCTGAGGCAACAAGTGGCGGATTTATTACTCAAATGATTTATAGTCTCTTGAAAAAAGGACATTATAAGTCAGCATTTGTGGTAGAAGGTTATAATTATGACAGTCAATTGCAAGTAAAAAAATTTTCATATGAAGACAATTTGTGTAAGACAACAAAGAGCAGATATTTAACTGTTTCATATGAAAATATGATTAGGTATATTTTAAAACATCCGACAGAGAAGTCAATAATTGTAGCAACGGGCTGCTGTTGTCAAGGAATCATAAATGTAATAAGAAAACGAAAACTGCATAGAAAAAACTATCTTCTTATTGGTCTTTTTTGTGATAAAACAATGAATTACGGAGTCGTTGATTTTTTTAGACAGCACCCATGTGGAAAAGGCCATAAGCTTAAAAATTTATTTTTTAGAACAAAGGCCTTTGGAGGATGGCCAGGCAATCTTAGACTTGAATATTCTGATGGAACGTATAAAGATTTGCCCAATACAGAACGAATGAAAGTAAAAAATTATTTTATGCCAGAAAGGTGCCTTTATTGTTTAGATAAATTAAATAAAAATAGCGATATAAGTGTAGGAGATAATTATATTGATAAAAATAACAATGTGAATGGAGCAAATAGCATTATAATACGTACAGATTTAGGCATGGAAGCATGGAAGATGTGCAAAGAAAAATTTGAATATAAGCGTGATGATCTAAGAGAATTTATCGAATCACAGCATTTATCTGAAAAAAAAAGGAATTATCGTAATGCGTGTATAAAAGGTTTGTTTGTAAATAAAATAGAAAAGAAAGACACTGCATATAAACGTGCAATTAGAAAAATTCAAATAGGAAGAAGCAAAAATGTGTACAGGCGGGTGTGTAGAAGTATTTTTAGAGAAAAAATTAGATTAAAGATTAGACATGTTTTAGTAAGACTGTTTCACAGATAAAAATATGTGAGAAGGGAGATTTTACAAATTATGATAAAGAAATGGAATTGGACTATAAGAATAAAAAAATCTGAAATTTGGATCTTGCTTTTTATTCTTGCAGCAATCGAGATAGACTCTCTTCCTTATATTCTGCCATCTAGTATAGCAACTTTTTTCAACTTTTATTTGCCTATATGTGTGTGCTTTATTTTTGCAATCGGATTAATATTACGGAAAAGTGTTTCCAATATATTTTTGCTAGTATGCACATATTTTATATTTTTTTGGGGGACAACGCTATATCATAATTCGGAAAATATCTTATATGCGATTCGGCAAGTTATGCCATTAATGGCAATTTCCGTATTAACAGAATATTACATGAAAAATCATAGAAAAAGTTTTATACAAGCTGTTTATATCGTATTGTTCATTTTAATTATCATGGATATAGTATCAATTATAATGTATCCCAAAGGTTTGTATTCAACAGAGCTATATACAACAAATTGGTTTTTAGGTTATAAAACAGCAAGAGTTCGTTTAGCAACGCTGCCAATAATTATGTTTGCGGCTATATATTCAATATACAAACATAATAAATTGAATATATGGTTTTGGATTAGTTCAGTTCTGGCTCTTGTTGATACAGCTCTTTCTCAAAATACAGGCGGGGTTATAACGATTGCAGTTATGCTTATTATGCTATTTTTATTGTATTTTGTAAACAATGATAGAATGAGAGTTTTATTTGCTCGACTATTAAATCCTAAAATACTTTTTAGCATAGTACTTATACTTACGATCTTAATTAATTTGATGCAAAATGTTGAGATATTTGAACCGATTGTTGTGGGATTGTTTCATAAAGATTTAACTTTTACGAATAGAACTATGATTTGGGCATCAAGTTTAGAAATTTTTCGAGAATCTCCTTTTATAGGAAATGGTTATATTTTAAATAATACTTTTGGTGAATTAGTTGGTTCAGTTTATGCTACACAAGCACATAGCTTATTTTTGTCTGTTTTAGTTTATACAGGTATTATTGGCATGGTAATCTTTTTGTTCTTACTATATAAAACATTAACATATGTTCAATTAAAGAATATAAGATCAACCTCTATAATTTGTGCTGTTTATATTATATGTATTTTGATACAAGGAATCGTATCGATTCATTTATTTACGCAATTTTTGTATTCTTCAATGATAATGCTTTACTATTTAAAAAATCAAGATAATGATATTACAAAGAATAAAAAGTTAAGCAATTTAGTGAATGAAAAAATTGAGAACTAAAATCCGTGTTTATATAAAATAAACGTCGAGGAAAGGACAGATTATGAAACTTACAGATATGCATACACATATTTTATATGGTATAGATGATGGGGCTCAAAGTTTTAATGACTCTATGGAATTGATCATGGAAGAGTGGGCTCAGGGAGTCCGGCGAATTATTATGACGCCACATTACGGCCCCAAATTTGGATATCCGAAACGGCAGCTTTTAGAGACAAGATTTACTGAGATACAAAAAGAAGTAAAAAAATGTTATCCAGATATGAAGCTGTATTTGGGAAGTGAATTATATTATCAGAGAAATACAATACAGAATTTAAAAGAAGGGAAAGCTCTGACATTAGCAGGAAGCAAATACATATTGGTTGAGTTTGGTGTGGGAGATCCCTATTCTCATATTTTTCAGGCAGTGCAGGATATCATATATGCTGGGTATTTGCCGATCCTTGCTCATGTGGAAAGATATGAGGCAGTAGCAAATCATTTAGAAAGAGCGAAAGAACTGGTAAAAGCCGGCGCTTATCTTCAGATAAATGCAAGAAGTTTTACTGGCAGCTTTTTAAATAAGAAGGCATCATTTTGCATCAAACTTTTAAAGGCGGGTCTGGTCTATTTTGTAGCCAGTGATTGTCATGACTTGAAAAGCCGTCGTCCCGACATAGTAGAAGGAATGGAAGCAATTCACAAAAAAGTGAAAGAATATACCTTTGAACATTATGTCGATAAAGTAATTGAAGGAAAATATATTTAAGGAG
This sequence comes from Clostridiales bacterium, assembly GCA_019420275.1. GTDB lineage: Bacteria > Bacillota > Clostridia > Lachnospirales > Lachnospiraceae > Anaerostipes. The sequence goes on from JAHZHN010000003.1 coordinate 207,463, forward strand.
AGCGATTATGTACGATTTAGAGAATGATGAAATTGAAATTGATTTAAAAGACTTATTCGGGGTCTTAAAGAGCAAGATCTTGATTATTCTGGCTACGACTGTTGCTTTTATTGCAGTTAGCGCTGGGATTACACGATTTTTGATTACTCCAATGTATTCATCTACGGCACAGTTATATGTGATATCCAATGATTCGTTATCTCAATTAAGTAATCTTACAGTTGGAACCCAGTTAACACAGGATTATATGGCAATTGTTACTACAAGAGGTGTTGTAAATAAGGTTATAGATAATCTGGATTTGAATATGGATTATGAGGAATTAACAGATAAGATTTCCGTTGAAAATCCAACAGATACCCGAATTATGGAAATTACAGTTAGTCATCCGAATCCAAAAGAAGCAAGAGAAATTACACAGGAATTAGCAGAAGTAACGGCAAAAACAGTATCTTCTAAGATGGATATAAAAGCGCCGGCAATTATAGAAGACGCTTATCTGGCAACGGAACCTGATAGTCCAAGTATGTTAAAAAATGTTGCAATTGGCGGATTTTTAGGTCTCATATTATCTGCAGGTATCTTTATCATTCGGTTCATTATGAATGATACGATTCGAAGAGAAGAGGATATAGAGAAATATCTTGGAATTAATACATTGGCAAAACTGCCTTTAGCAAATGGAGAGAAGAAAAGAACGAAAAAAGTTAGGAAGGTACAGGAATAATGAAAAAGATAAAAATGAATCTGCCAGATATGTCAGATTATCGTTTGGTAGAAGGTCTGAATCAATTAAAAACAAATTTAGCATTTTGTGGCGATGGTATTAAAACAATTACAGTAACAAGCAGTGTTCCAAATGAAGGAAAAAGTTCAGTTGCATTCAGCCTGGCAAGAACCATGACAGAGAATGAAAAAAAAATTCTGCTGGTTGACTGTGATTTAAGAAAATCAGTAATGGTAGGCAAATATCATATGGATGGAATCAAAAAAGGATTTAGTCACTATCTGACAGGACAAGCCACTATTGATGAAGTTATCTATGAGACAGAAGAAGAAGGATTTTATTTAACGGTTGCAGGACCGTTATCTCCAGATCCAACAAGTTTGTTGAATTCAGAATTATTTGATACATTTATGAAAAAAATGAGGGAGCGTTTTGATTATGTGATTGTCGATGCACCTCCTTTGGGATTAGTAATTGATGCGGTGATTATTGGACAGCATACAGATGGTACTGTCATTGTAATTGAACAGGGAGTAATCAAACGTAAAATGATTCAGGATGTAATCAGACAGTTAAAAAGAGGAAATATTCGTATTTTAGGTGCTGTATTAAATAAAGTAGACGACCGAGTTGGAGCATATGGAAATTATAAATACGGATATGGCTATTATGGAGAAAGCGGCACAGAAAAAAAGCGATGAAAGAAATAAGATTGAGATAAGGAGGAGAGAGCCTTATGAATAAAGATGGGAATGAAAAGAAAAAGATTATAAATATTGTTCTGATAGGTTTTATTATTGTAGTTTGTGCAGTTGTTGTAAAGCTGCTTTTCTTCACGAGCAATAAAGACGCCGAACAACAAGAAGAAAATCTGAAAGAAGCCATGTCAACGGAGCAGCATCCGGAGATTACGCAAGGATCAGAGACCTTTGCTATTTTTGGTGTAGATTCTCGGTCAAATCAGATAGGAAAAGGGACCAGATCAGACTCTATTATGGTGGCAAATGTAAATCACGAGACAAAAGAAATTAAAGTGGCATCTATTTTCCGTGATACATATGTTGACATTGACGGACATGGTCTGGATAAGATTACTCACGCCCATTCTTATGGCGGACCGGTGCTTGCAATGGATACATTAAACCGTAATTTTGATTTGGATATCGATAAGTACATTACAGTAAATTTTGGTAATGTGGCAGAAGTAGTGGATGATATCGGGGGGATAGAACTAGATATTACATCTTCTGAAGTGAAATATATCAATAAATACATCGATGAGATTAATAAAGTGGATCATACAAACTCATCCCACATAACCACAGCTGGAACTCAAAAAGCGGATGGGACTCAGGCGGTTGCTTATTCTCGAATTCGTTATACAGCTGGGGGTGATTATAAACGTGCGGAACGTCAGAGAACCGTCTTGTTTAAGATATTCGAAGCTGCTAAAAAACAGAGTACAGCAAAATTACTAAAAATTGTTGATAAAATGATGGATCAGATTGGAACCAACTATTCATCTGGAGAGGTAATCGAAGTTCTGTCTTATCTTACCAAATATAATATGGAAGAAACCAAAGGATTTCCAAATAAGCTATGGGGAGGAACCATAGACGGTACATGGTATGCGGTGCCGGTGACGCTGGAAAGCAATGCAGGAGCATTGCACAGGTATTTATTTGACGATAAAACGTATGAATCATCTGATAAGGTGAAAGAAATCAGCAGCCAGATTGAAAACGCTGCATCAATACCAAATGAAGAATTGGAATAAAATAAAATTGAAATCTGTGTCCCTAAATTTATTTACAAAATAAACCAAACAGGTATTTCGTCAGCCAATTACTGGCTGGCGATTTTTTTGTCTTGTGTTCATTTTTTTTATGATTTAAGCATAAATCATAAAAATTTTTTTAACAAAATTTTATTTTAAAAAGAGTAAAAAACAAATTTGCTAAATGAAAGGATATGATAGAACCATCAAGAACAGAGAAGCAGTAAAAGAAGAAAATAGAAGACAGGAACGAGGAGGAAGCAGATATGTTAAAAAAAGAGTTATTAAAAACAGGATGGCCGATGAGAGGAATAAAAATGGGAATTGCTGCAGCGACTATGGTAATTACCATGACAGCAATGCAGGGAACAGTATCGGCGGATATGAAAAATGGAAATTTTGTTTCCATTGCAGGCGGAAAGGTAGACAGCATCACGGTGAACGGTGTGACGGTAGATGCTCTGTATGAGCCTTATGATTATGGGACAAATACGGATACCACTTATTCTTGTGCAGCATTTGTAAAGCGTTTCTACAGCCAGGTGTATGGAAGAGATGTATACAATCTGAATTCTACGACATCAGTACCATTAGTAGATCAAGGTAATTTTTATAAGACAAGCAGCCCGAAAGTGGGAGATATCCTGAGGGACAATCAGAGTGTACATTGGGCAATTGTAAAAGAAGTAAATGGAAATACAGTAACAGTGATTCAGCAGAACGCCTGGGATAATTCTTATACAAAAGCATGGATTGGAGCTAAAGTAGATTTAAATGACAGCCGCTATTCTTTCTTCCGCTGGAGTGGAAATGTAGGCGGAAGTTCAGAAACTGCAAAAACCCACAATTTTTCTTTCAATTATCATAGCTTGGAGCGTTATGACACCAATGCGGTCATTCATACGAAAGTAAATAATCCAGAGAGAGTTCAAGTCAATACAGTAGGGTGTTATATTTATGATGCGGATGGAAATTTATTGAAACGTCATCAGGAAAACTGTTCCAGAAATGAAAGTATCTTTAATATTTGGTATGATTTTAATGGAGAATTAGGGGTCACGTTAAAACCAGGAACTACTTACAGCTATCAATTTTATGTTGTTTATGACGGAAAAGAATATCAGGGAGCAAAAGAAACTTTTACAACTACTGGCACAGCACCTAAAACTGAGACTCAAAATACAAAAGAAAAGAATGAAAAAAAGAAAAACACCGGTGGATTCTGGAAGAATATGTATCAAAATACAAAATCATGGTGGAGTGGATTGTTTCGTTGATGATTTGCGTAACGGCTAAGAAATCAGAAAATCATATCCAGTATCCTTATATTTCAAAGCGGTTAGTCTGCAGGGATTAACCGCTTTTGATACGTTAGGATCGTTTTTGATGTATAATAAATGCAGAAGTTATAAATAAAGGACGAAAAATTGGGGGCAAGCCAAAAAAGTTTATAAAACTATGGGAAAGGAGCAATAGAAATGAATTCATTTACCATAGACCAGAAGAAAGTCACAGTTTATCAGGCAGAGTCAGAAGATGTTCCTGTGATTTATCTCAACATTGTCAGGGAAGAAGAAAATGATAAGATATATGAGATTTTGAAGAAACAAGGATGTCCGAAGGCTTCTCTTGTAACGATCAGCGGTCTTGACTGGAACCACGATATGACGCCGTGGGAGGCTTTGCCTGTTTCAAAAAACGCTGAGCCGTGTGCCGGTGGGGCAGATCAATATCTGGATTTCATGATAAAGTCTATTATCCCTGAATCAGAGAGAAGGATAGGAAAAGAAATCTCATGGAGGGGGCTTGCAGGATATTCACTTGCAGGGCTTTTTGCAGTGTATGCACTTTATCGAACGAATCTTTTTTCCAGGGCGGCAAGTATATCAGGATCTTTATGGTTTCCAGGGATTAAAGAATATGTATTTTCTCATGAGATGATTACAGAACCAGAATATATGTATTTTTCTGTTGGAAGTAAAGAAAGCAGGACGAGAAATTCATCTATGAAAATGGTACGTGAAAACACGGAACAGATAGAAACATTTTATCGGAATAAAGGAATTCATACGATATTTCAGTTAAATCCCGGGAACCATTTTCAGAATGCAGCGGAAAGAACTGCGGCAGGCATTGGGTGGCTTTTAAGTCAATAGGAGAAAGATATGTAAATATAAAGTGTTTTCATATGGGTGAAATGAAATCAGGCTCAGCAGCTTGTCTTATGATATTATCAGTTGACCTGTACGCTGCGGATAGGTTTATATTAGAGATAGGAAATATAATAATGTCAGTAAAAGCTGACGCCAATCCTTTATTCAAATGTTTAAGTTAGGAAGCCAAAGGAGGTGCAGGTTATGAGGCTGAATGAAGTTGTTAAAAAAGTAGATCTCAGCAAACGGGCAGTAAAATATTATGAAGAAAAGGGTCTTTTGAAAGTAAAGAAAGACAGCAATGGATACCGAAATTATACTTCGGAGGATATTGAGACTCTGGAGACGATTTCTTTTTATCGGAAACTTGGAATTGGAATCAAAGAGATCAAGGTGCTGTTAAGAGAAGGCGATGATGAGCTGCTTGACAAAATAAGCAGGGAAAAGGAACAGGAAATACGGGAGCTGACGATTCGGTGGCAAGAATTAAAGAACTATATTCAAACAAATGAAATTAAAGATGTCAGCAAGCTAATTGACTATAAAACAATTGGAGATAAACTCCAAGATATGTTTCCAGGATTTTATGGATATTATTTTCTCAATCATTTCCTGCCGTATCTGCAGATTCCCATGGAAACAAAGAAACAAAAGGAGGCGTATGAGCGGATTGTAGATTTCCTGGATAATACAGAAATTAAAATTCCTCTTTTTATGAAGATTAGTACAATTATCTGGAGGTTTCTTCCAAAACCGGCGATGGAAGAGACAATAAAAAGGATAGATGATCAGATCAAAGGCTATTTAAATCCTGGAGAAGAGGAATATGAAAAAATGAAAAAACAGACGAGAAAAACTGTGAAGATGAAAAATAGTTTCTTCTTTAAATATCATCCTGTTTTTGTGTCGCAGCGTCATTTTATGAAGCGGCTGCAGGACTGCGGATATAATGATATTTTTATTCCTGCCATGATGGATTTATCCCCAAAGTACAGAGAATACAGAGAGGCACTTATGCAGATCAATGACAGGATGTGCAGGGACTTGAATTTATATTATGATTCAAATTTTCAGTTAAAGATGAAAAAAGAGGACTAAGACAGGGCAGCAAAGCTATTTCATAACAGATTCTGTATCAGGGTTGTTTTTTTCGATAGAAATCGGTATGATATGACATAAGACAACATAGGGTACTAGAAAGGAAAATATTATGAATGAGACAATGTATCAGCTGATGTGGTTTTTTGTATTATATTCATTTTTGGGTTGGCTGTTTGCTACGGCTGTGGCGGCGGTAAGAACAAAGAAGTTTGTTGATGTTGGTTTTTTATATGGTCCATATTGTCCGTCGTTCGGAGTTAGTGCGGTGGTATTTACCATTTTTTTGTCAGAATTAAGAGAAAATTTTTTCTTCTTATTTCTTGGAGGAGCGATTCTGTCCTTTGTTATGACATTTTTCACAGGATTCTTGCTGGAAAAGATTTTTCATCACAAATGGTGGGATTATTCCAGAAGAAGATATCATTTTAGCGGATATGTCAATCTTCCGTATACTGCCTTATGGGGAGTATTGGCGGTTCTTATGATCAGAGTGGCTAATCCTTTTTTGAAAGATATGACTTTACTGATTCCAGAAGCAGTTGGCGGAATTATGCTGATTGTCTTTGAAGTGATTTTTCTTATTGATCTGGCGGGGACGGTAACAGGAATTCTTAAGATTAAGTCTCATGTTCGTAAATTGTCACTCATATATCAGGTATATGAAAATCTTCAGAAGACAGCAGATATGATGGGGGAAGGAGTTACCAAATGGGTGCTCAGGCATCTTGAGAAATCCTATCCTTTGCTGGATATCCGAACGATACTGAAAGCAAAACTTGAGAGAGAAAAGCAAATCAAAAACGCAGAAGCTGAGACAGGTGTATTTGCAGCCGGCTGCAGTTTTTATAAATTAGTCTGTATTTTTTTCCTGGGAGCTTTTTTGGGAGATGTGGTTGAGACAATCTTCTGTTATATGAAATATGGGGTTATTATGAGCCGCAGCAGTGTGGTTTTTGGACCTTTTAGTATTGTCTGGGGATTTGGATGTGTGCTTTTAACAGCAATTTTGTATCAGTACCGAAAACGAAGCGATCGTTTTATTTTTATTTATGGAACGCTGCTGGGAGGTGCCTATGAATATATCTGCAGTGTTCTTTCTGAGATAGCTTTTGGAACTGTATTCTGGGATTACAGCAATGTGCCGTTCAATTTAGGGGGAAGGATCAATCTCTTGTATTGCTTTTTTTGGGGATTTGCTTCTGTAATCTGGATGAAAGGTCTATATCCATTTTTTTCGAAATGGATTGAGAAACTGCCGAAAAAAGGAGGGAAGATCCTTGCATGGCTGTTCCTTGTTTTCATGGTATTTGACATGGCATTGTCTGGACTTGCCATGTTAAGATATTCTGAAAGGAAAATCCAGGGGAAAAAGGCGGACAATCGAATCGAGAGCTTCCTGGACGATCATTTTCCAGATAAAAGGATAAAAGAAATTTATCCGCATATAAAGATTGTGAAATAGATTATGAAAAATCCTGCTGTCTTACATATTGAATAAAATCATGAAAAGCGGATTTCAAAGCGTTGTCCTTTCGATATACAATATAAAAAGATCGTCGGATGTCTGAATGAAGGGGGAGAGTCAGGATGACTCCCTGGTCTTCAAGATCTTTTACTGTGTACTTGGAGAGAATAGAGATTCCCATGCCGTTTTGGATCATGCGTTTTGTAGATTCTAAATCATTGGTCCGCGCAATAACATTCAAATGCTCGGGAGACAAATGGATAGAATCCAGATACAAATCAGCGGCTTTTCTTGTCCCAGAGCCTGGTTCTCTTAAGATGACCGGTTCTTTTAGAATCTCCTGTATGGACGAGTTCTGATTTAATAAATGGAAATAATGCTGATTTGCCGGCAGTGCAAGGACGAGATCATCTTCGCAAAATGGCAGAAAGACACACTTTGGTGTGTCTTCTTTTTTTCCGATAAATCCAAGTTCTAAAGAACCGTCCAGGATTTTTTCCAGGATTTCTTCGCTGTCTCCTTGCTGAATATCAAAAAAAGTATGCGGATGGGAATCATGGAATCCTTGAAGGAGTTTGGGCAGAAGATAACCGGAGGGGATTGTAGATGCTCCAATGCGCAGGATAGTTTCGGTAGGAGTATTTAATGCCTCGAAAGCAGCTTCCCGCATCTGGAGGATAGATTTTGCGTACCTCAGAAATGTACAGCCGTCAGGAGACAGCTGCACATTTTTTGTGGAGCGGATGAACAATGATTTTTGAAGTTCTGATTCCAAATTTTTTATGTGAGAACTTACAGTTGACTGAGACAGAAAGAGGCGGGCGGCAGCCTTTGAAAAGCTTTTGGTCTCGGCAACAGCAAGAAAAATTTCCAGATGACGAAATTCCATACCGATGGATCCTCCTTTACAGATTATATTTTATTGTAACTCCATTTATCGTTTTTATCAATAAATAAGATTGAAGAAACGAATAAAACAATAAAAGGCAGACATAGGACATGATATAATACTTTTGAATGAATGACAGGAAAGAAGGAGAAGTATGGAAGAGAAGATTATTTTTTGCAAAGGCGGCGGATGTACGGCGAAACTTGGGGCAGGCATTCTAAATAGGGTGCTGGAAAAGCTGCCGAAAGGTCCGAAAGATGAAAATCTTCTGATCGGTTATGACAGCAGAGATGACGCAGCGGTATACAAGATATCAGCAGATACCGCTTTTGTTCAGACACTGGACTTTTTTCCTCCAATGGTGGATGATCCGTATACTTTTGGGCAAATTGCAGCGGCCAATGCGCTGAGTGATATTTATGCCATGGGCGGGGAAGTCAAAACGGCTTTAAATATTGTATGTTTTCCGGAAACCATGGATTTAAATATTCTTGGGGAAATTATGCGGGGAGGATCAGAAAAGGTGATAGAAGCCGGCGGAACCCTAGCCGGAGGACATTCTATTCAGGATTCGGATGTAAAGTATGGCTTGTCTGTGACGGGTCTTGTTCATCCAAATAGGATTTATTCCAATAATGGCGGATATCCGGGCGATGTGCTGATTTTGACCAAAAAGCTCGGAGTTGGCATCGTCTGTACCGCAAATCGGGTGAACGAGGCAAAAGAAGAACATGTAAATGAGGCGGTTCGGTCTATGACTCAGCTAAATAAATATGCATCTGAAATCTGCAGGAAATATGAAATCCATGCCTGCACAGATGTCACCGGTTTTAGTTTCCTTGGGCATCTTCATGAAATGCTGGACGGACGTCTGTCCGCAGAGATCATGGCAAAGCAGGTGCCGGTGATTTCCGGTGCGCATGATTATGCCAATGAATTCCTGCTGACCGCAGCAGGACAGCGCAACCGAAATCATGTTGGAAAGTATGTAGAGTTTGATCATGTATCATTTGCCATGGAAGAAGTGCTGTTTGATCCTCAGACATCAGGAGGACTTCTGATTGCTGCAGCGCCGGGTCAGGCGAAAGATCTGTTGGAGGAATTGGAAGAGAAAGGGCTTCCGGCAGCAGCCGTTGGATCATTGAAAGAAAAAGAAGAAAAAGAAATTTATGTCCGCGGATAGCGGCAGAAAGGAAATGTTATGATAAAGGTAAATGCCATTGGGGATGCATGTCCAATCCCTGTAGTAAAAACGAAAAATGCCATCAAGGAGTTAAATGGTTCTGGAGAAGTGGAGGTTTTGGTAGACAATGAGATCGCGGTTCAGAATCTCACCAAAATGGCCAATCAGAAAGGATATCAGATTCAATCTGAAAAGTTGGAAGAACATAAATATCAAGTCATTATGACGGTAGGAAAAGATGCGGCAGATATAGAAAAATCAGAAGAACTTATGGAAGAAAGCACCATATGTGTCCCGGACAGCCGCGGCCGTAAAATTGTTGTAATTTCTTCTGGCAAAATGGGAGAAGGAAACGATGAACTTGGAGAAGTTTTGATGAAAGGCTTTATCTACGCGCTGACTCAGCAGGATGAACTGCCGGAAACTATCTTATTTTATAATGGAGGAGCGCCTTTTACATGTGAGGGATCTCCGGCTTTAGAAGATCTGAAACAGCTGGAAGCCCAAGGGGTGGAAATCCTGACCTGCGGAACTTGTCTGAATTATTATGGGCTGTCAGAGAAATTAAAGATCGGTGATGTGACGAATATGTATGTGATTGCTGAAAAGATGATGCAGGCAGATTCCATTATTAGGCCATGAGAAAGGAAAAACATGAGAAAAAAGAAGGAACAGCTGATCATTACATTTTCCACTACAACCGAGGCCATGGGAATGGAAAAATTTTGTGAGGAGCAGAATCTTCCAGGAAGAATTATCCCCCTTCCATCAGAGATTTCTGCTGGATGCGGCCTTGCATGGAAAACTGATCCGGATCAGAAATCGTTTTTTTTAGAAAAATTGCGACAGGCAGAAATCGATTGGGATTCTATGATAGTTTTAAAGATTTAAAGTCGGATTCACAGGGCGTTTTTCAAAATTAGGAAATGTGCGTCGGATATCTCCAGCTTTTACGAAAGCTGGAGATATTTTTTTCGACATTTTTCAAGGATTTTACGTAAAATAATGTTGATTTTAATGTATTATGAAGAAAAATTGCGATTGATAACGGCTTGTATATAAACTTCGATAAAATATATAATATTCTTGTAAATAAAAACAGAATTGGAGGACTGAATATGAGCAAGATTAATGTGGCGATTGCGGATGATAACCAGAGGATCGTTGAGATGATGACCCAGCTGCTCGAACAGGAAGATGATATTGAAGTTGTGGCAAGTGCGGACAATGGCGAAGCTGCTGTGGAAGTTATCAAAGAAAATCACCCGGATGTCGTGCTTTTAGATATCATTATGCCAAAACTGGATGGGATTGGCGTGCTGGAACGTCTGAAAGAAGAGGACATGGAAAAGAAACCGGCGGTTATTATGCTGTCCGCCATGGGGCAGGAGAATGTATGTGAGGAGGCAATCGAGCTTGGAGCATCTTATTTCATTTTAAAGCCGTTTGACTCCAATACGGTCATCAGGAAAATCAAGCAGGTAAATGCAGGAAGTGAATCTGTAAAACCATTTGTTGCATGGAAAGATCCATCTGGTAAAATTACAAAAAATCAGCTGGAAATTATTGTGACGAATATGATTCATGAGATTGGAGTGCCTGCTCATATTAAGGGATATCAATATTTGAGAGATTCTATTATGATGGCCGTGTATGATATGGACATTTTAAATTCCATTACAAAACAGCTGTACCCGGCAATTGCGGAAAAATTTCATACCACGTCCAGCCGTGTGGAGCGAGCAATTCGTCATGCCATTGAAGTAGCATGGGGAAGAGGAAAGATGGATACCATAGATGCCCTGTTTGGCTATACGGTACATGCCGGCAAAGGCAAGCCGACAAATTCAGAGTTTATTGCCTTGATTGCAGACAAGATAAGGCTGGAGTACGGGTATGATATGATACAATCATAAGAAAAAGATACTTCAGATAGAGTGGCTAGGTAAAGATTATGCATGAGGAGGATAAGGAAATATGAACAAGAAACTAAAAGTATTGATTGCGGATGCGAATCAGACAGAATCGGAAAAACTGGCAGAAACGCTTGCAGATAAACTCGAAATTGTGTCAGTCGTAAATGATGGCGTGAGAGCAGTAGAAGATATTATCAAACATCATCCAGATGTTGTTGTTATTGATACGATGCTGCCTATGATTGATGGACTTGGAGTCATTGAAAAGTGCAGAGAAAAGTTAAGTGACAAAGATATGCCCTCCTTTATCGTTACAACTTTTATAGGAACGCAGAAACTGATTGAATGTATCAATCATATGGAAGTTGATTACTGTATTATGAAGCCATTTCAGCCGGATATCCTGCTTCACAGGATCGAACAGATTACAAGGATGAAATACATGAATCAGCAGATTCAGTATCAGCATAGAAGAGAGATCAAAGACAGCAGAAATTTTGATACTGCGAAGTATGATATCAGACAGGATGTGACAAAGATCATAAGAGATCTTGGTATACCGGCTCACATAAAGGGATACCAGTACATAAGAGAAGGGATTATCATGGCAATTGAAGATGTAAACATGATGAATTATATTACAAAGCTGCTGTATCCTACGATTGCAAAGAAATATAAGACCACATCCAGCAGTGTGGAACGAGCCATAAGGCACGCCATTGAGGTGGCATGGAACAGAGGAAAAGTGGAACTGCTGGAAGAAATGTTTGGGTACACGATCAGCGCCGGCAAAGGCAAACCGACAAATTCAGAATTTATTGCGCTGATTGCTGATAAAATGAGATTAGATTACCGCATGAATGCTTCATGATAAATCAAAGAGATTCACGCCGCGGCGTGAATCTCTTTTTATGTTATTTTTCTTTAATTTCCTGAATGCCTGAAATATCCGGCACACACATCATAGAGTAATTGGTATGATAGATGACAAATCCTGGTTTGGCTTTTGGCGGCTTTTTCAGTTCTTTTCGCTGGATATAGTCAATTTCTACTTTAGGAGCCTGTCTTCCCTGGGAATAATAAGCAGCAAGTCTGCCAGCTTCTTCAAAGGTTGCATCCGGAAGAGTTTCTGCCTGCTCTTTTCGGACGATGACATGAGAACCAGGCATTTGTTTTGCGTGAAACCACCAGTCGCCTCCATTGGCGAATTTGAAAGTTAGTTCGTCGTTCTGGTAATTATTTTTTCCTACGTACATATGGAACCCATCAGAAGAAATAAAATGAAGCGGCTTTGATTTCTTTGGCTTTTTAGCGCCTTTCTGCCTGCGGCTTTTAATATAGCCGTAATCTATCAATTCTTCCTTGATCAGATTAAGATCTTTTTCATCTTCTGACAATGCAAGAGAAGTAGAAATAGATTCCAGGTGATCCAGATCGGACTTTGTTTCTATGACAAGTTTGGAAAGTGCTTCGTAGGTTCGTTTCAGCTTATTATAACGGGCAAAATATTTCTGAGAATTTTCCAGCGGTGTTTTGTTTGGATCCAAAGGGATGGTAATTTCCTGATTAGTATAATAATTCATACAGGTCAGGGATTTGGCATTGGGTTCCATCTGATAGCCATATGCCTGAAGCAGTTCACCATATACTTTGAACTTTTCTCTTTTTTTCGTATCTTTTAGCTGTTTTTGCTGGAGATCGTATTTTTTGCTTGTTCTCTCCTGAGCTGTCTGGATGATTTTTCTTAAATCAGAAGATTTTTGTTTCATTCGTGTATATTTTTCCTTCTCAGAAAAATATTCAACCAAAACATCAAAGATGGATTCAAAAACTTTTTCCTGAGCGTCAGAATAAGAAGTCAGGGCAATACAGGAAAATTCTTTTGGTTCTTCATTGTAATACACAATGTTAGGATAATAATTCTCATCCTCAACAGCAGTTTTCAGTTTCAAAAGCTGTCCATAAAGACCGCCGGCGCCTTCTTCTGTCAGAGAATCCGTGGAATCGCTGCCGTCTAGTCCTGCACGGTAGCAGATTTCGTTGGCAATCAGCGGGCTCATGCCAGTGATGGAAGTATAAAGGGATTTCGTAAGAGTAAGCGGTTTTTTAATGATTTCATTGGTAAAAAGTTCAGGAGTCAGTGCAAAAATAGAATGTTTCCCTTTGGATGGCGGTGCGCAGTAGCGGCGGCCAGGAAGGACTTCACGGACAGAACTTATGTTAGCTGAAATATGTTTAATGCTGTCTAAGATCATACCTTCAGAATCCGTAAAGATGATATTGCTGTGTTTTCCCATCAGTTCTATAATAAGATGTTTTTGACAGACATCGCCTAATTCGTCTAGATGTTCGATTGTAATGTCAATGATTCGTTCAAAATCCGGCTGACAGATGGAAACGATCCGTCCGTTGCTTAAATGTTTCCGCAGCAGCATGCAGAAATTTGGTGCCTGCATAGGATTGGCTTTGGTTTCTGTTGTCAGATAGATCAACGGAAGCGATGCGCTTGCAGAGATATGCAGGCGCATTGTGTTCCTGTCTTTTTTGATGACAAGAGTGATTTCATCGGTTTCCGGCTGATAGATTTTATAAATCCTGCCGCCGATAATCTTATATTTTAATTCGGTTACAATATTTGAAATGACAAATCCGTCAAATGCCATAGTATCTGCCTCCTGTAAGGAATCAGGAGTCTTCTTCCTCCTGATATATGATAGGGTTTTTTGTTACGGTTGTATCACGGATAATATGATTTTCTACTTTGTGTACATGGATGTCCAGATTTTTGTAAGCACATTGAAATTGCTCCCCGTCTCTAGGAATCATTTCAATGATACTGCAGATAAATCCATTAAAGGTATCGTACATATCCGTTGGAAGTTCTACCTGAACAGTCTCTTGGACATCATCCAGTTCGGCATCACCGGAGATATTCCAGCAGTTTTCTGAAACCGGCTGAATTTTTTCTTTTGGTGTAGCTTCGTTGGCGTCGTACATATCACCAACCAATTCTTCAATCAGATCCTGTACGGTGATAATTCCTGACATTCCGCCGTGTTCATCCAGGAGAACTGCGAAATATGTGCGTTTGCTTTTCATGTTCTGGAACAGAATGTCCGCCTTCATATCTTCCGGGATAAAGTAAACCGGATGAATGGCCTGTTTTCTTAAAGTATCTTTTGTGCGGACTTCCATGCGGAAATAGTCTCGGGTATCCAGGATACCGACAATCTGATCTTTGCTGTCTTTAAAGATAGGATAGTAGGTATGACGGGTAGACTGAATGATCTTATCCCAATCTTCCAGATTCTCATCCACATCCAGAGCAGCTACTTCCAAACGATGGGTGCAGATCTGCTGAGCAGGGATATCGTCAAATTCAAATACATTTTGGATCATTTCGTTTTCATACGATTCCAGGATTCCCTGCTGGTTTCCTTCCATCAGCATCATTCGAATTTCTTCTTCCGTCAAAGTGTCTCCATTATCATTCGGGTTAATGCCCAGCAGACGTAAAAGCCCGTTGGTAGAAACAGTCAAAAGGGCAACCAGAGGGAAAAAGAATTTAGAAACTCCATAAAGAAGACCGGATAAAGCCAAAGCCAGAGAATCGGCTTTCTTCATGGCGATTCGTTTTGGAACAAGTTCTCCAAAGACAATATTAAAATAAGATAAAATGATCGTAATCAGGATCATGGAAACAGAACGCAAAACACTTTCAGAAACCGGAATTCCTGTTTTCATCAAAAGATTTGCCAATGGACCGGAGAAGTTATCTGCAGCAAAAGCACTGTTTAAGAATCCAGATAATGTAATAGCAACCTGAATGGTGGCAAGGAACCTGGAGGGCTGATCCGTCAGACGGGAAAGTTTCATGGCTCGTTTGTCCCCATCTTCGGTCATTTTTTTTAACTTTGAGTTATTCATAGAAATAACGGCGATTTCCGCGCTGGCGAAGATCGCATTTAGAAAAATCAAAATAATAAGTAAAATTGCTGATTGTATCATAAATTTATGTATCCTTTCAAAATGAGAAAAATTTCGATAAACTAATTTAAATAGCAACACAAAAAGGCATGACTCATGTTTTTCCAAACAAAGCCATACCGCAGTCTATCTTCTGAATCTGGAATGAAGCTTAAAACGTTTAAATGGAATATAAGCTTTCGTCGAGGCATCCTCCACTTTGGTCTGCACATCCTTTCAAGTAATTTATTATCATTTTAGTCATTTATAAAAATAGCACAGTTGAAATTAAAAGTCAATTATCAGTGCAGTTGCCATTTTTCTTTTTATGTAGTAGGATTGCAATAGTAATAATGAAAAGGAAGTGTATAAGATTATGGAAACAATTGGGAGAAACAGTGCCTGCTGGTGCGGAAGCGGAAAGAAATACAAAAAATGCCATTATCAGTTTGATGAGAAATTAAAGGAAATGGCACAGGAAGGACATCTTATTCCTTCTCATGATATGATAAAAAACAAAGAACAAATTGATGGAATCAGGGAAAGCGGAAAAATCAATATCGCAGTTCTTGATTATGTGGCAGAGCATATTCGGCCGGGAGTTACAACGCAGCAGATTGATGACTGGGTGTATGAACAGACAACATCCAGAGGAGCGATTCCGGCTCCTCTGAATTATGAAGGATTTCCTAAAAGTGTGTGTACTTCTGTTAATGATCAGGTATGCCATGGAATACCGTCAGAAGACACTGTGCTGAAGGAAGGGGATATTGTAAATATTGATGTTTCTACCATTTATCATGGATATTTTTCTGATTCTTCCCGAATGTTTTGCATCGGTGAAATATCAGCAGAGAAGAAAAAACTGGTAGAAGTGACCAAAGAGTGTGTCCAGGCAGGACTGGATGCGGTAAAACCATGGGATCTTTTGGGAAATATGGGCCATGCGGTTCATGAACATGCGCTGGCCAATGGTTATACAGTAGTGAGAGAAATCGGAGGACATGGCGTGGGGATTGAGTTCCATGAGGATCCATATGTCAGTTATGTTTCACAGCCGGGAACCGGAATGGTAATGGCGCCGGGCATGATATTTACAATTGAGCCAATGGTTAATATGGGCAGCGATAAGATATTTGTAGACGATGAAAATGGATGGACTGTATATACAGATGATGAGAAGCCGTCTGCCCAGTGGGAAGTACAGGTGCTGGTAACCGAGGATGGATATGAAATCCTTGCTTATTAGAGACTGAAGAAAGAGGTAGAGGCGTGGATCGGATTTTGATTGTAGAAGATGACGGCCATATTAATGAACTGCTGTATGAAGCTCTGACCAAAGAAGGATATGACTGTGAGCAGGCATTTTCCGGAACTGAGGCAGAGCGTCTCTTTCAGGAAAATGAGTATGCTCTTGTGATGCTGGATCTGATGCTCCCGGGAATGCCGGGGGAAAAAGTACTTTCTTCTCTTCGGAAGAACAAAAAGACACCGGTCATTGTTCTTACAGCGAAGGATCAGCTGGATGACAAAGTAGATCTTCTAAAGAGCGGCGCGGATGATTATATTACAAAACCGTTTAATATTGAAGAAGTGCTTGCCAGGGTTTTGGTGCAGATGCGCCGCAGAAACCAAGAAGATACATCGGAGACGCTTTCCTACAAGGAAATGACGCTTCACAGAGATACGTTTCAGATAGAAATTCAGGGGCAGGAGCTTCCCAGGGTTACAAAACAGGAATTTGCGATTTTGGAGCTTCTGCTTCGAAATCCTAAAAAAGTATTCAGTAAAGAAGAGATTTTTGAATATGCCTGGGATGAAGTTTATATGGGTGAGACAAAGACGCTGGATGTACATATCAGCAATATCAGAAAGAAGATAAAGCAGGTGACAGATGAAGGGTATATTGAGACGGTCTGGGGTATCGGATATCGTCTGCAGCGGTAATCTTTACTCTTTTTTTACTTTTTATTTGCGATTGATTAGGATTCTCATCGTAAGATAAAAGCAAATAAGAAAAGGAGTGAGAGAAAATGGAAAAATTGCTACAGACGTATGGTCTGACAAAACAATTTGGAAAACATAAAGCTGTAAACCATGTAGATATCCATGTGAACCGCGGATCGATCTACGGTTTCATCGGAAGAAACGGGGCGGGAAAGACAACATTTCTGCGTATGGTCTGCGGACTGGCTTCCCCAACGGAAGGAGAAATTGAGCTGTTTGGATGCAGAGGAAAACAGCTTCAGGAAATTCGTTCGCGGATCGGATGTCTGATCGAAGGTCCGGGTTTGTATGGAAATATGACAGCAGAGGAGAACCTGAAAATAAAATGCAAATTCTGCGGAATCAAAAAACCGGGATACATCAATGAACTGCTGGAGATCGTAGGTCTTGCCGATGTCGGGCGCAAAAAGACAAAAAGGTTTTCTCTTGGAATGAGGCAGCGGCTTGGAATTGCCATGGCTTTGGTAGGAGAACCTGATTTTCTGGTACTGGATGAACCAATCAACGGTCTGGATCCCCAGGGAATCGCGGAGGTCAGAGATACGATTCTGCGTCTGAACCATGAGAGAAACATGACGATCATGATTTCCAGTCATATTTTAGAGGAACTGTCAAAGATTGCAACAGATTATGGAATTATCCATCAGGGATGTCTGCTTCAGGAACTGACCAGAGAAGAACTGATGGAGCGGTGCTCGGAGCGGATTGAGATCTGTCTGAATCATCCGAAAGAAGCGTGTCCGGTTTTGGACCGGATGGGATTTACCAACTACCGGGTGGTGGATTCAGAACATATCCAGGTATATGAACGGCTGGAAGAGAGCGGAAAACTAAATATGGAACTTGCAAAGGCAGGAATCCTGATCAAAGGATTTTCCGTAACCAGTGAAGAACTGGAAAGTTATTTTTTCAATCTGACAGGAGGTGCATCTCATGCTGAACGCGGTTAAAATGGATTTCTATCGAATGATCAGGACGAAGAGTCTGTATGTAGTAATTCTGATCTTTGTTATGATGACAGTGATTTCTACGATTTTGTGCAAAAGTGAATTTGATGATATGGAGATGCAGCAGGATAATTATGAAACTGTCATGCAGGAAGAGGACAATGACACGGTGAATGCGGGAATTTCAGTAATTCTTCCTACAAAACCCGGAGAGAAAGTTACAGTTTACGATATGTTTTATGCCAATGTAAAAGGAAAAGAAGTTGCGTTGTTTCTTGTTATTTTTGCTGTTATATTTTCTGCTGCAGATTTTAAAAGCGGTTATATAAAAAATATTGGCGGCCAGACAAGAAAACGTTTCTATCTGATTTTGTCAAAGGCAGTGTCTCTTTGTATCTATACGGTATTTTTGTTTGGAGTATTTATTATTGCACAGGCAGTATCCAATCAGGTGATCCTGGGTTATTTGAAGTGGGGGCCTCCGGAAGAATTCCTTCCATATCTGGGAGTGCAGCTGCTGCTGCATGCTGCGTTTGCTCTGTTTATCATGGCAGTGACCATCATCATTCAGAACAATGTGATCAGCATGGCTCTTGCCATCTGTCTCTGCCTGGATCTTATGGCAGTTGTATATTCTCTTTTTGACCATGCAGCACAGAAAATCGGTGCAGAAGGATTTCATCTGGCGGAATATACAGCAACAGGACGAATAGCCATGCTTCCAATGGCATTAGAGAATACTGATCTGCGGGTATCACTTGTGACCGCGGCGGTATTTATTGCAGGATCTCTGATCATCTGTGGAGCTGTTTTTCAAAAGAGGGATATTCATTGATGAGTTTAAAAATAATCATAGCTGTTTTAACAGGCATAATTGTAATATTGGTCCTGCTTTTAGCAGGATATCAGCGGCAGGTGAAAAGCATCTGCCGCCAGCTTAGGTTCTGGAAAAAGTATGACAGTAATTTAATGATTTCCAGAGAAATAGAATGGGGAGGCATTGGAGATCTGGCGGATATACTGAACGAGATGCTGGAGCTCCGAAAGAGAGAAAAGAAAAAATATATGGAAAAAGAGCAGATGATTTCTGATATTTATACGAATCTTTCTCATGACATACGAACACCTCTTACATCGCTGGATGGATATTTTCAGATGTTGGAAACCACAAAAGAGGAAAAAGAGCAGAAACGCTATATCCGTATCATCCAGGAAAGAATTGAGAGCCTCAATGATATGTTGGAGGAATTGTTTACGTATACAAAATTGAAAAATGAGACATATCATCTGAAAATGGAGCGCTGCCTGCTCAGCAGGATTTTAAAAGATACGGTTTTTTCTTATTATGACGAGTGGACGAAAAGAGGAATAGAGCCGATTTTTGATATTACGGAAAAGCCGGCAGCGGTTATGGGAAACCCGGAAGCTCTGCGGCGGATGATCCAGAATATCATTAAGAATGGACTGGATCATGGAGAAGGACAGATGAAGATTGCATTAAAGACGGAAGGGATGAACTGTATTCTCAGGTTTGAAAATCAGGTAGAGCATCCGGAGGAAATCGAAACAGAGAGGATTTTTGAGCGGTTTTATAAAGCAGACGAAGCAAGAAGCAAAAATTCAGCCGGTCTGGGCCTTTCGATCGCAAAAGAGTTTGCAGAAAGGATGGGAGGAAAGATCCGTGCGGATGTAACAGGCTTCTGCTTTTCCATTGAGATTAAATTTCCGATGGTTCAATAAATGATTAGACCTGACTGGAATTGTATGGTATGCTATGGAGATAGAAGGAGGACTGAAATTTGAGAAAAGAAGCATCTTTGGAATTATGGAAAAAATTGTATGAAAGAGCAAAGGAGATTGATGATCTTGCGCCATGGCAGTATGTATCTGCGTCAAATCTGATTTCCATTGTCTCAGAAAACCGCAAGGATCCGGTCTTTTTAAATATCACAGGAATGGGAACGGATTTCCGGTCTGTGAATCTGTATCAGGGACTGGAGGGATATGGAGATTATCATATGGCGGCTACGGTCGGGCAGACGGATCTGACGGATGATTATGTGATGTTTGAACAGAATGTCCTGACATTGTACTGGAACAGTATGATGGATGTATCACCGGAGCAGAGAGAGATTATCGATCAGCTGGATGTGAAATTTCACGATCTTGGCAGCTGGATGGAATTTGTTTCTCAGAAGAAGAGATTTTGGCCTCATCTTCCGGATGAGGAAGAAGTAAAGCTGCTGATTGATGCGTATGAGAATTTGATCATGGTAATCCGTGCGGTCAGAGATAAGAAGATTGATCTGGATCTGGAACAGGGAGAATGTATTTACCGTGTTTATGACAAAGAAACCGGAAAATGGAATATGTTTGTGGATGCTCAGCCTGATATGGAAAAACAGTTTCCTGCTGTGCAGCTGAATGAGGAAGATTTGAAAAAGCAGCTTCAGGAAAAACCTCAGACGGATGCGGAACTGATCATGGATTTCAGTTATGCGGGATTTCCGGCACAGGATGAGGCATATGATCAGCCGGTTCATCCATTGATGTTCATTGCAGTGGACAGTACCAGGAAAGAAGTTCTGGAAGCCTATTTTCTTTCGCCGGATGATGGAGAAATCGAAGCGGCGCTGAATTTCTTTATTGCTTATGTAGAACGCCATGGCCGGATGAAACGAATCAAAGCAAGGAACCCATGGATTTTTGGAGCGCTTGCTGACACCTGTGCGCTCTGTCAGGTGGAACTGGTTCATGATCCGATTCAGGAAGCGGATGCGATTGAACAGGATATTAAGAGACGCGCGCAGTCTTAGGCAGCACAGGGAGAATAAAAGGCGGAACATGATAAAGACGCGGCAGGGAAGGAGAACCTGCCGCGTCTTTTTGAGGAAAACATTGAAAATGATCAGGCACTGATCTGTTTTATGCGCCAGAAAATGGAAGTATATAATTGATAAAAGTTGCCTTTTTTTAGAGGAAAAATATGGGGAATACCAATCTGCCGGGCAATTTCCTGAATCTCAGAGGAATCACTGAATAAGAAATACCGAATCTGCTGCGGATCCATAAACCGGCTCATTGATATAAACTGCTGTCTGTTGGTAAAGATTTCAATAGAGAAGTTCCCGCATATCTTATGGAGAAAGCGAAGAAAAAAGGCTATTCCCACACAGGAAGACCGGATATGGGAAAAATCAAAAACACAGATAGTCTTCATATTTTATTACCTCCTTGTATTTTCCTTTAATATCATTATAATTTGAAATATAGAGAAAATATATCAAGATAATAGGAAAAACTATAACAATCCTATGAAATGAAGGAATCAGATGCGTCAGATTGTAACAGATGGAAGTTTAAAAGAATCTCTGGATGTCCGGTTTCCTTTTAAAATAACGAGAGAAGATTATGCCAATTATTATCATCATTATTTCAGGGCACACTGGCATCCGGAAATAGAGATACACTTGCTGATGGAGGGGGAAAGTTTTTTTACGATTCAGAACAGAGATTATTATTTAAAAGCGGGAGAAGGTCTGTTTATCAATCAGAATATCCTGCATCTTGGGTTCGTGACAGAGAAAGATCTGTGCAAAAGTATTGTCATTCGGATGGAACCTTATTTTCTTGACAGGGATCAGAAGGGAATCGTGTATCAAAAATATGTAAAACCGGTCATAGAAAGCCGGAAGCTGGAGCAGTTGCGCCTTTCCGGTGATGTGCCCTGGCAGAAACAGTGGATGAAGGACTTTCTGGAGATCGCAGATCTCTTTGATGAAAAAGCAGATGGATATGAATTGGAAATCCAGGGGCGTGTATCAAAGTTATGGAAAGAATTTTATCTTCAGACAAAACATCTTCAGCATATTCCTCTGCCGGAAAATAAAGATACGGAAAAAATGAAAATGGCGCTTTCTTTTATTGAAGAAAATTACGAAAAGAAAATAACCCTTGCACAGAATGCCCATGCCTGTGGGACATGCCAGAGTGAGTGCTGCCGTATTTTTCAGGAAATTTTAAAGACGAGTCCGATGGAATATGTGAATACAGTGCGGATCCAAAACAGCCTGAATGCGCTGAAAAATAAGAAAAAATCCATTACAGAGATTGCGTATCAATCCGGCTTTTCCAGTGCCAGTTATTATGCGGAAGTTTTTAGAAAGAAAATGGGGTGCACACCTGGTCAGTATCGGAAAAAGTAAAAAGATTGAATGGAAATTTTGCATTTCGTTTCATTTCTTTATATAATGGGAAAGTCTGTCGGGAAAGCTGGTTGACAAAATACCTAGGTATTGATAGAATACTAGAGTGTTTTATGTGCTAATGAGGTAGCACTTTAATTTAATAAAGTGACAAGGAGTAGAGAAAATGAATAAGAAGAGAGTCCATACGCCGGAAGGTGTCAGAGATGTTTATGGAATAGAATACAGACGGAGAAGTAAGCTGAAAGATAAATTAAAGCATGTTTTCGCTGGCTATGGATATGAAGGAATCCGAACCCCGGGATTTGAATTTTTTGATGTATTCAACAGTGAAAAAGGAACGGTCTCTTCACGGGAAATGTATAAGTTTTTTGATCGGGAAGGAAATACTCTGGTGTTAAGACCGGATGTGACACCATCCATTGCCAGATGTGTGGCGAAGTATTTTAGTGAAGAAAAAGTGGGAATCCGCCTTTGTTATGCCGGGAATGTTTTTTTAAATAATTCCAGTTATCAGCTGAAGTTAAAGGAAACCTGTCAGCTGGGAGCAGAATTGGTCAATGATGACTCTGTTCAGGCAGACAGTGAAGTCATTGCCATGGCGGTAGACTGCTTTTTGACAGCGGGGCTGCATGATTTCAGGATTTCCATTGGAGAAGTAGAATTCTTTCAGGGATTAACAGACACCATTGCGGATGATGAGATTAAAGTTCATTTAAGGGAATTTATTCTAAACAAGAATTATTTTGGATTAATGGAATATGTGGAGAATCTGGATATTCCTGATGAAGTAAAGCAGGTATTTTTAAGATTTAATGAGCTGAATGGCGATGTGGAGATTCTTGACCAGGCAGAAAAAATGGTCAGCAATGACATCTCCAGGAAGGCAATCGCACGTTTGCGCAAGGTATATGAGATTTTAAAGCTTTATGGCAAAGAAAAGTATGTTGGATTTGATCTTGGAATGCTGAATAAACATAATTACTATACAGGAATTATTTTTAAGGGATACACATATGGAACTGGAGATGCAGTGTTAAAAGGAGGCCGCTACGATAACCTGATCGAACAGTTCGGAAAAAAGGCGCCGTCTGTTGGTTTTGCCATTGTGCTGGACGAACTTATGACAGCTCTTCAGAGACAGGAAATCCCGATGGAAGCGGAATCTGTTCATACGATGATCGTTTACAAAGAAGAGCTTATGCAGGATGCTGTGGCAAAAGCTAATGAACTTCGTCAGCAGGGCCGCAGTGTGATTTTGGAGCGTCAGAATAAAGACTGCTCAAAGGAAGATTATGAACAGTTTGCCAAAGAACATTATCTGGGCGAAGTATTATATTTTGTATAGGAAAGGAAAGAAAACAACATGAGATATATTACATTTGCGCTGGCGAAAGGCCGTCTGGCAAAGAAGACCCTGTCTTTGCTGGAACAGATCGGCATCACCTGCGATGAGATGAAAGATGAGAAAACAAGAAAGCTGATTTTTGTAAACGAGGACCTGAAGCTGAAATTTTTCCTGTCCAAGGCCAGTGATGTTCCAACTTATGTAGAGTATGGGGCAGCGGATATTGGAGTTGTGGGAAAAGATACCATTTTGGAAGAAGGGCGAAATCTATATGAGGTGCTGGATCTAAAGTTTGGAGCCTGCCGGATGTGCGTGTGCGGCCCAAAAGAAGCAAAAAAATATCTTTCCGGAAATGAGATTATCCGGGTTGCATCCAAATACCCGCATATTGCAAAAGAATACTTTAACAACCAAAAGTTGCAGACCGTAGAAATTGTGAAGCTGAATGGATCTGTAGAACTCGCGCCGATCGTAGGACTGTCTGAGGTGATCGTCGATATTGTTGAGACCGGAACGACACTGAAGGAAAATGGGCTGGAAGTCCTGGAAGAGATTTGCCCGCTGTCTGCCAGAATGGTTGTAAATCAGGTGAGTCAGAAAATGGAACAGGAGCGGATCAGCAAGATGATCGTAGCGTTAAAGAAATTATTAGATGAGAAAAAATAGAGGTACATAATATGAGGATTTTAAAAGTAAATGAAGATTCCATCGAAAATATTTTATCCGACTTATTAAAACGAAGTCCAAATAATTATGATGGATATCAGGGAACAGTTGATGAAATTATTGCCAACGTAAAAGCGAATGGTGATCAGGCGGTTTTTGATTACACCAAGAGGTTTGACGGGGCAGAAATTACAAAAGAAAATATTCTGGTGACAGAAGAAGAAATCAAAGAGGCTTATGAGCAGGTGGATGACCAGCTGATTGAAGTTATTCGTAAAGCGATTAAAAATATCAGAGAGTTTCATGAGAAACAGGTGCAAAACAGTTGGTTCGAAACAAGAGAAGATGGCGTGATGCTGGGACAGAAAGTAATGCCGATGGAAAGCTGCGGAGTCTATGTGCCGGGCGGCAAAGCGGTGTATCCGTCTTCTGTTTTAATGAATATTGTGCCGGCTCATGTGGCAGGTGTAAAAAATATTATTATGACTACCCCTCCTGGAAAAGATGGAAAAGTAACAGCTAATACACTGGTTGCAGCAAAAGAAGCCGGAGCTGGAGCAATCTATAAAGTTGGAGGTGCGCAGGCAATTGCGGCCCTTGCCTTTGGGACAGAGTCGATTCCAAAAGTGGACAAGATTGTAGGTCCTGGAAATATTTTTGTTGCCCTTGCAAAGAAATCTGTATATGGAAATGTCAGCATTGATTCCATCGCAGGGCCAAGCGAGATTTTGGTTCTTGCGGATGAAACAGCTAATCCGAGATATGTTGCAGCTGACCTTTTATCTCAGGCAGAGCATGATGAGATGGCCAGCGCAATCCTTGTTACAACCAGTGAAGAGCTGGCACAGAAAGTTTCCAAAGAAGTAGACGGATTCTTAAATCAGCTTTCCAGAAAAGAAATTATGGAGAAATCTCTGGAATCTTTCGGATATATTTTGATTGCGAAAGATATCAAAGAAGCCATACATGTGGCCAATTCTATTGCGTCAGAACATTTGGAAATTATGACAGCCAATCCGTTTGATGTTATGACCAGAATTAAGAACGCAGGGGCTATCTTTATCGGTGCTTACAGCTGCGAACCGCTCGGGGATTATTTTGCAGGACCGAACCATGTGCTTCCGACCAATGGAACTGCGAAATTCTTCTCACCACTGAGTGTTGATGATTTTATCAAGAAATCAAGTGTTGTATATTATTCAAGAGAAGCACTGGAGCCGGTACACAAAGATATTGAATTCTTCGCAAAACAGGAAGAGCTGACAGCTCATGCCAATTCTATGAGAGTACGTTTTGAAGAAGAGTAGAAAGGACAGAAAGATGAGCAGAAGTGCGTTTGTAGAAAGAAATACCAGTGAGACAAAGATTAAATTATCTTTGAATTTAGATGGGAGCGGAAAAGCCAAAATCCATACAGGGATTGGTTTTTTCGATCATATGCTGAACAGCTTTGCCAGACATGGATTTTTTGATCTGGAAGTAGAAGTAGAAGGTGATCTTTGGGTTGACTGCCATCATACGATTGAAGATGTGGGCATTGTCCTGGGAGAAGCAATCAAAGAGGCAGTTGGAGATAAGAAGGGAATTCGCAGATATGGCTCTTTTATACTGCCAATGGATGAAACCCTGATGGTATGTGCCATTGACTTGTCCGGAAGGCCGTATTTTGTTATGGACTGCGATTTTACGATGGATCGTGTGGGAGAATTTGATACAGAAATGGTGAAAGAATTCTTCTATGCCATTTCCTACAGCAGTGCAATGAACCTTCATTTAAAGAAAATCCATGGAGAGAATAACCATCATATCATAGAGGCCGCGTTCAAAGCTTTTGCTAAGGCACTGGATGAGGCTGTGGGAATGGATCCGAGAATTACAGACGTACTGTCTACGAAAGGAGCATTATAAATGAGCAAGATTACTTTGATTCCTTGTGTGGATGCAAAGAATCCAGTGGAATCCGCAAGACAATACAATCACACAGGAGCAGATGCAGTTGCATATTATGAAGAGAAAGCTTCAATTGAAAAGATCAAAGAAATAAAAGAAGTGATCGATGTGCCGCTGTATGTGGGCGGCGGGATCACAGATCTGGAAGATGTAAAAAAAGTATTATACGCAGGTGCGGATAAAGTGTGCCTGGGAGCAGCCGTTCTGGAAGATAAAGATATTGTAAAAAAAGCATCCGACCGATTTGGAAAAGATCAGGTGATTGTTTCCATGAATCTGGATGAACTGGAGAATCCAGGAGCATTTGCCAAAGAAATGAAGAGACTGGGAGCGGGAGAACTGCTTCTTTTGGCTTCAAATGGGTATGATAAGAATATAAAAGCGATAGAATCTGTAAAAGAACAGGCAGAACTTCCTGTGATCATCAGTGTTGTTTCTCTGGAAGACATAAAAAAAGAGACTGCAGCTACAAAGCCAGAAGCGGTAGCAATTCATGATGCTGGAGCTTTTTCTGTCCTGGAATGGAAAAAAGATCTGAAAAAGAACGGACTGGAACCTTGGCTGGCAGAAAGCCCAATTCCTTTTGAAGAATTTAAATTGAACAGTGACGGTATGCTGACGGTAGTAACTCAAGATTATAAGACGAATGAAGTTCTTATGGTTGCTTATATGACAAAAGAAGCCTATGAGCAGACCGTGGAAACCGGTATTATGACCTATTACAGCAGAAGCCGTCAGGAACTGTGGGTGAAAGGAGATACATCCGGACATTATCAGTATGTAAAATCATTGACCATCGACTGTGACAAGGATACACTCCTTGCAAAAGTACGCCAGGTAGGAAATGCGTGTCATACAGGACATTATTCCTGCTTCTTTACGGATCTTGTGAAGAAAGAGTATAAAGAAGATAATCCGATGCATGTGTTTGAGGATGTTTATGATGTGATTATGGATCGCAAGATGCACCCGAAAGAAGGATCTTATACGAATTATCTCTTTGATAAGGGAATTGATAAGATTTTGAAAAAGGTCGGGGAAGAATGTACAGAGATTGTCATAGCGGCTAAAAACCCGGATCCGGAAGAGATGAAATATGAAATTTCAGATTTCCTTTATCATCTGATGGTTCTTATGGCCGAAAGAGGAATGACCTGGGATGAGATTACAGGAGAACTTATGGAAAGAAAGTAATTGAGTTTCTATCGCTGATTTGATATAATCGGTTCTATAAGACAAGGAGGCGTGTAATATGACGGCATTTATATCAGAATTAGTGTCATATGCAGTCAAATTTATTTTTCTTTTTGCGGTATCAGTAGGCGGTGTGCTTACAGGGAGAAAACTTTCCATAAAGAAGAAAAATAAAAAATAGCCGAGACAATGCATAAGAAGACCTTCTTTACAAGACAGGAGATATCATTTCCTGTCTTGTAAAACGAGGAGGTTTTCTTTTGGGTTATAGAAGAATCGATCATACATTAGGAGGATGAAAAATTGAAGGCATACGGAGTCAACGAACTCAGGAGAATGTATCTTGAGTTTTTCGAAAGCAAAGGACATCTGGCATTAAAGAGTTTTTCTCTTGTGCCAAAGAATGACAACAGCCTGCTGTTGATCAACGCAGGAATGGCACCATTGAAGCCATATTTTACGGGACAGGAAGTTCCGCCTAGAAGCAGGGTGACAACTTGTCAGAAATGTATCCGTACAGGAGATATTGACAATGTTGGAAAGACAGCCCGCCATGGAACATTTTTTGAGATGCTCGGAAACTTCTCTTTTGGAGATTACTTTAAGCATGAAGCCATCGCATGGTCATGGGAATTTTTGACAGAAGTCGTAGGACTGGATCCAGAACGTCTCTATCCGTCTGTTTATCTGGATGATGACGAAGCATTTGAAATCTGGGAAAAAGAGATTGGCATTGCCCCGGAACGAATTTTCCGTTTTGGAAAAGAAGATAATTTCTGGGAGCACGGTGCAGGGCCTTGCGGACCATGCTCTGAGATTTATTATGACAGAGGCGAGAAATATGGCTGCGGCAAACCGGATTGTACGGTAGGCTGTGACTGTGACCGTTATATGGAAGTATGGAATAATGTATTTACTCAGTTTGAAAATGATGGACACGGAAACTATACAGAATTAGAGAACAAAAACATTGATACGGGAATGGGACTGGAACGTCTGGCGGTCGTTGTACAGGATGTAGATTCTATTTTCGATGTAGATACGATTAAGGCAATTCGTGATAAGATCTGCGAAGTGGCAGGAGTCTCCTATGGAGAAGATTACGATACCGATGTTTCTGTCCGTGTTATCACAGACCATATGAGATCTGCTACCTTTATGCTGTCAGACGGAATCATGCCGTCCAATGAAGGCAGAGGATATGTGCTTCGCCGTTTAATCCGCCGTGCAGCAAGACACGGAAGGCTTCTTGGAATCAATCATCTGTTTTTGACAGAGATTAGCAAAGTTGTGATCCATGAGTCCAAGGATGGATATCCGGAACTGGAAGAAAAACAGGAATTTATCTTTAATCATCTTGCACAGGAAGAAAAGCAGTTCAACAAAACAATTGATCAGGGACTGTCTATTTTGGCAGATATGGAAAAGGAGATGGCCCAAAAAGGTGTAAAAGAACTTCCGGGGAAAGATGCTTTCCGTCTGTATGACACCTATGGATTCCCTCTGGATCTGACGATTGAAATTCTAGATGAAAAAGGATTTACTGTAGATCAGGACGGATTTGAAAGAGAGATGGAACATCAGAGAGAGACTGCCCGCAAAGCCAGAAAGACAACGAACTATATGGGCGCGGACGCTACAGTTTATGAACAGCTGGATCCGGCTATGACATCAGAATTTTTAGGTTATGATACTCTGACCTGTGATGGGGTGATCACTGCCATGACTACAGATACAGAAGTAGTCAGCGAACTTTCCAAAGGAATGCAGGGAACGATCGTTGCGGATCAGACGACATTCTATGCAACCAGCGGAGGACAGGAAGCAGATAAAGGTGTAATTTTGAGTGATAATGCATCTTTTGAAGTAGAAGATGTAATCAAATTGTCCGGCGGCAAGATCGGACATGTGGGACATGTGGTTGAAGGTACCTTCCATTTGGGAAATCAGGCAGTTTTTCAGGTGAATGAGAAGAACCGCAGACAGGCTCAGAAAAACCACAGTGCGACACATTTACTGCAAAAAGCATTAAGAGAAGTTCTTGGAACTCATGTAGAACAGGCAGGTTCTTTGAACAACGCCCAGCATCTTCGTTTTGACTTTACACACTACTCTCCGATGACAGAAGATGAAATCCGCAGAGTAGAAGAGATCGTAAACCGTGAGATCGCGGCAGATCTTCCGGTTACAACACAGATCATGTCCATTGATGACGCGAAAAAGACTGGAGCCATGGCATTATTCGGAGAAAAATACGGCGATGAGGTAAGAGTCGTATCTATGGGCAATTTTTCAGTTGAGTTGTGTGGAGGAACCCATGTTAAGAATACGGGCACAATAACCGCATTTAAGATTTTGTCAGAGACAGGTGTAGCATCTGGTGTCCGCAGAATTGAAGCTGTAACGGATCAGGGAGTTTTCCAGTATTATCATCAGGTAGAGGAGGAACTGAAAGAAGCAGCGTCCATGTTAAAATCAACTCCGGCGGGAATGATGAAGAGAATTGAGAGTCTTTTGTCAGAGGTGAAGGCATTAAAGAGTGAAAATGAATCTTTAAAGAGCAAACTTGCCAAAGATGCGCTTGGGGATGTAATGGATGAAGTAACTGAAGTTGAAGGAATCAAACTCCTTGCTGCGGCAGTGGAAGATGTTGATATGAACGGACTCCGTGAATTAGGAGATGATCTGAAGGCAAAACTTGGCGAGGGAGTCATTGTGCTGGCTTCTTCCAAAGGAGGAAAAGTATTCCTTGTTGCTATGGTGACAGATGAAGCCCAGAAAGCAGGAGCTCATGCAGGAAATTTGTTGAAAGAGATTGCTGGATGTGTCGGCGGAGGCGGAGGAGGCCGCCCAAATATGGCACAGGCAGGAGGAAAAAATCCGGATGGAATTCCGGAAGCGGTAAATAAAGCAAAAGAAGTTTTGAAAAATCAAATTTCTTAGTTGACGAAACGCAAAAATATGGTATAATAATCTAGTGCAGTAAATTAATACCCAAACAGTCCTCTGCACGAGTATGAGACTGGAGGGGAGGTCAGGAATTAAGAATGTCTAACGTAATCGTTAAAGAAAATGAATCTTTAGATAGCGCTCTTCGCAGATTTAAGAGAAATTGTGCAAAAGCTGGAATTCAGCAGGAAATCCGCAAGAGAGAGCATTACGAAAAGCCAAGTGTAAGACGCAAGAAGAAGTCTGAAGCTGCTCGTAAAAGAAAATCAAAATAATCATGTGGAGCATCCTACGCCGTTATTGGCATAGGATGCTTTTTTTCTGCATATATTAAACCAAATGCCGCCGGGAGAAATTTCGATATGAAAAGAAAGCCAAAAGAAGCGATAGCAAGAGGTCTTTCACTTCCGCGGGATGTGATTTTTGGGGATTTTATCATCACATTAACGGGAAATCAGGAAGTGCTCGTGGAAAATTACAAAGGTATTTTGTCTTATGATGATAATCAAATCTGCGTCCAGGGAAACCGCGTAATGCTGAAAATCTGCGGGCGAAGGCTTGCCATTGCCTATTATTCCCAGGAAGCCATGAAAGTGACGGGAAAGATTGAGCGGCTTGAATATATGTAAAGGAGTAAAAATTGGTAAAGATTTTTCATTTTATTTTTGGGCGTTTGTTTTTTCAGATTTCAGGACGGCATGTGGAACGATTTTTGAATTTATGTGCGAAACATCAGGTTATTCTCTGGAATCTGAAACCGACTGATCAGGGATATTCATTTTACATACGCAAAAACGCATATAAGGAACTTCAGAGTCTGGCGTCAAAAACAAATGTAAATCTTCATCTGGATGGACAGTATGGTCTGCCTTTCTTCCTTCAGCAGCATAGGAAGAGAAAGGCTTTTTTCTTTTCTGCCGGTCTGGCTCTTTTGGTTATTTTTATGTTAAGTCAGTTTTTGTGGGAAATCACGATTTCTGGCAGCGAGGTATATTCAGAAAGCGATATTATGAAATACGTTACCACTAATTTTTACCGTCCGGGAATGTGGAAAGGAAATGTGGATTGTGATCTTCTGGAAGAGCACTTAAGAGAAGATTATGATGAGATTGCCTGGGTGTCCTGTTCTCTGACAGGAACCAGGCTTCATGTAGAAATCAAGGAAACTTTGGATCGGAAAACGAAACAAAATCCGAAAACACCCTGTGATATCGTAGCTAATAAGACTGGGATTGTCACGGCTTTGTCTGTAAAGAGCGGAACCCCTCTGGTTTCCGTAGGAGATCGTGTAAAAAAAGGCAGTACGTTGATTTCTGGTCTGATTTATTATTATAGTGATGATTTTCAGGTCACAGAGACGGATAAGATTAAAGCAGATGGAGAAATTACCATGAAAACAGAAGAAAGCTATAAAGAAACCATTCCTATGGAATACTATGAGAAAGAATTCGGAAAAGAAAAGAGCCGGCTGAAAAGTATTTATGCGGGACCATGGGAATGGCAGATTCCGTCTGGAAAGGAAGAAGGGCATACCGATGTGATTGAAAAGAAATATCCTCTGAAAATCGGGAAATCATTGTATTTTCCTATAGGAATCTATATGAGGACTTACCGGTCATACCATGCTGTGAAAAAAACATATACAGACGACCAGGCACAAAAGAAATTGTCGGACCGGCTGCAGCGCTACATCAAAAAGAAAGAAAAGAAGGGAATCCGGATACTTCATAAGGAAATAAAATACAAAAAAAAGGGAAAAACTTATACGGCGTCAGGAACAATTACCCAGGAAGAAAAGGTAGGGAAAATCAGAAACATTAAAGCACTTACCAAAGAACAGGAAGAAAAAATAGCGCCAACGACAGCGGCCCCGTAGGAAGGCTTGCTTTACAAAAAGAAGGGTGGATGTTAAAATAATGAGGAATACACAACAAAGGAGCAGCGGAATATGAACCCAGTAGAAATTGAAATGGACTTTCCTGCGGAACACGGAGGGAATGTCTTTGGACAATTTGATGCCTATATGAAGAAGATTGAACAGACGCTGCATGTCAGCCTGATATTAAGGGACGGAAGGTTAAAATTTATTGGACAGCAAAAGGCGGTGCAGCAGGCAGTATCTGTGATAGAAGAACTTTTAGAATTATCAAAAAGGGGCAATATAATTACAGAGCAGAATGTAAATTATACATTATCATTTTCAATGGATGACCAGCCGGCACACTTGATTGAATTGGATGAAGATGTTATCTGTCATACGGTCCAAGGCAAAGCAGTGAAGCCAAAAACGCTTGGTCAGAAAAAATATGCAGAAAAAATCCGGGATAAGATGATCACATTTGGCATCGGACCGGCAGGAACTGGAAAGACATATCTTGCCATGGCGATGGCAATAACGGCCTTTAAAAATGATGAAGTCCAGAGAATCATCTTGACCAGGCCGGCCATTGAGGCGGGAGAAAAACTTGGATTCCTCCCAGGTGATCTCCAGAGCAAGGTGGATCCATACCTGCGTCCGTTGTATGATGCTTTATATGAGATCCTTGGAGCGGATGCGTTTATGAAAAATATGGAAAAAGGACTGATTGAAGTAGCGCCTCTTGCCTATATGAGAGGGCGTACTTTGGATAATGCATATATCATATTAGATGAAGCACAGAATACAACACCGGCGCAGATGAAGATGTTTTTGACAAGGATCGGATTTGGATCTAAGGCAGTCATTACTGGAGATCTGACACAAAAAGACCTCCCGTTTGATAGTATTTCAGGACTTGAAGAAGCTCTGAGAGTACTTGAGAAAGTGAAAGATATTGGCATCTGCAGGCTGACTAACAAGGATGTCGTCCGTCATCCTCTCGTACAGCAGATTGTAGCGGCTTATGATAAATATGAAGCTTCCAAAAGCTCAGGAAAGGGAAAGAACGGGCGGAAAAGAACAAAAGACAGGTAGAATATGAGTATTATAATTGAGAATGAGTACAAAGGAACAATTGATATTCCCTATGAGAAAATAGCGGAAGAAGTCATAGCGGCAGCGATTGATTATGAAAACTGCCCATATGAATGTGAAGTGAATTTACTTCTTACAGACAATGAGGAGATCCACAGGATCAATATGGAGCAAAGGCAGATTGACCGGCCGACAGATGTTCTTTCTTTTCCGATGGCTGAGTATGAAAAGCCGGGGGATTTTTCACATTTGGAGGACGATCCGATGCTTTTTGATCCGGAAAATGGGGAATTCCTGGTAGGAGATATTGTAATTTCCATGGATAAGGTAAAAGAACAGGCAGAGTCGTACGGCCACAGCCGAGCACGGGAATATGCATTTTTGATTGCCCACAGTATGCTTCATCTGTTCGGTTATGATCACATGGAAGAAGAGGAACGAAAAGTGATGGAGAAAAGGCAGGAAGAAATCTTAACAAAGACAAAATATACAAGAGATGAAAGAGGTTAGATATGAGTAAAAAGAAGAATTCATTTTTGATGCAGGGAATGATTCTGGCTGGAGCATCCATCGTTTGTAGAATTATAGGGCTTTTATACCGAAGCCCTCTTTTTGGGATTATTGGAAAAGCGGGAGTAGGATATTATGGAGTCGCCTACAACATCTATAATATCATTCTTTTGATCTCATCTTTCAGCATTCCTCTTGCGGTATCAAAATCTATTTCAGCAAGACTTGCAAAACGTGAATATATAAATGCTCAGAGGATTTTTTACGGAGCACTTGTGTATGCTGCAGTTGTCGGAGGCGCTGCATCTCTTGTTGCGTGGTTTGGAGCGCCATATTTTGTCGGTACTCAGAAAGGGGCAGAGCTTGCACTAAAATGTATTTCTCCAACTATATTTTTCTCTGCGATTCTCGGTGTTCTGAGAGGATATTTTCAGGGACATAATACAATGGTGCCGACATCGATTTCTCAGATTTTGGAACAGATCTTAAACGCTATTTTCAGCATCCTGATGGCGTATGTCTTGATCCTTCCATTTTTGCCGTCAGACAGTATTACGTACGAGATTGCCCGTCATGGAGCAGCCGGAAGCGCGCTTGGAACCGAAATCGGCGTCATCACCGGGCTTATTTTTTGTCTGGCAATCTATAAGCTGTATCAGCCTAAGGCAAAGATTCAGATGCGTCATGACAGGACCAAGTACATTGAATCATACCGCAATATTATAAAGATTCTTCTGCTGACGATTACACCGGTCATTTTAAGTACAGCCATTTATAATTGTTGTCCAACCATTGACATGACACTGTTTAGCTCTATCCTGGTGGACAAAGGAATGAAATCATTTACTGTATCTGAATTATATGGGGTGTTTTCCGGACAATACAATGTTTTGATCAACATTCCACTGGCTATGGCTTCTGCTTTAACCAATGCAGTTATCCCGAATATTTCCGGAGCCTATGCTCTTGGAGACCATAAACGGATGAATGAAAATATTGAAATGGTCATCAAATTTACAATGATGATCGCGATTCCGTGTGCAGTAGGCCTTGGTGTGCTCAATGTGCCAATCAACGGCCTGATCTTTGGAGTGGAAAACGGAACCGGTCTTGGAGCAAATCTGCTTCGTGTTGGAGCAGTATCTGTTGTTTTTACTTGTATGTCAACAGTATCTAATGGTATTTTGCAGGGAATGGACCGGATGAAAGTGCCGATCCGTCACGCAGCAGTATCTGTCGTTGTAAATGTAGTTGTTTTATATTTGTGTCTGACTTATACGAATGCCAATACGTTTGGACTTGTATTTGCGACAACAGCGTTCTCCATTGTTATGTGTTTTTTAAATGCGTGGTCCATCCGCAAATACAGTGGATATAAGCAGGAACTGATAAAAACTTTTGTAAAACCAATTATTTGTGCTGCGCTGATGGGGGTAATTGTTGGTCTCATTCAGTTTGTTTTGATGAAGCTGCTTCCATTTGGAAGAATTGCATTTATTGTCTGTCTGGTTATTGCGATTCCAGTGGGCGTATTGGTGTACTTCGCGGCAATCATCGGAATGAAAGTCTTTACAGAAGAGGAACTTAAAAATGTGCCGAAGGGAACTTTGATAATAAAGTTAGCAAAGAAACTGCATTTATTATAAAAAGAACATACCCTTTTAAATATAAAAACTGGAAACGGGACTGGGATAATTTTCCCATGCCGTTTCCGGTTTCTTTTTTACTCTTCATCATCTTCCAGTTTCTTTTCCAGTCTTTTTTGCCCGATTTTATCAATGGATGAAACCAGCCATACAATAACAGAGATAAAGATAACGGAAGAAATGAAGGTAATGACGACTGCCGCAACAAAAGTTCCGTCCAGAATTCCAGAATATTTGTCTCCGTAGAGAGAATAATTCCTTATACCGCTGGAGATGCTTACGACCAAACTGGCAGCAGCAATGCCAAATACTATGCTTCTTTTCCCATGCCGTGAAGTGTCAATAGAGACGTATCCTATGACAGATCCCCGAATGGTCATATAAATCAGGGAAGTGATAATGATCATCAGTTCTGAGATGAAAGCGGAAACGTCCATATTCATAATATAGGTTTTTATAAAAATAGAAATACATAAAAGGAGTACAGTAAGGATATACGCCTCGCTTTGAATTTTATGATTTAATTGAATTGTGCGTTCGTCCTTGAAATTCTGATTTTTGTTCATGTCTTATTCTTCCCAAAATAAATCGTTCAATGTCTTATCGAGTGCTTTGCAGATCGCGATGCAAAGTTTCAGCGTTGGATTGTAGTTTCCGGATTCAATCAGTCCGATAGTCTGACGGGTTACTCCGACTATGTTGGCCAGATCTCCCTGACTCATGTCATGTTCGAGCCGTGCAATTTTCATTTTTTTATTTTTCACGGTGCTTTTCCTTCGCCTCCTTGGTATTTGATACTTTGATTGTACAGTATATTTTTCTTTATGTCAATTATATATTGCATAATGCGTTCTAAAACTTTCTTTTTGAGGGAAAGATGAGTCTCAGTGGAAGCCGTGTTGACAAATCTGGAGAATTTCCAATATAATGAATAAACAATTTTACCGGAATTCGAATAATTTTGAATTTATAGGAAACACTTTAGCCAAAGGAGTGTTGCTATGATGAACAAAGTAAATCGTTTTCTATTAATATATATCGTAGTGATTACAGCACTTTGCGGGTATATGTGCTATACGGCTTTTGAGAAACAGGAAAAAGATAAGGTGATCCATCAGGTGCAGTCAACGGCAGCCAAAAAAGAGAAGGAACGAACAACAACGGCTGCTCAGATTAAGACCACATATGGACTGGAAATCAAAGAAGGAAATCTTGTAGTAGTCAATAATTATACAAAGGAAGTGTTTGAATATACAGATATGAAAAAGGAAGATCTTCCTTCGGACATCCTCCAGATGATTCAGGATCATAAAGTTTTTGAAAGTCGGGAGGAAGTGTATCATTTCCTTGAGTCTTACAGCAGTTAGCCGTATAATAAATAGCAAAAGCGTAATCTATAATTTAAAAGTATAGTCTGAATACGTAAAATGATGAAGAACGGGAGAAAAGTATGAAGTATGACGCAATTGTCGTGGGAGGCGGTCCTTCAGGAATGATGGCGGCAATTACAGCAGCCCAAAATGGAAAGAAAATTTTGCTGCTGGAGAGAATGGAGAAGCTTGGGAAAAAGATTCTGGCGACAGGAAATGGAAGATGCAATTTATCGAACCGTTGTCTGAATGAATATTGTTACAGAGGAGAACAGCCGGGATTTCCGTATAAGCTCTTAGAAGAGTTTGGACCGCCAGAGCTGATACAGTTTTTTGAGTCACTGGGAATGCTGATGACAGAGACCCAGGGATATTATTATCCGGCATCTTTCCAGGCGTCAACGGTCGCTGAGACTCTGATTGGAAAAATAAAAACTTTGCCGATTCAGGTGGAGACTGGTTTTGAAGTGGAAACAGCGGACAAGAAAAAGGATACATTTCGGGTGTATGGAAATGGACGCCGATATGAAGGCAGGAATCTTGTGCTTGCTGCAGGAGGATGTGCCCAGGAAAAACTGGGCAGCAACGGAAGCGGCTATCGTCTTGCGAAAGGATTTCATCACAGGGTGACAGATACATTTCCTGCATTAGTGGCTTTAGAAGGAAAAGGAAGTTATTTTCAGTGGACAGCAGGTGTCAGGAATACCTGCCATGTCACGGTTTACGCCAACGGAGAAAAGATTGCCAGTGAAAAAGGAGAAGTACAGTTTACTAAATATGGGATTTCCGGAATTCCGGTGTTTCAGATCAGCAGATATGCGATTGATGCCCTGAGGAGAAAGAAGAAGATCAGCATCACACTGAACTTAATGCCAGAGATGCCGACATTGAAGGAGACAGCGGAAGAGTTCAGGAAATACTGCGGATACAAGAATACAGAAGAATTTTTTCAGGGATTTTTAAACAAGAAACTGGTTTATGGAATCCTGAAACGACTTGGAATCAAGCCTGATATTCCAATCCGAAAACTGCCGGAAAAAGATTTCAGAAACATCCTGCGCATGATACGCAGATTTGAAATTGAGATTTCGGGATATAGAGGATATGATATGGCACAGATTACAGCAGGAGGGGTTTCAACCAGGGAAGTTGTTCCCGAAACTCTCGAATCAAAAAGGCTTAAGGGACTTTATTTTACGGGAGAATTGCTGGATGTAGACGGTACCTGCGGAGGATACAACCTTCAGTGGGCATTCACATCAGGATATATTGCAGGGAGGCAGATCGGAAAAGATGATACGGATTAATCAGATTAAGCTGCCGGTGGATCATACGAAAAAGCAGCTGGAAAAAAGAATTAAAAAAATATTACATAAGACACCCTATGTTTCCTGGTCTATCCATAAAAAATCCATTGACGCAAGACATAAAGATGCTATTTCTTATGTATATGCGGTCAATGTAATAATGGATGAAAAACAGGAAGAGATTTTCTTAAAAAAAAGCAAAGACAGAAAAATCAGCCGTGTCACAGAGAAAAAATACAAATTCCCGGAAACAGAGAAATTCGGGGATGTTTCGCCGGTAGTTATCGGAATGGGACCTGCAGGGCTGTTTGCAGCGCTGATGCTTGCCCGTGCAGGACTCTGTCCTCTTGTATTAGAAAGGGGACAGTCAGTGGAGCAAAGAACCAAGGATGTGGAAGCTTTTTGGAAAACCGGAAAATTAAACACAGAATCAAATGTTCAGTTTGGAGAAGGAGGCGCGGGTACTTTTTCTGATGGGAAACTTAATACACTCGTGAAAGATAAGTTCGGGAGAAATCGGTTTGTTCTGGAGACATTTGTGGAATTTGGAGCGCCGGAGGAAATTTTATATGAGAGCAAGCCTCACATTGGTACAGATCTGCTCTGTCAGATAGTGGCAAAGATGCGGAAGGAGATTCTGCATCTTGGAGGCCGTGTGCGGTTTGGAGCTAAGGTGACGGATCTGATTTCCCGTGATGGACGGCTTACAGGTCTGATTGTAAATGGAGAAGAAAAAATTTCATGCGACAAGGCGATTCTTGCTCTGGGGCACAGCGCACGTGATACGTTCGAGATGCTTTTTCGGCATAAAATACCGATGGAAGCCAAGGCGTTTGCTGTTGGTGTGCGGGTCGAGCATCCAAGAGAAATGATCGATCGGTCCCAGTATGGAAAGCTGCCTCAAGGAATCCATTTGCCAACGGCTTCTTATAAATTAACATATCATGCGAAAAATGGACGGAGTGTATATTCTTTCTGTATGTGTCCGGGAGGATATGTTGTAAATGCCTCTTCTGAGGAAGGGCGTCTTACAGTAAATGGAATGAGTTATCATGACCGTATGGGACAAAATTCCAACAGCGCGATCATCGTGAGTGTTACACCAGATGATTTTGGCGGTGATGGTCCTCTGGCCGGTGTAGAATTTCAGCGCAGATGGGAGGAAAAAGCCTTTCAGGAAGGAAATGGGAAAATACCGGTTCAGCTGCTTGGAGATTTTGAGAAAGGTGTTCCATCCAAAGCATATGGAGAAATCTATCCGAATACAAAAGGTGAAACTGTTCTTGGAAATTTAAGAAATTGTCTGCCAGAGGAAATTTGTGATTCTATCTGTGAAGGAATGAATGCCTTTGAATATAAGATCAGAGGATTTTCACGTCCGGATACGATCTTATGTGGAATTGAGGCCAGAACATCTTCACCGGTGCGTATTTGTCGGAATGAATATCTGGAAAGCAGTTTGAAAGGATTATATCCCTGCGGGGAAGGAGCCGGATATGCCGGCGGTATTACTTCAGCTGCCATGGATGGAATTAAGGTTGCGGAAGCGCTGGCAACAGTGTAAAATATTAGAGTCGGACAACAGACAGAATATAAGGAGAAGAGAATGAATGACCGTGGAAAACTAAAAGAAAAAAAGAGGATCGTCGTGAAAGTCGGAACCTCTTCACTGATACATAAGAGTACAGGAAATATTAATCTGTTTCGTTTGGAGAAGCTGATTCGTGTCCTGACAGATCTCCATAACAGTGGAAAAGATGTTGTTTTGGTATCTTCAGGAGCCATCGGCGTTGGATTTAAGGCATTGGGACTGTCCAAAAGACCAGACTCTCTGCCGCTAAAGCAGGCCTGTTCTGCAGTGGGACAGGGGCAGCTGATGATGATTTATCAGAAACTGTTTGCGGAATATAATCAGGGATCTGCTCAGATTTTAATCACAAAAGAGACGATGCTGAATGACGAACGCAGGTTTAATGCCAAGAACACGTTTGAGCAGCTGCTGAAACTGGGAGTGATTCCAATCGTAAATGAGAACGATACAGTTTCAACGGAAGAAATCGAATTTGGAGACAATGATACCCTTTCAGCTGTGGTTACTTCTGTTGTAGGAGCGGATCTCTTGATCCTGCTGACCGATATTGATGGACTGTATACGGATGATCCACATAAAAACCAGGCGGCAAAATTGATTACAGAAGTTCCAGTGATCGATGAACGGATTGAAAATATGGCAAAAGGAGCTGTTACGAAAGTTGGAACGGGTGGTATGGCGACAAAGATTGCGGCTGCGAATATTGTGACAGATGCGGGTGCGGATATGGTGATTGTGAACAGCGATGATCTGAACAATCTAAATCGTGTTATTGCAGGAGAAGAAATTGGAACGTTGTTCCTTGCTCACAAAAGAAAAGATTTCAATTTGAAAAAATATCTGGTTGAGAGACCATATTTCAGGAAAGGTTAAAAAATGGACGCAAAAAAGATTCAAAGAATTAATGAACTTTATCATTTGGAAAAATCTGTGGGACTGACCGCCCAGCAGAAAAAGGAGCAGAAGAAACTTCGAGCTGAATATATTCAGGCAGTACGGGCTAATTTAAGAGGTCAGCTTAATAATATCAGTATTCAGAACGAAGATGGTTCGATTACTCCTCTGAAGCCAAAAGGTAAAAATTAAAGGAGGTACATATGTTAGAACAGTTAGGAAAACAGGCCAAGGAAGCATCTGTTATTTTGGGAAATGCAGGCATTATCGAGAAAAATGCAGCGTTAAAGAAAGTCGCTAAATGTCTGATAGAAAGCCAGAACTATATTTTGTCTGAAAATGCAAAAGATGTAGAAGCAGCAAGAGTCAATGGCATGAAAGAAGCGCTGATCGACCGGCTGACTCTGACGATTGATCGGATTGAAGCAATGGCAGAAGGACTTTGTCAGGTGGCAGATCTGGATGACCCAATCGGATCTATTGAGCATATGAAGCCAACACCAAACGGACTCCTGATCGGAAAGAAAGTGGTTCCGCTTGGTGTTGTAGGAATTATTTATGAATCAAGACCGAATGTAACGGCCGATGCATTTGCTCTTTGTTTTAAAACAGGAAATGCGTGTCTTTTAAGAGGAGGAAGTGATGCAA
This sequence comes from Clostridiales bacterium, assembly GCA_019420275.1. Lineage (GTDB taxonomy): Bacteria > Bacillota > Clostridia > Lachnospirales > Lachnospiraceae > Anaerostipes. The sequence continues at coordinate 248,825 of JAHZHN010000003.1, forward strand.
TCTACTCTAATCTGGCAATCACACAGGTTATTCAGGAAGCGTTGGAATCCTGTGGAATGCCGAAATACAGCATTCAGCTTTTGGAAGATACCAGCCATGAAACAGCAGCAAAGATGATGCAGATGAATGAATATCTGGATGTGTTGATCCCAAGAGGAGGAGCAGGACTCATCCAGAGTGTAGTAAAAAACAGTACGGTTCCTGTTATTGAGACTGGAACAGGAAACTGCCATGTATATGTGGACAAAGATGCGGATAAAGATATGGCAGTTAAAATTATTGTAAACGCAAAGACACAGCGTCTTGGAACCTGCAATACCTGTGAGTCACTTGTGCTTCATAAAGATATTGTTGAAAGTCACGGCTCAGCAATCATCGATGCGCTGTTGGAAAAAGGCGTGGAAATACGCGGAGATGAGCCAGTCTGTGCGCTGAACCCAAAAGTTGTCCCTGCCACAGAGGAAGACTGGGGAACAGAATATCTGGATGCCATTATCTCTGTTAAGACTGTAAATAGTTTTGAGGAAGCAGTAAAACATATCAACCATTATAACACTGGACATTCTGAGGCAATTGTTACGGACTCCTATCAGGCAGCACAGGAATTTCTGGATAAAATTGACGCTGCGGCGGTATATGTCAACGCTTCTACAAGATTTACAGACGGATTTGAGTTTGGATTTGGTGCTGAAATTGGAATCAGTACTCAAAAGATTCATGCTAGAGGACCGATGGGGCTTGAGGCTCTGACAACGACAAAATTTATCATTTATGGAAATGGACAAATCCGCAAATAAGTAAAAAACAGATAAAGAATTATTAAAAGAAATTAAAAAAATGTTGAAATATCTGTGAATTTATGTTATCGTAAGAACTGGTTTCGAAGGAGTTTTCATTTAAATGGAAACTCCTTTTATCGTTTAAATGGAAGAAATTTCCAATAACAGGAACGAGGGAACTTCTTAGAATGAAAAAATCATAAAAGAAAGGAAGGCTTAAAATGGCATTGTTTACATTTAGCGGCGGAGTACATCCGGACGATGGGAAAGAGTATGCAAAACATGCGCCGATCACCGAATATCTGCCAAAAGGAGATGTTGTCTTACCGGTAGGACAGCATATCGGAGCACCTGCCAAACCAATTGTAAGCAAAGGTGATCATGTGCTTGCAGGGCAGAAGGTTGCGGAAGCCGGCGGATTTGTATCTGCAAACATTTTTAGTTCCGTCTCCGGTACGGTAAAGGCAATCGAGCCAAGGGTAACTCCTGCCGGTACGAAAGTGAACGCAATCGTAATTGAAAATGACGGAGAATTTAAAGAGGTGGAGTATCATGCAAAACCTTATGACTCCATGTCAAAAGAAGAAGTATTGGAAGCAATAAAGGAGGCTGGTATTGTCGGCCTTGGAGGTGCAGGATTCCCGACTCATGTAAAACTTGCGCCGAAAAATCCTGACGCGATCGAGTATATTATCGTAAACGGCGCGGAATGTGAGCCTTATATCACAGGTGATTACCGCATGATGATGGAAATGCCGGAGAAGGTAATCGAGGGGCTGAATATTGTACTGGATCTGTTTCCAAAAGCAAAAGGAATCATCGGAATTGAGGATAATAAGAAGGATGCCATTGCTAAAATGGAATCTCTTGTAAAAGGAGATGCACGCATCAGTGTGGCATCATTGAAAACAAAGTATCCTCAGGGAGCAGAACGTTCTTTGATCTATGCCACAACAGGAAGAAGTATCAATTCCAGTATGCTTCCGGCAGACGCAGGATGTATCGTGGATAATGTGGCGACTATTGCAGCAATCAAAGACGCAGTAAAAGACGGGAAACCATTATTCTCACGTGTTGTCACGGTAACAGGAGACGCGGTTGCAAACCCGGCAAATTTCCTGGTACGTACCGGTACCAATGTAAATGAGCTGATCCAAGCCGCCGGAGGATTTAAAAATCAGCCGGAAAAGGTTATTTCCGGAGGACCAATGATGGGAATGGCAATGTTCACAACAGATGTTCCTGCGGTGAAGACATTTTCTTGTCTTCTGGCTATGACAAAGGATGAAGTTTCAGCAAATCAGCCAAGCAACTGTATCCGCTGCGGAAGATGTGTCAGTGTCTGTCCTCAAAAACTGATGCCGATGAAGCTGTCTGTACTTGCGGATCACAATGAAATTGATGAATTTGAAAAGCTGCATGGAGCAGAGTGTGTTGAGTGTGGATCTTGTTCTTACATCTGCCCGGCGAAACGTAATCTTGCCCAGTCTATGAAGACAGGACGAAAACAGGTTTTAGCAAACCGTAGAAAGAAATAAAGGAGAGAGATACATATGAGCGAACCATTATATCATGTGTCAGCCAACCCTCATGTAAGGGATAATGGCTCAACACAGAAGATTATGCTGGATGTCATAATCGCATTATTACCCGCTACGATTTTTGGTATCTATATCTTTGGTGTACCTGCGGCAAAAACAATTGTAATTACTATTGTGACCTGTGTTGCAGCAGAATATATTTACCAGAAACTTATGAAACAGCCAATCACGATCAGTGACATGAGCGCGGCTTTGACAGGTCTGCTGCTTGCACTGAACCTTCCGCCGGAAGTACCTTTCTGGCTGCCGATCATCGGAGGCGTTTTTGCAATCATCGTTGTAAAACAGCTTTTCGGTGGGTTAGGACAGAACTTCATGAACCCTGCGCTGGGTGCCCGTTGTTTCCTTCTGATCTCTTTTGCAGCAAGAATGTCTGCTTTTACTTACGATGGTGTAACGACAGCGACTCCGCTGGCATCATTAAAAGCAGGAGATGCTGTTGATGTACTTAAAATGTTCGAAGGCTTTATTCCAGGAACCATCGGTGAGACTTCAGCCATTCTTCTGATCATCGGAGGTATTTATCTGGTGGCTAGAAAAGTAATTTCCCCAATCATTCCGTGTGTTTATATTGCAACAGTTGCAGTATTTGTAACATTGTTTGGAGGTCAGGGTCTGAGCCTTCATTATATTGCAGCACATTTATTTGGAGGCGGACTGATGTTAGGAGCTATTTTTATGGCAACAGATTATGTAACATCACCAATTACAAATAAAGGAAAAGTCATCTATGGAATTGTGCTTGGAATTTTGACAGGATTGTTCCGTCTGTTTGGACCGATGGCTGAGGGAGTTTCTTATTCCATCATCATCGCAAATATCCTGGTTCCGCTGATTGAGAAAGTGACAATGCCGACTCCGTTTGGAATTGTGAAAGGAGGAAAGAGCAATGAATAAAAGTATTATTTCCGATTGTATTAAATTGTGTGTAATTACAGTAATTGCCGGTTTCCTTCTGGGTCTTGTATATAATGTAACAAAGGCTCCAATCGCCGCTCAGGAAGAGAAAACAAAACAAGAAGCTTATAAAGCGGTTTTTACAGATGCTTCTGAATTTAAAAATACAGATTTCGATCAGGATGCAGTTCAAAAAGTACTGGATGAAAAAGGACTGGGTCAGAATACTATCACAGAAATTGCCCAGGCGGTAGATCAGAACGGAAAAATTCTGGGATACGTATTTTCTGTAACCAATCCAGAAGGATACGGCGGAGACGTTTCTTTATCTGTAGGTGTCAGAAATGACGGAACAGTAAACGGTTATGAAACACTTACGATTAATGAGACAGCCGGACTTGGTATGAAAGCAACAGAAGATGAGTTTAAGAGCCAGTTTAAGAATAAAAAAGCAGAGCAGTTTGAAGTTGTAAAAGATGGATCAGGAGCAAATGATGATGCTAAAATTGATGCTATCAGTGGTGCGACTATTACAAGCCGCGCTGTAACAAGCGCTGTGAACAGCTGTGTTGCTTATGCAGATAGCCTGAAGGGAGGGAAATAACAATGAATCCAAATCCAATGGAACGTTTGATCAATGGTATTATTAAAGAAAATCCGACCTTCGTCCTGACACTTGGTATGTGTCCGACGCTGGCTGTTACTACATCAGCAGTCAATGGTGTTGGTATGGGATTGTCTACAACAGTCGTTCTTATGTTTTCCAACATGGTAATTTCCATGCTTAGAAATATCATACCGGACAGAGCGAGAATCCCTGGTTATATCGTAGTCATTGCTTCTCTTGTAACGATTGTGCAGTTCTTGCTGGAAGGATATGTACCTTCTGTTTATTCTGCATTAGGACTTTATATTCCGCTGATTGTAGTAAACTGTATTATCCTTGGCCGTGCAGAAGCGTTTGCGGCAAAGAATACACCAATCAATTCTTTCTTTGACGGTCTTGGAATGGGACTTGGATTTACGATTGCCCTGACACTGATTGGAGCTTTCCGTGAAATCCTTGGAGCAGGTCAGCTGTTTGGAATGCAGGTAATGCCAGAGGCTTATGAACCAATTACAATCTTTATTCTGGCGCCGGGAGCTTTCTTTGTTCTGGCATGTCTGATTGCCATTCAGAATAAAATTCGTACAAAGAAGATCGAAAAAGGTCTTCCGGTACATCCGTCTGCAGGATGCGGGGACTGTGCAACTTGTGGAAACCATGCCTGTGGTACAAGATTTTTTAATCTTGACGTGGACAGTAAGAAAGAAGATTAAGGAGGAAGATGATGAAAGAATTATTATTAATCGCAATCGGCTCTGCCCTGGTAAATAACGTCGTATTAAGCCAGTTCCTCGGATTATGTCCTTTCCTTGGAGTTTCCAAGAAAATTGAAACTGCAGGAGGTATGGGAGTTGCCGTAATCTTCGTTATTACCATCGCGTCAGCCGTAACGAATCTGATTTATACATTTGTTCTGGTGCCGACAGGCCTGGAATATTTGGACACAATTGTATTTATCCTTGTAATTGCAGCTCTGGTTCAGTTCGTGGAACTGGTACTTAAAAAATCCATGCCTGCATTATATGAAGCTCTGGGAGTATACCTTCCATTGATTACAACAAACTGTGCTGTATTGGGAGTTGCTCTTACCAATGTTCAGAATGGATATGGGTTTGCGGCCAGCGTTGTCAATGGAATCGGAATTTCTGTCGGATTTACGATTGCAATCGTAATCCTTGCCGGAATCCGTGAGAGAAATGAACATAACAATATACCGGAATCCTTCAAAGGAATGCCCATTACTCTTGTAACTGCAGGATTGATGGCAATCGCTTTCTTTGGATTCTCAGGAATCATATAGGAGGTAGATGGAATGGATATTACAGCGATTATCCTCGCGGCTGTTGTCGTAGGAGGAACCGGACTGATCATTGCGATTTTGCTGGGAATTGCTTCCGAAAAATTTAAAGTTCCTGTAAATGAAAAAGAAGTTGCCGTCAGAGCAGAACTTCCGGGAAATAACTGCGGCGGATGCGGTTATGCAGGATGTGATGGACTTGCGGCAGCGATTGCAGCAGGAGAGGCTCCAGTCAATGCCTGTCCGGTAGGAGGAGCGCCTGTGGCAGATAAGATCAGTGCCATTATGGGTATGGAAGCTGGAGAATTTGTAAAAATGACTGCATTTGTTAAATGTGCGGGAACCTGCGAAAAAGCTGGAGATAAATTTAAATACAGTGGAATCGAAAGCTGTGTAGATGCTGCGAATGTACCTGGCGGAGGACCAAAGGGCTGTGAGTACGGCTGTATCGGATATGGAAGCTGTGCTAATGTATGTCCAGAAGATGCAATTTCTATTATCAATGGAGTTGCGTATGTGGATCAGGAAGCCTGTGTTGCCTGTGGAAAATGTGCTGATATTTGTCCAAAGGGATTGATTGAATTAGTACCTTATGATAAGAAGTGCCGTGTACAGTGCAGTTCCAAAGACTTCGGAAAAGCAGTGATGTCTGTATGCTCTGCGGGATGTATCGGATGCCGGGCATGCGAGAAGGCTTGTAAGCTTGGAGCGATTACTGTGGAAAATAATATTGCGCATATCGATTATGATAAGTGCGTAGGCTGTGGCCTCTGTGCGGCAAAATGTCCGAAAGGCATCATTACCGGAAAAAGAGAACAGCCAAAGAAAAAAGAAGCATAACTGTAAAGAAATGCGGATGATACAACATCAGAGAAAAGAGAAATCAAAAAGATTTCTCTTTTTCTCATTTTATTGCCGTATGATGAATAGAATGATAGAAAAAGGCAGAAAAATATGAAATTTCTTGAGCTGAGACAGAAAGATGTGGTCAATTGCAATACCGGAGAAAAATTAGGATTTGTGATTGATTTGGAGTTTGACTCCAGGACTGGATGCATTAACTTTCTGATTGTACCGAAGATGGAGAAAGGATTTCGGTGCATTGGAAAAAATCAGGTTTATAAGATTCCATATAAGTGTGTCATAAAAATAGGGAGAGATGCTGTACTGGTGGACATAGATGAAAAACAATGTTTGAAGTAGTAATAGAAAAATGTTATACTGCAAGCAGAGAAAATGGAGGTACAAGATGATGAAGTGTCCATACTGTGGGTGTGAAGGTTCCAGAGTCATTGATTCCAGACCGTCAGAAGATTTAAATGCAATTCGCAGAAGACGTCAGTGTGATGCCTGCGGAAAGCGTTTTACAACATATGAAAAGATTGAAGCAGAACCATTAACTGTAATTAAGAAAGATAAGAGAAGACAAACTTATGATCGGAATAAGATCCGCCATGGAATTGTCCAGTCTTGTCATAAACTGCCGATTTCCATGGATCAGATCGATCAGGCAGTGGACGAGATTGAAGCAAAGATCTATAATTTAGGGCTGCGTGAGGTAGAGACTTCTCAGATTGGAGAGATTGTCATGGATAAGATCAAAGATCTTGATGAAGTCGCATATGTACGTTTTGCTGCGATTTACAGAGAATTTAAAGATGTCAATACCTTTATGAATGAGCTAAAGAAATTATTAAAATAATTGTAATAATTTTCCAAATATGATATGATGACAGTATCATTTTGGAGTCTTCCTGAGAAGAAGGAGTCAGTTATGAAGTATCAGGAAGTATTAAGCGGCATCGTCAGAGGTGTTGCCGGACAATTGATCCACGTGGAAGTGGAGATCAGGAACGGTCTTCCATATTTTACAATGGTAGGCTGTTTGTCAAGAGAAGCTGCAGAGGCAAAGGAGCGGGTTGCGTCTGCACTGCGGTCTATTGGTCACCCGCTGCCGTCTATGAAACTTACGGTGAATCTATCCCCGGCTAATATAAAAAAGAAGGGCACAGCATTTGATTTTCCGATTGCTGTGGCTTTTTTGGCATGCCTAGGACTGATACCCGGATCCGAATTGAAGGGAATCTGCATTCTGGGAGAATTGGCATTGAATGGAAGAATTCATGGGTCAGGCTGCTGCCTGCCGATTGTGCTGGAAGCGAGGAAGAGAGGCGTCCAGCGTTTTTTTATTGCGTCTGAAGATCAGGATTCTCTGGAGGAGATAGATGGTATTCAGATTATTCCTATGGAGCATTTGTCTGATGTGCTGGATTATTTTCATGGCACTATGAAAATAAGATCAGGAAGAAGGAAAAAATGGACACCGGAAAAAGAAAACGAAGATTTTTCTGATATCAAAGGACAGCAGCATTTAAAGCGTGCGGCAGAGGCTGCGGTGACAGGACGGCATCATCTTCTGCTGGTGGGATCACCAGGTTCTGGAAAAACCATGGCAGTTAAGAGAATACCGACGATTCTTGCACCTTTGACAGACGCAGAGCGTTTGGAAGTACAGAGTATTTATGACGCGTCAGGTATTTACCGAAATATTGCGGACTGGCGCCGCCCCGTGCGCATTCCTCATTCCTCCATTCCGAAAGGGGCACTGATTGGAGGAGGGCAGGAACCAAAAGGAGGAGAAATAACATTAGCTCATCATGGAATTCTTGTAATGGATGAACTCATGGAGTTTCGGCAGGAATGTCTGGAAGCACTGCGGCAGCCTTTGGAAGAAAAAAGGATCCAGGTAAACCGGCTTGGCTGGAATTATATTTTTCCGGCAGATTTCCAGATGATTGGAACAATGAACCCATGTCCGTGCGGATTTGCCTTGGAAGATGGAAGATGCAGATGCAGCCAGCTGAAAAGGCAGCAGTATCTAAGAAAACTATCCGGGCCATTTTTGGATCGTTTTGATATGGTTCTTACCGTTAAAGAGGAAAAAGAAACAACGAATTCTGCAGAGACATCAAAAGAAATCCAGAGGAGAGTCATGGATAATATTCAGGCAGAAAAAGAAAGACTGGATGGGACCGGCTATTCGTTTTTCAGTGAAATCAAAGCGGGAGATGTGATGAGACTGTGCAGGCCATCCAGAGAGATTATGGAGCTTCTTGCGGCAGCTGTAGATATGAGGAAGATTTCGAGGCGAGGAGTTCACAAAATTCTGAAACTTTCTATGACGCTGTCACTAATGGACGGAGAAGAAAGCATTCGTCCGATACATGTGATGGAAGCCATGACATATCGGAACACTGACTTTGTCGAGGAGGTGACGAAGGATGGAAGATAAGCTTTACTGGTATTGGTTTTGTTCAATGCTTGGCATCAACAGCCGAAAGCAGCATCAGCTGATAGAGATTTTTGGTCATCCCAAAGAATTGTTTCAAGCATCACCTAATATAATAGAAGAAAAGCTGTCAAAAAGAGCTTGTCAGAGATTTTGGCAGAGCAGATCTCAGGATCAGATTAAGTGGAAGTATGAAGATTTAAAAAAAGAGCAGATCAGTTTTTTACAGTTCACCGAGGCAGGATATCCTCAAAGGCTCAAGAAAATCTATGATTATCCGTATGGAATCTTTCAAAAAGGACAAGCCTGGCTGGAGAGAGATCTTGTAATTGCAGTGGTGGGATCCAGACATCCATCTTCTTATGGTTTAGAACTTGCCCGTCTGTTTGCCGGGAAAATGGCAAAAATGGGGATTGGAATTGTCAGCGGGCTGGCAAAGGGGATTGATGGCGCAGCGCACCGGGGAGCAGGTTGTGTGAAAGGCATCACTGCAGGAGTTTTGGGATGCGGTATTGACCGGATTTATCCATGGGATAACCATCAGCTGTTTTACGAGATGTATGAAAATCAGACCATTTTTTCAGAATACCCGCCGGGAGTCAAACCGGATGCATGGCGCTTTCCGGAACGAAATCGTATTATCAGCGGATTAAGTGACGGTGTCCTTGTGATGGAAGCGGAAAAAAGAAGCGGTTCACTGATTACGGCGGACTGCGGACTGGAGCAAAATAAGGAAATTTTTGCGGTTCCCGGGCCCATTACATCAGGAAATCACGAGGGATGTCATGGGCTGATCAAGCAGGGAGCAAAGCTAGTTGAAACGATAGAAGACATTCTTTCTGAATTTCCTGATTTCACAAAATCTTCGGAAAGTATTCACCATTTTCAGAAAAAATCTCTTGCGAACCCAGAAAAAAAGGTGTATGATGTGGTAGATTTGTATCCGCGGCATTTGAATGAAATTATGAATGAGGCCGAATTATCTTTAGGTGAAACGGCATCAGCTCTATTTTTTCTAGAGTCGAAAGGATACGTAAAACAGATACACCATAATATCTATATAAAAAATATTTACAAGGGGTAATTGTATATGCCAAAAAATTTAGTCATTGTTGAATCGCCGGCGAAAGCAAAAACAATTAAAAAATTCCTTGGTAAAAATTATGAAGTAATGGCATCCAACGGACATGTACGTGACCTTCCGAAAAGTACGCTGGGTGTAGATATTGAAAATGACTTTGAACCAAAGTATATTACAATCCGAGGAAAAGGGGAGGTTTTAGCTGCTTTGAGAAAGGCGGTAAAAAAGGCAGATAAAGTTTATCTGGCAACTGACCCGGACCGGGAAGGAGAAGCAATCTCATGGCATCTCTACCACGCATTAAAACTTGAAAATAAAAAATGCAGCCGGATTACCTTTAATGAGATTACGAAATCTGCGGTAAAAGATTCGATTAAACATGCAAGGGAGATCGATATGGATCTCGTAGACGCTCAGCAGGCAAGAAGGGTCTTAGACAGGATCGTAGGTTATCAGATCAGTCCAATCCTCTGGGCTAAGATCAAAAGAGGATTAAGTGCGGGACGCGTTCAGTCCGTGGCTCTTCGCCTGATCTGTGACAGAGAAGAGGAAATTAATCTGTTTATACCACAGGAATATTGGACGCTGACAGCTCTTTTGGATGTAAAAGGAAGCAAAAAGCCTCTGGAAGCTAAGTTTGTGGGAACCCAGGACAGCAAGATGGAAATCCACAGCAAAGAGGAAATGGATCGGCTGCTTGAACAGCTCAAAGGAAAAGAATTCCAGGTAGATGCAGTGAAGGTCAGTGAGCGGTTAAAGAAAAATCCTCTTCCATTTACTACAAGTACTTTGCAGCAGGATGCTTCCAGTAAGCTGAATTTTGCAACGCAAAAGACCATGAGAATTGCTCAGCAGCTTTATGAAGGAGTGGACATCAAAGGAAAAGGAACGGTAGGTTTGATCACATACCTTCGAACTGATTCCACGCGTATTTCAGAAGAGGCAGACGCAAACGCTAAAACCTACATTAAAGATCATTACGGAGATGAATATGTAGGCAAAGCCACGAAAGCAAAAAAGGATGATAAGAAAGTACAGGATGCCCATGAGGCAATCCGTCCGACTGATATGAGTCTTTCACCGGCGTCTATTAAGGAACAGCTGTCAAGAGATCAGTTTAGGCTCTATCAGCTGATCTGGAACCGATTCGTAGCCAGCAGAATGGCACCGGCAAGATATGAAAATACATCAGTAAAAATCAGTGCCGGAGAATATCGTTTTACGGCTTCTGCATCTAAAATTGCATTTGACGGATTTTTGTCTGTTTATAACATTAATAATGAAAAATCAGAAGGCAATGGAATGATTAAATCCATTGACGAGGAGACGGAGCTTTGGCTGAATGATTTTGAAAGCAAACAGCATTTTACTCAGCCTCCGGCTCATTATACAGAAGCGTCTTTAGTCCGAACCTTGGAAGAACTGGGAATCGGAAGGCCAAGTACTTACGCACCGACGATCTCTACAATCGTTGCAAGGCGTTATGTTGTAAAAGAGAAGAAAAATTTATATGTAACGGAACTTGGAGAAGCCGTAAATAATATGATGAAAAAAGCCTTTCCGTCAATTGTGGATGTTAATTTTACGGCTATGATGGAAGGCCTTCTGGATATGGTAGAAGAAGGAAAAGTCCACTGGAAATCTGTCATAGAGAATTTTTATCCTGATTTTGAAATTGCAGTGAAAAATGCAGAAAAGGAACTGGAAAAAGTCAAAATTGAAGATGAGGTAACCGATGTAATCTGTGATCAGTGTGGACGTCACATGGTCGTAAAATATGGACCATATGGAAAATTTCTGGCATGTCCGGGATTCCCTGAGTGCAGAAATACAAAGCCGCACTTTGAGAAGGTAGGAGTTCCATGTCCGCTTTGCGGCGGAGAAGTGGTTCTTAAGAAAACAAAGAAGGGCCGCAAATATTATGGATGTGAAAACAATCCAGAATGTGAATTTATTTCATGGCAGAAGCCTTCGACCGTAAAATGTGAAAAATGCGGAAGTTATATGATTGAAAAAGGCAAGAAGCTGGTATGTTCCAATAAAGAATGCGGCTATGTTTGTAAGATGCCGGAGGAAACTGAACAGAAAGAAGCTTCTGCCAATTAAGGAGAAAGGGCATAGATGAGTAGTATACAGTTATTAGATAAAACAAGGAAAATCAATAAACTGCTTCACAACAACAATTCGCAGAAAGTTGTATTTAACGATATCTGCAAAGTTTTAACAGAAGTTATGGATTCTAATGTTCTGGTAGTCAGCAAGAAGGGGAAGATTCTGGGAAAGAATGAAGCCGAGGATATCGAGGTGCTTCATCAGCTGATTTCCGGAAATGTAAAAGATTATGTGGATCATTCGCTGAACGAAAGACTGCTGACTATTCTTTCTACGAATGAAAATGTCAGTCTTTCTACCCTGGGATTTGATACGGATATTGATGATTATTATGCAATTATCGCTCCAATTGATATTGCAGGCGAGCGATTCGGTACCTTGTTTATGTACCGTCAAAATCAGGAATATTCGATTGATGATATCATTTTAGCAGAATATGGAACTACTGTGGTAGGGCTTGAGATGCTCCGTTCTGTCAGTGAAGAAATGGAGATGGAACGAAGGAAAAAACATATCGTAAGTTCCGCCATCAGCACGTTATCTTTTACAGAACATAAGGCCGTATATCATATACTGGATGAACTGGAAGGAAATGAAGGAGTACTGGTTGCCAGCAAAATTGCAGACCGCTTTGGCATTACACGTTCAGTTGTTGTCAATGCGCTTCGCAAACTGGAAAGTGCAGGAGTGATCGAAACGAGGTCTTCCGGAATGAAAGGAACTTATATCAAAGTAACCAATGATTTAATTTTTGATGAAATCACAAAACAGCCGTAAGAGAAATACCTTGCAATTTAAAGCAAGGTCTGATATACTGTCATAGGTAAAAATAAACACGCCATTGGAATTTCGGTAAGTGCCGCAAGGTTTGCCGGGACGTTGAAAATGGCGGAAGCAAAAACTAAAGGAGATTTTATAATGAGCGTAATTTCAATGAAACAGTTACTTGAAGCAGGTGTTCATTTTGGACATCAGACCA
>JAHZHN010000030.1 GCA_019420275.1 Clostridiales bacterium
ACCGCCGCAACATGGTAGATGTAAAAAGTATCGCTATCTAACCCCAGCAAAATTCACACCCGAAAAACCATCATCCGTAAAATGTCGAATGTTACCGAACCCATTTCTACGGGCATAATCTTCCAAGTATTTCTTTTGATTGATAATTGAATTTGACTCGCCAGTAAGGTCATCATCCCTTGATAAACGCTCATAAAGTGCAGTAATTTTTGAAGTCCTTGACATTCTCTTAACCTCCTTTCGTTATGTATTCTTGCAATTTAAAAAGGACGATGTTTATCGTCCTGTTAAAGTATAGCCCTCTGGTACAAATTTTACTATACTTATTGTCGTTTCAAAAACATATGTCCAAACTACTTTCTTACTAAAAAAAAGCCTAGAAGAGACATTTTCTCTTCTAAGCCTTATTACTTTATCACAGAATACTTTTTGCTTTCATTTTTCCTCATGGTCATGAGGCTTTTTTTGTTTAAATCGTGTCTTATGAATCATCCGACTTCTCCTCACGTGCTATTTGAATTGTTTCTAATGCTTTCTGAATTCGTTCCTTTGCATAAGGAGGTCTTAAATTCAATGATAACCGTCCCTTTTGGATTATATAGGTTTCACTCCCTTCTTTTGTTGAGTTGCTTAGATAGCAGCATTCCGGATATCTCTCTGCAAAATTCTTTAGTCGTTTCTGTAATCCCTGATTAAATGTATAGACACTATAATATCGATCTTCTTCATTTGTCAGGATAATCGTTTCTTTCTCATACTTTGACAGTTTCATAGCATCTATCCTCTCCTCCTTTCCATATCCTGCTCCAAATATCTCGGTACCGGTTTTCCAGATTTCACAGCGATTGCAATCTGTTTTTCCCGTAATCTCTTGATTACTGACTCTCTTTTCTTTGGTTTCTTTTTTGAGGATTGGTATAGCTTCTGTGCCGGCTTTCTTTCCACACTTTTCTCTTCTGCATTTTTTAGATTATTTACCTGGCCATCCACCATATTATAGTTTTCTTCTGTTCCGGATTCCCAGCTTCTCTCATAAGTCCCATTCTCAAAAAATTTCTGATAATGTTCCAGCCTTTCTTTATATTTTTGATATTCCTGTTCCCTTTGTTCCGGTGTTTTCATAAGCTCATGGAGTTTCTGTTTGGTTTTTTCATCAAATCCATTCTTACATTCCTCCATGATCATCTTCCCATAACTGTCTAAGATGATATAGGCAACCTGCCTGTGATATTCCTGATGCTCCATGAGATAAAACTGTTTTCCATCAATGATGATATCATCCGTAGCCATCCAATTTCCCGGCTTTCCACTAATGCGATAATTTTCCGTATCCAACGTGACCAATGTACCTGACGGGTTTAATCGGATGAACCCTGATAAAAGCTGTGGATAGTCTTCATTGACATAATAACAATGGATTTCCCCATTCTGATTCAGTACAAGCACATCACTGACTTCACAAGACTCTTTCATGCGTTTCCATAAAGCAATTGCACTCTCCCCCGCCAATAATGGCCTGAGATCCATCTGCCGGTAATATTCAATCCTTATCGCAAGTTTCCTGCTTACCGCTTCCTGATAGGAAAGGTGCCAAAGGTCTCTCCCTTCCGAGTGACGGTCTACTCGGTAAACTGCAAATTGATCATTCTTCATAAGCATCATCCTCCAGGTTATTCAGATAACGATTCAGATCCAGGGAATAATAATATTTATCTTCGATCATCTGTAACTTACTGATTGCAGAGGCAATCGTTTCCAGCAGATCGTCTTCCAATGGATCTTCTTTCGCTTCTTCTAATGCCTCTAAGGTATCCTTCAAAATATCTATCGTATCTTTTCTTGTGTTTTCGTGGAAAAGAGCCACAACCGTCAATTCATCTTCTTCAAATGTTACTTTACTCATAAGCTCATATCCTCCCTTCTTTTTTGAGATTTGGTTTTCTGTATCTCTCCTTTTTCTTCTTTTGGTCTGGTTTTCTCTACATTCAGTGGCTTTTCCTCGATATATTGTTCTACACGTTTCAGGGCTTCCTGCACCAACTTGTTCTCCCTGTAAAATGGTATGGAATCTAAGATCTCTCTTTGTGATCTTCCGGCAACCATCAGATCCATCATTCCGTCATAATCACCGCCTTCCTGCAGGTTAAAACCAACAGATTTGAGCCCATTCATTCGTTCTGCAGGTATCTTCTCATACGCTTCTAAAGCTTCCGGCAAAGTAAGATCATGATGAACTTCTCCTAATACCGGAAACTCTGAACATTCTGCCGCATAGAAACTGATACAACTCGTTTGCTCTAAGATATCCTTTTTCTGAATGTCACTTTCCATTCCGAGTATCTTTTTTCTCTCTTCTACAAAATCCGGAAGTTCCTGGAATCCAAAGCGATCCACAAAATATGCTTTCATATCCCCATTCTGATTCATGATCACAACATCACTGACAGACAGGGAGTGTGCCTTATAATCAGCCGGTGGATCATCATTAAAAATACTGTAAACTGCATTCATATCTTCATTTGGCAGATACAGGCTGGAATAAACACATCGATACTGATCAGCAGTTATCGTGATCCCTTTTTCCTGCAAGTCTTCCATCCCCACAAATAATTGATCTCTTCCTGTTCCATTTTCATCTAAATGATAGATTGAGAGCCTGCATTCTTTCCTTGTAAACATCATTTCTTCAAAACTATGTTCAAACCGTTCCGGATATATTACTCGCTCTACACGTTCTTTCTGGATTGGATCTCCTTTTTCTATGATAGCTTCTACCCATCGTTCCACTTCATTCCAGGATTTTGCAAATAAATGTCCCTGCATCCTATGGGTGCCATCCGGAATAAACTGCAGATGTTGAGAATTGCTTTCTTCTTTTGCAAAACGGTATCCGGCAGCTTCTACGGCAGCAATTAATTTCTCTTGTTTCTGTTCCAGCATCATTTCTATTTTTTCTGTCAGTTCATCGATCATTTCTCCTGCTGTCTTACGGATCACATCCATAGAGGCTTTCAGTTCTCTCATTTCTTTTCCACTGCTCCAACCTGCAATATACGGAAAACTGTATTCTGACGTATCCAGTTCAAAGGCAGAGCACACACAATACGCGACTGACTCTGCTTCCACTTCTTTTGTCAGCCGGTCCTTCTCGATGCCCTGGCTTTCCATGATCTCCTTGTCATGTAACCTTGCATGTGCGGTTTCATGGATTGCTGTTTTTAAAGTCTGGCTCTGGCTCATATCTTTTTTGATCACGATTTCTTTATCCAGGTTGTGATAATAACCGTTTGCAGATCCTTCGATCGCATCGAATCGTATCGGTACTGGTGAGATTTCCCGGATTGCTTGCAGGAATAAGTCAAAATCTTCTACTGCCGCTGTCAGGATTTCAGGAGCAAGTGTCTGGATCGGCTCTCCTGTGGTCTGTTCAATATCAAATACTGTAATCGCCTTGAAACAAGGAAGTGTGACCTCCACCTCTTCCGTCTTTGGTTTTCCATCCGGACCGATCACCGGTTTCTGATCCTGATCCAATACTGCCTGCTCCTTTTTCCTTTTGATCGGCGCCGGTGCGATAATGGTGATTCCCTTCTCCCCTTTTTTTACCTGTCTGCCCATAGACTGCCAGTTCCGATATCCCGTTACTAAGGTGGCATCCGGTCTTTGCATGGCGATCAACAGCGTATTATTAAAAGAATAATTATGGAATTTTGACATGGTTTTCAAATATTCCTGATACCGTTCACTGGTAAATAATTCTGCGACTCCTGTTTCCAGGTTTTGCATGATACTGTCCATATCTTTCCCCTGTATGGGAAGTAATTTGGTTTTTGTCAATTCTTCGCTCATTCATTTCCTCTCTTTCTCTTTTAAAAAATCCCCCATACAGCCGTGTGTATGAGGGATTCCCATCTTATTGTTATACGGACTCTACACTTCTATAATTCCATAGCATGTTTCTTTGGTTTTGGATGCTCCATCTTCTGCTCTTTTCCGGTATGTTCATTTTTATCAAGCTTGGCTGCCTTTTCTTTCTGACGCTCTGCAAATTTATCTGCCCTTTCAAATACCCGGTCTTTCACATCATAATGATAGACATGATCGGAAAGTCGTTCTTCCGGAGCGACTTCATTTTCATTGATCGTCTGGACCATATCCTCCAGAACCCGGTAATCAAATGCTCCATTATCCGGAATGACTAATGTTTCATGAGTGGAAGAAGGCAGAATAAAAAAGTTTCCCTGAAAGCCTTCCCCGATCTGATCCATTACTTCCGGATAAAAAATCACACCTGCTCCACCTACTGTCTGTGAGTTCGTTACAATAAACATCGGATTCTCACTTCCCATTCCATTTGAGATAACTTCTGCAATACTCTGAACAGATTCATCTTTCAGAATTGTTTCTGGTCCCATTCCCATAAGCTGCTCGATCATACTTCCCATTACCATCACATGGATGGGTCTGACATTCGGACTGTTTTCCATAGCATCTGCATGAAGCTGTTCCTCACTGATCCCATAACGCTTTAAAATATCATTCGTGATCGTCGTAGAACCCACCCCAATATCATCAATGCGGATGGCAAGATGATAGGTAATTGCCAGATCTTCTCTCATCTGGTGAGGTACGTTCTGCAGCATTTCTTCATTTTTTTCTGCTGAAGATACGCGGATGAACAGCTTATCCTTTGCAGTCTCATATTCTGTGATGCTCTTCGGATCAAACTGTTCCGGTGCATCAAGCACCAGCTCCGTAATATTTCTCAAAATGTTTTCCATAGAATTCTGTGGATCTGACTGGAACATTTCGTATAACTGATTCAGGTTAAAGGTCGGCGCGATTACCTGATTTTCTTTTAAGACCGTGATTCCGAGATAATTCTCATTTAATTTCTTTATCTCTTCGATTTTTACCTGGGCACCTTCATATTCAATCGGAAGAAACTGTTTGATTCTTCCCTTTACTTCGTCAACAAATTGATTAAATTCCATATTTTATTCCTCCTATTTTCTCTTATTTTTCTTC
>JAHZHN010000031.1 GCA_019420275.1 Clostridiales bacterium
GATTTTAATTCATCAAATATACCTTAACTTTAAACGAAACATGTCTATAATAATTTAACTTGTTGAAATTCTTTTTTAATACTCTTCGTATACTGGAATATCTAATTCCATTTTCTGTATTTTATTAGATAAATATTGACAAGTTCCATCACCACATTTATGATAAAGCTTCAAAATAATGCTCCCTAAGGAAATGGTTGACCTGCTCATAACTACAAAATTTCATTTGCTTTCCTGTGATATAATGGATTGCATCTTCCCAGTCCTTTAAGCTGTAATGATCAATCTCCATTCCGCATAAAATCGGTTGAAGCCGATACGCGTATCTTTCATTATGCAAATCAGACAAATACATGGCACCAATACAAAAAGCAAGGTACTCCAGTAAGTCAGGAGCATATTTATTTGTATTTACCATCACGATCCCCCTTTACGCTCTCATTCATCTATATCTCTTCCATTTTCTAATCCAATCTTAAAAATAGATATTCAAACAGAACTATGCTTTTACCAGTTCAACTCCTTTCGCTTTTTCATCTTTTCCCCGTTGCTTAGCAATGATTTCTTTATTGATTCTGATTCTTTCATGAATAGATTTCTTTTCTGGTTGAGGAGATTTTAATTTCTCCTTTTCCGAATGGTGACTTCTATTTTCGCCCGAAATCGATTCCTGAACCGGTGTCAGAACCCTTTCTGGAGTTCTTTCCTCCAAACTGCAGAACGCCTGCAAATAAGGGAGAACATGTTCCTGGATATCTGTAAGATCCATCATATATGCCTGGAAAGCCTCTTCGCCTTTTCCTTTCTGATAATTCAGCCAGCTTTCATCATGTAATTTCATCTCGTTTTGATCTTTCAGTTGCTGAACAATCCCTCCAAGTCCTTCCCCAAGTGTTATTTTACCTTTTAACTCCTTCATACGATCCTGATCAGGATAATAAATGGTCAGATACATTTGTACTGTCTGTTCCGGAATTCCAGATTTTTCATCCAGTCTCCCAGATAACTCTTCATCCATGGTAGCTATTTTTTGATCCAGTTCGGATAATTTTTGATATCCGGAAATCTGAAATTCTTTTGCATCACAGAAATTCACTCGGACAACGGGAACTATCCCCTCCGGCAGTTCTGGTTCATAGCTTTTCATTCTTTTTAACAGTGCTTCCGCTTGAGCGGACTGCTCACATTCCTCTTCCACCACATCCTTCAAGAACGGAATGTATTTATGAGCGTTTCCACATCGAAGTTCCAAGGCAACCGTTTCAATGGGATCCTCTGTTGGATCTGAATAATCCTGATAATTATAATAATCAAATTCCTGTGCCAGCAAATCAAGTGCTGCAGCCAATTCTTTAGCAGTCATATGCTCTGGATAAAATGCTTCCTGTACTTCTTTTGGTGGATAATAGCGATACTCAGGAAAAGCAGCTCTGATTTTCTCCAATGCATCCTGAGCGGCTGGCATTGAAGCCATATATGCTACATGATCCAGATTATCCCCATGGATACTCTTCCCACTGATAATTGTTATTTCCGTTTCATCATAAAGCGAATTATCGGGATCCCGGTAAATAAATCCCATGCCATTTCCATAATAGTCCAAGGTCGGATCCTCTACGATTGCACGGTATCTTGAAAGGATTTCCTCAAGATCATCTCCCCGATACATCTTTGCCATATCATGATATTCATCGCATTCTGCAGCATAATATTCTAAATATGGCTCCTTTTTGGGTGGCATATTGTTCAGGACATTATCGATCATATTATAGTTTGCCTCTTCCAGTTCCTCTACTTTCGCTAAGGGTTTATATGCTTCTCCCGTTTTTCCTTCCCGTACATTCTCTAACAATATTTCATCAGCTATTGCAACCTTTTCCTGTAAAAGTTCATAATCCATGGGAATCCGTTCTACTTCTGCCAATCCCTCATCACTTATAATCTGCTGTGCGACTTCCTCAATCGAAAGATCCAGATCATCAAAAATTCCTCCGTCCACCAATTGATATTGATGGTTATAAATGGAATAATCATAACCTTCGGTTCCCAGCTGAATGGCAAAATATTGTTCTCCGATCTGATAAGCTAATTCCTCCCTTTCCAAAGGCGCTTCTAATCGCAAAAAGCCGGGTAATTCCTGAAAACTGATACTATCTACAAAATAGGCTTTCACTGTTCCATTTTCGTTGAAAACTACCACATCACTGACAGACAGGGAATGTCCGGTAAAATCGACCGGATGGTTGGTATTAAATCTTTCATAAATAGATTCCAGTGTTTCCTCAGCCGACAGCCAATCCGTATATACTAGCTGATAATCTTCTCTTAACGCCTGATACCCATGTTTTTCCATGAAAGAACGGTTCATAAACTTATACTCTCTGCCAGGACTATCATCTGAAATCTGGTAGATTCCAAATCGATTCTCTTTTCCCAAAAGAAGCTTTGCTTCTCTTAAAGATTGAATCTGCGGATATTTTTTCATTTGATTCTCTAAGTCCCGAACAATTTCCAGTTCTGCCTTGTCCATCTGAAAATAATCTGCCCCCCTTTCAATCTCCATCCGTTCCTGCACCACAATCGGCATGGGATACGTAGTGATCAGATAGATTCTTTCCCCGGCATCAAACATTTTTAAGGCGTCTTCTTTGTTTAGCACATCCATCGGCGGATAAAGCTCTCCCATTTCATAATCTTCTTCCTGCTCATTCATACGCTTCCATGCCTCTTTTTCAATTCCAAAAAGTCCACCATGGGCCTGGATCATTTCCCGACTGGCATATTCACCATGGGAACCATTAGGCTGCAGACAATAAATTTTTTCTCCTACCCGATGCAGATCCAACGCTTTTTCTTTACGAATCGGGAACATATCACCGGCATGATAGCCATATCCTCGCAGTTCTGCCAGCCCTACAGTTGAATCAGGATAGCTTTCCATTTCTTTTCTACAGTCCCATAAGGTATCTTCGATCTGCTGTTCATCTTCGGAATAAATTGCTGCAGAAAGCTTCCATACCATCTGCCTGATGCTGTCCTGGTCGCCGGTCATGGATGCATAATCCAGAAGAATATCTCTCTGCTCATCTGTAAATACAATGTGTTCCAATTGCCCTGCCCGGCTGATTTGACTTTCTGTATATTCCCTGATTTTCTTTTCTTCCATTGTCATTTCTCTATTTAATGCCATAGATGCTTCCTCCTTTATTCATCAAGTCTCCTGGCAAGGACAATTAGTCTTCCGTTGCTGCTGGAATACTCACAGGTAGACAATGACAGCAACTCATCATCGGGTTCTAATTTGACACCCGTGGAATATTGCTGATACTTTTCCATTTCTTTCAGATATTCCATCTGTTCCATTCTTGTTTCCTTGTGGAGATAATTGTAGTAATCTCTGCTCTGTTCGGCATTGGTTACAAACACGGCAGCTACCATATATTGGTATTTTTTACTTTTTATATAAAAAGTAATCCGGTTATGCTGCAGGAAAAAATCTTCTTTTTTATATCCATTCAGCTGTTTGAACATACTGCCATCTTTCATCTGGTGTCCGTAAATGATTACATGTTCTTCTTTTGCACTTAAATCATTCCGAAAGTCTACAAACAGGCATCCACAGATTGCTCGCTTCTTCAAAAAGTCATGCGAAAGATAAAACGAATTATCCGTTCCCTGAACGACCGGATAACTGATATCGGTTCCTTCAATCTTTAGCCAACCGATACACTCCGGATTAATCTGCAGTAAAGAAGAATAATCATAATCGTCTTTTGGAGCTATTGTATTTGTATTTCCCGGTTCGCCCAGGTCTGTTTCTTCTTCCCCACTGGGAAATGCGATTTCTTCCACCTGCTGATACTTTTCCTGACTTTCTTCTGACTGTCGATAATAATCCCATAAACGTTTTCCACACAGCAGAATTACCAGAATAAACAGAATCAGAAAAAAACTCTCTATTTTCTTCAACCATTGACTCCTCCTTTTGGGCTTCTGCCGAAAGTAAATGCACTTCCGACAGATTGCCCGGTATTCTTTTCACTACCTTCAGGTTCCAATCACACCATACACACTTCTCTTTGTCGTCCTTTAGCTACATTCTCGGAAAGATGTTCTTCTCTGCTCTGTTTCATCGCACTAATCTTGTCATGAAGAGACGGTTCTTCTTTCTTTTGTTCCTCTTCTGTGTGTAATGCTGTCGCTGGTTTCTTTGCATCCATATTTAGAAGAGCATTCAGCTCAGATAAACGTTCCAGTTTATCCTTTAATTCTTCCTCTTTTGGAAATGGCTTCTTTACTTCTTCCTTCGCATGTGCCAGCTGTTCCTGTACGGTATCCAGTTTTTGTTCGGATTCTGCCAGTTTCTGCGGCAGCGCTTCCAACGCATTATTGATCCTGGTGATATTTCCCAGTTCGTCTGCACCAAGATGGACTGCAGATACCGATTCATTTTTCAGGGTAAGGACGTATTCTTTGCTCCAGGAATCAAATTTCACCCGCATAGAAAACCCCTGGTACATTCCAACGTCCAGCTGTGAATCATAGAACGTGATCGATTTGCAGATGGAAAGCAGCATAGTTCCGGCCTCTTTTTTCTCATAAAATACTTTTCCACCAATTTCCATCTGAAACTTTTCCGGATCGGATATCCTGTTTTCCTGATAGCATTGGATATCTGCCTGATATGCTTTGATCTGTTCCTCCAGTTTTGCAATCTGCTGCGGGAAATTCTGGGTGATATCATCTTCCAGACGGTACTGGTTGCTAACAAAATTGGATTTCAGGAGTTTCAGTTTGGATACTTCTACATCCAATGCCATCTTCTCTTTGATCGCAGGATTTCCGGCAGCCATAGCCTTTACTTCTGCATAAGACAGAGCGGTATCATCCACATCTTCGCAGCTCCGGACCGGTGATTTACTGGTCATAATCTGAGAAATAAACCTCTGCTTATTCTCAATTAACTGGTCGAGTAGGTCAGCGGTATTACTACCGCTTTCCCCTCTAAGAACCGTGC
>JAHZHN010000032.1 GCA_019420275.1 Clostridiales bacterium
GGTTTTGTTACTTTTGTCAAAAGTAACGCAAAAGCACTTTCGACAGCCGTACCGCCTATCAAAAGTACCCTTGCGCCCTGCCGGGGGCAAGACGTCCGGAGGACGTCTGTTCTGCACCTACCGGAGCGGAGACCATTATTTCTCCCGCTAGTCGGATTGCTTCTGCGTTACTCACTTAACTAATCTATTACTGTATTCTCGCCCGTATATATTCCAGATCTCCGCAGTACGGTGTTCCTACCAGATACCATTCCCTTGCCGGATTCATCTCCATTCTGGTCTGCACCCACTGATCATCAATTAGTACTTCCAGGCATTCCCCACAATGAAATCCTGTATCAATCCATAAATCTGATGACAATAAACCATATCTATCGTTACTGCTGTTATATCCTAATCTTCCTTCTCTCATTGCTGTATGCTCCTTTCTATTGTCCTACTGTAAGGACGCCCTGATTCAGGGCTCCCTTTCGCAGCCTATAATTTACCGATAAATAATCGGGTAATCTATAACCTCTCGTCTGTATCTTACCGGCTTTCTCCTTGTATGATATTTACAGGTGCGTGACACGCTCCTGTTATAAAGTGATCAGCAAGAATCTCTACCAACGAAAGTTTTCCAGTATTCCCTTCCTTTCCAGGTATTCCTGCCTGGACTTTTCTCTCTCTTCCTCTGTTGGGGCTGTTTTGTACTTGCTGTATAACTCCCGATCTACCATTGCATTCAATTTCTTTTCTAACCCTTTCCTTATGATTTCTTCGCCCTCATAATTCTCCATCAGGAAATATTGCAACAGTTGAAAGAATAACTCATATGGTATCTGCACATTTCTATTTTTCATCTGATCTCCTTTCAAGGTGGCAAGATGCCCTATTATTAAGATATGGTCATCTTGCCATCTTCCTTTTTCTACTCTGACAACATCCAATACCACTGATTTCCACGTTTTACGGAATCTATTCCCAGTTCCATTTTGGCATTTCTCAGTGTTTTCTTTTTAATTCCCAGTTTTTCTGCTTCTTCCTCAATTTTCTTTTGTGCCATACCTCCATCAGCCAGTATCTCAAGCAGAAATTCTTTTGCTTTCCGGGTTTTCTGTCCTTTTCCCTCTCCATTGAGCAATTCATCTGCACTAATGTCATATTCACCAATCCATTCAAATCCGTTGTTTTTATCCAGACGGAACGCAATAGCTTTACCTTCCGGTGCCAAGGAACTCTTTGTATGGCACACAACTCTTACTTCTGGTTCATCCTTAATACGTCCGACAATCAAAACGCTTCTTGCAGCTGCCTGAAAATCGATGGAACCCAGTCCCCGGTAAGATGATTTTCCATTGCTGTTCTTGTTCATGTGTCCGATCAGGATAATCGCACAATGATATTTCTCCGCCAGGATCGCTATGCGTTTCATCAAAGGACGGATTTCATTAGCTCTGTGCATATCTACCTCTGCTCCAAGGAATCCCTGAATCGGGTCAAGCACAACCATTCTGGCTTTTGTCTGCACAATTGCTTCTTCCAACCGGACATCTGCCATCGTCAGCGGTTGCTCACTGTCATCGATAACCATGACCTTTGTGCAGTCTGCACCTGCAGCAAGTAATCTTGGTTTTATCGTATCTCCAAGACCATCTTCTGCAGTCTGGTAGATTACATTTACTGGTGCCTCCAAATGCTGTGTTGACGCATTGTTTTCAATATTTTCTGCATCTACCATATCGCTTTCACTATCAATATCTATCCTTTTATCTTTTGTTGAATCAGCTGGAAGAATAGTCTCTCCTTTGGTCAGTTTTGCAATAATTTGAAGCACCATTGTCGTTTTTCCTTCTCCCGGATCTCCCTGTATAATTGTTACTTTTCCATAGGGAATAAATGGATAAAGCAGCCATTCAATCTGCTCCACTTCCACCGTATCCATATTGATGAGTTTCAGTTCCGGTTCCAGCCTTTTCTGTACTGTTTTATTTGTTTCTGTTCTTTTGTTTTCCATCAAATCCTCCTTATTTTCCCGTTGAAAGAAAGAGTGGTTTTTGATAGAATACTCATAGAAGTTTTTTGGAAGAGTATTCTACCAAATCCCTGCCTTTAGGTGTTTGCCGACACTTAAAGGCTTTTTTATTCCGCTTTCATTCCAGCCATTGTTATTGTGATAAGCCGAATCACTTCCAATAAATCCTCCGGCACATCTTCTCCCTTTTTCAGACGTTTCAGCTCACTCAGTACCTTTTCAAGTTCCTTCTTCAAAGCTTTATACACCCTGGGATTTCCTGTAACCACAACTTCTTTTTCCTGCAGTCTTCGGATAATATATTCTTGTTTGGTTAATCCCGATAGCCGTACTGCCGTCTCCAGAAGTTCATCTTCTTCCGGTGACATCCGAAATGCTACAACTTTATTTCTCCAACGTCCCTGCTGATCCAGACATTTAGCCGACATTTGCAAGTCCTCCTTCCACTTCATTTAATTCTTCTTCCATATTTTCTGCATCCAGCTGCTCTGCCATGTCCTGCTGTACCGACGGGAATAGATGTGCATACCGGTAAGTAATCTTTTCTGCTGAATGTCCAACCCTTTTTCCGATCGCCAATGCGGTATATCCCATATTGATCAGCAGGGATACATGACTATGCCTGAGATCATGAACTCGGATTTTCTTTACACCACTCGCTTTGCAGCCTCTTTCCATCTCATGTTTCAGGTAATATTTTGTCACAGGAAAAATGCGGTCGTCAGACTTTAAACTGTAATATAGTTTCAGGCAGTCCTGCATTTCATCACACAGGAACTGTGGCATTATGACTGTCCGTACACTGTTCTTTGTCTTTGGCGTACTGATTACATCTTTTCCCTTCAATCGCTGATAGGACTTATTGATCCGAAGCGTTTTCTTTTTGAAATTAAAATCTGCCGGTGTTAAAGCAAGCAGCTCACCGGAACGAATCCCGCACCAGTAAAGCAGTTGAAAAGCATAGTAGGAAAGAGGTTTGTCCATCATTTCTTCTGCAAACCGCTTATATTCTTCTTTTGTCCAGAACAACATTTCCTTGCCTTCTTCTTCTCCCGGTGCCCCTGCTTTTCTCGCAGGATTAGTGCTAAGGTCGTAATATTTCACTGCATGATTGAAAATGGTGCTTAACTGTCCATGTATCGTTTTCAGATACGTTGGCGAAAGCGGTTTTCCTGTCTTCGTTTTCAGTTTTCTCATCTGGTTATGCCAGTCCATCACATCTTTCGCTGTAATTTCTGATACTTTTCGCTTTCCAAGATACGGAAGAATCTTTTTCTGAATAATATTTTCTTTCGTAAGCCAAGTACTCTGCTTCAAAGAAGGTCTGATATCTTCTTCATACATAGTGCAAAAGCTTTCCATTGTCATATCCACGCTTGCTTTCTTCTGTAATTTGAATTGTAATTCCCAGTCCGCAGCTTCTTTTCTTGTAGAAAATCCTCGTTTGCATTTCTGTTTTCTTGCACCTGTCCAGTCCTGATACCGGATCATCACATACCAGGTGCCATTGTCATTCTTATAAATTGCCATTCTTAATTCCTCCCATCATTCGATCTTGTTCCATAGAACTGCTCATAGAAATATTTCCGGTCAACCTTTCCTGCAATGGTCTGACATCCCATCGCCTGTAACTCCCTGTTTAGCCTTTTCATCAGCTTGTATGCGTAGGATTCTGATACTTCCAGGACTTCCATGACCTCTTTCACATTCATAAACATTTTACTCATAGAAAATTTCTCCTTTCTCTTTACTATACTATTTTGTATGGGTTGAATTATACTATACTATTCTGTATGGGTCAAGTACTTTCAATACATTTACCCATACTTTTTTGTATGGATTTTCTTGTCTCTACCATTTGGATATGCTATACTCAACCTATCAAGAAGAAGACAGGAGATATAGCATATGGCAATAGGCGAAAGAATCCACCATTTCAGACTTCTGCGTGGTTTCACGCAGAAATATTTGGGTCAACAGCTGGGATTCAGTGATTCACAGGCTGATGTCCGCATTGCACAGTATGAAAAAGGGGCACGCAGTCCAAAAGAAAAATATCTGAACGCATTGGCTGATATTTTTGAAGTATCCCCTCATGCTCTTGCTGTCCCAGATATTGACAGCTACGTTGGACTGATGCATACCTTATTTACCTTAGAAGACCTTTACGGGCTTCACATTGATGAGATTGACGGAGAACTTTGTCTCCGGCTGGACAAGGCCAAGGGAACCACCTACCTTTCCATGTTCGATATGTTCCATGCGTGGCAGGAACAGGCAGAAAAACTCAAATCCAGCGAGATCACTCAGGAAGAATATGATCAGTGGCGTTACAACTATCCAAAAAACGCAAAATAAAAGCCGACGAAAAAAGGCCTTACCAAATTGATTTCACTCAATTCAGTAAGACCTTTTTTGTCGGTTTCACACATATTACTCGATAACCACAGGATACCTGATAAATAATGCCAAAATATCCAGTGTTATCATTTTGTTATCAAATAGAACTTTATCTGCCCGGAAACGCCCTGTTTATAAGGCTTTCCAGAAATTTTTAATTATTCAAACTCCTTTGCGGACTGCGTTTCATGACACGCAAAGGCTGTTATTAG
>JAHZHN010000033.1 GCA_019420275.1 Clostridiales bacterium
GCAATCTGGAATGAATTTTGGCTACGTTACTGTGAACGGAGTGAACAGTAACGAGATCGCTCTTTTACACTTTTGTATATATTAGAATAGCACTTTAGAAAGCACTATGGTATAATAAGGTGAAGGTAAATCGGAATTGCAGATTTAGAAAAATTTTGGGTATTTGAAAAAAGATTGTACCCTTAAGAGGCGAGAGTAAATATGGTTTATAGGAAATCTTGTGCTGTTACACTTTCTTGACATTTTCATGACTGTTCTAAGGATATTTTTACATTTGCCTGAGCTATACTTTAGCCATACCGAACAACTGGTAAATAAAAAATCAGGAGGTACTAAAATGATGAACAGATTATTCAAAAGAGGAATGGTAATAGCACTTGCAGCAGCAATGACTACATCCGCAGGTATTCCTGCCATGGCTGCCCAGAAGGAGACACAGGAGGAGACAGTGACTACATCAGAGGTAACACAAACAAATGTAGATTATGGTTCTCTCACTCAGAAGGAGATTGAAGAGTTTAACTCCATTTATGACCGACTTGACGCTATCGACAAAGAGGTAATGAAAGATGCAGATGGTCTTTCTGATGAAGATATCTATGCCAGATACGATCAGTATCAGGATGAAACCGATACCCTCATGGATCGCCTTGAGGAGCTTGATAAAAAAGCCGGGTGGATCGACAACGAGGAATATGAATATTCCGAGGATGGGTATAATGCTCTGTACGATACAGGCAAACTCACCGCAGAGGAAGCAGAACAGCTTCAGAAAGCATATGAAAGAATCGAAGAAATTGATGCGGAAGTGTGGACGGACGATGATCTTTCAGACGATGAGATCGAAGCCCGCTATGCAAAGTATGATGACGAGATTACATCACTGAACGCACAGATTGAAACGCTTGAAAAGAAAGCGGGTTGGTATGAGGGATACTATGGAAATTTGAGCGAAGATGAAGTCAATCAGCTTAACAGTATTTACAATAAAATTGATGCAATCTATGACAATATTTATAACGGCTCTGATAACCTCTCTGACGAGGAATTTGCTTCTCGCTATGCGAAGTATTCAGATGAGATTGATGCTTTGGAGGCACAGGCAATCGCTCTTGAAGCGAAAGCAGGTGGAACTAAAATACAGACATACTGATTTTGAAAGATATAATATGGGGAATCTCACGGAATTTCTGAGGGACTCCCCTTATGTGGGATTAAAGATATGGCAAAAAAAATCTATTTGGCAGATGATGAACAGGATATACGAGAAATACTCACAGAATTTTTATCCAATGCCGGATATGAGGTAACAGCATACAAGAATGGTGATACACTCTTTTCTGTTTTTCAGGAGAAGCCCTGTGATCTTGTTATTCTTGATATTATGATGCCGGGTTCAGACGGTCTTTCCATATGTAAAAAGTTAAGGACAATATCATCAGTTCCTATTATTATTTTGACGGCAAAGGATTCAGAGTCTGACCATATGAAGGGATTTATGTATGGAGGGGATGACTATCTGATTAAGCCATTTTCGCCGTCACTTCTTGTTGTCCGGGTAAATGCGTTGTTCCGAAGAGTTGAAATGAATATACCGGTAAAGGCAGATATTTCCTTTGGTGATGTGTGTTTTTCATGGGAGAAGCATAATGCCATTGTGAAAGAGCATGATATTGGTCTGACTATGACAGAATTTTCGCTTCTGGGATGTCTTATGGAACATGGTGGAACGGCAATCCCCCGGAATGAAATTCTCGACAAAGTATGGGGAATAGATTCTACGGAGATAGAAACCAGAGTTGTCGATGAGACAGTAAGAAGAGTCAGGCAGAAAATGAAGACCGCAGGCAGCAAAGTTCGCATTAGTGCTGTCTGGGGCTATGGCTATAAACTGGAGGATTGTAATGAATAAGACACGTTATAAAATTGCCACACTTACAGGTTCCGCCGTTATGGCAGCCATGCTTTTGAGCCTGCTGATTCTGAACATAGTTTTTAATAAAAAAATAGAGCTGAGAGCTGAGAATGCAATTAAAAACGTTTTTACTTTGAATTCAGACGAATATTTGAATTACGAATCTGAAAATGATACGGGCTCTTTATATTATGCCTCACTTGTATATATGGGGGCAGATTCAGAAAACAGGGATGACATATATCAGATTCTGACACCCAAAGAGAAGAAACTTATTGACTGGTATGAAACACACCCGTCTGATGAAATGCAAAGGGCAAAAATTAACGAAGCAACTTATTATATGAAAGCCAGAACAGAGTATTACGAAGACAGCAATGAGAGATTACTTGCTTATGTGGATGTTACCGGCGAACCAGAACTCGTAAAAGAAATCAGTTTTGGTGTTTTGCTGGATGCTTTTGTCATTGCCGCTCTCGGTGCTGCCATTGGATATTTTCTCGGGAAAAAACTTGAACAAAATGACAAAGCTCAGAAGACCTTTTTTGAAAATACATCTCACGAATTAAAAACCCCGCTTATGGCAATTTGCGGATATGCGGAGGAGATTGAAATGGGAGTCATTACCGATTATTCTCAAGCGGGCAGAATGATAGTGTCTCAGACGGAGCGTATGAGTAAACTTATTGAGGATATCCTGTATTTATCAAAAATGGAAAGCGGTACGGAACCATTAAAGTGTGAACCAATAGAAATGGCATCACTGGTTCAAGATATTTTGATGCCGCTTGAAGGAATTGTGAACAGGCGAAACCTTTCAGTATCGTTAGAACTGGACGAAGGATATGTCAACGGAGACCCGGAGAAGCTGGAACACGCTGTTGCTAACCTGATAACTAATTCCGTAAAATATGCGTGTAGTCAAATCGAAATATCGTGGAAAAATCAAGTCCTTTCCATCTGGAACGATGGAGGAGAACTTAGCACAGAGGATTTTTCCCATATGTTTGAACGTTTTCATACGGGACAAAACGGAAACAGCGGAATAGGGCTTGCCCTCTCAAAAGAAATCGTTGAAATGCACGGATGGAAACTTAGTGCGAAAAATGACAGGCATGGCATATGTTTATCAATGGTATGCCACAGTTAATTTAGAAACAATCAGGTTTACAGCTTCCAGTTTGTTGAGATGTTGCAAAATTTGGAATCAGGAGAGAATAAGAATGATTAACAATTTAATGTACATAGAATTAAAAATGGGATATTCTGATGATGATCCGGCATGGATTGGATATGTCAAAACTTCAAAAAGTAGAATAAAAATTTTTTGACATTTCTGCATATGGCTTAGCCCTCCTTTCCAGTGGATTCTCTTTCGAGTTTCTATGTAATCAGA
>JAHZHN010000034.1 GCA_019420275.1 Clostridiales bacterium
AGGCGGACCGGATCCTGGCCAAAATTCAGGAAAGAAGCTCCTGGATCACGCCTGCCGAAACCTCTGAACCGGTCGGTGAATCCAGTCAGGAATCTGCTGATCTGTCTGACAGTGAGTAAGCGCTTAATTTTTGGGTAACTACAAATTTATCTTTTTTTCATTCATAATGATAGAAAATAGTTTTTTACTCCATCATCTTGATAGGAAGTAGATTTTTACTACAATTGGAGGTTTCATTATGAATGGTAAACGTACTCCAGGCCGTTCCCTGGATGAATGGCTGGAACTGGTGACATCCTGCAGGCAAAGCGGTCTTACCGATGCTGCCTGGTGTCATGAAAATGGGATTTCTCCCAGCTGTTTTTACAATGCTGTCAGCAGGCTTCGCAAAAGAGCCTGTGAGATACCAGAACCATCTGGAAAAGCAAGCACTCTCGATTTTACATCCCATAAACAGGATGTAGTCCGGATTGCTATAGA
Organism: Clostridiales bacterium; assembly: GCA_019420275.1. Taxonomy (GTDB): domain Bacteria; phylum Bacillota; class Clostridia; order Lachnospirales; family Lachnospiraceae; genus Anaerostipes. The sequence goes on from JAHZHN010000034.1 coordinate 481, forward strand.
GCCGGAGCATACTCCGGCGGAACTGGTTTCAATGGGAAAAAACCGTTCGCTGTACCTTGACAATCCACATACGATTGAAATCGAAGCAAATGGACTTCGGATCCGCATAAGCAATACTGTCCAGCCGGTTTTATTAAAAACTCTGATGGCTGTGCTCAGGGAGTCCACATGCTAGCGGATATCTCGAATGTCGATGCAATCTACCTTGTCTGTGGAAGAACAGATATGAGAAAGTCCATTGATGGTCTTTGTGCCATCATTCAGGATCAGTTCTCTATGGAAATCGACCATGCACTCTATCTCTTCTGCGGTAGAAAATGTGACCGGATCAAAGCAATCTTGAAGGAACCGGATGGGATCGTCATGATCTATAAAAGACTGACAGTTCAGGGTTCTTACCGATGGCCACGAGATAAATCGGAGGTACGAAATCTTACCTGGAGGGAATTTGACTGGCTGATGTCCGGCATCGATATCGAGCAGCCAAAAGCAATCAGAACATCTTAAAAAGCCAGCTTGAATCTGCACACAAAAGTACCGGATTCCCTTGTATTTTCGGCACTTTTCAGGCTTTTACACACCTTGTTTTTCTATGAAAATCCTCTGTTTTCTGGTATAATAGAAGCATCAGAAAAGGGAGGAAAAAGCAGTGGCTAACAGTTCCAAAGACCTTCAGCTTCGTGAGCTGAAAGATATGATCACAGATCTTAGAAACATGATAAAGACACTTCAGGCAACTGTGGATGCTGCCAACAAACGGGAAGAAGCTCTTATTCAGGAGAGAGACCATCTGAAAGACGAGATTCGTCTTCTCCGCAAGAAGCTTTTTGGTTCCTCAAGTGAAAAACGTGTGATTGATTTTCCTGGTCAGTTAAACCTTTTTAATGAGGCGGAGCTGGAACAGGATCCCTCGGCTGCGGAGACAGAAGAACTTGCCGCAACACTTCCGGAAGAATCTCCTAAAAGTTGTACTTGATTTCTCCTGGTGTAATGATTTCTCCTGTAGAAATATCAATCTTTAATGGTGTGATTACTCCATCAAATTTCGTTTCCATGCTTACACGAACACCCGGATAATCTGCTTTTTTCCATGATTTCCGATATCCCTTTGATTCAAAACGATGCACTATCGTCCAGTGGAATTGATATGATTTTGGATATAATCATCTCCTTAACAGGCTAACTGTTTGATAAATTTCAGATTTTTTTAATTTCTTAAACCAGAATTTTATTTATTCTCTCTTACTACTCTACAGGGATTTCCATAAGCTATGACATTATCAGGAATATCCTTTGTCACAATGCTTCCTGCTCCAATAACAACATTATTTCCGATTGTAACCCCGGGCATAATAATTGCTCCGCCACCAATCCATACATTATTACCAATAATCACTGGTGCGGTTTGTGTTTTGCAAAATTCAAATGATCCATCTTCTTTAGGCTCACCAAAACGGTCACTCGCATTTGTTGGATGAAATGCTGTATATATTTGTACATTTGGTGCAATTAAAGCATTATCTCCTATACGAATAATATTATCATCTAAAAAAGTACAATTCATATTTACTTCACAGTTGTTTCCAAAATAAATATTATTACCATAATCAACATAAAAAGGTGCTGTTATCCATAAGTTTTTACCTTTGCCACCCAGAAGCTCAGTTAGAATTCTTTCCTTTTCATCTGCCTGAGCAGAGTTGGTTTGATTATAATCTCTTACTAAGTCTTTAGCTTTATGCCATTGTGCTAATAATTCAGGATCTCCACAATCATATAATTCTCCTGCCAACATTCTTTCTCTTTCAGTCATAACTGTCTCCACATTTTCTAAGTTGCCGCTTTATCATTAATACCAAATAGTCCCTCAAGCTTATAATATCTTTTCCGCCGGGAGTTACTGTAACGTAATCTGCCGTAAGCCCTTTATTCCACAAAATATCTCCCATTCAAGGTAAATATCCCGAATCCCATAGTCAGATCTCTCTTTTTAATATATCTCTGCTCCAAATGGCATCAGCGCAAGCTTGGCAAGCTTAAACTGCTGAAGTCCGAAGGGGATTCCAATAACTGTCACACAGAGGATCACGCCCATAACCGCGTGTTCGATCGCCAGAGGCAGACCGGAAACGATCAGCCATATAATATTCACAAGAAGGGAGACTGCTCCTCCGCCGTAACGCACTTCTTTCCCAAAGGGGAAACAACTGAGAGAAGCAAACTTAAAGCACTGCATACCTATGGGAATACCTACAACAGTAATGCACCAGAGACATCCTGCCACGCACCAGCTAAGGGCGCTGATCGCTCCTCCGAATATGAACCATAACAAGTTTCCAAGACAACCCATTTACTGACCTCCTGATTCCTTTTTGTTTTCTTTGAATATGATACCTTACTTATGAAGTATACCATATTCTTCTGCATATCCGTAATATGCTTTTTGTTAATACCTATAATGCCTAAAATGAAATTTTAAATTCCACCGCATGCCCCTTATGCGGTGGAATTTACCTGCGCACAGTTGATATTTACTCTTTCATACAGAAATGTTATGGTTATCTCTCCTTC
>JAHZHN010000035.1 GCA_019420275.1 Clostridiales bacterium
GTCAGTCTTCCCATTAATACTACCTTATTCATATTCGGATCCCTCCTGTCAATTATGCATCCTGTTTAACGCATAAGAAACGTAATACAGATTCCTCAATACGAAGTTTTTCTTCCAGTTCTGCAGGAACTGTAGCTTCACCTTCAAATTGAATGAAATAGTAGTATGCTTCTTTCATCTTCTGAATTTCGTAAGCTAACTGTTTCTTACCCCATTCATCGATATTTGTGATCGTAGCACCTGCTGTAGTAATCATTGCCTGAACTTTTTCAAGCATCGCTGCACGCTCTTCGTCTTCGATCTTCGCACTTAACACTAATGCTAATTCGTATTTCTTCATTACTCTGCACCTCCTTTTGGTCTGATGGCTCTTTTCCTTTTAAAAAGAGCAAGGATATTTTCATATACCACGAGTTGGTATTTTATCATAATTTTAATTTATTGGCAAGCATTTTTTATAAATCCTCGAAAATTCTTTTCTACCAATTTTCTAGGAACCATCACCTGCCTGGCACATCCCATACATTTAAGGCGAAAATCCATGCCGACTCTCAATATTTCCCACTCATTGCTTCCACATGGATGTGGTTTTTTCATTTTAATAACATCTCCCACATGAAATTCCATCTCATAACCTCCTCTTTTTCTGTATTTCCGTTATTTCTTATAATATTTGTCCTTATCATAACATATGGCCGCCAAAATAAAAAGAATCAGGATAATTCCCGATTCTTATACTATTCTCTCAAAAGAAGAAGCCGCTATATCATTCATACTTCAGGCGCTGTAGCGTCAATATCTCCAAGCTTCATTGCTTCATACTGCTCCAAAATCAGAGTCTGTATCATATTTCTTGTATCAGAATTAATTGGATGTGCAATGTCACGATATTCTCCGTCAGCTGCTTTACGGCTCGGCATTGCAATGAATAATCCCTTCTCTCCTTCGATCACTTTGATATCATGAACCACAAATTCATTGTCAATCGTAATAGACACTACCGCCTTCATCTTACCCTCTTTGGCTACTTTTCGAATACGTACATCTGTAATTTGCATGTTGTCTTCCTCCTAGTTTTATAAAATATAGCTGATTTTTCCCCGGACTATTGATTTCCGACTTCTTCTTTATCCAGTCCGCTTATTGATAATAAATATTATATCATTTTTATCGTTAAATGTGAACAAATTTTTTCCTATTTGTTAATAAATATTATTACATTTTACTATATTTTTGAATTATTGTTTTTTCTGCGCCGTTTCATTTGATTCTGTGCCTTGCAAGAAACATGTCCGTGCCTTATAATAAGGAAAAACATAGTTTTCTGACGGAAAAAAGGAAGAAAACTCCTACAAATTTATTATAGAAAGGACATATCGATTATGTATCAGATAGATTTTCACCATCCAATCCACATTCACTTTATGGGCATCGGAGGCATCAGTATGAGCGGACTTGCTGAAATTCTCTTAAAAGAAGGATTTACGATTTCCGGTTCTGACATCCACCGATCACCGATCACAGACCATTTGGAAGAAAAAGGAGCTAAGATTTTTTATCAGCAGACCGCAGACAACATTACCTCAGATATTGATCTTGTTGTCTATACTGCCGCGATCAATTTTGATACCAATGAAGAATACAAACAAGCTGTAAACAAAGAAATTCCTGTAATGAGCAGAGCAGCTCTTCTTGGTCAGCTGATGCACAACTATAAGAATGCAATCGCTGTATCTGGAACCCATGGAAAAACAACAACAACGTCTATGTTATCCCAGATTCTTCTGCAGGCAGACACCGATCCGACCATCAGTGTCGGAGGCATTCTGGAATCCATCGGCGGAAATATCCGAGTGGGGCACTCTGATACCTTTATTACAGAAGCCTGCGAATACACCAACAGTTTCCTGGAATTCTTTCCAAAAATCAGTATCATTTTAAATATTGAAGAAGATCATATGGATTTCTTCAAAGATATCAACGATATCCGAAAATCTTTCCGTGCCTTTGCTCATAAACTGCCGGATTATGGATTCCTTGTGATCAATGGCGAAATTGATGATATTTCTTATATTACAGACGGACTGGAAGCCGACTATGCAACCTTTGGTGTTGACCGCAGCCGGTTCAATTTTGCAGCTGACAACATCACTCATGATGCATTTGGACATGATTCTTTTGATTACTATAAGAATGGCGTATATCAGGATCGTATCCAGCTGAACGTAACCGGAGATCATAACGTCAAAAACGCACTTGCTGCAATCGCTGTAGCCGACCGTCTAAATCTTCCGATGGATGCAGTAAAGAAAGGACTTCTCTCTTTTTCCGGAGCCAAACGCCGCTTTGAATACAAAGGAACCGTTCATGGATTTACGATCATTGATGATTATGCACATCATCCGACAGAAATCCGCGCAACTTTGGAAGCCTGCAGGAATTATCCGCACAAAGAACTGTGGTGTATTTTCCAGCCGCATACTTATACCAGAACAAAAGCATTCTTGGATGATTTTGCCAAGGCCTTAAGTCTGAGTGACCATGTTATTGTTACGGACATCTACGCAGCTCGTGAAAAGGATACCGGACTGGTGCATGCCAAGGATATTGTAAATAAGATGTCCGATTATGATGTTGATGTCCACTATATCAGCAGTTTTGAAGACATTGAAAAATTTATTTTAAAAAATTGTAAAGAAAATGATTTGTTGATAACTATGGGAGCCGGAAACGT
>JAHZHN010000036.1 GCA_019420275.1 Clostridiales bacterium
CCACGGATATCATGTTCCGTAAGCCGGAATACCTGGCACCAATCTATGATGAAATTAATATTCATTGTTGCCCTTGTTAGTCTTTGTTATGAGATTTTCAAGGATAAACGAAAATAGCCGCCACATCTTGCACATGTGACGGCTGCCCGTTAGGGTAGTAAATCATTGTTCGGGGTAAGCCGCTTGCGGTTTCCCTTTTTACATCCTCAATATAGCACATCTGTATCAATTCTGCAAGGTTACATTTTACAGTCTCTAAAAGAGAAAAGTCAAAAAACCTGTCTTGATTTTCTTTACAGGCAATCCGAAGAGCGGTTGCTGTGTTATAATCAGAAGCATTCGAGTATTTAGATACAAAGATAAAGTGAATAGTATTGGAACTTAACAATATTGATATAGAAATGATGAAGGAGCAGTTTAAAAGCTGTCAGAATATGCTTACGGCAATCGGGGATGAGACGCGGCAGTACCTTCTGCTACAGGTGTTGGGAGATTGTCGGGGAAGGCGGGTTGTAGATATTGCAGACAGAATGAAATTATCCAGAGCCGCTGTTTCTCACCATATCCAGATATTGAAGAATGCCGGTGTTGTGAAATCTCGCAAAGAAGGCTCTTTCATTTATTATTATATTGATTTGGATAGTAACTGTATGCAAAGTATGATTGATTTGTTTACAAAAATTCAGGAAGTAATGAACCAGCTTCCGGACAGGAGTGGTGAGATATGACTTTATATTATAGTGGTACAGGAAATAGTTGGATGATTGCAAACAGAGGAGAATGGATGGGCGAAATCCCTGTTTCTAAGAACCTGTGCAGAAAGAAAGGCTGGAAGTTTATGGGCTTTAATTTTCTGGTGATGTCACAGTGCAATATTATGATGCACAAAATGCTCTCGCCGGAGGAGAATGAGAATATTATTCGAGAGGCCATGCCCAAGGTGGAACAAATCGCAGAATTGATTTCAGCTGGAACACCTTTACTGCCAGATAAAAAAGCCTTTCCATTGATGACAGACATCGGCGCACCTATGACAGATTTCTTTTATCAAATGAAGGCAAAGAAATTTTATGTTACGGATGCATGCATTGGATGCGGGAAATGTGCAAAAATCTGTGTAAATAATAATATCACACTTGTAGATAAAAACCTGTATGGAAACAGAACTGTATGGCCTGTGTATCTTGTATACAGGCCTGTCCGGTTGCAGCTATACAATATGATAAGAAAACGCAGAATACCGGACGCTATTATCAAGAGAAGTACAAGTTCTGAATTTCTGGAATAGAAGAGCCGGAGAGATTATTAACCTTCATAGAACTCGATAAATAAAGGAGATTACTATAAAACGGAGAGGTTTATGGTAACTTCCTTTATTTTTTATGTTTCTGTATCTTCTAATATCTCTGTACAGATCAAAGTGTATCCAGAATAAAATCGTCCGCGGATAAGTTGTGCTTCGGCAGTATATTTTGTTTTTCCATCCAATATAAAAGTGATTGGTTTATACTTACTGATATACTCCAGGTGGATTCCGTTTTTCAGGCAGTAATTTTCCAGTGCGGCCTGTATGACCAGAGAGTTTGGATAAACAAAATCCTTTTCATTTGGAAAACAATTCTGGTCATCCAGTTCGATGGAAAAAGATCTTTTAAAATGGTGTTTGAACATATCATATTCCCCCTTCTGATATGAAATCATTTATATCCTGACAGTAGCATATATCTCCAATGTTTCTGAAAGTGTACAGGCAATGATCTTTCTGGAAAATAAATCCATAATACTGGTCAGATAGACAAATCCGTCTATTGTCCAGATGTAGGTGATATCCGAACACCAAACAGCATTCGGGCGATCAGGATGAAACTGTTCATCAAGGATATTTTCTAATTCTGTGCTGAAATCAGAATCTTTTGTGGTGATCGTCCATGGTTTGCTCCATTGGGCGCGGATTCCCATTGGGCGCACATAGGTGCCAACCGTTCTTTCCGAAATAACTTCACCGGTTTTATGCAGCTCTACAGTGATTTTCGGAGCACCATAGTTCTGCTTAGAATCATCATAAATATCCTATATTTTGGTTTTTACAGTTTCACGACGTTTTTCTGTATCAGAAGGCACGCGGTGGAGCCATGCATGATATCCTGAACGAGAGACACCTAAAAATTTCAACATTCCGGAGACGGAAACCCGGCGTCCAGCCTTCTTGGCAGCTTCCGTCTTCTCAGAAACTTCGAGATAAATGGCTTCTGTCATTT
>JAHZHN010000037.1 GCA_019420275.1 Clostridiales bacterium
TGCGTTACTTTTGACAAAAGTAACAAAACCGCCGTATCCGGCGAAAGTTTCTTAATATCGCTATTACTGGCGTGAATAAAAATTATGTGCCATATCTAGCACTTGATTAGAAAAGAGGTGAGAAACATTATGATAAAACGAACAATTAGCGGTATGATTGGGAAAGGTTCTCTGGCTCATAACAGGAGAGAGTTTTTCGCAGAGAATGTAGACCCAGACAGAGTACAATTAAATATTTGTTACCAGAATGAAAATCTGAAAGAAGTTTACAAAGAGTTATTTGATGATGCTGTGGAGAGATACAATACCGGGAAAAGAAAAGACCGGAAGATTACAAATTACTATGAAAAAATCCGGCAGGGAAAACAGGAAAAGTTGTTCCATGAAGTGATTTTCCAGATTGGAAACCGAGAAGATATGGCTGTTGGAACAGAAGCAGGAAATCTGGCTGTAAACGTACTGGATGAGTATGTAAAAGATTTCCAGAAACGGAATCCGACACTTCGGGTATTTAGTTGCTATTTGCATCAGGATGAGGCTACTCCACATCTTCATATTGACTTTATTCCTTATGTGACGGGCTGGAAAGGAAAAGGAATGGATACCAGAGTTTCGCTGAAACAGGCATTAAAAGGTCTTGGATTTCAAGGTGGAAATAAGCATGATACGGAGCTGAATCAGTGGATAAATCATGAAAAAGAAGTACTGGCAGAGATTGCAAGGCAGTATGGAATTGAATGGGAACAGAAAGGTACTCATGAGGAACATCTGGATGTCTATAACTTCAAGAAAAAAGAACGGAAAAAGGAAGTACAGGAATTGGAGCAGGAAAAAGAGCATCTAACTGCTGAAAAAGAAGAATTAACAGCACAAATTGCAGAATCCAGAGCAGATATCCAGAATTTAAAAGACGATAAGGAACAGGCAATCAAGGCGAAGCAAGAAGCAGAACAAAAGGCAGGGAGCGCAGAAAAAGAACTAAAAAGCCTGGAAGATCGCAGAGAACAGCTACAACCGATTATGGATAGTGTGAGCAAAGAAATCAAAGAATATGGAACAGTTAAAATGTTACTGCCGGAGGCGGGCACGCTAGAACGGGCAGTAACCTATCGAGACAAAAAAATTAAACCACTGTTTCTTCAAATAAAGAATAAGGTTGCTGTAATGGCGGCTCAGGTTAAAGAACTCACGAAAGAGGTGGAAGGGTGGAAGAAAAAATATCAAAAGGTGAAACAGAAATATAATGCTATTCAGAGAGAACTGGATGATATACGTAAAGACAATCAGAAATTGTCAGAAGAAAAAGATATATTGCAAGGTGTTTCTGATAGGTATGATCGTGTTGTGCGTGTTCTTGGAATAGAAACTGTAGATACAGCAGTACAGCAGGATATTCAAAACGAGAAAGTCCTGGAAGAAAAGCGACGGATGGAGCAAATGCCGAAGGGAAATATTCATGAAAGATTGGCATGGGGAATGAAAAAAAGCGAGATGGAGAATCAGCAGCGTAAGAAAACTAAATCAAAAAACAGAGAAATGGAGAGATAAGATTATGGAAACACACATTTATGATGAAAAGAACGGATTAAGCTATACTTTGCATGGAGATTATTATTTGCCGAATTTGGTATTGAATGAAGAAAAACCGATATATGGGAAATATGGAATGCTGCGAAAACAGTTTCTGAAGGAACACAGATTAGCAAAATATCAATATTTGTTGTTGACTGGAAAGCTGACGGAACACCTGAATCAGATTGATCAGGAGAGCAGAGAACAGGTGGAAATGCTTATGGAACAGATGGCAGAAAAACAGGGTGTAACTGAAGAATTAAAGGTACAGAACCAGACGAAGTGGGTTAGGCTGATGAATAATATAAAAGCCAGTGCAGAAGAAATGGTGTTGAGAGAAATACTTTATATATAAGTATTAGTTGTAAAGGACTGAACAGGAAAAGTATAATACTATCCGGCTTATTAAGATTTAT
>JAHZHN010000038.1 GCA_019420275.1 Clostridiales bacterium
ATAAAGTAACCAACTTATAAAATTTAAGCTTTTAACTTAATCAATAATGCAGCTTTTGCTGCGTTAAATATTTGCATGGAACTCTCCATATCTGTCCGTTCTCCATACGAATCTATTATACGTGCATGAGTTTGGAATTGCAAGGATTTTTTCCTTTATTTTCTTTCTTCTTTCCATCAGAATGTGTTATGATAACCCTAACAAATCACCCGATTTTCGGATGTCACTGGAAGGAGATCAACTTTTATGAGAAAAATACGCTGGGGCGTTCTCGGTACTGCCCACATCGCAGAGGGACAGACAATCCCGGGAATGCAGAATACCAAAAACTGCGAATTATACGCAATTGCCGGCCGTAGCCTGGAAAAAGCAAAAGAATTTCAAAACCGGTTTCATTTTAAAAAAGCCTACGGAAGCTATGACGAATTATTAGAGGACCCTGAAGTAGAAGCAGTTTATATTCCTCTGCCGAATCACCTGCACAAAGAATGGGTCTTAAAGGCAGCCGCTCACAAAAAACACATTCTCTGCGAGAAACCGATGAGCGGTTCTGCCAAAGATACAAGAGAAATGATCCAGGCATGTAAGGATGCCGGTGTGATTCTGATGGAAGCCTTTGCTTACCTGCATTCCCCGTTGATGCAGAAATTAAAACTTCAGATCGATCAGGGATTGATTGGAGATGTAAACTTTATTGAATCCACATTTTATACACCGGGATATGAAGATAATATTCGCATTCATCGGGATACTCTGGGCGGATCTCTTTACGATCTCGGATGCTATAACATTACGTTCGCATCATATCTGTTCGGTGAAGTCCCGATTTCTGCGAAAGCTGTCTCTCATTTTACAGAGGAACATATTGATGATATGACTTGCGGACAGCTCCTGTATCCTGGAAACAAACGAGCCGTATTTTCCTGCGCCATGTTCCCACACCAGCGCGGAGACCGCTCTTTTATCTACGGTACAAAAGGAATTTTAGAGGTTCCCGTTTCCTTCAATGCCGAGGGAACTCAGAAATGGTATCTGATCGAAGGGGAAAAGAGAACTGCTTTCTTCATGGATATTCCAAATAATTATATGTTGGAAGTGGAACAACTCGGAAACTGCATTTTAAATGGAGAAACACCACATGTCAGCGCCGAGTTCTCTATACAGACAGCGGAAACGATGGATATGGTTCTGAAATCTTGTGGATATTAAAAAGCAAGGTGAGAGACACTCATCAAGTGTCCCTCTCCCTGCTTTTTTGAGAGATGATCATTTTACAAATTTCCCCGCATCCGATATGTTCTCTGGCTCTGTATCATACGATGCTCTCTTTTCTTTTCACTGCGAATCTCCTGTGTTTCATGATGCCGAACAATGCAGTTTTGAAGCAGTGTCTTATTCTCTGACTTCAGCACTTCCTGCGGATATTCTCTTGCATCATCCACTGCAAGCCAAAAGCGCATCCTCTGTGCTGCAAACCAGTCCGACAATCGCGTGGCATTCAGTTTTTCTTCTGCTGAATGTTCATTGTTATAAATCTGATATTCTGAACATACCCAAACAAATATCACCGTTGTAATTGCCAAAATACATGTTCCAATCAATGCTTCCGTCATAATCGTACACTCCTTCCTCACTATTTATAGTATAATTATAGTTCTTTTTTTAATATATTTCAATATTTTCAGATAATTTAAGTTCACATTTTATTTTTTCTGTTTTTACAAGACAAACAGCCTCCTATTACGAAAGGCCATGATCCGTTATATCCAAAGTCAAGACCACCGGCTTAGCCGGTGGCTTGTTCTGCCCCTATAAGGGGCTATTA
>JAHZHN010000039.1 GCA_019420275.1 Clostridiales bacterium
TTTAAAGAAGTGACAAATTTGGAGAATCAAAAGATTTTGCAAAAATATTTGCGGTATCTGTTTGGAATCACAGATTTATGTATCAGCACCATCCGAATCAAGCTACTGGAACTTCGTACATTTCTGGTACATTTTAATGGAGAAAAAAAGCCGATCTATGAAATGGAAGCAGAGAAGATCCAGAAATATCTGGAGGGCATCCGTAATCAGAATACACGTGAAGCAACAGCCAATGGGCGGATTTTTATGATCCTGCAGTTTTACAATTTTCTCGTAGTCAAGAGGTACTTGAAAAAGATCCCCTTCCGGCATGAATATTATCTTCAAAAAGAAGTGCGTGTCCACAATGACCGCAGCGTACCAGAAGGAGTATATACGGAAATTTTGTCTAAGCTGGCAGAATTCCCAGAACATCTCCGACTGATGTTCCTTCATCTATGGTGTACCGGAATCCGGGGAAGCGAAGTGTGTACCCTGACAGGTGATGGTTATGAAGAAAAGGATGGAGATTACTGGCTGAAGGTCTATCAGGTAAAAATGAAAACTTATAAGCGGATTCCCATTCCGGAAGCATTGTACAAACTGGTACAGGTGTATAAAAAGAAATATCAGATTGGACCGGAAGAATATCTGTTTCAGAATCAGACAGGAGGCGCTTTCCGGTATGGAACCTTCCGGTATCAGATGCTGAAATACTGTGAGAAATATCAGATCGCAGATGGGGAATACCTTTTCAAATCCCATGATTACCGTCATAACTTGGCTACGCTGTATTATGATAGCGGGATTTCCCTCCAGGCAGTGCGGGATTATCTGGGGCATGAATATGAAGAAATGACTAGACAGTATGTGGATTATATGCCAAAGAAACTGGAAAAAGCCAGTGAAGCATACTTCCAGGAAGAAACCCACAGCTTTGCGGCGGAACTGATGAAAGGAGAGTTCCATGGATGAAAAATTATATCTAACAGATTTGAACTGCTATGCAAGAGCAGAAGAGAAGCAGAAAAAGAATGTAAAGGAATCTCATTGTTTTGATTTAGGACTGCTTCCAACAAAAGGACTTCAAAAAGAATTCTGTTCATTTATTGAGGAACGAAGTCAACAATGTGCTTTGACAACGATGATACAAGAACGAGCGACCTATCAGAGATTTTGCATGGTGTTGAAGGATAAGCATATCCGGGTAGAGAGTTTACAGGAACTTGAATGGAAGCAATGGCTGTTAAAAATCCGGAGCTGGCTTCTGGAACATGGACAGAAACTGACAGTACCGGGAGTCAGCGTATATGGGAAAGAAAAGACATTGCCATCGAGTCTCATCACGTATGTGCGTAAGGTATATCAATTTACAGAAAAGGAAGAGGAACGGGATGAGATTGAGAAAGATATCTGGAAATTAGAGAATCTGGACATTGCCTATAAAAAGAATCCGATTAAAAATGTGCAGACTTTGAATTTTACAACGATTATCCAGGATGACTTGCGGGAAGAAACAAAAAAGGCAGTTTATGAACATTTACATCATGAAGCGATTGCAACGATCATCAAAGAGCTGACAGCCATCCGGAGGTTATCCAAATATCTGAAAGAAACATATCCCCAAATCCATTCGGCAGAAGAACTAAATCGGGAGTTGCTGGAAGAATATCTGACGTACCTTGCAACAGAAGCAGAAGGTGTGAACAATTACCGAATGGATCTGACAAGACTCCGAGGGATACTGGAAACCA
>JAHZHN010000004.1 GCA_019420275.1 Clostridiales bacterium
TAGGGAAATCTGCTCTCTTTGAGGGGAGTATAAATAAATTAATAAGGGGTTATAAATCGAAAATATAATATACCTTCGATAAATGAATCATAACCCATTTACTAAAAAAATGCAATCGTTTTTGATAAAAAAGTCAAAAAGTTTATGCAATCTTCATACATAATTTTCAAACCTTTCGTTAAAAATAAACTTGTAAATCAAAGAAAGGAGAATGATTATGTCAAAGAATTATTCCAACTCTAACAACAAAAACCAGTCATCCAGCAATTCCAGAAATGCGAAAAACAGCGGACAGAACTGCATGAGGAACTCCTCTAAGAATAAGAGTCAGAATAAGACACAGAATAAGTCCCAGAATGTAAACGACGAATATTAGAGAAAATCAGGAAAACAGCTTTCCGGAAATTTGAATTTCCGGGGGGCTGTTTTCTTTTTTTCGCATAGTCTATTTATTATAGAAGGAAAAGGGATAAGACAATGGAATTTATCAATGTATCATTAAGAGACGGGCTGAAGATGGCAGAAGAAAAGGGAAAATACAGGCTGATTGACGTAAGGGAACCTTATCGCTATGAGAAACAGCATTTAAAAGGAGCGGTAAACCGTCCATATGGAATCTTACAGGAAGAAGACTACAAAGAGAAAAAGGATCTGATCGTATACTGCGATTTTGGAGGACAGAGCATGATGGCGGCAAGACATTTGGCAAAAGAGGGATTTCGAGTATATAATATTGTCGGAGGGGTTTATTATTATCTGGAAGAATGGAAAGATGGTTGACGAAAAAAATGGAAAAAGGTAGAATAGGGAAAGAATTATATCAAAATAAGGAGAAATAAGTGGACCGTATAGAATTGATTGCTCCCTGTCATTTTGGCTTGGAAGCAGTATTAAAAAGAGAAATCAAAGATTTAGGTTATGATATTGTTCAGGTAGAAGACGGCCGTGTAACGTTTGCGGCTGATCTTGGAGGAATTGCGAGAGCGAATCTCTTTTTGCGGACAGCAGAGCGAATTTTATTAAAAATCGGATCCTTTAAGGCACTGACATTTGATGAGCTGTTTGAAGAGACCAGGAAGCTTCCATGGGAAAACTATATTCCAAAGGATGGGAAGTTCTGGGTGAAAAAGGCATCTACGGCCAGGAGCCGTCTGTTCAGTGCGCCGGACATCCAGTCAATCGTAAAGAAAGCAATGGTAGAGCGGATGAAAGGAAAATACCATGTATCATGGTTTGAAGAGAGTGGAGATGACTATCCGGTCCGGGTTTTTATCTTAAAAGATCAGGTGACCATCAGTCTGGATACTTCCGGGACACCTCTTCATAAAAGAGGATACCGAAAACTGGTCAGTGAGGCACCGATTCGTGAGACCCTTGCCGCGGCGCTTTTGATGCTGACGCCATGGAACAAAGACCGGATTCTTGTGGATCCATTTTGCGGAAGCGGTACTTTCCTGATTGAAGCTGCGATGATGGGGAAAAGGATCGCGCCGGGAATCAATCGCTCCTTTGAGGCGGAAAATTGGAGCTTCGTGCCAAAAAAGACATGGTACGCGGCAGCCGATGAGGCAGGAGATGCCGTCCTGGAGCATGTGCAGATGGATCTGCAGGGATATGACAAGAATCCGCAGATGCTGCGGATTGCCAGGGAAAACGCCAGGGACGCAGAAGTGGATGAACTGATTCATTTTCAGCAAAGAGAAGTGAAAGATTTACGGCACAGCAAGCCATATGGATTTATTATTGCAAATCCTCCGTATGGCGAGCGTCTGGAAGACCGAAAAGATCTGCCCAAATTGTATGGGCAGATGCGGGAAGCTTTTGATCGTCTGGACACCTGGTCTAAATATGTGATCACATCGTATGAGGACGCGGAGAAATATTTAGGAAAAGCGACAAGAAAACGAAAAGTATACAATGGAATGATACGGGGAGAATATCTTCAGTATCTGGGGCCTAAACCCCCAAGAAGGGAGCCGAAATGAAAAAGAAATTGATTTTCGCTACAGGAAATGAAGGGAAAATGAAAGAAATCCGGGAAATTCTTGCGGATTCCGGCTATGAGATTCTTTCCATGAAGGAAGCAGGAGCAGATCTGGAAATTGTGGAAGATGGGACAACATTTGAAGAAAATGCCCTGATTAAGGCAAGAGCCGTTATGGAAGCTACAGGAGAACTGACGCTTGCAGATGATTCCGGACTCGAGATTGATGCCTTTGACCGAGGCCCGGGTGTGTACTCTTCCAGATATCTTGGAGAGGATACTCCATATACGAAAAAAAATCAAATCATATTGGATAAAATGAAGGATGTACCGGAAAAAGAGCGTACAGCAAGGTTCGTCTGTGTCATTGCAGCTGTATTTCCTGATGGACAAACCTATACGACTCGTGGTACTATGGAAGGGATTATAGGGTATGAGGCAATTGGAGAAAATGGATTTGGATATGATCCGATCTTTTATTTGCCGGAGCTTAAGAAATATAGCGCACAGCTGAGCAGCAATGAAAAAAACAAATTAAGCCATCGCGGAGAGGCGTTGAGAAAAATGAAGGAAATTCTTTAAGGAGATGTTTTATGAGAATATTGGTAATCAGTGATTCTCACGGCCGCAATGATGATATAAAAGGGGTCCTTGATCAGGTCGGGGATATCGATATGATGATCCATTGTGGTGATGTAGAACGTGGAGATTCATACATACGGGAAATTGCAGGATGTCCTGTGGTTATGGTCGCAGGAAATAATGATTATTACCTGGATCTTCCAAGTGAAGAAGAAGTACAGCTTGGAGATTATAAGGTCCTTGTGACTCATGGACATGGATATTATGTAAATTCCGGTGTGGAATATCTGAGGGAACATGCTTTGGAATATGGATATGATATTGTGATGTACGGACATACGCATGTGCCGTTTATCGAGATAGGAGAAGATGTGACGATCCTGAATCCGGGAAGTATTTCATATCCTAGACAGCCGGGACGGAAGCCGACATTCTTAATAATGGAAATCGATAAGGAAGGGCAGGCGCATTACGCCCATGGATATTACAAAGAACAGTTTGGAGAACTGATGCTTTACTAGAAGAAAACGAAGATAGGAATGCATATGGACATTTCTGTCTTTTTTTCTGTGAATATGAAAAACATGTAGATCATGAGTTGGAAGCGGACTTGTCCGCTTTTTTGTGCACAAGCTTTCGAAATATGAAAAGAAATAATAACATGAAAAAAGAAAGGAAAGAAGATGAGGAAAAAGGATATTATAGAGGGAATTGTGGATCATGTGGAGTTTCCAAATAAGGGAACATTTTCATATGAGGACAGAAAGATTACAGTGAAAGGCGTTATTGAAGGACAGAAAATTCGGGGCCAGGTTACAAAAAAGCGTAAGAATGGGGGACAGGTTCGCCTGATGGAAGTACTTGAACCGTCTGATCTGGAAGATGTACAGCCGGAATGTGAACATTTCGGAGTCTGCGGAGGATGTTTTTATCAGACAGTTTCTTATGAAAATCAGCTGAAAATAAAAGAAGGACAGGTAAGAGAGTTATTAAAAGATTTTGTGCCAGATGAAAAATGGAATGGAATCAAAGGAAGTCCGAAACAGTGGGGATACCGCAATAAGATGGAATTTTCATTTGGGGATGAAGTAAAAGACGGACCGCTGGCACTTGGAATGCACAAGAAAAATACGTTTCATGATATTGTAAACATCACAGGATGCAAGATTGTTGATAATGATTACAATCGGATTATTCAGTGTGTATTAAATGAAGTAAAAGATATGGGGCTGACATTTTATCATAAAATGCGCCATGAAGGATTCTGGCGTCATCTGGTAGTACGCAGGGCGGAATGTTCAGGGGATATTCTGATCAATATTGTAACGACATCCCAGGGAAAAGCAGATTTCACTCAGCTTGTAGAGGCGCTGGAAGTTCTGAAGCTTCAGGGGCAGATTGTGGGAATCCTGCACACAGTCAATGACAGCCTGGCAGATGTAGTACAGGCAGATTCGATGGAAATCTTATATGGACAGAATTATTTCTTTGAAGAAATCCTTGGATTGAAATTCAAGATTTCTCCGTTTTCTTTCTTTCAGACCAATTCACTGGGAGCAGAAGTGCTGTATGAAACGGCCAGAGAGTATGTAGGAGAAACAAAGGATCAGGTAATCTTCGATCTGTACAGCGGGACAGGAACCATTGCCCAGATGCTGGCACCTGTGGCAAAGAAGGTAGTCGGTGTGGAGATCGTAGAAGAAGCGGTAAAAGCGGCAAAAGGAAATGCAAGATTAAATGGGCTGAATAATTGTGAATTTATTGCCGGAGATGTGCTGAAAGTTCTGGATGAACTGGAAGAAAAACCAGATATCATCGTGCTGGATCCGCCAAGAGACGGGATCCATCCGAAAGCACTGCCGAAGATCATCGGGTACGGCGTGGAAAAGATGGTGTACATCAGCTGCAAGCCGACCAGCCTGGCAAGAGACCTGGAGATGTTCCGGGAAGCAGGGTATGAAGTGGAACAGGCAGGATGCGTTGACATGTTCCCAGGTACGGTACATGTGGAGACTATAGTGTCGATACAAAGAAAAGATATGTAGAAATCCTTAATATTAGGCACTTTCATAAACATATTGTGTTTACAGATGAGGGTGAGAAGATGAGGAATAAAGCGATTAAGGATTATATCAATGTGTCGGTGGTGGTTGATATAGATTGGGGAGATACAAGAAAATAATACTCTTATCTTTTATGGTATGAGATATAATTGATGTGTTGGTGTTGCAAGAATAAAATAATAGTATTGTATTATATATTCGGTAAAAGACCAATATTGGAAAAAAGAACTATAAGAATTGGATGGAGGTTAAGGTAATGCATAATAAAGAAATAGAGAATATAGAACTTTTCTTCCCGTATTACATCAATCAGGGAAGGTTGTTAGATATTTATGCAATTCTGAATGGTGGATATTCTGAATATGCTGAGATTACGACGGCGGTTGGAGATGAAAAAACAAAGAGTGGGAAAATGGAATTTTCTGCCAGTGGCGGATTTAAACTATTTAATTTTGGTGGGAATGTATCTGGTAATTTAGAAAAAAGGGATAGTCGTACAAATGAAAACAAAGAGAAGAAGGTTCAAACCGTTACATCGGTACTCAGTATTGTTAAGTCTTTACTTTCTAAAAAGGGGTATTTA
Organism: Clostridiales bacterium; assembly: GCA_019420275.1. Classification (GTDB taxonomy): domain Bacteria; phylum Bacillota; class Clostridia; order Lachnospirales; family Lachnospiraceae; genus Anaerostipes. Next base: position 5,213 of record JAHZHN010000004.1, read on the forward strand.
CATGATATTAAAGAGGCGAAATCCGGGCAGTTTGTATGTGTACCGGTTGTATTATCAATAAACTCAATTAAATCATTACTTGCAGAAATGTCAGATTTGTTAAAACTTTCTGATAATATGCAAAAAGTGGGTGCATCTGTAAAAGGGGCGGGAAAAAGCAATAATGATATAAATAATATTATTAAAACTATGCAAGTACTTTTTGGAGGAGAAGAAATTCTTTATGAAACAGATGATTATGCAATCATAGGGAATATTGTAGATTCTAATTTGTATCAAGCTGTTAGGTCGGATATTATTGGTACAGAGCTAACTTGTTTGGCTCAAGTAAAACGTGTTTTTCCAGATGGAACGGAACTGATGAAAAATACTATATTTACAAAAATCAAAGATATTTCTGCAAAACAAACGCTTATTGACGCTATGGCGAAGATTGCGGATGGTAATGTTTTTGATTTTGAAGCGGTTTCTGTTTCATCTATTCATGGTAAACCTGTATATCAGTTAGAAATTATAGCACTTTATCAATAGAAAGTAATGGTGAGATAGTAAAATGTTTTGCAGGAAATGAAAAATGGAACAATTACCAACATACAGTAATAATAAGCAAAAAGGAAATACAGCAGCAAATATTTAAAAAAAGAATTTAGGTAAATTTTCAGTAGTTAATACTGTAGATGAATCTGTTGATTTAGGGATTGACATGCGAGCGCAGGTGATTGAAAAGGATAGACCTGTATCTTTATTCTTTAATGTTCAGTGTAAAGGTAAAGATGAATTGTCTAGACAAAATTTGCGAGATAAATATGTTTCTGTACCAATAAAAGTTTCTACAATAAATTATTGGAAACAACAAAATGATGTTACACTTCTTTTTGTTGTAGATAATCAAACAGAAAGTTGTTATTGGTGTAGCCCACTTGAGCAGGTTGAAAAGAGGTTTAATGTAATTCAGAATCAGTTGACAACTAATATACATGTCTCTTTAGATGAGTATATTGATCCATTCACTATCAGCTGTCTTCCCCAATTAGTAAGAAGTATTCTTTGGTTTATGACAAATCATCTTGAATATGTGAATAAATATATAAATGAATTTAAAGATGGAATGTCATCAGAATATAAGATTGATATTGAAACATCAGTATATTTGTTGAAAGAGATAAATAAAAGTGCAAAAGAGATTATAAATAGTTACGAATCTATATGTGGAAATCTTATTGATAATATTAAAAAACAAATTCATGAGGCGTATAGTATATGCTATACAATTAGAAGTAATAGATCCAATGATAGTCCATAGATTTTGTAAACAGGGTGTTCGAAAAGATAAAGGTTTTACGAAAAATGGTAAATCTTTAGAAGAGTTGAAAAAAGAAGCTGAAGAGATTGTTGAATATTTTCTTGCCAATAAAAGCGATACACATATCTTAGATAATTTAGTAATGTGTGATATAGAAATAGAAGATTTATTAATTAATATGGGGCTTTTTTATATGAAATGGCTTGTGAGGACAATCTCTTCGGGGATAATTCTGAATTGTATGAAAAAGTATATAATCATAAATGGAAATATCACTAACTTGATTAGAAAAGTATTATTTTTGAATAGTAATATTTTGATTATAGGCAGTCCGTCCAGTGGCGTGCGAAGCGAAAGCCGCTGGTCAGGCTAGTCTGTGTTGGATTGGCGTAAGCCAATCCAACTTGTAACCCCAGTTATCTAACAGTGGGGTACAAATACAATAGGAAACAGGAATCAAAATGCTCAAAACGCTGATTATATAAGGCTTTGGAGAGACTATAATTGTATGTGATAAAATTTAAAAATGTCACATATTCCGCAAATAGCTGATACTTGTTGAATCAAGACGTTTGAATTTAAACACTAAGCATAGTATAATGGCAAAAAAGGCTAAGGTGAAATTATGAAAGAGAATAAGATGTTATCACAAAGTGTTGCGGATAATATTCTATCCATGATAACAATAGAAAAAAGATTTTGTGTCGGTGATAAATTACCAAATGAATTGGATTTGGCAGAGGAATTGAATGTAAGTCGTACTACGCTACGAGAGGCAATTAGAACTTTGGTTGCTCTGGATATATTGGAAATTCAAAGAGGAAAAGGTACATACATCAAAGAAAATGCGTTTAAGAAGCAACAGGATCTAGAACAGTTGTTAAACATAAAAGTCAATGCGAAAGACTTATATGAAATGCGTTTGATATTTGAACCGGAAGCTGCCTATTATGCCGCTTTAAGGGCAACAGATTCCGAGATAAAGAGAATCATAGAATTTGGAAAAAGGGTAGAAAAGGAAATCAGCAATCATCAAGATAGAACAGATGATGAACATTCTTTTCATAAAGCGATTGCACAGGCTACCCATAATGAATTTATGAATAAACTCATGCCGATTTTATATCAGGCGATTTCAAAGGGTGTATACTTATCTTTACAGAGTGATAAAGCTATTGAAGATACGATAAACGATCACAGAATGATTATGGAATTTTTGGAGCAGCGTAATGCAGAGGGGGCAAAAAACGCTATGAAGATTCATATCATGCACGCAATGAAAGAATTAGGGCTTGATTGATATTTTAGGTTCTTGTTTATGAAACGAGAGCCTATATTTTTTTGATAAAGACATCATACAACTAATTGACATCATACAAATAAAAGAATATAATCAAAAAGAGAATAGAAGTTCTCAATAAATTTAAGAAGGTATGATGAAATGAAGAAAATTGATTTATCTACATGGGAACGAAGTCTACACTATCAAGTGTTTCGAGACAGTATACAACCACAGTATTGTGTCGGCTTTGACCTCGATATCACGAACTTTTTGTCAAAAATCAGGCTGAAAAGTTATTCGTTTACTTTTTCTTTTGTATTTGCTGTTTCAAAGTGTGCAAATGAGATTAAGGAGTTTCGATACCGATTTGTAGATGGCGCTCCTGTTGAGTTCGAAAGAATTAACACAGCATTTACTTATCTAAATAAGGAAACAGAGTTATTCAAAGTTGTAAATGTGGAAATGCAAGATACGCTGGAAGAATATGTGACGGTGGCAGTTCAAACTGAAAAAGAGCAAAAAGAGTATTTTACTGCTCCATTGGAAAATGATGTATTTCAGTTTTCTGCTTTTCCGTGGGTGAGTTTTACTCATATTTCACACACAGTTTCGGGGAAAAAAGATAATGCAACGCCTCTGTTTGATTGGGGTAAATATTACGAAAAGGACGGTAAAACTTTTCTGCCATTTTCTGTACAGGTACATCACTCTTTTGTAGATGGCATACATATCGGGAAATTAGCAGAGAAATTGCAGCACTATTTAGATACTTATGAGTGATGTGTTGGGAGGATAGATATGAGTAATCGTAAGGCAGCTTTTTCGGCAGAAAGCTATGATAGAGATATTTTAAATACCATACCGTATTATGATGGAGTTTATAATCAAATAGCAGATGTGATTTCCATTGCCTTTTTAAATAAGGCAGTATCTTGGCTGGATGTAGGCTGTGGGACTGGTAAAATGGCAGAAGTGGCATTGGAACAATGCAATGTGGAAAAGATGATCTGTACTGATCATTCATCTGCTATGCTAGAGGTAGCAAGACAAAAAATCAGTTCTTCCTATGTAGAGTTTTTAAAGCTTCCGATGGAAGGAATAGATTACGATTCGCAATTTGATGTAATTTCTTCTATCTTGGTGAATCATTACTTGTCATACGAGGAAAGAATGATTGCTGTTAGAGATTGCTATAATGCCCTTGAGGAAGAAGGAATTTATATTACATTTGAAAATTTCGCACCTTGTGATGGGACAATGAAAAAGTTATATCTGAAGCGATGGGAGAAATATCAATATAGCAAAGGAAAAAGTATAGAAGAGTGTGAGGAACATTTGCGCAGATACGGTACAGAATATTTTCCAATAACAATACAAGACCAGATAAGGATTCTGAAAGCGTGTGGATTTAGGAGTATAGAGATTTTTTGGTGTTCCTATATGCAGGTTGGTATTTTAGCAAGGAAATAAATGTTCAAATGAATCGTATAGGTTGGTGAAAAGTAAATATGGAGAAAACAAAATGGATATATTGTCCTATTTGTGGCAGTAAAACACGTAATAAGGTACGTGAAGATACGGAATTAAAGAGATTTCCTCTTTACTGTCCTAAATGTAAACAAGAAAATTTAATAAACGTAAAGTCATTTCAGATGACGGTCATTACAGAGCCAGACGCGAAGTCGCAGAGCCGATAACAATGAGATTATGATAAGTCTCAAGTTATTGGCTCTTTTTATTTTGTTGTAAAAAAAACGTCGGTAATTCTTATAAGTCAATGCGCCCTTACATGTGGTTTTTTACGTCACATAATACGAACAATCAGAAAAGCACAGGAACAATTTTTAGTTATTGTTTTTGTGTTTTTTTGTTGTGTAAATAATTTTTTGAAAAGTATAGAGGTGGTGCAACAAATCGAATCTCCGAGATGAGTGTTAGAGCGAAAAGAGGTAGGAATCTTCACGCTTTAACTATTTTCACGGGAAGGAGGTGAGATTATGCAGCCTTCTTCATTTGAAAAAGCAATCTGCTTACAATTTGATTGCCTTATCCGTAAAGTTATTGATTGTACAGTAAAGAATTACAACAGAGAAATAGGCAGACGTGCAAAACATGAACATCCTTTCTGTGAAGTGCCGGAAATAGAATACGCTTGTGTGGGAACCACGGACGAGTATTCTACAGAGTTTATGGTATTTCAAGTATTGGGTTCAGAGGTTCGTGTCCATGATGAACGATTGGGTGAAGTGATTATGAAGTTAAGTGAGAAACAGAGAAATATTTTGTTGATGTTTTATTTCCTTGAAATGTCAGATATAGAAATCAGCGAAGTATTAAGGATTGCACGTTATACCGTTTACAGAAACAGAATGCGTTCATTGGATTTTATCAGAGACAGATACAGGAGGAATCAGAAAAAATGAAACAAGTAAAACAGTGTCCGTCATTTTCTGTGATCCGTTCAGCGTCAGATGGTGATGAGACAGCAATAGAAAAAATATTAAATCACTATAATGCGTACATGTACATATCAAAGGCTTGTCTACGTCCATTTTATGATGAATATGGAAATATGCAGCTTGTGGTGGACATGGAATTGAAAGGAAGAATCAGAACCGCTATTACTAAGGCGATTTTGAAGTTTGAAGTTGAAATAAAATAATTTTTCTGCGGAGTGTTTGTTACCTCATTTCCACTCCGTTAGATATGGAAGGTGGGATTTTATAGAAAAAGATTTAATGAGGTATAGTTTGCATCTTGTCATGTTAAAACAGCTCCTTGACAAACAACTGATTAAAGATAGGAAATATGCCCTAATCAAGGCAAGAAATGATTTGACGACAAGAGCAAGAGGCAAGACTATTGAGCGTATGCGTGTGGCTGCATATTGCAGAGTGAGCACGGACAGCGCAGACCAGTTAAACAGTTATAAATCACAGGTTACCTATTATACGGATTTAATCAAGAAGAAAAAGGAATGGGTGCTTGCAGATATTTACGCTGATGAAGCAATTACTGGAACACAGGTAACAAAGCGTGAAGATTTTCAGCGTATGATAAATGATTGTATGAATGGCGATATTGACATGGTGATTACGAAGTCTCTCTCCCGATTTGCAAGGAATACATTGGATACATTGAAGTATGTCCGTATGCTGAAAGAAAAGAATATAGCGGTTTATTTTGAAGATGAGAAAATCAATACATTGACTATGGACGGTGAATTGCTCCTTGTCGTGCTTAGTTTGGTGGCTCAACAGGAGGTTGAAAATATCTCTGCTAATGTAAAAAAGGGATTAAAAATGAAAATGCAGAGAGGTGAAATGGTCGGATTTCAAGGTTGTCTTGGCTATGATTATCACCCTCATACAAAGACAATTACTGTGAATGAGGAAGAAGCTGAAATTGTTCGTTATATATTGGCACAGTCTACGGTAATTGGAATTATCAAGAATGAAAAATACAAAGAAGATTTACTGCTTGGAAAGACATTTACCGTAGATCCTATTTTCAAAAGAAGATTAGAGAATTTTGGTGAAGAAGATAAGTTTTATATTCACGATCATCATGAGCCGATTATCCGTGAAGAAGTGTTTGAAAAGGCACAGGAAATTCTTGCAAGAAGAAATATCAATCGTGGAAAAATCGGTGATGGGAATACGAAGAGGGAAAAGTATAGTAGAAAATATGCGTTTAGTTGTATGTTGGAATGTGGATTTTGTGGTGGTACTCTGACAAGGCGTAATTGGCACAGTAGTTCACAGTATAGCAAGGTTATTTGGCAATGTGTAACCGCTACGAAAAAAGGAAAGAAGTCTGTAAAGACAGTAAAGGAATATCAGAAAAAGCGATTGAGGACGCATTTTTGGAAAGTTATCGTCTTTTATGTGCTGATAATAAGGACGTGTTGGAAGAGTTCTTACAGCTGATAGATGATATTTTAAGCGACAGTACCATTAGCAAACAACTGGCAAAGACGAAAAAAAGATAGCAACTATTGAAAAGAAAAAGGGGAAACATGTAGATATGCGTTTGGAGGAAACGATTGACAAGGAAACTTATGAGAGCAGATATACAGAGTTAATGAGTCGACAGGAAGAATTGCTTGCAGAGAGGAAAAAGTTACAGGAGACTTCCGAGAATGAAAAAAATATAAAGAGACGTTTGAAAGAGTTTAAAAAGACATTGGAGCAGAATGAAGTTTTAGAAGAATTTGACCGCTATGTGTTTGAGAGTATTGTAGAAAAGGTAATTGTAGGGGGAATAGATGAAGGGGGAAACAAAGACCCTGCACAACTTACCTTCGTGTATAAAACAGGCTTGAAGAATAGTGTTGATGGTGATAAATTTAAACCACAGAGAAAAAATGCAAGGGGCGGGCATAGAACAGACAAATTGTGTTCAAATGCAAGTGACGCGGTTGAAAATATGTGTTCCGATTGTAGTGATGACACATGTTGAGACTATTGTGCATTTGTCCCACAAATCACCAGACAGTGTTATTAATGCGAAAGTGGAATTTGGAGAAGGCGATGATAAGATATCGTTGGATGCGATTGCAGAACGGGCAAAAAAATACCAACCGAAACCGAAAGTCACGTATAAGATGATATAGGAATATGTGGAGAAGAAGTAAGGATTTAAAGTACATACTATTTATATAGCAGAAGTGAAGAGGTCAATGGGATTAACAATGTATGATGAGCCTAATGTAACAGAGCAATTGAAGCAGCCGAGAAAACATCCGCCGAAAAAAAGGTAGAAGCGATAACGGATGCGCTTAAGTATTTTGAGGTAATCTAATGGATGAAAATATTTACAAGATTGCAGAGCAGATAGTCCAATTATATCAGAAAGCCTATGAGGTTTATTTGCTGCTAGTTGAAGATGTGTGCAGCAGAACTGTGTCGGAAGATGAATTATCATATTTGTTAGATTATTTACTGGATTTTGCGTGTGATGAAAAAATGTTGGGATTGTATAAAAGGGTATGTAAAAAGTATTTGGATGGATATCCCGGTTGTATTAGGGATTATATTGAAGCATATCGGGAAATTTGGGAAGATGAAGATAGTTACTCAGTAGATTTTTCTTAAAGGGAAAAGGATACGGTGTTTCAGAATGTTATGGTTTGCTTATGGGAGGTACAATGGGGAAAACAATTAAAGATACAATTCATGTGGCTGGAATTGATATTGGAATTTATACGCAGGATTTTGAAAATGAATTTATCTCCTTGACGGATATTGCATGATATAGGAGCGATGATCCGACAGCAGTTATTCAAAACTGGATGAAAAATCGGGATGTGATAGGATTTTTAGGACTCTGGGAAAGGCTGCATAATCCAGATTTTAACCCCCTCGAATTCGAGGGGGTTAGAAAACAGGCTGGCGCGAATGCTTTTACAATGTCACCTAAAAAATGGATTGAAGCGACAGATGCCATTGGTATTGTTTCAAAAGCAGGACGCTATGGATGATCATATGTCTATAGCGATATTGCCATGTCTTTGGTAACATAGATTTCTCCAGAGTTCCAGTTGTATATTATGAAAGACTATAGGCGTTTAAAGACAGATGAAAACAGTCGGTTGTCTTTGAATTGGAATTTAAATAGAGAAATTTCTAAGTTGAATTACAGGATACATACAGATGCAATAAAAGAAAATCTGATTCCACCAGAACTGACACCTACATAGGTGGCGATCTATGCGAATGAAGCGGATATGTTGAATGTTGTTTTGTTGGAAAGACTGCGAAGCAATGGAAAGATGAAAATCCGACTGTTAAAGGGAATATGCGGGACGTAGCAACATTGAATCAGTTACTGGTACTGGCAAATTTAGAAAGCTATAATGCCGTTTTAATAAATCAGTGTAAGAATCAGAAAGAGAGGATGAAATTGCTTCGACAATTGGCGGTACAGCAGCTACAGACATTGGAAAATGTGAGTTTAAATAATTTGCCTAAAATAGAAAAAGAAAAATAGAAGTAAATAGATAAAGGAAAAAATAATAGAAACTACTTTTTTGATTTTCTTATGAGTATGTGTACATGATTTATAGAGTGGTGGCATAGTTTTTGCCGTCGATTAAGGAGTGATTTAAATATGATTGAACTATTACTAGATGCTATTGCATCCCTTGGTTCTACCCAGGTGCAGAATGTTCTGACTTCAGTTGGAGAGAGTGCGGTAAAAAAATTTAGAGAATCACAGGCATGGAAGAAATTAATTGTTGGTACAGGGGAATTCTTTATTAAAAATGAACAGGAAGAGAATTCGTTTTTCGAGGATTTAGAACTTGTATTGTCGAGAGAAAATTTAACTCAGATAGCGAAGGAATTAAAATCTGACGAAGGATATGAATTGAAACATAGACTGTATAATTCTCTTATGAAATTGATGAACAAGTATGAAATTCCTTATGAAGTTGCTGAAACTTACACAATAAAAATAATTTATGCAGTGCTTGAACAGCTAAAAACAATCGCTCCTGATAAATATGAACATTATTTCCTACAGGAATGGAAAGAAGAGCAGGAAAGTAGTTTTCTGGAATTACAAAATCGAATCGATAAGATGTCAAATGAGCTTGCAATTTACAATCGTGAGCAAGTAGCAATAGCATCTTCTGGACAAATGGATATCGAGCTTAGAAGAAAAACTCAGAATCCATCTATTGGAATAGAATTTTTTATAGTTGATGATAAGCATTTTCAAGATGAATTTGAAGATCAGAGATATGAAGAATTAGTATTTGTGAGGGGACGTAGCAGAGAAGAGACTATTTACTGTGTACTTAATGAATTGTGGAGACTTAATGACAAACGTCCTATTTACATTGTTAAAAATATAGAGTCATGGAATAAACTTCATGTATTGGAAAATGAAGGGAATGTGTACATTCCTTGGTTCTATGCGGAAGAAATTGTAGCGATTGAGAATAACACTAATATTTTTGTGATAGATGAGAATACTCCAGTATTTAACAAGAAAGTTTTAGAGTTACGCCTAAGAACGCGGGACACGTTATCAAGATGCTTAAAAGAAGCGGGAATGGAGTATGATAAAGCCTATGCTCTTTTAGCAGATACGCATGGCCTATATGCACAGATGAAAAAACAACTGTTTAGAGGGGAATATTTAAAAGTACCTTCTTGGATGGAGCGTGTTAGTGATAGAGCTAAAAAGACATGTCTCCTCATTGGAAGTTGGGAAGAAATCGAAGGTGATAAGTTAATCATTGAATCTTTGTATGGTGATTCATATGATAGATTCTTAGAAGAGGTTCTTCCATATGCGAAAGGAGAAGATCCTCTCCTGTACATGATAAAGCGTAATGGATCTATTTCATACTATTTGGCAAGCGCGGAAAATATATGGAGTTATCTTAATGTTCTGACTAACGAAAAGATTTGGCAATCATTTGTCACGGCTGCATATGAAGTGATTAGTGAATCAGAGAATCTTTTTACTTATGATAGCCGTGAAAGATTGATAGCACAGTTTAAAGACGAAAAGTTATTCTGGTCTGAAACAATGCGAAAAGGTATGTTGAAAACATTGCTCATTAAAGGCGCATATCAGAATGATGAAGAAACGCAATTAACTTTAAACAGATTGGTCTCGGAAGTATTAGATTGTGTAAAAACTGAAAAACAGTGGATTTACATATCTAAATTCTGGAGAGAACTCTGTGAAATATCTCCAGAAGCCACATTGGAAAGGCTTGAAAACGAGTTGAATGAAGATACAGGACTTCTATGCCTGTTTCAAAATCAATCAAGTGATTTCCTTTTCGGAAGAAATGCGTATATTGATATTCTATGGGGAATTGAACAGTTTCTTTGTCAAAGAGAGTATTTTTGGCCGGCGTTTAGATGGCTTTTGAAATTAGACGCCTGCCATTTTGAATATAAATCAAATTCTCCTAAGGATATTTTCTCAAAAATATTTTGTACATGGATGAATTTTTCTTCTCTTCGGACTGCGAAGGAAAAATTAGCAGCGGCCGAAATTGCTTTTGACATTGATTATAATAATACATGGGAATACTTGTATTCGGCAATTAATAATAGTGGAAGAAGTATGTTTGGTGAGCTATCATCACCAAAATATCGGGAGTATGAAAAAGCACAGGCAACTACTATAGCTGAAATGAGAAAGGCACATTTGGGCTATTTTGAGCTTCTTATAAAGCACATGGATTTTTTGGTAGATCGTTGGAAGAAAATGATTGATTTAACAGACGAATTGCCTCCAAAATTAAGAAAGAATGCTTTTGAACAACTTTTGTATGAACTTAGTCAAATGTCTGATGAAGAAGTAATGCGGATTAAAAATGAGATTAGACACCTCATCTATAAACATAGATATTTCTCGTCTTCAGATTGGTCAATGCCAGAAGAAAAAATTGCTGAATACGAAAAACTTCTTGATAAAATTAATATTAAAACTCCGGAATATGAATATAGCTATTTATTCGTAAACAATCATGATTATCCACTTCTTCATCCTGTTCCTTATAAACAAAAAGGGGAAAGCGATGATAACGAATCAGCCACACAAGAGCTGATTCGAGATAAATTAGTAGAATTCCAATCATATGGCTATGATTTAACTGTATTGGCAAAGGTTTGCGCCCAAGAATCGTTTTCTACTTTGGGAAATTATCTAGCTCAATATTGGAATGATGGTAAATGGGATTTTGCAACGTTTAAAAAACTGTTAGCAGTTCAAGTCTCAGGCGCAATTGCAATTAACTATTTAAGAAGCATAGGAAGTAATGAGGCTATACCATGTGACACAATTATTGAGGATTTATCAAATCATGGTTGTTCGGCGGAAATTTTAGCGGAAGTATATAAGATAGAAGCGCATAGAACCAAAGAAATTCCGCTTGTTACATTCGCCTCTGAACCGATAAAAAAAGAGTTTTGGAAAAACTGCTTTTATTGTGATGACCACAATAAGTTTTGGGCATTAGCAGAATGTAAAAAGTATGCTACTCTTGCTGTATATCTGGATCAAGTTCATTTAATTCACTATCGAAATCCTTTGTCAGCGGAACAGATCTTTGAGTGCTTTGAAGATATTGAGAGTATGCCACATTCAGAGGGCAATCAGTTGACAAGCTATCATGTTAAACAGCTTATAGGTGTAATTCAAGAGGCGTATATCGATGATTCGCAAAAATGTATCAGAATCGCTCATCTTGAGATTATATTTATGAATTTGTTGGATTGGAAGAATATGAAATGCTTCCATCATATAATCAAGCAGTCTCCGGAATTATTCGCACAGCTGGTAGAAGGGGTATTTAAAAAGGATCATGGCACAGTGGAAAATCATTCAAAAGATCAGGCGTACATTCACAATATGTATACAATCTATGAGAAGGCTCGATTTTGTCCGACAGAAAGTAATGGAGAAGTGTCAGAAGAACAGCTAGAACAATGGATAGAAAAATATAGACAATTATTGCTTGAGAATGATCAAGAAAGCTTGTTTACGACAACTCTAGGACGTTTATTCTCTTTTTCGCCGATAGGTACTGATGGTCATGAACCATGTGAAGCAGTCAGAAAAATGATTGAGAAATATGGCGATGAGAAGATGAATGGAGAGTATCAGGTAGCCGTATATAATCGTCGTGGCGTATTCAGTCCTTCAGCAGGAAAAGAAGAACTCAGGATGGCGAAGGAGTTTAAAGAGAATGCTCAGTATTTAGAACCATATTATCCCAAAACTGCAAATATTTTTTATGGATTGTATGAAACCTATAAGAAAGACTCTGAAAGAGAAAGGATGGATGCTGAAAATGGCTGGTATTAGTATCTCTTCCAGAATGGGTTCGAGGGTAATAGGAAAATATGGAACGTATCTCATTAAGAAAAAAATAGGAAACGGTAGAAATGGCGTTGTTTTTGTTGCAGACATTATTGAAGGAGGTGATTCGTTACCACAAAAAAGAGATTACGCTATTAAATTTTTGGATGTAGCACCAAATGAAGAGAAAAAACTTGAAAAGAGAAAGCTGCGATTTAGAAAAGAAATTGAAACAGTTCTTTCTTTTCAAGATAAAGTTAGCGGAATTATTCCTATATATGATACTTCAGTATATTGTGAAGACGAACCAGATGTATTATGGTATCTAATGCCAAAAGCAGAACGGTATAACCCACAAAAATTCTCTATTTTGGAAAAACTGGAGCAGATGTTTGATTTGGGAAATTGCATAAGGCAATTACATAAACTTGGCTTTGTACACAGAGATACTAAGCCAAAGAATCTTTTGCTATTCGATGGGCGATTATGTCTATCTGATTTTGGGCTTGTTAGAAATATTGCTGATACAGATGAACACATAACAGAAATGAATGAGCCTCTAGGCCCACGGGCAATTCGTCCACCTGAATTTCAGTCAGTTGAGGAAATTAATGGTGTGGATTACCAAAAATCTGATGTTTATTTGTATGCGAAAACAATTTGGATGGTGCTTAATTGTAATAACAGTGGATTTTTGGAAGAATACTCGAGAAATCGCAACGCTGTTTATATCGATAAAGATAAGTTGCAGATTGAAACGGCAGAACCATTGCATCGTTTGATGGAGGAGGCAACAAAACATTATTATTGGGAACGGATTGATATCGAAGGTTGTTTGAGTTATATAGAAGACCAATTAAGGGTAATAAGAGGTACCATGCCTCGTCAAACTTTGATGGATTTGAAATATGATGAACAGGTAAAACATAATAGTTTTACTATTCCTTCGGATGAACAGATATATAAAGAATCCGACGCAATTTTGAAAATACTTAATAATATGGCACAACCGTAGGTCTAGTTTTTATTGATGTAGGAAAAAAATTGATGCTTCTTCCCTTGAAAAAAGCAAGATATATTGAAGGTAACCTTTATGAAATAGAAATACTTAATCCGTATTATGGGGGAAGAAAAAAGGTAATTGAAATTGCACTTGATGATATTTGTATGAAAAAGGATATGACATATACTCTTCATTCTGTTACATTTTCGTTTGATGAAAAGCCAGTACCATTGTTTAGACGAATCAGTGATGGGCTAGGGAACGGATATAAACGTATTCGCTTAAATACAAATTATTTAATCAAAATGGTAAAATTGACTGTATAGTTGTTTTTTAAGAATTTGTGAAATATATAGTTTTTGACATATGGATACCTGAATACAATTGAAACAGATTAACAATGAAATTTTGTTAATGGACAAGAGGAGAATTTTAGGAAATTCCAGAGGAATATAAAACATATCTGATTAGTAATAATTTAGCACTAGATTTTGTGGTAAAGTGGTAATACCATCGAGACGGTAGTATTACTGTTAAGATGAACCCCAAATGATACGATAGAGATGAACTGGGATCTAACTGATTTGTTCCTAAATATTTTATATTGATTTGACGGATATAAAAAGCTGAACAGGCATGAAAATTTACTGCCTTGTTCAGCTTTTGCTTTGTTTTTGAGTTTATTTTAAAGTATGATGTTTTTTGTATCCGAATTTTCAGAGGAATTAGATGGAATATCCGCAATCCAAGAAATGAAATACCATGTATTGTTTGGAACTTTCACGTCATCTTGCGTCAGTTTTTCGAATTTTCCAGACAATCCTTGTTCCAGTGCCGTCTGATGGAAATGGGACAAGGCAATTCCTAAATCGACCTGTTTGATCCTTGCTTCATGCTCAGACAGATTTGCTGGGTGAGTTTCATAAAAATGATATACATTGCCTCGCTTAAGCACTCTCCATGGCTGTGCATTAGTGGCGGAAGGAGCTAAACGCAGCATCTCAAGACAGTCGGCATAATCGCCGGCATCGTGTTCTGTCAGGGCAGTTCCAAAATCATCCCGAAAGAAGAGATGAGACCACGGCTTTCTGCCAGAAGATTTCATCGCAGCACGCATGAGAGATTCTCTGATGCTTTGTTTTGCGGCTGTATAGCCCACTGGTGAAATTGCAGGAAACCACTCATCAGACCCGATTTTCATGGCAGAAGCAAAATGACTGCGGCTAAAGGTAGCTGCAAGCCAGACTGTACCAAGGCCCATTGATGTCGCATATAAAATTAGATTTTCAAATTCGTAGCCAGCGGCAAAAAAGGCATCTTCTACATGGGGAACAGAAACCCCAAGAAACGTACTGGCACCTTTGATGACACCATAAGTGCCAAGTTTTTCTCCGTTGGAGTCCAGTTCTTTATCTAAAATATGAATATGAACATCTACACCAAATGGGTTTTGCAATTCTTTAAAGAAATCCGTTAGTTCCTTTTTGTCTTCTGCGGATAGTTTTTGACTTGTAAAGGTTCTTACACTGTGCCGTTTTTTGATTGTATCAACAATTGGTATTGGAAGTTTCCACTCCATTTTTTCCCTCCTTGATTAAAATTGAATCAGTACTTTACCGTTTGTAGGGCCATTTTTTACTAGTTCAAGTGCATCCTGCGCAGTCTCCAATGTAAAGGTATGTGGATCGATTTTGGGAATGATATGACTGTGTTCCACGAGTTTTGTGATTTTTTGAAGCTGAGTGCCATCGGAGCGCACAAAGATAAAGCGGTATTCTTTTCCCTGCTTTTTTGCTATTCGGTCATATTTAGCTCCGGCGGCTGAAAACAGGATTTTTTTCGGAAAATGAAAATGACTGCGCAATGCGAACATTTTATTTGGACCGGTCCGCAGGCTCAGCAGTTTCCCGCCCGGCTTCAATACTGACAGTTCTCGTTCGAACTCCCCAGCACCCAGAGTATCTATCACATAGTCCAGACCAGACAGGACTTCCCAATAGTTCTCCCTCTTGTAATCCAGATATTGATCTGCACCGGCGGCAAGAATGGACTCTTTCGCACGGCCATTTCCTGTCACGATCACCCGAAGTCCCAGGGCTTTTGCAATGGGAACCGCCATTTGCCCAAAACTGCCGGAGCCGCCTGGGATGAGAAGGGATTCCCCGCGCTTGGCTTCCAGTTCTTCTGTAATGCCCTGCCAGGCGGTCAGACCTGTAAGCGGGATGGCTGCAGCAGTGGGAAAATCATAATCCTTTGGCATGACTGCAAGTGCAGCCTGATCTACTGCAGCATATTCGGCAAAGGCTCCGATTTGAGATATCGGTAAACGGGCATATACCTTGTCACCCACATGAAAATCCGATACCTTCTGACCTGCTGCCTCTACAATGCCAGAGCACTCATTTCCTAATGTAAGCGGCATAGGATAATCCTGGATTAGCCTTACACTGCCAGTCAAGATCAGAAGCTCCAATGGGTTGACGGCTGCGGCCTTTACTTTGATCAGCACTTCATTGGGCTTAATTTCCGGTATTGGAATATCCCGAAGGACAGTGTTGATTTTTTTCGTGTATCTGTCAATTTGAATTGCTTTCATAATAAAACCTCCGTGTATGTGCTCCCCTTGATTTGATAGAAAAAAGAATTGATTTCTTCTGCAGTTTTATCAGGGAACATATTAAATATAAATGATGTAATTTCAAAATTTACATCATTGACAGCCTAGCACGGATTTGATGTAAAGTCAACATTTACATCTTGATTTTGCTTTATTTGCTAAAAAGAAGTTTAGAAATCTGAGCTCGAAGCGCAGTATTTTGGGTTAAAAGTGTCTGGATCATCCAATTGATGACGGAAGTCATAGATATGGAAGAAAAAAGAATGGAAAGGTTTTGGGATAAGAAAACATATGGAGATTACAAATAGTGGAGCAATCGAATAAGTTGCTCCACTATTTGTATAAGATGATTTATTTTTGACAGACTTTTTAAAAAGACAACAATTATGATTTAAAGATACAGTTCACAATTTTTTCTTTCAGAACATACTTTTTTCAGCATGGCGTTGACGCCGGCAAGCATGACACTGTTGACTTTGCGGGCAGAATGAGGACAGACGGAAATGCAGCGCATACAGGAGATGCAGGCTTTAGTGTCCGTTTTTTTAGGATTCTCTTTATCAATTGCCTGAACCGGACACTTTTCGGCACACAGCCCGCATTTGACACAGTCTTTGGTAGGTTTTGGGACCATGCCCGAACTTCCGGTTTTTTTGTAGGGACGATTTCCAGGGATGGATGGCTCTTTCATGTCGTTGGAAGAGATTTTTCCCTGGATCTGTTTGGCAAATTCCTTGAGCTGTGCTTCATCCTGGGAATCCGGGCGTCCTGCTGCAAATTGACGGGCGATGGAATGTTCTGCAATGGCTGCGACAGCGGATATTACGCGGAATCCAGCCTGCTTTGCGGTATCCTCCAGTTCAGCTAAAGTATCTTCATATGCTCGGTTTCCATATACACAGACAAGAATGGCTTTCGCTCCATTTCCTCCTACGGCAGCGAGACGTTCTGCTGCAGGTTTTGGCACCCGTCCGCCATAAGACGGAACAGCGATAATCGAAGCATCTTCGTCAGAAAGAGAAATGTCAGAAAAATTTTTGCGGCTGTCCGTTAGATCGATTTGCTGTATCTTTGAACTTAATTCTTTTGTTAAAATATCAGCAGCTTTTTTTGTTCCGCCGGTAGGGCTGAAACAGATTTCATAAAAATTCATTTTGCGTTCCTCCAATTATTACTTTATTTTGTTCTGGAAAAGGACACAGATGCTGAGTTTTGCTTGCAATCCTTTTATAGACCATGTAAAATGAGAAGATGTAAAATATAAAATTACATCTTCTCAAAGCATATCATCAAAATGATGTAAAGTCAAGATTTACAACTGTACAGATGCAGAAGATTTATGGAAGGGTGATAAAATGCAGATTAGTATGAAGTGTTCAATCGCAGTACACTGTCTGATTTTCATATATGAGGCAAAGAGCAAAATAAAGGTGACAAGCACATTGCTGGCAAAAAGTACCGGATGCAATCCGGTAGTAATCCGTAATGTACTCAGCGCTTTGAAAAAGGCAGGGCTTATTTCGGTTGCACGCGGCACTGGAGGGGCGAAACTGTGCAGGGAGCCATCTCAAATTACACTGTATATGATCTATCATGCGCTGGAACCCGATGGACTTTCTTCCTTGATCGGGATTCATTCCTGTGAAGACCGAAAATGTCCGGTAGCTCAAAATATTCGTTTTGTGCTGCAGAATCCTTATCAAAAGATAGAAGATTCTATTCGTCATACGATGGAAGACATCACTCTGGAGTCTATGATAGAAGAGTTTCATAAAAGAGTGGACTGTGGAGATCATGAAGAGGACAGCAGTTCTTTTCAATAAACCTTCTGCAGATCATCAGGTTTTTTGGGGATAATGTTATATTAGCAGCGCTGACTAGCGAAAAAAATAACGAGGGTCAAAGAAAAAATTGACAAAATCAGACATATTTTTTATTTACTCTTGTCAGTATGAGACAAATATCGCTATACTTAGAAGAGATGAAAACGGGGGTAGTAAAAAAGGAGAATTGTCATGAGCAGAAATGGTATATGGAAGAAAAAGAGGATATGGATTATTCTCGTTTACAGCATCTTGTATATGTCGGCTTTTACTTTTTTGGAAAAAACCAGTACCAAGACACATATCATTCACTCGGTCATTGATGACCAGATACCATTTTGTGAATATTTTATCATTCCTTATATGCTGTGGTTTGTGTATATTACCTGTGTGATCTGCTATTTTGCATTTAGTCAGGCAAGCAGTAAAGAATATTATCAGCTGCTTATTTCCTTAGGAACTGGGATGACAGTATTTCTTATTATTAGTCTGGTCTATCCCAATGGTCAGACATTACGGCCGGAATTGACTGGAAATGGAGTTTTTATGCGGATGGTGGAAGCTCTGTATCGTCTTGATACACCGACCAATGTCCTCCCTAGTATGCATGTTTTTTGTTCTTCTGCAAGTTGGATTGCTCTGTATGAACACAGTAAGACAAAAACGGAAAATCAAAAGAACAGCACAAAGTCAAGAAGCCAGAAAACAGTTTTGAAAGGGACGGCAATGCTGACTTCAGCCATTATTTTGTCGACGGTATTTTTAAAACAGCACAGTGTGATTGATGTGGCAGCAGCCTTTTTGCTAAATATCATATGTTTTGAGTTATATTATAAAATCATTCCCATGTATTATAAAAAAAGAGCACTGACGAGGGAACAGGAAGAATCGGTATCTTATTTTTGATGATATAAACTTATAGGTCCGATGATAGTTTCATATCATAGGAATCATGTTTATAAAAATGTTTTCAAATAAGGATAGATTCCTGTTGACCTGAAGTGAAGTTTAAGTGTTACAATAAAAATAAATCATTGTAACCACGAAAAGGAGGGAATTAGCATGTGTGATAAAAAGATAGTTCCAGGAACCGGCGGAGAACATTATATCCCGTATGAGGAGCGTACAGGAAATGAATCTATTGTGTATTTTACAAGAGATTTATCTGCTGAAGGACTTAAGAAGATTTATAAAAGAGTCAGTGCCGATCTCTCTGGGAAAGTAGGAATCAAACTTCACACAGGAGAGAAAAACGGTCCCAATATTATTCCAAGAGAATGGGTAAAAGAACTTGTTCAGGATGAGCTTCCGGATGCATCTATTATTGAAACAAACACGTATTATGAGGGAGACCGTTATACAACAGAGCAGCACAGAGAAACACTGAAAGTGAATGGCTGGACGTTTTGCCCGGTTGATATTATGGATGAAGAAGCAACAGCAATGCTTCCGGTAAAAGGCGGAAAGTGGTTTTCTGAAATGTCTGTTGGAAAGAACCTGCTCAATTATGACTCTATGCTTGCTTTGACCCATTTTAAAGGTCATACACAGGGAGGCTTCGGCGGATCTAATAAAAATATCGGAATCGGGTGTGCAGATGGAAGGATTGGAAAGAAAATGATCCATACAACACCGGGATCTGATGATATGTGGGATATTAAAACCGAGGAATTTATGGAGAGAATGACAGAATCCACAAAGGCATCCATTGATCATTTTGGAAAACAGGTAACTTATATCAATGTGCTGCGCAATATGTCTGTATCCTGTGACTGTGAAGGATGTGCTGCTATGCCGGTTGTAACACCGAATATTGGAATTGCAGCATCTACAGATATCCTTGCAGTAGATCAGGCATCTGTAGATTTGGTGTATGCATTGAAGGAAGAAGATCATAAAGATTTGGTAGAGCGAATGGAGACTCGTCATGGTCTGCGTCAGCTTACCTATATGAAAGAGCTGGGAATGGGAAATGACAGATATATTCTGATTGATATTGACAACAATGATGCTCATATCAGTTTGAAGGATGCCGTAAAAGACGTAAAACCATTTGCAGATGAGAAATAAAGGTCGGTCAGACAGTAAAAAGAGCTTCAGGGCCCAGTGCCTGAAGCTCTTTTTTACTGTAATAAGGGACATCTTCCAGCAGCAGAATGAGAAAGAGTGTGTATTCTTTGAAAGAAACAGATTCTGGTCAGAAAAATCATGGGGTTGACATAGAATAAGAAATAGAACAGAATAAAAGGAGAGAAGGAGGACATCATGGAGAATTTAATTTTCAGCTTGAATGCAACGGTTCCGGTTTTTCTGCTGATGATATTGGGATTGTTTTTTAAAAAAATCAAATGGATTGATGATGATTTCGCATCTAAAATGAATAAATTTGTGTTCCTTGTACCGCTGCCGGTTCTTGTATTTGAGGATTTGGCAACGGTTGATTTTTCTAAAGTATGGGATTTTAAATTTGTTGTCTTTTGTTTTGCGGCAACACTGATCAGCATAGCAATTTCCATGGGAATTTCTTTCTTATGGAAGGATAAATCCATTCAGGGAGAATTCATACAGGCATCTTACCGGAGCAGTGCTGCTTTGCTTGGAATCGCATTTATCCAGAATATATACGGCGATGCGGGAATGGCACCTTTGATGATCATCGGCAGTGTGCCCCTTTATAATATCATGGCAGTTGTGGTTCTGTCATTTTTTCAGCTGCAGCCTCAGAAAATGACCCGGGAAGTCTGGGCGAAAACTTTTAAAGGAATTATTACGAATCCGATCATTATCGGCATTGCGGCAGGACTGATCTGGTCTGCACTGAGAATTCCGATGCCGGCGATCATGGAGAAGACAGTTGCGAATATAGGTTCCTGTGCGACGCCTCTTGGTCTTATGGCGATGGGAGCCACTTTTGATATTAGAAAAGCATTTCAGAAAGTAAAACCTGCTGTTGCCGCGTCTTTGATGAAACTAGCGGGTTTTGCGGCAGTGTTTCTTCCGGCGGCGGTTGCTCTTGGTTTTCGAAGGGAGCAGCTTGTAGCAATTTTGATTATGCTGGGATCTGCAACGACAGTCAGCTGTTATGTTATGGCCAAAAATATGGGGCATGAGGGAACCCTTACTTCCAGTACGGTTATGCTGACCACGCTGTTCAGTGCTTTTACAGTGACAGGATGGCTTTATATTTTAAGGAGCATGTCTCTTATATAATCAGATATTTTGCTTATATAGAAAAGTATAAGCGGATTGTATTGGATTCAATATATAAATATGATAAAATGTGAGAATAGGATGAAATTGTTTGGATGAATACGTAAAGTATTTTTGAAAAAAGGATGGATGGTAACTATGAAGCGATATTTTGATAATTATATGATAAAACATCCGGTATCAGTCCAGCCAATGATGGAGATCAAAGGATTTCTTGTACGTCCAGGTATGTTTGATTTGAATGGTGCGACAGAACTTCCGATTGGGGTGAATTTTACAATTCATACCAGCGGAGGAACAGGATGTGAACTGCTCTTATTTCATGTGGGAGAAGAAGAGCCATATGCGGTCATTCCATTTCCGGAATCTTATAAGATCGGGGATGTTTATTCCATGATCGTGTTTGAATTGGATATTAACGAATTTGAATATGCTTATCGGATCGACGGTCCGTATGAACCAGAGAAGGGTTTACTTTTTGATAAAAATAATATTTTACTGGATCCTTATGCCAGAGCAGTGGCGGGAAGAAGAACATGGGGAAAGAAACGTCAGGCAACTTATCATGCCCGCGTCGTAAAAGATGTATTTGACTGGGGCGACCGGCCGCAGTCTGATCGGGAGATGAGTGATCTGATCATATATGAACTTCATGTGCGGGGATTTACAAAACATCCGTCATCAAATGTAAAACATGGAGGAACATTTGAAGGCCTGAAGGAAAAGATTCCTTATCTGAAGGAACTGGGCATCAACGCTGTAGAGCTGATGCCGGTTTTTGAATTTGACGAAACGATCAATGCAAGGGAAGTAGATGGGAATACTCTTTTGGAGTATTGGGGATATAATACAGTTAGTTATTTTTCACCGAACAATAACTATGCAGCCCTGGATGATTTTAAGAAAGAAGGCTGGGAACTGAAAGAATTGATCCGGGAACTTCATGAGAATGGAATTGAGGTTATTCTGGATGTGGTTTTCAATCATACAGCAGAAGGGAATGAAGATGGACCAAGTTTCTGCTTTAAGGGGATTGATAATAATATATATTATATTCTTACACCAGATGGCAAATATTATAATTTCAGCGGCTGCGGCAATACATTGAACTGCAATCACCCGATTGTTCAGCAGATGATTTTAGAATGCCTCAGATATTGGACGATCAATTACCGTGTTGATGGTTTTCGCTTTGATCTTGCCAGTATTCTTGGAAGAAATGAGGAAGGAATGCCGATGAATAACCCTCCGCTCCTTAAGAATCTGGCTTATGATCCGATTCTTAAGAATGTAAAGCTGATCGCGGAAGCATGGGATGCGGACGGACTGTATCAGGTTGGAAGCTTTCCGGCCAATCGCCGGTGGGCAGAATGGAACGGAAGATACCGAGATGCAGTAAGAGGTTTCTTAAAGGGAGATTTTTGGGAGTCCTGGAACGCTGCCTGGAGTATTTCAGGATCCGGGGATCTGTATGGAGATCTTTATAACGAATATAATGGACATTATGCAGGATATAACTCCAGTGTTAATTTTTTGACCTGTCATGATGGGTTTACCTTGTATGACCTGTATTCTTATAATGAAAAGCATAATAAAGCCAACGGATGGAATAATACAGATGGGTCAGATGATAACCGAAGCTGGAACTGCGGAGCAGAAGGAGAGACGGATGATCCGGAGGTCCTTAACTTAAGATTCCGCATGATCCGAAATGCCTGCACGGTGCTGATGTGCAGCCGCGGAACACCGATGTTTCTTGCGGGAGACGAATTCGGCAATACTCAGTTTGGCAACAACAATGCATATTGCCAGGACAATGAGATTTCCTGGCTGGATTGGAGTCTGCTGGATAAGAACAAGAATTTATTTGAATTTTTCAAGTTTATGATTGCCTATCGAAAGAAACATCCGTCAATTCGTAAAAAATTACCGGATGCCCGGTGTGGGATTCAAGGGCTTTCTACCTATAATATTCATGCAGAGAAGATGACGGTGTCCCGGGATGATCGTATTTTTTCCAATGTATTCGCGGGATATGACGACGCCCAGCAGCAGGATGATCTTGTGTATATTACGATCAATGCCTATTGGGATGAAATCGAAATCCGGCTGCCGGATATTGGCGGAGATATGGCATGGTATTTAAGTGTTGATACATTTGGAGATGGGGAAGAAAACTACTGTTTTTCAGAAGAAAACGAGCGAAGGATAGAAGGAAGATATGTCATGCGCCCGAGAACTGTTGCAGTATTTACCGGAAGAAAAAATCCGGTCACATCCAATGAGGGGTAAACTTTTGTCGTTTGAGACGGAAGGCAGCAATAAAAAGAATACACATCCATATGGTATATGAGAATACCAGGAAAGGAGATGCCTATGAAATGTCCAGTATGCAAAAATGTTACTCTGCTGATGGCCGAGAAACATGGAGTTGAGATTGATTATTGCCCGGAATGCCGGGGAATCTGGCTGGATCGGGGAGAACTGGATAAGATTATTGAAAGAGCGGCCGAATATGAAGATTCTTACGACCGCAGTGAGAAGTCAAAAAGCCGGGAGAAAGAAAAATACAATCAAAAACCGAAGAAAAAGAGCGCACTTTTAGGAGATATTTTTGAAATTTTTGGAGGAGACTGATCCTAAGAGAAAAGACAGAACAGGCAGCCGCTGTGGAAACAGCCGGCTGCCTTTGGTTATTCTTTAAAGTATTTTTTGACTAATTTTACTACAGTTCCGGAAAGAAGGAATAAAGCAATCAGGTTTGGAATGGACATAAGGCCGTTAAAGGTTTCAGCAATGCTCCATAACAGTCCAAGATTGATCGTTGCGCCGAGAATGGACACCAGAGAATATACAATCATGAATGGCTTAATGACTCTGGAAGAAAATAAGAATTCAATACATCTTGCACCGTATAATCCCCAGCCGATGATTGTGGAAAAAGCAAAACAGCACAGAGCGACTGCGGTAAAGATAGAAATCCAGCTTCCGTAGGTGGAAGTAAGCCCCAGGATTGTAAGTTCAGCTCCGGCTGCATTTCCGTAATCAATAGGGACTCCGCTGCACAAAATAACCAGAGCGGTAAGAGTACAGATAACAATTGTGTCGGTAAATACTTCAAAAATTCCAAAAAGTCCTTGTTTGACCGGCTCGTCTGTATCTGCGCATGCGTGAGCAATTGAACCAGTACCTAGTCCGGCTTCATTGGAAAAAATTCCTCTTGCAACACCCTTTTTCATGCTCAAGAAGAAACTTCCTACAATGCCTCCGGTTACAGAAGATGGATGGAATGCACCAGTAAAGATAGAAGCGAAGACTTCAGGAACTCTTTGGATGTTTAAAACAATAACTCCAAGAGACAGTACAATGTAAATGACAGCCATAAAAGGCACTAGTTTTTCCGTTACGCTTCCAATTCTTTTGATTCCGCCAAGAAGAATCAGACCAACTAAGACTGCAATGATAATACCAAGGATCAGGTTGGAAGTTTTTGTGTAAGACGGATTTAAAATATGAAAATTAATCAAAGCAGAGTTGATCGCAGTTGTGATTGTATTGACCTGTGTGGCATTTCCGGTGCCAAATACAGTAAGAACGCCGAAAGCAGAAAATACAAAAGCAAGCCAGTGCCAATGTTTGGCAAGTCCGTTTTTTATGTAATACATAGGACCGCCCACATAATCACCATCTTTATTTCTTTCACGGAAATGAACAGCTAAAGTAACTTCAGAAAATTTGGTACACATTCCGAGAAAAGCAGAAATCCACATCCAGAATACAGCGCCTGGTCCGCCAATCGCGATTGCTCCAGCGACGCCGGCGATATTTCCGGTTCCTACTGTGGCAGCAAGAGCGGTACAGACAGCCTGAAATGGTGTCAGAGCTCCATTGGAAGCTTGCTGTTTCTGAAATATCTTTCCTAAAGTGGATTTTAGCGCATAGGAAAACTTTCGGATTTGAATAAAACGTGTTCTCAGACTTAAGTACAGACCGACACCGATGATACAGATCATAGCGGGAACGCCCCAGATAAAATTATTGACAGAAGTATTGACAGATTCAATGATATCCAGCATATTGTAATATCCTTCCTTTTTATAAGTTTTGCGTGTTGTTTTGACACGGACACACTGCTGAAAATCATATCACATATTCATCAGAATGTATAGATTTTTATCATAAGTTGGAAAAGGGAAAGGAAATAGTTATAATAGTGATGAAAAAAAAGAGACAGGGGAAAACAGATGAAATTTTATCTTGCGCCGATGGAAGGCATTACTATTTTTATTTATCGAAATGCATACGCACGTTTTTTTGGTGATATGGACAAATATTTTACTCCTTTTATCATGCCAAATAAAAAAAGAATTTTCAGGACCAGAGAGCTTCAGGATGTGCTTTTGGAGCACAACGAAGGAATTCATCTTGTTCCGCAGATTCTTTCCAGGAAATCGGAAGAATTTATAAAAACAGCAAAAGAGCTTCAGAAAATGGGATATGATGAGGTGAATTTAAATCTAGGATGTCCTTCCAAGACGGTAGTATCAAAGGGAAAAGGATCCGGATTTTTAAAAGATCTGGAGGAACTGGAATGTTTTTTGGATGAAATATTTGAGGGACTGGATATGAAAATCTCTGTGAAGACAAGAATTGGAATGTCTGATCCGGAAGAATTTGAGGAGATCATGGACGTGTACAACCGATACCCGATTCATGAACTGATCATTCATCCAAGGGTACAGGAGGAATTTTATCGTGGAACGGTCCATATGGATGCTTTTCGTACGGGATGGGAAAAGAGTAAAAATCCTGTCTGTTATAATGGAGATATTGTACGGGAAGAGGATTATCAGAGGCTGGTAAAAGATTTTCCAAAACTGGAAGCTGTGATGATCGGGAGAGGCATCCTGAGAAACCCGGCTCTGGCAGGGCAGATCCGCAGTGGGAAAAAGCTGGAAAAGAAAGATCTGCGGGCCATGCATGACCAGATTTATGGAGACTATCAGGAATATCTTTCTGGACAGAAGAATATTTTATTTAAGATGAAAGATTTCTGGACAAATCCGATCCAGATCTTTACGGATCATGAAAAATATGCAAAGAAAATCCGCAAGACTCAGACATTGAAAGACTATGAAAAAATCATAGATTCTCTGTTTCTGGAACAGGACATTGCGGAGGAATTATGCTAACATATATGATATAAAGATGTTAGAGAAATGTCAGACGGGAAAGAGGTCATGCTTATGAGTCAATATGTTATCAGCTGCTGTTCCACGGCAGATTTAACCAAGGAACATTTCGAAGAAAGAGATATTTCATATATTTGTTTTCATTTTGAACTGGATGGAACGCCGTATATGGATGATCTGGGGGAATCCATTCCATTTGATGAATTTTATCAGAAAATGGCAGATGGGGCAGAGACGAAAACATCTCAGGTGAATGCAGACGAATTTGAAGAATACTTCGAACGGTTTTTGAAAGAAGGAAAAGATATTCTCCATGTTTGTCTGTCATCTGGAATTTCGGGAGTGATCAATTCGGCAATGATTGCCAAGGAAGAGCTTGAGAAGAAGTATCCCGATCGAAGGATTTATATTGTAGATTCCCTGGGAGCGTCGTCTGGATATGGCCTTTTGATGGACAAGCTTGCGGATCTGAAAGATCAGGGGAAAGAGATCGAAGAAGTCTATCAATGGGCAGAAGAACATAAACTGGAGGTTCATCATTGGTTTTTCTCAACAGATTTGACTTTTTTTATCAGAGGAGGACGAATTTCCAAAACAGCGGGATTTGTCGGCGGGATTCTGGGTATCTGTCCTTTGCTCAATATGGGCGAGGAAGGAACGCTGGTTCCGCGGCAGAAGATTCGGACGAAACGGAAGGTGATCCGGGCAATTGTCGATCAGATGGAGGCCAATGCCCGTGACGGGCTGGAATACTCTGGAAAATGTTATATTTCCCAGTCCGCTTGTGAAGAAGATGCAAAAGCCGTAGCTGATTTGGTAGAAAAAAGATTTCCAAACCTGGACGGCAAAGTGGAGATCAATCATGTGGGTACGACGATTGGAAGCCATACAGGGCCGGGAACCGTAGCACTGTTTTTCTGGGGGAAGAGCAGGAAAGGATCATAATAAAATCAAACAGCAGGATGGGTGTCCTGCTGTTTTTTATAGTGTTTTGTGATTGGGTTTGGCCTGGAGGGCAGCCATTGTAATATAATTATAAGGCTGGTTAAAATGAGGCAGGAAAAACATATCAAATAGTTTCAGGGTATCGATGGATACCTGTTCCTGAATGGCCAGAGAAAACATATGGATCGCCATGGAGATATCATATTCAGAACAAAGCTGGGCTCCGAGAATCCGGCGGGAAACTTTATCATAGATGATATGAATCATGACTTTCTGATTGTCGGTTTCTAAAAATCCAGCCTTTTGATAATCCTCATAATCGACGCAGGCAGCATCATATCCGAGCCGTATGGCTTTTTTTAGCGATAGTCCTGTGGTAACCATTTTGAGATTCCAGATGCTGATGCCATTGGAACCCTGGACACCGGGAGAATCCACGGGGATGCCGAGAGCATTTTGAGCAGCAATGATACCAGAGCGGACTGCGTTGGAAGCAAGAGCAATATAATCGGTTCTCTGGGAGGCGTTATTGTAGACGGCGGCACAGTCGCCGGCTGCATAAACATCAGGAATGCTGGTTTCCTGACGGCGGCTGACGAGGTAAGCACCGTTTTCAAATTTTTCTAAAATCCCGTCTCCTAGTTTGGTATTGGGACGAAAGCCGGTACAGAATACCACCATATCGGTATCGTAGGACGTTTTTTCTGTTATGACTTTTTGTACTGTTTCATGCCCCTCCAGTCTTTGTACTGTTTCCCGAAAGGCCAGGCGGATGCCGTGGCGTTCCAGATTTTCTTCCATCCTGCGTGAAAAAGATTCATCATAATAAGAAGATAAGCAGGTGGAAGCGCTGTCAATTAAAGTGACGTCTCTTCCGCACCGGCAGAAGGCTTCGGCCAGTTCAACGCCAATATAGCCAGCGCCGATGATAGTGATTTTTTTCAGATTTTTATTTTTTAATTTATGGATGACATCTTCTGCGTTTTGATATAGTTTGACAAACTGTACATTATGAAGATCGATCCCTTCGATGGGCAGGGAAACAGGCATAGATCCGGTGGCCAGGATTAGTTTGTCAAAGGCCTGTTCATAATAGTCACCCGTGGTAGATTTTGCGCGTACTGTCTTTCTCTCAAAGTCAATTGAAGAAACCTTTGTATTCATATGGATGCGGGCACCTTTTTTTTCCAAAATTTCCTGGCTGGAATAAAACAGTCCTTCGGGACCGGAAATCTGCCCTCCAATCCATAATGCCATACTGCATCCGAGAAAACTAATATTGGAATTTGCATCGAAAGCAGTGACATTTGTGTCTTTTCCTGCATCAAGAATTGTATTTAACGCCGCAGTGCCCGCATGATTGGCACCTACGACAATGATATTTTGTGCCATAAGAAAACCCTCCTCGTTTGAAATATGGTTAGAGTATTGCCGAAAAGAGGGAAAATATACCAGGAGAAAGATTGAAATATCAGGAAAATCAATTGACAAACGATCTTTTCCTCTATTATAATAACTCAATAGGCGATGACGGAGAAAAGTAACACGAATTATCGTTTCCAGTGAGCAGGGGACAGTGAGAACCCGCAAAGTGAATTCATGCGAAGAACACTCCCGAGCATCAATCTGAACACCGGCGTCTGAGCCGGATTAAGTAGGTGCGACGTATGTCTGGCGTTAACAGGCAGGTAAGAGAGACTGTATCAGCAGTAAATCAGGTGGTACCGCGGACTGGATTATACAAGTTCGTCCTGAAAGAGAATTTCAGGACGGACTTTTTTTATATTACAGAAAGACTGCAGGAGACATTTTTTTGAAAAGTTCCGCCTGAAGAAGATAAAAGATAGATCATAAAGAAAAGGAGTATTGAGATGTCAGATTTATACCGTTCCAGAACGATGGATCAGATTTCAGAAGCCGATATCGGAGAAGAATTAAAGATTGCCGGATGGGTCGAGAATATTCGTGACCACGGCGGTGTTTCATTTATTGATTTAAGAGATATGTATGGGGTAATGCAGGTAGTGTTAAGAGATACAAGTCTTCTGGACAATATAAGAAAAGAAGAGTGCCTGTCTATTGAAGGAGTGGTTCAGCATAGGGATGAGGAAACTTACAATCCAAAAATCCCGACAGGAACCATTGAGCTGGAAGCTCATAAGATCAATATTTTAGGAAAAGTTTACAGAGATCTTCCATTTGAGATCGCAACTTCTAAAGAAATCAGAGAAGATGTTCGTCTGAAGTATCGTTATCTGGATATGAGAAACCGTAAAGTAAAAGACAACATTCTGTTCCGCTCCAAGGTGACTCGTTTCTTAAGAGATAAAATGGAAGAACTTGGATTTATCGATATTCAGACCCCGATTTTGTGTGCATCTTCTCCGGAAGGAGCAAGAGATTATGTGGTTCCTTCCAGAAAATACAAAGGGAAGTTTTATGCTCTCCCACAGGCGCCGCAGCAGTATAAGCAGCTTTTGATGGTGTCAGGAATTGACAAGTATTATCAGATCGCACCTTGCTTCCGTGATGAGGATGCCCGTGCAGATCGTTCTCCGGGAGAATTTTATCAGCTGGATTTTGAGATGGCATTTGCAACACAGGAAGATGTTTTTAAAGTAGGTGAAGAAGTTCTGACAGCCGCATTTAAAGAGTTTGCTCCAAAAGGTTCCGTGGTAACAGAAGCACCTTATCCAATTTACAGCTACAAAGAAGCAATGCTTCAGTTTGGAACAGATAAGCCAGATCTGCGCAATCCTCTGAGAATTGTAGATGTGACGGAATTTTTCCAGAGATGTACTTTCAAGCCGTTCCATGGACAGACAGTACGTGCGATCAATGTACATGCCAAATTGTCCAAAGGACAGCATGAAAAACTCTTAAAATTTGCTCAGTCCATCGGAATGGGAGGACTTGGATATCTGGAAGTAAAAGAAGAAATGAAGTATAAAGGGCCGATTGATAAATTTATTCCGGATGATATGAAAATGGAACTGGCAGAAATGGCCGGGCTGTCTGTCGGAGATACGATTTTCTTTATTGCAGCACCAGAAAAAGCAGCCAATCTTTTTGCGGGACAGATCCGTGATGAATTAGGAAAGAGACTGGATCTGCTGGAGAAGAACGCATATCGTTTCTGTTATATCAATGATTTCCCAATGTATGAAATTGATGAAGAGACAGGAAAACTTGGATTTACACATAATCCATTCTCTATGCCGCAGGGCGGACTGGAAGCATTGAATGAGAAAGATCCGCTGGAAATTCTTGCTTATCAGTATGACATCGTCTGCAATGGAGTGGAATTATCCTCCGGAGCAGTCAGAAACCATGACATGGAGATTATGGAGAAAGCATTTGAAATTGCAGGATATGAGAAAGAAACATTAAAAGAAAAATTTGGTGCCCTCTATAATGCATTCCAGTTTGGAGCACCGCCTCATGCAGGAATGGCTCCGGGACTTGACCGTATGATCATGCTGCTTCGAGGAGAAGAAAATATCCGAGAAGTCATTGCCTTCCCAATGAGCGGAACAGCACAGGATCTTATGTGCGGGGCTCCAAATGAAATCACGGAACAGCAGCTTCGTGAAGTGCATATTAAGGTCAGGGATTAAGTGAAAAAAATATATAAAAGCGAACAGGAAGCAGAGACCGCAGGGGATCTGCTTCTTTTTGTCAGTGGAAAAACAGGGACCTTTTGCCGGCAGTATTCATAGACTAAGAAAAAAGGAGTTATTTATGAAAAAATGCTGGTGTGAGAAATTTGGAAGGGATCCGCAGGAGTCTTGCTGTCCGGAATTTTATGCACAATATGGGACAATCGGCAGATATCCGTCAGGAAATTATCTTTCATTTTATGAGGTGTTTCGGGAAGGAACCGAGATTTCACTGGAGGAAGATCAAAGGATCATTCTTCAGCCAGGGTATCTGTATTTGATTGATTATGTGTTTTTGGCAACAACGGGAAGTCAGCAGCGGCTGCAGATTCTTCCTTATATTAATCAGCAGCCGGGACTGCTCTATTCTGTTTTTTCTATTTCTGGAAATGAAGACAATGTTTCGGCAGCAGCCTCTTTTACGACCAATGCGGCTTGGAATGACGCAGCACAGCTGGAATTTCGTGTGACTGCGGGAAATGAATCAGGAACGGTCAGTGCGGATCTTCAGGGTGCGGTATCAGTGACTCCGCTGATTCGAAAAAGAGAATAGAAAATATATTTTGTTTGAGAAGAAAAACATGGTAAGATAAGAAGTAAGAAGAAATATCAGATCAGAATGGATGTCTCTGCCAGATTGGGCAGCAGGACAGAATCCAAAGAGGAAGGAGCTGTATATTATGGCAGTTATAGGAGCAGTTATGGTCCCGCACCCGCCGCTGATCATTCCGGAAGTGGGACGGGGAGAAGAAAAAGCAATACAAAAAACAATCGATGCCTATCATCAGGCAGCGAAAGAGATTGCAGCTCTTCAGCCGGAGACGCTTGTTGTTGCAACACCACATTCGATTATGTATGGAGATTATTTCCATATTTCTCCAGGATATGATGCCAGTGGGGATTTTGGACAGTTTCGGGCAGCGGGAGTCAGGATCCATACAAATTATGATACGGATTTTATCGAGGAGTTATGTGCCGAGGCAGATGAGCATGGCTTTATGGCGGGAACGCTCGGAGAGAGAGATCCCAGTCTGGATCATGGGATGATGATTCCTCTTTATTTTATCGATCAGGAATATACAGATTACCAGACGGTCCGCATTGGACTGTCCGGTCTGTCCTTCGCAGATCATTATACTCTGGGACAGTATATTCAGGAAACAGCCAGCCGGCTGGGCAGGCGGACCGTAATTGTGGCAAGCGGAGATTTGTCACACCGGCTGAAGGAGGACGGTCCCTATGGATATCAGGAAGAAGGTCCCCAGTATGATAAAAAAATTATGGAAGTAATGGGAAGTGGGGATTTTGGCCAGCTGTTTGAATTTTCCGAGAACTTTTGCCAAAAAGCAGGAGAGTGCGGCCATCGTTCTTTTCTGATTCTTGCGGGAGCTATGGACCGGATAAAAGTTAAGACGGAAGTATTGTCTTATGAGGGACCATTTGGAGTTGGTTATGGTATCTGCACGTTTCGGGCAGAGGGACCGGATGAAAACAGGAATTTTAAGGATCAGTACGAAGAACGCCAGAGAGAAAAGATGAGAGAAAAAAAAGAACGGGAGGATGCCTATGTCCGACTGGCGAGGAAGTCTCTGGAAGGATATATGATCAAAAGAGTTCCAATCGAGATCCCGGATGATGTTCCGCAGGAGATGCTGGAGAAGAGGGCGGGAGTTTTTGTATCGCTTAAGAAAGACGGAAGGCTTAGAGGATGCATTGGAACCATTGCTCCAACGACAGGATCAGTGGCAGAAGAAATCATCCAGAATGCGGTCAGCGCTGCAGTCAGTGACCGAAGATTCCCGGAAGTTTCCTATGAAGAACTTCCATATCTGGAATATAGCGTAGATGTGCTGAACTCTCCGGAAGAAATTCAGACACCGGATTTGCTGGATGTGAAAAAATATGGTCTGATTATAACCAAAGGAAGAAAGCGCGGGCTTCTGCTTCCGAATTTGGAAGGCGTTGATACGGTGGAAGAACAGATTGCCATTACAAAGCAGAAGGCGGGAATTGCAGAAGACGATGATGACGTGCAGATGCAGCGGTTTGAAGTTGTCAGACACAGGTGATGCCTATGAGTGAAATAATTTGTAAATTATGTATGCATCACTGCCGGCTGAATGACGGGCAGACAGGAAGATGCAGAGCAAGACGAAATGTGAGCGGAAGAATTATCTGCTGCAATTATGGAAAGATTACCTCACTGGCGCTGGATCCCATTGAGAAAAAACCTTTGAGACAGTTTTATCCGGGAAGCCATATTTTATCCGTAGGAAGTTTTGGCTGTAATTTGTCCTGTCCTTTCTGCCAGAATCATGAAATATCCATGAAATCAGAAGAGGAAGTGCAAAGTGTATATGTTTCTCCCCAGGCATTGTGTGAACGGGCTCTGCAGATGGTGCCTTATGGCAATATCGGCGTGGCGTTTACTTATAATGAGCCGATGATTGGATATGAGTATGTAAGAGATACTGCCCGGTGCTGCCGCAAAGAAGAATTAAAAACAGTAGTAGTGACAAATGGTTCCGTTTTGACGGAAGAGACGAAAGCGATGTTTCCGCTGATCGATGCGTGGAATATTGATCTGAAGGGATTTCATGAGGAATATTACCGGAAGCTTGGAGGATCTTTAGAGATCGTAAAGGATTTTATATGCCGGGCAAGAGAGTTTGGACATGTGGAACTTACGACACTGATAGTTCCGGGAGAGAACGACAGGGAAGAAGAGATGGAAGCCATGGCAGCCTGGATCGCGTCAGTCGATCCAAAGATTGTTCTTCATGTAACGAGATTTTTCCCAAACTGGAAAATGCGGGACACAGAACCGACGAATGTGGATAAAGTATATCGCCTGGCGGAAATTGCAGGAAGATATTTGGAGTATGTATATACAGGAAATTGTTAAATTGTCAGGATCAGATGGAGGTATGAAAAGATGAATGGATTAGTAAGCGCATGTCTTCTTGGTGTAAAGTGCAAATATAATCAAGGCAGCAATGATTCAGATGAGATAACAGACCTTCTGAAACAATACCATTTGATTCCAATCTGTCCGGAAATTATGGGAGGGCTTCCGACGCCGCGGCTTCCGGCGGAAGTCTGCGCAGACAGAGTGATAACGAAAGACGGAAGGGATGTAACGGAACAGTTCCGTCAGGGAGCCAGGGAGGCTTTGAAGCTGGCAAAACTATATAACTGCCGTTTTGCAGTTTTAAAAGAAAGGAGCCCATCCTGCGGAAGCGGGAAAATATATGACGGTACATTTACAAAAACATTGACAAGCGGTGACGGAGTGACTGCACAGCTTCTCAAAGAACATGGAATTCTTGTGCTTGGAGAAAATACACCGTGTCTTGGAGAAGTTTTGCGCGAGAAAGGAAAAGACGATGAATGTTAAAAGAATCAGACAGATCGTATCCGGGATCGCCGTACTGACGGGTGCGGCATCTTTTTCTGTTTTCCAATATGCGATCTGCAGAAAAAAGAAACAGCCGGATGTCAGAAGAAAGAAAAAATGGAAACCGTACCTGGATTTTGTTTTGGAAGAACAAAAATGGGTAAAACGACATCATGGAAGAAAACAGGAAATCATATCTGGGGATGGATTAAAACTTCGGGCGATGTATATTCCAAGAAAAAATGCAAAAGGTATTATCATATGTATGCATGGATACCATTCAGAAGTAGACATCGAATTTGTTCCGGAAGTGCGGTTTTTATGGAATCTGGGGTATGGTATTTTGCTGCCGTGGCAGAGAAGCCACGGACAAAGTGAAGGCAGATATATCACTTACGGCGTTAAAGAACGGTATGACTGTAAAAGATGGATTCAGTATGCCAATGAGCAGCTGGGTGCGAAAGATAAAAATGTATTCTTATGTGGTATTTCCATGGGATGCGCTACCGTGCTGATGGCAGCAGGACTGAAACTTCCTGGAAATGTCAAAGGAATCATTGCTGACTGTGGCTTTACATCTCCATGGGAGATTATACGTCATGTGATAAAGACCAAATATCATCTTCCGCCGTATCCTCTGCTGTTTTTCCTGGATGCCATCTGCCGGATTGCTGCCGGATTTAGCCTGAAAGAGGCGTCAGCGCAGGAAGCAGTGAGAAAAAACAAGATACCAGTTCTGTTTATCCATGGTGATGAAGATAAATATGTGCCTGTCTGGATGACTTACAGCAATTATGAAGCGTGCGTGGCTGAAAAAGAGCTTTATATTGTGCATGGAGCTGCACACGCACTGGCATTTTCTTACGACAGAAAGGAAGGAAGCAGGCGAATCAGAAATTTTATACAACGATATGAGAGGTGACAGCAATGAAGAACAAGTATGATGTGATTATGATTGGAGCCGGACCGTCTGCAATTTTCTGTGCCTATGAGCTGATGCAGAAACGCCCGGATACAAAAATATTAATGATTGAAAAGGGAAGAAGGATTGAGCAGAGAAAATGTCCGAAGAGAGATACGAAAGTGTGTGTTGGATGTCAGCCGTGTTCGATTACTACGGGCTTTGCCGGTGCAGGAGCATTTTCCGACGGCAAGTTGTCTCTGTCTCCTGATGTAGGAGGAAATCTGCCGGAAATTCTTGGATATGAACGAACGACCGAGCTGCTGAGGGAATCAGATCAGATTTATCTTCAATTTGGAGCGGATACTAAAGTTTATGGAATCAACGAAGAAAAAGAAATTGCAAAAATCAGGAAAAAGGCAATTCAGGCCAATTTAAAGCTGATCGAGTGTCCGATCCGTCACCTTGGAACAGAAGAAGGATATAAAATATATGCAAGACTTCAAAAACATCTTCTGGAATGCGGTGTGGAAATGCAGTTTTTGACTATGGTAAAAGATATCCTGATTGAAGATGGAAGAGCAGCCGGTGTTGTAACGGATCAGGGTGAAACATTTCTGGCGGATGAGATCATAGCCGCAGTAGGCCGGGAAGGATCTGAATGGCTGAGTGACATCTGCAGAAAATATGGAATCGAGACTCAGGTAGGAACGGTTGATGTTGGTGTCCGTGTGGAAGTGAGAGATGAGATCATGGAGGAATTAAATCAGAGTCTCTATGAAGCGAAACTGATTTATTATACGCCAACCTTTGATGACAAAGTAAGGGTTTTTTGCAGCAATCCATCCGGAGAGGTCGCAACAGAATATTATGAGAACGGTTTGGCCGTGGTAAACGGACATGCCTATAAGGCCAAAGATCATAAGACAAGCAATACAAATTTTGCTCTTCTGGTATCCAAAAATTTTACCAAGCCGTTTAAGGAACCGATTCAGTATGGAAAACATATTGCTCAGCTGAGCAATATGCTCTGTGACGGAAAAATCCTGGTGCAGCGGTTTGGAGATTTTATCAGGGGAAGAAGGACAACGGAAGAGCGTCTGGTGAGAAATAATATTACTCCAACGTTAAAGGATGCGGTGCCGGGAGATCTGTCTCTGGTATTTCCGTACAGGATCATGAAAGATATCGAAGAAATGATCTATGCGCTGGATGAGGTGACGCCGGGAATGGCAAGTGATGAAACGCTGCTTTATGGTGTGGAAGTCAAATTTTATTCAAATAAGATTCTTGTAGATCAGAATTTTGAGACAAATATCCAGGGACTGCATGCAATCGGAGATGGAGCTTCTGTGACAAGAGGCCTTCAGCAGGCATCTGCCAATGGCTTAAGTGTTGCAAAGAGTCTGCTGGAAAAATGGAAATAAAAAAAGATCTGGGACAAGCCAATCAGCCTGCCTCCGGATCTTTTTTAGATGTTTTCTTTTCATAGTAGGCTTTGTTGGCCTTTTTGCCAGCATCAATCAGCCGCTCCAGTCCTTCCTGAGGACAGAGGAAACTTCCGAGAGGATATGGCGTTGTTGTATACAGACCATGAAAATCTGTTCCCCCGGTCATGAAAAGATCATGTTCTTTGCAAAGAACACGGATTTGTTCCATGGTTTTTTCGTCATTGCGCGGATGGTTTAATTCAATCCCGTCCATCATATGATCTTCAATCATCATTTCCATAAGCATTGGATTTTTATACTGTCCAGGATGAGCAAGTACAGGAACGCCGCCGCAGGAACGAATCAGATTCACTGCTTCCATGGCATCCATATAGTTTGTCTGAAATTTATGAGGACTGCCTGGATGAAAAAGCTTTTTATGAAGTTCTCCAATTGGCTGTCCGGTATATCCCATGAGGGATAAAACCTGCATGATATGGGTATAGTAAATCCCTGTACTCTGTCTGGAAGCTTCATAGAGCTGATCCATCGTGACTGGATATTCATCCATCAGAGATTGATAGGAATGAATCACAGAGTCAGTAAAAATTTTCAAATCTTTGTCCAGCCGCTTTTGAAGGCGCTTGGTGTCAGCAGGATAATAGCACAAAAGATGGACGTTGATGCCGGTTTCTTTGTGCCGGGCAGTAATTTCTGCAGCTGGAATCACATGAAGATTCAGCTGCTCTCCCAGTGCCAGAGCAGCAGGGATGGAGTGAGTAGATTCATGATCAGCGATTGCGATGTAGTCCAGGTGAATTCTTGAGGCATAGTGCAGAAGCTGGTCAATATCCATTGCACCGTCAGATAATACAGTGTGGCAGTGTAAATCGGCTTTCATAAAATTCTCCTTTCAAGTTAAATCGATCATTATTGTGTGTAAAAGAACTCTTGGAATTATTCTAATTTCCTGAGAATATTCAGGATGTCGTCTACCGCGCGGTGAAAGATTTTCTGGTCTTCCTGGGAGAGCATCCCAAATTTACTGGCGAGGCGTTCTTTGACAAGACGCTGCTCTTCTTTGATAAAGGATTGTCCCTGCGGGGTAAGACGAATATAGACTTTTCGTCGGTTGTCTCCCTGATGAAACTTAAAGACATATCCCTCTTTTACGAGAGGAGCCACAGCCCGGGTCGTCTGTTCTTTGGAAGAGGCAATGTAGGCTGCAACCTGGGACATATTCAGATATTCTCTGCTGTAAAGAGTAAATAAAATCAGCATTTGAGTTCTGGTAAAGATAACAGAATGCAGATCAATGGTGTTAAAAAGAAGTTTTTGCACCACTGGGAATATTTCCATAAGCGCAGAGATGTTTTTCATAGATTTCGAATCCTCCTTTGTATATTGAAATCTGACCAATATTTATTATATCATTTTGTCTCGGAAGGTCAACGATTGACAAAAATCAAATAAAAGCGTAAAATTGTATTGATAAAAATCAACTTTTA
Organism: Clostridiales bacterium; assembly: GCA_019420275.1. GTDB lineage: Bacteria > Bacillota > Clostridia > Lachnospirales > Lachnospiraceae > Anaerostipes. Next base: position 43,314 of record JAHZHN010000004.1, read on the forward strand.
GGTAACGTAAGGAGGGAACTGGAAAAATGACTAGAGAGAACCTAAGCAGTTATCTGAAGCGTCAGGCGATTGTTTGCCGTGATAATTGTGAGATTGATAAAGAATTGTACGAGAAATTTGGAGTGAAAAGAGGCCTTCGTGATAAGGAAGGCGTTGGAGTCCTGGCAGGTCTTACCAATATTTCTAATATTCAGTCAAGCAAGATAATAGATGGAAAGAAAGTTCCGTGTGATGGACAGCTTTTCTATCGGGGATATAATATATATGATCTGGTAAGGGGATTTCTGTCTCAGGATCGGTATGGATTTGAGGAAGTCACTTATCTTTTATTATTTGGCAGACTGCCGGATCAGAAAGAATTAGCAGAATTTCGGGAAATTTTAGTATCTGGAATGACACTCCCGAAAAATTTTACAAGAGATGTTATTTTGAAAGCACCAAGCAGTGATATTATGAATTCATTGACAAAAAGTATTCTTACACTGGCTTCCTATGATGATAACACTTCTGATATTTCTATGGAAAATGTTTTGCGGCAGTGTCTGATGCTGATCAGTGTATTTCCAATGCTGGCGGTTTATGGGTATCATGCCTATAATCATTATGAAAATGATGATAGTCTGTATATTCATCGTCCGGATCCTCAGTTTTCGATGGCGGAAAATATTTTAAGGCTTTTAAGGCCGGATAAGTCATTTACTCCATTGGAAGCAAAAGTACTGGATCTTGCGCTGGTACTGCATATGGAACATGGAGGAGGAAATAATTCTACTTTCACGACTCATGTAGTAACATCTGCTGGATCTGATACATATTCCGTCATTTCAGCAGCTTTATCTTCCCTCAAAGGACCTAAACATGGAGGAGCAAATATAAAAGTCGTAGAAATGATGAAAGATTTGCGTGCTAATGTAGAAGATGTCACAGACCGGGAGCAGGTAGAAGAATATCTGAAAAAACTTCTTCATAAAGAAGCGTTTGACCGCAAAGGATTGATTTATGGAATGGGCCATGCGGTTTACAGTATATCTGATCCGAGAGCTCAGATCTTTAAAGAGTTTGTCCAGGAACTTGCGGCGGATAAAGGAAGAGACGATGATTTTAAACTCTATTCTATGATCGAGAAACTTGCACCGGAAGTTATCGCCAAAGAACGTCACATTTATAAGGGCGTAAGTGCGAATGTGGATTTTTACAGCGGTTTTGTTTACAGTATGCTGGATATTCCATTGCAATTGTTTACTCCAATCTTTGCCATGGCAAGAATTGTAGGATGGAGTGCTCATCGGCTGGAAGAACTGACGAATGTTGATAAGATTATACGGCCGGCTTATAAGAGCATAGGAGAAGAAAGAGAATATATTTCGTTGGAAGACAGATAGAAATAAAGGGGAGCCCGAAAGATTGGGACTCCTCTTTTTGATTCTCTGCTTTTTTATTGTTATGATTATTTTATCGAAGAACACAACAAAAAGAAAAATCATATTTAATCATTTAAAAAATTGCTTCATATATTTATAAATTAAAACAATATGATATATTTTTGGAAATAAAATGAGAAAAAATTGTCATAAACTTATATTGTATTTCATCTTAGATATGATATACTTGCTTTGTAAGCTAGTAATAACTAACTCACATTTAAAATAGAGATTTTATAAAAAGGAGGCGCGATTATGAGATATTTTGAAGAGTGGGAAGGTTTTCAGGGAAGACTCTGGAAGGAAGAAATCAATACAAGAGATTTCATTCAGGAAAATTACAAATCTTATGATGGAGATGAAAGTTTCCTGGCAGGACCGACAGAGGCAACCAATACACTTTGGGGAATCTTACAGCAGCTTCAAAAGGAAGAACGGGCAAAAGGCGGTGTACTGGATATGGATACAGATATTGTATCAACCCTGACATCCCATGGCCCTGGATATATCAGCGAAGAAACGAAAGATCTGGAAAAAATTGTTGGTCTGCAGACTGACAAACCATTAAAACGTGCGTTTATGCCATTTGGAGGAATCAGGATGGCTGAGGAATCCTGCCGCAATTATGGGTATGAGCCGTCAAAAGAGCTTCATAAAATTTTTACAGAGTATTCAAGAACACATAATGAAGCCGTATTCGATGCTTATACACCAGAGATGAAAAAGGCACGTCATAATAAAATTATCACCGGACTTCCGGATACCTACGGAAGAGGAAGAATTGTAGGCGATTATCGAAGAGTCGCATTATACGGTGTAGATTTCCTGTTAGAAGAAAAGGAAAAAGATTTTGCAAACTGCGGATGCGGAACTATGACAGATGATATCATTCGTCAGAGAGAAGAACTTGCACTGCAGAAAAAAGCTTTAAAAGGAATGAAAGAAATGGCAGGTATCTATGGATTCGATATTTCAAGACCTGCAAAAGATGCTAAAGAGGCGATTCAGTGGATGTATTTTGCTTACCTGGCAGCAATCAAGACACAGAATGGCGCAGCCATGAGTATTGGACGTGTATCAACATTCCTTGATATTTATATTCAGAGAGACTTAGAAAAAGGAATTCTTACTGAAACACAAGCTCAGGAATTGATCGATCATTTAACAATGAAGTTCAGAATGGTAAAATTTGCTAGAATTCCTTCTTATAATGAACTGTTTTCCGGAGATCCGGTGTGGGCAACTTTGGATTTAGCAGGAAGTGGTGTGGACGGAAGATCTATGGTAACGAAGACAGATTTCCGTTTCCTTCATACTCTGGAAAATATGGGACCTTCTCCAGAACCAAACCTGACAGTGTTATATTCTTCCTCACTGCCGGAAAGCTTCAAAAAATATGCAGCAGATATTTCTATTCGCACAAGTTCTGTACAGTATGAAAATGATGATGTTATGAAGCCGATCTGGGGTGATGATTACGCAATCTGCTGCTGTGTATCTGCTACACAGACTGGAAAAGAAATGCAGTTCTTTGGAGCAAGAGCGAATTTGGCAAAATGCCTGCTCTATGCTATCAACGGAGGAATTGATGAAAAGACGAAACAGCAGGTGGGACCACAGTATGTTCCAGTAGCGTCTGAATATCTGGATTATGAGGAAGTACTTGCCAAATATGATGTCATGATGGACTGGCTGGCAGATCTTTATGTTAATACTTTGAATCTGATTCAGTATATGCATGATAAATATTACTATGAAGCTGCACTTATGGCGCTGATTGATACAGACGTAAGAAGAACTTTTGCTACTGGAATCGCAGGATTTTCTCATGCAGTAGATTCTTTAAGTGCTATTAAATATGCAAAAGTAAAAGTTATCAGAGACGAAGATGGAATCGCAGTAGGATATGAAACAGAAGGAGATTTTCCGAAATATGGAAATGACGATGACCGTGCCGACGATATTGCAGTATGGCTTTTGAGAACTTTTATAGAAAAGATCAAAAAACATCATACCTACAGGAATTCAGAGCCGACAACATCCATCCTTACGATCACATCCAATGTTGTTTATGGAAAAGCAACAGGATCTATGCCGGATGGAAGAAAGGCAGGAGAACCTTTGGCCCCAGGTGCGAATCCAAGTTATGGAGCAGAGCAGAACGGACTTCTGGCATCTTTAAATTCTGTTGCCAAGCTGCCATATGAATGGGCACTGGACGGTATTTCCAATACACAGACCATCAATCCGGATGCCCTGGGACATGAAGACCAGGAAAGAATCGATAATCTGGTTCGTGTTATGGACGGATATTTTGATCAGGGAGCTCATCATCTGAATGTCAATGTCTTTGGAAAAGAAAAGCTGATCGACGCTATGGAACATCCGGAAAAAGAAGAATATGCAAACTTTACAATCCGTGTTTCTGGTTACGCAGTAAAATTCATTGATTTGACGAGAGAGCAGCAGATGGATGTAATTTCCAGAACCTGCCATAAGACGATGTAGAAATATGGAAACGAATTTAACAGGAAGGATCCATTCACTGGAAACCTTCGGATTAGTGGATGGTCCAGGTGTACGGTTTGTTGTATTTATGCAGGGATGCCGGATGAGATGCAGATATTGTCATAATCCCGAAACCTGGGATGAGAAACAAGGAGAAGAATGGACGCCGCAGGCTCTCTTAGACAGAGCCTGGCGGTACCATAATTATTGGGGCAGCAATGGAGGAATCACCGTCAGCGGCGGAGAACCTCTGCTGCAGATAGACTTTCTGACGGAATTCTTTCGGCTTGCAAAGATGAAAGGCATCCATACGACTTTGGATACATGCGGACAGCCTTTTACAAAAAAAGAGCCCTTCTATGGAAAATGGAAGAGGTTGATGAAGTATACAGATTTAGTAATGCTTGATCTGAAAGAAATGGATGGGCGGCGCCACAAAGATTTGACTGGATGGGGCAATGAAAATATTCTCGAAATGGCAGAGGAGATGTCTAAAATGGGCATTGCCATGTGGATCCGCCATGTTTTGGTTCCTGGACTTACTGACAACAGGGATGGCCTGATTTGTCTGAAGGAATTTATGGAGAGATTGAAAACAGTCGAAAAGTTTGAAATTCTTCCATACCACACTTTAGGAATTTTAAAGTGGGAGGAAATGGGATTGGATTATTCTCTGGACGGCATAATGCCGCCAACCGAAGAAGAAGTAGAGGAAGCAGAGAAAATTTTCATTCATGAAAAGTCCTAAAAACAGCATAAACGAAGCAAAAAAACGACCGATTTTCTTTTCGGTCGTTTTTTGCAATCTAAAGGGAAAGAAATGCCTGGAAGAAGCAGAATTAAAATCATAAAATTTCCGCACATGCTCTGATCTGTTTGGAGAGATTGAGGATTGCTTTTGTGTCATCGAGGCTGTGGATAGAACTTTCCAGCTTTCCTGCCTGTATATCATGAATAGCCGCCTGAATTTCCATGGTCATATCATCTCCAAAGATAGGATCTTCACGTTTTATGACAGATCCGTCCTGAAGTGTGATCGTGTAAGAAGAAATTCGGTTAAAAAAAGGAATTTCGATGATTCCTTTTGTTCCCCGGATAAGAGCCGTACGATCTGTTTTTCGATCGATGGCACCTTCAGCAAACGCTGTATATCCGCCGGAAAAGGATAAATCGGCAGAAAAATATTCTTCAATTCCTTTATGAACCTTGAGGCTGGATGAGATGTCTGTGATCTCATCGGGACAGAGACTAAGAATGAATCCCAGTACATAACTTCCGATATCATTCAGCGCGCCGCCCTGTTCCGGATCAAAAAGGAAGCAGGAAGACGGCTTGCCGGAGGCATCAGAACAAAACGATGCTTTGATATGCTGGATTTGTCCGATCAAAGAAAGATCTTTTTTCAGACGGCAAAATCCATTATTAAATTTTGTTTTTAAAGCCTCCAGACAGTATGTGTGGGTTTCTTGTCCTCTTTTTCGGATGATATCTACATCTTCGGAGGAAAGAACAAGAGGTTTTTCACACAGGACAGGAATCTGATGATTCATGGCCCGAAGAATCCATTCTTTATGATATTTGTGAGTCAGTGCAATATAAACAGCATCTATCAAAGGATCCTGCAGCAAAGATTCATAGCTGCGGTAGAGGGTAATCTGAGGATTTGCAGTTAGATAAGGATCATTTTCAGCAGCAGATTTTGAGGCGACAGCAGTGATCCTGCCCTCGTCAGTTGATGTGATGCTCTGAATAAATTTGTGAGCGATATTTCCAAAACCAATGATTCCAAAATTCATAAGAAAACTCCTTTCAAAATACAGTTGACTCTATCATAACATGTTATGGGGATTTTTCCTATGAAGAAAGATTCTGTAAAAAAGAGGGGACCGGAGATTTGGGAATCTCCGGCATTATGAAAAAGTATGAAAAAAGTTTTAGCAAAAATAACTAATGTATTAGTTATTTGCTGTGATTATAGTATAATAAAAGAATATGAAGAAAGTGTGATAAAATACAAAAAAATGATTTCATAAGAATAAATTAAGAAATAAGAGGAGATTTCTATGCTGTCGTTAGAGAGTGATTACATAAAAGGGGCACATGAGAAAATACTGGAAAAACTCTGTGAGATCAATATGGAACCACAGGCTGGATATGGAAGCGACATATACTGCCGGAGAGCACAAGATAAGATAAAAAAGGAGTGTGGATGCCCTGACGCAGATATATTTTTCCTTGTCGGTGGGACGCAGACGAATGCAGTTGTCATAGATAGTATGATCCAGCCTTTTGAGGGGGTGATTGCGGCTGATTCCGGACATATCAGCATACATGAGGCAGGAGCTGTGGAATTTACCGGACATAAGGTGATTACAATTTCTGGACAAAACGGGAAAATATGTCCGTCAAGTCTGAAAACATATCTTGAAGATTTCTGGAACGATGAAAATCACGAGCACATGGTATTTCCAGGAATGGTTTATCTTTCTTACCCTACAGAATTTGGAACGCTGTATAGTCTCAGGGAACTGGAACAGATTTCAAAAATATGCAAGGCTTATCAGATTCCGTTATATCTGGATGGAGCACGGCTGGGATATGGGCTTGCGAGCAGAAAATGTGATCTGAAGCTTCAGGATATTGCACAGCTTTGTGATGTCTTTTATATCGGGGGAACCAAAGTGGGAGCTTTATTTGGGGAAGCTGTAGTGTTTACGAAAAACAATACGCCGAAGTGTTTTGTTACAAGAATTAAGCAGCACGGAGCGCTTTTAGCCAAGGGATGGCTTATGGGAGTACAGTTTGATGTTCTTTTTACGGACGGGCTTTATTTTGAAATCAGCGAAAAAGCGGTTGAACTGGCATATCAGATGAAAGAAGGATTTGCAGAGCGGGGATATGAGTTTTTTATGGATTCGCCGACAAACCAGCAGTTTATCATTTTGGAAAATAAGGAGATGGAGTGGTTAAAGGAAAAAGTAAAGTTCAGTTTCTGGGAAAAATTAGATGATTCCCATACGGCAGTCCGTTTTGCCACGAGCTGGGCTACAAAAGAATCAGAAATTCAGGAGTTATTTATAATTCTTGATGAGTGGAAAAACCGGTAGCAAGTCAATGTGCATTCAAAAGGTGGGAGAGAGATGAGTGTAAAGAAAGTGACGCAGGATTATGAATCTTTAAATGAAGCAGTTAAAGAAATCTTTGGAGAAAAGACAGAAATTACGAAGCGGGAATATGTATATGGAGGGAGCATCAATGATTCACGAAAAATAACTCTCTCTACCGGAGACCAGGTCTTTGTAAAGATGAATACCATAGAAAATCAAAAATTTTTTAAAACGGAAATTACAGGTCTTCAGGCTCTGAAATCTGTTGGTGAGATTGGAGTACCAAAGATTTTGGGAAGCGGAATTGATCAGGAAAAAGAAATTTCATTTCTGATGCTGGAATATCTGGAAAGTATGTCCAAAAGGAAAGATTACTGGGAAGAATTTGGACATCAGCTGGCGAATCTGCATAGGGCAGAGTGCAGCCAATTTGTGAAACCAGAAAATGAAAAAGCCTGCTATGGCTTCCTGGAAGACAATTTTATTGGAGCGGGACCGCAGATCAACACGCCGAAAGAAAGCTGGGTGGATTTTTTTCGGGAATGCAGACTCCTGCCGCAGATCAGGATGGCGGAAAATTATTTCGATCCGGATACTATGAGAAAATTAAATCATATGCTGGAACGATTGGAATCTTATTTGGAGGAACCTGAATTTCCATCACTTCTTCATGGAGATTTATGGGGAGGAAATGTTATGTGCGGCAGAGATGGAAAGGCATGGATCATTGATCCGGCAGCTTATGTAGGCGATTTTGAGACAGATCTTGCTATGACTCAGCTGTTTGGAAGCTTTCCGACAGAATTCTACAGTGCATATGATGAAATCAATCCTATTTCTGTAGATTATCCTCAGAAAAGAGATTTCTATCAGCTGTATCATCTTCTGAATCACTTGAATCTTTTTGGAAGATCTTATTTTGGAAATGTCATACGAATTATAAAAAAATATGTGTAGTACAAAAATTTTTAGATAATTTTATTTTTTGTTTAGAAAAGTTTATACGGAGGAAATTGAATCTCAGGAGGAATAGGGTATAATAAAGACATAGTTTTTCATATATATTTTTTAATCCTCTCTTTTCATTAATAAAAAGCAGAAGGAGCCGCTGCAAAACAGATGAGTCGTCATCTGTGGAAGAGCGGCTCCTTTTTGTGCTGCCTTCTTGACATGAAAATTATCCGGTAGTAGTATTTACGAAACTACAGAATTTAAGAAGAAAGGCGCAGATTATAGTATGCTGAAAAATAACGAATGGATGATATTAAATGGAATTATTTATAAAATTTACAGTATGGACGACATAGATGAGATGAGAATGCAGATTATGAAGCAGCTCCGGTATCTGATTGATTTTGACAGTTCATCGTTTTATCTGGCAGCGGCAGAGAGGGAAAATGAATTGGAACGGCCGGTGGGCATCAGATATTCTGTGGAAGATATGGAGGACTATATCAACGAATTTAAAAATTTGGATTATTCTAAGGGGCTGATGCTTACGGGAAATAATATTTCTTATCGGGAAAGTGATCTGCTTCCAGAGGAAGTCCGTGTGAAAACACAGTATTATAAAGCAGTATATGACAAACAGGGATGGCATTTTTCTCTGCATCTCAATATCAGTTATCAGGAACAATTTTTGGGAGTCATGTCCTTTTTCAGGGAAAAGGGAAAGAAAGATTTTGAATATGAAGATTTATTTGCTCTGGATGTGCTGAAAGAGCATCTGGCTCTCAGACTTTACAAAGAACAGGAAAAAGAAGAACAAAGGAAAATGACGGTAGAGGAATGTGCATCTTGTTATGGACTAAGCGCAAGGGAACAAGAGGTATTGAGACAGCTGATGCATGATGGAAGTTCAGAGGAAATTGCAGCAGATCTGAAGATTTCTGTCAGTACACTGCGCAAACATTGTCATCATATATACCGAAAACTAGGAATTAGCCAGAGAATCCAACTATATGAAATGATAGAAGTATAAAATAGAATAAAAGTTCTATTTTAGTAGTAGAAAATAGAACAAAAAGATAAAAAGAGGGAATTGTAAAACCATATTCACTTTTATATAATCTTCCATGTAAAGCAAATTGCAGCGAGGCAGTTTTTCTATTGATTTGGAAAAGCTGCCTCTTTTTTTCGTTCTAAAATATCCGGAATTTTAAATACGATCAACAAAAGAAAGGAAAGAGTGATATGAGAAAAGTAAAAGTGGCAGCAACCCAGATGTCCTGTGGATGGAATATCGATGAGAACCTGTCAAAAGCTGAAGATATGATACGAGAGGCAGCACAGCAGGGAGCGAATATTATATTGCTGCAGGAATTATTTGAAACACCTTATTTTTGTCAGAGACAGGATTTTACATATTTTAACTTGGCAAAGACACCAGAAGAAGATCCTGCAATCAGGCATTTTAAGGATATTGCCCGGGAACTGAATGTAGTTCTTCCAATCAGCTTCTATGAAAAAGCAGGGAATACGGCATTTAATTCCGTCGCAGTCATCGATGCGGATGGAACCGTACTTGGAATTTACAGAAAAACACATATACCGGATGGACTTCCATATGCAGAAAAATTTTATTTTACACCAGGAGACACTGGTTTTAAAGTGTGGAAAACAAAATTTGGAATTATTGGCGTTGGAATCTGCTGGGATCAGTGGTTTCCGGAGTGCGCAAGGAGCATGGCACTTCTTGGAGCAGAAATGCTGTTTTATCCCACAGCCATTGGCAATGAGCCGATTCTGAAGCATGATTCTATGCCTCACTGGCGTCATTGTATGCAGGGACATGCAGCAGCCAATATTATGCCGGTGGTTGCTTCCAACAGAGTCGGAACTGAAAAGGATGGAACAGAGATGACATTTTATGGGTCTTCTTTCATTGCCGACGAACATGGTGAATTAGCTGCGGAAAAAGACAGAGAATCCGAGGGTATTATTACTGCCGAATTTGATCTGGATGAAATCGCAAAAACAAGAAGGGAATGGGGGGTATTCCGTGACCGCAGACCCGAAATGTATCAGATTCTGATGACACATGGAAGATAGAAAGAGGTGGAGCATATGCAGAAAAGATTTCGCTTGATGGATGCGGTGATGACCGTCATTTGCGTAGTATTTGTAGCAGAGGCAGCAGCTCCTGTAGCTGCAGTTGGAAATTCACAGTATTTCTGGTGGATTTTCTTATTGATAGCCTTTCTTCTTCCATACGGCTTGATCGCATCAGAGCTTGGTACAACGTATGAAGGTGAAGGCGGACTGTATGACTGGGTTTCTAAGGCATTCGGAAAACGATGGGGCGGCCGTGTTTCCTGGTATTACTGGATTAATTTTCCACTGTGGATGGCATCTCTTGCACTTATGTTTCCGGATACGATCAGTTTGCTGACAGGGAAAACGATGGGAACGATTCCGGCGCTGATCATAGAACTATGTTTTGTGTGGATTGTCATTGTCATCAGTTTTTTCCCAGTCTGCGATAGTGCCTGGATTTTAAACGGTGCGGCTGTAATCAAAATCCTGATCGCGCTGACACTGGGAATTTTAGGAATTTATGGAGCTGTTCATAACGGTATGGCAAATGAATATACCCTAAGGTCACTGCTTCCAAGTTTTGATCTTAATAGTTTGTCTTATATTTCTGTAATTATATTTAATTGTCTTGGTTTTGAAATCGTATGTACTTTTGCTGAGGATATGGATCAGCCAAAAAAGCAGATTCCACAGGCAATTATCACTGGCGGATTAGTGATTGCAGTCATTTATATTTTCATGGCATTTGGAATTGGGGTGGCTGTGCCGACAGATAAAATCAATATGAGCACAGGACTGTTGGAGAGTATTCAGCTTTTAACAGGAAAACCAACGGGAATTATTGTAACGGTTGTAGCTGTTGCATTTTTGCTGACCTTGTTTGGAAATATGATTTCCTGGTCACTGGGTGTTAACAATGTAGCTTCTTATGCGGCAAATCGTGGAGATATGCCGGCAGTCTTTGGAATTCGCAAAGGGAAAAATAATATGCCGGTGGGAGCATCTGTTATGAATGGGATTGTTGCCAGTCTGATTCTGATCATAGCACCGCTGATCCCAAATCAGGAATTGTTCTGGTGCTTTTTCGCATTAAATCTGGTTATGTTTTTGCTGGCTTATGTTCCGGTATTTCCAGCATTTCTGAAATTAAGACGGACAGATCCGAACCGTCCGAGACCATTTCAGGTACCGGGAAATCAGACGGCAGTCCGTGTGATTGCTGTGGTTCCGTGTATTTTGCTGGTGATTTCTATTATATTTACGGCGGTTCCGATGTCTTTTGATGCGGAAACCTTAAGCGGAGTGCTTCCAATCACAGTTGGGGCAGTTTTATGTATCATTATCGGTGAATTTATTGTACGTGCACACAGGAAAGAAAAGAAAAAGGGAGATGAGGTATTATGGCAGGAAGAATTATAAATACAACACCAAAACAGGATGGATTTCGTATGCCGGGAGAGTTTGAGGAGCAGGAACAGATTTGGATGCTGTGGCCGCAGCGTACAGATACATGGAGAAACGGGGCTAAACCGGCACAGAAAGTTTTTGTCAAAGTAGCAGAAGCAATTCGCGAGTTTGAGCCGGTAACCATTTGTGTATCACCAGAGCAGTATGAAAACTGCAGAGCACAGGTTCCGGATTCTATCCGGGTCGTGGAAATGACGAGCAATGATGCTTGGATGCGTGATATGGGACCAACCTTTGTTATTGATGATAAAGGAGGTATCCGGGGATGCGACTGGACTTTCAATGCCTGGGGCGGTCTTGTAGACGGATTGTATTTTCCATGGGATCAGGATGATCTGATTGCCAGAAAAGTATGTGATATGGAAGGAATTGACAGTTACCGCACGGAGGGATTCGTTTTGGAAGGCGGATCTATCCATGTCGACGGTGAGGGAACGGTTATTACGACGGAAATGTGTCTGTTAAGTGAGGGACGCAACCCACATTTAACAAAAAAAGAAATTGAAAATATGCTCAAAGAGTATTTAAATTGTGAGAAAGTTATCTGGGTCAAAGATGGAATTGATCCAGATGAGACAAATGGCCATATTGATGATGTAGTGCAGTACATCCGTCCGGGAGAGGTGGCATGCATTTGGACAGATGATCCAAATCATCCTTTTTATAAAGAAGCAAGAGCTGCATATGAACAGCTGTCTCAGGAAACTGATGCAAAAGGACGCAGGCTGAAGGTGCATAAAGTTTGTCTGACAAAGAATCCTGTTCTTTTGAAAGGGGCAGACACGATTGACTGGTCAGAAGATGCAGCTCCAAGGGAGGAAGGAGATACCACCATTGCTTCTTATATGAATTTCCTGATTGTCAATGGAGGTGTTATTGTGCCACAGTATGGTGATGAAAATGATGCACTGGCACTGAAACAGATTGGGGAACTCTTCCCGGAAAGAAAGGCTGTAGGAGTTCGAACAGAAGAGGTTGTATATGGCGGCGGCAATATTCATTGTATTACGCAGCAGCAGCCAAAGGCGAAGAAAAACTAAGACTTGGTTTCATATATTCCAAAAAGGGATGATATTTCAGAAGACAGAGGCATATCACACAGATTTGATGTGATATGCCTCTTTTTTACATATGTTTCAGTGCATATTTTTCGGCTGCATGGAGAATTTTGTAAAGCAGCATGGCAATCAGGCATAGAAGAATAATGGACATCATGACCCAGTCCATCTTAAAGACCTGGCTTCCGTAGATGATCAGATATCCAAGCCCTGCTCTGGCAGCCAGGAATTCTCCGATGATAACACCGACCAAAGACAGGCCGATACTGACTTTCATCAGGCTGACAAACAGAGGAATACAGCTTGGAATTACAGCGATACGCAGACAGTCTGCTTTAGAGCCCCCCAGAGTCTGAATCAGAATCAGACGCTGCGGATCTACTTTCATAAAACCATGATAGAGATTTAAGATACTTCCGAAAACAGCAATAGAAATCGCAGTTATTATGATAGTTTTCATATTGTTTCCAAGCCAGACGATCAGAATCGGTGCAAGGGCTGACTTTGGAAGGCTGTTTAATACCACCAGATAGGGTTCCAGGATATCAGCAGCAGGACGGCACCACCACAAAAGAATGGAAATTCCCAAAGTAAAGATCATAACCAGCAGGAAGCTTGCGATAGTTTCTAACAATGTGATTCCAATGTGAAGAAAAAGACTCTGATCTTTCAGCATCGTGTAGAAACACTGAATGACACGGCGGGGACTGCTGAAAATAAAGCCGTTTAGATATCCGTTTTCCACAGAGATTTCCCATGCAGCCAGAATTGCCAACAGCAGAAGCACCTGTGCTGCCAGAATCCAGTATTTTCTTCTTTGAAGCGACAGAAGATATAGTTTTTGTGCTTCGGATGGTTCATTCTTCATTAATATCCCTCCACAACTGATTGAAATAATCTTTAAATTCTACTGAATTTCTTGCGTTTTTTGGTGTTTTCTCCGTACAGGACAGGTGGATTGGAACAATGGATTTTACAGTCCCCGGACGTTTCGAGAGAACAATTACCCGGTCAGCCATACTAATGGCCTCAGACAGATCATGGGTGACGAGGAGAGCAGTCTTATGTTCCTGTTTTATGATGGTGCCAATGTCATTGGATACATTGAGCCGGGTTTGATAATCCAGTGCGGAGAAAGGTTCATCTAACAGAAGAATATCAGGAGAGAGAGCCAGAGTTCGGATCAGAGCAGCTCGCTGACGCATTCCGCCGGACAGCTGATTTGGATAGGAGTCGCGGAAGTCTTTTAGCCCATAAGAGTCCAGGAGATGTTCCACCCGGTCATAGGCTTCTGGTTTTTTGATTTTTTGTATTTTAAGTCCAAGAACAGCATTTTCAAATATGGTCTTCCAAGGAAGAAGCTGATCGCTCTGCAGCATGTAGCCGACTTTCTTTTTTGAAATAACAAGAGGATACCCGTGGATCAGGATTTCTCCGCTGTCCATGGGAAGGAGACGGGCGATCAGGTGAAGCAGTGTGGATTTTCCGCAGCCGCTGGGGCCGACGACGGCGATAAATTCTCCGGATTTTATATGGAAGGAAACATCACGAAGGGCAGGGGTTTCCTGTTTTAAAGTGTGATACGTATAAGAAACATGGTCAAGGGACAGAGCATAAGTCATAGAAACCTCCGAAATCTTTGTTATAATAGAATATGCAGAAAAAGAAAAAATGCTCCGAGGCAGAGCATGTGAATCTGTTCAAAATATAAAGAAAAGGTGAAATTGCAGAAATGAAGTATGAAAATATAATAGAAGGAATTTTTTTAAGCCGTCCGAATCGGTTTATTGCTATGGTGGAAGCGGAGGGAAGTCAAGCCAAAGCGCATGTGAAAAACACAGGAAGATGCAGGGAACTGCTGATTCCTGGAACAAAAGTATTTCTTCAAAAACACAGCAATCCGGAAAGAAAGACAAAGTATTCTTTGATTGGAATCATGAAGGGAGATGTTATGGTCAATATAGATTCTCAGGCTCCCAATCATGTAGTCAGAGAATGGCTGGAACAGGGCGGAATTTATCAAAAACCAGATTTGATCGCCGCAGAGCGAAAATATGGAAATTCCCGCTTTGATTTTTATATAGAAGGAAATGGGAAAAAGGCCTTTGTTGAAGTAAAGGGAGTCACTTTAGAGGAAGAAGGCATTGCAAGATTTCCGGATGCACCGACAGAACGCGGAGTGAAACATGTAAAAGAACTGATGAAATGTATAGAAGAAGGTTATGAAGTGTATATTATCTTTGTAATCCAAATGAAGGGCACCATACGATTTGAACCAAATGATAAAAGACATCCTGAGTTTGGGGCAGTCTTGCGGGAGGCAAAACAGGCCGGTGCAACGATACAGGCTTTGGACTGCATCGTTGGAAGGGACAGCCTGAAAATCGACCAGTCGGTACCAGTTTGGTTTCCATCATGACAAGCCATCGGCAATTGCCTGGAGAGTTTCCAGATCAAGAATCCGGATCTGCATTCGATTGTGGATTTTTAAAACTCCCTGATTCTGCAGAGTGGATAATGTCCTGGATAATGAAGGACGGGTCGTATTGAGATAGGCAGCAAGTTCATTGCGGTTCATGGAAAGAGTGCAGGAATTGTTTTCATGATTTTCCAGAAGATAACGTGCAATCCGCTGCTCTAATCCACCACAAGTCAGAATATCCAGCCGTTCTTGCTTTTGATAGTTGTCCAGAGCAAAAATATGGAGCATATTAAAAATTGCCTGACTGTGATGTTCACAGTTTTTTTCACAGGTCCGAAAGAAGAAACTGCGGTCTGCTGTAAGAATCTTACAGGAACTTGCCGCTCGGACAGTATAGCCAAACGATTGTTTGTCCAGAAAAACATCTGTTTCACCAAACAAGTCGCCGGCGGAGCGGTATTCAATGTTCATGGGTTTTCCCATATAATTGTATTGCTCAAGAATGACAGTTCCCTCCAGGATCAGATACAATACGGAAGGTTTATCATCGGAGAAGATGATGATCTGTCCTTTTTTGCAGGTCATCATATCTGCATTAGAGCAATAAAGAATCCGTTGAATTTCAGATTCGTTCAGATTTTGAAAAAGTAAGGTGTCTTTGATTTCCATTTTTTCATCCTTTTTTGTATTTTTGTAACATATGTTACAGAAAAAAATGTAGTTTGAGGTTATTATATAGCTATAGTCTGGAACAGTAAAGGAGGAATTCAAGATGAGTCGATTTTATAAAGATGATAAAGCAATTTTATTAGATTTATTTGAGAAAGAGCAGCCGGCAGGTGTAAGTCAGATGAAAGCAAATGTTACTGACGCAGCCGGTGAGAAACATGTTCCTGTGATCGAAAAAGACGGACAGCAGGTAACAGTTAAGGTAGGAGAAGTTGATCATCCGATGTTGGAAGAGCATTATATCATGGGTGTCTATATTGAAACAAAACAAGGCGGTCAGCTCCATCGGTTTCAGCCGGGTGATGAACCAAAAGCAGTCTTTACACTTGCGCCGGGAGATGAACTGGTAGCAGCATATGAGTACTGCAACCTGCACGGACTTTGGAAGGCTGAGGCCTGATTTGATACAGCAAACTGCTGCTTTTATGAATAAAAGCAGAAAGTAATATAGTATAAGAAAGTATTTAGGAGGAAAAAAGAGATGAAAAAATACGAATGTGAGCCATGTGGATACATTTATGATGAGGCAGCAGGAGATCCGGACAACGGAATCGCTCCAGGAACGAAATTTGAAGATCTTCCGGAAGATTGGGTATGTCCGTTATGCGGCATGGGAAAAGAAGTTTTCGTAGAAGTTGAAGAATAGAATTATTCTATAATATGATGAAAGAGCAGGATTTCTCTGATTAGACAGGGAGATCCTGTTTTTTGTGCGATAAGCCGGGAAAACGGCTGCTGTGCTGTGAGCTGGCTGTCATATAGCGAGGGATAGGGCAGAGTTCTGGAAGAGCGGCCGGATTGACACAAGACGTGAAAATCATATAAAATGATAAGAAACAAGAAAATATCGATTCATCTGGATAAGGAGGAAGTATGTTTGTAGAGGAACGGCACCAGGAGATTTTAAGACTCTTAAAGGAAAATGAGAAAGTCCTGGTAAAGGATCTGAGCAAGAAATTTCAGGTGACAGAAGATTGTATTAGGAAGGATTTGGCTGCCATGGAAGGTCAGAATCTGTTAAAGAGAACATACGGAGGTGCGGTTCTCCCGGACAGTCTTCATCCTGGACACAGCAATCTGGTTTCCAGCAGAAAACATAAAAATACGGATAAGAAAAAGAAAATTGCAAAAAAGGCAGTAAAACTCATAAAAAATGGAGATATGGTGTTTTTGGATACATCAACGACCAATATTGAGCTGGCTCGGGAGATCATAAGAGCCGGACTGAAAATCACGGTTGTCAGCTGTATGATGGATATTGCAGAAATTTTTCAGACGACGAAAAATGTAAAGTTTTTTCTGATTGGAGGGGAGTTTAACCGTTCACAGAATGGATTTCTGGGATCACTGACTCTTCAGATGATGGAAAATTTCAGATTTGATATTGCATTTATGGGGGTTGTGGGAGCAGACCCTGGAAAAAATATCATTATGACATATGTACCGGAAGACGGACTGATGAAGAAACATGCGGTAGAAAGAAGCAGCAAAGTTTATCTTATGATGGAAAGCGAGAAATTTGGATTTCAGGCAAACTATGTTTATGCAGGGTTTCAGGATATCAGCGGTGTAATCTGTGAAAAACAGCCGGAAGGAGAGGTGCGGGGACAGCTGGAACTTCGGCAGACCGCGATTATTTAATATGAAGAATGTGTTCGATGCCCCATGCGACACCATCCAGATCATGGTGGAGGGTCACAGCGTCTGCGGCAGATTTGCATTTTGGTGAAGCATTTTCCATGGCGATGCCAATGCCTGCAGCGTTCAGCAGATCCACATCATTATCTCCGTCACCGAAAGCGGCCGTCTGTTCTGGTGCTAAATGCAGGTAATCCCGAATAAAGCGCAGACCGGAATGTTTGCCGGCGTTTTTGTGAGAAATTTCAATCAGCTGAGAAACAGAAGAAGTAATATAGATATCTTTGGAAGTCTGGTCAAGTTTGGTCCAGATTTCTTTTTTTGTGCGGAGATTTCCAACAACCACGTCAATGCTGTCAATCTGGTTTTGATGTCTGCGCAAAAAATTCGGCATCTGATGGATGGGATTTCTTGTGCTTTGAATATATGGGATAGCCTGAGGTGTAGCTCCAAATCCAACCGGATTGTTTACGTAATCTGCTTCTGCATAGGCGGTGCCGTCGATAAAGGCTTCCAGTGCCACTGGATAAGAGGAAGAAACTTCCAGAATATCAGAGACAGAGGCTTCTGTAAGTTTGTATTCGTGCAGGCATTTCCCCGTTGGAATATAATAGACGGCAGCTCCATTGGAGGTTATAGCATACTCAATGCCAGGAACAGACACAACATCTTTTGGAAGTGTGTGAAAAGAACGTCCGCTGGCAATAACAATATGAACACCTTGTTCAATAGCGTGCAACAATACCTGCCGGTTGCCGTCAGAAAGTCTTCCCTGGGCATTTAACGTTGTCCGATCCAGATCTAAAGCAATACATTTAATATCCATCATACGTCCTCCTTTCTATTTCCTTATTGTAACTTTTCTTATTTGCATTTACAATAGTTTTGGAGGAAAGAAAAAATGGGTTTAACAACATTATGTTACATTGAAAAAGAAAATAAATATTTGATGCTGCACAGGATTGTAAAGAAACACGATGTGAATAAAGACAAGTGGATTGGTGTCGGAGGACATTTTGAGCATGGGGAAAGTCCGGAGGACTGTATGTTCCGCGAAGTGAAGGAAGAGACAGGGCTGGTTCCTGAGAAATATCGTTTCTGTGGTGTCGTAACATTTCTGTCTGATATAGGAACAGAAAAAGAAGCATGGGAATACATGTTTCTGTATCATATCACAGAGTACAGTGGAAATATAAAAGAATGTGATGAAGGAGTGCTGGAATGGATCCCTAAAAAAGACCTGCTGAGTTTGGAACTTTGGGAAGGAGACCGGCTTTTTCTCAGGTATATGGATGAAGGAGATCCGTTCTTTTCTCTGAAACTTACGTATGAGGAAGGAAATCTTATGTCTGCCGTACTGGACGGGAAAGCGCTGGAATTTTTTGATGTGCTGGATGAAGATGGAGAGAAAACTGGAAGGATAAAGGAAAGATCACTGGTTCATGAGGATGGTGATGTGCATGGAACATCTCATATTTGGGTTGTACGCAGAACAGAAGAAGGATATGATGTACTGCTTCAGAAACGAAGTGCTGATAAAGATTCTTTTCCAGGATGCTATGATATTTCTTCTGCCGGACATGTGGCGGCAGGGAGCGGATATCTGGAAACCGCAGTCCGGGAGATAGGGGAAGAACTGGGAATTTCTGCATCAAAAGATGATCTGCATTTCATTGGATTCCATAAGGGAATCATGAATGGAAATTTTTATGGAAGGGATTTTCAAAATCATGAAATCAGCGCCGTTTACGTGTATGATAAACCGGTAAAGATGGAAAATATTTCTCTGCAGAAAGAAGAAGTGGAAGAAGTCATCTGGATGGATTATGATACATGTCAGAAGAAAATGGAAAAAGATGAGATCAGCCACTGTATTTTTCAGGATGAATTTAAAATGTTGGGAGAGTATCTGGGGATACAATAGCTATTAAATAATCATATAGAATCATTTATTTTAAAGCAGGAACTCCCTTCTGGAATGACAGGCAGGATGCGAAGCTTGTTATCCAAGAAGGGAGTATTTTATATGTCTCGTAAAAAAAGAATGAATCGGGGGTTCGCCTATTCATTCTTTTTCAGAGAAGAGATGAATCAGATCTTTGTATTTTTTTAATCCTAATTTTTTAAGAATGGCTGTCTTTTGATTGGCTATGGTTTTGGAGGAAGAATGCAGTGTTACTGATTTTCCGATCAGCATATCAAATACAGCCCGTTCTGCCGGGGAAAGAGGTGCAAGGATGGCGGAACGAATCAGATGCTGCTGGGGTGTACTGCCGCAGGCAGTATTACGGATAATTTCTTCCAGTCCTTTGAACTGACTTTTGAAAACATAGGCAGAAGCAAAGCAGCCGGTACATGCTTCCAAGACGATATCAGAGTCTTCAAACGCTGTTAGGATTACAATCTTTGCATCAGTCTGAAGTCGGATTTTCTTTCCAATTTCAATGCCGTCCAGACTGCCGCATGAGAGATTTAAATCCAGAAGGACAATATCCGGTTCAAATGTTTTGGCAAGCGTCAAAGCCTGAATCATATCAGAGCATTGGCCAACCACTTGAAAGTCCTTCTGCTTTTCTAATGTTTTACGAATCAGATAGCAAAAATCAACGTCATCTTCTATCACAAGTATTTTAATCATCTTTTTCATAATCAAATCCTCACTATTTTTTAAATTTACGTTGTTTTACAGGAAAATACAGAGAAAAAATGGAACCTTTGTCTGGAACACTTTTGACTTTGATCATTCCCTTGTGTTCTAACAGTACTTTATGGCAGTAATATAGACCTAGACCAAGATGTTGATTGGAAAGTTTTGTCGTATGGTATGGTTCGAACAAAAATGGAAGATCTTCTTTCGCGATACCGCAGCCATTATCCTTTAGATCAATTCTTATAAAACGTTTTTTTCCCGACAGGTAATTTCAAGAATGCCTGAGGATGAGAAGGATTCAAAAGCATTTCTTATCAAATTATTGAAAACTTCCAGAGTATGAGTCTTGTCACAAAAAAGGATAATATGATCTGGACAATCAAGAAAAATTTTGGCTTTTTCTTTTATATCATCCGGTATTCCGGAAATCGATGTTTTCAACAGGTCAGAAAGATGAACTGGCTGAATATCCAGCGAAATCTGATGGGAGTAAAATTTTGTCTTTTGTACAAAGTGTGTGAGGTGAGCGACAGAACGATCCAGGATTTCCAGTTCTTCCGGTGATTCTAATGGGAATTTCTCCCTGAGGATGGAAGTACACCATTGGATTTTCAAAAGCTCATTCTTCAGCGCATGTCCAATATACTGAGCATTTTTCTGGAGAATACTGTCATCTATGGTCCAGTCATAAGTTTCTCTTCTAAGCCGTGTGCCAAGAATTCCATCTTGAAACAAATTGATGATACAAAAAATTAAAAGAAGAAAAACAATGAAAATATTGCCTTGCCATATTTTAAAAAAGGGCCTCAGATTCAGCAGATGGATAACGAAAGCGCTGAACAGCCAGTACCATAGGGGAGGCAGCGTAACGATACAGACTAGTTTTTTCTGTTTGTAACTTGCCCGATTTTGTTTATGATTCAGACTTCCTAAGAGAAAATAGGTCACAATGGCTCCAAAGATCCAGTTATAGCAGGCTGCAATGGAATAATAAGCAGGATCTTCCAGCTGAAAAAATCTTGTGTTTGTAATCGGATAGATGATGGATAAGAGGATAGCAGGAACAAAAATAAGATAACGCAGCCAAGAAAATATTTTTGGATGTTTTAAATGAAAGCTGCTGAAATAAAAGCTGAACATCACAGAGCAAGGCAGTGCAAAATAATATAAAATCCCTGTCAGTATCGAATACAGGCTATAGGAAAGATCGGCATTATAAAATGAAAATTTTGTTTTTAAAAGAGGATCTAAAGTAAAATAAATATATTCTTTCAATACTCCCATACTGAAGCAAAGCCCTGCGACCGCACACCACTGATTGGAACGATTCTGCCTGTTAGAAAGATAGACCAGAAGAAACAGGGACCATATCAGTATTGTAAATAGCAATAATATATTTCCAGGAAATCCATCCGATATATTTTGGCTCATTTTAAATAACCTCCAGGATAAAGCGAACCATAGTCAAAATAAAACATAGCTGATTTTATCTTAAAATATTTTTTGAGGATTGTCTATTTGAAATAAGATGGACCTTCCCAAAAAAAATAGGAGTTTTCAAATCCCAAAAAGCAAGAGCTTTTTTCTTTACTTCAATCAAAACAAATCTTATAATAAAAGAAAAGATCCGGTGCAGATAAAGAAGAGGATAGAAAAATATGAATGAAAGTAAAATTAAAAAATGGAAGAAAAAGATAGGAATCTTTGTGATCATCGCAGTTTTTGGAATGGTAATTGCGGCTTACACAAAGACATATTTTTGTTATGCTCAAAAATACCAAAAGCATGAGAGGATTTTTGGGGCAACTTATATGACAATGAACAACCAGTTTTATAAAGTTATCAATAATGAAATTAAATTGAAAGTAGAAGAAAATGGGGATCATTTGATTGCCTTGGATCCAGCTCTTGATCAGAAAAAACAGAATGAACAGATTCGGTATTTGATCAAAAAAGGAGTGGATGTGATTTTTCTAAACCCGGTGGATTGGAAAAAGGTGAAGCCGGGACTTGAGGCGGCAAAAAAGGCTGGAATACCGGTCATTGTCATTGATACACCTGTATATGATAATGATCTGGTCAATATGACCATTGTGTCAGACAACTATCAGGCTGGCGTTCAATGTGCACAGGATATGATGAAAAAAAGAGATAAGGCCAATATTGTACTTCTCACTCATAAAAAGACCAAATCAGGAGAAGACCGCATCCGGGGATTTCTAGATACGATCGAAGGACATGCCGGATACCAGATTATTGCTTCTGCGGATACAGAGGGGCAGATTGAGAGATCTCTGCCCAAAGTGGAAGATATCGTAGAAAAATATGATAACATTGATGTTATAATGGCACTGAACGATCCGGCGGCTATGGGAGCTCTTGCAGCGTTAGACAGCAAAAATTACGGCAGAGAGGTCTTGGTATATGGAGTCGATGGATCACCGGAAGCTAAAAAATTAATCCAGGAGGGATACATGACAGGAACATCTGCTCAGTTCCCAAAGCAGATGGGAGATACAGCCATTGAAGCGGCTTATCAGCTCTTAAATGAAAAGACGATTCCCAAAATAAAAGAAATATCAGTGGAAATGATTACAAAAGCTAACATTAGTCAGTTTGATATTAACCGCTGGTAGGGGAGGTGAGGAAGATAGATTTCAAGAATAAAAATTTATATTATTTAAAGATAGGAATGAGTGTGATCAATTTTATGATTCTGGCCTTTTTTTCTATTGTTACCGGCTTTACCATTCATTATGTCAATCGGAACTTTTCTGCCAGAAATTTTCTGGAAAATATAACTTATCTGCCGTTGGAGTCGGTCAGAATGACAGTTATCACATTTGTTGCATTTTTTCTTCTGCTTTTGATTATCGAGATGCGAGGCAGGAAAAAAAAGAATGCCGTCTTTGCTTTTTGCATTTATGGAATGGAGCTTTTGCTTTGCCTGATCATCATCCGATGCTTGTATATTGGTTATAATGGCATTATTTTGCTGGTAGTAGCAGATATCGTAACTTCGATTCGTGACAAGCATAACCGTGCGTTGTTTTTAGTGATCATGGGTCTTCTTTATATATTTTCAGATTACAATATTATATCAATATATTTTAAGATGATTTCGTTTCAGGAATTTCTAAATGTCTATAATTCAAATATCAGTATGATTTTAATGGGAGTCCGAAATATGCTGGTATCGCTTAATATATTGGTATTTATTGTGTATATGATTATTCTTATGAGAAATCAGATGAAGGAAAATGCAAGGATTGCGCTGCTTAATATTCAGCTGGAAACAGCGAACGCAAAACTGAAGGAAATGAATGCTCAGCTTCAGGACTATGCCCAAATGCAGGAGAAAATGGGAGAGACCAAAGAACGTAACCGGATCGCCAGAGAAATCCATGATACACTGGGGCATACAATGACAGGGCTGTCTGCGGGAATTGATGCGTGTATTGCTATGATTGATTTTTCGGTGGATGAAACGAAAAAACAATTGAATAAGATTTCCAAAGTGGCCAGACAGGGAATTCAGGATATTCGCCGGTCTGTCAATAAGCTGCGCCCAGATGCCCTGGAGCATCTGAATTTAGAGGCGGCGATGGAAAAAATGATGGAAGAGATGATGGAAGTATCGGATGTCCAGATCCGCTACGAGTGTGAAGTACCTGCTTTGAAATTTAATCCAGATGAGGAAGATGCAATTTATCGGGTTGTGCAGGAGGGAATTACGAATGCGATCCGTCATGGAAAAGCGGCTAACATTGATGTACATATTAAAAAAGAAAACAAGTGGCTGGTTTTATCGATACAGGATGATGGAGTGGGATGTGAGGAAATCAAAAGCGGTTTCGGACTGATTCATATCCGGGAACGTATCCAGATGCTGAATGGAGAGGTAACCTATGATGGCAGCCATGGATTTCATATAGTTGCAAAAATACCAATACGATGGGGTGAAAATTATGATTAAAGTACTGATTGCGGATGATCAGGAATTGATTCGTCAGAGTCTTCAGATCGTCCTGGAAACGAAAGAAGGAATTGAAGTTGTAGGCACAGCGAAGGATGGACGTGAGGTCATTCAGTTAGTACGCAAGGAAAAGCCGGATGTAATTTTGATGGATATACGTATGCCGGAGATGGACGGTGTCCAGTGTACGAAAATCATCAAAGATATCTATCCAAATATTAAAATCATTATCCTGACGACGTTTGATGATGATGAATTTGTGTTTAGTGCTTTGAAACATGGAGCCAGTGGCTATCTGCTGAAAGGAATTTCCATGGATGAGCTGGAAAAGTCCATTCACACGGTTTATAAAGGCGGCGCCATGATCAATCCGGAGATTGCGACTAAGGTAGTGGAGCAGTTTTCAGAGATGGCTCAAAGTAACTATGATGTTTCAATTGAGGCACAGAATGTGGAAGAGTTGACCGATACAGAGTGGGAGATCATTAAATTTGTCGGACGGGGGATGTCTAATAAAGAAATATCCGGCGCAATGAGTTTATCGGAAGGAACCGTTCGCAATTATTTGAGCACGATTTTAAATAAGCTGGATTTAAGAGACCGGACACAGCTGGCAATCTGGGAAGTGCAGTCCGGATCAGGAAAATACAGGAGAAAATAGAGTATGGGCAAGATGGCAGTTTGGTGGAAACGTTTAGTTATAGCAGGGCTGATTCTAAGTATCGGAGGGATATTTCTGATTGCTGCTCCCAAGGAAGAAAAGATTACGCTGACTTTTGGAATGTTTGCAGGAAACCAGTGGGATGTGCCGGATGATGACTGTTATAAGATTATTGATGAGACCATCGAAGAATTTGAAAAGAAATATCCAAATATTGAAATAAAGTATGACAGTGGAATCTTAAAAGAGGATTATTCCGAAGATCTTTCTCAGAAGGCATTAAAAGGAGAACTCCCTGATGTTTTTATGGTGCTTCCGGAAGACTTCAATATATTTTCTTCTGTCGGTGTCTTAAAAAATCTGGATTCTTTTATAAAAAGTGATGCTGGGTTTGATCCGGATGCCTATTATGAAGGAAGCTATGATGCCGGAGAATTTAATGGAAGTCAGTATGCTCTTCCATATGAGAGCGTTCCAACTCTGATGTTTGTCAATAAAACGCTGCTTCAGAAGGAAGGAATCAAGATGCCGGAAAATCAGTGGACTTGGGATGATTTTTATAAAATTTGTCAAAAAGTAACAAAAGACACAGACGGCGATGGAAGAATCGATCAGTTTGGGGTTTATAATTATGACTGGAAAGATGCAGTATTCAGCAATGGAGGAAGATTATTTAATCAGGCTGGCACAGAATGCAATATCACAGCAGATGCAGTGGAAAATGCGATTCTTTTTACCAGAAAGATAAAAGAACTGTCCGGTTATCAGAATCCTACATCCAATGATTTTGATACGGGAAAGATTGCATTTCGTCCAATGAAGTTTTCGGAGTTTCGTACATATAAGCCATATCCGTGGAAGATTAACAAATATTTTGAATTTCAATGGGATTGTATTCGCCTGCCGGCAGGACCGGACGGCAAAAATGAGACCAGCATGGATCATCTGCTGATGGGAATCAGCAGCGAGACAAAGAATGATGAGATGGCCTGGGAATTTCTGAAAATGCTGACATATAACAAGAACACACAGCAGAAGCTGTTTCAATATTCTCAGGGAATTTCTCCGTTAAAAGAGGTTACGGATTCAGAAGAGACAGAGAAAATTTTTCGGGAAGACATGGGAGAAGATACCGTAGTAAAAGTAGAACTCTTAAATGAAGTAATGGAGCAGGCGGTGGAAACTCAGAAATTCCGGAAATATGATACAGCACTTCAGTTTTTGGATAATGAGGTGGACAGGCTGATGGAAAATGATGAAAATTTTGATGAGAATATTTTAAATATAAAGGGACAGGCAGATGAGATGCTGAATGAGTAAAATGACATTTGTCATATAAAAAGTGGCATTTGTAAATTGTAATTGATGACAATTTGCAGATGTCCTTTTTTTATGGAATTGGTAAGATGACATTGTCAATAAGAAATACGAAGAAGAAAGGAGAAGAGGATGAAAAATCTTGTGTTAGTCAGCCATGGAACGTTTGCTGAAGGCTTGAAGAGCGTTATGCTGATGCTTGCGGGAGAACAGGCGAAAGAGATCATCGCTGTTGGACTTGAAGATGGAATGAGTGCGGAAGAATTTGCAAAGAAATTTGCAGATGCTATCAGTCATATCAAAGAAGAGGACGAGATCATTCTCCTGGGAGATCTGATCGGAGGTTCTCCGTTAACAAACGCTATGGAGCAGATTTCCAATAAAGGAATGCTGGATAAGACCGTGATCTTTGGAGGCATGAATCTGGCAATGGCTTTGACAGCAACACTTATGAAAGACGCGGTAGATATGGACATGCTGAGAGAGAACCTGATCAACGAGGCAAAAGATGCAGTAAAAGAATTTGTAGTAGAACCTCAGGATGATGAGGATGAGGATGATATCTAAGGAGGAAAAGAAATGTCAGTATCATTTTTAAGAATCGATGACCGTATGATCCACGGTCAGACAGTAACAAGATGGTCTTTGGAGTATCCATGTGACGGATTAGTAGCTGTAAATGATAAGGCAGCAACCACACAGGCATTAAAAATGGCATATAAGAGTGCCAGCTCTAAAAAAACATTTGTATGGACATATGAGGCATGGAAGAAGAAATGCCAGAAAGTATTGGACAGCAAGGATAATTATTTCCTGATCACAAAAGATCCAATTCAGATGAAAAAAATCCTTGTAGATGATGGATTTGTTCCAAGTGATGTAAAGAAGGTCATTGTAGGTCCTTGTAATGACCGTCCGGGAGCTGTAAAACTTGGAAATAATCAGTCTATTACCCAGGAAGAAGCAGAAGCTTTGGAAGCAATTTATCAGGCAGGATATGAAGTAGAATTTGCTTTGATCAAGGAAGCATCCATTGGAACCTGGGATAAATTTAGAGGACAGTTTGGTTTTAACTAAAAGAGAGGAGAATGAATTATGACGATCAGTTGGTTACAAGCGGCAATCTTAGGTATTTTTGCCTGCTTATCAAGTATGCCTGGAATGGGAGGTACCTCTATTGGTAACTACACATTAGGAAGACCATTAGTTGCAGGTCTTGTCTGTGGTATCGTTCTTGGTGATATTCAGGCCGGTGTATTAGTAGGTGCCGCAATGCAGGTTGTATATATTGCGCTGGTAACACCAGGCGGAACCGTATCTGCCGATGTTCGTGCCGTATCTTATATCGGTATCCCGCTGGCAATGTTAGCTTTGAATTCTTACGGATTAAGTGCTTCCTCTGAAGAAGGAATCGCAATGGCAACATCTTTCGGAGCCATGGTAGGAACTCTGGGAACTGTATTATTCTATGGAACAGCAACCATCAACCTGGTATGGCAGCATATCGGATGGAAAGCCGTTGAAAAAGGAAACTTTAAGAAACTTTATCTTGTAAATATGGGACTTCCTTGGATTTCACATATTCTCTGCAGTTTTATTCCTGCATTAGTTATGTGTAAATTAGGAGTACCAGTTGTTGAAGCAATCAAAACAGCTCTGCCGATGGACGGACTTGCTATGAAAACACTGTTTACAGTAGGAAGCATGCTCCCTTGTGTCGGAATTGCGATTCTGTTAAAACAGGTTGTAGAAAAAGCAGTAGATTTCATTCCATTCTTCTTCGGATTTACATTAGCAGCAAGCATGGGACTGAATCTGGTATCTGTAACAGTTGTTGCAGGAATGTTTGCAATCATTTACTACAACATTAAGATGATCGGAATCAGAGCAAAAGAAGCAGCGTTAGCTTCCGGAGGCTCTATCGATGATGATGACGATGAGGAGGAAATATAATATGGCAGAGAAAAAGCTATCTAAAAAAGCGTTAAATAAATCATTCCGTAATTGGTATTATGGAAATCTGACATGTTTCTCACAGGAGCATATGCAGACGTTTGGTTATCTGTGTGCAATGCTTCCTCTGGTGGAAGAATTATATGACACCAAAGAGGAACAGAAAGAAGCAATGAATACATATACTGCTTTCTTCAATACAGAGCCTCAGATCGGAGCTGTAATCGTAGGTATCACAGCAGGTTTGGAAGAAGCAAAAGCAAATGGAAATGACGATGTAGATTCAGAAACAATCAATGGTATCCGTGCCGGACTGATGGGACCGATTGCTGGTATTGGAGATTCTCTGGTAGTTGGTACTTTGATTCCAATCCTGCTTGGAATTGCCTTAGGATTATCTACAGGCGGATCTGTTGTTGGTCCAATCTTCTACATTATCGCATGGAATCTGATCGTAACATTAGGAATGAAATTCCTGTACACAAAGGGTTATGAACTTGGTGGTAAAGCCGTTGATGTACTGGTCGGTGAACAAGCGACGGCGATCAGGGAATCTGTTGTAATGCTTGGAACCATGGTCGTAGGATCTGTAGCATCTACATGGGTATCTGTAACAACATCTTTCCATCTGGTAAATGACGCTGGAGAAGAGTTCCTGAATCTTCAGAAACAGTTAGATGCCGTATATCCAGGATGCCTGACAGCCGCATTTGTTATCTTCTGCTGGTGGCTGATGGCGAAGAAGAGAGTTTCTCCGGTTGTTACTATGCTGATTTTAGTTGTTATCGCGTTTGTTGGAGTTTTAGTTGGATTCTTTAATCCAGGATTAAAATATTAGGAAAGGAAGGTCACAATGACAGTACAGACAAAACAGCAGCAGTTAAAAGAAATCGAATATCAGACAAAAATGTTAAATAACCTCAAAAAATGGATGCGTAATCTCATTATTCTATCCTCCATTGGAGTTGTAATTGCATACTGGGCATTAAATCTGCAAAGCGGAATGCCGTATCAGGTAATAGGGGTAATAGGGGTGATAGTGGCTGCTGTCAGTGTTGTGTTCTGTGCGGTCACAGGCCTTGCTTTTAAGAATGGAAAAGCAAATGTAGAAAAAATTATCAGTATTGTAGAACAGTGACAGAATAGTTCTTTGAACCAAATGATATAAATGATAGAAAGCAGCGGATCGATTTACAAATTCGCTGCTTTCTTGTAAAATAAAAACAAAGAAGCAAAAAGGAGGAAGACATGCTGTACGGTAAGGAATATAAAGCTGTATTCAGCGATATTGACGGAACACTTTTAAACACATCACATCAGATTCCTGAAAAGACCAGGGAGAAAATCATGGATATAAACCGCCAGGGGATTCCCTTTGTTCTTGTATCTGCCAGGATGCCGAAGGGAATGACTGCGATAAGAGATGAACTGGGAAGCCGTAATCCGATGATTTGTTACAGTGGTGCGCTGGTTGTGGACGGAGATGGAAAACCGATCTACAGTGTAGCACTGAAAGAGGAAGAAGCCCGGGAAATCTGTAAGACGATACCTGAAATCACACCGGATGTTTCGGTCAATGTGTATTCCAAGGACAGATGGATGGCAGAAGATTTAAAAGAATACTGGGTGGATCAGGAGATGAAGATTACAGGGGTCAAGGCAGACGAGGTCTCATTTCAGGACGCAGATGTTATGAAAGAAGTTCATAAAATTCTGTGCATGGGACCTGCAGACAGTATTACGGTCTTAGAAAATAAGCTGCAGAAAAGCTTCCCGGATATCCGTATTTATAAATCCAAGGATACATATCTTGAGATCATGTCTATGAAAGCATCAAAATCTGATGCAGTCCATATGCTGGAGCATGTATTTGGAGTTACAAGAGATGAAATCATCGCTTTTGGAGACGGTCATAATGATATTGATATGATTCAATATGCCGGTCTTGGTGTTGCGATGGGAAATGCTTCTGATGAGGTGAAAAAGGCGGCAGATTATGTAACGGACATGAATGATAGGGAAGGACTTCGTCAGGTACTGGATCAGGCATTTTAATCTTAAAAGCAACTTTTTGAAAAAGACAGGGGTTGACAGTACAGAGGCGTTGTGCTATCGTTATATATAAATTAAATAGTATCTTCAGGGCAGGGTGAGATTCCCTACCGGCGGTACAGCCCGCGAGCCGTAAGGCATGATTCGGTGAAACTCCGAAGCCGACAGTATAGTCTGGATGGAAGAAGATTGAGAAGTGTAAGGCAGATCATACGTCCTGGAATTATTTGTAATTCCAGGATTTTTTATTGGCCATATGCAAATATAACTTTACAGTGCTAAATTAGCAAAGTAAGAAAGAACAGATCCTGAAGATAAATCGGAATCTGTTCTTTTTTTGTGATAGGAACTTCCTTTTAGAGCAGGGAAAATAAAGGAGATGAAGGCATTTTGGAACGAAAATTTATGGAACGGGCAGTCTGGATTGCGAAAAGAGGAGCCGGATGGACCAATCCGAATCCTATGGTAGGGGCTGTCATTGTAAAAGAAGGGGAAATCATCGGGGAGGGATGGCATGAGAAGATTGGAGGACTTCATGCAGAGAGAAACGCCCTGAAAAACTGCAGCAAAGACCCGAAAGGAGCGGATCTTTATGTAACTTTGGAGCCGTGCTGTCATTATGGGAAGACGCCGCCGTGTACAGATGCGATCATCCGAAGCGGAATCAGGAGAGTTTACATTGGATGTCTGGATCCGAATCCAAAGGTTGCCGGAAAAGGAGTGGAAATTCTGAGGGATAACGAAATTGAAGTTATGACCGGTATTATGGAGAAAGAATGCAGAGAATTAAATGATGTGTTTTTTTATTACATTCAGCATGATATGCCATATGTAGCTTTAAAGTATGCCATGACTCTGGATGGGAAAATTGCTTCCAGAACAGGAGAATCCAAATGGATTACTGGAGATGAGGCAAGACGTCATACGCATCGTCTGAGACATCGGTATGCGGCAATTATGGCAGGAATCGGAACAGTAATTGCGGACGATCCGATGCTGAATGTCAGGATTGAAAATGGAAACGATCCTATCAGAGTGATTTGTGATTCCCGGCTGCGTATTCCGGAGACAGCAAAGGTAGTGCAGACAGCAAAAGAGATTCCGACGATCATTGCTGTTTGTTCTGGTGATCCAAAGAAGATGGAACGCCTGGAACAGGCTGGATGCCAGATATGGAAGCTGCCGGAAGAAAAAGGACATGTATCAATAAAGGCCGTGCTGAGAGAACTTAGAAAACAGGAAATTGACAGTGTTTTGATCGAAGGCGGAGGTGTCTTGAACGAGGCGTTTGTAAAAAGCGGCTGTATAAATTATGTATATGCCTATATCGCACCTAAGATCATTGGGGGAGAATTTTCCAAAACGCCGGTGGAGGGAGAAGGAATTGCGAAATTATCTGATGCGCTGGTGCTGGAACATATGAAGATAAAGAAAATTGGGGAAGACGCACTGCTGGAAGGAAAGGTGAAGAGATGTTTACCGGAATCATAGAAGAATTGGGAAAAGTCGTATCGTTAAAAAGAGGAAGTCAGGCAGCGGTTCTTACCATTGAAGGAAATATAATCTTTGATGATCTTAAATTAGGAGACAGTGTGGCGGTTAATGGTGTCTGCCTGACGGTCAGCCACATGAGCGGGAATATATTTCAGGCAGATGTGATGAATGAGACATTTCACAGAAGCAGTCTGGGCAGTCTGCAGAAGGGAGATTATGTCAATCTGGAGCGTGCCATGGCAGCTGACGGAAGGTTCGGAGGACATATGGTAGCAGGGCATATTGATTCTGTTGGAGAACTGGTCGGAAAAAAGAAGGATGACAATGCCGTTTGGTTTACGATTAAGGTTCCGCCTCAGGTGATGCGATATTGTGTAGAAAAAGGTTCTATTGCTTTGGACGGAATCAGCCTGACCATTGCAAAATTAGGAGAAGATACCATATCGGTATCTATGATTCCTCATACTATGGAACACACGAATTTTGCCGCCAAGAAGATAGGAGATTGGATCAATCTGGAAAATGATATGGTCGGGAAATACGTGGAAAAACTATTGCAGACTCCGAAGGAAAAGGAAAAAAAGACTTCAGGGATTACGATGGAAACTTTGCTGCAGGCAGGGTTTTAGAAGGGAGACAGAAAAATGAAAAAAATTAACAAAGTCGATGTGGTATGCCAGGCCATTACGCCGATGCCAACGAAATATGGGAAATTTACAGCCCATGGTTATGAAAATCCAAAAACAGGAGAACATCATATTGCTTTGGTAAAGGGTGATGTTTCAGATGGAAAACCAGTGCTTTGCCGTGTCCATTCGGAATGTCTGACCGGAGATACTTTTGGTTCTCTGCGCTGTGACTGTGGGGAACAGCTTCATCAGGCTCTTCGTCAAATTGAAGCGGAAGGAAGAGGTGTCCTCTTGTATATGCGTCAGGAAGGAAGAGGAATCGGGCTGATCAATAAACTTAAAGCCTATGCTCTGCAAGATCAAGGGATGGACACTGTTGAGGCTAATTTGGCACTGGGATTTGATGAAGACCTGAGAACTTATGATGTAGGAGCCAGTATCCTGTGGGATCTGGGAGTTCGTAAACTTCGGCTGTTGACCAATAATCCGACAAAGATTGAAGGATTAAGTGAGTTTGGACTGGAAATTGTAGAGCGTGTTCCAATTCAAATGGAGCTGACAGCCTATGATCAAAGATACATGAAAACAAAACAGGAAAAGATGCGTCATATGACAACATATAAATAGAACATACAGCAAATCAGAAAAGGAGATAAAAAAATGAGAGTATTAGAAGGAAAATTAGTAGCAGAAGGAATTAAAGTAGGAATTGTTGCAGCAAGGTTTAATGAATTTATCGTATCCAAATTGGTATCTGGAGCGCTGGACGGATTAAAACGTCATGATGTAAAAGAAGAAGATATCGATGTAGCATGGGTGCCGGGAGCATTTGAGATTCCTTTGATTGCGGATAAAATGGCAAAGAGCGGAAAATATGACGCAGTTATCTGTCTTGGAACTGTTATCCGAGGAGCAACCAGTCATTATGATTATGTTTGTAATGAAGCTTCAAAAGGAATTGCACAGGTATCGCTGGCAACCGGAATTCCTGTATTATTTGGCGTTGTGACAACAGAAAATATTGAACAGGCAATTGAGCGTGCCGGAACAAAGGCTGGAAATAAAGGATATGACTGTGCATTGTCTGCGATTGAAATGGTGCAGCTGATCCGTCAGATCGAAGAATAGAAGGTGCTGATCCATGGAAAAGTATTATCTTGGATTTGATGCAGGCACTCAGAGTGTAAAAGTCGCAGTTTATGATGAAAAAATGCGGTGTGTAGCTTCCTGTGCAAATCCAACGAAACTGTATTATCCTCATCCCGGGTGGGTGGAAATGGATGCAGATCAGTATCTTGAGGCGGCAGTTGCCGGAATTCGCGGCTGTACAAAAAAGATGAAGGAGCAGGGAAAAGATCCTGGTGGAATTCGAGCTGTTTTTGGAGACGGTATCATCTGCGGTATTGTGGGTGTAGATGAAAATTTTGAGGCTGTCACGCCATATATTAACTATTTGGATTCCAGAACACAGAAAGACGTGGAAGAGTTATCAGCAAAAAATCTCGGCATCTGGGCAAGAGAAACGGGAAATCCCCAGCCGAACTGTATGTTTCCGGCTATGTTTGCAAGATGGATGATGAGAAACTGTGAAGAATATCAAAAAAGGGGCAGAAAATTTGTTCATAATGCTCCATATATTCTGGCGCATCTGGCTGGATTGAAAGCAAAAGACGCATTTATTGACTGGGGTGCCATGTCAGGCTGGGGGCTTGGCTATCATGTCCTGGAAAAACGATGGTCGAAAGAGCAGCTGGATATTCTTGAAATTCCCGAAGAAATGATGCCTCAGATTAAAAAGCCATGGGATATCATAGGAAATCTTACAGAAGAATTTGCTGAAAAAACCGGACTTTCTGCCGGAACTCCAATTTGCGCGGGAGCAGGAGATACGATGCAGTCTATGATTGGATGCGGCGTGACAGAGGTGAACAAAGCTGCGGATGTTGCTGGAACCTGTGCCATGTTCTGCATTGCTGCAGATGGAATCAAACCCGAACTGAGCCGGCCGGAAAATCAGCTGATCTTTAACAGCGGGACGCTGGAAAATACATATTTTTACTGGGGATATATCCGAACAGGGGGACTGGCACTTCGCTGGTTTCGGGATAATGTATGTGGAAAGACTGGAGACGGTGCCTATTTTGATGAACTCACGGAGAAGGCAAAACAGGTGCCGGCAGGATCCAATGGTGTTTTGTTTCTCCCATATTTAACCGGAGGAATGGATGATATGCAGGATGTATCTGCGTGTTTCCTGAATATGACCATGGACACTGACCAGGGCACATTATGGAATGCCGTGCTGGAAGCCATTGGTTATGATTATATGGGAGTGACGGAGGCATACAAGGGAGGCGGAATTATCCCGGATGTGATCACGGTAACAGAAGGCGGCAGCAAATCCGGAAAATGGAATCAGATCAAGGCGGACATGATGAATTGCCCGGTCGTAACATTGGAAACCGCAGAAGGAGCTGTACTGACAGATGCAGCGGCAGCAGCTTATGCAGTGGGAGATATAAAGGATCTGAAAACAGTATTTGAAAACAATTTGAAGGTGAAGGAAACATATAAGCCGAGACCTGAAAATACTATGAAATATAGAAAAATTTATGAAATGCAGAAAAAACTGATTCGGGAAGATATGAGTCAGGCATTTCATGCAATGAAAGAAATTACAGCATTGTAGAAAAAGGGCTTTTGCTGATTTTCTCTGAAGAAAGAGGGATTCAGCACAAAGCCTTTTTTCAGATATGAAATTGACAGACAGAATAAAACTGTATATTATATTGATATAACAATATGACATAAAGGAGTTATTTTTGAAAAAACTAGATACATCAAGAGGTGCTGCACCGCTTTATCTGCAGATCAGCGCTATACTGAAAGATAAAATATTGAAAAAAGAATATGATTATGGAGATTATATCCCGAGTGAGACGGAACTGCAGAAAATGTACGATGTCAGCCGGATTACAGCAAGACAGGCCATTCAGGAATTGGAAAAAGACGCAATGGTACAGCGGGCAAGGGGCAAAGGCACGAAGGTAATTTACCAAAAACGGATTGAGGAATACCTGACGAAGATACGCAGTTTTACTAATGAGATGCTGGACAGGAATATGGAACCCGGAACAAAATCGGCACATCTTTCAATAGAAGGGGCAAGTCTGGAAGCAGCTGAAATTTTTCGTGTAGATCCTGAGACACCGTTATATCGTCTGGATCGAATCCGCACTGGAGATGGAATTCCGATTGTGGTGTTTCGAACGTATTTGTCTCTAAAATTAAATCTTCCGTTACAAGATGATTTATATACAGGAAGTTTATATGAAATTCTGGAGGAAAAGGGATGTGAACCAGTCAGTGTGACCGAAAAATTTGACTGTATGATGCCGGACGATGAATTGTGCGCAAGCCTCGAGATTGGAAAGAAACAGCCAATTCTTCGGAGAATCCGTATTTCGTATGATGCAGACCAGAATATTGTGGAATATACGATTGGATATTATCGAGGCGATCGTTATTCATATTATATTCAAATGAAAAAATAAATGAATCAAATAAAAGAACACGAGGGCAGGTGTTCTTTTATTTAAATCTTATATGTTATATCATTACAATGATATAAATAATGTTAATGTATGATACATCTGCGCTGGGAGTTTACGAAATGTAGGAAGGAGGGCCTATTTATACCCAGTTCCAGGAGAACAAAGATATGTTTGAATTTGTAACACAGCCGCAGAAATACAGCAGTATATGGGAAAATTACCAGCCTTAAGGAGGATAACAATGACAAAATATGATCTATATCCAGAAATTAAAGTGAAGCAATACAGCGGAGCCTGGAGAGGCTATCCGTCGATCGCCGAAGAAATTAAAAAGCAAGTACAGAAAGAAAAAACAATCATCGCAGTTGAGAGTTATATTGGTGTACATAATGAAGAAATCAAAACCAATCTGGTGGATGTGCTGCGGCCGGAACTGGCAATTTTTGCGGATGATCTGGCATTTGACGGAGAGGTCATAACAGAAATGGTAAAACGGAATCTGACAGATGACAGGGTATTTGGCGTAATGTCACATCATACACTGGATGAGTTTTATGATAAGAAAGCACTGGATCTGGCAAAATCAAAGATTGATCACACAAAAGGACTGATAGTCATTTATGGAACAGGGGCTTCTTTGGTCACAGAGCCGGATATTTTGATTTATGCAGATCTAGCCAGATGGGAGTGCCAGTGCAGATACCGGGCTGGTGAGACTAACTGGAAAGTGTCCAATGAAGCGGAAGATCCGTTAAAGAAAAATAAAAGAGGATACTTTTTCGAGTGGAGGATTTGTGACCGGTTAAAGGATAAATTGTATCCTAAGATTGATTTTCTGCTGGATACCAATGTGCCGGATGATCCAAAGATGGTTTCAGGAGAAGATTACCGTTATGGGCTGTCTTTGGCAGTGGAACAGCCATTTCGTCTGGTTCCATATTTTGATGCAAGTGTATGGGGCGGTCAGTGGATGAAGCAAAAGTTCGGGCTGGATCCTGAGGCAGATAATTTTGGATGGGCGTTTGACGGCGTGCCGGAGGAAAACAGTCTTTATCTGAGGTATGGAGATGTAAGAGTTGAAGTGCCGGCACTGAATCTGGTGCATCAGTTTCCAAATGAATTATTAGGAGCAAAAGTCCACAGCCGTTTTGGAAGAGAATTTCCTATCCGGTTTGATTTTCTCGATACGATGGAAGGAGGAAATTTAAGTCTTCAGGTACATCCTTTGACGGAATATATTCAGGATAAATTTGGAATGCATTACACACAAGATGAGAGCTATTATATTTTAGATGCCGGGGAGAATGCGACAGTATATCTAGGTGTCAAAGACAACATTGATCTGGATGATATGGTGGAAGATCTCAAAAAAGCCCAGAAGGAAAACGGTTACCTGTTTCCGGATGAGAGATATGTTAACTGCTTTCCTGCCAAAAAGCATGATCATTTTCTGATTCCTGCAGGAACAGTCCACTGCGGAGGGGCGAATGTCGTTGTATTGGAAATCAGCGCCACGCCATATATTTTTACATTTAAACTGTGGGATTGGGGACGGATCGGACTCGATGGAAGACCGCGGCCTGTTCATATTGAACATGGAAAGGAAAATATTTTGCTGAAAAGAAATACCCAGTGGGTACAGAACAATCTGATCAATCAGGTACAGACAATATCAGAAAATGACGGTCACACCGAGGAAAGTACCGGACTTCATGAACTGGAATTTATTGAAACCAGACGTCACTGGCTGAAAGAAACCATTGAGCTAAAAACGAAAGGCAGCGTCAACATGCTTAATTTGATAGAAGGAGATGCTGTGCTGGTAGAAAGCACGGACGGAAGTTTTTCCCCTTATGAAGTACATTATGGAGAAACATTTATTGTTCCGGCAAAAGTGAGGAAATATAAGATAACACCTGTGGTAAAAGAAGAAGGAGATACCTTCGGCCTCATTCAGGCGTATGTAAGATAAAATTTTTCTTTCTCTTGCAGCCTTCGTTTTTCAGTGCCATAATATGTTTTAGAGATTTTAAGATAAAGGAATGAGATACATGGCAAAAGCTGATAATGATTTTACAAAGGGAAGTATTCCGCGCAATATTTTAAGTATGGCTCTGCCCATGACGCTGGCGCAGATTATCAATCTTCTATATAATATTGTTGACCGGATTTATATTGGAAGGATCCCGGCAGAAGGTACTCTGGCACTTACAGGACTGGGACTGACGTTTCCGATTATTACGATATTAAGTGCATTTGCAAATCTGTTTGGTATGGGCGGTGCCCCCCTTTGTTCGATTGCAAGAGGAAGGAAAGACAATAAGCGGGCAGGTGAGATTATGAGATGCTCGTACACTTTGCTGGTAGTTACTGCAGTTATTTTAACGGTCGTATGTCTGATTTTTATGAAGCCGCTGCTGTACGCGTTTGGAGCCAGCGACGCCATTTATCCTTATGCCCGGGATTATCTGAGAATTTATCTGCTGGGAACTATTTTTGTTATGATCAGTCTGGGAATGAATAATTTCATTAATTCTCAGGGGTTTGGAAAGATGGGAATGATGACGATCCTGTGCGGGGCTGTAGCCAATATCATCCTGGATCCTGTGTTTATCTTCGGGTTTGGGATGGGAGTTCGGGGTGCGGCCATTGCGACTGTGATTTCTCAGGGTCTGTCATCGGCCTTCGCTTTAAAGTTTTTAAACAGTTCTAAGGCGATTTTAAAACTGAATCCAAAAGAGTTTTATTTTAATGGAAAACTGGCAAAAGAAATTACATCTATGGGGGTGTCTGGCTTTACACTGGCGGCCACCAATGGAGCGGTTCAGATTGTCTGTAATGCCCAGCTGCAGCAGTTTGGAGGAGATTTGTATATAGGCGTTATGACGATCCTGAATTCGGTCAGGGATATTCTGACTATGCCGGTAACAGGAATTACAAATGGCGGACAGCCGGTGCTTGGGTATAATTATGGAGCAGGAAAATACGACAGAGTGAAAAAGAGCATAAAGTTTATGACATTTTCATGTCTTGTGTATACGGCTCTGGCATGGCTTTGTGTAATTTTGTTTCCAGAAGTATTTATTCATATTTTTAATGGAAGTGCAGATTTGATGGATGCAGGAATTCCAGCGCTGCATATTTATTTCTTTGGCTTTATTTTTATGACGCTGCAGTTTTCGGGGCAATCCACATTTGTGGCTTTGGGAAGAGCAAAGCAGGCGACATTCTTCTCTATTTTCCGTAAGATTATTATTGTAGTTCCGCTGGCTTTGATTCTGCCGTATATAGGAAATCTTGGCGTGAACGGAGTCTTCTTGTCTGAACCGATTTCGAATTTTATCGGCGGTGTGGCAAGTTTTACAACGATGATGCTGACTGTGTGGAGAAAACTGGAACCAAAACAAAGAAAAAAATAAGAAAAAGTTTGGAAGGGGCTTCTTTACGAAGGAGTCCTTTTCCTGTAATATAGGGATAAGAATGGAGGATGAAAAGATGGATCAGGAAAAAGTCTTAAAATTACAGGAAATGATAGATGACAGCCATAGGATCGTCTTTTTTGGCGGAGCCGGGGTGTCTACAGAAAGCAATATTCCGGATTTCAGGAGTACAGATGGTCTGTACAATCAGACTTATAAGTATCCGCCGGAGGTTATGGTAAGCCATACCTTTTATACGCAGCATACGGAAGAATTTTATGAATTTTATAAGAATAAGATGCTGTTTCTGGATGCAGAGCCCAATAAGGCTCATAAGAAACTGGCGGAACTCGAGGAAGCAGGCAAATTGACTGCGGTCGTGACACAGAATATTGATGGACTGCACCAGAAGGCAGGAAGTCATAAAGTATATGAGCTTCATGGAAGCGTCCATAGGAATTATTGTGTGAAATGTCATAAATTTTTTGATGCGGAATATATAGCAGCTTGTGATGGTGTTCCCCACTGCGACGTGTGCGGCAGTGTGATTAAACCAGATGTAGTTTTATATGAGGAAAGCCTGGATGGAAATGTAATGCAGGGAGCGATCAATGCCATTGCCAATGCGGATATGCTGATCATTGGAGGAACTTCTTTGGTTGTTTATCCGGCAGCTGGAATGATCGATTATTTCCGTGGGAAATATCTGGTCGTTTTGAACCGTGATGCCACGTCCCGAGATAAGCAGGCGGATCTTTGCATTACAGATCCGATTGGTGAAGTACTGGGGCAGATAAAGGTAACTAAATGAAGAAAAAAGATTTGATATTAATTGGTGTGATTTTGCTGGCTGCTTTGGCAGGGATGGGAATCATACGATGGACACAGCAGGATGGAACACAGGCAGTAGTGACCGTTGACGGAAAAGAAGTGTACCGCACGGATATTTCCAGGGATCAGACGTATAAAATTCCAGTGAAAAATGGAACGAATGTTATGAAGATTCAGGATGGAAAAGTTACTATGAGTGAAGCAGACTGTCCTGATCAAATCTGCAGGAATCATGCGGATATCAGCAAGACAGGTGAAACAATCGTGTGCCTGCCGCATAAAGTGGTCATTGAAGTGACTTCAAAAACAGGAACAACGGAACTAGACGGCATTACACGATAGGAGGAAGAGATGAATGCAAAAAGAATAGCAGCGGACGGACTTTTTTTGGCTCTTGCAC
Organism: Clostridiales bacterium; assembly: GCA_019420275.1. Lineage (GTDB taxonomy): Bacteria > Bacillota > Clostridia > Lachnospirales > Lachnospiraceae > Anaerostipes. Next base: position 83,636 of record JAHZHN010000004.1, read on the forward strand.
TGGTCGTATCTTATATTGAAGTGCTGATTCCGATTCCGCTTGGGGTTCCCGGAGTAAAACTTGGGCTTGCCAATGCTGTCATTATGGTCCTTTTGTTTTTCACGACATGGCAGAGAACTCTTTTAATTTCCATTGTAAGGATTCTCCTTGCTGGTTTTTTATTTGGCAATCCGATGACTATTGTATACAGCTTGGCAGGAGGAATCTTAAGTCTTTTTGTTATGGTAATTTTAAGAAAAATCAAGGGATTTTCTGTCATTGGCATTAGTGTAGGCGGCGGTGTGGCTCATAACATTGGACAGCTTTCTGTGGCAGTCGCTTTAATGGAAAATGCAAGAATCTATTATTATGCGCCAATTCTGCTGGTGACAGGAACGATTTCGGGAATCGCTATTGGAATATTGACAGGAATCTTGATCAAGAAACTGCCAAAGAATTTATTTTAAAAGGAACGACAGGAGACGACTTATGCGACGACAGATAAAAAAAGGACTCTTAATGTTTGCCGCGGCATCTTTCTTTTTGATCACAGGATGTGAGAGGCAGCCGGAGTCATACAGTCATACGGATTTTGCCATGGGAACCGTTACGAATGTTACATTATACGGCACTGGTGATCTGGAGGAAAAAGAAAAAAATATCATTGAAGAAGTAAAGAATCTGGAAGATACGATATCCTGGAGAATTGAGGATTCACAGTTATCTAAGATCAATCAAAAACTGAAAGAAAACAATGGGAAAGCGAAAGCATCCGGGGAGATGAAACAATGGATTGCCCAGACACTTAAGATCAGCCGGGATTCTTACTGTGACGGGAGAAATACAGTAGATCCAACTATCGGCGTTTTGACGCAGCTTTGGGATTTTGAGTCAGATGACCCGAAAGTTCCATCTGCATCCAGCATACAAAAGGCTCTTCAGGGGAATCTGGCAGTCAATAGTTCCCAGACGACGATTGATGATGATGGAACCATCACAGCCAAGAACCCTAATACGGTTTTTGACTTAGGAGCTTTTGGAAAAGGAATCGGAACGGATGTGATAAAAGAGACGCTGGAGAAAGACGATGATATTTCCGGAGCCATGATTGCTTTGGGAGGAAGTATTTATGTCTATGGAGAAAAACCAGATGGAGAGAATTGGAATGTTGGAATTCAGACTCCGTCGAAGGGAAGCGGAGAAGTCCTGGGAAGCATCAGCACGAAAGGGGATACTTTTATCAGTACATCAGGAGATTATGAGAAGTATTTTGTAGATGAAGCAACAGGGAAGACATATTTTCATATTCTGGATCCGAAAACCGGATATTCCGTAGAGACAGAAATCACATCCTGCACGATTGTGTGTGATTCCGGAATTAATAGTGATGGCCTTTCTACGGCGTGTTTTGCCATGGGGCCGGAAAAGAGTCAGGAACTGCTGAAGAAATATAATGCGTCTGCAATCTTTGTGGATAAGAATAAGCATGTTTATGTGAGTGGTGATGTGGATTTTAGCATATCGGATAATGCTTATAAAGAGGTCTCTCTTAAAGAATTTTTAGAGGCAAATCGTTAAAAAAACAATGCAACTGCTGGTTGACAAATTTCCAAGGGCACTTGGTAGTTGTCAACCGGCTTTTTTGTTACGATAAGACCAGATCAAGAGATAGATTAAGAGAGAAAAGGAGGAGGAGATATGAAACTTGCTGAAAAAATAACAAAGCATCGAAAACAAAAAGGATGGTCTCAGGAACAGCTGGCAGAGCAGCTGGATATTTCAAGACAGTCCGTTTCTAAGTGGGAAAGCGGAGCATCAATTCCTGATCTAGATAAGATTCTTCGATTAAGTGAAATTTTTGAAGTCAGTACGGATTATCTTCTGAAAGATGAAATGGAGGAAGAGCAGGTAAAGTCAGATGAAGACAAATTGGAAAATGAGGAGACAAAACGAATCATATCTCAGACAGAAGCCAAAACCTATCTTGAGATCATGAGGCAGGCATCCAGAAAAATAGCAGCTGGTGTTGCAGTTTGTATTTTGTCGCCTGTCTTTTTGATCCTTTTTGCAGGAATGGCAGAAAATCATGTGATTGATGTGACGGAGGATACTGCAGGAGGAATAGGAACTGTGGTTCTGCTGCTCATGATTACCTGCGCGGTGATTATTTTTATTGCAGAAGGTATGAAGATACAAAAATATGAGTATATTGAAAAAGAGCTGATTGCTTTGAATGATAGTACAGCCGATATCATACAAAAGGAAAAAGAACAATTTTATCAGGTATATAAAAATTCAATTTCTATGGGAGTGGCAATCTGTATTGTAAGTTTGATTCCAATTTTAATTGCAGGAGCACTGACAAGTGAAGAAGTTGTTTATATCTGGTGTGTAGCGCTGTTTTTGGCTATGATTGCTGTGGGAGTCTTTTTCCTGGTATATTCGTCTATGATGTACGGAAGTTATCAAAAGCTTCTTTGTGAAGGTGATTATACAAGGGAAAAGAGACAGGAAAAAAAGAAAAATGAATACTTAGATAAAGCATATTGGTGTTTAGTTACAACCATCTATCTCGGTATAAGTTTTTATACGATGGCTTGGGAGAGAACATGGATTATATGGCCTTGTACAGCAGTATTTTATGGTGCGGTCTGTGCCATACGGAAGTTGGTTTCCGGGGGAAAATAGGTATAACAAAATCCAGAATATTACATGGAAGATCTCCTTCTTTGAAGGAGGGCAAAAAAAGCAGTTTAGGCAGTAAACAATAAGATATTTTATATTTTCTAAAAAGATACTTTTGTAATAGAAGAAACACGTTTTATAAACCACCGGATTGGATCGGTTTTCTTATTCTTTTGGCAGGCAATCCCATAATCGATTGGTATTCCTTCTTGAGGCTTCATCGGGAGAACAAGAAAATCTTCCAGATGATCCGGGAGATAAAAATCCGGAAGGATGGCCGCTCCGTATCCGCATCTTGCAAGGAGAACTGCTTCCTGGATATTTTCGCACATGATATTGAAATATGTCTGGGAATGAAGGGTAAGCTTCTCCTGCAGCTGATTTCCATTTTGAAATGGAATCAATTTAGGATGCAGTGTGATGAGACAGTCTTCCTTTAAATCCTCAAATGTCAGAAATTTTTTCCTTTTTAGAGGAGAGTCCTTTGAAAGGAGAACAAAAGTGCGGGAGCGGTGCAGCTTATGGAAGATACAGTCAGATACTCCGTGGATCATTTCACTTGTAACGAACATAAGATCAAGCTGTCGGCTCTGAAACAGATTTTTTAGAGCAAAATAATTTTGAATCATTAGCTTTGGATAGACCTGCGGATATTGCCGGCGCATTTCTTTTAGAACTGGCTGAAAAAAAGAGGTTTCCTCATAGCTGGTACATCCAATCTGAAAAAAAGAGATATCTTTTTGAGCAATCTTTTGGATCTTCTTTTCTGCAATATCAATTCGAGACAAAATATCTTTGGCATCAGTATAAAACAGTTGTCCTGTTTCTGTAAGTTTTACCATTTTGGAAGTGCGGATAAATAAGAGGGTATTTAATTCATTCTCCAGATTTTTAATATGATGTGTTACCGTTGGAGTGGATAAATATAGTTCTTCTGCCGCCTTGGTAAAATTCAGATGGTCTGCAACACAGACAAAACATAGTAATTGTTGTGTATTCATAATAATCCTCCTTGTTTCCAGTGTATGCTAAATAAAGAAAAAATTCAATGAAACATTAGATTTTTTCTAATAATATTAAATTATTTCAAATTCAGTTTTGAAATAAAGAATGATAGAATGGCAGACAGAAGTTCATGAAAAGAACAAAGGGAAAGGAGAAAAGAAATGATTCAAAAACTTGCCCGGTCTATCCGGGAATATAAAAAAGCATCCATTCTGGCTCCTGTCTGTGTTGTGATAGAAGTACTGATGGAAATCCTGATTCCGATGATCATGGCGACCATGATCGACCAGGGAATCACAGGGAATCATCCAGATATCCTGATTCATTTAGGAAGTATTTTGATTCTCTGTGTTGTTGTTGGAATGATATTTGGTGTGCTGTCCGGAGGCTTTTGCGCGGAAGCATCAGCAGGATTTGCGAAGAATCTCAGAAAGGATATGTATTATAAAATACAGGAGTATTCTTTTGCTAACATTGACAAATTTTCAACCTCAAGTCTTGTTACTCGATTGACAACGGATGTCACAAATGTACAAATGGCTTATATGATGATCATAAGAGTGGCAGTTCGTGCCCCCATCATGCTGATATTTTCTATTGTGGCAGCGGTCATGATCAATGGAAGCCTGACGGCGACATTTCTGATTGCGGTACCTATTCTTGGAATCGGTCTGTATCTGGTGGTCTCAAAATCTCATCCATATTTTGAAAAAGTATTTCATATCTATGACGATTTAAATGGGGTAGTTCAGGAAAATCTTTCTGCTATCCGTGTAGTAAAGTCTTTTGTTCGGGAGAAATTTGAAATCAGTAAATTTGGGAAGGTATCCAAGAAGATTTATAAGACATTCAGTACGGCAGAAGGGATTGTTGCTTTTAATATGCCTTTGATGCAGTTTGCAGTATATACCTGTTTGCTGCTATTGTGCTGGTTTGGAGCCAGGATGATTATTTTGACACATGGGACGACAATGACGACAGGAGAACTGTCAAGTCTGATTACTTATGCCATGAATATATTGAATTGTCTGATGATGTTGTCTATGGTATTGGTGATGATCAACATGGCAAGAGCATCAGCGGAGAGAATTGTAGAAATATTGGATGAGGAAAGTTCTTTGAAAAATGGAGAAAATCCTCTGCATAAGGTAAAAGACGGAGAGATTGAATTTGAAAATGCAGCGTTTAGCTACCAGGATGATCCGGGGAAAGAGTCTATTCGTCATATTTCATTGAAAATCCCGTCAGGATCGACTTTAGGTATTATTGGGGGAACTGGAAGTGGAAAGAGTTCCCTGGTACAGCTTATTCCGAGATTGTATGATGCAACTGAGGGAACTGTAAAGGTCGGAGGAAAAGATGTAAAAGACTATGATCTGTTTACTCTTAGAAATGAAGTTGCTATGGTTCTCCAGAAAAATCAGCTGTTTTCTGGTACGATCAATGAAAATCTTCGGTGGGGAAATATAGACGCGACAGATGAACAGATTCGGCATGCCTGCAGGCTGGCTCAGGCGGATTCCTTTGTAGAAAGTTTTCCGGATCAGTATGAAACATACATTGAGCAGGGCGGGACCAATGTGTCCGGAGGACAGAAGCAGAGGCTGTGTATTGCCCGCGCGCTTTTGAAAAAGCCAAAGATTTTGATTTTGGATGATTCCACCAGTGCTGTAGATACAAAAACCGATGCAATGATTCGAAAAGCGTTCCGGGAAGAAATCCCCAATACGACGAAGATTATTATTGCGCAGAGGATTTCTTCTGTAGAAGATGCTGATCAGATCATTGTTATGGATCAGGGAGAAATTAACGGGGCAGGAACTCATGAGGAATTGCTGGAGAACAATGCAATTTACAGAGAAATCTACGATTCCCAGACGAAAGGAGAGAATGCCAAATGAAGAAAAAAACTGATACATTAAAAGTATGCAGACGTCTCATGTCTTATATCATAGGAAGGCATAAGCTGATATTTGGTGCTGTGGTCATTTGTATTCTTATAAGTTCTGGAGTAGTTGTTGTAAGTTCTTTGTATCTGCAGAGGCTGATTGATGATTATATTACGCCGATGATGACGCAGAGTCATCCGGTATTTACAGGACTGCTCCAGTCTATCCTGACAATGATGATGATTTATATTGTCGGAGTTCTGGCTACATTTATTTATAACCGTCTTATGGTAAAAATATCTCAGGGAACCTTAAAAATGATTCGAGATGACATGTTTTCTCATATGCAGACGCTGCCGATCCGGTATTTTGATACCCATACCCATGGGGACATTATGAGCCATTATACCAATGATACAGATACTCTGAGACAGTTTATTTCTCAGGCGCTGCCGCAGTTTATTTCTGCTGTGGTCACCATTGCAGTGATTTTAATATCCATGCTGGCAAGCAGCATTCCGCTGACCATACTTGTTCTTGTGGTGACAGCGCTTATGGCACTGGTAACCAAACAGATTGGAGGAGCCAGTGCAAAATATTTCATGAAGCAGCAGGAAACTCTGGGAGAAGTGACAGGATATGTTGAGGAAATGATCAATGGCCAGAAAGTCATTAAAGTATTTTGTCATGAAGAAGAAGCGAAGCAGCAGTTTGACAGAGAAAATGATCAGCTGTGTGATGATGCGACAAAAGCAAATCGATTTGGAAATATTTTGATGCCGGCAATCATGCAGATTGGAAATCTGCAGTATGTCCTGATTGCGCTGATCGGGGGTATGCTGGCAATTCATGGGGTTGGACATATCAGTGTCGGCATGATTGTTGCGTTCTTGACTTTGTCGAAAACTTTCTGTATGCCGGTTTCCCAGATTGCTCAGCAGGTAAGTATGATGGCGATGGCTTTGGCGGGAGCAGAAAGAATTTTCCAGCTAATTGATGAAGAGCCGGAGACTGACAGCGGATATGTAACTCTGGTCCGTGTACACTATAAAAATGGAAATTATGAGGAAACTGAGGACAACACTGGAATCTGGGCATGGAAACATCCGCATCACGACGGAACCCTGACATATCAGCCGCTGACCGGCGAAATTGAGTTCCTAGGAGCAGACTTTGGCTATACCAAAGAAAAACTGGTACTCCATGATATTGTCTTGAATGCGACGGCAGGAGAAAAAGTGGCTTTTGTGGGTGCCACAGGGGCAGGAAAGACAACCATTACGAACCTGATCAATCGATTTTATGATCTGGCAGATGGAAAAATTCGCTATGACGGTATTAATATCAATAAAATAAAGAAACCGGATTTGAGACATTCCCTCGGAATCGTTCTGCAGGATGTCAATTTATTTACAGGAACAATTATGGAAAATATTCGGTACGGAAAATTGGATGCTTCGGACAATGAGTGTATTGCAGCGGCGAAATTATCCAATGCCCATGAATTTATCAGCCGTCTGCCGGAGGGGTATGAGACAATGCTCACCCAAAATGGATCAGGATTATCTCAGGGACAGCGTCAGCTGATTTCCATTGCAAGGGCGGCAGTGGCGGATCCTCCGGTTATGATTCTGGATGAAGCAACATCATCCATCGATACACGCACAGAAGCACTGGTACAGGCAGGAATGGATAATCTGATGCAGGGAAGAACCGTATTTGTGATTGCCCACAGACTTTCTACTGTCAGAAACTCTGATTCCATTATTGTCCTGGATCATGGACGAATCATGGAACGGGGAAATCATGATGAGCTGATCAGGAAAAAGGGCATGTATTACAGTCTGTATACAGGAGCATTTGAATTGGAATAAAAAGTAAAAATCAGGGTGTGAAATGTTTTTCACATCCTGATTTTTGTTCTTGACTTAAAGTCTGGTTTAAAGTTTATCATAGAGATAAGAACAAAAAGATAATATAAAGAGTCAAAAGGAGGAATATTATGAATAAGAAAAGCCTTGTTGCATATTTTTCTGCCAGCGGTGTAACAGCCCGGGCGGCAAAGACTCTGGCAGAGGCGGCAGGAGCTGATCTCTATGAGATCAAACCAAAAACGCCATATACAAAAGAAGATTTGAACTGGATGGATAAAAATTCAAGGAGCAGCATTGAGATGAAAGATCCTTCTTCACGGCCGGAAATCGCGGATCGGGATGCGGAAATTTCATCCTATGATGTGATATTTTTAGGATTTCCAATCTGGTGGTATACGGCACCAGTCATTATCAATACGTTTCTGGAAAGTTATGATTTTTCCGGGAAAACGATTGTCCTGTTTGCCACATCCGGCGGCAGCGGTCTTGGAAAGACATCAGAAAAATTAAAACCGTCTGTTTCTGATACAGCTGTCATGAAGGAGGGAAAACTCTTAAATGGCAATGTAACAAAAGAAAGCCTGGAAAGCTGGCTGAAAACATTGCATTTTTAAGGGAGTGGTACAGATCCGGATAATGCACAAAATGCGTTATCTGGATCTTTTTCTGAAAAGGGAAATTGATTTGGATAGATTTTTGGAACATGTCAGACTTTACGAGGCAGATAAATGTCGGTATAATTTTGAACAAAGACTCAAAAGAGCCAAATATAAAACAAACGATGAAAAGAGAGGACAATCAAATGAACAATGACAAAGAAGAAAAAATGGATACCGTCAGCGAGGAGAATATTTACAAATTAAACGGCAGAGTGCCTTTGCAGAAGGCCATTCCATTTGGGCTTCAGCATGTATTGGCCATGTTTGTATCCAATCTGGCACCGGTATTGATTGTATGCAGTGCGGCTATCGTAAGGGAATCAGGAGAGCATCTGACATCTGCTGAGATCACACAGCTGCTTCAATGTGCTATGTTTGCTGCGGGGATTGGAACTTGTATGCAGCTGTACCCAATTTGGAAGATCGGATCAAAACTGCCGATTGTTATGGGAGTAAGTTTCACATTTTTGGGAAGTCTTCTGATGATATGCACAAATCCGGAACTGGGATATGAAGGTATGATTGGAGCGGTCATCGCAGGAGGAATCTTTGAAGGAATGGTAGGATTAAGCGCCAAATACTGGAAACGATTCCTGACACCGGTTGTATCGGCCTGTGTGGTGATTGCCATTGGACTATCTCTTCTGTCCGTAGGAATGGATTCCTGGGGCGGCGGAAGCGGAGCCGATGACTTTGGAGCATGGTATCATCTGGCCGTTGGTATCTTCACACTTATTGTCTGCTTGGTATCACGCTATCTGTTAAAGGGTGTTTATAAAAATTTAAATATTCTTGTAGGATTGATTTTTGGCTATATCTTATCTATTATTTTCACGGCGGTTGGAATTGCACCAATGATTGATTTTTCAGGTATTTCCCAGACCATAGAAGAGGTCGGAGTTTTCAGCCTGCCCAAACTGGTCTTTTTTACGAGTCATACGCCAGTCTTTGACCTGAGAGCATTCTTTACCATTGCCATCGTTTTTCTGGTTTCCGCAGCAGAAACTACAGGAGCCACTACTGCGGTGTGTACAGGAGCTCTAAAAAGAGATATTAAGATGGAAGAACTGCAGGGATCTTTGGCGGTGGATGGATTTTCGAGTGCGGTTTCCGGGTGCTTTGGATGCCTCCCTCTGACATCTTTCAGTCAAAATGTAGGACTGGTTACCATGACAAAAGTAATTAACCGTTTTACCATTTTTATAGGAGCATTGATCTTGATTCTGGCATCTCTTTTCCCGCCGCTGGGAGCATTTTTTAATTCTTTGCCGCAGGCAGTACTGGGAGGCTGTACGGTTATGATGTTTGGATCTATTATGTATGAAGGCATTAAAATGCTGAAAGACTGTGTTTTTGATGATCGGACGATGATCATTGTCTCCCTTTCATTTTGTATCGGAGTGGGACTGACACAGACATCCGGCAATTTCTTTTCTGCATTTCCTCAGGCAGTCGGTGATATTTTCAATGGAAATGCGGTGGCCGGAGTCTTTGTTGTTTCTTTGCTGCTAAGCCTGTTCCTGCCGAAGGAAAAGAAAGCAAAGTAAAGTCAGACAAGGAATCCCTGCATGGACACCTCCCTCAAATCAGATTTTTTAAGCGCAGCAGTTTTCATTGGCTGCTGCGCTATTGTATGCACATGGAAATTACGAAGACTGAAATGAACAGCGTATTTCCTGAAGAAATCGTTCGGCAATCGGAGTAAAAATCTGATATTTTTTCCAGATAAGATACATATGAGCTTCCAGTTTCGGGGTTAATGGACGGAAGGCAAGACCGCTGCCAGGACTGGTATTTACCAAATATCGATAAGTAAGGAGGCACCCAAGCTTTTCTTTTGCAAAAATAGATCCATTATAGGAAAGTCGGAAAGATCCTTCCAGATGCAGTTCATCGATGCGTCCGTTGGCCCAGCGGGTAATTTCTGTTGTCCAGCCCTGCTCGGAACAAAACAAAGGGACACCAATTAAGTCATCCACGCGGATGGCTTTTTTCTTTGCCAGAGGGTGATCCAAAGACATAACAAGTCCCCAGGTATCAGATTCAGGAAAACGGATATAGTTGTATTTTGCAGGATCAGGTTCTTCTGCCAGAACAGCAAAATCAAGGAGACCTTTGTCTAGTTTTTCCGTCACTTGTTCAGTATCCCCGCTGGTAATATGATAGTGAAGAGAGGGATAAGATTCTTTGAATTTGCGGATCTCTCTTGCCAGATAGCGAATCTGATAAGATTCTGCAAGGCCGAAATAAAGTTCTCCGCCGGTAATATCATCCAGGGAAAGAAATTCCTGAGAAATCTTATCAGCCATGCGGACCAAATCTTCCGCTCGTTTTCGAAGCAGAATCCCTTCCTCGGTCAGCTGTATGCTGAAACTATGCCTAATAAATAATTTTTTCCCTAATTCGTGTTCTAAGGCTTTTAGCTGTTTTGACAAAGTCGGCTGAGTAACATGAAGAGTCTCAGCTGCCCGGGTCATATTTTCTTCTCTTGCTGCTGCAAGAAAATAGCGAAGTGTCCGAAGCTCCATCTAGTATACTCCTTTCTGTGATATTCCAAAAATTCATATCATGATATAAATAATAACCATTAGCGAAAAAGAATGCAAGAATTTATAATAAAATCAGAAAAGAAAGGAGGAGGCCCACATGAAGAAAATAGAGGATATCATTCAAAATCTCAAAGATGCAGGATGCAGCAAACAGCAGATGAAAGATATCTGCAGCATGTATGAAGACGGACGGATTCAGGATATGATTCGGTCTCTTAGGTGTCACAGGTGCCGTTTGATGGATCAGCTTCACGAGAGTCAGAGCAAAGTGGACTGCCTTGATTTCTTACTTTACCAGATTGAAAAAGAACAAAAAATCAGATAGAAAAAGAAAGGAAGGTAAAATAAAATGGCAGAATTAACATTAACACAGGAATGGGATAAGGTCTTTCCGAAAAGTGAAAAAGTCAATCATCGCAAAGTAACATTCCATAATCGTTATGGGATTACATTGGCAGCAGATTTATATGAACCAAAAAATGCAGCAGGGAAACTTCCGGCTATTGCAGTTTGCGGACCATTTGGAGCAGTCAAAGAGCAGGCTTCCGGGCTTTATGCACAGATTATGGCAGAAAGAGGATTTTTAACAATTGCATTTGACCCATCCTTTACAGGAGAAAGCAGTGGTGAGCCACGTTACGTAGCATCTCCGGATATTAATACAGAAGATTTTTCTGCAGCAGTGGATTTTTTGTCTGTGCAGGAAAATGTAGATCCAGAGCGTATCGGGATTATCGGAATCTGCGGCTGGGGCGGTATGGCACTGAATGCAGCAGCAAATGATCCAAGGATTAAAGCGACGGTGACTTCTACGATGTATGATATGAGCCGTGTCAGTGCACGGGGATATTTTGATTCCATGGATGCAGATGCACGCTATGAACTTAGAAAAACTCTTAATGCCCAGAGAATCGAAGATTACAAAAATGGAAACTATGAAAGAGCAGGAGGAGTGGCAGATCCGCTTCCAGAAGATGCACCATTTTTTGTAAAAGATTACTATGACTATTACAAGACAGAGCGGGGATATCATAAACGTTCTTTAAATTCTAACGACGGCTGGAATACTACATCTGCGCTTTCTTTTATGAACATGCCAATCTTAAGCTACAGTGATGAGATTCGCAATGCAGTATTGGTCATTCATGGAGAAAAAGCACACTCCTGTTATTTCAGTAAGGATGCGTTTAAGAAATTGAAAGGGGATAACAAAGAACTTATGATCATTCCAGATGCTGTGCACACAGATTTGTATGATCAGACAGACATTATCCCATTTGATAAAATAGAACAATTCTTTCAGAAATATTTAGGATAGAATTTAGAAACACAAAATCCAGAAGAAATCTAAAGATTTTCTTCTGGATTTTTTTGTGAGAAAAAATAAGATAGAGGTTACGAGGGAAAGAAACGGGTGATACAATATATCATAGAGAAATACGAGATTAAATAGAAAGGCACATACAGGGAAGAAAATATGTCAGGTGTAGTTGTTGAGAAAATTATAGAAATGTTTTTGATTATGATAGGAGGATTTATTGCCTTTAAGACGCGGCTGATCGATGAAAATACAACGAAGAAGATGTCAGATCTTTTGTTGATGCTGATTTCTCCGCTGTTAATTTTTCAGTCTTATCAGATTGATTTTAATATGGAATATTTTTTGGGACTTTTATGGACTTTTTTGGCTTCCGTAATAACCTTTATTTTTATGATTGTCATCTCTAATTTTCTTTTCAGAGGAAAAGATGAAAGAATACCAGTGGAAAAAGTCGGGGTAATTTATTCCAACTGTGGATTCATTGGAATTCCTCTGGTAGATGGTATTTTAGGATCCCAGGGGGTTTTTTATCTTACGGCATATCTTACGGTGTTCAATATTTTGGTATGGACCAACGGTGTCTGGATTATGGGAGAAGGCGGAGAATTAAAATCTGCATGGAAGAATCTGGTTTCTCCCGCAATTATCGCAGTCTTCCTTGGGGTACTTTGTTTTCTGCTTCAAATTCGTCTGCTGGAAATCATTTCAGAACCAATTCAAATGGTAGCAGATATGAACACTCCGCTGGCCATGATCATTGCAGGAGCTAATCTCGCTCAGGCAGATTTAAGAAATAGCCTGAAAAATAGAAGGTTATATTTTGTATGTTTTATAAGACTGATCATATTTCCGATTATATGTGTCGTTCCATTGTATCTGATGCATCTGGAATTTGAGATTTCATTTGCTGTTTTCATTGCAACAGCCTGTCCGGCAGGAGCAACAACGATTATGTTTGCGGAACGGTACGGAAGAGATGCCCAATATGCATCGGAGATATTTACAGTAACAACAATTTTGTCGGCAGTGACTATCCCCTTATTGTCTATGCTTGTCACAAGGATTCTTGGATAAATATTTTGATTTGAAAACGCAGGAAAGAATCGAAAAAGGATTTTCCTGCGTTTTTGTATTTTATTAAAGAAAAACATTGTGTAATGTATACAAATGGTGGTAAAATATGGCCTAGACTAACTATAGGGAGGAATTTGAAGAAAATCATGAATGCCGTTGTATTAGAAAAAATTGTTGAGATGTTTATTATTATGATGGGAGGTGTCATTGCCTGTAAGACAGGACTGATTGATGAGAATACCACGAAAAAAATGTCGAATTTATTATTAATGCTGGTATCTCCGCTGCTGATTTTCCAATCGTATCAGATGGATTTTAATATAGAATTCTTTTATGGATTGCTGTGGACTTTACTGGCATCGATCATCGCATTTATCATCATGATTGTTTTGGCCAATATCATCTATAAAGGAGATGATCATCGTCTGTCAGTGGAAAAGATGAGTACCATCTACTCCAATTGCTCTTTTATTGGAATTCCGCTGGTAGATGGGATTTTGGGGGCAGAAGGCGTATTATATCTTACTGCTTATGTTACAGTATTTAATATTCTGGTATGGACCAATGGTGTTTGGATCATGGGCGGCGGAAGCGATTTGAAATCTGCATGGAAGAATCTTGTTTCTCCTGCCATTCTTGCGGTATTTATCGGTGTTTTTTGTTTTGTAATGCAGATTCACCTTCCGGAAATTGTGTCAGAACCAGTTGAGATGGTGGCAAATATGAATACACCTCTGGCCATGATTGTTGCAGGATCCAATCTTGCCCGGACTAATATTTTAAAGAGTTTGAAGAATGTAAGACTGTACTCTGTAAGTTTTGTAAGACTACTGTTATTTCCGCTGCTTAGTGTTGCTTTCTTGTACGCGATGCATTTGGAATTTTATATTTCCTTTACGGTCTTTATCGCAACCGCATGTCCTGCAGGTGCAACAACAATTATGTTTGCGGAGAAATACGGAAGAGATGCCAGGTATGCATCGGAAATATTTACAGTTACCACGGTTTTGTCAGCAATTACGATCCCGATGCTTTCAATGATGTCTGTTCAGCTGCTTGGATAAAAGAAAAAACAAAACTCCTGATCAGGATGTATGTTTCTTCTGAAAATCAGATTTTTTCAGAGGATATAGCATCTTAAGGTCAGGAGTTTTTTCTTATATAAGGATATGATAAAATGAGAAACAAGATGAGGAGGGAAAAATGAACCAGGAAACGATCGATCAGGTATTAAAATTCCGAGATGACAGAAACTGGAAACAGTTTCACAATCCGAAAGATTTGGCAATTTCCATCAGCCTGGAAGCTGCAGAACTGCTGGAAATATTTCAGTGGAGCGGCGGAGATGTATACTGCGAGGATAAGATGGAACAGATACGGGAAGAACTGGCGGATGTGTTAAATTACAGTATTTTGATGGCAGATGCCTGTGGACTGGATCTGGATGAGATTATAAGAGAAAAAGTAAAGAAAAATAACGAAAAATATCCGGTGGAAGAAGCATACGGAAGCAAACAAAAATATACGGAGTTGAAAAAAAATCATTTTAAGGGATAGATTATATCTCAATCTAAATGCATAATGAAATCAGATGAAATGAATAGTAGGAGAAAGATTATGCCAAAGATAAAAAATATCAAAAACTTACAAGCACCGGAATTAGACATTTATGCTCGTCTGTCAGAGGGGCAGCTGCTGCATTATTATGAGCCGGATACAGGAATTTTTATCTGTGAAAGCCCCAAAGTAATCAAACTTGCGCTGGATGCAGGGTACGAGCCGCTTTCGATTTTGACAGAAGAAAAGGATGTGGATGGACAGGCAAAAGAAATCATTGAGCGATGCGGTGATATTACAGTATACACTGGTAAATTCGAACTGCTTAAGAATCTTACAGGGTTTCCTTTGACAAGAGGAATGCTCTGCGCTATGCGCCGTAAAGAAATGCCGGACATAGAAGAGATATGTGCAAATGGAGAAAGAATCGCAGTTTTGGAAAACGTTATGAATCCTACGAATATCGGTGCCATTATTCGGTCTGCGGCCGCTTTGAACATTGATGCGGTACTTTTGACTGCAGGATGCAGTAATCCTCTTTACCGCCGTGCGGCGAGAGTCAGTATGGGAACTGTGTTTCAGATTCCGTGGACATTTTTTGATAAGAAACAATCCTGGCCGGAGTATGGAATGGAACTTTTAAGAAAAGAAGGATTCAAGACAGCAGCCATGGCGTTAAGTGATAATTCTATCAGCATTGATGACTGTAGATTAGCAGAGGAAAAGAAACTGGCGCTGATTCTTGGAACAGAGGGAGACGGACTTGCGGCAGAGACGATAGCAGACTGTGACTACACTGTAAAAATCCCTATGGCACATGGAGTTGATTCATTGAATGTAGCAGCGGCAAGTGCGGTAGCGTTTTGGGAGTTGGGAAAACATAAGACGGAATAGAAGCAGGAGTAAGCATGTTAGAAAGATTAAAAAGGCAATTAGAAATAAAAAAATCAAAATATGTATATCTGGGTATTACAGAAGATGGGGAATCCAGATTTACGATTCCTGTTCCATGGGAACAAACGGCACACGCAATGAACATGCTGACGCCAGATGTTTATCTTTCTAAAAAAGAGGTATCGGATCCGAGGGTGGTGGAATATCTTGCGAATCATGAAAAAGTCAGGAGCTGCTATATTTTTACACCCTTAGAGGATTATGACTTTCTCTCAAATTTTACAGAGATAGAAGATTTAGAAATATATTGCGGAGATCATATTACATCATTAGATTTTATGCGGCATATGAAATCATGGATGATGCTGCATATAGAAAATGCCAGACTGAAAAGCCTGGCAGAAGCATTTCCCCAAGACAGAGAAACGGAGTTATTTTTGCCAATGTGTCTGTCATTGCGGGCATGTGAAGTGAAAGATTTGACCGAGGCCATTGCGTTTACACAGAAGAAAGTATTGGCAGAACTGATCATATGCCGTAAGAAATCACAGAGAGATGAACGAGAGCGATGGAAAGAAATAAAAACAGCAATGTATCGGTATTATGAATGAAAGGAAAAGCAAAAGGATGGAAAATATTTACTATAAAAATGTTTCTTCCATCGTGTTATAATGGAATACACAAATAGCATATTTTGATAATAAAAGAAGCAGGAATTTATAAAAATTCCTGCTTCTTTTATTATAGGAATACTCTGATAATTAGTTGATGATATTATGTCGGGAAATACCCAAAATTGTAAAAGAAAGTTATAATTTATGACCGTTACGGAGTCAATGATATGTATGTTAGGATGAAAGCACAAGGAGGGAACAGATATGAAAAGCAGCGCAAGATTACTTCGCATTTTACAGTTCCTGCTTATGAAAAAGCAGACAAATTATAAAGAGATAGAAGAATGTCTCTCTTTATCACAGAGGGTAGTTCGATATGAAATAGATAATATAAACGATCTGCTTTTATTTCTGAATTATCCTCAAATTGAAAAGGGATCAAAGGGAAGTTTGGCATTGGAAACAAAAGATGAAAAAACTATAATTCGAAAAATAGCTCAAATTGCAAAACCGTCAGCAGAAGAAAGAAAAGAATATCTGATGTATAAGTTATTGATCGAAAATAGATTAACGATTCAGCATGAAATGAAAGAGTTCGATGTATCCAGAAATACACTTCGCAGAGATTTAAGAGAAATACGCGATGAACTTATATCAGAAAAGATCCATATGAAAGACTACACGTTGAATGAACCAGAAGAGGGAGGAATCCGACAATATCTTTTAAAACGCTACTTTAAAGAATATTTGATTTTGTTTGAAAAGGGGAACTGTGATGAGCATTGTTCCTTGGTACAACAGTATATCAAACAGGATTTTAAAGAAATAGATGTATCGCAAGTGCTTGTATTTACAGAATATATTAATCGTGTAAAAGAATTAAGTAATAATGATTATCTGATTTCATGTATTTTAATTGCTTATCAGAGAATAAAGCGGCAGCATCATATAAAACGTGAAAATCTGGATTTTCTGATAAATACATCAGAATTTGAATTAATTCAGAGGAATATAGGTGTTTTAGAAGCATGCTTTTCGCTGCATTTTTCAAATGATGAGTGTGGTTCTTTGTGTGATTGTGTGTTGGGATTTACAGAAAATACGTATGACGCATATATGGATTCAGATTTATATGACAATCTTACGCAGCCATTAAATTATGTGAGGAAGTTTATAAAAAATGTGGGTAAAGAAATTTACTATGATTTGACTGAGGATTCAAAACTCTTAGAAGGACTCACGTACCACTTCAGGTCACTGATTTACCGAGTTAAGAATGGAATTGTAAGTGAAGATGTTCTTTACTTTGAAGCAGCAGAGCGATATCCCGAATTATATAAAGTAATTGAATCACAGTTAAAGGAATTTGAAGAACTGTTGGATACAAAAGTTTCCAAGGAAGAAATTTCTCTGTTTGTCATACATTTTTTAGGCGCAATTCGGAGGAATGAGAGCCAGCATATGAAGAGAAAGAAAATAGTGCTTTTGTGTGGCAATGGTTATGGAACTTCTACAGTTTTACAGCATCTGATGGAGTCGAATTATTATGTAGATGTGGTTGACACCATTTCTTATTATCAGGTGAAAAGTTATAATTTTGAAAAAATTGATTTGTTGGTTACAACCATAGAGATTAGTTTTGAATTAAGTGAGCAGCTATCAGTTCCGGTAATTATGGTTTCACCCTTTCTTACACTGCAGGATGATGAGGAACTTAAAATTTTTGGGATTCAAAGGAAAACAAAAAAGAGCGATCCGCCGATGCAGATGATGATGGCATTAATTAATAAATATGCAGTCATAACAGATCAAAGGCGTTTGGAGGAAGGACTGCAGCAATTATTCCATGAGCAAAATAAGGATAAAAAGCATAGCTTATTCCACTATATAAAGGAAAAAAATATTACAGTAATGGATACAGTATCTTCGTGGGAAAAGTCTTTGTGGATTTGCAGTAATCACTTAATTCAGGAAGGTGCTATCAGAGAAGAATACATGAAAGAGATTTTTAATACAATTGAAAATTTTGGAGCATATTTTGTTTTACGAAATCAGGTTGCTATGCCGCATGGACAGCCTGGACGCAATGTGCTGAAAGATGCAATGCAGATTTTGTATATACGAAGCGGGGTGCAGTATCCTGGGCAAAAAAAGATAAAACTAATTTTTCTAATTGCAGCTAATGAAAAAACTACACTTTTAAATACAGTGATGAAAGTAGATGAAGTTGTTCAAAATTCTAATCTATATAAGGAAATTGAGTCACATATTGAAAATGGGACATTACTTTCTTATTTTCGATGTTTATAAATTAAGGAGGAAAAAGGATGAAAGTTGAAAAAGATTTGGTATTTTACGACTTGGATTGTAAAGATCGGAATGAATGTATCGAGGTGATCTCCAAAAAATTAATAGAAAAAAAGTATGTAACGGAAGAGTATCCTTTAAAAATTAAGGAGAGGGAAGAAAAATACCCTACAGGGTTAAAACTAAAAAATGGAAATATTTCTATTATGCACACAGATACCCAGTATTCATTATACGATACAATCTATTTCGCAAGATTGAAACGCCCTGTAGTTTTCAAAAATGCTGAAGATTTCAGTAATTTGAATGTCCATCTTATTATAGGACTTGTATTTCAAAATGGGAAAAAGCACATGGAGATTCTCAAAAAAATAGCAGAGTTGTTGCAAAATGAGAAAATGATAACTGATCTGTTGACATGTGAAAGTAAACAACAAATTTATGAAAAGATAACAGATTATTTTGATGAGTAAAAAGGAGAGAATATGGAGACATTAAAAAAATTAGTGAGAGAAATAAGCAGCCTGCCAGGAAATGTAGGATACGAAGACGAAGTCATGCGATACATATGCCGTCATTTGGAAAGATATAAGGAAAATATTACGATAGATTCTATTGGAAATGTCTGTGTTCATATAAGTAGTGACAGTAAAGAGAGTTTTCAGAAGGTGATGCTTTTTGCTCATATGGATGAAGTTGGGATGATGATAAAACACATTACGAAAGAAGGGTTTTTAAGAATGGAAAAATTAGGATCCATTAATCCCAATATCGTTCATGGACAGAGAGTAGATTTGTTGGGAGAAAAAGGCACTGTGGAAGGTGTAATTGGAGTTAGACCACATCATCTTCTGCGTCAGGAGGATAAATACCATATATATCCCATGGAAGAACTTTATATTGATATAGGCGCTGAGAACCAGGAGGAGGTCAATGATATGGGGATTATGCCTGGAACACCAGTAGTAATGAAAAGCCATTTTATTGATATGGGTATGTGTGTTTCAAATAAGGCTATGGATGATAGAGCATTGGTGGCAGTTCTATTGTATCTTTGTGATCATTTAGATAGGAACCTGTTGAATTGTGATTTGTATGTTGTATTTAGTGTGCAGGAAGAATTTAATACTAGAGGGCTGCTTCCAATGATGAAATCTATTCAGCCTGATATTGCAATCGGTTTAGATGTTACTCCTGCTACAGATACTCCTGATACCCAAAATGACAATAATGTTGCTCTTGGAAAAGGACCAGCTCTTACCTATATGAATCATCACAGTCGAGGTACTTTGGCAGGACTGGTGCCAAATAAACGATTTCTGAAATATCTTGAGAAACTGGCGGGTGAACAGGACGTATCTGTTCAGCATGAAGTGTCAACAGGAATACTGACAGAAACGGCGTATATTATTTTTGAAAAAAATAACTTGGCTGTAGCCAATATATCAGTACCGACAAGATATACACATACACCAATTGAAACACTGCATATGAAAGATTTGATGGGAGTGTATAAGATTTTAGAAACATTCTTATATGATTTTCATTCAGATATGCATTTTGGAAAACAATATACTGAATGGGGAGATAGCTGAGAGCATTTTATCTACTTAAAGTTCTATGAGTGATATTAAAAGAGAAAGGAGGGATGATAATGAAACGAATTATTATAGCATGTGGAACTGGAATGGCAACCTCAACAATGATTTCCGAACGTGTGAAAAAAATTTTGGAGGCTAACGATATTCCGTTTCAGATCGTTCAGTGCCAGTTAAGTGAAATCGAAATGAATCAAAAAAATGCTGATTTAATTGTTACATCAATGAAAGTAGATGGTTCATACGATGTTCCAGTAGTTGTAGGAACACCATTTTTGATTGGTATTAATGAGGAAGCTACGAGACAAAAAATCTTGGATGTTTTAAAAGACGAATGAAGGAGAGAGGTGAGGTAATATGAAGGAGATTATTGATTATATCCTGTCACTTGGATCGACCGTATTTGTTCCTATTGTGTTAATTATAATCGGATTGATTTTTGGATTAAAAATCCTGCAGGCAATTAAGGCCGGAGTTACAGTTGGGGTTGGTTTAATCGGACTGAATCTGGCGACGGGAATCATATCAGATCAATTGACGCCAGCAGTGAACAATATGGTAGAGAACTTTGGACTTAATTTAACTGTTTTAGATTTGGGTTCCGGTACAGCTGCAGGAGTTGCGTTTTCTACTTTGGTTGGAACTATGATTATACCAGCAGTATTTCTTCTAAATGTAATTTTACTGGTAATTGGAGCTACAAAAACAATGAATATTGATATTTTTAATTATTCACATTATGCGCTAACTGGCAGTATTGTTCATTTGCTGACAGGAAATATTGTGATTGGGATGGGTGCAGCCTTGATTCAGGCAGCATGGTCGCTTTTATCTGCGGATTATACAGCAAAGAGGGTTCAGAATGAATTGGGAATCGAAGGAGTTTCTATACCTCAGGGGTATGCTTCAAGCAGTGTTTTGCTTTTTGCAATATTAGAAAAAATTTATAATAAATTTCCGCGATTAAGAGACAGCAAAATGGATATTTCATGGCTTCAAAGTAAAATCGGAATGATAGGAGATCCGGTCATTATTGGAATTATACTTGGCATTATACTGGGATTACTGGCAGGATATGATTTCACTTCTTTATCAACATTGGTCATGAATGTATGTGGAATTATGATTCTATTTCCAAGAATGATTAAGATTATTGTAGAGGGATTAATGCCACTGTCAGAAGCAGCCAAGGGATTTTTTAATAAATACTTTAAAGGAAAAGAAGTGTATATCGGATTGGATTCTGCAATTACTCTAGGACATCCTACAACAATGGTAATTGGAACATTATTAATTATTATCACTGTTATACTTGCAGTTGTTTTACCTGGAAACAAGGTGCTTCCTTTAGCGGATCTGGCATTTGCTTCGTTCTTTATCTGCATGGCATCAATTATACACAGAGGTAATATGTTAAAAACACTGATTAGCGGAATTATTAATATGATTGGTATATTGTATATTGCTACGTGGTTTGCCCCATCTTTTACAAAGCTGGCGGCGGAAGGAGGATTTGCAAAAGACGGTCAAAGTGTTTCCGCGTTGTATATTGGGAATGTCTTTGATTTTATTATCACGAATATTGCCAAGTTTGGTGTGATTGGAATCATTATCTTAATATTAATTACAATTGGCGGTGTTATATTTGTGAAGCAGAAACCAATAGAAAATTAAGCAAACTACATAGGAAAAATTTATAGAAATATAGCATAAGGAGGAAAATAAAATGGAATGGTTGAAAGAAACATTTGGAGTTGAGAAGCCGATTATTGCAATGTGTCATTTTGACGCTCTCCCGGGTGATCCATATTATGATGATGAATTAGGAATGGATCAGGTTGTTGAACATGCCAAGGAAGATTTGATAGCTTTGCAGGAAGGTGGTGTTGATGCAGTTATGTTTTCCAATGAATTCTCACTTCCATATTTGACAAAAGTGAAAACAGAAACGGTTGCTGCCATGGCAAGGATTATTGGAGAAATAAAACCGCTTATTAAGGTGCCATTTGGTGTAAATGTTTTGTGGGATCCTAAAAAATCACTAGATCTTGCCAAGGCGGTAGATGCAAAATTCGTAAGAGAGATTTTTACTGGTGTGTATGGATCAGATTTCGGATTATGGAATACGAATGTAGGAGAAACGGTACGTCATCAGCAGGCAATCAAAGCCCAAAATGTCAAATTACTGTTTAATATTGTGCCGGAAGCAGCAAGTTATCTGGGAGACAGAGATATTGTTAGTATTGCTAAATCAACTGTATTTAACAATCGTCCGGATGCTTTGTGCGTTTCTGGTTTGACTGCAGGAAGTGAGACAGATTCTACTGTATTGAAAAAAGTTAAAGACAGTGTACCGTCAACAGTTGTATTTGCCAATACAGGCGTTCGTCTGGAAAATGTAGAACAGCAATTGAGCATTGCGGATGGAGCTGTCGTCGGAACGACATTTAAAAAGGATGGCGTATTTGAAAATCATGTGGATATAGAACGAGTAAAAGAATTTATGAAAAAAGTGAAAGGAATTCGAGCAAATTAAAATTTCACCAAGTATAGCCTCTGCTGATCTGTTACATGTGGAAAAAGAAGTCCGTAGAGTTCAGGATATGACAGACAATTTACATATTGATATTGAAGATGGGAATTTTGTTCCTAACATAACATTTGGAATAAAGTTTCTACGGCAACTTCGCTCTATTACGAAACTTCCATTCTCTATCCATTTGATGGTCAGCAATCCTTGTTCTTATATTCCACAACTAAAAGAATTGTTTTGTTCTCACATATTTGTCCATGTGGAACAGCAGATTTATCTTCGCTATGCAATTAATCTTATAAAATCACAGGGCATAAAAGCCGGAATTGCGTTAAACCCAATTTCTAATATAAATTCATATCAGTATTTACTGGATGATATTGATGCGGTTTTGTATATGACAAGTGAACCAGACCTACAGGGAGAGTGTTTTAATTCGGAGATATTGAAAAAAATTCAGAGTTATCCAGAACAGAAAATAGAGGTGTGGATTGATGGAGGAATTAGCAGAAAAGAATTGAAAATTTTACAGCAGTATGCAGTAGATTATGCAGTAATTGGAAGAGATCTATTTCGACAGCCGAATATCGAAACATACCTCAATAGTATTCAAGAAGAAATACTTCTTTAATCTAATAGAAAGGGACTGTAGGAAATGAAAATAATATATTTAATTGATTTTGACGGGACAATTTCATACACAGACAGCACAACACTCCTTGGTCATTGGCATAACCCGGATCTCACACAAAAATGCCTTAACCAACTAAGAAAAAATGAAATAAATATTAGAGAATATATACAAACAATATTGGAAAATCTTAATATAACGGAACAACAATACAGAAAAACACTTCATACATTTATGGAAATGGATTACAGTTTTATTGAATTTACAGCTTGTGGAGCAGAATTTCGAATTGTGAGCAGTGGTGCTGATAAAAATATAAAATATTCTATGGAATTGCTGGGATATTCCATTCCAGATGAATGGATGTACACAAACCAATTAATGTTTAAGGATACAAAAGCTAAATTATATCATCCATATTATGATATGAAAAATGGCGTGAATAAGATTGCAGTAATAGAAAAATACCGCAGGAAAGGATATCGTATCGCATTTATAGGAGATGGTTTGTCAGATTTGCAGTGTGTCTCATATGCAGATATATTGTTTGCGAAAAGAAACAGTGTGTTGGCGCAAGAATGCAAAAGAACAGAATGCTCTTGTATTTTATTTGATGATTTTAAAGATATCATAAATTATCATCATACTAATTATATCAAAGAGTAATCAACCAGAATAGACACTTCAAATATCGAAGTGTCTATTTTGGTAACTTTTATGAAAGAAAATTTTATATTGCTGTTCTTTTGTTTTTCTCAGCAATTTCCCTTTCTATGATCTCAATGAATTGTTTTATCTCAGGAGAAGGATGTTTAGGATAAAGAATTCCATAAGGAATCTGATAATCCCATTCGACTGGGAGAGTTACCAGAGAAGGATGAATATCGGACCATGCATCTAAAGTAAGAAGAAACATTCCAGTTTGCTCACACATATTAAAGGTTTCGATATCGTAGTAATAATCAGTATCTGTAATTAGAATCTGGGGATGCGTCATATTTAATATAGCGCGGAAATAGTCCAGAAGTTCGGTATCTCCACTTTTGATCATAACCAGCCGTTCTCCATGGAGATCCTGAAATGTCAATTCTTCTTTTGAAGACAGAGGATGACCTTTGGGGACAGCAACGCAAAGCTGATAATTGCCCAGATGCAGGTAGCTGGCTCTTTTTAGCATGGCTCTTGAATTAAAGCATCCAACCAGAATATCCATCCGATCTCCGAGAGCGCCAACGACAGATAGAATCTGTTCTTTTTTATCCTCATATGGAATGATCCGAAATTTGTATTCCGGATATTTTTCACGGACTGACATCCACAGATTGGTCAGAACACTGCTGGGATTTAAAAGAGAAGAACCAACACGGATAGTAATTCCTTTAGAAAGTTCTGCATTTTTTGCTTTAGCAATAGCATTGTCTGCGTCAGCAAGCATTCTTTTTCCATCTTCGTACAGAGATTTACCGGCTGCGGTCAGCTCAATCCCATGATTATTCCGTTTTAACAGAGTAATTCCCAATCGGTGTTCCAATGTATTCATGTGTTTCATCACGGAAGCAGGTGTGACCATGAGACGTTTTGCCGCTTTGGAAAAGCTGCCGGCCTCTGTAACTTGAAGAAAAATTTTAAATTGTTGACTCAGCATAAATGTCACCTCACTAGCATTTACTTTAAGTAAATACAGCGTAGCATTTTTGGTTATTCCATGTCAAGGAAAATGAAAATATAATAAAAGCAGAATAAATAAGATTTTCAGGAATCTGTATTTGTTAGCAGGATACTGAAAAATACAAACATTGTGTGGAAAAAGACAGGAGGAAAACATGAGATATTTAGGCGAAGATATTAAAAAACTAGGATTCGGATTGATGCGTCTGCCGCAGAAAGATGGGGCAATCGATATCGAGCAGACAAAGACCATGGTAGATATGTTCATGGATGCAGGATTTACATATTTTGATACTGCATGGGCGTATGCCGGATCTGAAGATGCTATTCGGCAGGCCTTAGTAGAGCGTTATCCAAGAGAAAGTTTCCAGCTGGCAACAAAAAATGCGGCATGGATCAACTGCAAGACAAGAGAAGAGGCAATTCAGCAGTTTGACACTTCTCTGAAGCAGACAGGGGCAGGTTATTTTGACTTTTATCTTCTCCATAATCTTGGAGAAGGCCGTACAAAATATTTTGATGATTATGATATGTGGAGCTGGATCAAAGAGAAGAAAGAAAGCGGACAGATCAAACACATGGGATTTTCTTTCCATTCCACACCGGAAGAATTAGAAGAACTCCTCAGCCAGCACCCAGAAATGGAATTTGTACAGCTGCAGATCAACTATGCCGATTGGGAGAATCCAGCAGTTCAGTCCAGAGCATGCTATGAAGTGGCCCGCGCTCATGGAAAATCTGTGATTATTATGGAGCCGGTCAAAGGAGGAATGCTTGCCAATCCGCCGGAATCTGTACAGAAGATTTTCAAGGAAGCAGAGCCGGAAAGTTCAATTGCATCCTGGGCAATCCGTTTTGCGGCAGATTTAGATGGACTGATTACAGTTCTTTCCGGTATGAGCAGCGTAGAACAGATGGAAGATAACTTATCTTACATGAAAGATTTTTGCGGGCTGACGGATGTACAGAAAGAAACGTTAAAAAAGGCCCAGGAAGAGTTGAACCGCATTCCATTGATTCCATGTACCACTTGCAACTACTGCGCAAAAGTCTGTCCAATGGAGATAGGAATTTCAGGTTCTTTTACGGCTATGAATTACTTGACGCTGTATAATAATCTTGCGGCAGCCAAACACCAGGAAGAATGGCTGGTAGAGAAGCATGGAAGAAAGCCAGCGGCAGAATGCATTAAATGTGGAAAATGTGAAGAAGTTTGTCCACAGCATATTAAGATCAGAGATGAACTTGTGAAAGTAAGTGAAGCGTTGAAATAAATAAAAAATATGAAGAGGCATGCTTTTTCCGGGTACGGAATGCGCATGTCTTTTGTTTATGTAATGCTCACATATTTTTTAAAAGATTATCATAAAAAATGCAGTTAAATCAATATATTTTATGCTGACAGCACAAAGAATAAAAATTAAAATCGTGCGGAAAATATATTGGAAAATATCTAAAAATGTGAAATACTATGTAGAGAAAGGACGAAGAGGTGCTTTAGAAATAAATAGGACCCTCGTCTTTTTTTATGAAATAATAAATAGAAAGACAGATGGGAGGCTGATTTGATGCTTAGAACAAGTTTACCGAAAATCATTACAGATACCGTGCCTGGACCAAAGGCAGCCCAGGTAATTAAAAGGAGAAAGGAGATAGTACCGGATGCGATTGGATGTCCTTATCCAGTGGTGATAGATCGTGGGGAAGGTGCAATAATCGAAGATGTGGATGGAAACCGATTCCTTGACTGGGTTGGAGGTGTTGGAGTACTTAATGTCGGATATTCACAGCCGGAAATTGTAGAAGAAGTAAAAAAACAGGCAGAGAAATATTTTCATGGAATGATCAACATTGTAACCCATGAAGGTTATATAGCGCTGGCAGAAAAATTAGCGCAGATTACACCAGTAAGAGGTGAAAAAAAGAAAGTATTTTTTGCAAACAGCGGTGCCGAAGCAGATGAAAACGCAGTTAAAGTGGCAAAAGCTTACACAGGGCGTCCAAACATTATTGTATTTTCTGGAGCATTCCATGGAAGAACATTATTGACGATGACAATGACATCTAAAAAAGCCTATGCCGCAAAATTAGGTCCGCTTGCACCTGGAGTATTTCGAGCTCGTTTCCCATATTATTACAGGAAACCGGAAGGAATGCCAGAAGACAAGATGCTTGATTATTATATGCAGTCAATTGAAAATGTATTTGAAGAATGCGGAGCTGCTGATACAATCGCTGCAGTTGTAGTTGAACCTTTACAGGGAGAAGGCGGATTCATTCCGGCTCCAATTGAGTGGGTAAAAGCTGTCAGAGAACTGTGTGACAAACATGGAATCTTAATGATTGCAGATGAAGTACAGAGCGGATTTTGCCGAACAGGAAGAATGTTTGCTTCAGAATACTGGAAAGAAGCAGGAGCAGAACCGGATATTATTGCCACAGCAAAATCTATCGCTGCAGGTATTCCTCTTTCCGCGATCATTGCATCTAAAGAGTTAATGGATGCCGTGGCGCCGGGAACAATCGGAGGTACTTTCTGTGGAAATCCTCTTGCATGTGCATCAGCACTAAAAACAATAGAGATTATGGAAAGAGATCATCTGGCAGAGCGTTCTTGTGAAATTGGCGAAAAAGTAATGAAACGTTTTAAAATTTTAATGGACAAATATCCAGTCATTGGTGATGTACGTGGAATGGGAGCCATGATAGGAATTGAATTTGTAAAAGACAGAGGAACCAAAGAGCCGGCGGCAGAATTAACTGCAGCCATTGTAAATGCCTGCGCATCTATGGGACTGATTGTGGAAAGTGCAGGAGTAGGACATAATGTAATTCGATTCCTGGCACCTTTGGTTATGACGGATGAGCAGCTGGAAGCAGGACTTTCTATCTTTGAAAAAGCAATTGAAATGTCAATATAGCGGTTTTATAATAATCTTGAAAATCTCTTCAAAATGAATGGGAAAGGAGAGGAAAGATGGATTATTTATCGCATAATATCGCAGTGAATTTGAGACGAATCAGGCTGTCAAGAGGGATGAGCCTTGATCTTGTAGCAGAGCAGACTGGGGTGAGCAAAAGTATGCTTGCTCAGATCGAAAAAGACAGGGCAAATCCCTCTCTCAATGTTGTGGGAAAAATTGCGAGCGGACTTAGAGTGAAGGTAGAAGAGCTGCTTGGTACCCTGCCGCTTAGCAGCAGCCTGGTACATCTGAAAAATATGGTGCCGACAAAGGAGTCTGAGGGAAAATATCGGGTTTGGACCTGTTTCCCCTATGAAGATAACCAGGTCTTTGAAATCTATAGGATTGAGATTGAACCGGGGTGTTCTTATACCAGTGGGGGACATGGCGAAAAAACGCTGGAATATATTTTTGTGCTAAAAGGGGAGCTTGTCATAGAAAGCGGAGAGGAAACCCATCGGCTGACTTCAGAAGATATGTTTCGTTTTGGGACAGAACAAAGTCATTGTTACTGCAACCAAGGAGAGCAAAAAGTTGTCTTACTCTGTGTTTTTATGGATCTTAACAAAAGGTAGACGTGCATTATATTGAACAAACAAGGTGAATATACTGAGAGAAAATGTAAAAAAACATGATAAAAGATGAAAAATTGTGACGAAAAATGCAAAAATAAAGAAAAATAATCAATTTTTCAAAAGATGTTGACAGATACAGATTCGAGTGCTAATATAATACGCGTACAATATATTGAACAAAAGCAAGGGCGCTTACCTATGGGAGGTGGGCGCCCTTGCTTTTGTATTTTCTAAAGGATAACGAACAGGAGGAAAATATTATGAAATTAAAAGACACAGGATTAACCGTACAGGATATCAAAGACAAGGTAAATAAATATATGATCGAAACTTATGAGAGATTCGATTTTCTTGCAGAAACAGCAAAGGGAATGTATCTCTATGATGAAAATGGAACTCCATATTTGGACTTTTATGCAGGAATTGCAGTAAATTCCGCAGGAAACTGTAATGAAAAAGTTGTTGCTGCTGTAAAAGATCAGGTAGGAGATATCATGCATACGTTCAATTATCCGTATACGATTCCTCAGGCACTTTTGGCAGAGCTTATTTGTGAGACAATCGGCATGGATAAAATCTTTTTCCAGAATTCCGGTACAGAGGCAAATGAAGCAATGATCAAAATGGCCAGAAAATACGGCGTAGAAAAATATGGTCCTAATAAATACAATATCGTGACAGCTTCTGCATCTTTCCATGGAAGAACTTTTGGTTCTATGAGTGCTACCGGACAGCCGGATAATGCTTGCCAGGTCGGATTTGGAGATATGACTCCAGGATTTACTTACGCTCCATTTAATGATCTGGAAGCATTTGAAAAAGCATGTACAGAAGATACAATCGCAGTCATGATTGAGCCAGTACAGGGAGAAGGAGGAGTCCATCCGGCAACACAGGAATTTATGGAAGGTCTGCGTAAGCTTTGTGATGAAAGAGGAATGCTGCTTCTTCTGGATGAAGTTCAGACAGGATGGTGCCGTACAGGAGCAGTAATGTCTTATATGAACTATGGAGTAAAACCTGATATTGTATCCATGGCAAAAGCAATGGGAGGCGGAATGCCAATCGGAGCAATTTGTGCAACTGAAGAAGTAGCAAAAGCATTTACACCAGGTTCTCATGGAACAACCTTTGGAGGAAACCCATTAAGCTGTGCAGGAGCTTTAGCTGAAATCCATGAACTGTTAGATAACGATTTAGCTGGAAATGCGAAAGCAATGGGCGACTATTTCATGGATAAATTAAAAGACCTTCCTCATGTAAAAGAGGTTAGAGGACAGGGACTCTTGGTTGGAGTAGAATTTGACGGAACAGTAAATGCTGGTGATATCAAACATGGATGTCTTGACAGAAAACTTCTTGTAACTGCAATTGGAAGCAGCATTATTCGAATGGTTCCGCCGTTGATTCTTGAAAAAGAGCACTGCGACAAAGCATTTGAAATCTTAAAAGAAACAGTAGAAGAATTGACAAAATAAAGAGGGGGCAAAGCCTATGAAACATTTTGTAATAACACTGGGCTGTGAATATGGAAGCGGCGGTCCAGATATAGGAAGAATGATTGCAGATTCCCTTGGCATTAAGTTTTATGACCGTGATTTGATTGATAAGGTCGTGGATGATCTTGGTGTAGAACGCGAATTAGTAGAAAAAGCTGATACTGGAGATAAAATCCGGTATGAGTTTGATACAAAACTGGGTCCAAGATACGCAAATTTAACAAACCGTGTCATTTATAGACAGTTTGAAGTAATCCGCAAGTTTGCCGAAGAATCTTCATGTTTGATTGTTGGAAGATGCAGTGATTATATTTTAAAAGACCGGACAGACTGCCTCAATATTTTTGTGTATGCTCCGGAAGAATATCGTGTGAAACATATCATGGAGCAAAAAAATGTCTCCAAGGAAGAGGCACAGGATATGGTCAAATATAATGATGACATGCTTCGTGCAAGATATAAGTATATGACCGGAACTTATCGGGGAGACCGTCATATGCGTCATTTAATGGTTGACAGCAGTGTTTTAGGACTTGCTAAGACAGCAAAATATATCATGCAGTTTATCGACTTGCGTTTTGAAAATATGTAGAAAGGACTGATATCCATGGAAAATAAAAAGAAATCAGATTTTGATAAAGTCTTTAGCGCATGGGATATTCTGGTGATTGCATTTGGTGCCATGATTGGATGGGGCTGGGTCGTATCTACAGGAGACTGGATTGGTACGGGCGGTGTAATTGGAGCAATTATCGGATTCGCTATTGGCGGTATCATGATCTTTTTTGTAGGACTGACCTATGCAGAGCTTACAGCAGCAATGCCGCAGTGCGGTGGTGAACACGTCTTTAGTTTCAGAGCAATGGGACCGGTTGGATCTTATATTTGTACATGGGCAATTGTTCTGGGATATGTCAGTGTAGTATGTTTTGAGGCATGTGCACTGCCGACGATTATTACATATATTTATCCTGATTTTCTTCAGGGTTATATGTATACGATAGCAGGATTTGACATTTATGCATCCTGGGTTGCTGTGGCTGTTATCATAGCAATATTTATCACATATATCAACATTCGCGGAGCCAAAACAGCAGCGATTCTTCAGACGGTTCTTACAGTTATTATTGGTGCCGTTGGAATTCTTCTGGTTGTCGCATCTTTGTTTAATGGCGATATGTCAAATGTACAAAACCAGATGTTTGTAGGAAGTGAATCAGCCAGCATTGTAAGAAATGTCTTTGCTGTTGCAACACTTACTCCATTCTTCTTTATTGGTTTTGATGTTATTCCGCAGGCCGCAGAAGAAATCAATGTACCTTTGAAAAAAATCGGCGGTATTATGATTTTATCCATTTTGCTTGCAGTCGTATTTTATGGATTAGTTATTTTTGGAGTAGGATTCGTAATGAATTCAAGTGAAATCGCACAGTCACAGTCAGGAACCGGTCTGGTAACTGCAGATGCCATGGCAAAAGCATTCGGAAGCAAGGTTATGTCTAAGGTGCTTATTATCGGTGGAATGTGCGGTATCGTTACAAGCTGGAACTCCTTTATGATCGGCGGCAGCAGAGCTATGTATTCTATGGCAGAATCTTACATGATACCTAAAAAATTCGCCACACTGCATAAAAAATATAAAACACCTACAGTATCATTATATTTGATTGGTGCATTATCTGTTCTTGCTCCATTCTTTGGACGTCAGATGCTGGTATGGGTTGTAGATGCCGGTAACTTTGGATGCTGTCTTGCATACTGTATGGTATCACTGTCATTTGTTATATTAAGAAGCAAAGAGCCGGATATGCCAAGACCTTATAGAGTAAAACATTATAAGATTGTTGGTGTCATTGCAGTCTTGATGTCAGGTTTCATGGTTGCTATGTATATCATTCCAAATTCCGGATGCTCTCTGGTTATGCAGGAATGGGTAATGGTAGGCGGCTGGACTGTACTGGGAATTATATTCTTTATCATGTGTAAAGTAAAATATAAAGAAAAATTTGCAATTCTTGTAGATGTAGTTGATGAAGAACTGGCACAGGAAAAAGAAGCAGTCAGCAGTGTAGCAGCAGTATCAGCAGCTGCAGCAGTGGCAGAAAATAAAACTTTGGAAGAAACAAGCGAAAGCAAAATTGAATTTGCTTATTATCTTCCCGTAAATATTGCGTTTGGTTCTGGAAAAGTAGATCAAGTAGGAGAATTGACGAAACCATATGGAAAGAAAGCCTTGATCGTAACTGGACGCAGCAGCGCTAAAAAATCAGGACTTTATGACAGGGTTGCAGCGAGTCTTGAAAAAGAAGGAATTTCACATGTGCTTTTTGATGAAGTAACACAGAATCCTCTTACAACAACCGCAGAAAAAGGAGCTGCACAGGCAAAAGAGCAGTCATGTGATGTTGTGGTTGCCATTGGCGGCGGAAGTGTCATGGACTGTGCCAAAGCAATTGCCTTTTTAACAGTTAATACAGGAGATATTAATGATTATATCTTTAATAAACTGAAGAGCGATGATGCACTGCCGATTGTTCTGATACCGACTACATGCGGTACTGGTTCAGAAGGCAATAGTTTCGCTGTACTTACAAATCCGGAAAATGGAGATAAAAAGTCACTTCGCTGCAATGCGATTGTTCCAAAAGTGTCTATTGTAGATCCGGAATGCATGATGACAATGCCGAAGGGAGTTTTGGCATCTGTTGGTTTTGATGCGCTGTGTCATTGTATTGAGGCTTACACATCAAAAATTGCTCAGCCGTTTACAGATGCATTGTGTGAATATGCTATGAACCTGATTGCAGATAATCTTGTGAAAGTATATAAAGGAGAAGGCGACAAACGTGCCTGGGAAAAACTGACACTGGCAAGTACAATCGGCGGAATGGCGATTAATACGGCAGGAGTAACACTGGCACATGGTATGGAACATCCGGCCAGTGGATTAAAAGATATCGTCCATGGCCGTGGACTTGCAGCACTTACCCCGGCTGTAATCGAAGCTTCTGAAAAAGGAGATCACTTCAAATTTGCTAAGATTGCCAGAATTTTCGGCGGAATTACGGCAGAGGATTGTGCACCGGCTATTCGCTTATTGCTGAAAGAATTAGATCTGGAATGCACTTTAACAGATTTAGGTATTGAGGAGAAAGATATTCCTTGGATGGCAAAGAACTGCATGAAAGTATCAGCAGCCAGTGTAGCTAACAATCCGATTGTATTTACAGAAGAAGAGATTGCTCAGATTTATAAAGCAGCAATGTAAAAGGGGGACTTTGCAAAATGATTTTTAAGAAAGCAGAAAAAGAAGATTTTGCAACAGCCTATTCCTACATAACGAAATTGTGGGATTACAATACATATAATAAGGAAGAAATAGCATCGGTCTATAGCAAAGTGCTGCAGTCAGAGAACACCTTTATTTTCTTTGTTATCGATGATGGCGAGTATAAAGGAATGTGCCATGGAGATTTCTTTGACACCTTTTGGATGTCAGGTGAAACCTGTTATGTCTCAAGTCTTATTACCAATGAAAAAGACCGAGGCAAAGGATATGGAAAAGCACTCTTAGATCATGCAAAAGAACTGGCTGCACAGCGAGGCTGTAAAGCCATGATTCTGGATTCTGGAATGGTGAGAACTCAGGCCCACAAATTTTATGAAACATATGGATTTGAGAAATCTTGTTATGGATTTGAGCTTATCCTGTAAAATAAGTTAACATTTTCTTGATTTTAGTGCCGCAGTTTTTAAAACTGCGGTACTTTTTTATGTACGGATTGCGGCAAAGACAGGAAATGTAGTAAAATAAGAGCAGAAAATATCTTTAACAATGTAGGAAAGTAGAAAAATCTTAGAATATACAGAAAGTCAAAACTTTTTTATTATTATGTATAGTGGATCACAATAGTTTTTGGCTTATTTTTAAATGTAAAGGAAAAGAACAATGGTTGAAAAAGAACCTCGTTTTCATGGAGAAGTGACTCCACGTAGTCATAAAAATATGAGCAAAATAAGAGCAAAAGATACAAAAATAGAGATTGCTCTTCGGAAGGCGTTATGGGAAAAAAGGTATAGATATCGTAAGAACTACAAAGAATTACCTGGATCACCAGATATTGTTCTTACAAAATATAAAATTGCTATTTTTTGTGACAGCGAGTTTTTTCATGGAAAGGATTGGGAGATATTAAAACCCCGCCTTGAGAAAGGGAAAAATCCTGATTATTGGGTAAAAAAAATCCAACGCAATATGAAACGAGATGTAGAAAAAGATCAAGCATTAGAATACTTGGGTTGGACAGTCATCCATTTTTGGGGTAAAGACATTTTAAAAAATCCAGAAGAATGTGTACGGGTAGTAGAAGAAGTTATTTTTAGTCAGAAGATAGAAGAAGTTGTTTTAGACGATGAGGAGAAATGGTAATGGGTTGCAAATTAGAATATGATGAAACAGATCCAAAATCAATAGAGTCATATGCCCAAAAATTGATAGGAAAGACATTTTTAGATGTCTGCGAAGAAGACGATATAAAAAAAGCAAAGGTTGTGCGCGAGACTGAAGATTATGAAGTAAAGCATGAGAATAAGAAGCGAAAAGGCGGATTAGGTGAATTGATTGAAGAAAGATATTTTCATTATCAGTCTAATAATGATGCTCGACCAGATTTTGATAAAGCAGGGGTAGAATTAAAAGTCACGCCATATAAGATTAATAAAAATAGGACAGTTTCTGCAAAAGAACGATTACCAATTAATATGATAGATTATTGCGCAGTAGTAAATGAAACTTTCGAAGAAAGTCATATGTGGAAGAAAGCAAGATTAATACTGTTGGTATATTATCTGTATCAGAAAGAAATAAAAAATAGATTGGATTATAAAATCGGATATGTGAAATTGTTTTCTCCACCAGAGCAGGATATGAAAATTATTGAGCATGATTTTTATGTTATCAGAGATAAGATAAGAGCCGGTAAGGCTCATGAATTGTCGGAAGGGGATACATTATATTTAGGGGCTGCACCAAAAGCATCAACATCGAAAGCCAGAAGAAAGCAGCCATTTAACGATGAAATGGCAAAGCCAAGAGCATTTGCATTTAAAACATCGTATATGACATATGTTCTAAATCACTATATTATTCCGGAAAAGAATACATATGAACCTATTATCAAAGATAAATTAGAGATATCATTTGAAGATTATGTAGTAAATAAGATAAATGAATACTGTGGGAAGACAGTAGAAGAATTGTGTGAAGAATTTAAGATTACCTTTGAACGGAAACCTAAAAATCTGGAAGCAATGTTAGTATATAGGATATTGGGGATTAAAGGAAATCATGCAGAGGAATTTGAAAAAGCTAATATCGTAATTAAAACTATCCGGATAGGGAAAAATAATAAAATTAAAGAAAATATGTCATTTCCAACATTTAAATTTAAAGAATTGATAAAGGAAGAGTGGGAAGATTCCACGTTTGGTAATTATTTGAGAGAAACCCGATTTTTATTTGTTGTTTATAAATTTGATAATCAAGATGATTTGAGGCTTCTTGGGAGCCAGTTTTGGAATATTCCATATGAGGATTTGGAAGGCAATGTTAAAAAGGTATGGGAAGAAACAAAGCAAGTATTGATTAATGGATTGGAAATAAAAATGAAAGGAAAGAGGAAGTGTAATAATTTTCCTAAAGCTTCAGATAATCCGATTTGTCACGTAAGACCACATGCAAGAAATGCAGAGGATACATATGAGCTACCAGATGGGAGAGAGTATCCTAAACAATGTTTTTGGCTAAATAATTCTTATATATTTGGGCAATTGGAAACACGGTTTAAGGAGTAAAAGAAATTATTGTCTGGATACTAAGGATGATTATGTTATATATCAGATGATGGCTTTGTTTTTGGAGTCTGTGCATATATTAGCAAAATGGATATAAGCTAGATG
Organism: Clostridiales bacterium; assembly: GCA_019420275.1. GTDB lineage: Bacteria > Bacillota > Clostridia > Lachnospirales > Lachnospiraceae > Anaerostipes. Next base: position 119,468 of record JAHZHN010000004.1, read on the forward strand.
TTAATAAAATAATTACAAGATTTTTTTAGAAGGATCTTTACAAAAAGATTAAAATGCGATATGATAGATATTACACGCAAATCAGAACAATTGTTCGTAATAAATAGAAGAGGTATTTGGTAATGAAGAAGACTGTTTGTGAGCTATTTGCTGGAGTGGGTGGGTTTCGTTGTGGATTGAATCATATAAAAAATCTAAAAGATACTGAAAAAAAGGAAAAATGGGACACAGTTTGGTTTAATCAATGGGAACCATTAGAAAAGAAAACACAATATGCCCATGATTGTTATGTATATCGATTTGGGACAAGATATGATATTAATGGTGAAGATACCACCAATATAAATATAGAAGAGGTTGATAAATCTTTAATTCCTGATTTTAATTTGCTTGTGGGAGGTTTTCCATGCCAAGATTATTCTGTGGCTTCTTCATTAGCAACATCGAAAGGATTAGAAGGAAAAAAAGGTGTTTTATGGTGGTCTATCAGAGATACTATAGAGGCAAAGCAACCTTCATTTGTGCTACTTGAAAATGTGGATAGACTATTAAAATCTCCAGCTAAACAGCGAGGCAGAGACTTTGGCGTTATTTTAGCATGTCTTAGGGATCAGGGATATACTGTTGAATGGCGAGTTATTAATGCAGCGGATTATGGATATCAGCAACGTAGAAGGCGTACATTCATTTTTGCATATAAAGATGATACAAAGTATTCTATACAAGTTCAGAAAAGAGTGAAATATCAGAAAGATGATTTGATAGAAGTAAAAAAAGAAAATATGAATCGAATTCTACTGAAAGAAGGTTTTTTTGCTACAACATTTCCTGTTCATGAAGTTAGTATAGAAAAAATGTCATATACTCAGCTTCCAAAAGAAATAGGAAAAGTTTCTGAAATATTTAAATTTGGATTTGAAAATACTGGAATTATGAAAGATGGAATTGTTTATACGATAAAGACTACACCACAATATAATGGAAAACAGATAACATTAGGAGATATTATGGATGAAGGTGATGTAGATAAAAAATATTTTATTCCCAAAGAACGATTGTATTATACCGACCCTGCAGTAACAAAAAGTGATGAGACAGAAGGTAGATTACCACTAGAAAACAGAAAGACATGGCAGTACATAAAAGGTGGTAAAAAATTGCCAAGAACATCTGCAAATGGACATAAATACATTTTTTCGGAAGGGCCAATCGAAATGTTGGATAATTATGACAAACCTGCAAGAACCATGCTAACATCGGAAGGAAACTTTAGCAGATCGACACATATTGTGAAAGACAAGAAAACGGGAAGAATCAGGTTGTTGACCGCAGGGGAGACTGAACGAATCCAGGGATTTCCTACAAATCACACAAAATATTGTTTAATGAATGAAAAGGTGGTAGAGATGCCAGTTCATAAAAGACGATTTATGATGGGAAATGCTTTAGTGGTTGATTTAGTTGAAGACATGGAAAGAACATTAAGCCAGATATTTGATGAGGAATGATTATTTTATTATTATGAATTTGATTTCTTGTATAAAAACCTTTCAATTGTTTAGAAACAATTTGGAAGGTTTTTAAATACTTTATAGGAAGATGGCAGATTGTTTGGCACGAAAATACAATAAATAAAAAATTTTATGATGAGGAAGCATTATGATATGAAAATTCAATTTGAAATTAAATCAATGCTTGAAAAATGATAATAGTAGTTTTTGATTGCAAAATGATATAATAATCATAATATTTTATTTAAAAATTGATATAGCTGAGAAAAAAGTTATGGAGAATGAAGAATACTTCTTCGATATAGGGGTGAGAGAAAAATGATTAAATTAAGTAAATTAGAAGAGATACAAGACATACGGAAAGTATGGAGAAATGAAGCTTTGGATTTTACCCCGTGGCTTTCCAAAGATGAAAATATTGCGATTCTGTCTGATGCGATAGGTATTGATATCACTGTAAATGAAACAGAATCAGTAGTAGGTGATTTTTATGTGGATATTTTTGCCTCAGAAACGGGGACGGATCGCAATATAATCATTGAAAACCAACTAGAGGATACAAATCATGATCATTTGGGAAAATTGATTACTTATGCATGTGGTAAATCAGCTGATATAATTATTTGGGTAGTGAAACATGCTCGAGAGGAGCATAGAGCTGCGATTGAATGGTTGAATAATCATACTGACAATAAAATTGGTTTCTTCTTATGTGAGATAAAACTATATCGTATTGGAACATCTCAACCGGCTGTGAAATTTGAAGTTATTGAAAGACCAAATGACTGGACGAAAGAGATTAAGACAAATGAAGTGGTAAGCATAACACAGCAACAAAGATATGATTATTGGGTAGCTTTTCAAGATTATGCGTTTCAAAATATAGATTTTGCAAAAAATTTTAGACGGCGTAAACCTTCATTAGATCATTGGATGAATTTTAGTATTGGGGCTTCTTCTTGCTATATAACAGTATCTCAAATTTTGAAGAGAAGTGAATTGGATGTAGAAATATATATTAGTGATGACAAGGAGCTTTTTAAATCGCTACTTAGAAATAAAGAAGAGATTGAAAAGTCAATAGGGTTAATATTTGATTGGAGAGAATTACCAGAACGTAAAGCAAGTCGTATTGTAGTAGAAAAACGGGTTTCTTTTAAGGATAGAAGTCAATGGAAGAGCCAATATGATTGGTTGATTAAGACTATGGTAAATATGAAAAAAGTATTTAAAGAATATTTATAAAGATAAAATTAAAATTATTTATTATAATAATATAAAACAGGTCTTTGTTATGATATATTATAGAAAAATATATTATATATAGACCTGTTTTTTTTCGATTTAGATTTTGTAGGGAGAGCAATATGAAGAATGAAAAAGAACTCCAGATTCAATTAATTCCATATGATAAGAATATACAATCAAATCAATTTGATCTTAATGGGGTTATTTATGATTTGGATGGACAAATCAAACTGTTGTCAAGCCAGGCAGATTCTATCGATTGTATCATTTCAGCCGCTTCAGGATTGATGTGTAGCATGCTAGATATTCTGTGGATTGGAGAGTTCGATTTGGAGTATGGACGTAATTTTGCGAGTGAAAAAGTTGAAAATTTTGTTAAAAAAACAGCAGCAATGTTAGGGTGTGAACAAGATAGCCTGAAAGCATCTGTAAAATTTTTGGAAAACTGGTTTCCGGTTCCGTCGGATGGAAATATCTCAGATTTTGGAGGAGGATTACAGCATCATTTGCGGGACTTTGCACATCATCCGACGATTGTGGGTTTGGCTTTTTCTCTTTTGACACAGTTTACATACAATGCATATGGAACAGATAAGAACGGACAATTTATTATAAGAGAGATTTCAGAAAAAAGTCGGATGTTTATAGGAGAAGATACGTCTCAAAAAATAATAAATGGTACCATTATTTGGTTCTTTCATTTGGTAAGTGACATAGCAGGATCAGGAAATACAGTAAATCTAAGTGGGGGTACAGGAATTTCTGGTCCATTATTATCTTTGGCAAAAGAATTGTCGGCCTTTTCAATGTTTAGAAATTTTAAGATTCAAGATAAGAATATATCACAATTTTTATCTAGATTATTTAATGGCACATTAATGGCACAACATAGTGAGAATAGCACTATGATAAAAGATACAGTAATAAAAATGGATTTACGAGGAGAACTGGGAGTAGTAGAATTTGGGCGTCAAGCAATTCCAGTTATTGCGAATGAATGTATTGTTAGAACTTTTTATTTCATAAGATGTTTGATGGCTGAATTAAAAAAAGAAAGATTACTTAACTGGAAGATTTTTAGAAAATTCAATGGAATGATGTATTGCCAGAAAACAATCCGACTATCAGTCGAATGTTGACAATTGCAACAGGAGCATTTACGACTGTGGACGTAGCTCAAGCAGTAGCAAATCAAAAAGTCTGGGTTTTTATAAATTATATTAGAGTGGGGCAGCATTGACTAATGCATGTCTTGCTTATGTGGGAGGTGGAGCAATTGCTGCAGGAGGATTAGGAATGGCTGGAGGAACGATAGCAATTGTAGGTGGCGGTGTTGCTCTTGGTTTGGGAGTTGGTGCAAGTATCGGCGGCGCAGTTGGGGTAGCCAGTATAGTAGGTAAGAAAGAAGCTATGTTGCAGTCTGCCAAGTTGCTGGTTTCTGTTAGAGAGATTTTTCTTAATGATGAACATGATCTTGAATATTCCAGCAGTGTTATGGAACAGTATGTTGGGAAGATTATTGAAATTGAAGAAGGTCTGATTGACTTAAGATTAAAAGCAAATGAGGCAGATGGGAAAGAAAAGAAAGAGTTAAAAAAGAAAATCAAAGAGGCAGAAGATACAGTTGAAGCAATGAAAATCGCAAGAAAGAGTATGAGAAAGTTTATGAGCTCTTTTGAAACAGAAATAGAACAGAATGGGGATAAAAAAGGTGGGGAAGAAACAATATAAATACTCTAAATTTTAAAAGAATGGTTAAAATTTTCTGGACATATCGATAGAATCTTTCTATATCAAGCTGTTATATCATCAGGATGAAATTGAAGGAATTAGATTTCAAATATTATGTGGATGATCGAATCAAATTAGACTGGAGCTGTGGAAAAGGGGAAGCAATTGGAACATAGAGATATATCAAATTTTCCTTTATAATGTTTCCGTTTCGTTGTATAATCTTATCAGACACGCGCAATTGCGGTGTAAATATTATAAAGCAATAGGAGTATGTAAAATGAAAATAGCAGTAGCATATGATAATGGAAACATTTTTCAGCATTTTGGAAGAACGGAATCTTTCAAATTGTATGAAGTTGAAGATAACACAGTCATCTCCAGTGAAGTCATTGGATCCAATGGCATTGGTCACGGAGCTTTGGCAGGACTTTTGGCAGAGCAGAATGTTGATGTGCTGATCTGCGGCGGAATCGGTGAAGGAGCCCAGTCTGCATTGACAGAAGCAGGCGTTGAATTGTGCTCTGGTGCAGAAGGAAACGCAGATGAAGCTGTGGAAGCCTATTTGAAAGGTGAGTTAGTTTCCACTGGCGCAAATTGTGATCATCATCATGAAGAAGGACACAGCTGCGGAGACCATGGCGAAGGTCATTCCTGCGGCGGGCACTGCGGAGGCGGATGTGGAGCTCAGCCTGCATTTACCGGACGCAATGTAGGAAAAACCTGCAGAACTCATTACAAAGGTACTTTTAATGATGGAACTCAGTTTGATTCTTCTTATGATCGCGGAGAGCCATTGGAATTTATCTGCGGAGCAGGACAGATGATTCAGGGATTTGATAAAGCGGTAGCGGATATGGAAGTCGGACAGATTGTAAATATTCATCTGATGCCGGAAGAGGCTTATGGTATGCCGGATCCAAATGCAATCATTCCAATGAAGATTGAACAGCTTCCAGGATCTGAAGATTTAGAAGTTGGACAGCAGGTGTATCTGTATAATCAGCTGGGACAGCCAGTCCGTGTGAAAGTAATTGAAAAAGATGATACAAACATTACATTTGATGCAAATCATGAGATGGCCGGAAAAGAATTGAACTTCCAGATTGAGCTTGTTGAGGTGAAATAAGTCAGTATGGGATGTGTATATTTTGTCCGTCACGGTCAGACTGTGTGGAATGTTGAGAATAAAATTTGTGGTGCCACAGATATTGAACTGACACAATACGGTCATCAGCAGGCAGTGGAGACAGGAAAGAAAATTGTTGAGGAAGGAATCCAGGCGGATGAAATCCTTTATTCTCCATTGGTTCGTGCGGCCAAAACAGCTCGTCATATCTCTGAGATTACGGGGATTCCGGCTCGAATGGAGCCGCGGCTGAAAGAACAAAATTTTGGAAAATGGGAGTCAACTGCCCGAGATGGTGAGGAATTCAAGAAGGCAAAGGAAGACTTCTGCAGTCGATATGATGGCGGGGAGTCTATGCTTCATCTGGCTCAGAGAGTGTACAATCTATTGGATGAAATTAAGGAAGAATCTGACGAAAAAACATATATTCTGGTTGCTCATAATGGGATTGCCAGAGTTGTACAGTCTTATTTTTATGAGATGACCAATGCACAGTTTGCTGCATTTGGAGTGAAAAACTGTGATGTGATTCGATATGAATTTAAATAAGAAAAATTAGAGGAAAAACGATATGATAAGAGGATTAAAGTAATGTCAGAATTTCAGACAACAGAAGATTTACTGGAGAACAATCCAATACGAAATCTGATTTTAAGATTAGGGATTCCGGCAATGCTGGGACAATTTTTTAATATTTTGTATAGTATTGTGGATCGGATTTTTGTAGGCCAGATTCCACAAGATGGAGAAATTGCACTTGCAAGCATTGGTATATGTGCTCCGGCATTGGTTGCAGTGACCGCATTTGCCTATATGATAGGAATCGGCGGAGCTTCTTATATGAGCATCAGCCTGGGAGAGAAAAACAGAAAACGGGCAGAAGAAGTTCTTGGTAATGCTTTTTTGCTTTTAATTGGTATTTCAATTGCAGTGACTGTGGTGCTGCTGGCAGCACGAAAGCCAGTCCTATACATGTTAGGGTGCAGTGATGCAATGTATCCATATGCTAAAATATATTTTACGATTTATATTTGCGGTACGATAGCATCTTTGTGCGGAGTTGGGCTCAATCAATTCCTTTTGGCACAGGGATTTGCCAAGCAGGGGATGATTGCGGTTGTAATAAGTGCAGTTATGAATGCAGTTTTGGATCCAATTTTAATTTATGGATTCGATTTAGGGATAGCGGGCGCTGCTGCAGCTACAGTGATTTCACAATGCTGTATGGCCATTTTTGTGCTGATTCAGCTTCGCAGTGCAAAAGTACCCATTCGTCTTTCTTATCATAAACTGCAGTGGAAGCTGACAAGAAAGATTGCTGCGATTGGATCCATGTCTTTTTTGATCACACTGCTTGACAATATGATCATTATTCTTTTAAATGTTGCACTTCAAAAATACGGCGGTCCTGTTTTGGGAGATCAGCTGATTATTTGTGCAACGGTTGTACAGAGTTTAATGACGATTGTATTTTGCCCGGCACAGGGAATTACATCCGGATGCGGTACAATTTTCAGCTATCATTATGGAGCAGGACATTATAAAAAAATTTGCCATGCATTTATTGGTGTGTTCATACTTTGCGGCATATATATTGGAGCGCTGCAGATTGGAATACAAGTGGTGCCGCAATTGTTTGCAGGGCTGTTTTTACAGGATGACCAACTGATACAGATGGCGTCTGTTAGTATTCGTATGTATACTTTAGCATTGATTGGGGTGGCAGTACAGTATGCCTTGGTGGATGAATTGACCGCCATGGGGAAAATTCGTTTTGCCCTTCCATTATCACTATTTCGAAAAGTTGTATATATTGCATGTATTTTGATTTTACCTTTGTTTTTCGATGTACGTTTTCTGTTTTATGCAGGAAGTATATCCGATGGGATTGGAGCATCTTTCAGTTTGATTTTCTTTTTCTTTTTTATACGGCCGAAACTGAAAAAGGAATTACAAGAAAAGGAAGTACAGGAACTTCACAAAATGAAGGAAGTCAGTATATAAAGGAGAGAATGATAAAAATACCATTAATCTGTCATAGCTGCTGATGAAATGCATGTAAACACTTAAAAAAGATAAAAGCTGGATTTCACTTTATAAAGAGTGAAGTCCAGCTTTTTTATATTGCTTATTATGCGGTCTGCAGTTTCATTTTTTTGGCTGTATTGAAAATGAAATTATAAATCTTGATGATGCTGCCGACCACAACAGCTGCTGCAATATACAGAATATCGAAAAAGATCTTGACGTTTTCATATCTTTTTTTCGTGACCTGCCTGGATACCCTGGATTAGCATGCATGAAAAATCTGTCAGATATCCATAGATAAAGAAAAGTACAATTTGAATGATAATATCAACTGGTTTGCACTTGCTGCGAAGCAAAATGACTTGTACTGCAACTTGGGCCAAGCTCCACATATTTAGCCACCATCCAAATGTCAGCGTATGGTTGATCAAAGAAATGGAATATGGAACAGATGCGACTGGAGATGTTCCAAGACCTGCTTTGGTGGAGAGTGCTACTCCCATGGAAGCGACAAATAGTCCAATCAGAAACAGCACATAGTTTTTTATAATATTGGTTCAATCACTGCCCGAAAATATCGGTCTAATTCTGTCGGAGATTGTTTCATACGGCTCTTGATCCACCACAGAACCATTTCCACAAAACTGCCGGAGATATGGTTGATCAAAAAGTCTTGAGGTATGTCCGTATTATTTTTTCTGTTTTGGTTTACAAACTGTGATTGAATCAGTCCATTCAGGCTGTCTTTGAAATAGCGAAGAAAAATTTCACTGCTTTCACAGGAAAGCAGCCCGATGATATTCTTATCATTTTCCTGTAAGTGCTGCAGCAAATGGCAGAATACGGATTCGGGAGCATTTTGATCAGAATAGAGTCCATGTGTATGAGTGCAGTCTATGGCACTGCGAATAATATGATCGAAAAGATTTTCGCACAGGGCCTTCAGCAAATCATCTTTTGCGCCAAAATGTGCATAAAAGGTAGTTCTGCCTACATTGGCAGTGTCTATGATGTCCTGTACTGTGATTTTGCTATAAGTTTTTTCTGATAAAAGGGTGCCAAAGGCAGAAAAAATAGCTGCCCTTGTTTTTTGCTGCCGTCTGTCCATTGTAACTCCTTCCGTACAATTTCTGAAAAGTGTTCCATACGAAACATAGAAACAGTATCATCCATTGTATTTGTTTTGTTTCCTGTCTACAATAAAAGAGAACAAAGTGTTCGCTAACAAATTTATTGTACGGATAATATAGGTGTAAGTCAAGAAATGAACCATTTGAAATACGATGCAGATTGGAGGGTTTTATATGTTAAAGAAAATAATTGATTTTCTGGCGGGACTTCCTATGTCGATTGCAGCGGGTGTTTTCCTGCTGTTTGATTTAATTCCACATTTGGTGGAGGAATTTAGCCAAGTGCAGGTGCGTTTTAGCCTTTTTCCCTTTGATCCTGCATGGGTGACTGTTGTGATCAGCGGCATTCCGCTTTTATATTTGGCAATTTGGAGAATCATTTATAATCCCGGTATTAGTAAAATTTCTTCCGCTCTCCTCATTTGTATTGCCATGTTTGCAACAATTGCGGTCGGAGATTTATTTGCAGCAGGAGAAGTAGCATTTATTATGGCAATCGGGGCTCTTTTGGAAGAAGCGACCACAAACCGGGCAAAAAAGGGCCTTAAAAAGCTGATCAGTCTTGCTCCGGCCCAAGGCCGCAGGCTAAAAGACGGCAAAGAGGAAATGATACCTGCGGAAGAAATTCGGAAAGGTGATATTCTGCGGATTCTTCCCGGTGAAACCATTCCGGTGGACGCTGAAATTATCAGCGGAGAAACTTCTGTGGACCAGTCAATTATGACAGGAGAATCCATTCCAGTGGACAAGGGTGTAGGAGAAGAAGTCTTTTGTGGTACCATCAATCGTTTCGGATCTATCGATGTTTGCGCTGCAAAAGTTGGTGAAGACAGTTCTCTGCAAAAGTTAATCCGTATGGTTCAGGATGCTGAAAACAAACAGGCTCCAATGCAGCGTATTGCCGATCGGGCAGCAAGCTGGCTGGTGCCGGCTGCTCTTCTGATTGCCGTTTTGGCGTATGTATTTACAGGCAATATTGTCACTGCCGTTACTGTATTGGTTGTATTTTGTCCCTGTGCTCTTGTACTGGCAACTCCCACTGCGATTATGGCAGCAATCGGTCAGGCAGCAAAACATGGTGTTATCATTAAGTCCGGTGAAGCCCTTGAAAAAATGGGAAAAGTGGATACAATCGCCTTTGACAAGACCGGTACTTTAACTTATGGACGTTTAGATGTCAGTGATATTTTATCTTTTGATGAAACGATCAGTGAAGAGTCCCTGCTTTCTTTGGCTGCTTCTGCCGAAGCGAAGAGTGAGCATCCGTTAGGGAAAGCAATTGTTGCCTGTGCCAGGGCAAAGAAAATTCCGATTGTGGAAGCGGCTTCTTTTAAAATGATCACTGGAAAGGGAATTTTTGCTGAAGCAGAAGGACGTAAACTAATTTGCGGAAATGAGAAATTCCTTATTGAAAATGGAGTTTTGATTGACGACAAAGTTCAATCTGCATTGGAACGGCTTCGTACACAGGGAAAGGCTTCCATTCTGGTGGCAGACCAGAATCAGTGTATAGGCGTGATTGCTCTGTCTGATGTGCTGCGTCCGGAAGCAAAAGATGTGGTATCTCGGTTGTCTGATATGCATACCCAGGCTGTTTTATTGACCGGCGATCATAAGAGGACGGCAGATTACTTTGCAAAACAGGCAGGAATTTCTGAAGTACGGGCAGAACTGCTGCCGGAAGAGAAAGTGCAGAGTATTGCAGACTTACAGAAAAAAGGCCGTAAAGTCTGCATGATTGGAGATGGTGTTAACGATGCTCCAGCGCTCAAAACTGCTGATGTGAGTGCCGCTATGGGCAGTATGGGCAGCGATATTGCCGTGGATGCTGCCGATGTTGCCTTAATGAGTGATGATATTTCTAAAATTCCATATTTGAAGCGGCTGTCCAATGCAACGGTTAAAACGATTAAAGCAAGTATCATATTGTCCATGTGTATTAACTTTGTGGCAATCATTCTTTCTCTTATGGAAATGTTAACACCGACAACCGGCGCATTGGTGCATAACGCGGGATCCTGCTTTGTAGTTTTAATCGCGGCGCTGCTTTATGATAGAAAATTTGAATAATTTGACAGCAAATGAAATGATTTAATGGATTGCTTCTTTTTTTGAAAAAAGAAAAAACTGTTAATCACACATATGATAGTGAGAATTAACAGTCAGTTCGTAGTGATTGAATTGTCAGTTTGCATCTTTAGGGTAATTCTTTTACAAAGAAGCAATCCATGCTTGAATGGTTTCCGCTAATACATATTGCTGACGCAAAACGGCCATGCCTGCTGCGGGAATGTCTGGTTCGTTTTCTTTTTCACGTAAATTATCTTCCAGATTGGCTTTCAGAATATTGACATTTTCCTGAATCTCCGTAATACATGATTTTTGCTTTTCGGGCGGCAGGGAATCTAAATTGACGATTACAGCATTGAAGTCCAAAAAAATGTTTATAGGTTTTGAGGAAATTTCAAACATGAGACGTTCAAATTGGGATTCACCAGCTTCTGTCAAAGAATAAACTACTTTTTCCGGCATCTTTCCTTCTTTTACAAGTTCTCCTTTGATCAACCCTTTTTCCTCTAATTGAATCGCTTTTTTATAAATGGATGGGGTGCTGATTTTTACCCATTTCGAAATCTTTCTATATTCTACTAACTTTTGAATATGGTATGCGCTCATTGGTTCTTTTTTCAATATTCCTAATACAATTAAGTCTATGGTAGCAGCTATAGGGACCACTTCCTTTCTCTATAATTTAGATATAAGTAAATTCACTATAAATTATAGTATTAAGTTATATATCCTTTGTCAAGAGGGAAGCATGACATTCCTCTTGACAGCTACTATATATTATAGTAGTATGATGCATGTTACAATATACTATAATTTATAGTGATATAATTTATAATGAAAAGATGAAAGGAGTATTTGAAATGTGTGAACGTAACAGCAAACTTGTACTTTTGGGCAGTGCGCCCATCCCAAAAGCTCTCATTGCTCTTGGGATACCAATTATGATTGGAATGTTGATTAATGCGCTCTATAATTTGGCAGACGCTTATTTTGTGAGCGGGCTAGGCAAAAGTCAAATGGGGGCTATTTCCATCGTGTTTCCTTTGGGACAAGTCGTTGTTGGATTGGGGCTAATGTTCGGTAACGGAGCCGCATCTTATCTGTCAAGACTGTTGGGAGGCGGAGATAAGGATACTGCCAATAAAGTGGCCAGCACCGCACTGTATAGCAGTGTTTTGGCTGGTGCTGTTATTATCCTGATTTCTGCCATTTTTCTTAAACCGATTCTGATTATGTTGGGTACGACTGAAACAATCATGCCCTATGCCTTGACATATTCAAGGATTTATGTGCTTTCTTGTATTTTCAATGTGTTCAATGTAACTATGAATAACATTGTAAGCAGTGAGGGAGCGGCAAAGACAACGATGTGTGCTTTGCTGCTTGGAGCTGTATTGAATATCGGATTAGATCCCCTTTTTATTTATACTTTTAATATGGGAGTAGCCGGCGCAGCAATTGCAACAGCAATTTCGCAAATGGTATCTACACTTGTTTATCTTATATATGTTCTTCGAAGAAGAAGTGCTTTCTCTTTCAGTATTAGAGTGTATTCTCCTACATGGAGAATAATAGCGGAAATTTTGAAAATCGGTGTCCCGACATTGGTATTCCAGCTGTTAACGAGTCTTTCCATTACACTGATTAACCGTGCGGCAAGTGATTATGGTGATTCGGTCATTGCCGGAATGGGGGCAGTAACCCGTATTACTTCGATGGGAACGCTTGTTGTTTTTGGCTTTTTGAAAGGATTTCAGCCGATTGCAGGATTTAGTTATGGAGCAAAGAAGTTTGATCGTCTTCGGGAAGCAGTCAAAACGTCCATCGTTTGGTCTACGAGTTTTTGCTTGATTGCAGGTTTACTGATGGCCGTTTTCTCCACGCAGATCATCTTTCAATTCTCTGAGGGAGATGCTCAAATGATTTTGGCTGGTCAAAAATCGCTGCTTGCCAATGGAATTACATTTATTCTTTTTGGAGTTTATACCGTATATTCTTCTTTGTTTCTTGCTCTTGGCAAAGGTATAGCTGGTTTTTTCTTGGGAGCATGCAGACAAGGTATCTGTTTTGTCCCTGTTATTTTGCTGCTGCCAAAGGTATGGGGAATAAATGGAATTTTGTATGCCCAACCCATCGCAGATGTACTATCTGTAGTAATTACTGTATTTATGGCGTTAAATCTTCATAAGGAATTATCACTGGATGAAAGGTATGCGGTTTCCGGAAAAGTTTAAAAATTCGGTGGAAAGGCAAAAATAGTATACAAATTACAGCCGTCAGATAAAAATGGATGGCTGTATTTTTATTGAAAATAATAAAAAATAACGATAGATTATGTAAAACTTCCTGCCTTTTTTAGGCTAGATGAATGGAATGGTATTCTTTTCAAATGAGCGTTTTCTAAAAGAATGATACTATCTATATTTATTGAATTGGAAAGTATGGTTGATATTTACGCAGGCTTTTCATATAATAAGAATGCAAAGGGAACTTTCCGGTATGCAAGGAAAAGTGAACATGAGCATGGAATATTGTGTTAGGAAAGAGAGATTAGCACCTAGCTTTAGAGTTATGACTGCATTTTTACAATTGTGCTGTTTGCTCTTATTTTTTTGGATATATGAATGAAGTTTCCTGTTTTTCAATTATTGCAGCCACAGCAATCGGTCGGCTTGTGTATGCAATATACTTTAGATATCAAAACACAAAAATCTAAGGTTTCGAAAACTTAAAAAAGAAATTGTATTATATATGGGAGGAATATGAAATGGACTGTAAAGTATCTGAAGCAGAAAAACCAATGTGGAGAGGGGAAATAGCACTGATAGCAGCTGTTATTATAAATAGCTTTGGTGTTGTACTGATGCTCTATTCCGGTTCAGGAATATCGGCTATTTCCAGTGTGCCATTCGCCTTTTCAGAGGTCTTCTCCAATCTTACACTTGGAACATGGACCTATATTTTTCAAGGTTTGTTGGTTTTAAGTCTTATGATTTTACGGAGACGTTTTGTACCGGAGTATTTATTCAGTTTTGTTGTTGGATTTGCATTTGGAGAATTATTGGACGTCCATGAATTTTGGATTAATATTTTACCGGACAGTTTGTTTTGCCGTTTCCTCTATTTTATTATCAGCTACCTGCTGATTAGTTTAGGGATTGCATTGTCCAATCGTTGTTGTCTGCCGATTGTACCAACGGATCTTTTCCCTAGGGAACTGGCTCAGATTACTGGTATTACATATCCAAGAATTAAAATATCATTTGATGTAATTTGTTTGGCAGTTACTGGAGGAATGACCCTTGTATTTCTTGGACATTTGGATGGTCTTGGAATAGGAACAATTCTGGCAGCATTTACCATGGGAAAAACTGTAGGAATCATAGGTGACTGGCTGGATCGCCGATTCCAGTTCTGTTCTTTTTTAACAAGAAGAAGAGAAAGAGTGAAATGCTCTAATAATTGAAAATATGGATGAAATAGAAGAAAATATGGCTCGTTCAAAATTGAACGGGCCAGTTTTTTATATTTATACAAAAACTACAGAAGGTTAATAAGAATCAGTTATGTTTTGCCGAATAAGTGAAGTATAATAGAGGTTATGACAATGGGAATTTAAAAAGGAAGGGAAACCAATGAAAAATGTATTGATTATTTCAAGCTCACCGAGAAAAAAAGGAAATTCACAGAGTTTGTGTGAGCAGTTCAAAAAAGGAGCAGAGGCAAAAGGACATCAGGTAAAACTGATACGTATTATGGAGAAGAATATAGGTTTTTGCAGAGCTTGTGATGGCTGCATGAGAAATGGAGGAACTTGTGTATTAAAAGATGATATGGCTGAAATACTTAAATTATTTCAGAAAGCAGATGTGCTCGTTTTGGCTACACCAGTATATTTTTATGGAATCAGTGCCCAGATGAAAACATTTATCGACCGTACTTATCCTATCTGGCAGCATCTTGGAAAAAAAGAGGTTTATTATATAATATCAGCTGGTTTGGGTTTGGATATTGTTGAAAGATCATTGGGTGATTTGAATGGTTTTGTAGAGCATTTGGAAGAATACAAGATTGCGGGAAAGATATATGCAACAAATGTAATGGAAGCCGGCTTAGTCAAGAATCAAAGTGTGTTCAAAGAAGCTTATGATATGGGCTATTCTATATAAAAATCTTTCTGTACATTTTACGAGATTCTGATATTAACTTCCAGTCCCTCGAAAAGAGTTTTCAATAGAGTATGATGCTATTTTAGAAAGCAGATATTTTTGAAAAGAAATGTGGATGCGGAGCTAATGACAAAGGGACTCTCTAATTTGGAGATGGCTGTACTTTTGGCATCTCTTGCAAAAATAATAAAGTAGCAGATTAAACAATGCGGTTGTCGCAAATTTTGCGACGGTTGAAATATTGATTAATTAGTACAGTTATGACTTTCATTGCGTAGTCAAATTTTCGCGGACAAATCAAATATAAAATCTGTTACCCTGGAGGTAGTTTGTATGTCCAGAAAAACATGGGATGGACTATGTTTTGATTGGAGATGATTACAGAACAGATACAGGAAGCAAAGGGCGTAATGAAGAAGTTGTAAGTAAAAAATGAATGGCAATGATTCAAAAGAGAAGAAATTGTGCTGAATGAATATGTTTATAGATGATACAGTAAAGCGGCGGTATTCCTAAAGCGGTGGTATTCCTAAAAAGGAATATCGCCGCTTGTTGTATATGAGTAAATATATGCTTTATGGGATGATCATATTTCTTTACTGCCTGTGGCAAGACTGCATGATTAAGCAAGAGATGATGCTCGGCGGTATAGAGAAAAAGTCATCCCCAGGAAAAGGCCCTTTAAATCTGATGTGTGAGTATCCAGTCCAGTAAATCGGAAGACTGAATGGTGTCTGCTGCTAACCGCAGGATGACATCCGACAATTCTGTTTGGGTATGCTGTAATTCAATCCCGTTTAAAGCGAGAAACACCAGCATGACATGTACGCCAATGCGTTTGTTTCCGTCTACAAAGGGATGATTTTTTACCAGACCAAAGCAAAGACGGGCTGCCTTTTGCTGGAGTGATGGATAGACATCTTCTCCATCAAAGGTTTGAAAGGGTGCGTTTAGAGCAGAGTCCAGCATCCCTTCATTGCGCAGGCCGGATGAACCTGCGGTTTCTGCAACGAGTTGTTCATACAATAAAAATATCTGTGATTTGGATAATCGGATCATTTTGCAAGTTCCTCGTAAGCCTGCCGATTCTTTTCGATGAGCCGTTTGGAAACAGCCATGACATCTTCATCGGCAGCAATCTGTTCCTGTTCAGCGGCACTAAATTCCATGACCAGATACCGGGGAACATTGTTTTTTAATATGATGACAGAACCATTCTCATCTACCAGGCGGGCCACTTTAGAGAAGTTTTGATTGGCATCAGTAATGGAAACCAGATTTTTAGTGTTGATATTCATAACGAAACCTCCCTTTGCTGTTTTTACTTTTATTATATCCGAGAATAGGAGAAGTTCAACCTATTTTTATAAAAATTACAGGCAGAGGTGTTCAAAATCTCTGTAGTGAAACAGCTGGAGAACAGCATGGAGTAAATGCATAAATTTGAGAAGAATTTTTTAACTGGTGGCGGCAGTCAATGCAGTGTCACCAGGGAGACAATTGCAAGAAAGCGCTTATATCCGAAGACGTGTTCCGATGTTTCCGGGGCATCATCGAGAAACAGAAAGTGCTACCCATGTAAAATTGCAAGATATAACCGACCTCAGAAGTTGGAGATTCCAGAAACTTGTTGGGTTATTTACCATTTATGTTTTTTGTCGTCATTATGTATGAGTGATATGTAAATTATTGTGTAAATCTTGAAAAACATCAACCATTTGGTTTATAATATAATTTAACGTTATTGTGTCTTCACGTAAGTGAGATTTAGCTGGAAAATGGTGAGAATATGAGCACATCTAATTTAATTAAAGAACTTTGTAAAGAAAAAGGAATAAGTGTATCTGAGTTGGCTAGACGTATTGGTCAGACACCTCAGAATTTCAGTAAAAAATTGAAGAGAGAGACTGTAAGTACAGAAGAGCTTATGCTCATTGCAAATGAGCTTGGAGTTATTTTTGAACAATCATATATTCTCGAAAACGGTAAAAAGTTATCGATCACCAATTAACTGTCCGAATTTTTGTATCATTAAGATGGCATAGAAGGGAAAGGCAGTTTTGATTGCTGCAGCGTTAATAGCTGCGAGAAAGATGAAAGTAACCCGAAAGTGATACAGATGGTCTATGTATTTAAGTGGGCAGCTATTGTTCATAGAGCGCAGATTCTTGTAAAAGGGGCAGTAGACGCAGCACGAGTTTCTTGGCGGGTAAATACTGATAATGAAAAGCTATACAAAATTATCTTCGTGCGAATCGGCCGGTAAAAAAATTCTACAAGACGTTTGTCTATGATGGATGACTTTCTGAATAAATCATATCCATCAGGATTGAATGGTGAAGACGAATTAAAAATGAACAGTCAGCCATATAAAATAAGTGATCTGTTTGAATTTATATGTAACGTATACACAGAGGTGATGAGGAAAATGCAGACAATTGATATTGATTACAGAGGTGTTTTGGAATACTTAGAAAACAATCAAGAGGTCCCATATTCAAATCCAGAAGCACCTGGAATTAATCAAGATGAAAAAAATAGATTACTAGAAGTTAAGCAGAAAGGACAGGCGGCTGTTGCAGAAATGAAAAAGATGGCTAACAGATGCGAATCTCTATACGGATTGGATAAGTGCCTGCCTATTTCATGGCTTGATGGATCTAATACGAAAACAAGGAAGTATCTCTGGGTACAGATGAAGTATAAAGAATATATTTCAAGCCCGGTTAGCATTTCCTTGTTTGTTGAAAAAATTAAAAGAGGAGTTGTTTATCGTATCAGTTTAGAAATACAAAATGATGGTACAGACAAAGCTACTATGGCCAAGTATCATTCTCATTTAGATATGCCAATCCAGGATGGTATGGTGTATGTGGCAGGGAGTAATCAATGGGGCCGACCAGACATTATTTCTGACTCTCAGGAAAGAATCAAAGAACAGATTAGTTATGGAAAAATCAGGAAGGTTCAGCTTTGTATCTATGTTGAGCCTGCTGAGGGAAAAACCAATGAGCAGTACGATGCAGAAATCATGGAAGCAGTAAAGAAATTGATTCCTTACTACGAGCATGTAATTGGCAAGAATACAGAGGTTCATAAGAGAGCATGGCTTATTACATGGAACCCTGAAAACTGGACTTGGGAGAATTATGAAGAGTGGTGCGTGGATACAAAGAATGGCATCACTCATGAAATAGGTTGGACTTGTGCAAGTAGGCAGCCGGCAATTGACGATGAAATTTTCTTGATGAAAACAGGAGATAAACCAAGAGGAATTATGGCGCATGGTCATGTTTCTACTGAATCTTATGAGGCACCTCATTATGACGATGAAAAGGCTGCAGAAGGGATTAAATTAAATCATATAGATGTAGAGTTCGATTGGATTCAGGACTATGAAAACGAACCTATGTTGATACAAGACGATCTTAAAGTAAAATATCCTCAGCAGCAATGGAGTCCGGTAGAATCTGGCATTGAGATCAAAGAGCCAATATTAACAATGGTAAGAAAAGAATGGCAGAAGCTTATTGATGTTAAAGATGAGTACTGGCCATCTTATAAAGAATATCCAGTAGACCTTACGAAAGAAGACTGGAAACGATTTATAGAAGAAGTCGAATATCCTAAATATAAGGGGTGTATTAGAGTCCTTAAATGTTTTATTGAAATTGGAGGAATAGCTTCGTGTAAGCAGCTTTCTGATGCATATGGCGGACATCCAACAGCCTATACAAGCAGTGTATATAACACAAGCAGAAGAGCATTACAGTTCTTCAAAATGGAACCTTGTCCAGATGGTGAGGCTAAAAGATATTTTCCGATTGCATTCTTGGGTCGCTCTGGAGGCAATGCCGATAACGGCAATTATATATACAAGATGCGTAAGGAATTGAAGGAGGCGTTACAGGAAATGGATTTAGAAAGTATTAATACTGAATACAAAAATGATGATCAGAAGAATATATCATTATTTGATAAAAATATAATTCTGTACGGCCCTCCAGGAACAGGGAAGACCTATAGTACAACTATTTATGCTGTTGCTATTTGTGATGGTATTGATATCGATAAAGTAAAAGTAATGGATTATGCAGAGGTTATGGCTCGCTATAAAGATCTTGTTTCGGCAGGAAGAGTTGCATTTACGACATTTCATCAGTCTTATGGATATGAAGAGTTTATTGAAGGAATCAAACCTATTGTAGATAGTGAAAAGAAAGATATAGGTTATACCATCGAACCAGGTGTATTTAAGAGTTTCTGTTCAGCTGCAAGAAAGAAAACAGTAATCGCAAAGGATGACATTCCGGATGTAAGCTACGCACGTGTTTGGTGTATTCTTCTTGATGGAACAGGAGTTTCTGATTTAAAAACACGTTGTTTTGAAGAAGGAACGATTCGTATTGGATGGCATGAAAGTCCTGAAATAATTACTGAAGAAACAGATAGTTTGAATGATAAAGTTCGTAGAATCCTATTAAATTTCCAAGATGAAATGGAAGTTGGTGATATTGTTGTTACAGAAAGAAGCAATAAGTCAATTGATGGAATTGGTATTGTCACAGGGGATTATGAATTTGAAACAGACAGTAACGAACATTGGCCAAGAAAGCGAAACGTCAAATGGCTGATGATTGGTAAAGAAATTGACTTGACAGAGCTGAATGCCGGTAAGAATCTGGACCGTAAAACAGTATATGCTTTAAACCGAATTGAAGCAGATAAGATTTTAGAACTTGTGAATAATCCATCAGAAGTTGTGATTGAAGAGAAAACAAATCCGTTTGTATTTGTTATCGATGAAATTAATAGAGGCAACCTATCAAAGATTTTTGGTGAGCTGATTACGTTAATCGAAGATACAAAGCGCGAAGGAATGGATGAACAGGCATCGGCTATTCTTCCTTATTCAGGCGATTCATTTAGTGTTCCTTCTAATGTGTATATTCTTGGTACTATGAATACTGCAGATAGATCAATTGCTTTAATGGATACGGCTCTTCGCAGACGATTCCAGTTTATTGAGATGATGCCGGATGCTGACGTGCTTCGTGCAATTGGTGCAGACAAGGTAGATGATTTGGATGTAGCAGCAATGCTTGAGAAGATAAATGAACGTATTACGTTCCTGTATGATAGAGAGCATACAATTGGACATTCGTTTTTTACAAAGCTTGCTAACAGTCCGGATATTGATACATTACAGGCTATTTTTAAAAAATCAGTAATTCCTCTTCTTCAGGAATACTTCTATGAAGATTACCAGAAGATACAGTTGGTTCTTGGCGATAATGGAAAGACTGATCCAAAAACTAAGTTTATCTTAGATGAGGAAGTAAAAGTAAAGAATATATTCAAGGGTAACGCTGATGATGTAATTGACCTTCCAGAAAAGAAGTATTCCATCAATTTGGAGGCGTTCTCAAATATTGAAAGTTATAAACAGATTATTTAAGCAGACGTTTATCAGAAAGAAAAGGAGGAGCGAACCAGATGAAAAAGCTATCAAAAGATAGTGAATTATATAAGGACGTCAGCAGAGGAAGATTTTGAGAAGTTTAGTTCTTGGAAAGACAAGAAAGCAGAACAGGAGATTTGTGAAGAACATAAGGTGTTACTTGTTTCGCTTGCAAATTTCCTTTACAAAATTGAGTTTGATGAAAAGGAGAAGAAATTATTCTGGAAGTCATTAAAGAAAAATAAGAAGATGCTCGAATTAATGAATATCTCTAAAAAAGAATTTAGTATCAAAGTGGTAGATGCTGTTTTGGAAGCACTGAGCCATCAATACAAACATGCATAAGCTTTGATGACAGGATATAAACGGTGGTGAAGCAATGGACAAACTGTTAGAGGTGAGAGAGTTTGATACTATCACCGGAAATGCAGAATTTGAACATGATGAAAAATATAGATATCTCGATACAGTTGCTTTTCTGAATCTTGTAGAGTTTATCCATGAATTCTCAGGAAATGAAGAGAATGCGGATGCTCTGAACTTCATGCGTATAAGCTATAAGCGGAATGTTGGAGATGTAGTTATCATTAAGAACTATGTTGGTCTTATTCAGATGAAGAATGGATATCAGGTACAGGTGCTTCCTAAAATCAGTTTTGATTCTGGAGAGGATATAGGTAATAAGGAAACCAAAAGAGTCTTTTTAAAGATGCTGAAAAGCATGAAAAATTTTCCTGGTAAGGTTTTCAATGATGCCAATCTAAAAGTTGACCGAATGAATCTCTATGAGATCTTCATCAATATGTATTTGCAGGAAGTAAGACATCTTGTTAAACGAGGTATTAAATCTGCGTATGTTAGACAGGAGGATAACCTTAGATATTACAAAGGGAAAATACTTACTAGCCAGCATATCAGAAATAACGTTGCACATACAGAACGCTTCTATGTGGCATTTGATGAGTTTCATCCAAATAGGCCGGAGAACAGATTGATAAAAGTAACTTTATTAAAGCTTCAACAGTTGACAAGCAGTGCAGAAAATGCAAAAGAAATAAGACAATTATTGACGGCATTTGGGATGGTTGATCCTTCTATAAATTATGCTAAGGATTTCTCTCAGGTTACTATTGATAGGAATACAAAGGATTATGAGGCACTCATGCATTGGTCTAAGGTATTCCTGCTTAATAAATCATTTACAACTTTCTCAGGAAAGAGTACATCAAGAGCTCTGTTATTCCCGATGGAAAGTGTATATGAAAGTTATGTTGCACAGCAGATGAAGAAGATATTCGTTCCAGCGGGATGGGAAGTCTCTAGCCAGGACAAAGGATATTACTTGTTTACTGAGCCAAGAAGGCAGTTCGCGCTTCGTCCTGATATCGTGTGTCAGCGAGACGATAGAACGGTAATCATGGATACAAAGTGGAAGAGTCTTATTAAAAACGAGCGTGCGAACTATGGTATTTCTCAAAGTGATATGTATCAGATGTATGCATACTCAAAGAAATATGGAACTTCGGAAATATGGTTATTGTATCCGCTAAATGATGAGATGCGTGGACATAATGAAATAAAGTTCAAGTCTGGAGATGGAACAACGGTCAGAATTCATTTTGTTGATGTGGCGCATATTGAAGAAACGCTGATTGAATTAAGAGATAAGCTGGAGGTGAATGAATCTTGACGGTAGTAGATGCAATGAAACAGGCTGTCAGCAGTTACATTGATAAGAATGGAATAGGTAACATCGTAACAAGGCAGGAACTGTTTGCTATGGTTAGTGCTATTATGCCTGTTGAATCTAACAGTTTTCTTCCGGCTGATTATTGTTATAACCGTACAAATAAAGGTATTTCATTTGAGAATCATGTACACTTATTCGAGTTAATGGATGATGGTCGTTACAAGATATTAGGTGAAAACTATAGGTATTCAGGTCCAGTCCTTGGACGTAAAGAAGATGGATTTGGTTATGAAATGAAAGGCGTATGGTCTGAAGGCGAGTATGAAAAAGAAATTATCGATATTTATCTTAGACTGTTAGATATGCATGATAGTTTGGTTCAGATGATAAAGAACGCAAAAGTGCGGATGGAAAACACGTCAGTTGTTGTTTCGAAGAATGACGTTGATATGTGTAGTGTGTCGGTAATGAACGAGGCTTATAAGATTAGTACTGGCGAGTCTGCATGGAAAGAAAATACTTCATATCTTTGTGTAGATGAAGACGGGATAGTTGTATATTATGTTGAAACCATTGATGAATGTCTGGGCGAAATTAAGAGACTTATGGATTTTACTGATGTGAAGGGTGGCTAGAACAAACAAGTGATCTAAGCGAAGTTGTTACTGTTGATGAGTTTGAAAAAGCGTATAAGGTGTTCATTGAACAGGCGGATAAAAATGATGTATCAAGAAAATCACAAGGGTCAAAGATTCCATTTGGTTTTTCAGAAAAGCTGGAATGCAATGGCACATATTTCAAAGCTCAGTATGGACGGGGGAACTCCAAGCATAGCACCATACATGAACTGGAGGGTTGTTTCTATTTATTATTTATCTAATAACGGAAACGTCATCATGGGAATTGAGGAAGACAGATATCCTTGCTTAAAAGAAATGTCCATCAAATCGTTAAGAAATGATAAGATTGGAAATAAGAAAGTGAATACCGCAGTATTCTGTTCAGCAACTGAAAACAGTGTTAATTACAGCGATTTTTATGAATGTTTCATGTCAGTGTGTAAGGAAGTAATGAAATTAGGATTGCGTTAAGGAACGACTATGTTTAATCTAGGATTGAGAATAGGACAAATACTAAAAAATAGAGATGTTGTGAATATTTTTAAATGTGGAAACATGGGTGGCATGTTTTGTTCTAAGATTATCAACACACTTTATACGAAAGGGATTTACCACGATAAATGGATTGGTGGAATTCTCCACTATACTCGAATGGGTAAATCAGAAGATTAGGGTTTATATTGGACCCAGAACCCAGCTTTAGACAGGTCTTGCAGAAGCAGGATTTAATAATTGCAAGTCAGTTTCTATAAAAGATATCTACGTCAGAAGCAGCAAGTATGTAGGTGAAGTAGAACAAGTTGTAATAAACGGCCAGTCTTGGGTTATTGAAGGAACAATGGTTCCATATAACGCAGAGATAATTGTTACGTATCACTAAAAAAAAGAGATTGAATATCCGTTTAATTCAAGAGAAGTTTCAAAGATGACTTTTGATTAAGTGGTAATCGCTGATGTAGAGTCCATAAAAAGAAGAATGGCACTTGAATATGATAAGAATTGACTATAACAAAAAATTGAATATGAAAATAAAAAGATTGAATTATTTGAGCTTGGGAGGCATATCTATTATTGATTAGCCTCTTGGGCTTTTTTCATTTCTAAAAATCATTTTTAAATTTTTTTTATTTTAGGTACACAATCACGATTTCTCATAAACAGCATTTATATGGAAGGATAATAAGAGACCTGTGAGACCCTGAAAATTGAATATCTAGTTCTCTGGTTCATATCCGTTCTATGTGGAGCGACAAGTTTTCTGTTGCCATGACTCTTCATTTGGGACGAGAGATCTACATACAGAGATTCAAAACGAGCCTGTTGATATAGTCTGATTGCAATGAAGCATAAGCGGGACAATGATACTTTCGTCTAGTCGCAGTAATGCGGGCGGCTGGTGAGTTCCACGGGGAAGCAAAATAGCCTATGAGCATCAAACTAGGATGGGGTCGGAGGGTTCCTGTTTGGTAAAGGGTGTCGGGGACAAATCAATACTGAAATTGAATAAGAGGCACGATTTAATCGTGAAACTTATGTGGCCGAGTACCGACACGTATTCCGCCATATCATTTTGAGGTTAAAGATCCATGGCAGCTTGTCTATACCAGGCAGCTATAAAAAAGACGCAAAGATAGGAGGATATAAATGTTTAAAACTGTAGTTATAGTCATTACTCTGATTTTACTTGCAAGCATTGTGCTGACAATGTATTGTGTTCATGTTACTGCCGGAGAAAGAAGCAAAGGGCCCTTATGAGGGCTGTTCTCATTACAGACCGAATTGGAAATACTGTTTCTGTGAATTTTTGGAATGCTCGCAGATGAAGGAAATGCAGACCTTATGGGAGGAGGGGGGAAGGATGTTTTTTTGCTGATGAATGGAAAAAGGATTATGATCAAGATAAAAAGACTTGAGTAGTTTATTGATCGGGCAGAGATGATTTGAATCTGTCATGAAGTGTCGGTTAGAAACGGCACTATGTTGTAGAATTGAGAACCCTGATATGATATAATAATTGTATCAGGACTCTCTGAAAAGGAGCGTTATGAGCGAAAAAAGATGAAATAAAAGGCCGCCTTTTGTGTACTGAAGAGAGTCAAACAAGTGATGAAGGCCGATACATTTTTAAATATAATGATATCAACGGAAAGCATAGGTATTTATATGGCAATTGTTTAGAAAAAACTGATGAAGTACTGCCAAAAGGAATCAGAAAACCGACATTAAGGGATCCGGCAGAGGAGCTTCAGGCAAAGATTAATGCAGGAACTCTGACAGTTTATGAACTAGTAGAGAAGTATGTTTTGCTGAAAATTGGTGCTCGTGAGGGCACCAGATAGAGATACAGGACTTCGAATTTCTGAGTTTTACGGCTTGATTATAAGTGATATTGACTTTAATAAAAAGTATATCTATGTTATCGGTTAGCTGATTTGCTACAGTAATATGATCACAATCTTTGAACCGCCGAAGACATCTGTGGGTATAAGAGATGTGGCAATGTATCTAGAGTTCCAGAAGTTATTTGGCGGTAAAGAAGAGACGCAACAAAGGAAGAAAAGGACCTGGTAATCCCGGCAGCAAAGTTGCAAAAGTATAGCAAATCGTTGCATTTAAAAGATAAAAAAGGAGTTTAAAAAAATGATAAAAATACTTTTCATCTGCCACGGCAGTAGGTGCCATTTTTATTAAATTTCCTTATTTTATGTAGGTTTTGGAATGGTAGAAGGAATTTTACAATAAGTTTACAACTTTTGAAAGGCGTTCCGGTATGACGATTATTGGTTAATTATTTTCAGTACTTCCAGCGCAAAATATTGTATTGAGAATGATTGCTATTCGTGATAAAATTTGATTGTATAAACGTGTGGTTAGATTATGGACTTGTGTTTCGCAAGTATTGATGAAAATGGTAGGAAGATATGCTCTCTATCAATCTGTATTATGCTTATGTATATTTTATTATATATTACGCATCGCATAATGAGTAACCACACGTTTTTTAGGATAAAGAGATGGATACAATAGATAAAGTAAAAAGCAGAAATGAACTAGCTGATTTCTTAGATATACCAAGGAAGCAATTATCATATATTTTATACATTAAAGGAGTTGATGATTTATATACATCATTTGAGATCCCTAAGAAAAGTGGGGGATTTAGACATATATATGCTCCGCAGAAAGATTTAAAAGTGATTCAAAGAAAACTTGCTGAAGCTTTGTATAATTGCCAAAAAGAAATCTGGAATAAATGTAATGTCAATCCTAATATTTCACATGCTTTTCAAAAAGAGAAAAGTTTTATTACTAATGCTAAAATTCATCGAAATAAGCGATTTGTTATAAATATTGATTTGGAGAATTTTTTTGATTCTTTTCATTTTGGAAGAGTGCAGGGCTACTTTTTAAAGAACCGCAGTTTTCAGTTACCATCAGAAGTGGCAACTGTTATAGCGCAGTTGACATGCTATCAAGGTAAACTACCACAAGGAGCACCAACTTCTCCAATAATAACAAATTTGATTTGCAATATATTTGATGTAAGAATATCCAAATTAGCAAAGAAATATCGATTAGACTATACAAGATATGTTGATGATTTGACGTTTTCTACAAATAATAAAGAGTTCTTAAACATTAAAAACATATTTTTTGAAGAACTGGAAAAGGAAATTATCAATGCCGGATTCAGCATTAATAAGAAGAAAACAAGGATTCAATATAGGGATTCTAGGCAAGAAGTCACAGGTGTTGTTGTTAACAAAAAACTTCATGTGAGTAGAGATTATTATAAAAGAACTAGAGCGATGGCTTATCAGTTGTATAAATCGGGAGAATATTTTATTGAAGATGAAATAAAAGGAACTATTAATCAACTTGAGGGACGCTTTTCTTTTATTAATCAATTAGAATGGTATAATAACAAGTTAAATTTGGAAGGGAAGAAACTTACATATGAATATCTTAATGGAAGAGAAAGAGCGTATAGTCAATTTATATTTTACAAATATTTTTTTGCTAATCCGAAACCATTAATTGTAACAGAAGGGAAAACAGATGTGGCCTATTTGAAAGCCGCTTTAAAAAATTTGTGGAAAGAGTATCCAAATTTAGTAAGGAGAAATTCAAAAGGAAAGTTTGAGTACAAAGTATCTTTTTTGCAGAGAAGCAAACGGCTTGCCTATTTTTTGAATTTTAAAAAAGATGGTGCAGATACTATGAACAATATATATAAATTTTTTTCTGAGGAAGGTGGAGAAAAGTATCCAAACTATATAGAAATGTTTAAAAATTTAGGAAGTACTGTTCCGCTTAACTCTGTTATTTTACTGTTTGATAATGAGTTGAATAACAAAAATAAGCCTGTATACAAGTTTGTAAGTAATAAAATTTCTGATGATAGAAAAAAGCAATTATGTACTAGAACATGGATAAATTTGTTGGAGAATTTATATCTTATGATAACACCATTAGTCGGAGAGAGTGAAGAATGCGACATTGAAATGTTGTTTGATGAAGCTACACTTTCTCATGAAATTGGTGGGAAGAAATTTTGTAAAAAAGATACATTTGATACAAGTAAATTTTATGGTAAAGAAATTTTTTCTCAATATATAATGAAAAACTATAGCAGTATAGATTTTGGAGGGTTTAAACCATTATTAAATAATATTAATATGGTGATTAAGGATTATAAAGAAAGAATACAATAGTTGTCGTAATTTGATTCTTTGTAGAGAAAAAGGGAGATAACGCAAAATGCATATCTCCTTTTAATATGCAAGTTTCCCTCAAATGGTGAAATTCGGGAAACCCCGTTAAATCAAGGGAAAGCCAATATATAAAGAGTAATGCAAACATGATTAAAATGCTATTCATCTGCCACAGAAGGATTTTCTAGTTTTATCGAAGCTTCTTATTTTATGTGTCTTTTGATAGAGGGATAATATTTTACTACTTTTTTAGAAACATTCCGATATGGAGAAAGTAAGGAGAGACAAATGGCTATTTATAATTTTTATAGAGAACCAATATTTAAATATTATAAAGAACAGATAGATTTTTTGCTAAGATCTAGAGAAAACCTGGAAAATATCAATATAAAAAAATCCTTGAACATGAATTTGATTTTATCATCAGCGTGTTTTACAGAAGGAGTTATGGAACATCTGGCAAAATGTTTATTGGGATATTATAGACTTGTTTATAATGAGATTAATATACCAGAGTTCGAGCTAAGAAAATCAATGAATAAATACTTTGAAAGAATAGAAGCTGACGTTTATCAAAGAATTTCTCAAGGTACGGGAGTAGACAATTATGATAGATTGTTTGAATTATTATTAGGAAAATCCTTTAAAAAAGATGACGCATTTAAACTTATTTTAGAACCTGTACAAATTTTATTTCAATTAAGAAACGTTATTGCTCATGCCAAAGAAGTAAGTGCATACGAAGTAAGTGCATATTGGAACAACAATGTTTTTGAAGAAAATTTTTATGGGGGTTATAAAAAAGCTGAAAAATTTTTGATGAAAAAAGGACTTTTAAAAAAGCGTTATATTGAAACACAAAATATTGAAATATTTTGTGAAGATTCGGTTGCAGATTACTTCTATGAAATTACTCAACAATTCATTGAAAAATTAAAAATATTTAGTGAATCTAATATATTAATTAGTGATGTTTTATACGGTAGATTAAATGCATATAATCAAGAAAATCATTCCAATCTATCATTCTTAGAATTTTGTGGAATGCATGCACATGCAATAAAGAAATAATTCTTTATTCTATTTTAATAGGCAAGGGAGATAGCAAAATAAGTGTATCTCCCTTTTAATATTTAGGTTACTTTTTAATCTTGAGCTCAAATTTCAACATAGCCTTTACCATAGCGGTCTGTATCTCGCCTTTCTATTCTTCATCTACCTGCATGCTGACATTGTCGTTTTCGTGATAAAACGGGCGTGAGCACGGATTGGAGATATAAGCGTCATAAAAATTTAGAGTTTCCTTGATGGATGTTTCATCTCCGTTTGACGCTTTACAGATAAGGTCAAAAGAGGGATAACCATAGTCTTTTGTCATTTACAATATTTCCTTTTCACTCAACATCATTTTCAATTTTTCTAAGCCTTTGTTCCGTGTATGCCAACAGCAGAACGTGATACATGGTACAGCTTGACAATTTCTTTATCGCTCATATCATGGAAATAGTAGAGCAGGATAAACGCTCTTTGTTTCTCTGACAATTTGTTCAACGCTGTACTGATTTTTTCATCAGATATTCGAACAGTGAAATGTAACACCGGGAATGTCGTTGTATCGCAAGAATACTTATCAACATTACCTTGCTCATTCAGCTTTGCTTCGCCCATTTCACAAAATAACAATTCCTGTTTAAAACGTCTGGCAAGCCAGTTTGAGAAAATCATTGATGAGCTGGACGTGGACGCTATCTGACGCTGTATTATAGCGTTTTATGGATTTGGATATGGTAGAGAAGTGCCGGATATGTTATACTTCAAAATGTCATATCTGGACTCTTTTAAAAGTGGAAAGGAGCGAAGATGAGCGAGAAAAGACGTGATAATAAAGGTCGTGTCTTGCGAAATGGAGAGAGTCAACGTAAAGATGGACGTTTCATGTATAAATACACAGATAATGCAGGAAACATAAAATATGTGTACAGTTGGGAACTGGTAAAGACTGATACCGTTTCCAAAGGGGCGAAAGATGATTTGTCGCTGAGGGAAAAAGAAAAGCTGATGCATAGAGATTTGGAAGATGATATCGTTCCTTGTGGCGGTGAAATGACAGTGCTAGATTTGGTTAAGAAATATGTGTCACAGAAAACAGGAGTGAAAGATAATACAGAAGCCAATTATAACTTTGTCATTAACATTATCAAGAAAGAGGACTTTGGAAAAAAGCGGATTGATAAGGTGAAATTATCTGACGCAAAAGTCTGGATGATAAAATTACAGAGTGACGACAGAGGGAACAGCACTATACATTCTGTGCGTGGTGTTATAAGACCAGCGTTTCAGCGTGGCGGTTGATGATGATTTGATAAGGAAAAATCCCTTTGAGTTTCAGCTTGCCACAGTGGTTGTCAATGACAGCGTGACAAGAGAAGCCCTCACCAGAAAATAGGAACGGGCATTTCTGAAATTCGTAAAAGAAGATAAGCACTTTTCCAGATACTATGAGGGCATTTATATTCTTTTCAAGACAGGACTTCGGATTTCTGAATTTGTAGGGCTGACGATTACCGATATTGATTTAAAAAACGGTGTTATCAATGTCAATCATCAGTTACAGCGGAAACGGAATATGGAATACGTCATAGAGGAGATGAAAACCGAGTGTGGTACAAGGCTTGTGCCTATGACAGACGAGGTGAAAAAATGTTTCCGCAAAATCATAGAAAACCGCAAAAAACCAAAGACAGAAGCTAATGATAGACGGTAAAGTCGGATTTCTGTATTTGGACAAAAATGATATGCCAATGATCGCCTTGCACTGGGAAAAGCATTTCCAGCATATTTGTGAGAAATATAATAAAATATACAAAGTCGAAATGCCAAAGGTGACGCCTCATGTCTGCCGCCATACGTTCTGTTCCAATATGGCAAAGTCTGGCATGAATCCTAAGACGTTGCAGAAAATAATGGGACACTCGGATATCGGCGTGACATTGAACACTTACAGAAAGAGATGAAAAAGATATATAGTTAGGTGAGTTGTAAAGTTGTAAAATAGAAGAAGTTTTACAACCTATTTTACAACTTTTCAGAGGAAAAACCTGCTGACATATGCCAAAATACGCAAGTTTCCCTAAAATGGGAAGATGTGGAAAAGCCCATAAAATCAAGGAAAAACCAACATATAAGGAGAAATGCGAACATGATTAAAATACTATTTGTCTGCCACGGCAATATTTGCCGCAGCACGATGGCTCAGTTTGTTTTTCAGGATATGGTGAACAAACGTGGCCTGCAGGATAAATTTTATATTGATTCTGCTGCGACCAGCAGAGAGGAAATAGGAAATGGACCTCATTATGGAACAGTAAGCAAACTTCGTCAGGTGGGTGTTCCGATTTTAAAACATCATGCGGTGCAGATGACGAGACAGGACTATGAAGATTATGATTTTCTGATTGGAATGGAACATTTTAATCTTCGGAATATGAAGCGGATTACTGGAGGAGATCCGGATGGAAAGATGCACTTGCTGCTGGATTTTTCCGAGCATCCAAGAGACATCGCAGATCCATGGTATACAGGAAACTTTGATGAGACGTATCGGGATGTAGTGGAAGGATGCGAAGCGCTGCTTTCCTATCTCCAGGAAAATTCTTATATATAGTTGGATTACTGAAATTCCGGCATGTGCTTTCGATACCATAGAGGAAGCATGTTTCGCTGGTATTTCGGATTTCGGCGTTCTTTGATGCCGATATTTTCAAAAAAGCCTTTCCATAATTCTGTAAATGGATCGTTTGTCTTTTGAGACAGGCGGTCCATTTCTTTTTGAGAAAGATCTGTCAGATAGTAATCACAGTCAGCTGGATGAACAATGGAAAGGTTTCTTGTATCATCAATGATCATCCAGTTCTCAGAGGGCAGCCGGTCTGCAAAATGAGGCGCCAGCAATGTCAGGACATTGGATTTTGGCTCAATGTGACTGATCAGAACTCGGCGCTCCATGTTGGAAAAACGAATAAATTCTTTGTGATAGTGGACTTCGTTGGCAACTTTTCGGTTCAGCTCAAAAATCCGCATGACAACAGGTTCCTGCAGATAATGAACGACAGAAGCGCCATAGTAAAAACCAGCTGCAGCAAACCGGTAAATGGCATCCAGTTTATCTTCCTGATCTGACATAGCGGCCTTATAGATCATAGAATAAGCATAGGGTGAAATCTTTTGCTGAATGGAACGGATGACACTGGCAGTTTTGTCAGGATCAGAGTCCACATGACGGTATTCACAAAATAATTCCAGATTTCCCACTGGTTCTGTTTTCAGAAGAACATTGGAGTGCCCCAGTCTGGAAGCCCAGGCATCATAAATACATGTCATCATATCATCAAATTGGTCTTTGCAGGTAAAAATTGTAGTCATATCTTAAAATCCTTTCTGATCATATCTGTCCCAGAATTGATTTCCGGGAATCTTCTGCCGTTATCTCGGATGAAAAATGCAAGTCATCGAATAAAGACAGCTGGCGATAAGTCTGAGGGTGTTCAATCTCCCAATTCTTTTTGGAATCCGTGCTGATCAGCTGACGGGTAATAAAATCTTCCTCAATTGGAATTCGGTGCATCATTTTCCCATTACAGGTAATGAAATATTTCGCTCTTTTCAGCACAACGCCTATTTTTTTCAGATGCTGGAAGTCAAGCGTTGTGCCTCTGCGGCTTTTCACAATCCGGCCTGCGGATTTGGTTCCGATCCCCGGGACTCGAAGCAAAGCAGCATAAGAAGCGCGGTTGATTTCTACCGGAAAGTGTTCCAGATGACGGAGAGCCCAGTCGCATTTGGGATCCAGAAGCAGATTAAAATTTGGCTGTTTTGGACTTAACAGTTCTTCTGCATGGAATCCGTAGAAGCGAAGAAGCCAGTCAGCCTGATACAGCCGGTGTTCTCTAAGAAGAGGCGGTGCAGTGCCAATAGCAGGCAGCAGGGCATCTTCATTTAATGGCACGTAGGCTGAAAAAAAGACCCGTTTCAGATCGTACATCTGATACAGTTTCTGTGTCGCAGACAGAAGCTGCAGATCATTTTCTCCAGAGGCGCCAATGATCATCTGAGTGCTTTGGCCGGCAGGGACAAAGGAAGTCTGACGTCTGGCAGAAGCAGGCAGCGATGTAGCAGACAAATCAGAATCAGAAGGCAGACGCCGGTAGGGATTTTCACGGAAAATTGTGTGAGGAAGGTATTTGCTGCTGTTGGAACGTTCCATTTGAGGATCTTTTCCAATGGCAAGACGATGGCTTATGATACCGTCCTGAATCTGGCGCAGAGGTTTTACCAGGGTTTCCGGTTTTTTATGAGGTGCCAGTTTTGTGAGACTTTCTGTGGTGGGAAGTTCTATGTTGACACTCATCCGGTCTGCCAGATATCCGAGCCGAGTGATCAGTTCTTCTGGTGCTCCGGGAATTGCCTTTACATGAATATAACCGTTAAATTTGTATTTGGTCCGCAGCAGATAGATGGCTTGATATATCTGTTCCATAGTATAAGCAGGACTTTTGATAATGCCGGAACTTAAAAACAAGCCTTCGATATAATTGCGCCGGTAAAATTCCGTTACGAGAGTGCAGATTTCTTCCGGGGTAAAAGCAGCTCTTGGCTGGTCATTGCTGGAACGATTCAGACAATATTTGCAGTCGAAGATGCATTCATTGGTGAATAGAATTTTTAATAGGGAAATGCAGCGCCCGTCGGAAGCAAAACTGTGACAGATGCCGGCAGAGACGGTATTTCCAAGAGAGCCTTTCTTCCCACGGCGGCTGGAGCCGCTGGATGTGCAGGCTACATCATATTTGGCTGCATCGGCTAAAATGTTTAGTTTTTCCTGTAATGACATCTCATGAGACAAAGTCTTCATAGTACAAACCTCCGAATGTATGTTCTGGTTATATGATAACATGAATCGAACGTATGTACAATAAAAATCGAACAAAAGTTCTGGAAATAAAACTGAATTGTGTATATAAAAGGAGAAGAACTAAGATGTTAAAAGATAGGAAATCAGGCTTCCCTGGCTGTTCCAAAACAGGATGGAAGGATGGGGTTTTTCATAAGTTTTATCATAAAAAATAAGTTCCCATCATTGGAAAATTTAGCTCCAATCATGGGAAACTGTCTGTTTCAGTTATAAGATTTCTCTTGGTTTTGTGCAGGAATCCCGGATTACCATAGAACATGGAAGGGTTAGCCTCACTGGTGTCTGATATTCCAGGGAAGTATCTTTGGATAAAAGTGTGATAAAGTGTGCTGCATACTCTCCCATAAATTCCGCCGGAGCGTGAACGGTAGTAAGCGGCGGATTGGAAAAGCCTGCCACGTTAATGTCATCAAATCCTACGATAGATACATCTTCCGGAACCTGATATCCGTTTTCATGGAGTGCCCGCATGGCGCCGAGCGCAATGGGATCACTGGCTGCAAAGACAGCAGTGGGAAGAGTGCCCAAGCGGATGAGTTCCTGCATCATTTGATAACCGGATTCGGCAGAAAATTCATCTTCTTTGATATAAGGTTCAAAGATGAGATTGTGTTCCTGACAATAACGGAGGAAGACCTCCTTGCGTTCTTCAAAATAATAGGTATCATTTTCCAGACGTTCCTTTCCGCCCAGATATCCAATATGTGTGTGACCGAGATCGGTTAAGTAATCCATGACATCGGTGACTGCCTGGGTAAAATCCAGTGAAATAGTATTGCATTGAATTCGGGATGTTTTCATATCCAGAAAAATAATGTTATTCGTAATTGTTTTAAATTGATCCATCATTGCCTGATCAAATTTTCCAATACAAATGAGAGACTGGACTCCTTTAAGTGCCTCCATATAGTTGGAATCGCTGCGGAAAGTCCGGATGACTTCAATCTGCCGGCTGGCACAGTATGTTTCAATGCCGATGCGGATTGCCTGATAATATGGATCTTCCAGTTCCTGGAACATAGAATACCACTGAAATATGCCTAATGCTGTTGGAGCCGGTGCGGCTTTCTTTTTCATATAATGCAGTTCCTGTGCAATTTTCAGAATCCGGTCCCTGGTTTTACTGGTAACACTCAGAGTATCATCATGATTCAGGACGCGGGAGACAGTTGCGGCAGAAACGTTTGCTTTTTTTGCAATCTCTTTTATTGTTGCCATAAGATTGTTCTCGCTTTCTTTCCAGAGTCAAAAATTTATTTTGAAATTATTATAACAAAGAACCAAAGGAAAAGGAAGAATAACTCTCTGAATATTTACTAAAAACAAGGGTAAAAATTTACTAAAATAACTTGAAATATTTACTAAATGGTGTTACGATAGGTTCAAGAAATAAAAAGGTCTTAGGAAGGAGATATAAGCATGGCAAAGAGTACCGCGGAATTGAAAGATGCATTTAGAGACGGAGCATATCAGGATTTATTAAGAGATATTTATGTAGATGAAGATATGCTGGAATATCAGAAGGAGCGTTACATCAGGGCTCTGGAAGCGTTTGAAGAGCTGTACGGAGAAAAAGAAGTGGAGATTTACAGTGCTCCGGGAAGAAGTGAAGTAGGAGGCAATCATACAGATCATCAGTATGGCAAGGTACTGGCAGCTTCGATTAATCTGGATGCTATAGCAGTTGCTGCAAAAACAGAGGATGGACAGATCAGGATCAAATCAGAAGGATATGAACCATTTGAGGTAAATCTGGATGCTCTTGATCTGGAGGAAAAAGAAAAGGGAACTTCAAAGGCATTGACCAAGGGTGTGGCCGCGAAATTAAAAGAAGAAGGATATGCCGTCGGGGGATTTCAGGCTTATGTGATCAGCGATGTGCTCAATGGAGCAGGAATGTCTTCTTCTGCAGCATTTGAAGTACTTCTTGGGAACATTTTTTCCGGTTTATACAATGATATGAAAGTAGATCCGATTTTGATTGCCCAGATTGGACAGTATGCGGAAAATGTATATTTTGGAAAGCCATGCGGTCTGATGGATCAGATGGCTTCTTCCGTAGGAGGTCTTATCAATATTGATTTTAAAGATCCTAAACATCCCGCTGTAAAACAGGTGAAGGTTGATTTTGAGGAATATGGACATAGTCTCTGCATCGTAGATACCAAAGGATCCCATGCTGATCTGACGGATGATTATGCAGCGATTCCGGAAGAGATGAAAAAGGTGGCAAACTTTTTCGATGAGGATGTATTAAGAAAAGTAGATAAGAATGAATTTTATCTGAACCTGCCGAAGATCCGTGAGATTCTGGGAGATCGTGCGGTACTGCGTGCTATGCATTTATTTGAAGAGAACAAGAGAGTCGATGAGGAAGTGAAAGCGCTGGAAGAAGGAGATTTCGAAACCTTTAAAAAACTGGTAAAAGCATCTGGAGATTCCTCTTTCAAATATCTTCAGAATGTATATTCTGGACATGATCTTCAGAATCAGAGTGTATCCATTGGCCTTGCAGTCAGTGATGTGGCATTGGGAGACCGAGGCGTCAGCAGAGTCCATGGAGGCGGATTTGCCGGAACCATTCAGGCGTTTGTGCCGAATGATATTGTAGGAATGTATAAAGAGACCATAGAGCATGTATTTGGAGAAGGTTCCTGCCATATTCTGAAGGTAAGATCATATGGAGGAATGAAGGTATTATAAGATGACAGAAATCAGAACAATAGAGCAGAGAGAAAATGGCATTTGCCTTTTCGAAATGAAGAATGAATCCCTTCGTGTTATCACGACCAATCTTGGATGTCATATTTTATCGGTGTTCGCTAAAGACCGGGAGGGGAACGAGGCGGATGTAGTCCTTGGATTCAAAGATGTGGAAGACTGTCATCACGACGGGAGCTATATGGGAGCTCTTGTCGGGCGTGTGGCAAACCGCATTGGGAATGCAGAATTTCAGCTGAATGGGAAAAAATACAAATTGGCGGCAAACAATGGAAAAATCATCTTCATGGCGGAGAAGCCGGATGGAATCAGAGATTATTTGACTATGAAGTAACAGATCGGGGAATCTGTTTTCATTATCAGTCGCCGGATATGGAAGAAGGATATCCAGGAACTGTGGATTTGCAGGCAGATTATATATTAGAAAATAATGTACTGCGGATAGAATACAAAGCATGGGCCGATCAGGATACTCTGATTAATGTAACCAATCATACTTACTTTAATTTGTCAGGAGGAAGAGAAAAAATTTATCATCACCAATTGATGATGAAAGCTGATCAAATTGCCTGTGTGGATGAAGATTGCCTGGCAGACGGAACATTTCTGGATGTAAAGGATACACCGTTTGATTTTCGGGATTTTCATGAAATCGGAGAACGGATTCATGAAGAACACGAGCAGCTGAAATTGGGCGGCGGGTATGATCATTCTTATCTTGTTTCACAGGAGTATGATCAGGCAGTTCTTTACGAACCGGTATCTGGAAGAAAGCTGACTATTTCTACGACACTGCCGTGCATCCAGCTGTATACAGGAAATTTCCTGGCCGGAGGATGTGATGGAAAACATGGGAAACCGTATGAAAACAGGGATGGAGTAGCGCTGGAAACTCAGTTTCTGCCGAATTCCATACATATTGAGAAAGAACCAAAAGTGATTTTAAGAAAGGAAGAGCAGTATCAGTCTGTGACTTCCTATAAATTCGAGGTGGAATAAGATGGATCTGCAAAAAGAGATTACAAAACTGGTACAATATGGACTGGATCATGAACTGATCCAGCCGGAAGATAAGATTTATACGATCAATCAGTATCTGGAGATTTTTCATCTGGATGAATATGAAGAACCGGATATATCCGGCGAAGAGATTGTCCTGGAAGATATTTTGAAGAATCTGCTGGATGCGGCTTATGACTGCTATATTATAAAAAGCAATGATGTGGTGACGAGGGATTTGTTTGATACAAAGCTGATGGGAGTCCTGGCAGCAAAACCAAGTCAGATTATAAAGGAGTTTTGGGATCAATATAAAAAAAGTCCGGAGACCGCCACGAATTTCTTTTACAAGTTCAGTCAGGATATAGACTATATCAGAAGGTACCGGATTAAAAAAGATATGAGATGGACGGTTGACAGTCCTTATGGTGTCATTGATATTACGATCAATCTTTCGAAACCGGAGAAAGATCCGAAAGCTATTGCAGCCGCAAAAAAGGCAAAGCAGAGTGCTTATCCGAAATGCCAGCTTTGCATGGAAAATGAAGGATATGCAGGCCGGATGAACCATCCGGCAAGGCAAAATCACCGTATCATTCCGCTGACGGTCCATGGAACAAAATGGGGATTTCAGTATTCTCCATATGTATACTATAATGAACATTGTATTGTTCTGAATGGGGAGCATGTGCCGATGAAGATTGATCGAAGTACATTCCAAAAATTATTTGATTTTGTGAAGCAGTTTCCTCATTATTTCCTTGGCTCCAATGCAGATCTTCCGATTGTAGGAGGATCGATCCTGACGCATGACCATTTTCAGGGCGGACATTATGAATTCGCGATGGAACGTGCAGAAATTGAAAAGGAAATTCATATTCCGGGATATGAAGATGTGGAGGCAGGAATTGTTCATTGGCCGCTGTCTGTAATCCGGATTCGTTCCAAAGATGAGAACCGGCTGATTGATTTGGCAGATCATATTTTGACAAAATGGCGCGGCTATACCGATGAAGAAGCGTATATTTTTTCAGAGACAGATGGTGAACCGCATCATACGATTACGCCGATTGCAAGAAAAAAGGGAAATGTCTTTGAGTTAGATCTGACACTCCGCAGTAATCTCACAACGAAAGAGTGCCCTCTGGGGCTTTATCATCCGCACAGTGAATATCATCATATTAAAAAGGAAAATATTGGTCTGATTGAGGTTATGGGACTGGCAGTTCTTCCGTCCCGACTAAAAAAGGAAATGGAATTGCTGGCAGAATGTCTGTTAGAACATAAACCGATGGAAAACTACGAAGAATTACAGAAACATATTGACTGGGTTCATGATTTTATGCCAAAATATAATGAGATAAACCAGGATAATGTGATGGATATCCTGAAAGAGGAGATCGGACAGGTATTTGTTAAAGTTCTGGAAGATGCTGGTGTATATAAATGTACAGAGGAAGGAAGAAAAGCTTTCCTGAGATTTATAGAAATTTTATAGAAAGGCGGATGAAGGATGAAGATTTTAGTGTTAGGAGGAGCCGGATATATTGGTTCCCATACAGTGTATGAGCTGATCGATGCGGGAGAAGAAGTTGTTATCATTGATAACCTTGAGACAGGACATATCGAGGCAGTGCATCCGAAAGCTAAGTTTTATCAGGGAGATTTAAGAAACCGCGAGTTTGTTGACAGTGTACTGGATCAGGAAAAAGATATTGATGCAGTCATTCATTTTGCGGCGAATTCTCTGGTTGGAGAGAGTATGGTAAAACCACTTAAATATTATGACAATAACCTTTGCGGAACCAAGACTATGCTGGAGTCTTTGGTTGCACATGGAATTGACAAGATCGTATTTTCTTCTACTGCTGCAACTTACGGAGAACCTGAGAAGGTGCCAATTGTAGAGACTGATAAGACAGAGCCGACCAACACATATGGAGAAACAAAATTGTCCATGGAAAAGATGTTTAAATGGGTAGGGAAAGCTCATGGACTCCGTTATGTATCCCTTCGCTATTTTAATGCCTGCGGTGCTCATGTAAGCGGTGAGATTGGAGAAGCACACAATCCGGAAACACATCTGATTCCATTAATCTTACAGGTTCCGAATGGACAGAGAGAAGCCATCAGTATCTTTGGAACGGATTATGATACAAAAGATGGCACTTG
The DNA here is from genome assembly GCA_019420275.1 of Clostridiales bacterium. Taxonomy (GTDB): domain Bacteria; phylum Bacillota; class Clostridia; order Lachnospirales; family Lachnospiraceae; genus Anaerostipes. The sequence continues at coordinate 158,833 of JAHZHN010000004.1, forward strand.
TGTACGAGATTATATCCATGTAACAGATCTTGCCCAGGCTCATATCCTGGCAGTGAAATATTTGATGGAAGGAAATGAAAGCAATATTTTCAATCTTGGAAACGGTGTAGGATTTACAGTAAAAGAAGTAATTGAAACTGCAAGAAAGGTAACAGGAAAACCGATCAAAGCCATTGAAGAAGGACGTCGTGCAGGTGATCCGGCAACGCTGATCGCATCCAGCGAAAAAGCAAAAACAGTTCTTGGATGGAAACCAGAACATGCGGATCTGGAGGAAATCATTGCTACCGCATGGAAGTGGCACAGCACACATCCAAACGGGTACAGCAAATAATTGTTGGCTGGGTTAATGCCCGTTCCGATATGATGGAGAGTCGGAATCAGCAGGAAAGTGAAAAATTTAAGAACAGACAGGAAATGATTGGATTTCCTGTCTTTTTTTTATGCAAAAGGGAAAAGAAACTGCTTTGGGATACTTTTTTGTTGTATAATAAAATAGCAGTATAGAGAAAAAAGGAGGAAAAATTTATGAAAAAACAAAAGATCTGTAAACATTGCAAAGCAGAACTGCCGGAAGGAGCCAAAGTCTGCCCGGAGTGCGGAAAGAAAGTAAGCCATAAGGTACTCTTGGGAGTAGTGATCGCTGTTGTAGTAGTGATTGCTGCAGTTTTGATTTTGACAAACGGCAGTTCCAATAAGCCGCCAAAGGAGAAAGAATACGTAAAAGAAAGCCAGATCGGCAGTGTATTTTCAAATCCAGATAAGTTCAAAGATAAATATATAAAGATTAAGGGACAGGTTTTTAATGTAGATGAAAATGACGGAACTTATGTGCTTCAGGTTTGGTATGATGTAAAGAATGTTGATAAAGATTTTATTGTAGTAACAGATAAAAAATTTGACAATGATGATTACATTTCTGTTGATGGCTGGATTACCGGAGAATTTACCGGCGAGAATGTTGTGGGAGGAGAGGTTTCCTGTCCGCAGATTCAGGCAGTATCTGTGAAAGAGTCAAGCTACAAAGATATTGCAGCTCCGACAGTAAAAGAAATCACGGTGAATAAGACTTCTGCTCAGCATGGTGTGAAAGTGACTGTGGAGAAAGTAGAATTTGCAGAAGAAGAAACCAGAATCTATGTAAAAGCAGAAAATGATTCCAGCGATACGGTAAATATTTATACATATGATGCAGAAGCAATCCAGGATGGAAAACAGATCGGACTTAGTGATGAGTTATATGTGGCTGGATATGATGAGCTCGAAGATACGATTTCAGCCGGATCTTCCGATACAGGAGTTATTTTATTTAAAAAGATGGATCCGGATAAATCATTTAAACTGCAGATTGGCGCATACAGTGATAATTTTGATATTACAATGAATGATTTTACATTTGATATTCAGTAGAAGATAAAAAAATCAGGCAGAACCAAAAAGGACTGCCTGATTTTTTCTATTCTTTATTCTTCTTCGTCTTCTTCTGGAGCTGCTTCTGGTTCTGCGATGTTGACAACGATTGTGTCCGGAGCAGTAGTCAGGGATATTTTCTCATTTTTAGCGATATCCAGATCTTTTACATGAATCAGGTCGCCGGCTTTATAATTTGCCAGATCGATTTCTACAGATTCGACTAAGTCAGCTGGATATGCTTCGTATTCAATTTCAGATAAGGACTGTTCTACGATACCATATTGAACAGAATCTTCGTTCAGAAGAACAACTGGAGCTGCAGCATTGATTTTCTCATTGGCTACCAGCTGCTGGAAATTAATAAATTCAATATCTTTTTTCAGAGCATTGTAGTTGACTTCTTTGATTAAAGCTTCTGTGCTGTTTCCATCAATATTCAGAGTAATATGTGCTCCCTTTTTGTGATCTTTCAGAAACATGGATGTGTCATGGGCATTCATCTTCAGCGGAACAGAGTTTTCAATATCTTTGCCAAACAGATTTCCGATGATATAACCTTCCCGCCTTAATTTTTTCGCCTTTACCTTCATATCTCTTTTTTCTGCGTTTAATGTGTTCATTTGATATACCTCCTTGAATCTACGTGAATCAAAATGCATAGCTGCATCTTTTTGTGTCCTCTCGGGGCATTGCCATTATAATAAAAAAAGAGCTTCCAGTGTAGCGGAAGCTCTTTTTTATATGCAGGGTTTCTATGCACCTATTAACATTATAGCATAATGTGTCAAGTCTTTTTAAGATTTTTAAGAATCTGTACGCCATTGGAAGTTTTCAGTACCTGCGCCTATCTCAAAATGATATTTGGCAATACCAAGATCAGTCTTGCTGTAAAAACCAATACCGGACTTTGCACAAACAGTCTGATCCTCGTGAAAAGTAAAATAAAATTTTTGCTGGTTCATTGCAGTAGGAGCCAGCAGAGCCGCATTTACACCATTTCGGAACCAGTCAGGAGAAGAATCAGAAAGATTTGATACATCCTGAGGAGATTTTGACTTATGGGGATTTCCCTGATGTTCTCCGTATCCAATGGCAATGACCATATAAATTTTTTCATCTTTTTCTAATTCATAAGCATTTTTGATTTTACTATAGGTCATTGCAGTCCAGCAGGTATTCAGTCCCAGCTGCTGAGCTTTTAGAACAACTTTTTCACCATAATATCCGCAAATTTCTTCTGCGCTGTTGTCTTTCTTGCCAACCATGGCAATATAGTTTCTGACACCGGAAAATTTCCCAAAATGAGCCATAAAACTGCTGAAAGCCTTCGGTTCATCAAGGATAAGCTGCATATGAAGGCCGCTGGCCTGATTGCATTCCTGGAGAAAGGATGACAATTCGTCTTTTACTGTTCCTTCTATTTTTTTGTTTGTATAGGAGCGTACAGAATGGCGTGTTTGTATTGCGTCTAAAAGATTCATGTTCATTCTCCTTTCCGTTTCATATCATGCAAATTGATTTTATTATAGCATACTCTTGGATGAACAAGAAGGATATTTGCAACATATATTAATGAAGAATACGAGAAAGGCAAAAATGGAAAATGCAGTATGATTTTGCGGTCATCGGCGGGGACCGCCGGCAGGTGTATCTGGCCAATGAATTAAAGAACCGTAGATATCGGGTGATTGTATATGGGACGGAAGAAAAAAATCTGGATTCGGGCTGCAGGCGAGGAGAAAGCCTGCTGGAAGCGGTATCCAATGCAGACAGCATCATAGGACCGGTGGTGTTTTCAAAAGATGGAGAAACAATTGTTTCGGATTCTAAAACTCACACACTCAAGGTAAAGGAATTGATGAGCGGGCTTGTGCCAGGGCAGAGTTTATTTGGGGGATGTATTTCAGAGAATATCCGAAAAAACTGCAGGGAAAAAGAAGTAGAAGTCTATGATTTTATGAAGATGGATGATGTGGCCATTTACAATGCAATTGCAACAGCTGAAGGAGCGATCATAAAGGCAATGGAATTAAAACCAATCAATCTTCATGGAAGCCGATGCCTGGTATTAGGATATGGACGCTGTGGGAAGGTGCTGGCACAGAAACTAAAGGGTATGGACGCAAATGTATTTGTATGTGCCAGGAGAGATGAGGCAAAAAGTGAAAGTGAAGCGATGGGATGTTCCAGCATGGATTTTGGAGAATTGTCCAGGCATATCTTAAGGTTTGATTATATATTCAATACAGTGCCGGCTGTGATATTAAAATATCCGGAATTAAGACGTCTGTCGCGGGATGCCTGCATCATAGACATTGCATCAGCTCCGGGCGGAATAGATCAGGAGGCCGCAGGGAAACTTCATGTGCAAAGCTATCTTTGCCCGAGTCTTCCGGGAATCTATGCGCCAAAATCTTCCGGAATCCGTCTGGCAGAAAAAGTTATAAAACTGAAAGGAAAAACAGAATATGAAGCTGGAAAATAAGCGGATTGGAGTTGCCATGACAGGATCTTTTTGTACTTTTGCAAAAGCGATAAAAGGGATAGAAACCCTGGTGGAGGAGGGAGCTAAGGTGCAGATCATTTTTTCTGACTCTGCTCAGACGATTGACAGCCGTTTCGGAAAGGCAAAGGATTTTATCCATACAATAACAGAAATAACAGGACAGGAACCGATGATGAGCATAGAACAGGCAGAGGTAATCGGACCAACGGCATGTTTTGATCTTCTGCTGATTCTTCCATGCACAGGAAATACCATGGCAAAGCTGGTAAATGGTATTACAGATACACCGGTTTTAATGGCTTCCAAGGCGCATTTAAGAAATGGGAAACCGTTGCTTATTTCCATGGCAACCAATGACGCACTGGGAATGAATTTTAAAAATATCGGGTATCTTTTAAATAGTAAGAATGTGTATTTTGTCCCTTTTGGGCAGGACGACCCGGTAAAAAAGCCCAATTCTATGACAGCAGATACGGGGCTATTAATTCCGGCGATGCTGGAGGCACTGAAGGGCAGACAGTATCAGCCTGTTCTTTGCAGCCGGTAAATGTAAAAGAAAAGAGGTAGAAACTTATGTGTGGAATTGCAGGATTTTCAAATCCCAGGGAACAGTATCATAGAGACAAAGAATCCTGGATCAGGGTATTGGATCATATGAACCAGATTCAAAAACACAGGGGACCGGATGATGAAGGAACGTATCTGGATGACGAATGCGGGCTGGCTCATGTGAGACTTTCGATCATTGATCTAAAAAACGGACATCAGCCGATGATCCGCCAAAAAGACCGGAAGGACTGTGCGGTCATTTTTAATGGAGAAATTTACAACATGACGCCTCTGCGAAAAGAACTGGAAAGAAAAGGAGCAAAATTTCAGACGGCCAGTGATACGGAGGTGATTTTGGTTGCCTACATGCGGTATGGGGTATCGTTTGTAGAAAAGCTAAATGGGATTTTTTCTATTGCCATATGGGATGGAGTTTTGAAAAAACTGTATCTGTTCCGGGACCGCCTTGGAGTAAAACCATTGTTTTATGCCATGAAAGAGGACACTTTGATATTTTCTTCTGAACTGAAAGGATTATTTCAATATCCGGGAATGGAGCCTGTAATTGACCGGGAAGGCCTGGGAGAGGTGTTTGGCCTTGGTCCGGCAAAATCCTATGGAAAAGGAGTGTTTCGTGATGTCTTGGAAGTTTTGCCCGGTCATGTTATAGAATACAGCAAAGAAGGATGCAGGGATCACACCTATTGGAAATTGGAAGCAAAACCTCATGAGGATTCTGTCAAAGAAACGATAGAGAAGACTTCCTGGCTTGTTCATGATGCCGTGCGGATGCAGATGCTTTCCGATATCCCAATCTGTACGTTCCTTTCCGGAGGAGTGGACAGCAGTCTGGTAACATCCATCTGTGCAAAAGCTCTGAAAGAAGAAGGAAAAAAGTTAGATACTTTTTCCTTTGATTTTCAAAACAATCATCAATATTTTCAGGCCAACTCATTTCAGCCATCGGAGGATCGTCCCTGGGTAGAAAAAATGGCAGCATATGCCAAGACAAATCATACATTTTTAGAGTGCGGAAATATGGATCTGATTTCTGATCTTTATCAGGCGGTAGAAGCCAGGGATCTGCCATGTATGGCAGATGTGGAATCTTCCATGCTGTATTTTTGTTCTTTGGTATCTAAAAGTCATAAAGTGACATTGACCGGAGAGTGTGCGGATGAAATTTTTGGCGGATATCCATGGTTTCACAAGAAAGAATGTTTCGAAGCCGATAATTTTCCATGGTCTATGGATATGGAACCGAGGAAAATGCTCTTAAGAGATGATATTTTAAAAAAGATTGACTTGGAAGCGTATTCCAGATCAGCGTATCAAAAGACCGTTGATGAGACGCCGAAACTGTATGGAGAAGATGCACAAGAGTCCAGGAGAAGGGAAATTTCCTATTTAAATCTTCGGTGGTTTATGGTAACATTGTTAGATCGGATGGATCGGACCAGTATGTATTCCGGACTGGAAGCCAGAGTACCTTTTGCAGATCATCGGATTGTGGAATATCTGTACAATGTCCCGTGGAAAATCAAATGTCTGAATGGTGAGGCGAAGGGACTCCTGCGGGCAGCAGGAAAAGAAGATCTTCCCAAAGAGGTCTTGTATCGCAGAAAGAGCCCATATCCAAAAACTTATGATCCTAACTATGAGAGGATGCTGACGGAAGAGCTGAGAAGCGTGATGGCACAAAAAGATGCTCCAATCAATCAGCTGACAGATAAGAAGAAGACAGAGAAATTTCTGGAAAGCCCAAAAGATTATGGGAAACCTTGGTATGGACAGCTGATGGCAGGACCGCAGATGATCGCCTATCTGCTGCAGATCAATTACTGGCTGGAGCATTATAAGATTCGATTGGAACTGTAAAAAAGAAAAGTGCAAGATTCCACGGAATTTCCGATCCATATGTGATATAATAGAAAAAACGAGAGAGAAGGAGGCGGTATACAATGGATTACAGACAAACCATTGCCAACAAATATTCAGTGCGTGATTATAAAGATAAGACAATTGACGCAAAGACAGCCAAGGAGATACGGGACTATGCAAGAACCTGTCCGAAACTTGTGGAGGACATTGCGGTAGATATCCGCTTTATGGATTATGACATGGTCTATCGTCAGTTAGATGGGTTTGCAGGGTATAAAGGAATCATGATCAGTGCCCCTCATTATGCGATTCTTCTTTCAGAAAAGAAAGATCATTATATTGAAAATGCAGGATATGTAGGAGAGGGAATCTGTCTGAAAGCCCATGAACTGGGAGTTGCCTCCTGCTGGATCACTTTTGAAGACAGCAAGACCGTGATCCATAAATTAAATCTTGTAACGGACAAAGAAGTCGTAGGAATCATTGCGTTAGGATTTGGAAAGAAGCCAAGAAAGATTACGACAGGAGCGGTTGCGACCGGAGGAAATTATACTCAGGCTGATATGAAGAAAAAATCAGCAGGCGGAGCAGGAAGACTTCCTTTGCAGAAGATGGTTTATATTGATCAATGGGGTCAGGAAGCTGATGTAGATACCCTGACGGAACGTGCTCTCTATGATCCGATGGATTATGCGAGAAGAGCGCCTTCTACCTTAAACCGTCAGCCGTGGAGATTCCTGATCGATGGTTCTAAGATCATCCTGACAGTCCGGGATGATGAAGAAACCAATGAATACGAAGAGCAGATTGACGCAGGAATCGCAATGCTGTATTTCGAGGGAGTCATTGAACAGTCTCTGTGCCAGATTCAGTGGAAACTGGGACCGGTGGAGAAAGACTATGGAATTCCGGAGGAATATAAAGTGGTTGCTTCTTGTGAAGTTTAAAAAGCATGTGTATACCTTCTTAAATATCAGAAAGGGTTCGATGAATGATTTCATCGGACCCTTTCTAAATGAACCCGGAAAGAAATCTGACGGGGCGTATTCATTTGGCCGAACTGGATCAGATAGGCTTTTTTTGATGTATCAATTTCAAGGATAGTGCCAAGTCCGAAGATTTTATGCCGAATTTTATCACCAATCTCAAACATTTCTTCTTTTGGCTGATATCCGTCCAGATATCGGCTGCTGAAGCGAATATAAGCTCTGGTATCGGAAATCAGAGGATCTGAAGGCTTTCGTTCGTAATCCAGGAGGGATGCATCAATATCCAAAAGAAAGCGGGATGGATACCGCATGGAACCGTCAAAGTTCCGGCCTTCACTTTCGGACAGATACAGACGTTTTTGAGCTCTTGTCATGGCGACAAAGGCGAGACGCCGTTCTTCTTCCATGCCGTCCATGGTGGAAGTTTTTTTGGAAGGGAAGATTCCTTCGTTCATGGCGCATAGGAAAACATACGGAAACTCCAGGCCTTTTGCTGCATGGACGGTCATGAGTTTGACTTTTCCATTAGAATCCTGGGCGTCGCTGTTGGAAAATAGGGCAACATGAGCCAGATAATGCTCCAGGGTGCTTTCTTCTCCACAGGAAATTTCATATTCATAAACAGACTGTTTTAACTCAGCCAGGTTATCCAGCCGTTCCTGACTTCCTGCCGTCCGGTGCATTTCTTCATATCCGCTCTGATCCAGAACTTCGGACAAAAGTTCAGAGATGGTCTGTTCTTCATAAGTATCAGAAAAAGACTCAATCAGATCAATAAAAGATGCTGCCTTTGTTCCCTTAAAAATCGGATGATGAATGCTTTCTTTCATGGCATCATACAGAGATACATGATTCTGCTGGGCATATTCCTGCAAAAAACGGATGCGCCGCTCCCCGATATTGCGTTTCGGAACATTTACAATCCGAAGAAAAGACAAATCATCTTGAAAAGCAATCATGCGCAGATAGGACAGAGCGTCTTTGATCTCCATCCGGCCAAAAAACTGCACGCCGCTGTATATAGTGTAAGGGATTTCTTCTTTCTGCAGTATTTCTTCGATGGTGCGGGTGATATAGTGTGCCCGGTATAAAATAGTGATATTATCATAGGATATGCCGGATTCCTGAAGTTTTTTTATCTGAGAAATAATCCATTGGGCCTCTTTCAAAGAGCTGTCTCCATGATAGCAGAGAACGGATGGTCCATCGGGAAGCATTGGAATCAGGTCTTTTTTCATCCGATGTTCATTTTTATCAATCAGAGAGTTTACCGCAGCAAGAATCTGGGGCGTAGAGCGGTAATTTTTTGTCATCATAATGGTCTTCGTCCCAGGAAATACCTTATCAAAATGAAGCAGATACTTTACATTGGCACCTCTCCAGGTGTAGATGGTCTGATCGGGATCTCCTACAATAAACAGATTTTTGTGATGACCGCATAAGACTTCCATGAGCTTGTATTGGAGCGCATCAATATCCTGAAATTCATCAATCATAATATATTCCAGCCGCTGCTGCCATTTCAGGCGGATTTCCTCATTTTGTTCAAAAATATATAAAGAAAATTTAATCAGATCATTATAGTCCAGTCCAAAACATTTCTTCTCCTGATACAGATAGCCGTAAAAAATAATGTCAGAAGGATCTGATGCACGCTGATATTTCTGCTGCAGAGTGTCCAGTGACATAGTGATCATGTCCAGATAGTAATCCGGATTTTTAAATAATTTGCGGATTTCAATCATATCCCTGGCTTTGGCAAAGGTCATATGGCGCAAAGTCAGTCCCCGCTCTTCATAAATGATCTTCAGCATGGAATCAATATCGGAGTTATCCAGCACAAGGAAATTTTTTGGATACTGTACTGCATGGCTGTCTTCTTGAAGGATGGATACACAAAAACCATGAAAGGTATTGATATATCCGGTATCATTGTCTCCGGTCAGCTGATGGATTCTCTGCCGCATTTCATTGGCAGATTTGTTCGTAAAAGTGACACAGAGGATGTTTCCCGGCAGAATCCCAATATCATTGACAAGATAGGCAAATCGATGAGAAAGTGCCCGGGTTTTTCCGGAACCTGCGCCTGCGATGACCCGGATGAATCCTTCTGTGGATGTGACTGCCTGGAGCTGTTCTTCATTCAGTTGTTCTAATGAATATTCCAATGGTATTTCCTCCTTGATAAAATGAACGTATGTTCTGATAAATATTTTAACAGAGATGAAGCTGGGACGCAATGGGAAGAGAGTAAATCAGGGGAAATAAGAAAGGGACGTTGTCCTTTCAGGGAATCCATTATATGCTGATCATATATTTTATCATTCAGCTGGCAGCTGTCTGGGTGACAGGAAAATATAACATAGATTTGGGAGCAAAAATGGGAAAAATTACATCGGTCTGTGGAGTGGTGTTTTTTTGTAATGTATATAATTGGAAGTATAGTTTAAATCAAGAATAAATTCTATTATATAGAAATATAAGGTACTGATTGTAATCGTATCAATCTTAAGCTATAATTATTTAAAAATACTGATGAGAAGAGAGGAGAAAAATGCAGATAGGGATATGCGATGACGATAAAATCTGGCAGAAGACTGGTAAAAATATAATAGAAGAGTATGGAAAAAAGACAGGAACGGAGACAGCAGTACATTGCTTCACTTCGCCGGAGGAGCTGGCTTCATGGCCGGGGCCTTCTTTAGATGTAATATTTATGGATATTGTCTTGGAGGAAGGGAAAGAAAAAGATGTGACAGGAATTGATCTGGCTGCACAGATCAATCAAAAATGGCAAGATTGTCAAATCGTCTATTTGACGAATTATCTTTATTACGCGACAGAGATTTATCATACAGATCATGTGTTTTTTGCTTTAAAAGAACAGTTTGAAGAAAGAATTGGTGAAATTTTCGGGAAAGTGCTCCATGAACTTGCACAGAGTCGTGAGAAATTGGTTTTTTCTGTTATTAAGGGGAAAGAAATCAGTCTTGCTCCTGCAGATATTATTTGCTTTGAAAGAAGTGGAAGAAAGACATATATCATAACGGTATATGGCATATATGAGATTAAAGAAAAATTATCTGAACTTATGAAACAGCTGCCGGAGATTGATTTTGTTCGGTGTCATAACAGCTATATTGTATATTTGCCGGCAGTGAGAGAGATGCTTGCAGATTTATTTATATTAAACGATGGACGCAGAGTTATGATTAGCCGAAGTTATCGGAAATCAACAAAAGAAGCTTTCATGCGGTGGGCATTGACACAGATATCCTAGAAATAAATATGAAGGGGGAATAGATAGATGTGGATACCGATTGTTTTATGTATTGTGCTGCTCCTATGCTTTATTCTTGCTGCTGGTGTTATGAAGACACATGAGATGGAGCAGGAAAATCGTCTGCTGCAGTCGTATATATTTTCCATGGAAGAATTTTATGCCGGAATACAAAGCAGAATTGACACCACAAGAAAATACAGGCATGATTTGGCAAAACACATTCAGACGCTGGAAGAGTTTTTGAGAAGGCAATCTGATTTCGGTGAAATACAAGACTATATGAATAATTTGAAGCAGAGATATGATTCATTGGAGCATCAGGAATTTTGCAGAGATGAATTGGTTAACTCCATTTTAACGATTAAGAAGGCACAGTGTGCGGAGTGCGGCATACCTTTTGATGTAAAAGTAGAAAACTGTATTTACAATAGAATAGAAGAAATGGATATTGTGGGGCTTCTGCATAATTTATTGGATAATGCGGTGGAAGCCCAGAATCGTATCACGGATGGAGGAGAAAAAGGCGTTTGGTTTTTTATGCGCCGCGATGGGAAAAACATATGGATTCATATCAGAAATCGAGTTCAGAAAGGGGAAAAAGTAACTTTTGAGACCAGTAAGGCCAGGAAAGAGGAGCATGGAATCGGAACAAAGATTATTGAAAATCTTGTAGAAAAATATTCTGGCACGATAAAAATCAGAATAGACAAAAAAGAAGGAATCTTCGAAGAGGAGATTATTCTATGCTGTAGGGATTAGAGAAGTAAAAAGATCAGAATATTACAAAAAGAGTACAGATTTTGTTTGGAAAACAAATTCTGTACTCTTTTTTGATATAGTGTAAAAAATTAAAATTGGGGATGGGGGGAATTATGGTTATTGCAAGCACATGCCTCAGAATGTTGATTTTTGGGATTAGCTATATTTTGACATCTATTATTTTTCTAGACAGCTTTTTGATAAGACGGAGGAAAACAATGGTGCCTTGGATAATAATAGGGATATTGTGGGTAGTTAAAATAATCCTCTTGGAATATTTGCTGGAAATATTGGGAGTGGGGATGGAGCCGTGGTTTGGCATTTTAAAAATATTTTATCTGGTTAGTTGTTCTACTGTAGTGTATATGATTCTTTGGCATTATATATATTCAAGCAGTATATTAAAGATTGGATTAGCTCAAATTGCATGTGAAGTGAATTACTGTATTGTTATTGGAATTGTTTTGGCAATTTTTAATTCTTTGGAGAATCGTGAAGAACTGATGGGATATGCTATTCCATTTATGCTGCCTGACCTTTTGATATTGCCGGTCATATATATATTTGTAAAAATAGAGTTATATTTCTTGGAACCGTTACTTTCATGGGCTCGGGAGTACGAGCCAAAGCATAGGAAAATTGCATGGATTGCTGTTTTGGCATATATTGTTTCGGGGATTATCACGAGCTTCCAAGGATTTATTAATGTGAGAACTTTTGATGGATGGATTATGATTCCGATATTTACGGTATCTATTGCAGGAAATATATTGGGATTTTGGGCTATGGCAAGATATTGCAGAAAAACAAGAGAAGATAATTTTTCTCTTTATTCTCATGTAGCTCTTATGGAAAATTATTCTCAATTATTGAATCAGCAAATGCCGGATGATAAAAGTGTTAAACAGATGAATACATTGATAAATCAGATTAATAATCAAGACATGACACAGGCCAATGAACAACTGATTTGGAATTATGTAGAAGAGTTAAAGAAAAGATATAAAGAGATACAAGCAGGGATTTACTGTCAGGATTGGCTTGTGGATGGAATCCTTTGTCATATAACAAAGCTTTGTCAAGAAAATGAAATAGGAGTATCTTTTTCCTTTCAGAAATATCACCGAGGAAATATTTCTGAAGAAGATATAGCAGAAATTCTGTATTGGCTGTTGTTATATTGCATAAGAGAAATTTTGTTATATAAGAACGAGCAGGATGTACACAATAATAGGCATCAGCCTCAATTATTATTGCAGGCTTCGGCTGTAAAGAATCAATTGATAATGAATCTTTTGATTTGCTCCAAGAAATCTGAAAAAAGACTAAAGCATGAGTTAAAATGCAAGCTTTCATCAAAATTGATTCTTTATCACGGAGAGACCACTGTGAGGAAAATGGAAGGACAGAAAAAACAGATTGTTATTCAATTGCAGAAAGAAATGAAAATTTGGGATAAAGATTAAAGTGGCAGTAAAAAAATCTGAATATTACAAAAAGAGTACAGAATTTGTTTGTGAAATAAATTCCGTGCTTTTTTTTGGTATAGTGAAAAAAATGGAATTAGTGAGGAGGAATAATATGTCTTATTATGCAGCAGATGGGACCTGTGGATCTTGTAAGTACTATGAATATAAGGGAAAAAATTCTAAGGGATATTGCAGTTGGCGCAGATCATACTATTATCCGGATGATTCATGTCGGAATTGGAGACGAGGAAGCGGTGGCAGCGGCAGTGGCTGTTTCCTTACAACAGCGTGTTGTGTATATAAAGGTCTGGCAGATGATTGTTATGAATTACAGATGATGAGGAAATACAGAGATACTTATTTAAAAGAAAAAACATATGGAAATGAAATAATTCAGTTGTATTATGAGGATGCACCCGGAATTATAGAAGCAATTGAAAGGGAACCAGAGAAAGAGAAAATTTATGAAAAGATTTATCAGAAAATTCAAGAAGTTGTGAAGTTAATAGAAAATCAGAAGTATGAAGAAGCGTTAATACAGTATGGGATTATGGTATATAAATTAAAAAGAATTTAATGCCAGTATACGGTCCTATAGTTCTGTAAAGTATGAAAAGCGATAAAAGACAGAATATTACAAAAGGAGCGCAGGTTTTGTCGAAAAAACAAATTTTGCGCTCTTTTTTGATATACTGAACAAAGCAAAGAAAAGGGGAATATTTGTCTGATTTAAACACGGGGGAGAAAATTGGATGGAGTTTGAAGAATTTATAAAACAATCTTTACAGGATACTGCAAAAGAAACAAACAGAATAAAAAGCAATAAGGAGATTTTACAAGGGTATACAGTATCTGAGCAAGAGATTCCGGATATTCCAAACCCCTATATTACGTTCAAATCACCAAAAGGAAAAGGTTTTTCATTGAATAAGAATCTTTTGTCAAGGCATATATTGCTTCTTGGCGGGATTGGTGTTGGAAAAACAAATACATTTAATCATCTTATACAAGAGTTATTTATGAAAGATAATAGAGAAACAGAAGAAAATGTTACTGTTATCTTTGATACAAAGGGAGATTTCTTTAAAGAATTTTATTCTACTGGAGATATTGTGATAGCCAATGGAAGAGAATATGCGGATGTAACTTCATATTGGAATATTTTTCAAGATATCAAAGCTGCTGGCGACGATGCTGAATCGCAGGAGATGATGTGCCGTGAGATTGCCAAAGCGTTATTCAGTGATAGAAAATCTGAATCACAACCTTTTTTTTCAAATGCAGCGGCAGATATTTTCTCAAAAACATTGATTCATTTCCTTCGTACACAGAAAAGATTTGAAGCAGAGGAGAAGACGATTGCTATACTCAATAATTATGAGCTGATTAAATTTTTACAACAGGCGAATGTTCAGCATTACATTAAAATGTGTAAAAGATATCCTGATTTCAAAGGAACACTGTCATATTTTGGTGACGGAAGCAGTAATCAGGCATTGGGAGTATTCGGCGAACTGAATTCAATGATTAATGATTATTTTATTGGCGTATTCGCAAAAAGAGCACCAGCCGGCAGAGAATTTTCCATGAGAAACAGTATTCGGAAGAAGGGAAATCAAAAGATTTTTATAGAGTACGATTTGACGGTTGGTGAGACACTGACGCCGATGTATCGCCTTTTAATTGATTTAGCGCTGAAAGAGGCACTCGGCCGCAGCCGGTCGTCAGGAGATGTTTATTTGATAATTGACGAATTTAAACTTCTGCCTAAATTACAGCATATTGATGATGCGCTTAATTTCGGGAGAAGTTTGGGGATTAAGGTAGTTGCCGGAATTCAAAATATTACACAGCTATATGATATATATGGAGAGAGCCGCGGAGCGGTTATAGCATCTGGATTTTCTAATTTGTTTGCATTTAGAACTATTGATGCAGAATCCAGAGATTACATTAGTAAGGTATTTGGGAAAAATTATTACAGCATGAACTATTTTAATTCAGCTGGTGAGTTTGTGGATGAAAATAGAGAAGGAAACAGTGTTGAAGATTGGGAATTGATGGATCTTGAAATTGGACAGGCGATAATAGGATTGGCTAATTTCAGACCGTTTTATTTTCAGTTTGAAGAATATCAGAGTAATAGACAGGGGTAATATATGGCAGCAAACTATGAACGCCAAAATGATCAATTAAGGGGTATCCGATATCAAAAAGCCAAAATTGAAAGAATTGTAGAAGGAATTGATTTCAGGGACAATTGTATCATTACGGGAGGCATGGATTTAATATTTGAAAATGGCGCTAAAATAGCAAATCGCAAGATTCTTCTGGAATATGTAATCAAACGGTTAATAATGGAAAACAATCGTCCAATCATTGTTTTTTATAAAAGTCCTTATCTGATCCGGCAGATTTTAAGCTGGTATAGGGCTATGAAAATTCAGAGAGAATGCAGTGTGATCAGTGAAAGAGTGGAAATCAATGGCATTATACAGGACAGTAGATGTCTTGCTCCATTCTTAGGAATGGAGAAGGAGGAGATTATTTATACTGTGAAAATGATGTCAGTCTGTATGCATCTCTCTTTTGACCAATATTCTGAAATGTTTTTGGAATATCTTTTGAATGTGATTGAACATGCAGGATATGAAATTAAATTTGAAAATATGATGTTATTGGCTTCGATGTCTGATGATGAGTTAGTCCGAGTGGCAGTTGCAGAAGGACTAAAAGTCGAGAGTAAATTTTTTACCAAATCAAATAATGGATCAGAGGCAGTAAAACGTGTGCTGAAAGAAATGAATCATTATTTTCAGGCATATTATCAGCCCAAATTTGCGAAGAAGATAAATATTTGCTCTGAAGCAAGAAGAAATAATGTCCTATTTATTGATGTTGGAGACCAATATCAGACAGAAATGCTGGAATATTTCTGCAATGAACTGAAATGTTGCTCAAGAAAGTGTCCATATATCGTATTTGACGATATTCTATTGAAAAACAATTCGAGTTTTCAGGATTATCTTCTGCAAAGTATGGAACTAAGATTTTGTATTTCTGCAATTGATGTGTCCGTAATTTTGGGTAAGGATAACTTAGATGATTTTGTTTCTAAAACACAGACAAAATTTTTACTTCATTATGACAATGCAAATGCGGCAGAAAGAATTACAACATCACTGGGATATTATTATCATCTGAAAGTATCCGAAGAAGAATCTGCCAGCAGAGAAACCTTTAAATTGTTAAATCAAAATGTTTCCAAGGGAATGAGTGTGACGGATGAAAAGCGTCTGATTATTGAGGGAACTGACGTTGTTCATCTTTCAGAGGCACAATTATATTTGATTGACAGTAATTCCGGGAATTTTTTAATAGATGGATTATTGTAACAGGGAGGAAATTGTATGGGAAATTTTAGAACAGAAGACGATTACGCGCCTTATAATGGCGGAAATAAGCCTGATTATAATGGATATGATAATCCGGAAATCGGGAATTCTCCGGATGGATACGGCAGAATAAAAAAAAGAGGAGTGTTTTCCAGATTATCAAATGCATTTGGCGACATGGGAACAGGAATTACATTGGAAAAAGTACTTTTCTTGATTTATGCGGTTGCAATGATTGTGATTGTGATCAATATTCAGGCAGTATTGGATTTCTTGTTTTATATAACAATGTATTTATTGCAATATGTAATTATGCTGCTCGTAGTTCTTGCTTTAGGATATATACTGTTTCGATACATTTTACGATAGGAGACGAAAAGCATGAGGATGATAAAATTATGCGTCATAACATTTTTAGTGCTGGAAATATTGGCATTCCTGGTACATTTCAATGAATTATTGAATTACATAGGAAATGTGTTTATGGCCTTCATACCGATTTTTATTATTATTGTAGCTGTTATCTGGATGATAAGAGCTATGTTCAGATAAAAGAAGGGAGAAAAGAGATGAGAAAAAGCAAAGCAATTGTCATGATGCTGTGGATGATGGCATTCATTATTTCATCATTGACATGGGTACAGAATGTTGGAGCTGAGGAGGCGGATACATCCGACACCACTTATAATATTGAGGTGGTTGTAGATGCAAGCGGATCGCTCCAGAAAACGGATGCGGAAAATAATAGATATACTGCGATTGATATTTTCCTTCAAACGCTTCGCGAAAATGGGAATAATGTAGGAGCAGTTGTATTTACATCTGAGATTCAGGCAGATACTGGGCTGAGCGAGATGAACAGCAAAAGCGCAAAAGAAAAATTGAGTAATCAGATTAAGAAGTATGTTCCTAAAAAAGGAGATACAAATATTGGGCTTGCGCTTCAGACAGCCGCCAATAATTTGGAAAAATGTGATAACAATTCAGAAAATATTATCTTGCTTTTAAGTGACGGCAATACGGATATGGGATCAGAGAAAGCGGATAAAGAGTCGCTTGCAATTGAAGATAAGGCGATTAAGCAATGTATCTCAGATGATATTAAAGTATATGGTATATGTCTGAATAATAATGGAGAGGCAAATCTGAATGAATTTAAAAATATTTCAGAATCTACGGATGGGGCTTTTCTGGAAGTAAAAAGTTCAGATAACCTGGTGTCAGCATTAAAAAATTTTTATGGTCAGATTTTTAACACCAAATTTGTTTCAGATACAAAGACAATAAAAAATGGTGCCGTAACAAAATCTATAGAAGTTCCGTCTTATGGAGTAGAAGAATTGAATATTACGATTAACAATGCTTCAAAATTGTCAAATGTGACGGTTACGGAACCAAGTGGCGTCGATATGTCTTCGAATGAATTTAGTGGCGCTTCTTCTGTAATTGGTGATTATTATTTTATCAAGATTACAAATCCGGATTCGGGACCATGGAAGGTTACAGCGAGGGGACAGGAAGGCACCAAAATTACATTTGATGTCGTGTTTAATACAGAAAATAAGGTTAATCTGAAGACGAGTTCCGGCGCCAATTCATTCTCGTTAAATGAATCTGTAGATTTTAATGCGGGATTCTATGTCAATGACAAAAAATTAACAGGTAAAAAATATTATGAAAATTATACCGGGACACTGGTGGTGAATTTTAAAGACAGAGATAATCAGAATCTTCAATATTATCCGATGGAGTCTGATGGGGAGAATGGTTTCAAAGGTTCTTTGACTTATGACAAAGAGGGAAACTATGAGGTGTATGCTGTATTGACATGCGGAGAGTTTGAAAGTATGTCCAGTCCGATTGCAATTTCTGTTGGAAATGCACTGCCGACTTTCAGCGGTGGAGAAGATGGCGAAGAAGCTGCTACAGTAAAAATCATAAAATTGTTTAGAAATTCTAAAACGATAGATCTGGGAGAATTTTTCTCAGATAAAGAGGATAAGGATATTTCATATAATATACTTGCATCGTCTTATGAAGATAATGAGATTGAGGGACCGAAAGGAAACGAAATTGTATTAAAAAATCTTGTGGACGGAAAGATTACCGTTCAGGCTCAGGATAAAGATGGCGGTCAGGTAAAAGGTGTGGTTCAGATTGAGGTGCTGAATCTAGGATGGATTATCATTCTGATAATAGTTTTAGTTCTTCTTGTAATTGCTGCTATTATTGCCATAAAAGTCAGGGAAGCAGCAAAAAGATTTTTTGCAGGTTATCTGAATATCTTTTCTGCTAGTGAGGTAGATGACAGCATGTCCAGGCCGGCAAGTAATTTTAGAGGGAAATATTCTTTTGCAAATTTTGGACTGATGAATCATCAGTTTGACAATGATATGTATTTTAAGGTGTTGCGGGATAAGAGTGTACCAGGGTATGGAAGTCATAAACTTCGTTTGGTCTCTTCAAAGATGTTTTACTATTTGTCACCTTCAGGAGAAAAGGCGGTGAAATCATTGGATATGACTACAGGAATGACATATGACATTCGCTCAACTTCACAGGAAGATCCGACGGGATTCAATGATACGGTTAGTATTTCACTGGAAGAAGGTTATTAAATCCGAAAATACAAAACAGGGAGGGATAAAAATGCTGAATTCATTATTTATTGGAAACCAGGATGGAGGAATTATCAACACAATCACACAGGCACCGCAGTCAGATGAACCGGTTGTAATTGTAGGACTGGGAGGAACCGGGGTGGATGCTGTTACCCGTTTAAAAACCAAGCTGCACAGGCAGATTCAGCCGGATAATAAGGATGCGGTAGAGTCCAAAGGAGAAGAACCGAGATATGATCATATTAAATTCCTTGGGATTGATGCGGATAAGGGATGGCTGGAAAGTTCCGGCCTGACCCAGGGAGAGACACTGAATATTCAAAATTATGGATATAATGTAATCTTTTCTCCGGAAAAGTTAGATGCTTTGAAAAGGCAAAAAGAGATGCAGTGGATGAGCATTGATTATATGTCAGATCATCTGCCGCCGGCACCCGATGGGGCTGGTGCATACCGTCAGTTTGGACGGTGGCTGACAATCTCAAGTGCAAATACCATCAAAACGAAATTAACACAGGTCATTACGCAGGCGTGTTCTGGCAGAAATAGTGGTGACCTGATTGTCCATATTATTTCCGGTATTTCCGGAGGAATGGGTGCGGGATCGTTTGTGGATATTTGTTACATAGCACAGGATGTGCTCCATGGATTGGGATTTAGTGCGGCAAAAGTATTCGGATATTTTGTCCTGCCGGATGCAATCATCTCGAAAGATGGAATCATTGGAGATCCTGTCAAAACAGCAGCAAACCAGAAAAATGGGATGGCATCTTTACTGGAAATTGAACATTTGATGAATCTGAAAGATTCGAATGAGTGGTTTGAACAGGATTATGGTTCTTTCAAAATTCGTACTCAAAAAAAACTGGTGGATATGTGTCATTTTGTTTCAGCAACAAATATGAAAGGAGTGCCTGTTCCCAACGGATATGAATACGCTCTAAATGTGATCGGGGATTATATTCTGGCATTTATTTCCAAAGAACAAGTTGCAAATGGTGCTAAGTCGATCACAATGACAGGCAATCTCACGAATATAGACGCACATGTTAATGCTATTAATCCTACGAATCATGGATATTCTCAAAATTATCATATCATTGGATCTGCCAATGCAGAGATCCCTACGGCACAGATGGCAACCTATCTGGCTTCCCAGCTTTTTGAGAAGCTGACGATCAGTCTGCAAATGCCAAATAATCTTCAGATTGGACAGGAATTCGCAGATTACTTGAAACTGTCAACTAGTTACTTCAAGCAGCTGGAAAATCAAATGGCACAGGGGACAGCGTGGGAACCGATCACGGTTCAGCTGGTGAAACAGTATTTCAATCAGATCAAGGCACATATGAATGACAATATCCTACCGGCGGCAATGCTGAATCCAACAGAGTTTTCCCTGAAACAGCGAAGAGGACAGATGCTCCAGAATAGAGAGACAATGGAGAAGAAAGTAGAGCAGTATGTCTATCAGGCAGGAGCTAAATCAATTCCTGGCATGGCTCTGAACAAGCTGATCGAGATAGCGGAGGATCCAGCCAAAGGACCGATCTATGCCTATGGGATGATGAACAAGACAGGGGCAGATATCTTTCATTATCTGGATGGCAGGAAGAAATATTGTGCCCAGATGAGACAGGATGCCAGGAACAACGAAGCTTCGTTTACCAATCGAGAGCCCGCCGCAAAACGTGAACTTGGAAACTCTAATTTACTTAACAAGAAAGAAAAAATCCGAATGTACGCAGAGACATTGAACAGTATTTATTACTGGCAGGCGCAGGGGGATCTGTTTGAGGAGATGGAGATCCTAATGGCTGATTTGATTAATACGTTCCGGGAAATGAATCAGGAATATTTAAAGCCATTACATGATATCACACAGGACTTGATAGAAACTTTTCAGGCAAACAGCAATTACTTCCAGCTTGGGAAAGGAGATCAGTCCCAGGATGGATTTACCAAACAGCTTGTGAAATTTTCCCATATCCAGCCGGAATTGGATACTGAAATTGTGAAACTTGATCCAAGGATCGAAACAGAGGGAATCCTTAAGATCCTGACAGACAATCCGGATATTTGGATGGGAAGAGAAGAATTGAAACTGAAGGCAAAGATATCAGAGTATATCCTGACGAAGTTTTATCCGATCCTTTCCGGGAGCCTGGAAAGCTTTCTGCGGAAAGACCTGAAGATGCAGGCGGCAGCTAATAGCGCGTTTGTAAATGCTATTGAAGCAAATATCATTGTACCATTTGTAAATACAGCAGCGCCAGTTTTCTGGACAAATGATCCGATGGTCAATAGTAATACTATGACAGCGCATAGAACGATTCTTACAGTGCCAAGCGCAGCAAACTGTGTGTGTCAAGCAGCTAATAATTACAAAGAAAGTAATGAAAATATTGAAATTAGGCAGTCGCTGATCAATGATCGTATTTATATTTTAAGAACGATAAGTGGTATCCCGATGCATGCATATCAGGGACTGACGCAGTATCTGGGAGCATATACTGGATATTCGGGTCTGGGCCTGCATTTGTATGAACATGATGTAAACTGGAGAGAAATTCTGACATTCCCATATCCATATAGTAATGTGTCAAAATATACGAAAAATGCAAAGGAATTATTGAAGCTTTATAAGGATGCGGAAAAGAGAGGAGTCATCTATTATCAGGGAACTAATGCTTATGTAAGACGCCTGAATGATGCAGAGCCGGAGCAATTAAATGTGGATACGGTTAAGAAAAATGGAAAATTTGATATGGGGCTGGTCAATCAAAGGATCAATGAACTCAATGAAATCCTGCAGAATCCTAAAGAGCCACTTCCAGTCAACTCAAAAGGCAATCAGCCGGGAAATACAATCGTAAAGGATAATTTTCTGAGATTTTATGGAATCCAGCAGGCTGTAAAAGAAGAAGTAGAAAAATATGATTGTTTAACGCATGCTATTGAAGAAATTAAACAGGCGGTTAAGGAATCGAATAAAAAAGACGCTCTTCAGAAAGTATTTTTTGACAGTGTTTTAACAGAAATATTTGAAGATGATGGATTCAATATGGCTTATCAGTATGTTCAGTTTGGAATGCAAAAAACGGCTGTACTTTGTGACAACAGTATGCCATTTTTCGGACTCAGCAAATATTATCAGGCATTTCAGAGTATGGCAGCATTGGATGACTTTGTCCTGAGCGAGATCACAGAAAAGGCAAATACAAAGTTTAATGAAATGAGTACAAAAGATAAAGTAGACAGGATCAATAAACTCATGGGTATGTACAATCCTCAGGTTTTATCAAGAATTTCAGCTAATTATGAAGGAAAGCAGGAACAGAAGGATATTGACAGTTTCTATGCGGCGTTCATTCAATATCTGGATAATTTGCATATACAGCTGATGATGACAGGGGCAGTGTAAGCCTTGATAAGATGGAATAATAAAGGGCTTCCTTTGCCAATAGGCAAAGGAACTCCTTTATTGTCTAACTTATAATTAACAAAATGTAAAACAAAGGGGAAATTATGAAAGAAATTATAAACCAATGTATAACAGAAATAAAAGAAAAATCAGAGATACAGGGAAGAGAGGGATATGATTTACAGGCACCGAAAAATCCAGCTCTTATTGTTAATTATAATTTAGATAATAAAATGGCAGAAAATTATTTTAATTACTTAAAGCAGCTTTGGCCAAGTGTTGCACGTAATCTTCCACAGACAGAGAGGAAAGAGAGTTTTGAAGAGATTATAAATGAATTACGTGGCAATCAGTTATTTAGTGATTTTAATGTGATTGGAGTGCATATTCTGGTAAATCTGACCAGTTGTGATACACAGAATTTAAAAGAGTTTCTGGATAAAAAGTTTTCCGGGCCTGAATATAAGGTCATCCTCCATGAGTTTCTGGATTATGAATCATGGGCAGGGATTCCTAAGACAGAAGAAAATCTACTATGGATGCTGAAGGAATACAAAGGAATCCGGTATCAGTTTATTTATTCTAATCGGTTGTTTAATGGGGGAATGTGGAGAGGAGAAAATGCGTTAAAGCTTTTGAGACTGGCAGCCAATATAACTGCGATTATGAGCATTGATTCACATTTTTTCAATAATGGAGATACTTACACTTTTTCATATAATTTGCTGGAAAAACCAACAAGAAAGATTGTGCAGTTTACAATCCAAAGAATACTTGAGAGAATGAGTTCTTATACAGATGGACAGGACTTAGATCAGGATATTGCCAAGAGATTTTATGGGATTATGAAACGAGAAGTTGGGTATAGAACAGCAGGCAGATTGTTTCATGAAAATGATTTTAAATATCTGCCGTCTAACAAGGGCTTTCAAAAGGAGAAAAAGAATGTTGTTAAGAGTGTTGCAGCATTAGAAAAAAATTATCCGGTTGCAGCCTCCTGCTATCATGCAATGATAAAGAGCAGAACCAAAGAAATAGCAGGAATCCGAATGCAGGAACCAGATTTTACGCAGGAAATTAATGATGCATTATCTTACTACAATATCAATAGCTTTTTTGGAAATAATCGAGACAAAGATGATCTGATTCAGCCGCTGAAAGAAAGCTTGATGTATGAACAGGATGTTTCAGATGTAGGCAGTTATGAAACAATTTTGGCAAAATATGCGAATCAGAAAATAGAAAATATCATGACACAACAGATTTTCGAATCATTAAACGAACAGATTATTCGTAAAGCGGAAAAAGCTGTCAATATCAAAAATTGGATTGCTGATTTAAAAAATGATGATGAACTGCAAATTAATATGATTGAAAGCGAAGAAAATTTGGTGGAGTATTATGGAAAATTAGTGGATGATTATTGGGCTGGAAATATGAAGAAGATTATTCAGAGACTGGATGAATGTATGACACAGGGAGAAGTTCTACGGAATGGTTTGTATCCGACGCTGATTGAGTTGTTTCGTAATATTCCGATTTATTATAAGTCTTTTGAAGAAGAGATTGATGAACGTGTTGGAAAAAACACAGCAAGAAATATGTTTGAGAAGATCAGTGAAGAAGAAAATATCAATAGAAATATTTGCTGTAATATGAAGAATTTACAATTTTCATTAAATCTATCACATACAAATGAAGTTATTTTACTGATTAATCCGAATTCCAGACTTCTCGAACTGGAGATTACAGACAATTATGAAACATTAAAGTTGAACAGACAGGATTGTGTGGAACGAATTGATTTTCATGTTTTGTCTTTTAAAGAGGAGGACTCATGATGGATATTGAATATATAAATCAGCAGAACAGGATAATGATTCAGGATGTAAAGATAGTAAATCAAAATTACTGCGTGAATTGGCTTCCTACAGTATATCATCAGGATGTTTTGGTATGTATGAAGTCGTCCTGGGTACCTGCTGATGATTTTAATAATTTACTAATTCAGCATAGCGATGAAAGTATATATCAGGAGCAGGAAATATACTGGAAAAAAGTAACGCGGCAGACATCAGTACAAGTTCCGGTAACTGTGATTAGAGCACCGATTGATGTAATATTACTGCCGATAAAAAGGAATAAAATATACATTCCGGAAAATCAAGACGCATATAAAAAATTGCAGAAGACAATTAAAGGAAATATTAAATGTACGAAAAGGATAATACGGTTATGGCGTTCTGTATCGGAAGAACTGATATTTCAAAATATAATGCTGCCGGTAGAAAATGATGAAGTTGTAGCCGAATATATGATTGATAATTTAAAGTATCCGATAACGAATGAGATGATGGGGAAAAAATTTGAGATACAGCATTCTAAAAATGAGGATTGCAGAGTGTATATTGCAAAAGAACTAAGCGATAAATACAATTTGATAATAAGTGAGGAATAAGTATGAAAGAATCATGGAATAGCATTAAATGCCCTTTTTGTTTCAAAAGATTTGCACATAATGAAGTACATTTTCGAATTGCAGAGGGAGCATGTGCTGAGGCAAATGAAAAAATGGAGCAGGCATCTTCTGATGAGGAAAAACAGAAATATAAAAAATTTGTTATAAGAGATACACTAGATTCGAAATATGAAAAAGTTTGGGGAAAACTTCGTGGAGGAACACCGCCGGAAAACGTGGAGAGGCTGTTTTATGTACCATGGGTTGATGAAAATAACAAATATGAAATGATCAATGGAGATTACATTATGGATGAGGATGGATTTGTAGAGAGTATCGAAGATCAATGCGCTCATCTTTCAAGTCATACAAGGATTTGTCCTCATTGTCATAATAAACTTCCACAGTATTATGGAAAAAATCCGCAAAAGTTCATTGCTATTCTTGGTGTATCTGCATCTGGAAAAACTGTTTTTATCAAACAATTGTTACAGAGATTTGGAAGTTCTACACAGGAAGGAATTTTGAATCATGTAGATGGATCCTGCATTGGATTAACTTTGCCGGAAGATGATAATTTATATATTACTTTGGGTCAGCCACTTCCAGATTCAACGAGAGATTTGAATTTTAAAATACCATATTTTGTTACGATGAATTTTAAAAAGAACAATATGGTTACAACTTACGATTTTGTAATATACGATGTAGCAGGAGAAACTCTTGTGAATACAGATTTGAACAAATTTAATTTTTTTGCAGGGTATATCAAAGAATCAGATGCTATTATTACGCTGATAGATCCAATGCAGTTAGTTAGAAATCCAAAGCCAGAGTATCCTGCCGGAGAAATGATTAAGACGTTATACACAGTGTTCGGTGAACAGGTAAAAGTTCCTATGGCGATAGCCGTTTCTAAATCAGATTTGCTGATTTCCAATCCACTGATTAGAGAAACATTAAATCCGGACGGCATGTATTTTAACGAACATTCCATGATTACCAAAAATATTCCATGGGATCCAGAAAAAAAATATTTTTATGCCGATGTATATTCAATGTTAAATAGTCAGCTGAAAAAGTTCTTAAAAAACGTGGTGGCGCAATTTTACAGCGATGTTGAAAATAATGCTCAAAATGCGACCTTTTTTGCAGTATCAGCATTATTTGACGGAGTAGATCAGAAGCTTACGTTTGAGTTATCTTCTAAAGAGGAATGGAAGAGTGATGATATACAAGAGTATATTGAAAAATTCTCTATTCTGAAGAATAAACTGAAAGATATACAATATGACTTGGAGGATCAGGAAGCAAATCCTGACGAGAATATTATTGATACAAACAATATCATTGTTGACAGAACATTTGTTTTTGATCAAAGTGATGAAATGGTACGAAAGTTAGATTTAATTCTTGGACAAGTATCAATGTTGTCCACTCGGGCTGAAATTCGGGATGCGGTATTTGAACAGTTTCCTGAAGATGAAAAAATTGAGTTGATTGCTTCTGATAAACGTGGTGATGAAATTTTATCTGCAAGAGAATTAATTAAATATATTGGTTATCTAAATGAAGAAATGGAAGACTGTATGTTTGATATGTATATGCAGGGATATCCACGAAGCAATGGAGATTTAAAGTCATTAAGAATTGAAGAGCCGTTTTTCTGGATTTTAAGTGAACTTGATATTATCGGGCGGGGAGACCGTTATGAGCAAAAGCAGTCTGAACCGAAACCGCGGTCATGGTCATGGAAATTTTGGGGGAAGGGGAAGAATAAAAGATGATTGAACAGGTATTATATAGAAGAACTCTGCAGGGATATTCAGAGTTCAATTCCAAAGGATTAACGAAGGAACAGGCACATAATGTTAATGTGGTTATGAATACAGCCATAACAAAAATGAAAGATCTGGGATCCGGTGCTGATTCTCCGTTTATGATATATCCTTTTCCGGAAATGCAGAAGGTGTGCATCGCTATATTCCAGAGAGAGTTTTCAAAAGGACGAGGAAATTCTGTGAATCATGCAATCTTAATTCCCTGGGATGAATATCAGGAATTGAAAAAAAATCCGGAGAATATCTGGGGATTTACTTATAAAAATTTCCTTTCCAAAAAAGAAAATCATCGTGGGGAAATGATATCATTAAAGCATTTGGATACAGTGGAAAATCCAGAGTTAAATAAGGAAGTCATATTTCAAGAATATCATTTAAATAATCCGGGATTTTTAAAATTTTTAACAGCCATATATACTTCTTTGGGGAAAAACAAAAAATATACTTGCGGGATTGAGGTTGATAACGCAAAAGATTTCAATAAAGTGATGAGGCATTTTGGGTATCTGATTATGAGTATGCTGCCGCTTGAATTGAGAGATCAAATTTCTTTTTGCAGCAGGAGTGTGCCAGATACTATGAAGATCACTGTGCAGGTGATTTCAGAAGACAGTTTGAGTCAGCCGGATGTAGTTTATAATTTGAATTCTGAAGAATGTAAAGTTCATAGCAAATATGTGGAGATAACAGACTTTTATTTAAATGACTTGATGAATATGACAGATTCTTCACTGAAAAGTTATTTTTCAATTCTGGATGAATTTAAAAATAATCTAAAATTATCCGAAAATAGTGAAGCGCAATATGTTGTTACCAAATTGCTTAAGTTATCGCAAAAACCAGAATTGTTTCAATCAGAAACAGCAGAGAACCAGCTTGCATTTATTAATGATGTATTTTCACTTTCAACAGAAGAAACGGATATTATTAATCCGATTGTCGTTACATTATTGCCATATGTAGACCCACAGCGTCATATGGAAGTATTTCAGATTAATTTTGGATTATATCGAAAATTAGATCTTGAAAAAGAGATGGATAAAAAAATTTTGCCGCAGATAGAATATAATTTGCTGCAAAATTACAGGAATTCTACGCCGGAAGAAAAAATAGAACTTTACCAATCTGTATTTAATACAGATGATTCCCACATTTCTCTTTATCATTTGATGATTGAATTTATGGATGTAAATGACATTCAGATTGACAAACAATTAGCAGAAATATATGTTTCTTTATATGAAAAATTGTACGATACAGAATGGAGAGAGAAGCTTTACTGGAAGATCGAGAATATTTTCAGGAATGGCGATATTTCAGATAAAGATAAAATATGGGAAAGATTATATAAAGGAATAAATAAAACAGCCAGCACATGTTTTATGTATAATATTTTGAAAGAAAAAGATGAGCCTTTTCAAAAATCTGTTTTTTATATGCTTGTTGCGCTTTTTCAAGAAACATCAAATTTGAAAATAAAAGAGCGTTATTATTCACGTATTATGGATGTCGTAGAACAGGAAGATGATCAGTATCGTTTAAAGATTTTGAGACAATATAAGGATGCTTCTAAAGAATTAGAAAACACCTTGTGGATTGATACTTATAATTCAATAAAGGATTATCGTAATGTAATTGAAGATCCGGTTATTATGCAGTATCTGAATGAAAGATTTTGTGATGGCTCACATTCGAAAGTGTGTGATTTATATTTAGATTATATCGAATTTTTACCAGTAAAGGATTTGGAAGATATTATTCATGATATTGCACAGAAGTCTGTAAGAAGAGAACGTGAAATAAAACTGCTGAGCGCGGTGATTTCTGCATTGGTTAAAAAGAAACAAAAGGTTTCACTTGAGGCATTAAAAGGATTGATTTCTTCAGCAGGAAATGATAACGGAAACGAATTGGGGGCCTATATCCGTGAGTTATATTTGTCAGATGATACAGAGAATAGTCTGGAAATATATAGTTATCTGGAAAAAGAGTGTCCTCAGATTTATAATAATCTGAATTTGCAGAAGGAAAATCTTGCTTCTTTTGATTCCTATTGTGCAGCAAACTTGAATCGAAATATATTGAATGACAGACAACGACTTTATCAAAGATTAAAATATCTTGAACAGCTTAAATATAATCAAAAATCTTATGATAAAATCTTCTCGTTATATCGAAGTTATATTAAGAAAGAATTTGTAAAGATTAAAACAGATTATGACAGATATTTGAAATGCAGAGATATTTTGAATCAATTATCAGCAATTGATGCGACTCAGTTTGGGGCGAGTTATATGGCTGCGTTGGAAGATAAAGTACGGGAATGTTTTTGGAAGGATTCCAATGAATCAACTTTTACCTATAAATATTGTGATATTTATACAAGAAATAGTGATGTGTTCTCAGTTAAATATGCAAATCATGAGAATCATATACTGGCAGAAAATATAAAAGGATTGATCAATGGAAGATATGTTGACTGGGATAAAGTATATAAAATGCTGTTGTCAAAAGAATATATTCCAAAGGATAATCTGCGTATTCATATATCGAAAGATTTTATAACGCAATATCGCAACAGAGGATTCAACATATCACAACCAGAGTATATCGCATTTGAGTGTGTTAATAAAAATAATTTAAAAATGGATTATACGGCGCTTTTTGAAAATTTGCAGAAGTACGGTTACCCTATTAATTCCAAAAGTATAGCAGATATGCATATTTTTAGTTATATTCCTGTCGGCAGACAATTACGGAAAAAAATAAGCAGTTATAAGAATTATCAAAGCATACATCCATCATATAAAGATATTATTACAGGTTTATTGATTGAACAGGTGGTAGTTTTTGTTATGCTGCTGATAAATAATATTACAAGATTTTTTGCTTTAAAACAAATAGGTAATGGAGATGGATACAATACAAAACTTTTTTTAAACTATGCAGGATATGAAATCCTGATAATAGTTGTTGTGGCTGTCACAATCCTGTTAATGATTCGTGCTAACAGAAGAAAAAGTTTTTATTATGACACAGATGTTTTCATATTATTGATAGCAAATTTGGTACTTACTGTATTTGCAATAATCTTCAGTATTAGATTTACCTGGTTATTGTTTGATATTTTGATACCAGTGATTATCATGGCAACGGTTATTTTGTTAAATAGGAAATCCAGAGATGTGATAGGAAGTCCATCCGGGGACATGTCGGGAACAGGGGGTAATATTTATGACTAGAGATACAATAAAGCGTACAATGTTTAATATTATTTTAGTAATATTGTCGGTTATAAGTATTATCGCGGCCGGTTTCATTTCAAAGAATGAATATAATAAGAAGAAAGTAAACGATTATCAGCAGAATTTAGAAATTTATACAGATCAGCAAATCATCCATCAGGTGATGGCAGATTATTCTGCAGAGAATGGATTTTCAGAAAATGATATTCAAAATGTCAGCATAAATGTAATAGATGAAAATAAAACCTTTACTGCTACAGCGGATATTACCAAAAAGACAAATGTCAGTGAGAAATCCTACAGCGTCAATTATTCCTACAATGCGATAGATGGACAATGGATACTGGACGAAAAATCCAGAGAATTTAGAGCAAAACCAATGAAATGGTTAGTGCAGGGAACAAAATGGAAAGCGGCTGCAGAGGATAGGTCTCAATATATAGTTGAATTTACATCTATAACAGAGGCAAATGTAAGTGTCGAGGAAGTATCCAGTGAGACAGCCGGTCGGGCAGATGCAAATGATACGGGATGGCATACGTATCCGGATTTTTCCGGAAGAAATCAGAGGGAGACAGTGAGTTCATTTTCCATAAAAGACAAAACATGCGAATTGGAGAAAGAAAGCGACCAAATGTACAGTGGAGATATTCTAAGGCCGGATGGGACAGTTATTACATTAAAAGTAACATCTGATGCTGTAACAATGGATTTGGGAAGTGAAAAAGGAGAAATTATTTTAGAAAAGGAATAATTGAATTCCTTTTCTAAAATAAAATAAGACATGTTTAAGACAAAAAAATATTATATTAGTAAATTCAGCTGTGCAAATCAATATTGTGTGCAAAGAAAATTGAAGGAAAGATCTCCTTATGAAAAATGGGTACTGGCCAAAGGCAACAATCAGACCCGATATTGGATTTTGTTTGAGAAGATCAGTAATTTTTTTCCGGATTTAAGAGATTTATTTTTTGAATTACCAGTGCACAAATCAATTATTTATCCACTGGATTTAATTGAAAAGAAGAATCAATACATATCTCAAAATGAAATCGGATTTGTGTATCCGTTTCCAATACAGAAGTTTCAGATTTTTGAGAAAGCAATGAAGGCAGATAAAAAAGAAAAGATTGAAATGCTAAGGTTATTATGTAACACAATTGAGAGTCTTCATAAAGAAAAAATTTATCTGATGGGATTTGATATAAAGCAGATTTTCATTATAAATGGGAAGATAAGGATCCGTTATAACGGATTTAATATTTGTAACCGTAACAGTGTGTATCGAATTCCAGATTACCTTGCACAACAATATTCTGATGTTCCATGGATTTTAGATTTATTTTCTCTTGTGACTATTATTTTTGAGTCCATATATGGATGGAAACCATTTTGTGGAACTATGACATCTTTTTCGCAGGATGAGGAGATTCAATTTGAAGTTTTTTATAATAACTTCAAAAAGAAAATATTCATTTTCGAGGAACAAAAAAAGTTAAATCAGATAGGTTTTTTGAGGGAGCAGAAATCCATTATTGAAAAATGGAATTCGACGGATAAAGAGATACAGGATTTTTTGAAAAATGTATTGATGCTGAGTATTTCGAAAAACTGTGACGAGACCATTTTTTACGAAGCGGAAAAGCTTATCACATACTATGAAAATTCGAAATTATTTTAATGAGGCAGAAAGGGAAGAAGATGGAAGAATATTTAAAACAGCTTTTTCGTGAAGACGGGGTAATGATTTTTCATACGGATTATCAGTTGTTTTTTAAACTTTTGAATAAATTTCCGAATGAACCTCAGAGAAGTGATTCATATTGTATAAATGCAATTTTAGGCGGAAACGCTTTTTATCAAAGTGTGGTGTTCTGCCTGAAAAAATCTGATCATAAACTAAATCAATATGTATACAATGCATTTGTCGATCAGATGTATAATGGTGAACGTTTCTGGAAAAAAGAAGGATACGATGCAGGTCATTTCGAGGAATTGCTTCGAATGCTGTTTGAAATTGCTGCGTTGGATTTATCTGATATTCCGAAAAGGATTGTTGCCAAGGATTCTGCATATATGACAAATGAAGAATTACAAAGAGAACTGAAAAATGCGGAAATGGCTTATGATGCGAAATTATACAGGACTGCGTATGAGAAAGCAAATAAACTGTTCGAGAGCGGAATCAATGCCGCAGCTGGTCTGCTGGGAATGGCATATTATACAGGAAATGGAACGAAGCAGGATTATAATAAAGCCATGTATTATTTGTCATATCCTCATGCAAGAAGTGAAGAAAAGGAGCAACGGGAAAGAGAAGTTTTAGAAAGTATATTGGAAATGCGTGATAAAGCAGGATATAGTGTTATGATGTGCCTGGCGGGATCATTGATAGTCTTTATATTTATGCTGATTACGAATTTCTTTTTTCGATGCACCGTTTTAGCGATAGCAGAAGCCGGATTATTGGCAGCAGGATGTGTGATATTCATAAGAGCTTATCGAAGACGTTATATATTTGATTTTAGCAATTGGTTTTTGCTATTGGGGTGTATGTTTTTGAGTGTCTTGATGTTGTAAAGGGGTAATAAAGTATGATATTAAACAGTAGAGAAGAAAAACTGGGAATTAGAAATATCGGGGCAACGGTTACTGCAATAATTTTATTGTCCATGTATTTTATACATGATTTTAAAATGGATCAGCAGATAGTAAATGCAGGTATTTACATAATCATTATAATCATATGTGCCAGTGTAACAATGGAAAAACAATTTTTTTATGAATCAATATATACTTTGATTTTAATGTTCTTTTTGGGAATTTTCATAAAGAATAGCATTCCATATCTGAATCATCCTGATTGGTTTAATGACTCTTTTGCGGCAAACTTAGATCATATAGAAAATGGCTCAGAATTAATTCAAAGGGTTTTGGAAACATCATATATACAATTCTATCTGTTGGGATTGCTTCTTTGGTTTATTGCGAAAACTTGTAAAAAGTCTTTTCTGTCAACGAAATTTATATATACAATGAGCATCCTGGGGATCTTTTCTTTCTGGGCACTCATATTCCATATTTGTGCCGCCTTTTTTTTGAAATATCGATTGATAGAAACTATTATTTTTGCAGTTTTTGTTATTGGTGCATTTTGGGAGACATTTACAACAAAAGTATTTCAAAGAAAAAGTGTATGGGAATTAAGTATTCTGGTATTGTTAATGAGTGCAATAGCATTATTTTATGAAATACCATTTTCAAATTTAGTTTCTTCGTTTAAAAGATTATATGATGCGGAATGGTATTATCTGCTGGGGCTGACTCTAATATGTTGTATTTGTATTTTGTCCGAGAAGAAAAAAGAGGACAATATGATAGGTGTTTCAATTCTGATAACGATGCTTCTCCTTTTTTGGAGAAAAAATGGGAGTATGATGTTTGGACTGGAAATGCTGCTTGTTTTCCATATTGCAGCGGTTTTTATGTATCAGTGTATTTGGAATTGGTTCTGTTTATCTAAAAATGATAAAAAGAGCATAGACCATCGGTATATTTATATTGGAAGTTATGGTGTGGTGCTTCTTTTTACTATATTGGTTCAATTACATCTTATGCTATCTGCAATATTATTTATAGTTGGGATAGGGGCACTTTTAATGTACTATGGGAAACATATTGACATTAGGGGGAAATTCTGGGGAATAATTTTCATAGGAATGATACCATGGATATTGCTGGAAGTAACTATGGATTCTTTAGGAAAACTTCCGGCCTCCCGTAATACTGTGATCGCAGCAACCGTTATGTTTTGGTGTGTGTGCAGCATAGCCCTCTCATGGAAAGACAGCGGTAATATGAAATCAATTGTACTGAAAAAGGCAAATGCAGAATCTATTATGGCCAGTATGTCAGCTATAGCATATTTTCTGATGATAATTGTATTGTTGATCGAAATGTGATGGATAAGGAGAAAAAACATGTCAAAAATTCAAAAAGAAAAAATTGTATGTGCGTGCTGCGGACAGGAAGTAGAAATAGAGAGAATGTATTCTTTTTCCTCGGATAAAGTGGGATTAGATGGAAATAAATATCATTTTTTACAATATGAACTGGAAGAATGTCCTGAATGTCATTATGCATCATTAAATATCAGCGATACGGGGATTCAGGTATCAAAAAGCATATTGGATTCTTTTCGAATGAAACCCGGATTTGATCAGATTAAGGATCATAAGTATATTAATCTTTTGAAAGCAGCGGATATTTATGAAAAAAATAACAAACCACTGCTGCAGGCATATATGTTAAGACTTGCAAGCTTTTATGCGGAGGGAAAATCAGAAAAAAATCTTTCAAAGAATTTATTAAGACTCGCCAATCTGGCTCTGCAGACATACTTTAACGGCAAAGACGAGTTGACATTGAATGATGTCGCAACTGCAATATATATGGTTGATGGAAATCGAAGAATTGGGATGATGACAGATGCCGAAAGTATGAGTAATGATCTTATTCTTTTACTGGACGGCGTCAAAGAAAGCGATAAAGCAAATCATATTCGGAGATTGATAGAGTTTGAAAAAGAACTGATAGAAAAAAAAGATATGGATCAGCATTTAATCAGTGAGGTACTGTAGTATGGGGTTATTTTCGCGGGGGAATAAGAAAAATGTATCATCACAGATGAGACATAAAAGTGTTTTTGCAGGGAAAAAGATACAAGATAAAAAAGAAATTGATTTTAGGGATTATTCATCAGAAGAGCTGCTTCATCAGTTTAAAACGGAAGCCTGGGATAAATTTATGGATGAAGAAAAAATTTCTCTGCTCCAGGAAATTGAAAATCGAGAAGCCATTGCACATAACCGTGAACCTGCTAAAGTAATACAGACCTATGGAAGTGATTATGGTGGTTATAGCGAAATGAGTCATATAATCGAAATAAGATTAACAGATAATCAGTTTGAAGATCTGGATACGCTTTATCATGAATCAGAACATGCCAATCAGAGCAGATCGTTAAGTGAAAATGAGCATTATACAGCAGAGGACAAAAAACTCATGCTGATAGAAAATACGACGTCATCGAATGGGAGAACAAGTCATTACACAAAATATAAAGAATCTTTATACAATGTAATGACTTCTGAATTAGATTCTAATAATACAGCACTTGAAAGAGTAGTGGCAGAGAAAGAAAAGTTTTTGGACGAAAAAAGATATCAATCGTACCTGATAAACAGACAAAATTATTTTCGTAAATGTGCGGAAGAGGTTGTAGAAAAAAGAGAGATGAAGAAAGATGCGCTTCTCGAGACTACGGAAAGCGCATACATTCGATATGAATTAACAAGAAATGAATTGGAGGAAATACAAAAGATTGTTTCAGACTATTCTAATATTGATTCATGTGAAAAGAGGACTTTGGAAATTAGTGAAGCATTGGCAAAATATGACCTCAAAAACAATGAAGAAATATCCAAAATTTCATTGGATTCGAATTTAAACGAGCAATTGGAACCAGCAGAAAAAGTGAGTGCGATCAGGGAGGAAGAAAAAACATTTGAAGGAATTGAAATTCTCGGTGAAGAAATAGAAACTGTGAGTGAAGACAAAAATGAAGAAGAGCAATCGATTATAATCGATGATTTAAATAGCGGTTATACAGGGAATCGGGAAATGGATGCAGAATCCATACTGTTTTATGATATGGATAATGACATAACAGAAATAAGCAGCGAAGAATCATCAATTATGGCTGACAATATGACAGAAATTGAAGACAGGTCTGATTTATCTGTATCATCTTCTTTATATGATTATTCAGATGGAGATCAAAATGTTGGACAGGGTATGGAGTAATGTCCGGGTACAAAAGGAGGGAGAGTTATGATTCATTCCTTATTTATTGGAAATCAGGATGGAGGGATTATCAACATAACCACACAGGCACCGCAGTCAGATGAACCAGTTGTAATTGTAGGACTCGGAGGAACCGGGGTGGATGCTGTCACCCGTTTAAAAACCAAGCTGCACAGACAGATTCAACCAGATAATAAGAATGAGGTAGAGTCTAAAGGAGAAGAACCGAGATATGATCATATTAAATTTCTTGGAATTGATGCGGATAAGGGATGGCTGGAAAATTCCGGACTGACACCGGGAGAGACACTGAATATTCAAAATTATAGATATAATGTAATCTTTTCTCCGGAAAAGTTAGATGCTTTGAAGAGGCAAAAAAATATGCAGTGGATGAGCATTGATTATATGTCAGATCATCTGCCGCCGGCACCCGATGGGGCTGGTGCATACCGTCAGTTTGGACGGTGGCTGACAATCTCAAGTGCAAATACCATCAAAACGAAATTAACACAGGTCATTACGCAGGCGTGTTCTGGCAGAAATAGTGGTGACCTGATTGTCCATATTATTTCCGGTATTTCCGGAGGAATGGGTGCGGGATCGTTTGTGGATATTTGTTACATAGCACAGGATGTGCTCCATGGATTGGGATTTAGTGGAAATGGAGCAAAAGTGTTTGGATACTTTGTTCTGCCGGATGCGATTATCTCGAAAGATGGAATCATTGGAGATCCGGTCAAAACAGCAGCAAATCAAAGAAATGGGATGGCCTCTTTATTGGAAATTGAACATTTGATGAATCTGAAAGATTCGAATGAGTGGTTTGAACAGGATTATGGTTCTTTCAAAATTCGTACTCAAAAAAAACTGGTGGATATATGTCATTTTGTTTCAGCAACAAATATGAAAGGTGTTACTGTTCCCAACGGATATGAATATGCTCTAAATGTAATCGGGGATTATATCCTGGCGTTTATCTCCAAAGAACAAGTTGCAATTGGTGCTAATCCGATTACAATGACAGGTAATATAAATGCATATATTAGCCAGATCAATCCTGTTCATGGATACTCTCAAAATTATCATATTATCGGATCTGCCAATGCAGAGATCCCTATGGCACAGATGGCAACCTATCTGGTGTCCCGGCTTTTTGAGAAGCTGACGATCAGTCCGCAAATGCCAAATAATCTTCAGATCGACCAGGAATTTGCGGATTACTTGAAACTGTCAGTCAAGTCTTTTAAACAGTTGGAAAATCAAATGGCACAGGGGACAGCATGGGAACCAATCACGGCTCAACTGGTGAAACAGTACTTTGATCAGATCAAGGCGCATATGAATGACAATATCTTACCGGTGGCAATGCTGAGGCCGACAGAGTTTTCCCTGAAACAGCGAAGGGGATTGATGGTTCAAAATAGAGAGATAATGGGGAAGAAAGTTGACAGGTATGTTTATCAGAAAGGAGTCAGTTCAATCCCTGCTATGGCTCTGAACAAGCTGATCGAGATAGCGGAGGATCCAGTCAAAGGGCCGGTCTATGCCTATGGGATGATGAACAAAGCATGGGGGGATATTTTTCAGCATTTGAACGTCAGTAAAAGATATTATGCCGGGATGAGACAGGATGCCAGGAACAACGAAGCTTTGTTTACCAATCGAGAACCTGCCGCAAAACGTAATCTTGGAAACTCTAACTGGTTTAATAAAAACGAAAAGATACGAGAGTATGCGGAAACATTGAACAGCATCTATTATTGGCAGGCGCAGGGGGATCTGTTTGAGGAAATGGAGATCCTAATGGCTGATCTGATCAATACGTTCCGGGAAATGAACCAGGAATATTTAAAGCCATTGTATGTCATCACACAGGACTTGATAAAAACTTTCCAGGCAAACAGCAATTACTTCGAGCTTGGGAAAGGAGATCAGTCTCAGGATGGGTTTACCAAACAGCTTGTGAAATTTTCTCATATCCAGCCGGAATTGGATACTGAAATCGTAAAACTTGATCCCAGGATTGAAACAGCAGGAATCCTTAAGATCCTGACAGACAATCCGGATATCTGGATGGGAAGAGAAGAATTGAAACTGAAGGCAAAAATATCAGAATATATTCTGACGAAGTTTTATCCAATCCTTTCCGGGAGCCTGGAAAGATTCCTTCGAAAAGACCTGAAGATGCAGACGGCAGCTAATAGCGCATTTGTAAATGCTATTGAAACCAATATCATTGTACCATTTGTAAATACAGCAGCGCCAGTTTTCTGGACAAATGAACCGATGGTCAGCGATAGCAACATGACAGGGCATAGAACGATTCTTACAGTGCCAAGCGCAGCAAACTGTGTGTGTCAGGCAGTCAATAATTATAAAAATAATAACGCCAGTTGGACTGAACTTAGACAGTCGCTGATCAATGATCGCATTTATATTTTAAGAACGATAAGTGGTGTACCAATGTATGCGTATCAGGGACTGACACAATATCTGGGAGCATATACTGGATATTCGGGTTTGGGCCTGCATCTGTATGAACATGATGTAAACTGGAGAGAAAATCTGACATTTCCATATCCATATAGTCTTAGTTCAAAGTATACAAAAAATGCAGAGGAACTGTTGAAGCTTTATGACGATGCGGAAAAGAGAGGAGTCATCTATTATCAGGGAACTAATGCTTATGTAAGACGCTTGAATGACGCAGAGCCGGAGCGATTAAATGTGGATACGGTTAAGAAAAATGGAAAATTTGATATGGAGCTGGTCAATCAAAGGATCAATGAACTCAATGAAATCCTGAGGAATCCTAAAGAGCCACTTCCAATCAACTCCAAAGGCAATCAGCCGGGAAATACAATTGTAAAGGATAATTTTCTGAGATTTTATGGAATCCAGCAGGCTGTAAAGAATGAGGTGGAGAAGTATAATTGTTTGATAAAGTGTATTAATATTTTAGAAAATGTGCTAAGGGAGGGAAAATAAATGATTACTATAATTTATTTCATATTAACATTTTTGGGAGTTTTGCCATTCACATGGTGGGTTCCATTTATTGACGGAATTGTTGAAACTTTTATTGTTAGCGGTTTGCAGGACGATACAACCGCACCAGGAATTGTAAGTTCATATATTACTGTAGGAATAATCTTTTTCTCATTTTATAAATTGTTTTGCGGTTTGACACTTCATCCTGTATTTATCTTATTAACAGGAATTGTGGTTTTGATTACATTTTTTGTACCAGGTGGTTTTACGATTTTTAATCTGTTGCTAGCGCATTTTGGTTACATACTTTTACCAACTTGGGTATTGATTTTGGGAATTGTTGCAGATGTAGTAACACTGGTCTTAGTATTATATGTTTTTTTACCAAGTCGC
This sequence comes from Clostridiales bacterium, assembly GCA_019420275.1. Classification (GTDB taxonomy): domain Bacteria; phylum Bacillota; class Clostridia; order Lachnospirales; family Lachnospiraceae; genus Anaerostipes. Next base: position 197,918 of record JAHZHN010000004.1, read on the forward strand.
AGATAAATGCAGATGAGTGAAACACGGATATATGCATATTAGAAAAAATCATATCATATAACATTTTATGAATATTATCTGAATATACAAATATATCTTCTATAGGGCTGCAGGTCATATAATTATTTTACACATGGGAAATTATACGATTCTCTTCGTTATTTATGTAAAGACAGGAGCAGTTATTAGATGTAAGATTATGATTCTCGGATAAAAGTTCCAAATATTACAAAAAGAGTACAGTTTATGTCGCCAGGACAAATTCTGTACTCTTTTTTGCTATACTGAAGCAGAATGAAGGATAGAAATATACGGTCATATATAATAGAAAAGAGGAGGGAAAATGGCACTTATTGATGTAATTGAATACGAAGGAGATAATGATGTGCTGGTATATAAATACCCGCATTCAGACTTCAGTACCATGTCACAATTAATTGTACGAGAAAGTCAGGAGGTAATTTTATATAAGGATGGAAAGATGCTGGACGCTTTTGCTCCTGGGAAATACACGTTACATACAGGGAATATTCCATTATTGTCAAAAGTAGTAAATCTCCCGTTTGGGGGAAACTCTCCTTTTAAATGTGATGTTTATTTTATTAATAAAGCGACTGCCTTGGATTATACATGGGGAACAAAAACGAAGACCAGAGTAATGGATATGCATTATCAGCTTATGCTGGATATAGGTGCTTCCGGTGCAATGGGGATTAAAGTTTGTAATCCTTATGAATTAATGCGGAAAATTGTAGGGACACAAAGTGAATTAAGAGCAGAGACTTGTTTGAATTATTTCCGGGAAAATATATCTGCTAAGGTGAAGGAGTATATTGGAAAAGTGATGCGGAAACCGGAAATGGATTTTTTGATTTTGGGAACCTGTCTGTCTGATTTTTCAGAAGCAGTAAAAAGCCAGTTAAATCAATTGTTTTTGGATATTGGTGTAGAATTATATAATTTTGTGATTGAGACTATTGATATTCCAGATGAACAGTATGCGGTGATTCAACAGGGACAAAATGACATACAGCGTGCCATTTATGCATCTAAAATTAAAAAAATTGACGCCCAGGGAGATGCTGACGCTCAGGTAATCAGAGCCAGAGGAAATGCAGAAAGCCGTAAAGTGGAAGGATATAACTGGGCAGATGAACAGATTGCAGAAATCACAAAAATCTATGCCTCTAATGCCCAGATGGCGGAAAACCCCGCAAACATGCTTGCGCAGGCGCCGATGGTTATGGCATTTGGCAATATGATGCGTGAAAATATGGAGCCGGTTCTTGAAAATTCTTTTTCAAATCCTCCTTTGAATTTTCATAGTGTTTCTTCTATGGCAGGAGATGGAACAGGACAGAATTCTGCAATGTCGGACATGGAAGGGTCTGGATTTGGATGGGAAGATGTTTCACCTCTGGAAGATGTGTTTTCGCCGGTAAATCCTGAAGGGGGAAAAGTAAAACCTGTACAGGAATCACAGAAAAATATATCAAAAGAAGATGTTGAAAGAAAAATAGAGATACTACAATGTATGTTGGATAAAAAAGCCATAACTCAGGAGACTTTTGATGCAAAGATGAATGAGATTGTGGACACTTTATAGAAAGAATTGTTGAATGAATTTGTTAAAGTTAAAAAATGGTAAGGTATTGGACAGCAGAATTTATGAGATTACCTCTGTGCCGGATTATGAAGCTGTTTCGGTGGAGGAAGAAGAAGCCCAAAAAACAAATGAAATTATGTTTTTTCAGATGTTGACAGAAGTATCAAGGTTCTGTCAACCTGGAAATACTGTGTTGGAAATTTTGTGGACTGATGAACCAAAAGAAAATCAGGGAGGACAGATACATCTTTATCTGATTATCCGTATGATGTCAGAGAGATATGATGAGTTAGAAAATAGACTGGGTATCGTTCAGGAAAATATATTGATGCGTCTTCAGACTTTGGGATTTCAGATACAGGAACAATCATATGAACAGTTGAAAGCGGCAAATCTGCTGCCAGATGAGAATGCAGTGATCAATGCTGTTGTTAAAGCTGAACAATATAGAGTGCATGAACAGGGGATAGTGCCTTACTACTATGTAAGACCAATGCCGTGTCACAGTATTTCCGGATTTCATATGTTAGCAGATACTCTGCTACGTATGCAGGGAGGTGCAGTTTCCTTTCAGCTGCTGCCAGATGTGATAAATTATGCAGAAATGTCTGCTTTAGAAGAATTTTACGTTGCATTGCGTCAGCTGAATACTATAAATGGCTATCAAGATGCTTTGTCTGAGAAAGTATATAAAGAATACGAGTGGATCCATGACAATATATCTCAGCCGATGTTCCGTTACAATATCCTTGCCATGGGAAATACAAAACAGTGTGCAGCACTTACAGCACAGCTGATCAGTATATTAAAAGGAGCAGATAATACACAGTATCAGACCGTAAATCTTATCAAAGAGAGGATATCAGTAAAAAGAGATTTTTTGTATTACCCGTGGAATTTGAATCAGAAATTAATAAATCGGTATCGAGATACTGCAGTTTTACGTATGCTGCAGCGTACTCCGCAAATGAAAATGCTGTATCGGCTTCCTTATTTCATCTTTGCGCAGGAAGCGACCTCTTTTTTCAGACTTCCTTTGGGAAATCAGAAAATCAGTGGATTAAAAGTAAAAGAAATTGTGCAAAAAGTACAGGATTTGGATGAGCGGGTGCTGAAGAAGGATAATATAAAATTTGGACACTTATTAGAAAATGAAGAAAGCAGTACCTGGATAGGATGCAGGCCGAACACTTTAACAAAACATGCGCTGATTGTAGGAATGCCGGGAACTGGAAAAACTACGTTTTCAGTACATCTTCTTTTGCAGATGTATCGAAGTGGAATTCCCTTTCTGGCAATCGAGCCAACAAAAACAGAATACAGAGCGTTAATTGACCAGATTCCGGATTTGCAGATTTTTACGCCCGGAAAAAACAAAGTGAGTCCTTTTGTTATTAATCCGTTTCTTCCGCCAAAAGGAATCACAGTGGAACAATATATTCCAAGTCTGCTGAGTGCATTTAAAGCAGCATTTTCCATGCCGTCTCCATTGGATACGATATTCCAGCAGGCAGTACAGGAGGCCTACATAAAATATGGGTGGAGAGATTATAGTACGGTTGAGGATATTGATGTAAAAAAATTCGGATTATATGAATTTATTCAGGTGTTTAAGGAATTGATTGAGCGGCAGAAATATAGTGCAGAAGTGAAAGGGAATCTGATGACAGGAGGAATTTTCCGCTTACGTGAACTGATCAATCAGAATCCTAATATTTATGATTCGGTAGAATCTGTGCCATTGGAGGATCTTCTTTGTGCACCAACAGTATTAGAATTAAATGCGATTGACAACGAAGAGCAGAAATCAGTATTGATGGCATTATTGCTGATTCAGATTTGTGTATATACGAAACAAAATCATAAAGGAGATGGAAAACTTAAAAATCTTCTTTTACTGGATGAGGCCCATGTTCTGTTTAAGGCACAGCAGGAAAGTGGAGAAGGGGGAAATCATGCGGTACGTTCCCTGGAAAATATGCTGGCAGAAATACGTTCCTATGGTACGGGAATTGTCATTGCAGACCAGTCTCCTGCAGCAGTCGGAAGTGAGGTTATTAAGAATACAGATATTAAAGTTGTCTTCCGATTGGTGGACAGTAATGATCGAAAAATAATAGCAGACACAACCAATATGACTGAGCTTATGAGAAAGTATATTCCCAAATTGGAAGTAGGGCAGGCTTTTTACAGTGTATCGGCGCTTCATGAGCCGGTTTTGATACAGACTCCAGACATACGCCAAAAAGAGGAAATACGTTTAAGTGTCACTGATTCGGAAATTCAGGAACGTACAAAATATTGGAAAGAACATCAGCAGTATCTGATTCCATATGAGGAATGCAGGTATTCCAAAATCTGCAGTACATGTTCTATGGAAATTCGCTCAGAAGCAGCATATTTTTCAGAACGCTACTATATGGAATTTAGGGACAAAATTCAGAATCTCAAATCTATGTGCACTTATATGAATGCTGTAAATCAGTGGATGGAAAAACAGAATATGGAATGTGGGCAGGAAATCAAGATGCAATTGAGTAATTGTGTGAAAATAAAATATTTGAGAAAAGTATTGCAGGAAAAAGAATTCCGGCTTTCACAGAAAGATCATGAAAAAATTTTACATGCACTTATTAAATAGCAGGGGAAAGGAGAAGCAGGATGGATTTAGATATGGATTATGATGAAGGAAGCATGGATGTAGAAGGAAGTGATATATCAGAGGATGTTGATGATGTGTCAGATGAGGGAGAACTGGATTTTAATGAAATTCAGTGTTTGGATACAGATGTCGAATCAGAAGAACTGGATCTGGAGGATATTGGAGACACGCTAGTTATAGATGAAGACTGTGAGGAAAGCGAACTGGATGTCATGCTTGAAGGAATTCAGGATGAAGGAACGGACCTGGAAGAATTGTATGAGGAACAGGAAAATGCGGAATTGGAACAAATGCTGACAGAGTGGGAAGAAGATTCTGACGATGATGTCCAGAAAGTATATGAGAAGACCTATCCCAGATAGATATGAAAAGAAAATGAGGAGGAAAAAACTTATATGTTAGTTGCTATGAAATGCCCGATGTGCGGCGGAGAAGTAAAAATGAACTCGGATATGAAAATGGGGGAGTGTAAGTATTGCGGTTCCCAGGTTATGATACCAAAAAATATGGAAAAAATAGGGAATTTGTACAATCTTGCCACTTTCTACAGACAGAATAATGAGTTTGACAGGTCAATCGAAACTTATAAAGATATTTTGAAAGAAGACAGCGAGGAAGCGGAAGCCTATTTTGGACTGGCAATGAGTAAATACGGAATTGAATTTGTAGAAGATCCAAAGGATCATAAGAGAATTCCGACATTTCACAGAACAAAAGAAAGAAGCATTCTTGTTGACCCGGATTATATTAAAGCGATTGAATGTGCAGATTTAAGCTGCCGGCCATATTATCAGGAACAGGGACAAAAGATTGCAGAAATCCAGAATGAAATTTTGAAAAGAGCAAATGCGGAAGATGCTTTTGATGTTTTTATCTGTTATAAAGAGTCAGATGATAATGGAAATAGAACAGAAGAAAGTGTGATTGGACAGGACTTGTATTATGAATTAGACAAGGCTGGCATAAAAACTTTTTATGCACGAGTGACTTTGAAACCTGGAGAAGAGTATGAGCCTGTTATTTTTTCAGCACTGCGCACCGCAAAAGTTATGCTTGTAATAGGGTGTAATCCACAGAATTATACCAGTATATGGGTGAAAAATGAATGGAGCCGCTTTCTGGAATTAAGAGAAGATGAACACGGGAAAGTAATTATTCCATGTTATAAAAATTGTTCTCCATATGAATTGCCGAGAGAGTTAGCAGCATTTCAGGCGCTGGATATGAATAAAATTGGTTTCTTACAGGATGTTATTTCGGGAATAAAAAAAATTGTTAATATGGAGCAGCCGTCCGAACCACTATCAGGTGAAGAATCCAGGATTGACCGTTTATGTAAAAATGCCAGAACTTTTTGGGACTTGGGTCAAAAAGAAAAAGCAGAGCACATATATGTAGAGCTGACAGATACTTATCCTGATGATTACCGGGGATGGTGGGGGCTTGCGTCTTTAAAAACAGATCAGTTTCAAACATACTCACGGGAAATTTTTCCGGAGGTAAAGGATAATGCAGAGAATGCATTAAAGGTAGCAAAAGATTATGAAAAAGAAGAGATTCAGCAGACTTGGAATCAATATCTTAATTTAAGAGATAAGGAGGAGTCTGCAAGAAAAAGACAAGAAGCCGAATCACTCTTCCGTCAAAATGAACAGCAATTAAGGGAATTAAAGAAAAAACGAGAAGTCTACGAGCAGGAGTATCCAGGGGAAGAAGAAAAACTAGCCAGACTCTATAAGAAACGGAAAGAAAAACAGGAAATGATTCAAGAACTTCAAAGGAATATGAGCAATAGACCACAGTCAGCAGCTGCTGATAAAATGAGCAAAGCAGGAATCATAGCAGGTATAGGAGTTGCGGCATTTATGTTTATTGGCAGTTCAATTCCGAATATCCTGTATCTGGGTATAGGCATGATAATACAAAACCTAATAGGAGCTATTATAATAGGAGCTTTAATTGGTGGTATAATATTCGTAATAGCGAATGTTATAGGTGGAACAATAGATGCGAGAGAACGTATGATTCGACAGAATCTGACTGGGAAATACAATATGATAAACTCTGAATTACAGCAGATTAATCAAGAAATTGGGAAAATTGAACCACGGAAAAAAGAAAATGATACCACATGTTCTTCTATAAAGCGTCTGGAGAAGGAATTAGAAGGACTTCAGAGGAAACTTTATTCAAATACAAATCAGGGATAAGAATTATTAGCATCTGTTGTCTAAGGAATTATACTAAAATGCTATAGTGAAAGATCAAAATATTACATAAAGAGTACAGTTTATGTCACTAGGACAATTTCTGTACTCTTTTTATGTTGAGTAAAAATGAAGAGCAGAATAAGAAATTGAAAATTACTGCTAGAATACTCTGTCAAGCGTTACTGTAATAATGCTGCATAGTTACTCGAAAATGTATTTCTATGATGTGATGCATGTATTGAATCTTGAAACAAGGACAGAATAGTATACAAATTTGTTAGAAAGATGGAAAAAAGGAGAACATCTTGAATCTAAATCTATACAAAGAACTGAGAGAAAATAATGTATACTGCGGGATTGAAGAGGTGGTGAAACAATACCAAGAGTTATTTGCAGCGCTGAGAGATGAAGATCAGGAAACTTTGATCAGGAATCTTGATGGAATATATTTAAAAGTTCAATATATTTACAATGAGTATATGAAAAGCGCGGATAAATTATGTGCAATAGATTCAAAGCTTGATGAGGGTGAAAATATAATTGAGTACAGAGAACTGTAGAAACAAATTAGAGGATATCTGCAGAATAAAATATATATGAAGGATTTTATAAAAAGCTTTAAAAAAGCATATCGAAAATATAAGAAGAAAAGAGCTTTCAGAAAATATGGCGATGGTTAATTCAGTGGCAATACAAGTTTGTCAGGCAAAGCCAGAGATTGGAAACCTCTTGTTTGAAAATATTGAATGCTTTAAATAGGTTGAAATATGTGGAAATGCGGAAAAGTCACAAATCACTTGAAGCAAGAGGAAAAATACCATCAGAAATACATATAACTTATGCATCACCTGAAGTAATGAGAAAAAAAGGTTGTTTTTATAAAAAAGATGAAGTGTATCCATTTACACATGCGGCTCCTTCGAATAAAGAGGAGAAAAATGTGGACGAAAAGGTACAAATTTGCAAGAAATGTGGCAGCCTAGTTTCAAGTGGACAGATTTTCTGTGCAAAGTGTGGCAGTCCAATTCAAGAAAATGATAATTTATCAATGGGCCCTGTTTATGCCTCACCGGACAGGATGTAGATATGGAGAAATTATGGAAAATAAAAAAAATAGATTTCAGCTGCAAACTTGTGTGTGGGAAATTACGCTGGCCTGTTGTTTCTCGTGTAAATACTGTGGATTAAAAGCCGGAGAGGCCAGAGAGAATGAACTGACAACAGAAGAATGTATTCGTGTGGCGGAGCAGCTGACGGATATAGGGTGCGGGCGAGTGTCAATGATTGGCGGGGAAGTGTTTATGCGTCCAGACTGGACAGTCATAGCAGAAGCACTAACAAAACGAGGAGTCAATGTTTCGATTATTACAAATGGTTTTGTGTTTTAGGATGAATTGATTTCTGAATTCAAAAGAGGAAGATAGAATCCATAGCAGTTTCTTTGGACGGTCCCGAACGAATTCATGATGCATTTCGGCAGAGGGGAAGTTTCAAACGGGCAATTTATGCAGTTGATAGATTGGTAAAAAACGATATTCCAGTTTCCGTTATATGCACACTGCATATCAGGAAAGTTTCTTATTTAGAAGAAATGTACGAAATACTAAAAGCAAAGAAGATATATGCCTGGCAATTACAGGCATGTTCTCCTATGGGGAACGTTTTGAAATCAGACTTCTCTACAGAGATTGATTTTGAAAAAGTGATACAGTTTGTCGAAAATCATATGTGTACAGCAAAGTTTTCATTGGGAATTGCAGATAATATTGGATATTATGCAGAATCGAAAGGCTGGCTGAGAGGAAATCTGAATGGGGAAGCAGTTTTTCGGGGGTGCAGGGCAGGATTAAGTTCTATTGGTATTGACAGTATTGGGAATGTGAGAGGCTGTGAATCCATGTATGAAGATTCTTTTATTGAAGGAAATCTCAGAGAAAAATCTCTCTTTGAGATTTGGTATGATCCAGATGCATTTATCTATAATCGCCAATTTACAGTGGAGCAGCTAAGCGGCACGTGCAGAAAGTGTGAGTACGGCAGCCAGTGTGCGGGCGGCTGCAGAGCATATAATTATTTTACACATGGAAAATTATACGAATCCATTTATTGTGTATGCAAAAACAAAAGAAATTATTAGATATAAAATTATGTTTTTAGTGTTGAATATTACATAAAGAGTACAGTTTTTGTCACCGAGACAAATTCTGCACTCTTTTTTGTTTACTGAATGAAAATGAAGGTCGGAAGGAGGAACTAAGTATGAAGAAAAAATGGGAAACTCCAAGGATGTATATTGAGAAATTTGCACCGAACGAATATGTATCAAATTGCTTATATTTAGCGTGTGCGATTCCAGGGGAGTCACCTTATAAAGATTATGATGGACAAATTCCAACACGAATTTTTAATTACGAAATTGATTCATGGAGAGGAATTAGAATTAATCCGGATAATCAGGAACACTATATATGTGGGTTACGGGGAGCAACAACATATTGTACGGAGACAAATAGAGGATTTTGGTGGAAGGATGGGGAAATTGACAGAAGTGTAATCGTAAGTGATTTTCAAGCTTCAGATTCTGGGAATAGAGTTGTATGGAAGACGACAGATCAAAATGGAAATGTCTATCAACATTATGGATTTGCTTATGCGGCAGAGTCAACGCTGCCAGACCGTTCCTGATATTTATATTTGAGGGGATTCAGATAAAATATATAACAAAGATGTTATTTGTGAGAATTGTGTGAAAAAGCAGGATTTCACGTTGACAAATCAAATAATTCAGCATATAATAATAAAAAATTTAACAGAGCAGAGTGATAAATCCTATGAGCAAAAGTAAGTAGCTCATAACCCAGTCTCACAGAGAGCAGTTGGCCGGTGCGAAACTGCAGACATGATATGAGTGAATGGATTTGTGAGGAGCACAGAGAACTGTTTTAGCAACTAAGTAACTGTCGCCGTTATCCCACGTTACGGGAACGAGGTATAAAAGCTTTCGATAGCGGAGTACCTTAAGGAGGAGAGATTTTGTTGATCTTTATTTTTTGATCACTGATTGGCGGATTCTCTTAAATATGGGTGGCACCACGGTCTATCGTCCCAGATTTTGGGATGATAGGCCTTTTTTGCGTTAGCTGCAGGCCACGTCAACGGATCAGATTTCCGGCAGACGGGGATGCTTGGAGCTTACGGCGGAAAGACCACCAGCGACCGATTGTAAGGAGGCTTAAGATGTTATATCCATCATTGGAAGAAGTGAGAGAATTACTGAAAGAATACAAAAGTGTACCTGTATTTTACGAAGTACTGGCGGATTATATGACGCCGATTCGTATGTTTCGGGCACTGAGGAAGAAAGGAACTTCCTGCTTTATGCTGGAAAGTGTGGAGAATAAAGATCAATGGGGAAGATATTCCTTTATCGGAATCCATCCAAAATCAGAAATCAGGATTAAGGGAAAAGAAGCAGACATCAACGGACAGAAACAGAAGATAGAAAATCCAGCACAGTTCTTAATGGAAATTGCCCGGGAACATAAAGCGCCGGTGATCCAGGGAATGCCGAATCTGACAGGAGGTCTGATCGGATATTTTGCTTATGACATGATCCGTTATATTGAGAAAAGCCTGAAAAATGTGCCGGAAGATGATCTTCAGATGCCGGACTGTCATCTGTGCATGTATGATCAGCTGATCGCATATGATCATTTATCCAATAAGGTCATCATTATCCAAAACATCCATCAGGGAGATGCAGTGGAAGAGATTTATGAGGAACTGGAAGACCGGGCAGAACTGATTCTTCGCAAGATGGAGCGGCCGGTAGCAATCCAGAGAGACCGTTTCTTGTCAGAAGAGCCGAAAATCACCTCCAATCTTACGAAAGAAGGATATGAGGAAAGCGTGAAAAAGGCGAAAGAATACATCAGGAAAGGAGACATTTTCCAAGTTGTACTTTCCCAGAGATTTGAAGTGGAAGGCGATGCAGATCCATTTGATGTGTACCGATGTCTAAGAACGAGCAATCCGTCGCCGTATTTGTATTTCTTCGATTTCGTGGATTATCAGGTGGTGGGAGCTTCACCGGAGAAATTGGTCAGTGTGCAGAATCAAATCGTAACAACCAAGCCAATTGCAGGAACGGTGCCGAGAGGAGCCACCAGAGAAGAAGATGATATGCTGGTAAGGCAGCTGGAGCATGACCCAAAAGAGCGTGCTGAACATACTATGCTGGTGGATCTCGGAAGAAATGATGTAGGAAAAGTCAGTGAGTTTGGCACAGTGGAAGTCAAGAATTTTATGACAGTAGAAAAATATTCCAAAGTAACCCATCTGGTCAGTGATGTCCAGGGGAAATTAAGGAAGGATAAAACACCGATGGATGCCTTGTTTAGTGTGCTTCCGGCAGGTACTTTGTCCGGGGCGCCGAAAGTGAGAGCCATGGAAATTATCGATGAGCTGGAAGAGAAAAAACGAGGGGTCTATGGAGGAACCGTTGGTTACCTGGCGTTTGACGGAAGAATCGATACCTGTATCGCTATTCGAACCGTGGTTTTTAAAGATGGAAAAGGATACGTACAGGCAGGAGCAGGAATCGTGGCAGATTCTGTGCCGAAGAGAGAGTATGAAGAAACCAGAAACAAAGCACAGGCAGTAATAGATGCGATCAAGGAGGCGGCACAGTTATGATTTTATTGATTGATAATTACGATTCTTTTACCTATAACATATATCAATATGTGGGAGAACTGCATCCGCATATTGAAGCAGTAAGAAATGATGAGATTACAATAGAAGAAATAGAAACTATGGCGCCGGAGGCAATCCTCATTTCTCCGGGACCGGGATATCCTGAAACCGCAGGAATCACAAAAGAAGTGATTCGGCAGTTTTCAGGAAGAGTACCGATTCTTGGTATTTGTCTTGGCCATCAGGCTATCGGTGAAGTATTTGGCGGAAAAGTTATACCGGCAGAGGAACTGATGCACGGAAAGATGAGTAAGATTTTTATTAAAAATACAGATCCTCTCTTTGACGGACTGGAAGAGAAAATCTATGCAGCAAGATACCATTCCCTTGTAGTGGATGCGAAAAATATGCCAGATTGTCTGGAAGTCCTGGGAACAGATGAGGCAGGACAGATCATGGCGCTGAAACACAAAGAGATGCCCGTGTATGGCATTCAGTTTCATCCGGAATCTATTCTGACGGAAATGGGAATGAGAATATTAGAAAACTTTTTAACTGATGTGGCAGGAATTGACATTGAGAACAGAAAGAAGGAAATCGATATGACAACGATGAATCAGGAGACATTAAAACCATTCTTAGCAAAGATTGTAGAAGGAAACCACCTGACCACAGAGGAATCTTATAAAGCAATGGACTGTATCATGTCAGGAAATGCAACGGAAGCCCAGATTGCCAGTTTCTTAACCGGACTTCGCATGAATGGAGAAACGCCGGAAGAAATTACAGGTTTTGCAAAGGTAATGCGCGCCAAGGCAGCAGTTGTTCCGGAGGAAACAGAAGCCATTGATATCGTAGGAACCGGAGGGGATCTGGCAAACAGTTTCAATATTTCTACCACTTCTTCTTTTGTGATTGCGGCAGCAGGTGTAAAAGTTGCCAAACATGGAAACCGAAGTGTTTCTTCCAAGAGCGGTGCGGCCGATGTATTGGAATCCCTGGGGGCAAAGATTGGATTATCTCCGGAAGAAGGGAAACAGTGCCTGGATGATGTAGGAGTCGCTTTCTTGTTTGCTCAGACTCATCATGGTTCTATGAAATATGCAGGTCCGGTTCGGGCCCAGCTTGGAGTCCGTTCTGTATTTAATATTTTAGGACCTCTGGCGAATCCAGCCATGACCAACTATATTGTTTTGGGAGTCTATGAAGAAGAATTGCTGGAACCGATGGCAGAAGTATTAAAAAATCTTGGAGTCAAACATGCGCTGATCGTGTTCGGAGATGACCGTTTGGATGAGTTGTCTATTTCTTCCACATCCAGTGTCTGTGAAATCAAAGACGGCAAGATTACGAAATATAAAATAGATCCAGAAAAATTGGGATTGTCTTTATATTCTAAGGACGATATTGTTGGCGGGACAGCAGATGAGAATGCTGTGATCACCAGAGATATCCTGGAAGGAAAAGAACAGGGAGCAAAGAGAGACATCGTTCTTTTAAATGCAGGGGCCGCCCTTTATACCATAGGAAAAGCGGCAACGATAAAAGAAGGAGTCGAGATTGCCAGACAGGCAATCAATTCAGGGAAAGCTTTAGAGAAATTAGATGAATTTATTCAATACACCAATGCTTGTTAGGAGTAAAAAATGATTTTAGATGAGATTGTAGAAAAAAGAAAAGAACAGCTTCAGAGAGAAATGGATAATTTCTCTCTGGAGGATATGAAAGAGATGGCGTTAAATTCTAAAAACAAGAATCATGGGTTTAAAGAAGCTCTTCAAAAAGATGGTTTATCTATCATTGCAGAAGTGAAGAAAGCCTCTCCGTCAAAAGGAGTCATTGCAGAAGATTTTCGGCCAGTGGAAACAGCCCTTGCCTATGAGAAAGCGGGTGCCGCTGCAATTTCATGTTTGACAGAAGAACATTATTTTAAAGGAGGCAGCAAATATTTTGCGGACATTCGTGCCAAAGTCGATCTTCCGATGCTGCGGAAAGATTTTATCATTGATGCCTATCAGATTTATGAAGCAAAAGTTCTGGGAGCGGACGCCGTTTTATTGATTGCAGCCATTCTTTCTGAGGAGAAAATGAAGGAATTTTATGCATTGGCCAAGAGCCTTGGACTGGACTGTCTGGCAGAAGTTCATAATGAAGAAGAATTGGAACAGACAATTGCCTGCAAGTGTGATATCATAGGGATTAACAACCGAAATCTGAAAACATTCGAGGTGGACTTGAATACCACATCCAAACTTGCGCCGAAAATTCCTTATGAGGCAGTTCTGGTTTCCGAAAGCGGAATGTTAACAAAAGAAGATCTGCTGAATGTAAGGAAGCAGGGAGCAGACGGAGCTTTGATCGGAGAGGCGTTTATGAGAGCCGACAACATCCAGAAAACAATGGAAGAATTAAGGAGCAGCCTATGATCGTTAAAATGTGTGGAATTCGCAGGGAGGAAGATGTGGAATATGCCAATGAAGTCTGTCCGGATTATATTGGATTTATCTTTGCGGACAGCCCGAGAAGAGTGTCATGGGAGGATGCGGCCAGCTTTCGAAAAGATTTGAAGAAAGAAATTCGCTGTGTGGGTGTATTTGTCAATGAGACACCAGAGAAAATAGCGGAAATTGCTGCCCGGGTTCCTCTGGATGCGGTACAGCTTCATGGAGATGAGACAGAAGAAGATATCAGGCAGTTAAGAAGCCTTTGTGATAAAGAAATCTGGAAGGCAGCCAGAGTAAGATCAAAAGATGACATTCAGAAAGTACAGACACTGCCGGCTGACCGGATTTTGCTTGACAGCTTTTCAAAAGAGGCTTATGGAGGAACTGGCAGAACGATCAATCTGGATATTTTGAGCGAGTCAGAGATAACGAAGCCTTATTTTTTAGCTGGCGGACTGAATACAGGAAATCTAAAAGGAATTTTAGAGGCGACCCATCCGGAAGGAATTGATATATCCAGCGGGATTGAGACCAATGGATATAAGGATTTAGATAAAATGAAAAAAATCATGGAGATAGCAGGAGGAAACAATGGGTAAAATAGGAAGATTTGGAGAGTACGGCGGACAGTATGTGCCGGAAATTGTTATGAACGCGGTCAATGAGCTGAATGAAGCTTATGAAAAATATAAGAATGATCCGGAATTTTTGAAAGAATTACATCATTATTATAGAGAGTATGCCAATCGTCCGTCTCTTCTTTATTATGCAGAGAAGATGACAAAAGATCTGGGAGGAGCAAAGATTTATCTGAAAAGAGAAGATCTGAATCATACGGGTGCCCATAAGATCAATAATGTTTTGGGTCAGGTTCTTTTGGCTAAGAGAATGGGAAAGAAGAGAATCATTGCGGAAACCGGAGCCGGGCAGCATGGTGTGGCAACGGCGACAGCGGCTGCTTTGTTTGATATGGAATGTGTGGTATATATGGGAGCTGAAGACGTAGAACGACAGAGCCTCAATGCCTACCGTATGGAGCTCCTGGGAGCAAAGGTGGTAGCTGTGGAAAGCGGAACCAAGACGTTGAAGGATGCAATTAATGAGGCTATGAGAGACTGGGCAACGAATATTGAGACAACATTTTATTGCATTGGATCTGTTATGGGACCACATCCTTATCCTGCCATGGTAAGGGATTTCCAGAAGATCATCGGAGAAGAAACAAAACAGCAGATGCAGGAGAAGGAAGGGAAACTTCCGGATTGTGTTGTAGCCTGTGTCGGCGGAGGATCCAATGCCATGGGAGCTTTTTATGATTTTATTAAAGATGAGTCCGTTCGTCTGGTAGGAGCAGAGGCAGCAGGAAAAGGCGTGGATACAGATCAGCATGCTGCAACAATGGCAAAAGGAACCAAGGGAATTTTCCACGGGATGAAGAGTTATTTCCTTCAGAATGAAGAAGGACAGATCAATCCTGTATATTCAATTTCTGCAGGACTGGATTATCCGGGTGTGGGGCCGGAGCATGCGTATCTCCGTGAAATCGGAAGAGCCGAATACGTAAGTATTACCGATGAACAGGCAGTGAAAGCATTTGAGTATTTGTCCAGACTGGAGGGCATTATTCCTGCCATTGAGTCTTCTCATGCGGTAGCAGCGGCCATGGAAATTGCACCAAAGATGAGCAAAGATGAGACAATGGTCATCTGTCTGTCTGGCCGGGGAGATAAAGATGTATACCAGGTAGCAAGATACAGAGGAGTGGAATTAGATGAGAATTAGAGAAGCATTTGAAAAAAGAAAAAACAACGGCCAGAAGACGCTGGTCACTTATATTGTTTCCGGGGATTATGGATATGAGACCACAAAGGAAAATATCAGGGCAATGGTAAGAGCCGGAGCAGACATTATTGAAATTGGGGTTCCTTTCTCTGATCCGATTGCGGAAGGAATTGTCATTCAGGAAGCCAGTCAGCATTCTCTTTCCCAGGGAACAACGCTGAAAGGAATCTTCCAGATGGTGAAAGAATTACGGGAAGAAATCAAAGAAACACCGTTTGTTATGATGATGTATTTAAATAGTATTTACCGATTTGGAACGAAGAGATTTTTTGATCTTTGCAATGAGTGCGGAATTGACGGCGTCATCGTGCCGGATATGCCGTATGAAGAAAAAGATGAGATCCAGGAAGAGGCAGCAGCTCACGGAGTAGATAATATCAGTCTTGTAACACCGGCTTCCCATGACCGCATTTCTATGATCGCAGGAGATGCAGAGGGATTTCTCTATTGTGTCTCTTCCATTGGTGTGACCGGAACAAGAAGTGAATTTACGACGGATTTTGATTCTTTCTTTGATGTGATCAAGAAGAATTCAGAGATTCCATGCGCAGTCGGCTTTGGAATTTCTGGTCCGGAGCAGGCAAAAAAAATGAGTCAGTATTGTGACGGCGTCATCGTGGGAAGTGCCATTGTGAAACTGATCAGCCAGTATGGAACAAAGAGTCCGGAATATGTTTCTGAATTTACAAACAGCTTAAGAAAAGCGTTAGATGAGTAAATTTGGAGGAAAGCTTGCCCAGATACTTGCTTTGTTTTACAATAAGGTGAGAAAAGGAGAAGAATGATGTTATCAAAAGAAGTATTAGAATTATCAAAACAACACTCTGTGATCCGTGATATTTTCGAGTTTGGGATGCAGCGTGCAAAAGAAGTAGGACCGGAAAATGTATTTGATTTCAGCATTGGAAATCCAAGCGTTCCGGCACCGAAAGAAGTAGATGAAACGGCAGTTCGCTATCTGCAGACCTTAGATCCGGTAGAGATCCACGGTTATACGAGTAATGCGGGAATTACAGAAGTCCGCAGGGCAGTTGCCGATTCTCTGAACCGCCGATTTGGAACCAATTATACGGAAAATAATATTTTTATGACGATTGGAGCAGCGGCGGCTCTGGGGATTTGTTTTCAGACCCTGACTGACGGTCCGGAAGATGAGATTATTACGATCGCTCCATACTTCCCAGAGTATCAGGTATATGCTCAGGGAGCAGGATGCAGACTGGTAACAGTTATGGCAGATACCTCTACCTTCCAGATTGATTTTGAGAAGCTGGAAAAAGCAGTTAATGAGCATACGAAGGCAGTTTTGATCAATTCTCCGAATAATCCGACAGGAGTCGTATATTCCGAGGAAACGATACAGAAACTGGCTGCTTTGCTGGAAAGAAAGCAGAAAGAATATGGGCACAGCATCTATATTATTACGGATGAGCCGTACCGCGAGATTGTTTATGATGGTTTTGAGGTACCGCACGTGCCAAAATATTATAAGAATACATTAGTAGGATATTCTTTCAGCAAGTCTTTGTCTTTGCCGGGAGAACGTGTAGGATATATCGTTGCGCCGACAGAGGCGGAAGATTTCGAGAATCTGATTCCTTGTTTTATTGCGGCTGGAAGACTGCTTTCTTATGTAAGTGTTCCAAGTCTGTACCAGAAGGTAATTGGAGAATGTGTGGATTTGACATCTGATATTTCTATTTATCAGAAGAACAAGGATTTGTTCTATCATGCACTGATTGATATGGGATATGAGTGTGTAGAGCCGGGCGGAGCCTTTTATCTGTTCCCGAAGGCGCTGGAAGAGGATGCAAATGCCTTCTGTGAGCGTGCCAAGAAGTATGATTTGCTGATTGTCCCAGGTGACAGTTTTGGATGTCCAGGCTATGTAAGGGTTTCTTACTGTGTGCCGACAGAGAGAATCGAACAGGCATTGCCGCTGTTTAAAAAACTCAGAGATGAATACAGGTAAACAGGAGAACGTTATGAGCAATTGGAGAGATAATATACGAAAAGTTGAACCTTATACCCCTGGCGAACAGCCAAAGGAAGAAGGGGTCATTAAACTAAATACTAATGAAAATCCATATCCGCCGTCTCCCAAGGCAATGGAAGCAGTGTCTCAGATTAAGAATCTGAGAAAATATCCGGATCCGGCAGCGGCGAAATTGACCGAAGCGATTGCCTCTTATCATGGGCTTTCCAAAGAGGAAGTTTTTGTAGGAGTTGGATCCGATGATGTTTTGGCGGTGGCTTTTATGACATTTTTTAACAGCAACAAGCCGATTTTCTTTCCGGATATCACTTATTCATTTTATCCGGTATGGGCAGAACTTTTTGGAATTCCATATGAAAAGAAATCACTGGATCAGGAATTTAAGATTCGGACGCAGGATTATGCCGGAGAAAACGGAGGAGTCGTATTTCCGAATCCCAATGCTCCGACGGGGGTTTTGATGTCTTTAGATGAAGTAGAAAAAATTCTTAGGCAAAATCAGGATGTTGTTGTAATTGTGGATGAGGCCTATATTGATTTCGGAGGAATTTCCGCATTGGAACTGACCAGAAAATATGAAAATCTTCTGGTGGTGCAGACTTATTCCAAGTCACGGTCCATGGCAGGACTGCGCATTGGATATGCTATGGGCAATAAAGATTTGATCCGGGCCATGAATGATGTAAAGTATTCTTATAATTCTTATACGATGAATGAGCCGTCTATTCTTATGGGAGCGGCTGTCCTGGAAGATGAAGAGTATTTTCAGGATACAAGAAAGAAAATTATGAATACAAGAGAATGGTTCAAAGAGGAAATGAAGGGATTAGGATTTACTTTCCCGGATTCTAAGGCAAATTTCCTGTTTGCTTCTCATAATAAAATTGCGGCGAGAGAATTATTTGAGGCTGCCAAAGAAAAGAACATTTATGTAAGATATTTTGATCAGCCAAGGATTGATAATTATCTGAGAATCACGATTGGAACAAAAGAAGAAATGGAAGCTTTGCTTAATTTCTTTAAGGACTATATAAAAGAATAATCAATTTACATAAAGGAAAGGGAAATTTTCGCAGGGAAATTTCCCTTTTCGGTTGTTTGTAAAATTCTGCTGGGAATGTATCAGAAAAATCACGCAGCATGCAGCAATTTTATGAATTGGTATAAAAAGCTTGAAAAACCATAGAGATTCCAGTACAATAAAAATGGAAAATATTTACAAACGAAAAGCGTGAAGGAACTGGCACTGCCAGAGGGTATGACATGAGTTTTTCGTCCTGGAGGGAAAGGAGAACGTCATGTTGAGTGAAAAAGAATTTTACGATTATGTGAGACAGCATATCCTGGAGTATGTCAAGGATGCGGAGGGAAAAGAAGCCAGGGTGCAAAAGATCTGCAGAAACAATCAGGTATTTATAGCCGCATTGTCAATTGGAAGAGACGGGGAGCATCTGCAGCCGATTCTGTATTTGGAGCCATATTATCAAAAGTATGCAAAAGGACGGGATCTGTCAGAGATTTTGTGTGAGATCGGGGCTGCGTATAAAGAATGCAGTCTTGGTTTTGATTTGGATGAGGAGAAGATGACAGACTATAATTATATAAAAGACCGGCTGTTTTATCGTCTGGTTCATTATGAAAAGAACCGGGAGATGCTGAAAGTATGTCCTTTTGATCAGATAGAGGATCTTGCAGTGACTTATCGGTGGATGGCATATCGGAACGGAGACGGTATGGCAAGCGCACTTGTGCGAAACAGGGATCTGCTGATGTGGGGTGTTGAGGAAGAGCAGATGAAACAGGATGCCAGGCGCAATACAGAAAAGATATTTCCGCCTGCGATCAAGAAGATTGAGAGTGTGATCCCCATTCGGATAGAGGAAAGGGGCATACCGGTCTTTGTTTTATCCAACAGTGATTATATGAACGGTGCATCGGCAATGATATATCACAAGGTGCTGTATGATTTTGCGTCCAGGATGGAACAGAATCTTTATATTCTTCCAAGCAGCATTCATGAAGTGATCTTGCTGAGAGAAGAGGATGTTGGAAATGTAAAAGAATTATCTTATATGGTAAGGGAAACGAACCGAGCTATTGTAGATCCGGAAGAGGTTTTATCTGATCATGTTTATTATTATGACCGCGAGTCAGACAGAATCTGCATTGCGGATCATCCAGGGTGGACGGGTATGCTGTGATACGTTATAATAAGCGGGATAAGAATGCAAGGAGTGATAGATGCATATGAAACGTTGGGAAATTTATCTGGATATCATTATGGAATTGCTGGTCATTGCCGCAGGAGCAGTGCTGCTGGTATTTGTTGTGCCAAAGTGCCTGGGATTTTTATGGCCTTTTGTCGCAGGATGGATCATTGCAATGATCGCTCATCCGGTCATTGAATATCTGGAAAGAAAAATAAAGCTTCCGAAGAAGTTTGGGTCGGTTATTTTGATCGTGGCGGTTGTGACTGCCATTATTGCGCTGCTTTACTTCATTATACGGGGAGTTGCAGTGCAGGTGGTTCAGTTTATTCAGGGATTTCCTGACTTTCAGAAAGATATCATTGTGCAGTTTGATTTTTTCCGTCAAAAGATTAGATATATTCTGGGAATTTTGCCGGGATCGGTGGAGAGTCAGCTGGATAATATTCTGCAGTCAATCGGCAGCGGAATTGCAGGTCTTGTCTCAGGGATTGGAAATTATGGCGTGTCCCATGCAGGAAGCATGGCAAAAGGAATGACCAATGGATTGATCGGTGTGGTCGTTATGTTTTTTTCGTCTTATATGTTTTTGATTGACCGGGAAAAAATTACAAGATGGTATCACAGGTCAGTGCCGAAGGTTGTGAAGCATAAGATCAATATTTTCCTGCATAATACATTAGGTGTTCTTGGAAGCTACTGCCTGGCGCAGGTTAAGATCATGTTTATCATTATTGCGATTTTATGGATTGGATTTAAGATTGCCGGCATCAGCTATGCATTTTTATTTGCCATTCTGATTGGAATTGTTGACATTTTTCCGATTTTGGGAACTGGTACAGTGATTATTCCGTGGGCATTATTCTGCATTGTGACAGGAGATATTAAGAGAGCAGTGATTCTGCTGATTGTTTATGCAGTCTGTCTGATTCTGAAACAGGTGCTTCAGCCAAAGATGATGGGGGACAGCATGGGAATTTCGGCTCTCACGACTATTTTCCTGATTTATGTAGGATGGAAGATGGGCGGATTAGGAGGCATGCTGCTTGCACTTATATTAGGTATGTTTGTTATCAATCTGTATCGTCTTGGTATTTTTGACCGCAAGATTAATTTCTTCCGGCGCAGGATTGAGATGCTTACGACAAACAGTGAAACAGAAGAAAAAGAAAAGGAGAAGTAATAGGAAATGAGTTACGCAGATCAATTGTTTATTGAAATGTGCAAAGATATTCTGGACCATGGAACAAGTACGGAAGGAGAAAAGGTCAGACCTCATTGGGCAGATGGAACACCTGCTTATACGATAAAACAATTTGGGGTTGTAAACCGGTATGATCTGTCAAAAGAATTTCCCGCTCTGACTCTTAGGAAGACTTATGTAAAATCAGCGATTGATGAACTGCTTTGGATCTGGCAGAGAAAATCTAATAATGTAAAGGACTTAAAGAGCAGTATTTGGGATGAGTGGGCAGATGAAGACGGATCCATCGGGAAAGCATATGGATATCAGATGAGAATCAAGCATCAGTATCCGGAGGGCAGCATGGATCAGGTGGACCGGGTCATCTATGATCTGAAGCATAATCCTTTCAGCCGAAGGATCATGACGAATATTTATGTTCATCAGGATCTTCATGAAATGAATTTATATCCGTGTGCCTACAGCATGACATTTAATGTAACACAGAAACCAGGGCATGATAAATTAACACTGAATGCGATTTTAAATCAAAGGTCTCAGGATATCCTGGCTGCCAATAACTGGAATGTGGTGCAGTATTCTGTTTTGGTGTACATGATGGCGCAGGTATGTGATATGGAACCGGGAGAACTAGTGCATGTGATAGCGGATGCACATATTTATGACCGGCATATTCCAATCGTTCGGGAAATGATTCAGAGAAAGACTTATCCAGCACCGAAATTCTGGATGAATCCGGATGTGAAAGATTTTTATGAGTTTACATTGGATGATTTCAAAGTAGAAGACTATCAGGCTGGAGAACAAATTAAAGATATACCAATTGCCATATAGGAGGATGCAATGAATCTAATTGTAAATGCAGATAAGAACTGGGGAATCGGCAAGAATAATGAACTGCTTGTCCATATCCCTAATGATATGAAGATGTTTCGAAATACAACCATCGGCAAGGTGGTTGTTATGGGAAGGAAAACGCTGGAAAGTTTTCCGAATGGAATGCCGCTGGCAAAAAGAATCAATATTGTTATGACAAAAAATAAAGATTACAGTGCAAAAGGAGCTGTCATTGTCCACAGCAAAGAAGAACTTCTGGAAGAATTGAAAAAATATCCGAAAGAGGATATCTTTGTCATAGGAGGCGAAAGTATCTACCGGATGCTTTTGCCATACTGCACTACGGCTTATGTCACAAGGACAGATTACGCTTATGATGCAGATACGTATTTTCCAAATCTGGATGAAATGGAAGAATGGAAGCTTACAGAAGAAGGAGAAGAAGAAACTTATTTTGATATAGAATATAGATTTACAAAATACGAAAAATTGTAAACAACAATTGACATCCGAAAAAAAAAGTCTCATAATATACTCAATAAAATACAAATAGGAAGGAAGAGATGAGGATGTTAGACATCAAAGTAACAAAGACCGAGACTCCAAAAGAGAAACCGGCAAAAGATGATCCATTATTATTCGGTACTATCTTTACAGATCATATGTTTATCATGGACTATACAGAGGGAAAAGGATGGCATGATCCAAGAATTGTCCCATATGGAGATATTACATTACCTCCAGCTGCAACCATTTTCCATTATGGACAGGGTGTTTTCGAAGGGTTAAAAGCATATAATGCAGTTGACGGGGGAGTCAATCTGTTCCGTCCGGATATGAACGCAAAACGTTCTAACCGTTCTTCCGATAGATTATGTATTCCAGAGATTCCGGAAGAAGACTTTGTACAGGCAATCAAAGAGTTAGTAGAGCTTGATAAGGACTGGATTCCGAATGAACCAGATCATTCTTTATATATTCGTCCATTTATCATTGGTACAGATCCTTTCTTAGGATTGCGTACATCTGCTTATTATAAATTTATTGTTATCTTATCACCGGTAGGACCATATTATCCGGAAGGATTGGACCCAGTTGGTATCTGGATTGAAGATGATTATGTAAGAGCCGTACGAGGCGGAATCGGTGAAGCTAAGACCGGAGGCAACTATGCTGCAAGTATCTTGTCACAGGTTAAGGCTCATGATGAAGGATATTCTCAGGTGCTTTGGTTAGATGGCGTATACAGAAAATATATCGAAGAAGTTGGAGCGATGAACATCTTCTTTAAGATTGATGGAAAAGTTGTAACACCAATGCTCAACGGCAGCATCCTTCCAGGAATTACAAGAGACTCTGTTATTCAGATTTGTAAGGAATGGGGATACGATGTAATTGAAAAACGTATCGATATTGCTGAGATTGAAGAAGCATGGAAGAATGGAACCCTGGAAGAAGTCTGGGGAACTGGAACAGCAGCTGTTATTTCACCTGTTGGAAAATTACGTATGGGTGATGAAGTCATGCAGATACAGGACGGTGGAATTGGAGAATTAAGTCAGAAACTGTATGATGAAGTAACAGGCATCCAGCTTGGCAAAGTAAAAGATACTCGTGGATGGATCGTAAAGATCGACTAAGAATATATTGAAGAGATAAAAAGGAACGCAGGAATCACAATATCCTGTGTTCCTTTTTGTGTTCCTTAAATTGAAAAAGATTGCTTTTGGGAAGAACGATTTTCCTGGAAAAGACATATATTAGAGTAAAAGACGTTTGGAAGGTGGCATATGCCGGAACAAGACAGAAGGGAACAGATTGACAAGGGCCGTCTGATGGTGCAGGTAAATTCCAGTACAGGCGCAAAGCCGATTCCGGATGCGACAGTAGAAATTTCTTATACAGGAGACCCGGAATCTGTAATTGAAAAAATAGAAACGAATGAAGATGGGCAGACTGAGGACGTTGAGCTTGCGGCTCCTCCGCTGGAATACAGTATGTCTCCCGGTGAAAATCAGCCATATGCGGAATATACATTGAAGGTCAGTGCTCCGGGATATGAACCGGTTGCAGTGTCTGGCGCACAGATTTTATCAGGAATCCGCGGTGTGCAGAATATTCGGATGCAGCCAGTGGAAATTTCCGATGAAAATCTGGACAATTTTGTAATTGGCCCGCATACTTTGTGGGGAGATTATCCTCCTAAAATTGCCGAAGCGGAGATTAAACCAGTGAATGAGACTGGAGAAATTGTACTGAGCCGTGTGGTAATTCCGGAATATATTGTTGTTCATGACGGACCGGTGGGAGATAAGACGGCGGCAGATCATTATGTCAGATATAAGGATTATATTAAGAATGTAGCTGCCTGTGAGATTTATTCTACGTGGCCAAGGTCAACGCTGGAAGCAAATATTTTGGCTATTATGTCGTTCACGATGAATCGAGTATATACAGAATGGTATCGAAACAAAGGCCATGATTTTACGATCACATCTTCTACGGCATATGATCATAAGTGGATTCCTGGTAAAACCACCTATGATTCTATCAATACAATCGTAGATGAGATTTTTTCAAACTACCTCTCAAGACCAAATGTAAAACAGCCGATTCTGACACAATATTGTGATGGGAAAAAAGTCAGCTGTCCTGAATGGATGACGCAGTGGGGGTCAAAATATCTTGGCGATCAGGGATATGCTCCAATTGAGATTCTTCGGTATTATTATGGAGAAAATATGTATATCAATACAGCAGAACAGATTGCCGGAATCCCGGCGTCCTGGCCGGGGTATGACCTGACGATTGGGGCAAGCGGCGATAAAGTGCGGCAAATGCAGGAACAAATCAACCGGATTGCCAGAGATTATCCATCGATTCCAACAATTGCGGCAGATGGCAGATATGGAGAAAAGACAGCGGCTGCCGTGCGGAAATTCCAAAATGTATTTGGACTTCCGGAGACAGGAGTTGTAGATTATCCGACCTGGTACAAAATCAGTGAAATTTATGTAGGTGTGAGCCGGATTGCTGAATTGAATTAAATTTTACAAATGAGCAGACAAAAATGATATACTAAAGATAAGGAAAGAGAAAATACAAAGGAGGTTATTTTATGTTCAAAGAGTTTGTATATGATAGATATTTAAAGGCGCCGGACCCGATTTCTTTTGAAGAAGCAATGAAGATTTATGAGGAAATCATAAAAGAAGCCCCGGATGACAATGAAGGGTTTGACAAAGCATGGGATAATGCGATTGAAAAAATGACAGCATATGCAGATCTGCGTGCCCATTGGAAAATTACTCCAAAACCACAGAGAAATAATGATCAAAGGACGATAAAGCATGACAGTGTAATTGCATCTTTGGATCAGCTGGCAGAATGTATGAAAGAGCAGGGCCTGAATGCGGAATGGAGAGAAGAACTGGGATATCAGAGAAAGAGAATTGGAGATTTTGCATGTTATGTTTCTCTGATTTACGGATTATCAGCCAGGTGATTTTTCAAAACGGCAAAAAGGGGGCATATCAGCAAAGATTGCTCCCTTTTATTTTCAAGAGCGCCTTATAATACAAAAGAACCTGACTTTGATCAGGAAGATGAAACGCTTTCAGTTTTTAAAATGTTGGAAGAAGTTTAACCATTGAACTTATAAAATCAATGGTTTTTTTCATGCCTTTAAACTTTATATGCATGACAGTCTCTTTTTATGATATAATGTGCTGGGGTAGTTAGTTAAAGTAAAAACGGAAATGGATATCCGTTTTTGGGAGGAAGAAATCATGGCAAAAAAAGAACCAAAAACGAACGCTATGAGGATCTTGGAAAAGGAAAAGATTCCTTATGAAATACATCGATATGAATGCAAAGAATTTATTGATGGAATTGCAATTGCCGATATGCTCAATGAACCTTATGAAAGAGTGTTTAAGACATTGGTGACAGTAGGAAAAAGCGGCGGATATTTTGTGTTTGTGATACCAATCCATAAAGAATTGGATTTAAAGAAAGCCGCCAGGGCAGTTCATGAGAAATCCGTGGAGATGATCCATGTAAAAGACATTAATAAGATTACAGGATATATCCGTGGAGGATGTACTGCCATCGGCATGAAAAAAGATTATCCGACGATATTGGACCAGAGTGCAGAAGGCCAGGAGACGATTATGGTCAGCGGCGGTAAGAATGGAATCCAGATTGAACTGAAGCCGGAAGATTATTTGAAAGCATGCAGAGGTGTAATGGCACCCCTGATACGAGAAGAGGAGATACAGGAATTATGATAGAAGAAATTTTGGAATATAATAAAAAGTTTGTAGAGGAAAAGAAATACGAAGAATATAAAACAAGCAAGTATCCAGATAAAAAAATTGCCATCATTACCTGTATGGATACACGGCTGACACAGCTGCTTCCGGCTGCGCTGGGACTGAAAAACGGTGATGTAAAGATTATAAAGAACGCAGGAGGCGTTGTGAGCCACGCATTTGGAAGTGTTGTGAGGAGTGTATTAGTCGGCATTTTTGAGCTGGGTATCGAAGAAGTTATGGTAATTGGACATACGGACTGCGGTGTACAGCATATTAATAGTGAGATGATGATTGAAAAGATGAAGGAAAGAGGAATCGACGGAGATAAGATTGATCTGATTCGACATTGCGGGGTAGATTTTGACACATGGCTGGAAGGATTTGACTGTGTGGAAAATTCCGTAAAAGATTCAGTTGATATGCTGCGAAAACATCCTTTGATTCCAAAAGATGTAAAGATTTCCGGTTACGTAATGGATTCTGTGACGGGAGAACTGTCTGTTGTAGTGCCTTAAACAGCCGGTAATTTGGGAATTCAGAGGAAAATAAATAATGGATGGAATAGGAGGATGGCATGAGAAAATATCTGATGCTTCTGATTCTTACAGTATGTCTATGCTTCGGGGGATGTCAGAAAAAAGAAAAGTTATCATCAACGTCTCAGAAGGAGACTGCAGCGACAGAGAAAAAGACATCATCAGCGCAGACAACATCGGCTGCCAAGGAAGAAGAAACGGCAGTCAGCAAAGAAGAGAAGATCATGGTAGCAATTGATCCGGGACATCAAAAGGAACAGATGACCCAGCAGGAGCCAATTGGTCCGGGAGCATCAGAGACAAAACCGATGGTATCTTCCGGAACAGAGGGTGTTGTGACAGGAGCGCCGGAATATCAGGTGAATCTTGAGGTATCTATGAAATTAAAAAACATTCTTGAGGCCAAAGGATATGCAGTCTATATGATACGGGAAACGAATGATGTTAAATTAAGCAACCGGAAAAGAGCCCAAATGGCAAATGGCAGCGGAGCTTCTGTTTTTCTGAGACTGCACTGCAACAGTGATGATAGTTCGTCGGCAAATGGCGCGTTGACTATGTGTCCGACATCAGAAAATCCTTATTGTGGAGAAATTGCTTCGGACAGCAAAAAACTTTCAAGCCTGGTGGGCAGCAGTCTGTGCCGAAGAACAGGAGCCAAAAACAGAGGGGTAATTGAAACAGATCAGATGTCTGGTATCAATTGGTGTGAAATACCGGTAACAATCATAGAAATGGGATTTATGTCCAATCCACAGGAAGATCAGAAATTATCAGATGATCATTACCAAAAACGCTTAGCAGAAGGAATTGCAGAAGGGGTAGACCGTTACTTTGAAAAATAAGAAGAGATGAAAAAGGAGGAGTGTAAATGAAGGCAAAAGAAAAACAGATCATTGCCATATTGTCTGCTGCAATTGCAGTAGTGGCGGTTGCTCTGATTTTCTGCCTGGCAACAGAAAACAGATCTTCGTCTGGAGAACAGAAATCTGCAGCTTTGGAAGACCAGGATACGGAGTCTGAGGCGACTGAGGCGGAGGATGATCCGGATACATCGAATGATGCGTCTTCTGAGACAACAGCGGAAGATGATGGGGACAGCAAGTCTGCTTCTGAAATAATGGATGCAGATGACGGATATGTATTTCCGAATTCCAACAGTTCTTATCTGACGGAAGAAGAGATAGAGAAGCTGTCAACAGAAGAGATTCAGTATGCGATCAATGAAGTATACGCCAGACATGGATTGAAGTTTACAAAGAAATCAAATCAGGAAAGATTTGAAAAAAAGAAATGGTATACCGGCACAGTAGATGACCAGGATGACATTACGCTGAATCAATATGAAAAGAAAAATATCGATCTGATGGCGGGCATTCTGGAAGAGAGAGGTGCCAGATAGGGAGGAGAGAAACAATGTATTGTCCAAATTGTGGAAAAGAAGTAGAAGATGGTGCTCTTTTTTGCGGGGAATGCGGAGCGAAGATTGAAGGAGGTCCTAAACCCAGAAAGAAAGCACCTGGGAAACCGATAGGAGGGAAAAAGCCGAAAGACGGAGAAAGCTTTAGCCCCAAGGCAAAGAAGATTATTATAGCCCAGATCGTAGTTCTGGTGGCTCTGATTGCTGCTTTTATTTATCTTGGAACAAGAAACAGCAAACCAATATCAGCAGCAAATCAGTTTGTGAAAAATTATAACAATAAAAACTGGTCTAAAGTATATGATGCGTATCATTTTGAAGAAGATACCTTTATCAATGAAGATACTTTCAAGGCAACGATGGATCAAAGTGACACAGAGACGCTTTCCAGTCCGGTTGGAGGCTATATCAGCAATGGCGAGTATGTTTACAGAATCAGAAAAGGTTCCAATTATATTACTGTTACGGTAGGACGGTCTGCAGAAAAATCCTTTTTCTTTTTTGACAAGTATGAGGTAACCAGTGTTTCAGACAGTTCTGTGTCTTTTCAGATGGTAACAGTACCGAATATTTCCGGAGCAACACTAAAAATTGATGGTGTCAAGGCAGAAAATACTTCAGATAACGATGATGCCACATCTTATAGTGTAAAGCTTTTTAAAGGAACACATAAGGCTACATTCAGCGGAGCTGATGGAATGTTTAAGAAAGATAGTTATACATTTGATACCAGCGGGGATAGTCTGATCAGTCAGATTGAGTATTCTGAAAGTGCAAAAGAAGAAGCAGCCAAAGCGCTGGAAAACTATCTTCCGGACATTACAGAAAATAAGATCAAGGGAAAAGATAAATCTAATCTGGAAGATTGCTTTCTTTCTGATCAGAAAGCAGAAATATACGGAGAGACATTGTGTACAGGAACATATTATACAGGAAGTGATGCAAAGAATTTAGGAAATCTTTCAGTAAGCCGCTGTGAAGCAGTGGAACCGACAGTCAGCTACTACAGCGCAGCAAATGGAATCCCTGTAAATGTTAGTGCAACTCGTACTTATCAGTACCCAATGTTTAGCGGAAGCTATACAACAGGCACATGTATTGTCAGAGGTACTGCTTATATGGTGAAAAAGGATGGAAAATGGGTAATTAATACCGTTTCATACTATTAGAAAAGAAAGGATGAAAAAATATGGCAAACTTTTGTACAAAATGCGGAACTCCTTTGGTGGACGGAAGATGTCCAAAGTGTGATTCAAAACCACACACCATTCCAAAAGGAGAAAAAAAAGATGAAGGAAAGGGAGCACAGGTTTATCCGGCTCACAAAAATTATGTGCAGGCAATTTTAAATATGATTAAAAGGCCGGTAACGGGATTTTGTGAATCTGTTGCGGATGAGAACAGCAAAGTTGGTTTGATCATGATGGGAATCGAAGCGTTGGCCTCAGGTCTTTGTGTCTTTTTCCTGATTGATAAAATTGTGTCCAAGGCAACAACAGGACTCAGCAGCTACGGATCATTTGGAAGTACGGTCAGCAGCCAGCTTCCTTCTGCCGGAGGATATTTTTTGAAGGAAATTATTCTCTCAATGGTTATTGCACTGATCACTTCACTGCTTGTTTGGGGATTGATGAAAGGAATGGGAAAAGCAGACATCAACTGGTTCCAAAGCTGTCAGATCGTAGGAATTAAAAGCCTTGGATGCGCGATGGGCTGGATTCTTGCAGCAGTGGGGGTTATCGTTGAATTATATGTTTTTGCAGTCATCGTGCTGCTTGTAGGAATAGCTCTCGGCAATATTTACTATTATGCCGCAATGTTTAATTATCCAAAAGCAAAAAAAGACGGCATTACATATGCTGCATTGCTGATTGTGATCATTATGGCGGTTGTCATGTATCTGATGCTGACTCAAATGATGACATCTGCAGTTGGAAACGGGCTGGATTCTTTAAATTCCCTTGAAAATCTGTTATAAGAGAGAAAAGGAGGAGCAAGGATGCTGCCAAAAGATCCTGTGATTTTGTTAAGTTACATCAATACCCAGCTGCGTGATTTCTATGGAAGTTATGAGGAATTGTGCTGTGATCTGGATCTTGATGGAGAGAAAATTGCAAAACAGTTAGAAGCTATCGGATATACATATGAAAAAGAAATAAATCAATTCCAGTAGTAGCCGAAATGACAAATCTATGTTAAAATTTCCATATAAGGAGACGCAGGCATGGAGTTAATTCGGTTAGAAAATGTTAAGAAAATTTATCAGTCAGGTGAAGTTATCACGAAGGCTGTGGATGGAATTGATTTCACAGTGGAAAAAGGTGAATTTGCCTTGATTATCGGCGCCAGTGGAGCGGGTAAAACAACCGTACTGAATATTTTAGGGGGTATGGATACTGCGACCAGTGGCGCTGTTTTCGTCGATGGAGAAGATATCGCTCAGTGGAATGCAAAACAGCTGACCAGATATCGAAGAAATGACATAGGATTTGTCTTTCAGTTTTACAATTTGGTGCCGAATCTCACGGCGGTAGAAAATGTAGAGCTGGCTCTGCAGATATGCAGGAATCCATTGGATGCAGAAACGGTACTGCGGGAAGTTGGTCTGGGAGATCGCCTTAATAATTTCCCGGCACAGCTGTCAGGAGGAGAACAGCAGAGAGTTTCAATTGCCAGGGCTTTGGCGAAGAATCCTAAGCTTCTTTTGTGTGATGAGCCGACAGGAGCCTTGGACTATCAGACAGGGAAATCAATTCTGAAACTTCTGCAGGATACCTGCCGGGAGAAAGGAAAGACGGTTGTGGTAATTACTCATAATCTGGCAATTGCTCCTATGGCGGATCGGGTTATCGAGATTAAAAATGGAAAGGTAAGCAGGATTACAAAAAATGAAAAGCCAATACCAGTAGAAAACATTGAATGGTAGGGATGCGAATGAAGAAAAAAGCGTTGTATAAGGACATTATCCGAACTATACGCAGGACACTGCCAAGATTTTTGTCGATTTTTTTTATTGTTGCCCTTGGAGTGGCATTTTACTCAGGAATTCGCGTGACAGAGAAAGACATGAAGATTACAGCAGACCGGCAGTTTGATGAAAGCAGCTTTATGGATCTAGAGGTTCTGGGAACTCTGGGACTGTCAGATCAAGATTTAAAAGCTATACAGAATCTTTCGGGTGTTGTCAAGGCAGAAGGTTCTTATTCGGTGGATACAATCTGCCAAAAAGAAGGAGAACAGGATGAATATGTAACCAAAGTGATGTCGGTTACAGATGAGCTGAATAAAATTGAGGTAACGGACGGCAAAATGCCTTCCACTCAGACAGAATGTCTGGTAGACGAACACTTTGCTGAGGAAAATCAGCTGAAGGTTGGAGATATCCTCGTATTATCATCCGGTACGGAAGATGCCCTGAGTGATACACTGAAGGAGAGCAGATTTAAGATAACGGGAATTGGGAAGTCTTCTGCATATCTGTCCATGGAGCGAGGCAGCAGTGATATAGGAAGCGGAAGCATCAGCGGATTTCTTATCGTACCAAAAGAGGCATTTTGTCTGGATGTCTATACGGAAATTTACATAAAGGCCAAAGATGCGCAGAAAGAGCTTTCTTATACAGATTCTTATGATGATACGGTGGCAAGGACTCAGGATCAGCTGGAAGGCATTCAGGATCAGCGGAATGAAGAACGTCTGCAGGAGATTCAGGATGATGCCAATGATGAAATTTCCAGTCAGGAAGAGGATTTCCAGAAAGAGAAGAGTCAGGCCTTGAAGGAACTTTCAGATGCCAAGAAACAGCTGGAAGATGCAAAAAAGCAGATTGACGATTCTGAAGAGACATTAAACAGCAGGCAAAAAGAACTGGAAGACGGTGAAGCGGAAATAAAAAGAGGCTGGGAAGAGTACAACAATGGCTTAAAACAAATCAGCGAAGCAAAGAAAAAAATCCAAAGCGGGAAAGCTGCGCTGGAGAAAGAAGAACAGAAACTTACATCCAGTGAGAATCAGATACAGCAGCAGGAAAAGACACTGGAAGAATCAGAACAGAAAGTACAGAAAGAAGAAGCAGAGCTGAAATCATCTCAGCAGCAGCTGGAAGAGAAAGAAAAGACGCTGGATCAGCTGGAAGAACAGATTGCACAGTACGAGAAACTGCCGGATGTATCTGAGGATGAACTTAGTGAGATGAAACAACAGCTGGAAGAAGGTCAGGAGGCTGTCCAGACTGCCCGGCAGCAGCTGGATGCGGGAGAAAAAGAAATCAGTGCAGCCAAGCAGCAGATAACAGAAAGCAGACAGCAGCTGGAAAGTGCAAAACAACAGCTGACAGAAGGCAGGAATGAAATCAATGCTTCCAAACAGCAGCTGAAGACATCTGAAAATGAGATCACAAAACAGGAAACGAGCCTTGCCCAGGCGAAACAAACGCTTCAGCAAAATGAGAAGAAGATTGTTCAGGGAAAGCAGCAGCTGGAAAGTGGAAAGAAACAGATCGCAGATGCTAAGGCTGAGTATCAAAGTGGCCTAAAGGAATATCAGGATTCTGAAAAAGAGGCTAAAGAAGAATTTGAAAAGGCAGAAAAGAAAATTCAGGATGCGAAAGATAAAGTCAATGATATGGAAAAAGGAAGCTGGTATATCCTGAACAGGAAACAAACCCAGTCTTATGTGGAATATGGGGAGGAAGCGGCCAGGATTGGTGCAATCGGAAAAGTATTTCCGGCTATCTTTTTTCTGGTTGCGGCATTGGTAAGCCTGACAGCAATGACCCGTATGGTAGAAGAACAGCGCACTCAGATTGGAACTATGAAAGCGCTGGGTTATGGCGGCAGAGATATTGCGGCCAAATATCTAATATACGGCATGGCAGCAACAGTCACTGGAAGTGTTATCGGAGCGGTGATTGGAGAAAAAATACTGCCAAAGATTATTATTGAAGCTTATAAGATGATGTATGTTGGCCTGGGGACAGTTCAGGTACCTTTGGAGGCACAGTATACACTTATGGCTTCAGGAATTGCGATTGGGGTTGTAATTCTTGCGACTATGTCTGTTTGTTATAAAGAACTGCGTGAGAAGCCAGCTCAGCTTATGCGCCCTGCGGCTCCGAAAGAAGGCAAAAGGATTTTTCTGGAAAGAATTCCTTTTCTGTGGAAGCGATTAAGCTTTATTTGGAAAGCGACCATGCGGAATATGTTTCGGTATAAGAAAAGATTTTTTATGATGATTTTTGGAATCGGCGGAAGTATGGCGCTGATGCTGGTGGGATTTGGACTGAAGGATTCTATTTCAGCAATATCGGATTATCAGTTTCACAGGATCATTCGGTATGATATATCAATTGGATTAAAGGAGGGAGCAGGAGAAGAAGAAAAAGAAGAGCTGCTGCAGTGGCTTTCTAAGAAAGATAAAGTCACAGCAGTAAAAGAAGTCAAAGAAACAACAGTGGATCTCGAGGCCAATGGCGAAACCCTTTCAGCATCTTTTATTATTCCGCTGGATTTAAAAGACTTTAATGATTATATTTCTCTGCAGGACCGGAAGACCGGACAAAAAGAGAAATTAGGAACGGATGGAGTAATTCTGGCTGAAAAAACAGCATCTTTGCTTGATGTAGAACCGGGAGACGAAATAGCCATTAACGAAGGAGAAGACGGATCTGTCAAAGTCAAAGTAGCCGCCCTAACGGAGAACTATATGATGAACAAGATCTATATGTCTCCTGCGCTTTATGAGAAGCTGTATGGGGAAGAGCCGGAGGCAACCAATATTTACTGCTGCACCAGTAATGTTTCTAAAAAATGGGAGAATACGGCTGGAAGTCAGATTCTGGATCAGAATGGTGCGGGATC
Organism: Clostridiales bacterium; assembly: GCA_019420275.1. GTDB lineage: Bacteria > Bacillota > Clostridia > Lachnospirales > Lachnospiraceae > Anaerostipes. The sequence goes on from JAHZHN010000004.1 coordinate 231,751, forward strand.
AGTGTCTTTTGTTTCAGATGATGCGCAGACCATGATGGATATGGTGGCAAATCTGAATATCGTCGTGGCTGTATTGATCGTATCTGCAGCACTTTTGGCATTTGTAGTATTATATAACCTAAATAATATTAATATTTCGGAACGCCGTGCCGAACTGGCGACAATTAAGGTGTTGGGATTTTATGATCTGGAAGTGGGAGAATATGTGTACCGCGAAAATGTGATCCTGACTATCCTTGGAATTATTGCGGGAATGGGCATGGGAATATTGCTGCACCGATATGTGATTTTGACGGCAGAAGTCGATTTGATCATGTTCGGAAGAAGCATTTATATGGCAAGCTATGTTTACAGCACCTTGCTGACCATTGGATTTGCTGTCATGATCAATTTCCTGATGTATTTTCAGCTGAAAAAAATTGACATGGTAGAATCTTTGAAGAGTACGGAATAAGAAAGGACAAGAAAAATGAAAATGAACGATTTAATTATTTATCAGATTTTTCCATTAAGAGCATTTGTAGATGAAGAGACAGAACACGGAATTCTTGAAACTGTGGAATGGATTCCGCATATTAAAAAAGTCGGGGCAAATGCAATTTATTTTTCACCGGTGTTTGAGTCTTCAGAACATGGATATGATACGAAAGACTACAGAATAATTGATCACAGACTTGGAACGAATGAAGATTTTAAGAAAGTCTGTGTCAAGCTGCATGAGGCCGGAATCAAAGTGATTTTGGATGGTGTATTTAATCATGTGGGAAGAGAATTCTGGGCATTCCAGGATGTCTGTGAAAAAAAATGGGATTCTGCTTACAAAGACTGGTTCTGTATCAATTTTGACGGAAACAGCGGCTATAATGATGGTTTTTGGTATGAAGGATGGGAAGGTCATTACGAACTGGTAAAATTAAATCTTGACAATCCTGATGTGAAGAAACATTTGCTGGAATGTGTGAAGCTGTGGATGGATGAATTTAAGATTGATGGTCTTCGTCTGGATGTTGCATATATGTTAAATCGCGGATTTATGAAAGAACTGGCTGATTTTGTAAGAAATGAAAAACAGGATTTCATTTTAATAGGAGAAATGCTCCACGGAGACTATAATGAGCTGGCAAACGGCCAACTGCTTGATTCTGTAACGAATTATGAATGTTACAAAGGACTGTATTCCAGCTGCAATACACATAATATGCACGAAATAGGATACTCACTCAACCGGCAGTTCGGTCCGGAGGAGTGGACGCTTTACAAAGGCCTTCCATTGTACAGTTTTGTCGATAATCATGATGTGGAGAGGATTGCAACTCAGCTGGAAGATAAAGAGCATCTGCCGCTGATTTATGCGCTTATGTATGCAATGCCGGGAGTTCCTGGAATTTACTACGGAAGTGAATGGGGAATTGAAGGAAAGAAAGAAAAGGGAAGCGATAATAGTTTAAGACCGAGAATTCATCCGGAAGATTTGGTGGAAAACGAGCTGACAGAATATATTGGTCATTTATCTGAAATTCGAAAAGGAAGTCCGGCATTACGATATGGAAATTATGTGCAGCTTGCGATTGAACCGAATGTATTGGTATTTGAAAGAGAAGGGGAAGGAGACCGGATTATCGCGGCAGTTAATATTGGAGATGAGGAACGCGTGATGCATTTTAATGCCAGAGCGGGCATGGGAATTGATCTGGTATCCGGTGAAAAGATTGATTTCGGAGGAGGACTGAGAGTTCCGCCAAAGACGGCGCTGCTGATCCGAACAGAAGAGGCCTTGAATCGAATGGAAGACAAGACGACAAATCAGACACAAGACGCAGTGATTTCTTGACTTTTATGTTAAAAACATATAAAATTAAATGAGTGCGAAAGCACAAAAATTGAATAAGGAGGAAACCTGTGGAGTGTTTGGTATTGTTATAGCCATTATCGCAACACTGGCGGTCTCAGTTCCGGTCTCCGTTTTGACAGCGAATGCGCGGAACAAGAAAGCGATGGAAATCACCATCGGGAACGCAGAGGACAAAGCCAGAGAGATTATAGATGAAGCAATCAAAGCAGCCGATGCAAAAAAGCGGGAAGCTTCTTTAGAAGTAAAAGAAGAAACTATAAAAGCGAGACATGACTTTGAAAAAGAAACAAAGGAACGCAGGGCAGAACTGCAGAAGTATGAGCAGAGAGTTCTTTCCAAGGAAGAGTCAGTGGAAAAGAAATCTGAACTTTTAGAGCGCAAAGAGCAGTCTTTGGCGGCGAAAGAAAAGAATGTTGAATCTGAGAAAGCTCATGTGCAGGAACTGAAGTCAAAACATCTACAGGAACTGGAGAGAATTTCCGGTTTGACCTCTGATCAGGCAAAAGAACAATTATTATCAGCAGTAAAAGAAGACGTAAAACACGAGACAGCAATGTATGTCAAAGAGATGGAAACCAGGGCCAAGGAAGATGCGCAGAAGAGAGCAAAAGAATATGTGGTGACTGCAATCCAGAAATGTGCAGTGGATCATGTTGCAGAGACGACAATTTCCTTAGTCCAGCTTCCAAATGATGAAATGAAGGGCCGTATTATTGGACGGGAAGGAAGGAATATCCGATCCATTGAAAATATTACAGGTGTGGAATTAATTATTGATGATACCCCGGAAGCAGTTGTACTTTCAAGTTTTAATCCAGTGCGTCGAGAGATTGCGAGAATCGCGCTGGAGAAACTGATTGTAGACGGAAGGATTCATCCGGCCCGCATCGAAGAAATGGTGGAAAAAGCCACAAAAGAAGTGGAAAATCAGATGCGGGAAGAAGGAGAGGCAGCGACTCTGGAACTGGGAGTCCATGGAATCCATCCGGAGCTTGTCAGACTGCTTGGAAGGATGAAGTTCCGGACAAGTTATGGACAGAATGCGCTGAAACATTCCATGGAAGTTGCTCAGCTTTCTGGACTTCTGGCAGCGGAAGTCGGTGTGGATGTCCGTATGGCAAAACGTGCGGGACTGCTTCATGATATAGGAAAGGCGATCGATCATGAAGTAGAAGGTTCTCATGTAGAACTTGGTGTGAATTTATGTAAGAAATACAAAGAAAATCCAATTGTGATCAATGCGGTTGCGTCTCATCATGGAGATGAGGAACCTGAGTCAATGATCGCTTGTCTTGTGCAGGCGGCTGACGCAATTTCTGCGGCAAGACCAGGTGCGCGAAGCGAGACATTGGAAAGTTACACCACAAGATTAAAACAGCTGGAAGAGATCGCAAATTCATTTCAAGGTGTTGATAAATCTTTTGCTATTCAGGCAGGTCGGGAAATTCGGGTTATGGTAGTTCCTGAACAGATTAGTGATGATGATATGATTTTGTTGGCAAGGGATATTTCCAAGCAGGTGGAAGAGAACTTGGATTATCCGGGACAGATCAAAGTAAATGTTATCAGAGAGTCACGAGTTGTAGACTATGCGAGATAAGAGACAGAGGCGATAGAGTAATTCTATCGCCTTTTCCAATGGAACAGGAAGGAAGGGATAAAATGAATGGTTATGAGAAAATAGAACAAAGACTGATCCATCAGGGAAAAGTAGTAGGATTTTATGAAGATATCGTGAAACTGCCAAGCGGGAAAACGGTGGTATGGGATCTGGTAAAACATAAAGGTGCAGCTGCAGTTGTTCCGGTTACAGGAAGAGGCACGATTCTTCTTGTGAAACAGTATCGAAACGCATTGGACCAGGAGACACTGGAGATTCCAGCAGGAGGGATTGAACCGGGAGAAACACCCTTGGAATGTGTGACCAGGGAGATTGAAGAAGAAACGGGATTTAAAGCAGGGCATATAGAACATCTGATGACAATTATTACGGCCATTGGCTTTTGTGATGAAAGGATTCCGATTTATGTTGCGACTGATCTTAAGCCGTCAAAGCAGCATTTAGATGAGGATGAATTTATTGATGTGAAGGAATTTACAACTGACGAAATAAAAGAAATGATATTTGATGGAAGGATTATTGATGCAAAAACCATAGCAGGAGTTTTGGGATATCTGTCTTCAGCAAACAAATAAAGGAATGATCGTGGAAAGAGCCGCATAGGATATACTATGCGGCAGTTTTATTGTATGGAGATTCTGTCTGAAGCTGCTGAAAACTGATCTTAAGGGGAGGATGATGTGGAAAGGAGAAGGTTTTTTGCAGGACTGTTTTTGATGATCGGACTGGTTCTTGGAAGTTTATTTACTAATTTTGTGTACAAGGATTATTTGGCCTATGGAGGACAGATTGATTCTCTTGTGCTGAACAATAAAGACTTGTATGTATCAAGCACAAGTTTGCTTCCGTATATTTTATTTAAGAGAGGAAAACAGTATGGAATTCTGTTTCTTGCGGGATATCTTCTGCAGCCACTGGTGTTCTTATTTGGAAGCATGTTCTGCCTCGCTTTTTTTCTTGGCTCTATGCTGTCCCTGCAGATTATTCAGATGGGGCTGAAAGGACTGATCATTGTTTTGTTCAGTTTTTTCCCTCATTTTATATGTTATGGGATTTCAGCGGCACTGCTGTTTCGCAGAAATGTCCAGGAAAGTCAAAGAGAAGGAACAGACTTCTATTACGAAAGCCGTTCCTTCTCAGAAAAATTTTCTGTTCAATTAGAAATTGTTCTTGTTGTCATCGGATGCATATTGGAAAGTTATGCAAATCCGGCCCTTATGGAAGAGGTGCTGAAGTTATTTTCTTAAACATTGTCTGCCATTCGGTAAAGAAGAGCGGAGGACTTGTCCCAGCCAAGACAAGGATCTGTGATGGATTTTCCATAGATACCGTTGCCGATGGACTGATTTCCGTCTTCGATATAACTTTCAATCATGATTCCTTTTACCAAAGATTTGATTTCCGGCAGGAAGCTTCTGCTGTGAAGGACTTCCTGGACGATACGCGGCTGCTGATTCCACTGTTTTCCAGAATTGGAATGGTTTGCATCCACAATAACAGCCGGATTTTTCAGCTGGAATTTTTCATACATATATGCAACCCTTGTGAGATCCTCATAATGATAGTTTGGAATGTTGTTTCCATGACGGTTGACAGAGCCTCTTAAGATTGCGTGAGTTAATGGGTTTCCATCTGTTTTTACTTCATATCCGTTGGCAATGAAATCGTGTGGATGCTGACCGGCTGTGATGGAATTCATCATGACGGTCAGGTCACCGCTGGTAGGATTTTTCATTCCGGCAGGAATATCAAAGCCGCTGACAGTCAAGCGGTGCTGCTGATTTTCAACAGAGCGGGCTCCGACTGCAACATAAGATAAAATATCCTCCATGTATGGCCAGTTGCCTGGGTAAAGCATCTCATCCGCAGCTGGCATATGGAATTCTTTGAGAGCGTCCAGATGCAGCTTTCTGACCGAGCGCAGTCCGGCAGCCATATCTGGAGCCTTTTCCGGATCCGGCTGATGGATCATGCCTTTGTATCCGTCTCCGGTCGTCCGCGGCTTGTTTGTATAAATGCGGGGGATGATCAGGAGTTTTTCCTTCAGATCTTTTTGTACTCTGGCAAGACGGCCGAGGTAATCCATAACAGCTTCTTCGTTGTCAGCCGAACAAGGTCCGATGATAACAATAAATTTATTGGATTCGCCGGTAAATACCTTGCGGATTTCTTCATCTTTGTCTGCTTTTATCTTCTTTAACTCTTCATTCAGCGGAAATTCTTCTCTCAGTTCTTCAGGAGAAGGCATTTTTGCGATTCTGTGCATTCCCATAATTCAGTCTCCTTTATCATACAATTCGTAATTTATAGTTTATCAAATAATGGTGCGGGTGTAAAGTAAGGAAATTGTAAGAGAGCCTTTACAAAAGAGAGAAGATTGTCTATAATAATTAAGAAATCAGAGAACACTTTCATTCTCTGAAAACTGAATATTGAAGTAGAGAAGAGAATATTTCTCCAACTTCAGGGCAGAGTGAGATATGTGTGCATATCAATTCTCGACTGGTGGTGATGCCCTCTGGGATAAGTCCACGAGCTTCGGCCGATGAGGTTAGAATCCTCAACCAACAGTATAGTCTGGATGAAAGAAGTGAAGGAATGGTGTGAATGCACCGTTCTCGTTTGTAGTGCCCTGTCGTTTTGTGTCAGTAATGCAGAAGCGAGAGGGATTTTTTTATTTCCGGAACAGCCAAAAAGGCAGGCCTGGGAAGAACAGCCAAAAAGGAGAATATGATGATGACAGGAGAGACAATGACAATGAAAACAGAAAGAGTAAATATCCGAACAATAGCGGTAACAGGTATGCTGGGAGCCTTAGCAACAATTTTAATGTTTCTGGAATTTCCGATTCCGATGCTGATTCCGCCGTTTATTAAGTTTGATTTTTCAGAACTTCCGGCACTGCTGGCTGCGTATGCCATGGGACCTGTTTCTGGAATTGCGGTGTGCTTTATAAAAAACGTAATCAATCTTTTGCATTCACAGACAGGAGGTGTTGGAGAACTTTCTAATTTTATTTTGGGAGTATGCTTTGTTTTGCCGGCCGGTCTGATTTATAAGAGAAAAAAAACACAGAAAAATGCGCTGATCGGAGCATTTGTGGGAGCCGTTTTGATGGCGGTTGTCAGTGTATTTTCAAATTATTTTATTGTTTATCCGGTATATACGAATTTTATGCCAATGAGTGCGATTCTAAGTGCATATCAGGCAATCAATTCTAACGTGTCAAATTTATGGGATGCGCTTATCTGGTTTAATATGCCGTTTACTTTTGTAAAAGGGTTGTGCAGTGTTGTGATTACTTTCTTGATTTATAAGAGAGTATCACCAGTTTTGAAAGGTACAGGAAGATAAAAGATAAGGAAAAAGAAAGCGCCGTCTGCTGGTCGAACGATCAGCAGCGGCGTTTTCTCAGGTTTTGGGAAGATTAATCAAATTTGTGCTCTGCTTTTTCCATAAAGGATGCTGCGTCCACGATGAAACGTTCGTGGGTTCCGATGCCAACACGTCCTTTGGCATCTGTCAATTCTACATGGAATTCCAGACGTTTGCGGTCGATTTCTGTTAAAGTGCAGTGACAATCGACCTTTCCTCCGACCGGGGTAGCGGATACATGAGCAATGTTCAGCTTCGTGCCGACGGTTGTCATGCCGTCATCCAGTTTGTCAGACAGAAGAGCTACGGCTGCACGTTCAATCAGGGTGCACATGGCAGGAGTCGCATAGACTGGTAGACTTCCGCTTCCCCATGTCTTAGCCGTATTTCCCGTTACCACTTCTTCAGATAATGTAATCTCGTCTCCAATTTGAATATTCATAAAAACCCTCCTATGTTTCATACATTTTAGCTTAATCAAAGTATATCAAAGATGCAGAAAAATGCTATAGTTTTTTACATAAAACATTAAGAATTTATAAAAAAGAACAGAATATGGCGCAAAGGGAGGGAGAGATATGCTATAATGTCCGATAGAACAAAGGATAATGTATACTCTGAGAGGAGGAAACGATTGAAATTATACTTGATTCGTCACGGAGAAACGGACTGGAATAAAATGCGCAGACTGCAGGGAAGATCCAATGTGAGCCTTAATGAGCATGGAAGGGAACTTGCACGGCTGACGAAGGAAGGATTGAAAGATATTCCTTTTGATGCGGCATACACGAGTCCTCTGGACAGAGCTGCAGAAACCGGTAAAATCATCTTGGAAGGACGAAATCTGCCCCTTCACAAAGACTGGCGTCTGGCAGAAGCGGATTTTGGAAAGTATGAAGGCATCAGAGAACAAGAATTAAGGCAGAGGAACGATCCTTTTATGAAATTTTTTGATGATCCGGAGAATTTCCACAAAACGGGAGGAGCAGAGGATCATAAAGACGTTATGGACAGAGCCGAAGATTTTCTGGAAAATGTGGTTCTTCCTGGGGAAGCTAAATTTAAACATATGGTAATATTTTCTCACGGCGCTTGGATTCATGGCTTTTTGACCAAAATATATCATAGAGATGTAAAGGATTTTTGGCATGCGCCAAGGCAGGAGAACTGCGGGGTTTCAATAATAGAGATACAGAACGGCAAATGCAGAGTCCTGAAGGAATCAAAAATATTTTATTCTGTTTGATATAAAGGAGATGAAGATGACAAAGAATCAATTTATCCGTGAACTGCGGGAAGCTCTGGAAGGAACGGTTCCTTCGTCGATCATAGAAGAGAATATAGCGTATTATGAGGATTATTTTAGGACGCAGACGTCTCAGGGAAAGACAGAGAGAGAAATCTGCGAAGCTTTGGGAAGCCCAAGATTGATTGCAAAATCAATTGCGGAAGCGAATGGAAATGAGGAGAATGTGTACTATGAGCATACATTTGATGAGTCCAGCAATTGGGGACATGATGAGCAAAGAGAAAAAATCAGAATCTTTGATTTGAATTCCTGGAAAGTTAAATTAGGATGTTTTTTATCTGTAATCGTGGTACTCTTGGTTCTTTATGCGGTGCTTCATGTTTTTGCGGCAGTCATGGCAATTTTTAGTCCAATCATTTTGGCAGCACTGATTATTTATCTGGTTTACCGGATGGTGAGACGATAACAGCAGATGGGAAGGGTGAATATGGATATCATACAGGAAGCGGAAAACATAGAAGAGGAAGTTGTTTTGTTTCGGCGGGAATTGCATCAATATCCGGAAATATCTGGTCATGAGGTGATGACAACGGAATATATTCGGGAGCATTTGGAAAAATGGGACATTTCTTATCGCTTGATGGAGCCGACGGGTGTGATTGCTGTACTGGGCAGCGGTCCGTCAACGACGGCTTTACGGGCAGATATGGATGCTTTGGAAATCCGGGAGGAAACAGAACTCTCTTTTCAGTCCCAGAATACAGGATGTATGCATGCCTGTGGACATGATGGGCATACAGCTATTTTGTTAGCTGCGGCAAAAATTTTAAAAGAACATGAAGATGAACTGGATCACAGGATTATGCTGGTGTTTCAGCCGGCAGAGGAAACGGCTCAGGGAGCAGCTGATCTTTTGGAAACGGGAATCTTAAACCAGGCAGATAAAATATTTGGACTTCATATTTTTTCGGGGATTGAAAAAGGGAAAATATCATTAGAACCAGGTGCGAGGATGGCAGCTACTAACTGGTTTTCCATTCGCATTGGAGGAAAATCGGGACATGCGGGAAAACCGCAGGAATGTGTTGACGCGGTCGTGGTCGCAGCATCTCTTGCCATGAATCTTCAGACGATCATAAGCCGAAGCATCAATCCGCTGGAAAGCGCTGTTTTGACGATCGGAAGAATGGAAGCCGGAACAGCAAGAAATATTATAGCTGGAGAAGCGGTGCTGGAAGGTACCGTGCGGACATTTTCAAAGCATGTGGAGGAGAAAATCCGGGACAGAATGGAAAAGATGACAGAGGCTGCAGCACAGATGTATCATGCAGAAATTTCTTTGGATTTTCAGCCGGCGAGTCATCCAGCTCTTCGAAATGATGAAGAAGCGGTAAAAGAAGTGATGAAAAAGGCGGTTACAGTATTTCCAGAAAAAGATTTCGTGCATGTTCCGCCGATGATGCTGGGAGAGGATTTTTCTAATTATCTGGAAACCATGAAAGGATGCTTTGCTTTTATTGGCGGCGGAGGGAAATATCCGAATCATCACAGTATGTTTGATTTTGATGAGGACGTCCTGGTCCAGGGAGTGAAACTGATGCTTGTATTTGCTTTGGTGTAGAAACTCAAACAAGAACTAGTTGAGGCATAAGGAAACATATGATATAATCAGAAACCAAAAGAAACCGAAAGATAATTGAGAAGAAAAGGCAGGGAGATATGAATTTAGTTTATCGTAGTACAAGAAATGGAGAAGAGACAGCAACTGCATCAGAAGCGATCTTGAAAGGACTGACAAGCGACGGAGGGCTTTTTGTTCCGGATTGTATTCCGAAACTGGGAGTTCCGCTGGGAAATCTGGCAAAGATGTCATATCAGGAAATTGCTTACGCTGTTATGAAAGAATTCTTAACAGACTTTACAGAGGAAGAACTGAAATACTGTATTAAAAACGCATATGATGATAAATTTGATACAAAAGAAATTGCGCCTATGGTAAAAGTAGGTGACGCATATTTTCTGGAATTGTTCCATGGAGCTACCATCGCGTTTAAGGATATGGCTCTGTCTATTTTGCCATATCTGCTGGTAACGTCTGCGAAGAAGAATCATGTGAAAAACGAGATCGTAATTCTTACGGCAACATCAGGAGATACAGGAAAAGCAGCGCTGGCAGGATTTGCTGATGTGCCGGGAACGAAGATCATTGTATTTTATCCAAAATCCGGCGTAAGCCCGATTCAGGAAAAGCAAATGGTGACGCAGAAAGGAAACAATACCTACGTAATCGGCATTCATGGTAATTTTGACGACGCACAGACAAGTGTAAAACAGATGTTTGCCAATAAGAACCTGGCAAAAGAAATGGATCAGGCAGGATATCAGTTCTCATCTGCAAACTCTATTAACATTGGCCGTCTGGTGCCGCAGATTGTCTATTATGTAAAAGCATACGGAGATATGCTGAAAAATGGAGCACTGAAAGAAGGAGAGCCGATGAATGTTGTTGTTCCAACAGGAAACTTTGGTAATATCCTGGCATCTTTCTACGCAAAACAGATGGGAATTCCGATCGGAAAATTTATCTGTGCATCAAATAAAAATAAAGTATTATTTGATTTCTTCCAGACTGGATCTTATGACAGAAGGAGAGAATTTTATGTTACCACTTCTCCGTCTATGGATATCCTGATTTCTAGTAATCTGGAGAGAATGATTTATCGGATTACCGGAAATGATGCGAAGAAATGTTCTGAATTTATGCAGGCGTTAACAAAAGACGGCGTATACACGATCACGGAAGAGATGAAGAAAGGACTGTCTGAGTTCTACGGCGGATATGCCACAGAAGAAGAAACAGCGGAAAAGATTAAAGAAGTGTATGAGAAAGATGATTATATCATGGATACACATACAGCGGTGGCAGCAGTTGCTTATGATAAATATAAAGCAGAAACAGGTGATGAGACACCGTCTGTGATCGCCTCAACTGCAAGCCCATATAAATTTACAAGAAGTGTTATGGACGCCATTCGTCCGGGATGCAAAGACACAACAGATTTCGAACTCGTTGATGCATTAAAAGAAATTTCTGGTGTAGAAGTTCCAAAAGCCATTGAGGAAATCAGGACTGCGCCAATTCTTCATAATACAGAGTGTGATATTGACAAGATGGAAGATGAAGTCAAGAAAATTCTCGGTATTTAATAAAATTTAAACCGTATAAGATAAAAAAGCAATTCATAAAAATGGGTTGCTTTTTTTCTTTTATAGTGATACATTAATATATAAGATAGATGGAAAAAAATTACAATTCTTACAAGTTCAGGTCGATGATTGATTCCCAGGAGATTTTTACAATTGAATAAGACCATTTTCCGGTACATTCGTATCGACATATCCCGCCAGGATCTGAATTCAGGGAGCGAAATAAGGATATGATAATGAGACTTCTGCATGGTCATGGAGGTGAGTGCAGCCTGTCATAGGAATGAGGGGAGCCAGGAGGCTATGAGACATCTTTGTCTGCCGGGAGATGAGGGAGAACCCAGTTGTACAGGAAAAAGGAGTAGGTGGATGAAGAAGAAAAGTATGAAAACAGTCTGGAAGATGTTTTTTTCCGCAGTGATATTCGGGATTATGCTGTTGTGCCCGGGAGAAATTCATGCTCAGATCCACTCAGGGGAAGCGAAAAAGATTGGAACATGGTGGGAAGGAAATGGAAAGAGTTTTTCTTCCTTTGGTGACTCCAATGCGTTTCAGGCGGAGGCTTCCTATGGATTTAAGCTAAAGGAAACAAAAGAGACCAAGACAGTCATAATGAAAGGGAAAAAATCTGACAAGCTTCCGGATCTGGATTTACCGTCCAACGTAGAAAAATTTTTATGGTTTAAGACAGAGGAAAATCAGGCTGGAAAGATTCAGGTAAAGAAGACCAACATGGAAATTTATCAATGTGAGCCAGACGGAAGCAAGGGGCACTGGGAGCAGGTAGATTTGGTGCTGACTATTGCTGCAATTGAAAAATATCAGGGCAGAGAAGGATTTGTGGCGATAGGCACTGGTATTTGCGACAGTGCTTATGTAGGAATCGAGGAAATGACACTAAGAAGTCAGTTTTATCGTGCAGGGACATCTGTACCGGTTCAGCTAAAAAGTAATATTACACTTCGGGATATTGATGCCAATCAGTATATTGGCGTAAAGGCAGACAGTGTAAAAGGCCAGTATGTATCAAAAAATACTAAATTAAGTTATACACAGTCACAGGGATTTCACATTTACTATGCGGATTACAGCAATAATTATGTCAGTGAAGATTTTACCTGCGCAGGTTTTATTTTTGAGTCAGATAGTTTTGAGTATGTGTTTGGGAAAGTTCGAAGCCAGGGACCGACAAAAGAAGATCAGTTTGTAGGATCCGGACAGAATATGGTGAAATTTGATTCGGTGGATCCCAAAAAATATATTTCTCAAAAAGGTGAAGAACGCAAAGAAACATCTAAAATCAGCAGTCTGGCGGGAATATGGACGTACCAGGTTGAGCAGCCAATTGCAGCGGAAATTCCAGAAGCACATTATTATAAACAGTTTGCCTTTCAAGATCAGGTTGAGGAATGTCTGAAAATCGAGAGTATAAAGGTCTTTGGAGATGATAGTGATGTGTCGGAAGAGTTCGAAATATCGGAGAAACAGAATCTGGTATCTGCAGTTTTAAAAAATCCAAAAGATCCTAAGTTTTACAGACGGGGTGTCTATCGGCTGGAAATCCAGGTAAGGATGCAGATTCCGGAGAATCCAACCAGAGAAAAGCTGGAGACACTGAGAAAACAGTGGAAAAATCATGGACATTATGATGCGTCTGAAACGACAATCACCATTGGAAATACAGCCGAGACGACAGTAGATGAGAAAACATCGCCAACCAATGAAGCAAAAGTGATCATCGAACTTCCAGAGTCCGAGCCGGATGTGCCCGGAATGAAGATAACCAAGACAGCACAGCCTTATGAATATCAGGTCGGTGATGTCGTGAAATATACGGTTAGAGCAGAAAATGTGAATCAGGAGGCAGGCACAGCATATTTTATAATCCAGGATTTGTCTCTTCCGGAATATGTAAAGATTATAGAAAATTCGTTTCAGATTACGGGAATAGAAGAAGAAAATTATATATTGGAAATAAAAGGAAATGGATGGATCTTAAAATCCAAAGGAAATTATGAACTGCCCAAAAACAGAGCAGTTACTATATCATATCAGGCAGAGGCAAGCGCTGACTCCAATGGAAAGCTGGCGGACAATACAGCAAAGGCATGGGCAGCGGGAGTTTTGGAAAGGGAAGATCACTGTCAGATTTACGTAAACTCTCCGAAACTTCATATAACGAAGGAAGCACCGGAAAAAGTATATCAAAAAGGAGAGATGATCGCATATCAGGCTGTTTTAGAGAACAGGAATGAAGGGACTTTCATGAAAAATGTGGAGATAGAGGATGAGATCAGAACAGATGGTGTCGTTTTGATTCCGGGAAGCCTTGCTGTCATAGCCGATGGAAGGGATATCACAAAGCAGTGTTCCATTTCTTATGAAAAAGACGGCAGCGGTTTTCGGATTCAGACAGAGTGCTGCCTGAAGAAAGGAAATATTCCGGCATTGGACACTTCATTGGGAGAGAGACCATTGGAATATCAGAAGCTTACGTATGCAGATCAGATTCAGGTTCATTATCAGACAATGGCAGAAAAAGATGGTCTGGAAGGAAAAGAGATCTTCAATCGGATCAAAGCACCGGCAACCGATAATATCAATGGTGAAAAGATCCGGGAAGATGATACGATTCCATCAGGAGGAGATGAAGCCGAAGAAAGTGTGAAACTGAAAGCGCCAAAACTCCAAATTATAAAAAAATCTGATCAGAAAGTATATGGAATTGGGCAGACAGGAAACTATATGCTGAAAATAACACAGCAAAATGAAGATCTTGTGGCAGAGAATCTTGTGATTTCTGATGAGTTTGATCAGGATGGGGCAGTAATTTCTGGAATTAAAATAAAATATAATGGAGAGGATATTACATCGTCCTGCAGGACAGATGCATCAGAAACTGCTTTTTTCATAGAAACAGGAAGGAATCTGGGACACGGAGATGAAATGGAGGTGACTTATCAGGTGCTTTTTCAGGAGAAGACAGATGATAAACTGAAAAATACAGCTAAAGTTGAAAGCAGCAATACACCAGGAGATCAGGATGTAAACATAGTAGAAATACAGCCGCCGCTGCTGAAGATTCAAAAAACAGCCGGACAGAATTCTTATAAAAAGGGAGAAAAGGGAACCTATGAACTGCGGGTGACCCAGGAAAACAGCGGCGCAGTTGCCCATGGCGTCGTGATAGAAGATGTTTTTGAAAAAGGAGGGATGGAAATTCAGGATATCCGGGTGAAATATAACGGTAAAGATATAACTGGACAGTGTAAAATTACAGAAGGATCCGGGGGGAATCAATTTAAAATTGCAACAGGAAAAGATATAGCCCAAAAGGATGAGATTGTTGTAACATATCGTGTCTGGTTTCGGACAGCAGAGACAGGAAATGTGAGAAATAAGGCTTCTGCCTATTCCAATGATGCTCCAAAGTGTCAGGATGAATATACGGTGAGTTTGGAAGAAATAAGACCGGAGCTTTCTATTGAAAAAACTACTGAGAAAAGGAATTATCATGTAGGAGAAACCTGCATTTATCGTGTTACAGTAACGCAGACGAAGGAAGGGGCAAAGGCAGAAAAGATTGTGATTGTGGACCGCTTGTCCAGTCAGGATGTGAAAATACAGGAAGACACAATAAAGATAACAGGACCGGATGGAAGGGATATGACAAAACAGTGTAAGATTTCATTTTTGAATGGAGCGTATCGGATAGAAACCGGAATAAACTTATCTTTCGGAGAAAAAATTAAAATTCAGTATCAAGTGAAACTTTTGCCTTCCAGTGAGGGGAAAGAAATCGTTAATACGGTACAGGCAGAAGGGCAGAACGCAGATCTTGTAACGGCAGAACATGACATTAAAGTCAGCAGTCCAAAACTAATTTCTGGGTCAGGAAAATCTTTTGGAAGCAGTTCTCCGAGAACAGGTGACCGAGGCCCCGGAAAATGGATTTCAGCGGCAGTCATTGCCGGCGCATGCCTTGTTTTTTTATTGAGAAAAAGGTATAATAAAAAAAAATAACAGAGGTGAGCGCGTATGGCAAAAGATTTTTTCGGACGTCTGGAGGAGACGATTTCCACGACAGGAAAGGCAGCAGCACACAAAGCCAGAGAAGTGGCGGATTCAGCCAAAAGGTATAATGATATCCGCATCGCGAAGAAAGATCTAAATGATCTGTATCGGCAGGTAGGGAAGAAATATTTTAAGGAGACGATGGACTACCCACAGGCAGAATATATTGATTTGTTTAATCTGATCGAAAAGCTTCAGGGCGATATTGAAATTCTTCAAAAGGAACTTGACAGGGAAGAAGAGAAAAATAAAAAAGAAGAGTAAAAAAGAGGGTGTCCCAAAACTATGAATTTTAGATTCAAAGGAAAGGGGCATCCTCTT
>JAHZHN010000040.1 GCA_019420275.1 Clostridiales bacterium
AATATATCCATATTGCGAAAGCAATGGGAGTGGACACTACCGGAATGAGTGAAGCCGAGGGAGTAAAAGCGGCTGTTGAGGCAGTGAAAGCACTTTCTGCCAGTATCAATATACCGCAGAAATTACATGAAATCAATGTGAAGGAAGAAGATATTCCTGCACTGGCTGTAGCTGCTTTCAATGATGTTTGTACAGGCGGTAATCCTCGTCCTACTTCGGTAGCAGATATCGAAGCTCTATATCGCAAAGCTTTCTAAAGTTAGTTTTTGCGGAAGTTCTTTTCACCACAGATTACACAGATTTATACAGATTATTTTCTAATCGGAAGCCGATATTTAAGAATTAAATCTGTGTAAATCTGTGTAATCTGTGGTGTTTTTCTGAAAATAATTCCTATTTTTGTCCAACTCAATTACATGAAAACACACTGGTATGATCGAGGATAATAGTTTGGGATTAGAATTTAAATATCTGATTGTAAATGACATGGACCGTAAATTCGGCCTGTGGGTAAATACCGTCGGCTATCAATCCATTCCTCCTGATTCACCTTATCCGTTGAAAGAGCATCCTTCCGGTTACTTCTTTAATGCAGAAAAAGGAAGAGTGCTTCGTGAGTATCAATTGGTATATATCACCAAGGGGCGTGGTTTGTTTTCATCTGATTCTACCTCTGAAAAGCAAGTTTGTAAAGGTCGGCTGATGGTATTGTTTCCCGGACAATGGCATACTTATCGCCCGTTGCGGCAGACTGGTTGGACGGAATATTATATCGGTTTCGAGGGGCCTATGATAGACGCCATTGTTGATGATGCTTTTTTGTCGCAGGAACAGCAAATACTGGAAATAGGCCTTAATGAAGAGTTAGTCTCATTATTCTCCCGTGCTCTTGCCGTAGCCGAAGCGGATAAGATTTCCGCGCAACAATATCTTTCCGGGATTGTGCTCCACATGATAGGGATGATTCTTTCCGTCTCCAAGAATAAGGTTTTCGAGATGAGTGATGTGGATCAGAAGATCGAACAGGCAAAAATCATTATGAATGAAAATGTTTCCGGCAATGTGGACCCGGAAGAGTTGGCTATGCGACTCAATATTAGTTATTCATGGTTTCGACGTGTTTTTAAGGAGTATACAGGTTATGCTCCGGCTAAATATTTCCAGGAATTGAAACTTCGTAAAGCTAAACAAATGCTGGTGGGAACTTCCCAGTCAGTAAAAGAGATTTCTTTTTTTCTAGGTTTCCAGTCAACCGAATATTTTTTCTCTTTCTTCAAGAAACGTACGGGTCTTACTCCGTTGGAGTATCGTTCGTTCGGGCGGGAAGAATGAATAGGATGAAGTCCATATCTATTAGTTATTTGGCTCTGATTTTGGGAATATCATAAAAACTGTTACTTTTGTGGCGAAGATAATGTGCTATAAACCATCATTCTTGATATGCGCGGACAAAAACTATCTAAGATCCATTTTCTTATTCTGTTATCTCTTTTAGGATTTATATCTCCTCTTCAATCACAGGAATATAAGTTCAGAACATTGGGTGTGGAGGATGGATTGTCGCAAATAACGGTGAGCGATATTTGC
>JAHZHN010000041.1 GCA_019420275.1 Clostridiales bacterium
TGAATCTGCATCATTGCCTTCAAAAGAGCATTGGTATCATATGCATCATTTTCTACCAAATCTGTACTACCTTTAATGATATCGATATTTGCATATCGTGTTCGGTAAATAGCACTGCGTACCAGATTTGGGTGCTGTAGCACTGTTTTAATCGTATGTCCATTTGCATTTACTTTGGTAAAAAACGGAGTCAGGTTAGTTTGAGGATCTGCATCCAGGACTAACACTTTTTTCCCTAACTTAGCCATACTGTACGCCAGATTTACTGCTGTTGTCGTTTTTCCAACTCCACCTTTCAAGTTTCCAATCACAAAACGTTTCATACTCTTCACCTTTTGTTCCGAATTTCGGAACATCCTTTCTTTTTATCCTTCATTTGTTCCGAAATCCGGAACATGATTCTTCCCCGTATCTATAAAGTTAGATAAGTCTATCTGCTGATAGGGTTCTTCTTCTATCTTCTGTTGTCTGTGTTCTTTTTCATTTTTTGCATAAACCAACAGCTTTTCTTTTTTCCATTTACTTTCATAGGCATTCTGAATCAGCTCAATTGCGTGTTTTCTGTTCCTTTCAAAGGCTCGATGACTGATCCCACTGTCCAGTTCCACCTCTTTATATGGATGTTTCTCCACATACAACTTTTGCAAAATTTCATATTCTTTTTGGGGCAGCATTTGAAAGCATAACCAGACACGATGAATTTCTTCTCGCTCTTTTTCGACTTCAAACATCAGATCGATCAGTTCCTTTTGAAACTTCTTCTGGCGTTCCGTCCATCTTTCATATAAATCTGATAGATCTCGCTTCTCCCCTCCACTACTGCTACGTGGTGCAAAGTCTATCTTTGGCAGTACAAAATTTTGTAGTTCCTGTTTCTCACAGATATAACTTCTACGATAATTCTCATATCTGGCATCACAATATTTCAGAACACCCTCATAATCACGTAATACCCATTTAATCCGTTCCTCGCTTATCTTCATTTGCCTGACACTCCGACTTTCTCTCACTTTCAGTGGTTTCCGCTTAAGACCATTTCCTTTGTTTTGTATTCTCCTGTGCTAAATCCGCAGAATATAGATCGGATGGTTTCGTTACGCCTCCTCTTTTTAGTTCTTTGTAAAGTGTATTTCTGGCCACATTGATTCTGGCTGCAATCCTGTTGACTGGCATTTGACTGTTATACATCTCTTCAATTATTTTTCTGTCTTCATATAAAATTTTTATCATGTGCTTTCTCCTTCTATTTTGCGTTCCGAATTTCGGAACATCTTGATTTATTCCATTTCATTTCCTAAAAAATTTTGGTATGTATTCCACCATTTCTGGATGATTATCAGCTCTTCATCAAATGTTCGTTCCGCAGTATCTTCTTCAACATCCCACCAGTTCTTTTGCTTTTTCCACTCCTGGTACTCTTCCCACCATTCTTTCACAGACTGAATTGTTGCATCCAATTCTTCCTGCTCCGTTTGAATACATTCTTTATCCTCTTCTTCCCATTCGTATTGATATTCAGGATTTTCTCG
>JAHZHN010000005.1 GCA_019420275.1 Clostridiales bacterium
GACGAGGTAAAGGGTGTGTGTTCCGATGTTAGTCTCAACACATGTGGAGACGGTCGCTTTATTGTCTAGATAAAAGAAGAAGCAGGAACCGCTTAGATCGGGAGAATTGAAAAAAGAAATAGATTTTTTCAAATAAGGATTGACAAATGGCTGTAAGATTGATAATCTACACATAGATAATTATCTATGTGGGAGGCGGAGTCATGACAAGAGAAGAAGTTGCGGTGATTTGCAAAGCGATGTCAGATGCGAATCGGATGAGAATTATTGAAATGCTCACACAGGGAGAGAAGTGTGGATGCGATCTGCTTGAAAAACTGCAGGTAACTCAGCCAACCTTATCACATCATATGAAGGTTCTTTCGGAATGTGGCCTCGTAAGGTCCTATAAAGAGGGAAAGTGGCATCATTATTCTATTAACTGTGAAAAATTTAAAGAATATAAGGAATACATTGCAGCGATTACTTGTTCCTGCAATATGTCACAGGCAGATGACTCACAGGGCTGCTGCGGGAAGGAAATAAATTAAAAAGGTCTTCTAAGAAAGGATTTCTTAGATAACCGTATAAAGTATAAAAATGCTGGTACGAATCGTACCAGCAAAAAATAAAATCAATACATAGATGAATATCAATGTATATGGAGGTATATGTATGTGGGAATTTATACAAGATCAGATATTAGGCATGAAATGGCTCAATGTCTTAATTGGGAATTTGTTAAAAGCATTAGGGTGCGACATAAAAGAAAAAATTGGAGGGAGTATCCAATTCTTTCTTTACGATGTCATTAAGATTGTAATTTTACTCTGCATTTTGATCTATATTATAAGCTATATTCAGAGCTTTTTTCCGCCGGAAAGAACGAAGAAGATTCTAGGAGGATTTCATGGAATCGGAGCAAATATGATAGCAGCACTGCTGGGAACAGTAACGCCATTTTGTTCCTGTTCATCAATTCCGCTTTTTATAGGTTTTACAAGTGCGGGTCTTCCGCTGGGAGTCACATTTTCATTTTTGATTTCATCACCGATGGTTGATCTGGGATCTTTAGTGCTCCTGATGAGTATTTTCGGCACAAAAGTAGCGGTTGTATATGTGGTTCTTGGACTTGTAATTGCAGTAATAGGAGGAACTTTGATTGAAAAGCTTCATCTTGAAAATCAGGTAGAAGAGTTTATACGAAATACAAAACAGATGGAGATTTCTCAGGAAGAACTTACGGTAAAAGATCGTCTGAAGTATGCGGCAGAACAGGTTACAGAAACTTTCAAAAAAGTGTTTCCATATATTCTGATCGGTGTAGGGATCGGAGCTGTTATCCATAACTGGATTCCCGAAGACTTGGTTGTGAAATTCCTTGGAAATGGGAATCCATTTGGAGTCATTCTTGCAACAGTTGCAGGCGTTCCAATGTACGCAGATATCTTTGGATGTATTCCGATTGCAGAAGCGCTGCTTGCAAAGGGAGCAAAACTTGGCGTGGTACTTTCTTTTATGATGGGCGTTACCACCTTAAGTCTTCCGTCTATGGTTATGTTAAAGAAAGCAGTCAAACCAAAGCTTCTGGGGATATTTATCGTAATCTGTACAGCAGGAATTATCATTGTTGGATATTTCTTTAATGCAATACAGTACTTGCTTGTATAGTTGTGTATGAAGTGTATGAGCAGAACTGCACTTCATATATTCAATATAAAAAATTAAAGTAGAAAAGGAGATCATTAATATGGGCTTATTCAAGTTTGGAAAGAAAAAGAAAGAAGAAACAAAGAATGGATGCTGCTGCGGAACGGTATCCTCAAAGGAACCGGCATGTGGATGCAGTGAACCGGTCCGTGAGGATAAAATTTATGCGGCAGAAGAAGACTGCGTATGCGGCGAAAATAGATGCAGCATTAAAGTTTTAGGAACAGGCTGCAAGTCTTGTCATGAACAGTATGAAAATGTAAAAAAAGCGGTTGCCAGTATGAATCTTGCCGCAGACGTTGAATATATCACAGACATAGAAAAAGTGACGAGCTATGGCGTGATGAGTATGCCGGCCATTGTTGTCAATGAAAAGGCAGTGACAATGGGGAAAGTATTAAAGGCAGATCAGGTCGAAGAACTTTTAAAGAAACTTGGCTGCTAGAGGGAAGAGGTTTCGGAAATGGATAAGAAAAAAATAGCGTTTATCTGTGTTCACAATTCCTGCAGAAGCCAGATTGCAGAAGCTCTTGGCAGGCATCTGGCCGGTGACATATTTGAAAGCTATTCTGCAGGAACAGAGACGAAACCACAGATTAACCAGGATGCAGTCAGGCTGATGAAGGAAATGTATGATATTGATATGGAGGCAGAGGGACAGCATAGTAAGCTGGTTTCGGAAATTCCGGAAGTAGATATCGCAATTTCCATGGGATGTAATGTCGGGTGTCCATTTATTGGAAGAGTCTTTGATGACAATTGGGGGATTGAGGATCCAACCGGAAAATCTGATGATGAGTTCAAAATTGTCATTGGGGAAATTGAGAAGAAAATAAAACAATTAAGAAATAAGTTAGTGAGTGCTAAAATGATATGAAGAAATTACGGCGGACCGTTTTGTCCGCCGTAAATTTACGTTTGCTTTTGAATGATAATGGTTTTTGAGACTGGCATACATGAAATTAGATGTTTAAATTTTATTTACTGATCAGAAATAAAAGCCTGTATTTCCAGTGGGAAAATATCTTTTTCATATTTATCTAACGTCATATTTGTCAGGAAGATAAAATGGATTTTCGGATTTTCCGCGAAAATATTAAGAAAATAACCAGAAGAATCATAAATAGAAGCAGTATTTTCCTGACAGCAAAAATATTCCCCTTCAGGTAACGAAAATAATTCCAGCGTACTGTCACTGTATTCAGACGAGAAAATTTCTAAAGTAATATAAATGTCAATGGTTTTGCCATTGTGTTCTGCCATGAGGCCTATCGGGAAATTAAACATAGGAATGTATCCATGCTCCTGAGCTTTTATAAATAAATCCGTGGCTTTTTGCCGGAAGGTAATTTCATTGCCTAACTCAGGAAATGGGGTTCGTATCATACTGCGTTTCTTTTTATAGCGTTTGTAGAATGTATTTTTATCTTTGTACGGTTCATTTTCCTTCATTGAGCCAATGGCACTCTCCAGGCGTCCTATGATTGTGCAAAGGTGAGCCAGCTTTTCGTCTGCTTTTTGCTTTCCGTCCTTATATAATCTGAGGATATCAAGAGATCCATCTTTATTTTTATATTGAGCTGCTTCTTTCAAAGGAATTTCAAGTTCCAGACACATTAAAATGGTATCCAGATCTACAAGCTGTTCTAATTTGTAGTAACGGTATTGGGTGTTTGGATCCGTATAGGCAGGGATCAATGCACCGATCCGTTCATAATATCTTAGAGATTTACGGTCCACATTACGCAGCTTTGCAAATTCGCCGATTGTCAAATAAGAGTTCATTTTGATTTCCCCTTTATAAAATTCTTGACATTCCTATAATGGTATAGTTTATGATATCACTTACTTTAATCATCATGCAAGTATTCTTGATGCTGAGGTGGAAAAATGGACAAGAATAAAATGCAAACGATAAATGCATAAAAGAAAGGGAGAATTCATATGTCAAAACTGTTTGATCCAATTAAAATAAATCATTTGGTACTTAACAGCCGTCTGGTAATGCCGCCTATGGCAACGGCAATGGCAGATGCTGATGATCATGTGACAGATGAGGTGTGTGCTTATTACAGAGAGCGTGCAAAGTACAGCAAAATTGGTCTGATTATTACAGAGCATTGTTATGTTCATTCTCAGGGAAAAGCACATCCGGGTCAGGTTTCGATTGCGGCCGACGATGCAATTCCTGGGTTAAGGAAACTGACGGATTGTATGCATAAAGAGGGAGTCAAAGTCTTTGCCCAGATCAGTCACGCCGGTACGGCAGCAAAGTCTGCGGTCACAGGGCAGGCACCGGCAGGACCAAGTGCAGTCTATCATCCAAAGCAGAAGCAGGAACTGTCAAAAGAGATGACAAGAGAGCAGATCCATGAAGTGACGGTATGGTTTGCACAGGCTGCCAGGCGGGCGAAAGAGGCTGGATTTGATGGGGTTGAAATTCATTCAGCCCACGGCTATTTACTGAATCAGTTTTTCTCGCCTCTTTATAATCATAGAAGCGACGAATATGGTTCCCAGTCAGTAGAAAACCGTACCCGGTTTCAGAGGGAAATCATACAGGCTGTGCGGAAAGAAACAGGAGATGATTTTCCAATTGTCATGCGGCTTGGCGGATGCGATTATGAAGAGGGCGGAAGTACAATCCATGATTGTGTGGAAGCATGTCAATTATTTGAAGAATGTGGTGTTGATCTGCTGCATCTCACAGGGGGGATGAATGGCTTTCTCCGTCCGGGTCATTCGGAACCAGGATATTTTCAGGATATGTCCATTCCTGTTAAGAAGAAAGTAACGGTGCCGGTTCTCTTAACAGGCGGAGTTACGAATATTTCACAGGCAGAAGAGCTGCTGGAACATCATTGTGCAGATATGATTGGCGTGGGACGGGCAATTTATAAAGATGCTCATTGGGCAGATCATGAAAAATAAGGAATATATTAGAGTGGAATCCCTTTATTTCAGTGGGTTCCACTCTTTTTTATATTGACATTCCCATTATGGGATGGTTTACGTTAGTGGTACAAAAAGAAATAAATAGAAAACTGAATTTAGAAAGAGAGAAAGAAAATGGAGAATGGGTTGGAATTGGCCAGAAAGAAAAAACTAGATTTTATATCAGAAAATGGGGTGAATCCTTATCCGGATAAATACGACGTGAATTATCAGCTGTATGAAGCAGGAAATCTTCCTGACGGAACGCCTGACGTGCGGATTGCCGGGAGGATCACTCTTATGCGGAAGATGGGGAAAATATCTTTTGCAAGGGTCAGTGATGTGCATGGAAGTGTTCAGATCGCTGTGAAAAAAGATATGGTTGGAGAAAAAGAATATGATTTCTTTAGAAAAGCATTTGATATTGGAGATTTTATCGGTGTCTGCGGAGAAATGTTTACAACCCAAACCGGTGAAAAAACAGTGCGTGCCCAAAACATTGTTTTTCTGGGGAAAGCCCTGAAGCCGCTCCCTGAGAAATATCATGGACTTGCTGATACAGATAGCCGCCATAGGCAAAGATATCTGGATTTAATCATGAATGAAGAGGTACGCCAGAGATTTCTGCTTAAGTTTTCCTTTATTCGAGAAGTTAGAAGGTATCTCGAAGAGCATGGATATATGGAAATTGAAACACCGGTATTAATGGACAAACCATCTGGAGCATCTGCCAGACCATTTGTTGCACATCATAATGCACTGGATATGGATGTTTATTTAAGAATCGCCCCGGAAACGTATTTGAAAAGGGCAATTGCAGGAGGATTTACCAGAGTGTTTGAATTTGCCAGATGTTTTCGGAATGAAGGAATGGATGCATCTCATTTGCAGGACTTTACGATGCTGGAAGGGTACTGTGCTTATTACAGCTATAAGGAGAATATGGTGTTTTTGCAGGATATGCTCCGGTCGGTAGTGAAAAAATTATTTGGCACGACAAAAATAAAAATAGATGGCCGTACGATAGATTTTAATGCCAAATGGGAAACGGTTACGTTTCGTGATCTGATTCTCAGAGACTGTGGAATTGATATAGACCAGTACCAGACAGCTGAGATGCTCCTTCAGGAAATCAGGGAAAGAAAGATTGAATTAGAATCTGAATCTGAGATCTCTTTGCTGGGGCGCGGAAACCTGATTGATCTGCTATATAAAAAGGTAAGCCGTCCAGGATTAACTGCGCCTACATTTCTGACTGCCCATCCCAGAGCATTATCTCCACTTGCAAGGGCAAATGATAAGAATCCGGATCTTGTGGACCGATTCCAGCTGGTGATCAATGGAGCAGAAGTGATCAATGCATATTCAGAACTGGTGGATCCTGTAGATCAGAGAAACCGGCTGATGGAACAGGCAAAGTTAAAGGCCGGAGGGGATGAAGAGGCTATGGCAATGGATGAAGATTATATAAGGGCAATGGAATATGGTATGCCTCCGATTTCCGGCTGGGGCATAGGAATTGACCGCATGATGCAGGTCCTGACGGGAGAAAAAAATATCAAAGAACTGGTACTGTTTCCGCTAATGAGAACGATATAAAAAACGAAGGATTACAAGGAGGAACTTACAAAATGAAATATGATGAAAAACTGGAACCCAGGTTATTTGCTGCTGTTTTATCGGTCAGCCTGCTGATTTTGTGCGGGCTGCTGACTGAAACAGCAGTTAATATTGCGTTTCCCACATTGATGGAAGAATACGGAGTGAATGCATCATCGGTACAATGGATGACAACAGGAAAGATGCTGGTAGTAGCGATGATTACGCCGATATCAGCATTTTTGAAAAAACGTTTTGCAGCTAAGAAGTTATTCTTGTTTTCAGGCTTTGTTTTCCTGGCTGGGTGCCTGATCGGAACATTTGCATGGAGTTTTGATGTATTGGTGGCTTCATCAATTATACAGGGACTTGGCATTGGTGTCGCACTGCCTATGGTATTTAATATCATTCTGGAACAGGTACCTTCCACGAAAACAGGTACGATGATGGGAATGGCTTCTCTGATCATGGCTGCCGGACCGGCTTTAGGACCGACTTTTGGAGGAATTGTAGTTACCGTGCTGGGGTGGAGAGCAATTTTTTCCCTGATGATTCCGCTTACGATCCTATCTTTGATTGTGGGAGGGATTACGATTGAGCAGAAAACCCGGCCTTCTAAAATAGGGCTGGACATGATTGGTACGCTTCTGGCGATGATTGGATTTTTCCTGCTGGTCTATGGAGTTACTGGATTGGAGTCATTTTCAGAAAACCCGCTGCAAATTGTGTTCTGTCTCCTTTTGGGAGTTATAGCGCTGATGCTGTTTTGTCTGCATGCGAAGAGAAAGGAAGAGCCGCTGATCCATCTGGATGTTTTTAAAAATCCAGTATTTAACTGGCATCTGCTTTCGTACATATTTATGCAGATTGTATTTCTAGGGTTTTCTTTTGCCCTTTCCAATTATCTTCAGGTTGTATGCGGCGCAAGCGCATTTATTACAGGACTGTGTCTTCTCCCCGGTGCCATGGGACAGGCAGTCTTGTCTGTTTGCAGCGGTATGATTCTGGATCAATATGGGGCGAAAAAGCCCATATATTTTGGAAGTGTTCTTGCAGTCATCGGATCTGGTCTGTTCTTTGTATCCGGGGCTTACATGCAAACGATCATGGTTGTTGTATTTTATATCATTACGGAAGTAGGTCTGGGATGTACTTATGGAAATACGATGACCCATGCGTTACAAAATATATCGCCAAAAGATAATTCCGATGGCAATGCTGTTTTTAACACATTTGGTCAGCTGGCTGGTTCGCTGGGAACTTCTATTTCAGCCGTCATCTTAACGGTGTTTCAGAAAAATTCCGCATATCCTTCTCTGGCGTCTGCCGCCGCTGAGGGCATTCATTGGATTTTTGGAGTATTTTTAGTGCTGCTGCTTTTGAATTTTATATTTCAGATTGCCGCCTTTCGTAAGGCAGCAGTAAAAGAGTGATCGGTTTAGAGAAAGGAGAGAAAAATGATATATCAAACAAAAGGGACCTGTTCTGAGCAGATCCATATTGAAATCAATAACAACTTGATTCAGAAAGTTAAATTTGTGAAGGGATGTCCGGGGCTTACACAGGCATTGGAAAGAATGCTGATCGGTGTTGAAGTCGAAGAGGCCATTCGAAGACTAGAAGGTATTCAATGTCTGGATAAAGGAACATCTTGTCCAGATCAGTTAGCAAATGCATTAAAACAGTATATGGAGAAAAGAGAGAATCCATTGGAAGATTTCTGATGTTTATCAAATTCTGTTCCCCTTGTTCCCAGCCGATCATAATTAAAAAGATGAAATAAAAATAAGCATTGGCGGTATAAATTGATTCCAGAAGGAAATGTTATAGGTAAAACACAGGAGGTAAGAAATGGAATCAATTTGGAGTAAGACATGGAACCGAAAGAAATATCCCTCCCTGGACAGAGATATTAAAACAGATGCAGCGGTCATCGGCGGAGGCATGGCAGGGATTCTGACTGCATGGTATCTTGAGCAGGTCGGTGTGCAGACGGTTGTCCTGGAGGCAGACAGGATTGGCGGCGGACAGACAAAAAATACTACCGCAAAGATTACAGCACAGCATGGTCTGTTCTGCAGCCGTTTTATGAAAAAGAAGGGAGAAGAAACGGCCAGAAAATATGTGCAGGCCAATCAGTCAGCAGTAGAAGAGTATAAAAGAATCATTCGAGACAAAGGGATCGATTGTGATCTGAGAGAATGTGATTCTTATGTTTATTCTGCTGATCGGGAAAAGATCAGGCGGGAGGTGCAGGCAGCAAAAAGACTGGGAATCCAGGCGTCCATTGAAGATCATCTTGAAATTCCGGTTTCTTGTGCGGGTGCAGTTTGTTTTCCCAGACAGGCCGAGTTCCATCCGCTGAAATTTATCGGGGCACTGGCCGGAGATCTGACAGTCTATGAGAATACCCGGGCAGTGGAAATAGAGGATCATTTGATAAAAACAACAGGAGGAAACGTGAGCGCCGGCCAGATTATCATTGCGGCACAGTTTCCTTTTATTAATTTTCCGGGCATGTACTTTGCCAGGATGTACCAGGAACGTTCCTATGTACTTGCGCTGTCAAACGCCGGAGGACTGAATGGCATGTATATAGGAGATGAGAAAGAGATGTTTTCTTTCCGACAGTATGATAAGTACATTCTTCTGGGAGGACAGGCACATCGGACCGGAGAGAATCAGGAGGGAGGACAGTATGAGGCTCTGAAAAAGAGTGCAAAAGAAATGTTTCCGAAAAGCACGGTGTCAGCCTGCTGGTCGAATCAGGACTGTATGCCGGCAGACAGCATTCCTTTTATCGGTAGGTTTGCTGCAGACCGTCCTAATTGGTTTGTAGCTGCAGGGTTTCACAAGTGGGGGATGAGTTCTTCCATGGTATCTGCCATGCTGCTGAAAGATTTGATTTGTGGAAAGGAAAATGAGTTTGCAGAAATATTTACCCCGTCTAGATTCTCGGGAGAAGAAATTCCCGGAATTATGAGACAAGGAGGGAAGGCGGCAAAAGGACTGGCAAAACGATTTTTCCATGTTCCCCGCGAAACGACGGCCTCACTTCTTCCAGGGCATGGAGGAATCATAAAGACACCTAAGGGAAAAGCAGGAGGATATAAGACACAAACAGGAAAAATTTATCAGGTGGATGCCGTCTGTCCGCATATGGGATGTGAACTGGCATGGAATCCGGAGGACCGTTCCTGGGACTGCCCGTGTCATGGCTCTCGGTTTGATCGGGAAGGGAACCTGTTAAATGGACCGGCACAGAGAGGGATCAAATATGAGGCATGATTTCTATGGATGGTATTTTCGATGTCAGGGGAAGAGCGGGACGGCTGCTGTAATACCGGCGGTGCATTTGTCACCGGAAAAAGAGTGCTGCTCCATTCAGGTGATAACTCCCAGTGAAACTCTGTATCGTGAGTTTCCAATCTCTCAATTTCGTATGAATCGCAAAAGAGGAATCATGCAGATTGGAAACAATCTGTTTTCACACAAAGGAATTCGCCTGCAGTTTATGGGCAAGTTATCACAGCAAGCAGCTAAGAACGGACATAAAACGGAAGACGGAAAATGGGTGATGGTCAGCGGCAGGCTGGAGTTTGGGAAATTTGCAGAACCAAAATACGATATTATGGGTCCTTTTGCTTATATTCCGGGAATGGAGTGCAGACATGCCGTTTACAGTATGAGACATACGGTAAATGGCATTCTGGTACTGGATGAGAAAAAAATGATGTTTCAAAATGGAATGGGATATATGGAGGGAGACCGCGGCACTTCATTTCCTGATCAATATATTTGGACACAGAGTTTCTTCCCGGGAGGATCGATCATGATCGCGGCGGCGTCAATTCCATTGGCGGGAATGCATTTCACAGGAACCATAGGGTTTGTTTTCAAAAATAACAGAGAGTACCGTTTTGCAACTTATCTGGGAGCTTCTGTGATAAAAATGAAAGACAGAGAATTTCTGATTCGCCAGGGACGCTGCAGACTGCATGTGCGTTTTTTAGGATCAGGCGGCGGCACATTAAAAGCTCCGGACAAAGGAAATATGACACGAAAAGTTTGGGAAAATATTGCATGCAGCATAGAATATACGCTGTCCTATAGGAACCGCACATTGCTGCATATTGTGACGGATCAGGCGGCAGCAGAGTATGAAGTGACTGCAAGAGCTAGTTTTCAAACGAAAGAGTAGTTTCTGCAGCAAGAAGCAGGAGACGTTTAAACTCAGCTTTCTCAGAGTCCGTCATTTTTTGTGTCATTTTCTGGAAGCTTTCTTCTACCTGTTCTTTTACAAATGGATATACCTGATAAGCCTGATCCGTGGGACGGATATCATAGGTTCGTTTATCTTTTGGATTCGTCGTGCGGGTTAGGAAATTACGCTCCTGAAGTTTGGTTACGGTTTTGGCAATCACACTTTTATCAAGAGCAAGCCGTTTTGTGATTTCATCCTGAGTCAGGCCATCATAATCACAGATAATCAGGATGATGACTGCCTGAGCTGCGGTCAGCGAATACTGAGAACACCCGTTATTAAGCCAAATATGAGATTTCCTGTATAGGATAGAAATTGTTTTAAATGCACTGTCTGTAATGGAAAGCATTGAGAAAACCTCCTTTTATCTGTTCATTATAATCTGATTCAGATAATTTTGCAAACAAGAGATGGTGGCAAGTGCTACTAGTGTTGACGAAAAAAGGAATATGTGATATTTTAAATATAGTGGCAATTGCCACTATATTTTTATGCAAAAAATGAAGGAGTTGTAGAATATGGAAAAAGAAACAAAAATTTGGAATAGGAAATTTGTACTTCTTTTTATTACAAATTTGCTGGTATTGGCTGCTTTTTATGCCGCTATTCCAATTATACCAGTCTATTGTCAGGAGATCGGAATTACAGGGGCGAAAGTTGGAATTGTGCTGACAGCCATGTCGGTGGCTACCATCTTGTTCCGTCCGGCGGCAGGATATTTATTGGATAATTTTAACCGTTATCATGTATACCTGATCTTTTTGGCATTGTTTTGCCTGTCTTTCCCGGCATTTATATTATTTCCGGTATTTTGGATGCTGATCATCATACGTTTGTATACGGGAGCTGTATATTCCGTATGTGGTTCGGCCACTATGACGCTGGCAGGTGATGTTTTGCCTCCAAAAAAAATTACGGAAGGTATCAGCCGATTCGCTTTTACCATATCTATAGGAATGGCTGTTGGACCTTATGTGGGAATCCAAATACAAAACAACAGGGATAGTACGGCATCCTTTCTTACTATTTTCGGAATTACGGTACTTGCATTTATTTGTGTAATGAATTGTCGGATCCATTATCCTAAAGTTGAGAGAAAGAAATTTTCAATTAAGGATACGATTTACAAACCTGCATTTCCGTTTATGATCAATATGATGTTTTTAATGATCCCGTATGGAGCCGTGATCGCATATTCATCTATACTTGCTCAGGAAAAGGATTTGATGTCCGTTCTTCCGTATTTTTATATTTTTCTGGTCATCGGCATGTTAATATCCAAAATTTCCACCCAGAAAATCATTGACGGAGGAAAACATCGTATTTTGGTATGTATCAGTCTGATGATTTTAGTTCTTACCATGATTAGCTATGTTTGGCTGGATACAGGAATTCATCTGCTTGCAGCAGGCTTTTTCTTTGGCTGTGGGTATGGTATTTTGCAGCCGTTGTTCCAGTCTTTTGTTACAGGAACAACGCCTGTCCAGAACCGAGGCGTTGCAAATGCCACGTATATGCTGTCTTATGATATTGGGATTGGACTGGGTTCTCTGCTGATGGGCTTTATGCAGGAGAGCATTGGTTTATCCATGGGATTTGCACTGACAGCAATTGCTTATGTAGTAGGCGCAATTGTGTATATTGTATATGTAGATAGGTATTACAGCAGATTAAAAGGAAAATGATGAGAAGGATGGAGTACAAAACAGGCCAGTTATTGGTTCAGCTGGGGAATATGGTGACGTGGTTTAGAAATCAGAATTTACAAAGTCAAAATTTAACATCGGAACAGGCAGGAATCATTGGATTTCTTGAGAAAAAAGAGGATCAGGGGATTACCATATGTGAACTTGCAAAAGAGATGAGCCGTTCCAAGGCAACTGTTTCTGAAATTCTCAAGAAAATGGAACAAAAGTCTCTGATTAGACGCTGTGAAGATCCGGCAGACGGCAGAAAGAAATATGTATTTCTCACAGAACAGGGAAGAAATATGGAAAAGGATTTGATGAAAGCTGCCAGGGAAAGTGAGAGGATTGTTTTACAGGGGATGTCTGAGGCTGAGCAGGCGGAATTCAGCAGGCTTCTTGAAATTGCTCATAAAAATATGAATGTTGTCAGGAGAATCAAGCATAACGAAAATCTGTTCCAGGAACAAAAGACAGAATAACGTGTATTTTTTTCACTCCTGCCTTGAGAAAATATGGTTCTTTAAGAATAGTAAGAAAGAAGCAAATGGCGTATAATGGATATTAAGAAACGTAGGATGAGATGTAAGAAGAAAGGACGTTGATCATTCATGCATGACTGTATCCAAATTCGCGGTGCAAGGGTACATAACTTGAAAAACATCGATGTGGATGTACCATTAAATCAGATTGTGGGGATTGCAGGTGTTTCCGGCTCAGGGAAATCTTCTCTGGCATTAGGTATTTTGTATGCTGAAGGTTCGCGCCGCTATCTGGAGGCGTTATCTACGTATACCCGACGACGCATGACCCAGGCAGCAAAGGCGCAGGTAGACGAAGTTTTATATGTGCCGGCAGCATTGGCTCTGCATCAGCGTCCTGGTGTGCCGGGGATCCGAAGTACTTTTGGAACGGGGACCGAGCTGCTGAACAGTCTGCGGCTGATGTATTCTCGTCTGGCCAGTCACCGCTGTCCTAATGGACACTATGTGCCGCCGACACTGGCAGCTGCTGCGGAAAGACCTCTGATCTGTCCGGAATGCGGGGCCGAATTTTTTGCGCCTTCTGCAGAGGAATTAGCTTTTAACAGTCAGGGAGCCTGTAAAACCTGCGGCGGCACCGGTATTGTTCGGACCGTTGACCGGTCTGCATTAGTTCCCGATGAAAGTCGGACAATTGATGAAGGAGCAGTGGCGCCATGGAGATCTCTGATGTGGGATCTTATGACGGACGTATGCCGGGAGATGGGAGTGCGTACAGATGTGCCGTTTCGAGATTTAACAGACAAAGAAAAAGAAATTGTTTTTGACGGCCCGGCGGAGAAAAAGCATATTCTTTACCGAGCGAAAAAAACAGATGCGGTTTCGGAATTAGATTTTACTTATTACAGTGCAGTGCGTACCGTTGAAAATGCACTTTCCAAGGTAAAAGATGAAAAAGGAATGAAACGGGTGGAGAAGTTTCTGAAAGAAGGAATCTGCCCGGACTGCAGCGGCAGCCGTCTGAGCGAGGCAGCCAGGGCACCAAAGCTAAGAGGAATTTCCCTGGATGAAGCGTGTAAAATGACACTGAAAGATCTGGTTCATTGGGTGACAGGCGTGCCGGAGAGTCTGCCGGAAGAAATGCGGTCTATGGCAGAGAATATCTGCGAGTCTTTTCAGACAGCGGCAAAGCGTCTGATGGATCTGGGACTTGGGTATCTGACATTGGACCGCGGGGCATCTACCTTGTCTACAGGAGAACGGCAGCGGATGCAGCTGGCCCGTGCGGTAAGAAATCGAACCACTGGGGTTTTGTATGTACTGGACGAGCCGTCCATCGGTCTGCATCCATCGAATATTGCCGGTTTGACGGAAGTGATGCATGATCTGATCCATGATGGGAACTCAGTGGTGCTGGTAGATCATGATACGCAGGTCTTGTCAGAAGCCGATTGGATCATCGAGATGGGCCCTGGGGCAGGATCGGATGGAGGACGTGTGATCGCTCAGGGAACCACAGACGATTTAAAGAAATCCACGGATTCTAAAATAGGGATGTTTTTGTCGGATTCACAAAGAGCCAGACTGAGGGATCAGACTCCAATGGATGTTATGTTTGCGGAAGGAAGGATCCGTCTTTCTACAGGAGCAATCCATACAGTAAAACCGCTGGAAGTGGAGATACCGAAAGGAAGAATGACCGTTGTGACTGGTGTATCTGGTTCCGGAAAAACCACACTGATTCTGGAAAGTCTGATTCCGGGACTGGAGGCTGAAATTCAGGGGACAAAACTGCCGGATCATGTACATTTTGTGGATACTGCAGGCATTTCACAGGTTAAATTAATTGACGCGGCACCCATTGGCATTAATGTACGTTCCACCGTGGCAACGTATGCCAATGTTCATGCCCAGCT
Source organism: Clostridiales bacterium (assembly GCA_019420275.1). Lineage (GTDB taxonomy): Bacteria > Bacillota > Clostridia > Lachnospirales > Lachnospiraceae > Anaerostipes. Next base: position 14,570 of record JAHZHN010000005.1, read on the forward strand.
TCGGAAGATTTTTGCCAGCATGCCGGAAGCGAAAGAACACAAGTATAAAGCAGGAGATTTTTCTTACAATACAGGGCGCCTGCGCTGTCCGGTTTGTGATGGTACGGGAGAGATCAGCCTGGATGTGCAGTTTCTGCCGGATGTGAATATTGCATGTCCGCAATGCCGGGGTTCCCGTTACGGAAAAGATGCCGGGAAAATACATTTTCAGACGGATTCCGGTCATATGTATTCTCTTCCTGACCTTATGGAGATGGATGTTCATACTGCACTCATGGCGTGTAAGGATATGAAACTGGTGCGCCGCCGCCTGCAGGTATTGGAAGATCTTGGATTAGGTTATCTTACATTAGGAGAAGAAACGCCGAATCTGTCCGGAGGAGAGGCACAGCGTCTTAAGCTGGCAAGTGAAATGGGGAAAGCACAGTCGGACTCTGTCTTCATTTTTGATGAACCGACGATTGGACTGCATCCATTGGATGTAGAAATTTTGATGGGAGTTTTTCAGACCCTGATTGCCCAGGGAGCGACCGTTATTGTAATCGAGCATGATCTGGATGTCATACGAAATGCAGATTATGTGATCGATATGGGTCCGGGCGGAGGCGAAGCCGGCGGATATATTGTGGCAGCAGGAACCCCGCAAATAATAAAAGAGACCCCGGAAAGCATCACTGGAAAATTTCTGTAATCATAAGAAAATGGCAGTTTGGAAATAGAGTTTTGGACGGAGACGACGAAATAAAAGCCGGAGAGAGGCAGGAGGAAAATATGAAGGAAGAATGTTTGATCTGCAAAGCACCCCTGGAATATCTAAACGAAGATATTGAGATGGAATGTGAATTGTGCCACAAAAAAGAAAAGAGCAAAACAAGATGTGTCAACGGACATTATGTCTGCAATGAATGCCATATGCAGGGAATTGACGGCTTGATCGGCTTATGCCTCCATGAGACATCGAAAAATCCAGCCCATATTATAAAGCAAATGATGGATATGCCGTTTTGCCATATGCATGGACCAGAGCACCATGTTATGGTAGGAATGGCTTTGCTGACTGCGTATAAAAATGCCGGCGGAAAGATTCACCTTGAGAAAGCCTTAATTGAAATGAACAGCAGAGGTCAGTCGGTGCCGGGAGGTGCCTGTGGATTCTGGGGCGCCTGCGGGGCGGGAATCAGCACGGGAATGTTTGTGTCCATTGTGACCAATGCTACGCCTTTGGGGAAAGATAATTTTGGACTGTCCCATCGGATGACGTCTGCGGCATTGGGAGCAATCGGGGAAATCGGCGGGCCCCGCTGCTGTAAAAGAGATTCTTTTCTTTCCATTCAAAAAGCAGTGGAATTTGTGAAAGAGAATCTGGGAATTGAGATGGAGTTATCAAAAATTGTCTGTTCTTACAGCGGACACAACAATCAGTGCATCGGAAAAAGATGTCCGTTTCGAAATCCAAAGAAAAAGAAAATTGCATTTCTCTGTGTTCATAATTCCTGCAGGAGTCAGATTGCGGAGGCTCTTGGGAAAAAATATCTGTCAGAGATAGCTGACTGCTATTCTGCCGGAACTAAGCTGAAGCCGAATATTAACCAGGACGCCGTAAGACTTATGAAACAGGAATATGGCATCGACATGGAAAAAGAACAGGAATCCAAATTGCTGGAGGATATACCAGAAGCAGATCTTTATGTGACCATGGGATGTGATGTCGCGTGTCCCAATGTTCCAGGAAAGAAAATCATAGACTGGGGATTAGAAGATCCTACCGGACAAGATGATCAGGTTTTTATGGATGTGATTGGGAAGATCGAACAAAAAATTATAGAATTGAAGAATCGTCTCAAATAGAATTTTAATCTCAGGGCAGGAGGGAATATCCTGCCCGTTTTTTTATGCCAAATGCTTGATTTTCCATCCTTGCTTTATTCAAAGAAGAAATCTTTTTGAGAACGGAGAGGATATAATGAGTGAATTAAGACAGACTGCAGCAAAAATCATATAGCTTAAATGGACATTTGACAGAAATTTTGTCACAGTTAAAAAAGAAAAGTTTTTTAATAAATACAGTTGACATTTCTGGTAAAAGAGAGTACGTTGTTATTAACGATTAAATAATTGCTTAATTGTTGAAATGAATGACGGGAAAGGAAGGAAAGAAATGAAAAAAAGTTATAAAATCGAAGTAGACTGTGCAAACTGTGCGAATAAAATGGAATTGGCTGCTCAGAAGACAGACGGAGTGAAAAATGCTTCTGTAAATTTTATGATGCTTAAAATGAATGTGGAATTTGAAGATGGACGCAATGCAAAAGAAGTAATGCAGGAAGTTCGCAGAAACTGCAAAAAAGTAGAGGATGACTGTGAAGTTTACATCTAAAAAAGGCATGAGAAAAAGGCGCCTCGAAGAAAGCAGAAAAGATCAAAGGGGCGCTTTTCCTTAAAAAACGATTAAACAAATAAGCAAATGTTTAAACATAGAAAGGTGAGGGTATTATGAATAAAAAACAAAGAAAAATGCTGTTTCGTATCATAATCGCAGCGGTCTTTCTGATTGCATTGAATTTTATTTCAGCTGAGGGAGCAGCAAGATTTGTGCTGTACTTGATTCCGTATGTGGTGATAGGATATGATATCTTATGGAAGGCATGGAAAGGAATCAAGAATCATCAGGTATTTGATGAAAGTTTCTTAATGGCCGTGGCAACGATAGGAGCGATTACCCTGGCACTGTACGAAAAGAGCGGTGATTATACAGAAGCTATCGCAGTTATGCTGTTTTATCAGATTGGTGAGTGGTTCCAAGGTTATGCTGTAGGAAAGAGCCGCAGAAACATCAGCGATCTGATGGATATCCGGCCGGATTATGCGAATATCGAACGAAATGGAACACTGGAAAAAATAGATCCGGATGAAGTAGAAATTGGAAGTATCATTGTTGTGCAGCCGGGCGAAAAAGTGCCGATTGACGGAATCGTAGAGGAAGGAAGTTCCAGTCTGAATACAAGTGCACTGACAGGAGAAAGTCTTCCAAGAGATGCGAAAGAGGGAGATGAGATTGTCAGCGGATGCATCAATATGACAGAGGTGTTAAAAATCCGGACGACGAAGGAGTTCGGAGAGTCTACAGTGTCTAAGATTTTAGATCTTGTGGAAAACGCCAGTTCCAGAAAGTCTAAATCAGAGGACTTTATTTCTAAGTTCGCCCGCATCTATACGCCGGCTGTGTGCTATGCAGCTTTGGCACTGGCATTTCTGCCTCCGCTTGTGCGCATGATAGGAATGGGTTTGACCGCAGATTGGGGAACGTGGATTTACAGAGCCCTGACATTCCTGGTCATCAGCTGTCCGTGTGCTCTGGTCATCAGCATTCCATTAAGTTTTTTTGCGGGAATTGGAGGAGCCAGCAATGCGGGGGTTTTGGTGAAAGGATCCAATTATCTGGAAACACTTTCTCAGACCAAAATTGTGGTATTTGACAAAACAGGAACACTGACGCAAGGTGTGTTTGAAGTAAATGGCATCCATCACAATGAAATGGAAAATGAAAAATTAATTGAATATGCGGCACTTGCGGAGAGTGCCTCTTCTCATCCGATCAGCAAGAGCCTTCAGAGGGCATATGGAAAAGAAATCGACCGCAGCCGTGTCGGTGGTATCCGTGAAATTAGCGGCAACGGTATTATCGCTACGGTAGACGGACGGGAAATCGCCATAGGAAATGACAAATTAATGAAGCATCTGGGAGTTCCTTATATTAATTGTCATTCGGTTGGAACGATCCTTCATATGACGATTGACAATCAATATGCCGGACATATTGTAATTTCTGATATTGTAAAACCGCATGCAAAAGATGCAGTTCGGGAATTAAGAAAAGCAGGTATCAGGAAAACGGTAATGTTGACTGGTGATACCAGAAAAGTGGCAGATCAGGCGGCAAAAGACTTAGGACTGGATGAGGTATACAGTGAACTTCTGCCGGCAGATAAGGTAGAAAAGGCAGAAGAACTGCTGAAGAAGAAGCCGGAGAAAGAAAAACTTGCGTTTGTAGGAGACGGAATCAACGATGCGCCGGTTTTGCGCCGTGCGGATATTGGAATTGCCATGGGAGCTCTGGGATCTGATGCGGCAATTGAAGCAGCGGATGTTGTTTTGATGGATGATGATCCAATGCAGATTTCTAAGGCAATAAAGATTTCAAGGAAGTGTCTTAGAATTGTTTATGAGAATATTGTATTTGCAATTGGGGTGAAATTGATTTGTCTTGTACTGGGAGCTGTGGGGGCTGCCAATATGTGGCTGGCCATTTTTGCGGATGTAGGAGTTATGATTCTGGCAGTACTGAATGCGGTCAGGGCTCTTTTTGTAAAAAAGCTTTGAAACGACATAAGATGAAAAAATAGAATAGAATATCTTTGCGGACAGATAGAAAGATGATAAGCGGCTGGTGCATCAATGGATGTACCAGCCGTTTGATATACAGTGATATAGGTTCAGATTTGTTCAGCCCAAATGGGGGACAGATGAAATTCTTTCTAAAATCTATATTGACACAGTGTCAGAACAATGCTATATTCTGATTGTTGACACGATGTCAGAATAGAAAGGAAGAAAAGAATGAAGAAAAATATTGGTTCTATGTTAGCACTTTATCCTACGCCGGCAGTCGTTGTAGGAGCGATGAAAGAAGATAAGCCCACCTGGACATTGGCGGCGCATGTGGGAATTATTGGTCATGATAAAATTTTAGTAAGTCTTGCTTCCAATCACTATATCAATGGAGCCATTCAGGCAGAACATAAATTATCAGTGAATATAGTAAATGAGGAAATGCTGCCGGAGGCAGACTATACAGGATCAGTAAGCGGCGCAAAAGTTGACAAATCCCGTGTTTTTGCATTTGAAATGGGAGAAGCGGGAACACCGATCATCAAGAAGGCACCTCTTACAATGGAATGTACGGTTTCAGATGTATATGAAACGAAAGGATTTGAGAGCTTTATCTGTACGATTGACAATACTTATGTGGAAGAAACATACCTGAATGAAGATGGCAAAATTGATTATCACACATTAAAGCCGGTCTTATTTGAATTTCCAACATATGAATATTTGAGAACCGGGGATGTCATTGGAAAATGTCTTTCATTCAAGAAAGATCAGTAGGAGGAAGGGAGATAATATAATGAATCAAAGAAAGCAGATGCCAAAGATTGCCCTTGGAGCGTGGGCATGGGGAAATGACGGCACATTTGGCGGTCATTATACAGCAAAAGAGCTGAAGGACGTTTATGAGACTGCCATGGCCAGCGGCTTGTGTTTATGGGATACGGCGACAGTCTATGGGATGGGAACATCAGAAAAGATTCTTGGAACATTGACAGAGGGAACGAAAAGAGAGGATTTAATTCTTTCTACAAAATTTACTCCCCAGATTGAAGATGGGACACCGCAGGCAATGGAACATATGCTGGAAGGAAGTTTGGAGAGCCTTCATACCGATTATATTGACATTTACTGGATCCATAATCCAATGGATGTTGAGAAATATACTCCGATGCTCGTTCCGCTGGCAAAAGCAGGGAAAATCCGTGAAATTGGAGTATCCAATCATAATCTTTCTGAAATCAAACGAGCAGAAGAAATTTTAAGGGAGTCAGGATTGAAAATCTCTGCTGTACAGAATCATTTCAGCCTGCTGAACCGTTCGTCTGAAACCAGCGGAATTCTGGATTACTGCAGGGAACATGAGATCACATTTTATGCATATATGGTGCTGGAGCAAGGTGCGCTTTCCGGACAATATGATGTAAGACATCCGTTTGAGGAGGGAAGCGGCCGGGCCGAGGCATATAATCCGATTCTGCCCCGATTAGAAGAACTTATCAATAAGCTGCGTGAAGTAGGAGCCGCTCATGATGCCAGCGCTGCACAGACAGCTGCTGCATGGGCGATCGCAAAAGGAACTCTGCCGATTATCGGAGTGACGAAACTTTCACAGGCAGAAGATGCAGTTAAAATGACAAAAATCCAGCTGACTAAGAAAGAAATAGAAGAACTGGAAGCACTGGCGGAGTCCGCAAATGTTTCTGCCATCCGCAGCTGGGAAAAAGAGATGAAATAAGATAGATGCAGGAAGCCTGGTTTGACTAGTTTTTGGCAGCTGGTATAATAATGGCAGACCGCACAGAATGTGAGGAAGTGATACGAAAAAGGAAAGAGGAGAAGTGTATGCCAAGAGGATCAAAAGAATTGACACAGTCAAGGAAAGAGGAAATCATCAATGCCTGTGCATCGTTGTATGAAACAATGAATTTTAAGGATATTACGCTGAAAGAGATTGGAAAGAAAACAACTTGTTCCCGCACCTCTATTTACAATTATTTTCAGACAAAAGAGGAAATTTTTCTGGCGCTGCTGCAGAAAGAATATGAACTTTGGATTCAGGATCTGGAAATGATGATGCAGGAACATGAGACCATGACTCTGGAAGGGTTTGCCGACAGCCTGGCACGTATTCTGGAAAAGAGGGGAAGCCTTTTAAAAATTATGTCCATGAATCATTATGATTTGGAAGAAAACTGCAGGCTGGAAAACCTGATTTCGTTTAAGGCGGCCTATGGCAATTCTATGAAGACAGTGAAACGGTGCCTGGAAAAATTTTTTCCAAAAATGACGCAGCAAGATATCCAGGAATTTATCTATGCCTTTTTCCCATTTTTGTTTGGAGTATATCCATATACGGTTGTTTCAGAAAAACAAAAAAAAGCCATGCGTTTGGCGGATGCGGACTATGTGTTTCTTTCAATCTATGAGATCATCAGGACTATGATCCTAAAGCTGCTGCAGGGGTTTTAGGAAAAACTCAGAAATTTTCGTATCCTATTGATCTGCAGCGGAAGGAAAAGAAAGAAGGGATAATTCATGTGGATCGTTTATGCAGCAGGATCTGCTTTTTTTGCAGGAGTAACATCCATTCTCGCAAAATGTGGGATTCGAAAGACAGATTCTACAACGGCAACTGCTGTGCGGACCGTGGTGATTTTGATATTTTCGTGGATGATCGCAGCAATGGCAGGATCTGTTGATCAGATTGGATTTTTGGACAGGAAGGCCCTGGTGTTTTTAGTCTTTTCCGGGTTTGCAACGGGAGCTTCCTGGCTGTGTTATTTTCGGGCTCTGCAGCTGGGTGATGTCAACAAAGTAGTGCCGGTTGATAAATCCAGTACAGTGCTGACGATTCTTTTGGCATTCATTTTTCTGCGGGAAGGAATCAGTCTGTTCAAAGCCTTGGCAGTGCTGGCAATCGCAGTGGGAATCTGGCTTATGGTGGAGAAACAAAAGACAGAAAACCAAAAAAAAACGGAAAGTGCAGGCAGAAGCTGGATAGTATATGCGGCAGGCTCTGCTTTTTTTGCGAGTCTGACAGCTATTTTGGGAAAAGCAGGGATATCAGGGGTAGAATCCAATTTGGGAACAGCGATCCGAACAGCAGTAGTTCTTGTCATGGCATGGATTTTGGTATTGGCAGAAGGAAAACAGCAGCAAGTAAGGAAAATTCAGAAAAGGGAACTGGGGTTTATTGTTCTTTCCGGTATCGCCACAGGAGCTTCCTGGCTGTGCTATTTTCGGGCACTTCAGGAAGGCCCGGCCAGTGTAGTGGTACCTGTAGATAAATTAAGTGTTCTCGTGACTGTTGTATTTTCTTATTTTGTATTTGGAGAGACTTTAACGAAAAAAGCAGGTGTCGGACTTGTACTTTTAACAGCCGGGACGATAGCGATGGCATTGATTTCATAAAATGTTAAATCAGCCGGGTCGTTTTATGAGCCAGGAACCATATGATCAGTTCCAGAGGAATCGTAAACAGCATCACTGGATAAAACAGGTGAAGAGGAACATTTCCATATAAAAAACCTCCGATGACAGGTCCCAGAGTCATGCCGAGATCCAGGCCGATATAGTAGGTGCTGTTTGCCAATCCGCGGTGCTCTTTCCCTGCCAGAAGAATAGCAGTAGACTGACAGACAGAACACATGATGCCATAGCCTCCAGCCATGAAAAAAGCTCCTGCAAACATAACAAGATTATTCCGCATAAAGGATAAAGATGTAATGGATAACAATGCGCTCAAAGCACCTCCAAATAAGAAAATACGAAAAGGCAGGCGGTCAAACAGACTTTTCAGAGAAAAACGCAGAATGAGGAGAATGGCCGCATATAACGGGAAGAATAAGCTGACAGTGATGGATAAATGTCTGGCTTCTGCATAATTTACAAGGAAAGACTGGGTAGCACAATAAGGAACTGCAAACAGCATAATGATAAGAGCAATTGGAAGTACTTTTTTATCTGCGATCTTTAAAGGCTCCCGGGATGTCTGAGATTTAGAATCTGCAGCCGGAAGTCCCTTATCATGAATGAACTGAATAAGAGTCATGGTAGCAACAGAAAAAATCAGAGCAAGACAGAAGGAAAAACGATAGCCAAAAAGCTGATAAGATCTGATTCCAATGGCAGGAGCCGCTGCCATGGCAAGAGCATTCATCATCCCATAGAATCCCATGCCGGATCCTATTTTTTCTTTTGGCAGCATATTGGACATCCATGTAGACATGCAGACAGAACAGCATGCGAATCCAATGCCGTTAATGAGCCTGGACACGATGATGGTAATTGTGCGGGATGCAAAAATATATCCGAGACATGATACGGACATCAAAGCTGCTCCGATAAAAGACAGGGAATATTTGCTGATCCGGTCGGCCAGGTTTCCTGCCAGCGGACGGCAGAACAGAGAACACAGATTCATAAAACCGCCGATGATTCCCATAACAGCACCGGATGCTCCGATGCTTCCGGCAAAACCGGTGATCAGTGGTGTTACCAGCATAGGACTGGAAAAGTAGAAAAAGCTGGCGATTAAAATTAAAATCATATCTTTAGAATTCTTCTTTTGTCTCATAGTGCCCTCCCAAATCAGATTCATGTTCGATGTTTTTCAAAGCAGTCTGAAGCAGTTCAAAAAAACGTTCCTGCTCATCTGGCCGGATTCCTTTTAGAAGTTTGTTTCCGGTACGGGTGCCATTGTGCTGAATGATTTTTTCAACAGAGAGTCCTTTTTTTGTCAGGCAGATCGTCTGAAAACGTGCATCTGCTTCCGATTTTTGCATTTGAATGAGTCCCTTTTTCTCCAGCCTGCAGACAATGCCCCTGGCAGTCTGATGCGCAATGCCGAGATGTTCTTTCAGCTGAGAAATAGAAGCAAAATCGTGGGAACGGAAAAAATGCAGACTGTCTGCCTGGCTGGCAGTCAGATCAAGCTCTTTTAAGTGTCGGTTACGATTTTTAATAATGGTATTGGCCAATTTTAAAATCAGCCTTGCAAAAGCGTATTCTTTCTCTATCATAATAAAAGTTCCTTTCAATATACAGCATGCTGTATATTTTAGAATCAAATCATCAGCATGTCAAGACAGATGGGACATGATCCGTCAGACGGCATCTGTTTTGTGGAAAGTGTGGTTTGATTGTGCTAGAATAGGGAAATAAAGAATGAACAATAAAGCTGAGAGGAAAAAGGTATGAAAAAAAAGAATCAAATACTGACAATACCTAATCTCATGTCCTTGTTTCGGTTATGTCTGATTCCGTTGATTGTTTGGCTGTATCATGGGAAGGAAATGTACGGCCTTGCAGCTTTTGCTCTTGTAGTTTCAGGAATAACAGACGTTGCAGACGGAATCGTAGCAAGACATTTTGATATGGTAAGTAATTTTGGCAAGGGGTTTGATCCGGTGGCCGATAAACTGACGCAGTTTGCAATGCTGGTCTGCCTGGCTGTGCGGTTTCAGTGGATATTGGTACCGACATGCCTGATTTTGATCAAAGAGATTTTCACAGGATTTTTAAAGACTGTTGTGATTCGAAAGACAGGAATTGTAGAAGGTGCCCACTGGCATGGAAAAGCAACAACAGTGCTGCTTTACATAACAATTTTTTTGCATCTGGTGTGGTATGAGATCCCAGATTTATGGTCGATTGTCCTGACAGTGCTGTGCACGGCAATGATGCTGATTTCTTTTGTTTTGTATGGAATGGGGAATCTAAAACTGTTAACAAAAAGAAGTGAGGTACGATAAAAAATAGCCAGAAAGACTTGACAAAGGTATATAGTTACGATATAGTAAAAAATAAGTTAAATATAATTCAATTATGGCTGTTACGAAAGGCAAGACCAAAGTTGAAGGAATGCAGATGAAGTGCATGACTTTCAGTTTTGGTCTTTTTTAATTTTTGGAAAAGGAGAGAGAAAAACATTGGCCCTGCTAGTAAAAAAACGTTTAAATAACAGCGCGATCATTGCTGTGGATGAAAACGGGATAGAATGCGTTGTATTTGGAAAAGGAATCGCATTTCAGGTGAAGGAAAAAGAAATAGTTCCTGAGGAAAAGATAGAGAGAGTCTTCTATCAAAAAGAAAAGACGCTTCTGTGGCAGCTGATTGAGGATATACCTCAGAGATATTTTGATATATCATGTGAGATTATAGAATATATACAAGGGAATCTGAAAGTAGAGCTTGGAAATTCCATTTATCTTACTTTAATGGATCATATTTCTTTTATCAAGGAGAGAGCAGAAAAAGGGATGCTTCCGAAAAATACAATGAAATGGGAAATCAGCCGCTATTATCAAGAGGAATACAGACTGAGCAAAAAGGTAGTGGAATTACTGGAAGACGAATTTGAAATTGAATTGAATGATGATGAAGCGGCATCCATCGCACTGCATATAGTAAATGCCGAAATTGGCGGACAGTCGGTGCATCAGGGAATGGAATCAATTCATCTGGTAGATGATATTCTGCAGATCATTTGTTTTCAGACCGGATCGAAACAAGATGAAGATAATTTGAATTATCAAAGGCTGGTAACACATGTAAAATTCTTTGTACAGAGGTTATATAAAAAGGAAAAGCCAAGAACCCCCAATCCGCTTTATGATATTGTTGTAAAGCAGTATCCTCAGGCATATGAGATTGCGGAAAAGGTAAAAAAATTTGTAGAAAAGAAACTGAACTGTAAAATTGATGATGAGGAAATTACATATCTGATTGTACATATACACCTCATTTTAAACCCTTAAACAAAATATTGGAGCATAGATAAACAGAATTGTTACTCTTTAGGAAGAGGCAGGATCTGACTATGAAAGGCAGAAATGTCATTTTGTGGTCAGGTCCGTTTTTTTTCGGATTACAGCAGAAAGCGTACGGTTTTGCGGATCCATATGGAAATACAGTGAATGAAAAAAAAGGAGGAAAAACAGATGACACACAAAGAACTGGCAAAGACCATCGTAGAAAAGATTGGAGGCAGTGAAAATGTAATATTATATACACACTGCATTACCAGACTTCGTTTTGTTTTGAAAGACAAAAGCAGAGTAGATGAAGATGGGCTGAGAGAATTAAAAGAAGTTATGGGCATTGTTGACCGGGGAGGACAGTATCAGGTTGTAATTGGAAGCGATGTGGAAAGAGTTTTTAATGAGCTTGCTCCATTTTTGCCTAATGTAGAACAAGATAATCCGGAAGGTCAAAAGGAGGCAGAAAAAGAAAGTACAGAAGAAAAGAAAAGTCCGCTGCAGACGGTTATGAGTTATGTCTCTGCCAGCATTGCGCCGACCATTACAGTAATTGTGGCGGCAGGACTGATCAATGCGGTTCTTGCGATTGCGGTCCAGTTTGGTCTGAACAATGAAGGAAGTACCTATACCGTATGGAATTCCTTCGCACAGCTGGCTTTTAGTTATCTTCCGGTATGGCTTGCATTCTCAGCTGCAAAATATTTGAAAACAGATGGGTATGTAGCGGCGTTTATTACAGCAGCAACCATTACACTATTTAGTAATGCAGAAAATATGTCAGTATTTGGGATATCAATACCAACCGTAAATTATTCCGGAGCAATTGTTCCGGTCCTGCTGATGGTTCCGGTGCTTTCAGTTTTGGATAAATTTCTGACGAATCATCTGCATAAAAATCTGGTTTATATGTTTAAGCCGCTGATCTGCGCGGCAGTGATGCTCCCACTGGTATTGTTTGTGTTTGGACCAATCGGTGCACTGATAGGAACTTTGCTTGTAAATGCATGTATTGCATTGATGAAGGTTGGGCCGATTTCCATGGCAATCTTAGCAGCACTGCATCCGATCACAGTTATTTTTGGAATGCATTCTTTGTTTACACCAATCCTGGTCAATGAGTTAACAACAGGTGGAATGACGCATGTATTATGCCGTGCATTGGCAGCGAACTTTGCAATGGCCGGAGCAGCAATTGCGGTTGGAGTAAAAGCAAAAAAAGTATCTACAAAATCAGTTGGATTTTCAGCCGGAGTTACAGCACTGCTGGCAGCTACAGAACCAGCGTTATATGGGGTTCTGATTCCGCTCAAACGGCCATTGATCGCGGCATGCGGAGCGGCCGGAGTAGCTGGAGCCGTGGTTGGACTGCTTGGAATTCATGCGTATTCTATGGGATCCTTTAATTTATTTACATTGAGTTTTACCATTGGCGGCAATACAATGACAAATTTCTATATGGCTTGTGGATGTGCGGCATTGGCATTTGTTCTTGGATTTGTATTCACATGGCTGTTTGGATTTAAAGAAGATTAAGTTTGCAGGATAACAGGAGGTTAGAATGGGTTTTAAAAACGATTTTTTATGGGGCGGTGCAACAGCGGCCAATCAGTATGAAGGGGGATGGAACCAAGGCGGAAGAGGTCCGGCGAACACAGACGTAATGACGAAAGGATCCAAAGACCAGGCCAGAGGTGCTACTTATACGCTTCCAGACGGAAGCAGGCATTTAACCAAAGGCGTAGCGGTAAAGAATCTTCCGGAGGGAGCGAGATTTGAGGTGCTGGAGGGATATGAATATCCTTGTCACGATGCAGTGGATTTCTATCATCATTATAAAGAAGATATTGCACTGTTTGCGGAACTTGGATTTAAGACATACCGAATGTCTATTTCCTGGCCGAGAATTTTTCCAACTGGAATGGAAGAAGTGCCAAATGAAGAAGGTCTGAAATTTTACGATAATGTATTTGATGAATTGCTCAAATATGGAATTGAGCCTATGGTGACGCTGCATCATTTTGAGGTACCGCTGGAATTAACCAATCGGTGGAATTCATGGGCAGACCGGCGTACCATTGGCTGCTTCATCAGATTTTGCGAGACTGTATTTGAACGGTACAAAGATAAAGTAAAATATTGGATGACCTTTAATGAGATAAATAATATTTATTTTGGATTTTTGTCATCCGGGGTTCCTGGGGATGATCTTCAGACTGTGATGCAGGCAGCCCATCATCAGTTTATTGCCAGTGCCATGGCAGTGAAAGCTGGCCACAAGATCAATCCAGATTTTAAGATCGGCTGCATGCTGGCAGCGTCCCGCTGTACGGTATATCCCGAAACCTGTCATCCGGCGGATGTCCAGAAAGCCTGGGAACAGGCCAGCAGACAGTATTTCTTTGCGGATGTACAATGCCGGGGATATTATCCGTCTTATCAGCTGAAGTATTTTGAAAGGAATGGCGTCCATATCCGAAAAGAGGCTGGCGATGATGAGATTCTGAGAGAAGGAACGGTTGATTATATAGCAATCAGCTACTATCGTTCTATGATCACGGCAGCACCGAAGCAGGAGGGAAGCGACCCGCTGCTTCTGGGGGTTATCAACCCGTATCTGGAAGCAACAGAATGGGGAATTGCGATTGACCCTATGGGGCTGCGTATTACGCTGCATAATCTTTATGACCGTTATCAGCTGCCGCTGATGATCGTAGAAAATGGAATTGGCGCGGCCGATGAAGTATCGGAAGATGGGAAGATCCATGATTCTTACAGAGTAGATTTTTTCAGGAGCCATATTCAGGCAATGAAAGACGCAGTTGATATCGATGGAGTTGATGTCATGGGGTATACTACATGGGCGCCGATCGACATCGTATCAGCTGGTACGGGAGAGATGAGGAAACGATACGGATTTGTGTATGTAGATAAAGACGATGAGGGAAATGGCTCCATGAAAAGAAGCAAAAAAGACAGTTTTGCGTGGTATCAGAAAGTGATTGCATCAAATGGAGAAGATCTGGAATAACGGAGGAAAAGAATGAGATTATTTGGAAGGAAGAAAAAAGAAGAGAAGATTTTTAATGAAGGCTGTGTTTATGCGCCGGTCAATGGAAAGACAGAGACGTTGGAATCCCTGGACGATGGAATGTTTTCCGAAAAAATAATGGGAGATGGGATCGTTGTAGTTCCATCAGACGGGAATTTTAAGGCTCCCGTAAAGGGAACCGTAAAAGCTGCATTTCCAACAGGGCATGCCTATGGTTTTTTGACGGATGACGGCAAAGAAGTACTGCTTCATATTGGAATTGATACAGTAGAGCTCAATGGGAAAGGATTCCGGCCTCATGTAAAGCAGGGACAAAAGGTCTCAGTGGGCGATAAGCTGGTGACGGTGGATTTAGATGTGATAAAGGAAGCCGGATATCCTTCACAAGCTATTCTGATTGTAACCAGTGGAAATTCCATTAAAAATCGCACTCCGGAAAATACACAAGTTCAGGCTGAAGATAAATTAATGAAATTAGAATAGAAAATATCTGAGATGTTCCTGAATTAGCAGAACAAAAAGTAAAAAAACATAAAGAGAGCAAACAATGATCAGAATGCAGGCTGCAGATCCGGCAGACTGGTCGTTGTTTTTCTTTTATTATACAAATCTCTTGGAAAATGGTATCATCAAATAAAAGGAGTGAATCTATGGAATTAAGAGTTTTAAGATATTTTTTGATGGCGGCAAGGGAAGAAAATATTACCAAAGCGGCAAAGCTTCTGCACATCACTCAGCCGACTCTTTCCAGACAGCTGATGCAGCTGGAAGAAGAGCTGGGTGTGAAGCTGTTTCACCGGGGCAAATATCATATCGTCCTGACAGAGGAAGGCATTCTTCTTCGGCGGCGTGCCCAGGAGATGATCGAGCTGGAAGAGAAAACGAAAAGAGAATTTTCCAAAGAGGAAGCCCAGCTTGCCGGAGAGATTGCCATTGGATGCGGAGAGACGAGAAACATGACGTTTCTCTCTCAGAAAATGGCGATGTTTCGAAAGAAGCATCCGCTGGTTCGTTACGATATATACAGTGCCATCGCAGATGATATCAAAGAACGGATGGAAAAAGGGATTTTAGATCTGGCGCTTTTAATGGAACCGGTGGATATTGCAAAATATGAGTTCGTACGTATGCCGCAGAAAGAGCAGTGGGGCGTTCTGGTTCGGGAGGA
This sequence comes from Clostridiales bacterium, assembly GCA_019420275.1. Taxonomy (GTDB): domain Bacteria; phylum Bacillota; class Clostridia; order Lachnospirales; family Lachnospiraceae; genus Anaerostipes. Next base: position 29,937 of record JAHZHN010000005.1, read on the forward strand.
TTCTCCGCTTGCGTCTCTGGATGCGGTTTCTCCAAAGGATCTGATCGGACAGCCGATTTTAAATGCTAAGCGGGAAATCGTACAAAATGAATTGGCCAATTGGTTTGGAGATATTTATGATAAGATTGAGGTTGCTGCCACATATAATCTGATTCTCAATGCTTCTAATATGGTTCGAAATGGTGTTGGAGCAGCTCTTTGTTTCCGGCTGGATACTCAGTATGATGAGCTTCGGTTTGTGTCGCTGGAGCCAAAACTTGAGACAGGGGCTGTTCTTGCATGGAAGAAAAATCAGACGTTTTCTGAGACATCTTCCCAGTTTATTGATTTTATTAAACATTCTTTTTAGGCATTTCCAAAGATTCTGACAGGGTATTAGACATGTTCCGAAGCGAAGGGGTACAATAAGTTTTAGAAAGAACATAAGGATACAGGTAAGGAAAGGACGGAACAATGACAATCCATGAAGCCAGTGAGCGTTATAAGATTCCCATGAAGATCTTGAAAGAGTATGAGGCATGGGGATTATGCAAAGCAGTGAAAAAAGTAATGGGAGCCTGGCAGTATGATGATTCAGACCTGGAAAGATTAAGCCTGATCATGACACTTCATGATGTAGGATTTTCGAGTCAGGAGGTAGAAGCATATATGCGGCTATTCCTGGGCGAGCAGGAAACAAAGGGACAGCGTATGCAGATGCTGTGCAGACAGCGCAGCACAGTGCTGGACGAGATCCATTTTAGGGAAAAACAGCTGGAACGGCTGGATTATCTCCGTCATGAAATACGCAAAGAAATGCACCATGAAAAAGAAGAGAATTAGAAAGGGGAACCAGATATGAAGTATACAAAACTTGGAAATTCAGATCTGAATGTGTCAAGAATCTGTATGGGATGCATGGGATTTGGAGATGCCCAGCACGGACAGCATACATGGACAATCGATGAGGAACATTCCAGAGAAATCATTAAAAAAGGACTGGAATTAGGAGTAAATTTCTTTGATACGGCAATCGCATATCAGAGCGGTACCAGCGAACAGTATTTAGGAAGGGCACTGAAAGATTTTGCCAAACGCGATGACGTGGTCGTAGCGACTAAATTTCTGCCGAGAACACCGGAGGAAATCCAGGAAGGAATCAGCGGACAGCAGCATATTGAGCGAATGCTGGATCAGAGTCTTAAGAATCTTGGCATGGATCATGTGGATTTGTATATTTATCATATGTGGGATCATGAGACACCGCTTTATGATATTATGGATGGGCTGAACCGTATGGTTGAAGCAGGGAAAACCAGATACATCGGAATTTCCAACTGTTTTGCATGGCAGCTGGCAAAGGCCAATGCTCTTGCAGAAAAAGAAGGATTTGCGAAGTTTGTTTCTATCCAGGGACATTACAATCTGATTTTTAGGGAAGAAGAAAGAGAAATGGTGTCTTACTGCAGAGAAGAAAATATTGCTCTGACGCCATACAGTGCCCTTGCCGGAGGGAAACTGTCCAAGCGTCCGGGAGAAACATCCAAACGGCAGCAGGAAGATGAATACGCACATTTCAAATATGATGCAGCGGCCAAGCAGGATGAGGCAGTGATTCGCAGGGTGATGGAAATTGCAGATCAACGCGGAGTTTCCATGACAGAAGTTTCTCTTGCATGGCTGATCTCAAAAGTTACGTCTCCGGTTGTGGGAGCTACAAAACTCCACCATATTGAGGGAGCAGCCAAAGCTGTCGATCTGGTTTTGAGTCCGGAGGAAACGGCATATTTAGAGGAGCCGTATGTACCGCACCGTCTGGTAGGTGTGATGGCACAAAATACGAAAGCTGCGGCAAAAGAAGAGCATGTCTGGTCAACGGGAGACCAGGAAATTAAATAAAATATTTTTGTCCATCAGAAATCATAAGAAGATCCGGGGACTCAAGAACAAAATTCTTGATTCCCCGGATCTTTCTTTGTGTGGGATTTTTATGCGCCCCAGACTTCTTCTGCAATTTCTTTTACAAGTTTTAACTTTGCCCATTGTTCTTCTTCTGTCAGTTTGTTTCCAATCTCGCAGGAAGCAAATCCGCACTGAGGGCTCAAATACAGCCGATCCAGCGGAACATATTTTGCTGCTTCATGGATTCTTGCAATGACGGTTTCTTTATCTTCCAGCACTGGAGATTTCGTTGTAATCAGGCCAAGAACGACCTTTTTATTTTCAGGTACATATTTCAATGGCTCAAAGCCGCCGGAGCGTTCATCATCATATTCCAAATAGTAGGCATCTACATTTTCACGGGAGAATAATGTTTCTGCCACAGGATCATAAGCACCGCTGCTGAAGAAAGTAGAGTGATAATTTCCTCTGCAGACATGAGTTGTAACAACAAGATCTTCTGGTTTGTCTTCCAGCGCCAGGTTATTGACTGTCAGAAGCTGTTCCATCGTGCTTTTGATATAATCATTTACTTCTTTATTTGGATGATCTTCATCGGACATGCAAAGTCCCCAGGAACAGTCGTCAAACTGCAGATTGCGGCATCCGGCATCGTAGAAATCACGGATGACTTTCTGATAAGCTTTTGCAATGTCAGCAATCAATTCTTCGTCTGTTGGATAAAATTTTCTTGTAGATTCCAGGTTTTCAGGCACGATCATCTGAAGAAGGAACTGAGCAGGAGCCGGAATGGTCTGCTTTGCTGTTGTATTCTCATCTTCCAAAGCCTTAACAAATTTGAAATGATCGACAAATGGGTGATGACCGGCAGAGATTTTTCCTGTCAGATAGGTGTCATCGATCAAAGCTGCTTCTCCCTGGAAAGCGATTCCATTTTCTGTTTTGTGGTGCCCTACACCGTTAAATCCCCACATGAAATCAAGATGCCATGTGGCTCTGCGGAATTCCCCGTCTGTGATAACGTGATAGCCGGCTTTTTTCTGTTTATTTACTAAATCGATGATGCATTCATCCTCTACTTTGTGCAGTTCATCTTCTGAAATTTTTCCTGCTTCAAAATCTGCTCTTGCGGCTTTCAAAGCTTCTGGTCTTAAAAAACTTCCTACATAGTCATATCGAAATGGTGTGTGTATATTTGCCATAAATCTTGCCTCCTAAATTCGTTCTTTGTTCTGTCTGGTTAGTATCATATCAGACACAGCAGATTCTGTATAATATTTAATAACAAGGACTGGTTATAGGCAGCAGTTATAACAGGAAGGATTTTAAAAAGGATAGACTCTATCCGGATTCATGATATACTTAGAAGAAAAAGGAAACAGGAGGATACCAGAAGATGAAGATTGTATTGCTGGAAGGTTTGGGAGTTTCTGAAGAAATCATCCAAAAACACGCAGAAAAATTAAAAGAGATGGGACATGAACTGATCGTTTATGAGAAAAATACAGATCCTGAGGTACAGGCCAAGCGAAGCAGGGATGCAGATGCTGTCATACTTGCAAATATGCCGCTGAGCCCAAGAGTGATTGATGAGGCTGATCATTTGAAATTTATTGATGTGGCATTTACCGGTGTGGATCATATTCCTGTGGAAGCTGCACTAGAAAAGGGAATTGCCATCAGCAATGCTTCCGGATACGCAACACAGGCGGTGGCAGAACTTTGCATCAGTTTTATGATCCAGCTGCTTCGCAATGTAAAGCAGACGGAGCAAAGATGCAGAGAAGGACAGACAAAGGACGGATTGATCGGAAACCTGCTGTCTGGAAAGACGGTTGGGATTATTGGAGCGGGAGCCATTGGAAAAAGGACAGCAGAACTTGCCAAGGCTTTTGGCTGCAATGTGATTGCATACAGCAGAAGCAAAGTGAAGCATCCGGCGATTGACCGGCAGGCAGCGCTGGAAGAGGTGCTCAAAGAAGCGGATATCGTATCTTTGCATTGTCCGTTAACCGCGCAGACCAAAGGAATGATTGGAGAAGAACAGCTTCAGCAGATGAAGAAAACAGCGGTGCTGATCAATACGGCCCGCGGCCCGGTGGTAGATTCAGATGCTCTTGCAAAGGCATTAAAAGAAGGGACAATCGCAGGAGCTGCCTGTGATGTATTTGAGACAGAACCGCCTTTAGATACAGAACATCCGCTGCTTCATACGCCGAATACGATTGTAACGCCGCATATTGGATTTGCCTCCATGGAATCTATGAAACAAAGAGCAGATATTGTATTTGAAAATTTATATGCATGGCTGGAAGGAGAACAGCTGAATGCAGTGAAAATGTAGAGGAGAAAGAGCCAGATCAGGCTCTTTTTCTATTGACAATCTTCGGTATGTGAAGTATTATTAAATCGTAAGTAGTAAGTAATAAGTAGTAAGTGCTGACAAGGAGGTACCTATGAAAGATTTATCTATTATACAGGAATATCTGATCTGCACATTAAATGAAAAAGGAAAGCTTCCAGGTTATAATTTGAATCTGGCAACTTGCTTTGTAGGCGCCGGGTTAGTTGAACTTCAGCTGGAAGGATGTATTTCCATGGATCAGAAGATGGCAGAGATTACCGGGGAACTGCCGGAACATTTGTGGTATCTGCGGCCTTTGTATGATGAACTGAATCCGAAGAAGGCAATTAAGATTGAAAAAGTACTTGATGAATATATGTTTACATTTACAGATAAGGCGTTAAAGAGGCTGATGAAGTCTGTGAAAGATTCTCTGGAAGAGAAAGGAATGCTCACAAAGATTAAGGTTGGCCTGGTGAACAAGAAGGAGACGTTGATTCCGTCAAAAGAAGCGCGTACCGGCGTGATCGAGAAGATTCGTGCGGAACTTCTGGAAGAAGGAGAGATTACCGAAGAGGTTGTTATTCTTACGGTTCTTTTGGATAAAGCTGACTCCTTGAAAGAATATTTTTCAAAGTATGAACAGAAGGAACTGAAAGAGAAATTGAAAGAAATTCGTAAAAGCAGCTGGGGCCAGAAAGTAACGAAAATGACAGATCATATAGAAATGATGATAGCCTGCATGATTGCAGCAGGATCAGCCGCGCATTAAGGATGAAGGAGGAATTTCATGTCCAGGCGCAGGAGTATGGAAGTGATTGAAAAGGCAGAGTATGTCACTATAGGAGAATTGGTACGATTAACGGATGTAAGATACAGTACCCTGAAGTTTTATACGGAAGAAGGAATGCTTCCTTTTGAGCAGCAGGAAGAAAATATGACAAGAAGGTATAAAAGGGAAGAAAGCATTGAGAGGATTTCTAAGATTATGGAACTTCGCAGGGAGAAAAAGACGATTCCGGAAATCAAGAAAATATTAGAATAAAGAACTATAATCTGCGGAATAAAATACAGAATATTATATAGGAACTGGAGCCTGATCTGGAAAGATCAGGCTTTTTCTCTCTATATAAAAAGAGACCGAACATCTTTCCAAAAAAGATATTCAGTCATATGAAAAAATGAATAGAGTCAAATTAAATAATGATCTAGACAGTAGTGATAGATGCCGTCGTTGGCTGCGCTGCCGCAGATAACGGCGGCAGCTTTTTTTACATCGTCTGTGGCATTTCCCGTGGCAACGCCTGTGCCGACTGCCTCGAGCATCTCGATATCGTTAGAGCCGTCTCCAAATGCAATGGCCTGTTTGAAAATTGCAAAATATTCTACCAGGGCATCATCTGTGCCGTTGGAACCTATCTGAGCAGTTCCGGCAAGAGCAACAGGCCCGTGAATCTCTGAAGCATTCTTGATGATCTGATGTACATCCGAAGACGGAATCGGGTTGCTTAAGATAACAGCATCTTTTGTGAAACAATAAGATGCGTTAAAAGTTAAAAAAGCATCGAACTCGATTCCCGGAAAATGCGGTACACTTGCCGGAGGTCTTCCGGTGGCAATGCAAAGAATGATGTCATTCTGTTTCAGACGGATCAGACATTCCAGCATCTGCTCAGAAATAGATTTTTGATTCATGTCGATCAGAGTACCGTCAATATCAAAAAAGGCAATTCGTATGTCCTTCTAATTCATAGTATTCTCCTGTGAGATTTTTATGTGATAAATCTGATGTATATTATAACATAAATTTAATCCTTTAAAAACCAGAGGATCTTTTGAAGATGATCTGGGATGGCAGCAGGAGAAAACAGAATCTTTATATAAATTTATCATTGCTCTATCGGATAAAATTTGTCAGAACTTTTTCATTTTCTGGAACCGGAATTCCGTTTTCCTTCCCTCTTTCGATACACTTTAGTATCACTTTTTCCACCTTTTTTGTTTCTGGACTTCCAGACAGAAGCTAAAATATCTTTCAGTACCAGAAATGCATTTAACTCGTCATAGCCATATCTTTTCTGAAGATCATCGAGCAGCCGCTTTAATTCTTTTGCATACATTTCCGTTTGTACTTGACTTTGATAAGCAGCAAGAATAGGGTATTTTTTACTCCATGCTTTTGTCCAATCAATCTTATCAGTAACCTTATCGCTGGTTCTGTCGATAGCATCTTGTATCTCCTTGACATCAATATCGAAGTCAATTAGTTCATCTAATGTGAGATGGTAAAGGCCGGACAACCGCTTCGATTGACGAATATCGGGAAGAGTTTCGTCCAATTCCCATTTGGATATAGTTTGTCTGCTGACCCCTAACTTTTCTGCTACTTCTTCTTGCGACATACCGCTTTTTTTCCGTGCATTGTAAAGGCTATTTCCTAAACTCATATTTATTACCTCCCTTGATACAAGAATATTATAAGAAAAATTAGTGCAAAAAACCACCAACTGACATTGACTCTTTTGCCCGTTATCTTAACATCATACTTTTCGGAATAGTGGACGGGCTATCTGTTGTGTGTTACTTTATGCCGCATGAGCATTCACTTCCGGCATATCATATAGGAACAGGAGCCTGATTTAGAAAGATCAGGCTCTTTTTCTCTATATAAAAAGAGACCGAACATCTCTCCAAAAAAGATATTCGGTCATATGAAAAAATGAATAGAGTCAAATTAAATTAAATGATGATCCAGACAGTAGTGATAAATGCCGTCGTTGGCTGCGCTGCCGCAGATAACGTCTGCAGCTTTTTTCACATCGTCTGTGGCATTCCCCATGGCAACGCCTGTGCCGACTGCCTCGAGCATCTCGATATCGTTAGAGCCGTCTCCAAACGCAATGGCCTGTTCTTTTGTCAGGCCAAAATGAGAAAGGATTTTCTCAACGCCCATACCTTTTCCGCCGTTGGCCGGGATAATATCCGCAGCCCGGTCCCACCAGGCAGTAATCTTTGCTCCCGGAGCGTCTTTTAGTATCTGATCATAATCCTTTTCTCGGCATCCCATCATGATCTGATAAATATCTTCCTGTGACAGAGCCTCGAAATCATCGGCAGGTTCAATGGTCTGTTTGGAAATCGCAAAATATTCTACCAGGTCATCATCTGTGCCGTTGGAACCTATCTGAGCAGTTCCGGCAAGAGCAACAGGCCGATGAATCTCTGAAGCATTCTTGATGATCTGATGTACATCAGAAGTCGGAATCGGGTTGCTCAAGATAACAGCATCTTTTGTGAAACAATAGGATGCGTTAAAAGTTAAAAAAGCATCGAACTCAATTCCCGGAAAATGCGGTACACTGGCCGGAGGTCTTCCGGTGGCAATGCAAAGAATGATATCATTCTGTTGCAGACGGATCAGACATTCCAGCATCTGGTCAGAAATAGATTTTCGATTCATGTCGATCAGAGTACCGTCAATATCAAAAAAGGCAATTCGTATATCCTTCTTATTCTGTAAATTCATAGTTTTCTCCTGTGAGATTTTTATGTGATAAATCTGATGTATATTATAACATAAATTTAATCATTTAGAAACCAGACAATTTTTTAGAGATGATCTGGAATGGCAGCAGGAGAAAATAGAATTTTTATATAAATTTATCATTGATCTATTGGATAAAATTTGTGGTCACTTTCTCATTTTCCGGAACCGGAATTCCGTTTTCCTTTCCGTTTTCGATACATTTCAGCAGCCATGCCATATTTTTCCCGATATTATACATCGTCATAAGCCCTTCCTTATCCTGCAGGACTTCCTCTGGTTTATTGCCGTAGACATGGTTCCAGTAAGTGGAAGAAACGACAGGCATAGAAGCGATGGTAAAATATTTGTTGATGACATCCATAGATGCAGTTGTGCCGGCTCTTCTTGCGCTCAGCACAGCAGCGCCTGGTTTATGAGCGAAATATTTTGAACCGGAATAAAATGCACGGTCCAGTGCCGTTAAAAGCCTTCCGCTTGGATGAGCATAGTAAACCGGGGAACCGAAAACGAAGCCGTCAGCGGTTTTCGCTTTCTCCACCAGTTCATTGGCGATATCATGAAAGATACATTCGCCCGTTTCTCTGCATTTTCCGCAGCCAAGGCAGTCCGGCAAAGGCTGATTGCCGATAAATACAATTTCTGCTTCAATTCCTTCTTCTTCCAGAGAGCGGGCAACTTCGCTGAGTGCGGTGTAAGTGCATCCCTTTTCTCTGGAACTTCCATTCACTAATAAAACTTTCATAAAATGTATCCTCCTTTAAGTTCCATATGAACGTTATGCTTCTATTATACCAGAAATAAGTTAACAGGAGATCAGTATAGAAAAAGAAATGATCTGCAGGATAGGGAGTTATGATGACAATGCGGAGATCTCTTGCCGGAATTTACATATAATTTTGTGCTGTCATATCAATTTCATCTTCCTGGCTTTTTAAAATTTAAATGGAGGATTTTCAGAGGAATCAGCGATGATACTGTGTGGATCTTCCAGATAGAAGACTTCGAAAACTGGGCTGCCAGCAGTTTGATACTGACCTTTGAGGATTTTGCATACAGCCTTCTTTTACGTCCATGTTATGTTCAAATACGGCTTTTCCGTGAAGACCAATCCATGCATATTCCGGTGAGGAAACGGATACTTCAATTTTAGGATTTGCCTTCATGTCTTTGTACACATCTTTTTGGTTCAAGAAATGGTATGACGGAAAAGTAAAAAAACGCCTAAGGCATGAAAATGCCTGAAGCGCTTTTAAGAAATGCTCTGAATATATTTTTGGGTGTCTTCTTTTACATCTGCCAGCGTAATGGAAGCAAGTTCCTGTTCCATCGCGTTCTGGACTCGTTCCAGTTTGTCATCCAAAATTTTGTGGATATTGCGTCCTACCGGACAATCGCTGTTTGGATTTTCATGAAAATGAAATAATTTCCCATGATCAACACACTCCACAGCCCGGTAAATATCCAGGAAAGTAATCTGGTCCAGAGGTTTTGCTATGGATGCGCCTCCTGTACCCCGTGCTACATGAACAAGCCCGGCAGCTTTTAGCTGGGAGAGAAGACGGCGAATGATAACCGGGTTTACATTGGTGCTGCCTGCCAGAAACTGGCTGGTGACTTTTTGATCTTTGGAAAATGTATCAATACAGGCAAAGATGTGGACAGCCAAAGTAAATCTGCTTGAAATCTGCATAAAATGCCTCCTTATTGTTATGACATAACGTCCCTGTATCAGGACATAACTTCAAAAATATCTTACCCCAGCAATCATGTAATGTCAATAATTACAACCAGAAAACGAAGACCGTTTGTCTTTTGAAGTCTGATGGATAAGGGTACGGTCAGATTAGAACTTTTCCGTCGGAATCGGCTGCATAGCCATGATCTTCCTGGTTATAATAGAAATATAGAGAAAGAAGATTACATTCTTTTTTCAAAAGAAATAGGAATGCTAAAGTTTAGGAATTGATCGCCGGAGAGAAATATGAACCTTCAACAGTTAAGATATATCGTAGAGATTGCAGACAGCCGTTCGATTACGAAAGCATCAAAAAAACTATTTGTTTCTCAGCCATATTTAAGTAAAGTTGTCTCAGATTTTGAGGCGAGAGCAAAGAAACAGATTTTTATTCGATGCAGGAATGGATTAGAATTAACGGCCTATGGGCAGAAAGTATATTTGCTTGCGCAGTCCATCATTCATCAAATGGAGCAGCTGGATCAGCTGGGAAAAGAAGAGAAAGTACAAAACGACAGTGTAAGACTGTCTTTTTCTGCTGCAAATCTTATCATAAAAGACAGTCTTTTGTTAGATTATGTTTCAACGGTTCATGCCGCCCAAATCGATCTAGACTTTTGTGAAACTACGATCAGCGGATGCATCAAAAGGATAGAAGAGGATACGTCCGAATTTGCAGTCCTGGCGGCAGATGATTTTCAAAAAACACTTTTGACAAGCATTTGTGTTCGTAAAAAGTTAGAATGGATCGAACTGGATGAAGGATGTCCGTATCTTCATTTTCATAGAAAGCATGCCCTGGCAAATGAGGATGAGATCCATATGGATCATTTGATGCCATATGTGTTTGTTCGGCTAAAGACGGATGAGTTTACAGCATTTAGCAGAAAAAAACTGAAAGAAGAATATCCGGAGATTTCTGCACAAAGATGCATTGTGGTCAATCATTATCACACGTACTTGAGTATGGTGAAACACAACGCAGCTTTTATGATCGGAAACAAGTGGCAGATTTCTGAGCTGGAAAAAATGGAAATTCAAAGTGCAGCATTTTCTTCTTTCAAACATAAAGTGCATTTAATGATCCTAAAAAAACAGAGCACAGCTTTTTCAGCCGAAGCAGCCAGATGGATCCATCTTTTTAAAAACAGTTATGGACTCGATGAGACATAACCATATGGTTATGTCCGGCATATAGATTTACGTATTTGTGCTGGGAGGGAAGGCCTGATAAGATAGACTCCGTAAATAAGGAGGTTATAGCATGAAGAAAACAACCATTCTGTCAGTTTTGACTGCTGCAATGATTACGGCAACGTCAATTGGTACGTTTGCAATCTGGGATATTGTAACGGTAGACAGTAGAAGCAATACAGTGACCATGCGTAATCCGGTTACTGTATCCGACAGCACATTGGAACAAAACATATCCGCAGATGCGAACACTTTAAACCCAGCGAGTGTTACAGCATCCGGCAGTGTTAAGTTTAATGTGGCAAATGAGGACAGCGTTGCGAAAAAGCTGACCTTGCAGGAGTCCATCCAGGCATCAGAGAAACTGGAAGAGACGACGGATTACTCCATCGTATTTTCAGGAGACGGGGTATCAGGAAAGACCGACAGCAGCGTCACAGATGGAACCGAAGAATATAATTATACCATTACTTTTACACAAAGCGGACTTGAAAAAATGAAAACAAATGCGAATGCATGTACCGTTAAAGTAACCGCGACATTGAGCTAAAAATATCATCTATATTTGAAGTTTCAAAAATGATAAGGAAAATTTGCTTGATAACGTGCATTGGGGGATTGCTTGCTGTTATCATTTATTCAATTTTTTTTACGGATACCCGGAGGGGAATCATCCCTTATCGCTTTTACAATGTTCTTACAAATAGTATGGAGCCAAAGATAGGAACCGATTCGCTGGTGTTGGTTAAAGTTTATGATAAAAGTATGAAGATACAAAAGAATGATATCATTACTTTTTCTGCGAACCGGTTTGGCGAAAAGATTATTATCACACATCGATTTTCTCATACAGAACGGAATAAAGAGGGGGAGACCGTGTATAAAACACATCCGGAAAGAACCAATACACTGGATGTATATGAAACGAAGCAGGAAGACATTTTAGGAGTCTATTTGTTTCATATCCCGTATGCCGGGAAGATCATCCTGTTTTTCAGAAGTGTCTTTGGGCTATTATGGTTTTGTGAGATGATGATCATTCTTCTGATAAGAAAATTAGTATTAGCCAGATGGGAAGAAAAAAGTATGGGTATTCCATGATTGGGTCATTGAAATTTTACAATAATCTTTGTTAAAGGGGAGTATACAGCAGGGACTGCCGCAGCTTTTTAAGCTGAGCAGTCCCTGTTTGTGTGATATGTGGATTTCCATTGTGGGGACTTGGAATTAGAGTATAGGATAGTTATTTTGATATTAGAATCGAGGTTTACTTTGATAAATATTTAATAACATCTGTAACATATACTCCTAACTCGGCTTTAAATAAATTCTCCAAAAATATCATACAGTTAATAGCATTTTGTTCCATAGTGTTTGGCATATATGGATTAACAAGGTTATGAATCGCTACTTCTATGGAATATTTTGTTACTATATGAGCAATATGATTGTTCAATTCACACCAACGCTGTTCTTGTAATAATTGTTGAGTTTTTTGATAGTCATTCCGTATATCTTGCAGTTTTGCTGAGTTATTTATAATTTTTGGTATGTTGTATTTATCCATAAGCATAATCCTTTTGAAATATTAATTCTTTTTGTTCGAATGGAGCTTTTAGGTTATAATTCTTTAAGTCTTAAATTGTTCTTAATTTCTTCCAAAGTATTTTTATTTGACAACTCTTTTATGACGGATAGAAAATCTCTTTTGCTTTTTTCCATATCACAATTTTGATACGTAAGATTTTGCAGTTCTGCATCTTTTGGAATCTTTGAAGGAATAGAATGATCTAATTTAGAATATTGGCGAATAAAATTCAAAAAAGTAGCGTATGAAAGTGCAAGTTTTTGCAGTAACTTTTCAATGTCTTTAGGGAAAAGAAATGATGTTAATTCAATAGTCTTTTTATTCGTATCTATGTGTCTCCGTAAGTGCAGCTTGTATACTTCCATGTCCATTTCCTTTGAGGGGATGATCTCATATCCCCAAAGCTCATTATTATCGTCTCTTAGAAACTTGAAGGTAGAGCTTAAATTATTTTCTTCGTTAAAATTTTGATCTTCAGATAGTACATATAACAATAAATAGTGTCTTGCTCTTGTCTGGGTATTTAAATCAATTAGATTTTTATCCTTTATTTTAGACAAATCATCTGCAAAGTTAATTAAAGGACAGAGTGATTTGTATAATTGATATCGTTTTTCAAACAATGCGATATCATTTTGAGATTTTGCGATTTGTTTAGGAATTCTTATTGCGGCAATTAATGCAAGTGTAGAAATGATTACGCTTATAACATTAACTGCAAATAGTATGTGGTCTTCAAGAGTAGGTTGTCCTAAATCATATATTACCTTTATTAATTCTTCCATAAAATCTCCTAATAAATAAAGATTTGGCAGTATTGTATCCGAAAAAACAATGACTTGTAACATCCGTTATATTTGAATTTATCATTGGGATATAACTCTTATAATTATATAATAAAGATAAAATTAATACAATTAGTTGTTTGGATTCGTCTATATTTGAAATTAGATTAATTTATTTGTAGCAGATATTGCCATTTTAGGATATAACAAATGTGTAAAACGTTTATGGTGTTCATTGAAAATAGGTGATAGAAGTTGATTGGAACTGCTGAAAGAATTGAAATTGAAAGCAGTTCATGATATTTTGTAAAAAGATAACGATGGGATAAGAAAGCGGTTTTTAGTCAACAGGAGGAAGCGATGGACACAAAAAGTATTCGATATTTTTGCCGGGTTTACGAAGAAAAGAGCATTCATCAGGCGGCCAGGCTTTTGTTTATTACACCGCAGGGACTCAGCAGGATCATTCGGCATCTGGAAGAAGAACTGGGGACTGCACTGTTTGAACGTTCCTCAAAGGGCATGCTTCCAACAGAGGCAGGTGATTATCTTTATTCCAACAGCAGGGAACTCTTTGATCTGCTGGAGGAACTGGAAGTCGGCATCCAGAGATTTAAAGATGAAAAGCAGAAGTACGGCATCGGATTTGCCTGCGGCGTGCTCAATATTTTCCCGTTTCAAAAGATGTCAGAGCTGACTTCATTATATCCGGCAGTGAAGATTCATTGGGAAGAGGCCAATACGGCAGAGATCATTAAGAAAATAAAACAGGGAAGTCTGAGCCTGGGATTTGTAATAGGAAATCAGTGCCCGGCTCATATGGAAATGAAAGAAATCTTCAGCATTAAGCCGGATGTCATTGTTTACAAAGGGCATCCTTTTTATGAGCGGGAAGAGATTTCCGTAGGAGAACTAAAAGAAGAAAAACTCATTACGCTGAATGAAAAGTTTTACTCCTATCACAGTATGATCGCCAGATGCCAGGATTATGGTTTTGTACCGGATATTATTGCCAAAACGATGGAGAGCCAGTTAATTTACCGGTTTGTAAGAGAACATCACGGCATTGGGGTAGATGTGAATATCCATCATGATGATATGAAGATGGGAGAATTAAAGAGAGTGCCTCTTACGGATGCATTTCCGTGGAAGATCAATGCCGTATACCGGAAAGAAGAAGGAGAGGACCAGCTGATTCGGGACATCATTGGGTATTTTCAAAACAGTATCACAAAATAGTTGACACACACTGCTTTTCTGTTGATAGGAAGCCGTGTTTTTTTATGGTATGTTGAAAGTATGAAGAAAAGAATGACGCGAAAGGAGAGAAAGTCAGTCATGGAACGTAAATATCCACATTTGTGCAGCCCGATTACCATTGGAAAAGTGAGATTCCGCAATCGTATGTTTTCTGCCCCTATGGGAGGAACGGACATTACCAATGACGGCTGCATAGGACCGAAATCAACTGCTTTTTATGAATTGAGAGGAAAAGGAGGAGCCGGAGCTGTTACGGTCAGTGAATGTATGGTTCACCCAAAAACAGACGGATCCCATGCCTATCATCTTGATACTTCTGTTTTAAATTCTCTTGCTGCAGCTACTTATACTGCAGATGCGATCCGCAGACACGGGGCCATTCCAAGTCTGGAGCTGTCTCATTCCGGAATGTATGCAGGAACCTATATGACAGATAAAACAAAACAGCATGAGATGAATCAGTGGGGACCGATTGATACGGTACGTCCGGACGGAGTGCCGGTAAAGGCTCTGACAAAAGAGCTGATTGATGAGATTGTGGAAGCCTATGGAAATGTGGCCGGACTGGCAAAACGTGCCGGATTTGAAATGATCATGATCCACGGCGGACACGGATGGCTTTTAAACCAGTTCTTCTCCCCTTATTTTAATAAAAGAACCGATGAGTACGGCGGATCTTTGGAAAACCGCTGCCGTCTGGCAATAGAAGTTCTGAAGTCTGTCAGAAAAGCAGTAGGACCTGGATTCCCGATTGAATTTCGAATGAGTGGTTCAGAATTGTTTGAAGGCGGCTATGATCTGGAAGAAGGATGCCGGATTGCACAGATGATAGAACCGTATATTGATCTGCTTCATGTTTCAGCAGGTACTTATCAGAGAGGTTTTGGTGATACACATCCGTCTATGTTTAAGGAGCACGGGTGCAATGTATATTTGGCAGCAGAAATTAAAAAGCATGTTTCTGTGCCGGTAGCAACCCTGGGTGGACTGAATGATCCTGCACAGATGGAACAGATCATCGCAGAAGGAAAAGCGGATATTGTCTATATGGCAAGAGCGCTTCTGGCAGATCCTTTCCTTCCGAGAAAAGTTATGGCAAATGAGGACGAAGATATCGTAAGATGTTTAAGATGCTTTACCTGCATGGCGGAACGTGCGGCAACTGCTACAAGACGCTGTACGGTGAATCCGCTGATCGGACGTGAGATAGAAGGATGCGAGATCGCAAAAGCTCCGGTTCCGAAAAAGGTTGTTGTCGTAGGCGGGGGTCCGGGAGGACTAAAGGCTGCGCATACTGCGGCAATGCGAGGACATCAGGTCATATTGTTTGAAAAAGAGTCTGAGCTTGGAGGAATCCTTAAGAGCGAACAGGCCATTCCATTTAAGAAAGAAATGTATGAACTGTCCCACACATTTGCGCGTCAATGCTATAAAGCAGGCGTTGACATTCGACTGAATACAAAGGCAACAAAAGAACTGGTAGAAAAAGAACATCCGGATGCACTGATCATTGCTGCTGGATCCAGACCATTGGTTCCAGAGATTGAAGGTATTCACGGAGACAATGTTGTCATTGTAAATCAGTATTACCTTGAAAAAGATAAAGTACAGGATGAGGTTGTCGTACTGGGAGGCGGTCTTGCCGGATGCGAGGCATCCATTCATCTTGCTCATGAAGGAAAGAAAGTCACAGTTGTGGAAATGAGAAATGAGCTTGCACCGGATGCAAATGTACGTCATCGTCCTTTGATGCTGCAGGAAATGGACGGACTCGTAGAAATCCGCACCGGACTCAGAGGAGTGCGCATTACAGAAGAAGGTGTGGAATGTATGGATCAGGAAGACCATAAAGTGACTGTTCCAGGAAAGACTGTAATCTGCGCACTTGGACAGAGATCAAGAACCGATGTAGTAGATGAACTTAGAGACTGTGCTCCTTATGTCTGCACAATCGGTGACTGCGCAAAAGTAGCGACCATTACAAATGCAGTTTATCAGGGATATCATGCAGCACTGGATATCTAAGATAAAGACAGAAGAACGAAAAAAATATAAATGAAAAAGGATAGACCATATGGGTAGAAGCCTGTATGGTCTGTTTTTGTTTGGAATTTATTTATGGATGGACTTTTCTTCTCATGTTGATGATATAGAACAGCTGAGTGATCATTCAGTGTAATTTTATGAAGCAGACAAATTATCATCCTTAATAGTATTTTTATGGTATGATATTAAAAAAACTGTGATATTGAGAGATTCGCTATCTGTGAGGTGTACATTTTTGCGGGAGAATAGGAGGATGATTGTTTTTTCAAGGAAATAAAGTAAGCTGAGGAGGAGAAACGCTCAGAAACAATATCAAGTTAAGTACGGTCTTTTTAACCTTAGATTATAAAAAATTTAGATAAAGAAAACCATTATCTCTGATAAAGAAAGGAGCTTATCTTTATGCATCAAAAAAAATTAAGACGTTTTCCGCTTGTGATCCTATGGGTTTTGGCATTGTTCTTATTGATTTGTCTTGTATCCATTATAAAAAATCAAAGTAGAGCAAACCTAGAGCAACTTGATGATGGTGATCAGGCTGTACTGGCAGAGTATAATAAGCTGTGTACTTCTCTTGCAGAAGAAGATATATGGGAAGACTTCCATCTGGAGGATAAAACGATCCTTGCAATGCCAAGCAGCTGGAACGGTTATCTGATTAATCCGTCAGAACCTGTATCAAGTGTTTTTGCAAAGAAAATTTCGCTTCCAAAGGACTGGAATATCAGCGTCTACAGATTAGCCGCAGTGACGCCGGGACTGATGAAATTCCGTTTTGACGGGAATTTTAATACTATTGGTAAAACATATTCTCTTTTTGGTAATGATGTTTACTACATAAAATACGACCGTGATCACACGGTGAAAGACAAGTGGTCTTCTGAGCATTTTACTACATTCCTGAGTCATGAATCCTTCCATTATTATATGCAAAATTAATGGGTGGAGGGCAGTCGCTTTTCTGCGGATAATCTGACATCAGAGGATATTGATCGATTGGAAAAAGAGTATAGTGCGTTGGGCAAGATTCAGAGTCAGCTGCTTTCCGATGAGCCGGATCATGACGCGCTTTTTTCAGCAGCAAAAGAATATGTCAGTGTTAAAGATCTCAGAATGACGGAGAATCCGGATTATGTGCAAAAGGAAATAGAGATGGAAACGGCAGAAGGGACTGCGACATATGTGGGAATTAAGGCTTCCGAACGAGTTGGATATGATTATGGGGTGATGTATTTCGATAATCAAAAGGATGTTCCTTTTGACGAAGTTGTTCCGCAGTATCGAGCTGGAAACCTTAAAAAGAATTTTTTCGCTGATCGAATGCCGTATGAGACAGGAGCCATTCTCTGCCTTTTGATGGATGAGCTTGATGTCCCAGATTGGAGGAAAGTTCTGAATCATCAGACAAAGAAAAAATCTCAGACTCTTTATTCTGTTCTTAAAACATGGTTAGGATAGTTTCAAACTCTGTGTAACGGACACAAGATAGTTCCCGCTTGTTGAAAATGAAGTCATAAAATAGGATAAAAAATCCTGAAAATGCAGATTGTATTGTAATCAATTTGATAAACATGTAAGATAAAAAATATATATAAGTTGCAGCTGAGTATCTGGCTGCTCAGAAATACAGAAATCATAAATAGAGGGTGAGAAAACGATGAAAAAAAAGAAACTGGGTTCAGTTTTAGGTGATGTAGGGAGTGCGGCAAAAGGCTTGATTGATAAAACCAAGACGCATGCAGTTCAGGCTATGGATCAGAATAATGACGGAAAATTTGATATTTCGGACGTTTCAATGATTGCAGGGGCTG
The DNA here is from genome assembly GCA_019420275.1 of Clostridiales bacterium. Classification (GTDB taxonomy): domain Bacteria; phylum Bacillota; class Clostridia; order Lachnospirales; family Lachnospiraceae; genus Anaerostipes. Next base: position 48,128 of record JAHZHN010000005.1, read on the forward strand.
TCGGTGATACCGTGAAGAAAAGAGCTGCTGCGGTAAAAGAAGGAGTTGAGGACAGCCATAGGCGTATGGAGTTAAGGTCATTACAGCCTATTTTTTTGGATACCTTAGAACAAACGGAATTCTTGCTGTCTAAGTTCATTCGTGTCACGGAAAGAGATAAGAAATATGCGGAAAGTGATGTCTGTCAGGGGTCCATTGGCTTTTTGTCCAATAAGGGCGGAATCCGTGTTGTAAATATTTTTAAGGATTCGTTAAATGCATTTGGACTGCAGTTTTATCCAGATGCTGAGTGTGAATTTTATTATGTGAATCCTACAGATAAAAATACTTACATTGCTTTGGATGAGTACTTCAGTTATCTTAAAACGGTGCGTGTGAATGAACTTCAGCGAGTGGCACAGGATCTTGGAGCAAAACATTTCAGAGTGATTTATAAGGAAGAACGGATATCTTTTTCTGAAACTAAGACAAAAGCACAGGCAAAGGCAGCAGGCGTTGGAAATGCTGAAGGCGAGCATGATTTGTCAGAGGAGAAGTGTTCCGTCAATAATGTTGCGGCAGAGATGTTTATGGAAGGACATGCTCCTCAAGAACCAGAACTTGTATATCTTTTGAAAGATGACAATGTTCAAAATCTGATTCATTTGAGAATGAAAGGCGGAGACGGTTTCCATCATCATAAGATTTCGATTAAGCTAAGCAATTCTTCAGGACTGAAAGAAAGCGATGCTGTAAAGATTGATGCTTTTCTGAAAGGGATGAAAGTATCTGGCAATGCGACTGTTGTGAGTGAAGCAAAGAACGAATCCCGAAGATATTTTGAGTATGAAATTGATTTTTAAATTCAGACTGTAAACAGAGAAGAGCGGATGCCAGAGAAGTTCAGGAGAATTCAAAATAAGTTTTCTCGTTTTGTATCTATTAGAATCGTGGGAACAGATAATACAACGATCGTGAAGGATAGACTGCTTGTTAGATAAAGCAGTATCTGGATGGAGAGATAACAAAAGAAAAATATCGTTTTGAGTGATTAACACCAATTAATGATATCGAGCTAAAGGTATATGAAAATGCAATTAATTATGTATTTGAAAATTATGACATAAAAAATGTAGCTATTTCAGGTGTATATGGTGCAGGTAAAAGTAGCGTATTGGAATCATATAAGAAGAAACGTAATGATTTAAATTTTTTACATATATCTCTTGCACATTTTCAGTCTTCAGATTTAGAAGAAATAGAGGATACCGATTCAAAAAATCTTGAAGGTAAGAGAGCGAAAAAAGAATCTGTATTAGAAGGGAAAATATTGAATCAATTGATACATCAAATATCTTTTGATAGAAACCTTCAAACTAATTTTAAAGTTAAAAGAAGTATTAAGACAATAGAGGTTGTGAAAAGCACAGTAATAATACTTATACTAGTACTTACGTTACTGTATTTTATTTTTTTAAATCCTGGAAGCAATATGTGTTATCATTGGCGAATAATATATTGAAATCTACTTTATTGTACTCTATTACCCAATATAGTTTACTGATTGTTGGAGCTGTTTTGACTGTACTTTTAGGAGTCATCATTTATGAAATAGTAAAAATACAGAAGAATAGAAATATATTTCGAAAATTAAATTTTCAGGGGAATGAGATTGAGATATTTGAAGAAAGCAATGATTCATATTTTGACAAATATTTGAATGAAGTGTTGTATTTGTTTGAGAATGCAGCGGTTGATGTGATTATTTTTGAAGATATAGACCGTTTTAATGTAAATAGTATATTTGAGAGACTGCGAGAGGTGAATGCTCTTGTGAATATCCGACTACAAAAGAGTCATAAAAAAATTATTCGTTTTTTTATTTATTGCGTGATGATATTTTTGTATCAAAGGACAAGACGAAGTTTTTCGATTATATCATTCCTGTTGTATCTGTTTTAGATAGTTTCAATTCCTATGATCAATTTCTTAATCTTTTAAAAAGGGGTAAGATTTTGCACCTTTTTAATGAAAATTTTTTACAGGGATTGTCATTATATATTGATGATATGTGTCTGTTAAAAAATGTCTATAATGAATTTATAATTTATTATTATCGTTTAAATACAACGGACTTAGATCCAAATAAAATGCTTGCTATGATTACATATAAAAATTTATTTCCACGTGATTTTAGTGAATTACAATTAAATCAGGGATTCGTATTTACTCTTTTCAATAAAAAAGAGGAGTTAATAGCTGATGAAATAGAAGAAATAGAAAATAAAATTGATGGCATACAAAAAAGCGACAGTGTTTAAATAATGAACATCTTACATCGCTTAGAGAATTAGGTGTAGTTATTGCAGATAAGTATTTAAAAAGATATTCTTAGAGTTCAAATGATGATAATCAGTTAGATTGGTTTATATTAAATCATTTAAATAGAGATCAACGAGACGAGTATGAGCGGCGTAAGGAAAATGTAAAAGATAAACTAAGAGGAAATCTTTCACAATTAGAAGACCAAATATATAAGTTAGAAGAGAGAAAAAATATTTTAAGGAATCAAAAGCTTTATGAATTAATCAATCGCGATAATATAAATAGAATTTTTAGTGCTACAAGCACCAATGAAATAGGGAAAATTAAAGAATTTAAAGAGATAAAAAGTAGTGAGTATTTTGATCTTTTAAAATATCTTATCCGGCATGGATATATTGATGAAACCTATAGCGATTATATGACATACTGTTATGAGAATAGTCTGAGCCGTGTGGATAAAATTTTCTTGCGTAGTATTTCAGACAGCAGGGCTAAAGAGTATACATATCAATTGAAAAATCCTAAATTAGTTGTTTCACGGCTCAAAATCGTGGATTTTGATCAAGAAGAGAGCTTAAATTTTGATTTATTTGATTATTTGTTAAAAACACCAGAAAAAGCTGAACACTTAAATAGATTTATAAATCAGCTTAAAAATACGAAAAATTATAAATTTGTTGGAGCTTTTCTTGATACTCGAGGGCATTACCTGAGTTTATAAAGAAGGTTAATATTATATATTCAAAGGTGTTGGCAGAAACTCTTATAGGAAAGATTTTCTTAAAAAAACAGATATGGAAATATTCTATTTACACATTGTGTTATTCGGACAGTGATACAATCTGTTTAATGAACTCTGATAATGTTATTAGCAACTATATATCAATGAGCGGATGTATTTTTCCAATTGTGAAGATATAAGTATTGAAAATCTGATTGCTGGACTTAAATATGATGCTTGATTTTTTAGACTATAATTGTGCAGAGGAATTAAAAAAAGATATTTATAAGTTTTGTAGCATGTAATGATATTGAAAACTCTAGATATAAAGAACTATTCTTATGATAGTTAGGATAAGGCAATACAGGATAAGATATATGTCTTAGTATTAACATATATCCAGGATATAATAGAAGATTATCAAAATGTTTCTTCTCAATTAAAAAATAAATTATTGTATTCAAGAGAATTAGATATCGAAAATAGAATTGATTTGTTAATAGTAATATTATCTGATTTAAATATAGAAGATGTGTTATGTGACTCTCGTAATCCTTCAATCAGTATGCTGAGTAAAGATTCATTTGCTTATGTGAATGCTTTGGGAGAATTTTAAAGAATATGCGTATTTGTCGATACAAGGCACAGGTGTTATATTCCTATGATAAAAAATTGATTTTCGATATCGATACGATTGTAGAAAATCTGGGTATGCTTCTTGAGCAGTTTTGTAAGATTATTACTACAATAAGACCTCTTCGGTCAGAGTTAATTGATTATTTGCAACAAAATGGTATAGATAAAATCAAATTACTGTTTATTTATTTGGTCCTCAATTAATTAAATTGACAGAAATGTTCTTAAATGAAAAGATACCTTATGGAAAGATACAATTATTGAAGAATAAAATTTTAGAAATAATCCATTCTGATGAGTTTAAGTATATGCTAAAAACGAGATACAGTGGATGTGACTAGCTGATAAAGTCAGCCGCCTTGTGCTAAACTATTGATGATGGTGTATGGCAAAACATTTAGTCAGGGAGGACATAAAAATGTTGTATGAAGAAATGGAAAAGAAAGAGATTGAAAGGGTTTATGCGGTGTTTGCCCATTATATCGCAGAAAGCCTCTATCTGGAATGGTTCCCGCCTGACAAGTTGGGCTATCTGTTGTTGAAAATTAGGATACAAAAGTGGCATACCTAGGAAGAAATACTTATTGACGTGGCCGAGTAGCTTGGTTCAGTATTGTTTTCCGAAGTATTTATAGATGTTTTGCAGATGACTGAAAACGAGCAGAGTAAACAGACCGCCAATCCTTTGAAATGAGCGATATAAAACGTACTGGCAGCTATTTTTTGAACGGCTACTGGAGTGCCGGCTAATCTGCAAAAAAATCCTGGCTGAGGAAAAAATGACTCTACCATCAGAGTGTCAGAATCCTTAAAGCGCTTCGGATACTTTTTTGTGGACATTTTTTCTGGAAAAGACTTTCGGGAGGGAGATACAGAGGCAAACAAGCAGGCAGTTATGGATATTGTGAATCGTAAAGGCGGTTGAATTAATAAAGAAGCTCTACAAGATACCCTATCTAGCTCAGTAGTACCGGCATTAAAACTATGGGTAATAATAAAATTAGGCGAATTCTCAAAATAAGATATCGTGTATAAATACGACAGAAAAGTAAATAGTGAATACACGAGTAATTCAAGTTGAAATATTTTCATGAATTATATGGACGTATTTTGTAGTCCTTTGTATGATGAAAAACTATTGGAAAGTAATATCGTATAATATATAATAGATGAATTTTATATTAGAGAGGGTGAGAATTATGTATCGTTATCCTATAGACAATTTAGAGAAGCTTTCAAATTCTTTTGCAGTTAGTCCGGAAGATCATTCAATGGGGAATTCTTTAGGTCAATATATGGAAATTAAAGTTCATCCGTTACTAAAAGAATATAATTATGACAAAATTGTAGTGTGGGGGAAATTTGACCGCTCCTCCGGAATATCTTATAAAGAAAAAGCTAATAAATTGTTTAACTATATTCGCCCTACTGCTCGGATTAGTGACGCAATACTATATTTAAATTGCTTTCCAGGATTAGATTATGTCTTTCACTATGGGAATATTATAAAATCCTATCTCTCTTTAGTGCAAAAGCCTTATAATGTATCAAGTATACTTCCTTCGGAAGAGGAATGTTGGAAAGCAATAGCAGAATCTGATTTGAAGTTCGTGCCGAAGTGTCATACAGTAATCATGGGGTATGTTGAGGGGATACAAAACATATCTTTTGACGCTACATGGCATGGTACTGGAAATTTTTTGTGGAAAAGTGTCTGTTTATCCTCCTGTAATGCCATTCTTCTTGGATGTAAACATACATATTGGGGAGAAATTGCTGGAAGAATTGTATCCTATTTGGCACTAAATGGAGTTAAAAGAATTATATATTCTGGAAAACTAGGAACTTTAAATCCTAATTTAATTCCCAATTTAACAATTGCTACAGGCAATACCAGCATTTTACCAAATGGGCAAATTATAGAGTGGGATAATCTATTTGACGATATAACTGACTCTCAAATATATTATGGTAGGCATATAACAGTGCCATCTGTAATGCAAGAAACAAAAAAATGGTTAAAAGCTAATTGTGGTGTAGCTGATTTTGTTGATCCAGAAATTGGACATATGGCATTTGCTGCTATGAATTATGGGGTTAAATTTTCGTACTTACACATTATTTCAGATAATTTATCGCACAAGTATGAATTTGATCTTTCAAATGAAAGAAAAACTGCAGTAATACAAAATAGAAGTATTCTATTTAGAAAAATTAGAGAAGCAATTACGCGTCTTTAGTTAGATTATAGCGATATTGCTTATTTATAGAAAAATTAAATTCTTTTCATAAAAAGTATCTTAATTAGAGCTGAGATTAATAAAACAGGTCAAAATCATGATGGATTTTTAGCCTATTTTATTTTAATTTATGGCTTTAGTCATAGTCAGTTGAGTGTGACGAAGTCTTTTGTGCTTCGAAAAATTGAGCAATATGAAACAGAAAATCACCTGTTATTGATATGGTACCTCCAAAGTAACAGATTTTATATTTAATCTGTTTACTATAAGGGGATTATATCAAATTATTAATTTTGAGGCATGTATTAGTCTTAAATTTTTCCCTTTAAGTTACTTGGTTTCAAAAAAAGTTTCGAGAAATCGAAAATATTATCGCAGTATTCAGCACACTATGGTATACTTGAAAAGTATATTGGATACCAATAGTTTTGATTTCAATGAAAGGATACCATTATGGCGATTTCCTATAAAAAATTATTCAAATTAATGATAGACAAGAATATGAAAAAGAAGGATTTACGCACACTAACAGGTGTAAGTTATTCTACAATACTAAAAATGGAAAATGAAGAATATGTAAGTTTGGATGTGCTTGATCGGATATGCCGGAGTTTACATTGTCAGTTAAGTGACATTGCGGAAGTCCTTCCAGATGTGTGTCCGGATAATAGGACAGGTTCGGAAGGAAAATGAGTGGGAAAGGAGTACCAGTGAGATGGTAAGAAAAGAATATAGTGCAGGCGCTGTCAAACTTTCCTTCTGGTTTTTAGAGTTTAAGAAAACAGTGGAGCTTTTAGCCAATGGAACAGAGATGACAGAAGTTCGCAGACAAGCTTTAGAGGAAAATCTTTATGCCGCACTATCAGTTGATCGTGCAAAACAGATCTTTCAGACAGTGTCAGCCAGGATTCGATCCCTGGATAAAAGTTTTTATTCGATTTTTCAGAAGGGGGATATATCTACCCAGAAACTTTTGACGTTGACGGCAGTTATGGTTTACGATACCCTGTTTTTTGATTTTGTCTATGAAGTGCTACGGGAAAAGATGATTATTGGGAGTGATGAATTTTCTGACAAGGATATCCGGATCTTTTTTAAGGATAAACAGCAGCAAAACGGAAAAGCTGCCAGATGGACGGATTATACCTGCAAAAGGCTGGGAATGTGTTATAAGACTATGCTTTTTGAAGCAGGAATGACGGATAAGGGAAAAGAAATACGAAAAATAAAAAAGCCGATTCTGGAGCCGGAATTGGAACAGTGGATGATAGAGCATGATCTGGAACCGGTGATAAAGGCTTTGACGGGGGTGAGATGATGACGGATTTATCAGAGCGTTTGGATAAAATGGAGATAGCCATTAAAAAGCCGTCTTTTCGTCAAAGTCTTGGACGAGCAAATGAGGTAAACTACTGGATTTTTGATTATCCTCCGGAAAGAGAATTAGAAGTCCGGGAACGTATTGCGTATATGGAACGCAAAAATCGGAAAGAAATGGATGGCTTTGAACTGGTAGTATATGATCTCTATGATATGATTATCGATTTTCTGGAAAACAAAAATTTCCTGGAAAAATGTTTTGATTTTGAGAAAAAGCGTGGGATGGAGAGGATTACAAAAGCAATTACAAATTCTATGAAGATTAATGAAGATGACAGCCTGATTGTTCAGTATATCAAGGAACATACGCCGAAGGAGGCTGTGGTTTTCCTGACCGGGATTGGTAAGTGTTATCCGATTCTCAGATCGCATAAGGTTTTAAATAACCTTCATCAGGCATTTGTCCGGTCGCCTGTGGTGATGTTTTTCCCGGGAACTTACAATGAACAGGAACTGATTTTGTTTAATGAGATAAAAGACGACAATTATTACAGAGCTTTCCGGCTTGTTAAATGATGGAGGGAAAAGATGTTGATCAAAGATATGTTCCGAAAAAAAATCGACCGTGAAATTCAAGGTGTTATTATTGTCGGACAGGGTGAGGATACTAACGTTTCACAGGAATTAGAAGAATATGTAGTGACTAGAGAACTGCAGAAACATTTTGCAGATTTCTTTTCGGCCTATAAAAAAGGAATCGTAGGACAGACGCCTAAAATGGGTGTCTGGATTTCAGGCTTCTTTGGAAGTGGTAAATCTCATTTCTTAAAGATCCTGTCTTATCTTCTGGAGAACAGACAGGTTGGTGAGAGATATGCCTTAGATTATTTTATTGAGGATGACAAAATTGTTGATCCAATGGTGCTGGCGGATATGAAACTAGCAGCAGAAACGCCTACGGATGCAATCTTGTTTAATATCGACTCCAAGAGTGATACAAATGGCAAGCAGGACAAGGATGCCATTGTGAAAGTTTTCCTGAAAGTGTTCAATGAAATGCAGGGGTTTTGTGGTTCTATGCCCTATCTGGCTGATTTGGAACGGCGTCTGACGGAAGGGGGACGTTTTGAAGAATTTAAGCATATCTTTGAAGAAGAATATGGGGATGCATGGGAAGATTCCCGGCAGGATTTTGACTTTATTCAGGATACGGTGGTGGATGTACTGGCGGATATGGGATTTATGAGTGAAGATGCTGCCCGAAACTGGTGCGAAAAGGCTACTATGGAGTATCAGATCAGTATTGAAGATTTTGCTAGGCGTGTACACACATATATTGAGCAAAAAGGAAATAATCATCATGTGGTTTTCCTTGTTGATGAGATTGGGCAGTACATAGGGGATGATTCCAAGCTGATGTTGAATCTTCAGACGGTGACGGAAGAACTGGGCAAAGAATGTAAGGGCAAAGCATGGGTTATTGTGACAAGTCAGCAGGACATTGATTCTATTACCAAGGTGAAAGGCAATGACTTTTCAAAAATTCAGGGACGCTTTGACACCCGTCTGTCTTTATCTTCTGCCAATGTAGATGCGGTTATTAAGAAAAGAATTTTGGATAAAACAGATGTAGCAGCCCAGAGTCTGCGGCTGCTTTACGGGCAGAAGGCAACTATTATTAAAAATTTGATCATGTTCAATGACGGAGTAGAGAAAAAGCTGTATGCTAATGCAGAAGATTTTGAGGAAGTCTATCCCTTTGTCCCCTACCAGTTTAATCTGCTGGCAAGTGTGCTTGCCTCGATCCGGACCCATGGCGCTTCCGGAAAACATTTGTCTGAAGGCGAGCGTTCTATGCTGGCACTCTTTAAAGAATCTGCCATGTCTTTGATGAATGAGGAGACCGGGGCTATCATTCCTTTTCATTGTTTTTATGATGCTCTGGAAAATTTCCTGGATCACAGTCATCGTGGAGTGATTATTCGGGCTTATGATAATAATCAGATTAACCCGGAGCATAAAGAGTCAGATGTTTTTGCCATCAATGTGTTAAAAGCGTTGTTTATGATCAAGTACATTCAGACTTGTGAGGCAAATGTAGATAATATCACCAGCCTTATGGTCAATCATATTGATAATGATCGGGTAGAATTGAAAGAACAGGTAGAAGCGGCGTTGAAGGTACTGGTGCGCCAGATGCTGGTGCAGAAGAACGGATCTGTATATATTTTCCTGACGGATGAGGAACAGGAAATCAATAACGAAATTGAAAAAGAAAATATAGAAATGCCGGAGGTTATTACCAAGATTTCGGAAATGATCTTTGAAGATATTTTATCCGAAAAGAAATACCGATATCCTGCTTTTGGCGGCAGATATACCTTCTCTTTTAATCAAATTGTGGATGATCGCCCTTATAAGGCAAACCAGTCTTATGATGTGGGACTTCGTATCCTGACTCCATGGTATGAAGGTGGTACAGATGATGCTACACTACGGATGATGTCCGGGCAGGGAAAGGAAGTTTTAGTTCTTCTTCCCAATGATGATGAGTTCCTGCGGGAAATGCAGGCATATATGAGAATAGAAAGTTTCCTGCGCAAAAATACGAATGCTCATCTTTCCCAGTATGAGAGTATCAAAGAGGCAAAGCGGACAGAAATGCGTAAGCGCAATGAAAATGCCAAGCTGTATCTGACAGAAGCATTGAAAGAAGCCATCATCTATGTGAACGGGGATATTGCGAAGATGAACGCCAGAGATGTATCTGCCAAGATTCAGGAGGCTATCGGCCGGCTGGTACAGATTGTTTACCATAAGCTCAGTTATATTGATACACCCATGGGGGAAGCAGAGATCCGTAAAATGTTTCATACCAGCAATCAACTTAGTCTATCGCTGGAGGGTGGAACAGAACCTAATATCCATGCATTAGAAGATGTTCTTGGTTTTATTGCCATGAATTCCAAGAACTATATGAAAACATCTATGAAGACCATCAAAGACCGGTTTACCAAGGCACCTTATGGCTTTGTAGAAGATGACGTAAACTGGCTGGTTGCCCGTCTGTTTAAACGGGGTGATTTATCCTTTACAGTCAATGGCGCTTCAGTGACTCTGTTGAATAAATCGGAGGAAGAACTGGTTAATCTTGTCACGAAAAAGCAGTATGTAGACAAACTTCTGATGGAAGTTCGTGTCAGAGTAGATGAACGGGATAAAAAAGCTGTCCGGGATGTAATGAAAGAACTGTTCCATGTCAGCAGTGCTGCAGATGATGAAGACACGGTAATGAAGAACTTTCAGAATTATGTTCAGAAGATGATTTATGAGATGGAACGTCTGGAGGGAGAATATCGGCGTTATGACTATCCCGGAAAGAAAACAGTAAATGACGGTATTAGACTGCTACGTTCGGTTCTTCAGTATACGTCACCACTGGAATTCTTCCAGTATGTTTCGAAGCAGCGAGAGAACTTTTATGATCTGGCAGAAGATTATGAACCGGTAAAGGCGTTCTTTGCCGGGGAGCAAAAACAAATTTTTCAGCGGGCATTGGATATGCTGGAGATTTATGAAGACAGCAAAACCTATATTGTGGACGCCGAGTTGGAAGAAATTGTGGTACAGATGAAAACTATTGTCCGAAAGCCTGTACCCTATGGCGACATTCCGAAACTGCCGGAACTGCGGGAAAAATTCATGAATACATATACCAAGATACTGGATGGGGAATCTGCTCCGGTGCTGGATTTCATTGATCAGGACAGAGAACGTGTATTTGAAGTGTTGGATACTAAGCCATATCGAGACAGTAAGCGTGAGCACTATTTGGCGCAGTTTTCTGAAATCCGACAGGGCGCGGAGAAATGCAACAATGTCTCATCTTTGCGTAGTTTTGCAGATAAAGCGGACGCTTTGAAAATCCGACTCTTAAATGAAATGGATCAACTGGATCTGGACGAAGCAAAGAAAAAAGCAAAAGAAGAGCACTGGAAACGGGAGCAAGAGGAGAAAGAAACAGGTGAGCTGTTTGCTGATCGAATGGCGGAAAATCCAGTGACTTATAAGGTGAGAAAGACAAAAAATGTATCCATGAAATCTATGACCCATACAGCCTCATGGCGGTTGGAAAATGCTGAAGATGTGGACAAGTATCTAGCTGCTTTGCGGGAGAGCTTGTTGGCAGAGATGGATGAGGATACTATTTTGAATGTGGAGATATAAAGATAAATCTTAACGATATAAGATGTAATAGGAGAGAAAGTAAATGGATTCATATAAGAGATTAAAGCTGGAGTTTCAAGGCATAAAAGAGGTTGTCTTTAAGTATACTAGTTCTGGAATTATTGGAAATTATATTAATGGACTAGAGAAGGCTTTAAATACCGATAATTTTGAGAATGTATTATATTATTTAAACGGAATTTGTGAATGGTATACAAATAATATTACTGCAATTCATGCAAATAGTTTTGTTCATAATATGGATGAGCATGATAGAACTAAAGAGTTATTAGAAGATATTTATATAGACTTAAAAGAATATGATTTCTCAAATTATAAATCGAAACAAATGCCAAAACAGAAAGATGAAACATCTCCAACTATTTTTCTCAGCCATCGGTCTTCCGATAAAAAATATGGTGATGCATTAGAAAAACTTATTACTGGTTTGGGAGTCAAAAATAATCAGCTTATTTATACATCTCATCCTTTACATAAAATTCCTCTTGATGCTAATATTTATGATTTCCTTCGAGGACATATTAATCAAAAAGTGTTTGTAATTATTCTGTGGTCAAATGAATATTTAGAAAGTCCAGCATGTTTGAATGAAATGGGAGCTGCATGGGTCACCCAATCAGATTATACAAATTTTTACTCTCCGGATTTTTCATTTGGAAATCCAAAGTATCATGAATGCGCTGTAGATACAAGAAAAATGGGAGCTGTATTAAATGGGGATGAACATTGTAAAGCGAGTATAATTGAATTTAAAAATAAAATTTTACAACTGTTCAATTTATCTATTGATGAGCAGACGTGGACATATTTATTGGATCGATTTATCGAAGATATAAAAAATTAATAGAAATTGAATAGAGGTTACATTTGATGAATTGAGCCAGAAAGGGTATCATTTATGAATAAAACAGCAATTAAAAATTTTGCTATTTGGGCAAGAAACAAACTTATTGCAGATATACATTACCGTGCTGGATTGCTTGGGATAACATCCGATAGGATTGCTAATCCATTGCCTCAATCTACAGGTGATACAGAATTTTATGATATAGGAACAGTAGAACCCTATTCTATACATGGACAGGCAGTTAAACAAAGAAAACGTTTGGTGGAACTTCTTAATAAAAAGGCAGAAGAAAGTGATTATGCTACAGCATATAAGTATGTGTTGGAAGAGGTGGCCTATACATGGTTTAATCGTCTGATTGCAGTGCGTTTTATGGAAGTTAATGATTATTTGCCTTCCCATATTCGAGTGCTTTCTTCAGAATCTGGTAAAGTGGAGCCGGATCTGGTTACTATGCCATTTGACGCTGATTTGGAGTTTACGGAGACAGAGAGAGCGTCGGTGATTCAGATGAAGCAGGACAATCAGTTGGACGAGTTGTTTCGGCTGATTTTTATTAAAGAATGCAATGCGCTGAATGAAATTTTGCCTGCTCTGTTTGAAAAGACCAATGACTATACAGAGTTGCTTTTGAGCATTTCTGTGGTTGATAAAGAAGGTGTGGTCTATCATCTGGTGAATGATATTCCGGAGGAAGATTTTGATGTGGAAAAGGGCGGGCAGGTAGAGATTATTGGTTGGTTATATCAATATTATATTTCTGAGCGTCATGATGAGATTGTGAATATATATAAAGGAACTGTTAAAACAGAAGATATTCCTGCTGCAACACAGCTTTTTACTACGGATTGGGTTGTTCGTTATATGGTGGATAATTCTTTGGGAAGATATTGGATCGAACGCAATCCACAAAGTGAATTGAAAACTAAACTAAGATACTTTGTTTTACCAAAAGACCAAAAAATCCGTTATGTTGATGAAAAAATTGAAGCACAGGATCTTACATTTTTTGATCCATGTATGGGAAGTGGACATATTTTAGTATACGCTTTTGATGTACTTATGGAAATCTATGCGGAATGCGGATATAGTAAACGGGATGCCGTAACAGAAATTATAAATAACAATTTGTTCGGGTTAGATATTGATAAACGAGCTTATCAATGGGCGTATTTTTCTGTTATGATGAAGGCTCGCCAGTATGATCGCCATTTTTTTGCTCGAGATGTAGAACCGCAAGTGTATTGCCCACAAAAAGATAAAGAATTACTTGAATTTGGCTCTCTGGTGCAAGCAAATGAACTCAGCGAAAAACCGCAGGAGCCACACGAATTGACACTTTTTAATTTGGATTATGAAGACGTGTTAAATGATTGGAATTTTCGACGGCTTTTGGCAAAAAAGTATGTGGCAGTTTGTACTAATCCCCCTTATTTGAATAAATATAATGATAAGCTAAAGAAATTTGTAACAAAATATTATAAGGTTTATTCTGGCGATTTATTTAGTATTTTTATGTATAGAAATTTTGATTTGTGTCAGAAAAATGGTTACGTTGGTTTTATGACCCCTTTTGTCTGGATGTTTATAAAGACCTATGAAAAATTAAGAGAATATATTATTAACAATAAGTCAATTACAACTTTGATACAGATGGAATATTCTGCTTTTGAAGAGGCTACGGTTCCTATTTGCTCCTTTGTATTACAAAATCGGAAAAATGAAAATAAAGCACTTTGTTTTCGGCTATCTGACTTTAAAGGAGGCATGGAAGTACAAAGGCAGAAAATTCAAGATGCTATTGAAAATCCTGATTGCGACTATTTTTATGAGGCTCAACAATATAATTTTTCTAAAATTCCTGGATCGCCAATTGCATATTGGGTAAGTGATTTTGTACTTAATGTTTACGATAAAGCAAGTTTATTGTCTGATATTGCTTCGCCGCGAACTGGTATGACTACAGGAGATAATAATCGTTTTTTACGCTTATGGACAGAAACTGAAATCAACAAGATAAAATTCGATGCGAAAAGTGCAAATGAAGCCGTTGATTCAAGAAAAAAATGGTTCCCTTATTGTAAAGGAGGCGGATATAGGCGCTGGTATGGATATAATGAATATATTGTTAACTGGGAAAATAATGGATATGAAATTAAATCTAATGTTAAGGAAAACGGATTAAAAGTAGCTAGTGTTCGTAGCGAATCACTATATTTCAAGAAACTGATTACTTGGTCTGCTGTTACGTCAGGAAAATTTTCATGTCGCTTATGTCCTAGTGGGGCATTGTTTGATTCGGGTGGTTCTAGTATTGATGCTAAAAATAAAACAGAATATATCCTTTCACTTTTAAATAGTGTAATTGGTCAGTTCTATTTAGATATCAGAAACGCAACAATCAATTATCAACCGGGTGATATTGGGAATATTCCCGTAATTTTTGATGAAAATCTAATGAGAGATATACAAGATATTACAAGAGAAAATATAGATTTAAGTAAAAATGTTTGGGATGCTTCCGAAACTTCTTGGAATTTCCGGCGGCATCCACTGATTAGTGGAAATAGTACAGTTACCGAGTCTTATGAAGCGTGGAAAGAAAAATGCGAATTTTGTTTTTTTCATTTAAAAAATAATGAAGAAAAACTCAACTGTATTTTCCTTGACATTTATGGATTGAACGGTGAATTGAATTCAGAGGTTGAAGATAAAGATGTGACTGTTTACCGAATCTTTAATACCAAGGACGATATACCAGATTCCATGAAAGGAAGTAATTATATTTTGACCTGTCGGGATGTGATTGTATCCTTGATCTCCTACGCCGTCGGCTGTATGTTTGGCCGTTACTCATTAGATGTGGAAGGTCTGGCTTATGCCGGAGGCGACTGGGATTCTTCCAAATATACTACCTATATCCCGGATGCAGACAATATCCTTCCCATTACCGACGAGGAATATTTTGAAGATGATATTGTAGGTATGTTTTGTGCATGGGTGAAAAAGGTGTATGGTTTAGATACACTGGAAGAAAATCTGGATTTTATTGCCAAAGCGTTAGGAAACAAAGGCAATTCCAGCCGGGAAGTGATCCGCAATTATTTTCTGAAAGACTTTTTTAAGGACCACTGTAAGATCTATCAGAAGCGTCCGATTTACTGGCTCTTTGACAGCGGTAAGCAGAATGGTTTTAAGACACTTGTTTACCTGCACCGCTACAATGCAGATACCATTGGAAATCTGCGTGTGGACTATCTCCACCGGATGCAGCGAGTATATGAGTCAGAGATTAACCGGATGCAGGATATGATCGATAACAGTACAAATGCCCGTGAAGTAGCAGCTTCTACAAAGCGTAAAGACAAGCTTCAGAAACAATTGAAAGAGTGCCGGGAGTATGATGAGAAGATTGGACATTTGGCTTTAAGCAGGATCGAACTGGATCTGGATGACGGTGTGAAGGTAAATTATTGTAAAGTCCAGACTGCACGAGATGGCAAATTCTATGAAGTGTTGGCAGATTCTAAAAATATCATAGGAAAACAGCGTAAAAAATAATATGATGAAATAAGCAACATAAAGTGCGGAGCAATACGTAGGCATCATAATGTTTAAGCATGTTCAGTATAAAGGCAGCAGACAAGGAGAGATCGTGTGACAATCGAAGAAATTCTAGCCGGGGAAGCCAAGAATATTGAGTTTAAGGTCAGAAACCGAAAGATAGTGTGAGATATATGAAAGCGGTCGTTGATTTCTTCAATGGTGAGGGCGGACGCATCGTTTTTGGCGTTGACGATGTAACTTGTGAAGTGATTGGCATCCCGAAAGATATTGTCTTTTCAGAGATTGACGCCATTACATCGGCAATTTCAGATAGCTGTGAGCCGGTTGTCATTCCAGACGTCTATTTGCAGACTATTGATGATAAAACCATTATCATTGCAGAAATCAGTGCCGGAAAACAGCGAGCCTATTATATCAAGTCTTTGGGAATCAAGAACAGTACTATGAGGATGAAGGCTGCTCCTATGATAAGGTGATTCGTAGAGATTTGACGGTAACGGATGAGGAAAATGAAGAGTTGTGCCGTCAGATGAAAGAAGTAGCTGTCGCCAATGTCAAATCTGAAGCTTAGAAAGAAGCGTTCAATGATGTGAACAAGAATGTATTGCTCAGCTGGGGACTGCTGACTGAAGTAGAGGACGGAAGCATTTACCCAACCATTCAATGGGTATGTCTTTTTGCTGGGGAAAGATGATTCCTTTTCTTATATTTAACGTGGAATGTTCAAAGGAAAAACTCGTACTGTCTTTGTGGATAAGAGGGAGTACGGCGGGCCGTTGTGGAAGCAGGTCGATGATGCGTTTCAATTTGTGCTTTGCAACATTCATCTTGGGGCAAAACTGGAAGGTATCTATCGTAAGGACATTTATGAGTTGTCGCCGGACAGTATCAGGAAGATTATTATCAATGCCGTTATGAATTGTGGATATTTGCAAAATTTGCATATTCAGGTTGCTATCTATGATGATCGGTCGGAAATCACCTCCCCTGGTAGTCTTATGCCTGGCGTGACGCTGGACAAGATAAAAGAGGGATATTCTAAGATTCGAAATCATGCACTTGCCCATGCATTCTCCTATATGAATTTGATTGAGGTATGGGGCAGCGGCATTCCGAAGCTGATGGAAGCCATGAGGAAATATGGTCTGTGTGAGCCGGAGTTCCATGATATGGAGATTGGATTTCGAATCAACCTCTATCGTAATACAGAGGATGTGCTGTTGGATACTACCCAAGGTGCTGAAAAAATTACCCGAGCTAAACAAAACACTATCCAAGTTACCCAAGGTACCACCCAAGTTAGACTGACGGAAGAAGATAAGGTCGTATTGGTGGTAATTAAAAAACAACACACTATAACTCAGAAAGAAATAGCAGCTAATTAGGTTGGAAAGGTGACCGCATGAAGTATTGTTTCAACAAAATGAAGCACTGGAATGTTGTTAAGTGCGTTGGAACCAGCCAAAAGGGATACTTGGAGATTTTAATCGAGGATAACATATGGTGGAATTAAATTTAAAACAAATTATAGATCGTCTCAATATGGAATTTACCGGAGATACCCGGAAGCTGGTTTTTTGGTATGACGATAATGGTGAATTTGCAGAAGATATGAAGGATATAGAGTTAGAAAATGCCAGAGTCTACTATCTGGAACAGGATAATCAGTTTTATACCAAGTATTTTCTGGAACGGGTGGATACCACAACCAATTATCTGGTTTACGCTCCATTTCCGAAACCGGATGTGCGAGAGAACCATCTGGAGGACACACTGCTGTATTCCCGGCGTTTCTTTGCAGATCGTGCCTCTCTGTTGTCATTGGATTTAGGCATAGAGGAGAAGTACAAGCCGGTGATTGAAAAACATATCAAGTTTTTCAAAAATAAAGAGCGCACCCAGAGATTTTATGATCTGGAAATAGAGAATTTTAACCGGGAAAATATTTTAGTTGGTCTGCTCAGCGCCGTCTGCCGTACTCGGACTTGCTCTTTTGAAGAAGTTGTCCGGGTGATGCTGACTGAAGGAGATCTTACAGACAACAAATTTCTGGAAGAAATGGGAAAATATGATCTTCTGGAAGAATTTTGGAAGCTCTGCGAGCAGTTTTTTGGTTATATAGATGTGAAACCGACTCTGGAAAAATTGTTAGTGACGATGTTTGTTACTTATACCGGACGATATCTTCATGGGGAACTTCCCAAGGCATGGAAGAGCTTTCAGTCTTATAAAGGCGGAACGATCATTGCGTTTCTGGACAGTCTGATGAATAATGTACTTTACCGGGACACTTATGATCGCCTTTCCCTTTATGTGGAAACTGGACTGAATGCCGTAACTGCTCTTCAGAGCTATGCTCCGGAAGAATTATTGGACTGTGATGCATTCTTGTGTGTGGATCAAATTTTGGTTAATTGGCTGACAGAACGGTTATTGTCAGAAGATATCGGAGCTAAATTAGACCAGCTTTCTATACCGGATATTTGTGAGAAACGGATGAAGACGCATTTCGGAAGACAAACCGAAGGTGCTTATCAGGTGATCAGAAGCGCCTATGTGCTGTCAACGGCAGCAAATTATCAATGCCCGGACGACTTTGAGAAAATTATTGGACAATATCAGGAAAAAGACTGGATGATCGATCAGGAATATCGAAGATTCTATACGGCTTTTGATGCAATGGAAAACGGAGACGGATTTGAGGCGCTAAAAAATATGGTGGAGAATATTTATACCAACCGAGTTTTGGCTGTTCAGCTTCCCAAATGGAATGCTGCGCTTCATGAGAAAGATGCTTTTCTGACTTTGCCGTTACAGCGCAATTTTTATAACAGATATATAAAAACAAGTAAAGAACGGACGGTGGTTATTATTTCTGACGCTATGCGTTATGAAGTAGGCAGACAGTTATATCTGCAGATGCAGGATGATCCAAAGTGTACAGTTAAAATGGAAACAATGTTGGGAATTTTGCCTTCCTACACCAGATTAGGAATGGCAGCGTTGCTTCCTCACAGCACCCTTTCTATGAAGGATGATTACACTGTGCTGGTGGATGAGAGGAATTGTGATAATCTGGCGGAAAGACAGACAATTCTTCAACTGTATCAGCCAGATGCGTTATGTCTTCAGTTTGATGATATAAAGAATCGAAAGATAGCGGAACTCCGGGAAATTTTTACTGGCAGACAGTTGCTTTATGTGTATCATAATCAGATCGATGCTCGGGGAGATAAAGCTAATACGGAGGATGAAGTATTTGTAGCCTGCCAAGAGGCAGTCAAGGAAATCATGGAGTTTATTCGTCGGATTTCCACTAGTGCCAATACATATCACTTTACTGTTACTTCGGATCACGGATTTCTATATAAAAGAGATAAGATTACAGAGAGTGAAAAGATCAGTGGTGTCAGTGGGAAAAAGGCTTTTATAAATCGACGTTTTATTGTCGCTGACACAGCAGTAACAGGAGATGGTATTGACTGTTTATCCTTGGGGAAAATTCTTGGAACTGAAGATGCCAGAAAGGTTTCTTTCCCGGTTAGCAATCATGTATTCAAAGTATCAGGCGGCGGTCAAAATTATGTCCATGGGGGATCTTCACCTCAAGAAATGCTGATTCCTGTGCTGGATGTTAAGATGGAACGCGGCCACATGGAAACTAGACCCGTTCAGATTGCACTGGTGTCTATGGTACAGAAGATCACAAATCTGATTACTACTATGGACTTCATACAGTCTGATCCGGTCAGCGATACGATTAAAGAAGCAACGTATCGCATTTATTTCCTTTCAGAAGAAAATGAAAAGATTTCTAATGAGAATATTTTAGTTGCAGACAGCAGAGAGTGTGATCCGCTGAAGCGAATATCACGGATGCGGTTTACATTTAAAAATAAAAAATATGACAAAGAGAAGAAATATTTTCTTGTAGTTTATGATGAAACTACTGGCCTTGAGGTTTTCCGTCATCCTGTAATTATGGATCTAGCTTTTGCGGATGATTATGGCTTCGGGTTTTAAGAGGGATGAGGAGGCGTTATTCATTGGCAGATTTCATGGAAACCGAAGATAGAAGAGAAATCATCAAACAGAAATTGCGCCAGAATTTTGACGGTAAGATTGTCCGCAAGGATCTGACCAAGAAAATCAAAGAAGGTGCCAATGTTCCAGTGTATGTGCTGGAATTTTTGCTAGGACAGTATTGTAGTTCTGATGATTTGGAAATTATTGAGCAGGGTGTGGAAAATGTGAAGCACATTCTGACAGATAACTTTGTTCGTCCGGATGAAGCACAAAAAATCCTGTCTGTTCTCCGGCAAAGAGGAAGTTATACAGTCATTGATAAGATTACGGTAAACCTGAATATCCGTTATGATATGTACGAAGCGGAATTCTCTAATTTGGGTTTGAAGAATATTCCAATCAGCGAAGAATATCCGACGAAGTATGATCGGTTGCTTTGCGGCGGAATCTGGTGTATTGTGCAGTTGGATTATGAGACAGAAAATGAATTTGCACCGGAAATTATTTCTGCTTCCGGAGATTATATTCAGTCCAAAAAGAAACGACAGAAAGATGCCATACCGATTAGTATCAGGAAACTGACTCCGATTCAGATGCCTCATGTGGACATTGAGGAATTAAAGCAGGGGCGTAAAGCGTTTACTAAAGAAGAGTGGATTGATGTAATGCTTCGTTCCATAGGTATGGAGCCGGATACCTTGACAGAGAGGGAAAAGTGGCTACTTCTTGCCCGCATGCTTCCACTTGTGGAGAATAATTTTAATCTTTGCGAACTGGGACCGAGAAGTACCGGAAAATCCCATCTCTATAAGGAAATCTCTCCGAATAGCATTCTGGTATCGGGTGGACAAACTACGGTTGCAAATCTGTTTTACAATATGGGAAGAAAGACGGTTGGTCTTGTGGGGCTTTGGGATTGTGTAGCCTTTGACGAAGTAGCAGGAATTCATTTCAAGGATAAAGATGGCATCCAGATTATGAAGGACTATATGGCATCTGGTTCCTTTGCCCGTGGAAAGGAGGAAAAGGCGGCTTCCGCTTCTATGGTTTTCGTGGGTAATATCAATCAGAGTGTGGATGTGCTTTTGAAAACCTCCAGCTTGTTTGATCCTTTCCCGCCTGAAATGGGAACAGACACAGCCTTCCTTGACCGTATCCATTGTTATATACCTGGATGGGAAATACCAAAATTCCGTCCGGAACACTTTACAGATGACTATGGATTTATCACCGACTATTTGGCAGAGTTTTTACGAGAACTGCGAAAAGAGCAATATGGCGATACATTGGACAAGTATTTCCGCTTAGGAAAGAATTTAAATCAGCGTGACACCATTGCTGTTCGTAAGATGGTGGGCGGTTTTGTAAAGTTACTTTATCCGGATGGAGAATTTAGCAAAGAACAGTTGGAAGAAATTCTGCAAATTTCTTTGGAGATGCGTCGTCGTGTCAAAGAGCAGTTGAAAAAACTGGGTGGTATGGAATTCTATGATGTGAATTTTTCTTACATAGACAACGAAACCTTTGAAGAGCATTACGTTTCTGTACCAGAGCAGGGAGGCGGAAAGCTTATTCCAGAGGGAATGTGTAATCCAGGACAGGTTTATACCGTATCGCGTGGAAAAACAGGAATGATCGGTGTTTTCCGGCTGGAATCACAAATGCTTCCCGGAAACGGAAAATTCGACCGGACCGGTCTTGGCAGCGATCGGGATGCAAAGGAAGCAGCAGATATAGCTTTCAAATATCTGAAAGCAAATGGCAGCCGAATCAGTGGTACACTTAGTACGACAATGAAGGATTATATTATCAATTATCAGGATTTGCAGGGGATTGGAGTGACCAGCAAACTGGCGCTCCCAACATTGATTGCCCTGTGTTCCATTGCATTAGGAAAACCTACAGTCAGTACATTGGCTGTTTTAGGAGAGATCAGTATCAGCGGAACCATGATTAAAGTAGACGATCTTGCAAATGTGTTGCAAGTATGTCTGGATAGCGGAGCAAAAAAGATTTTACTTCCGATTACTTCTGCCGGGGATTTGGGAAGTGTCCCGGCGGAGCTGATGGGAAGCTTTAATATTATCTTTTATAATAGTGCGGAAGATGCAGTGTTTAAGGCACTGGGGGTAGAATAGAGAGGGATACATATGTTGAATTATGAGAGAGGATCAGAATGGAGAAGATGGGATTTACATATTCATTCGCCGCAAACATTGAAAAATGATCAGTATGAAGGTAAGACAGTAGACGAAAAGTGGAACAATTTTTATAATACTATTGTTGATTATATTGGGGAGGGAACGGATCCACTTAAAACGATTGAGGTAATTGGAATTACAGATTATCTATCAATAGATAATTACAACAAAGTGATGAAAGACAGCAGACTTCCGGACGCCATAAAGCTTGTTTTACCGAATGTCGAATTACGGATGGTACCTTTTGCGAAAACTGCTCCTGTAAATATCCATTGTATTTTTGATCCAATTTATGCCGATAGTTTGGAAAGTAGATTTTTTGGTAAACTTAAGTTTTCATTTGGTGGAAGTTCATACAGTGCTGTACATGATGAATTGAT
The DNA here is from genome assembly GCA_019420275.1 of Clostridiales bacterium. Classification (GTDB taxonomy): domain Bacteria; phylum Bacillota; class Clostridia; order Lachnospirales; family Lachnospiraceae; genus Anaerostipes. Next base: position 70,618 of record JAHZHN010000005.1, read on the forward strand.
ACGATTGGGGAGAGATTACAAAAACGATAAAACGCTTTCTGAAGATCAGGCTTACATTGCTGGAGTCAATCAGTTTGTTTTGGAATTTTCAAACTTGAAGAAAATTTTTGACGAAGACCAGGAGTTGAGAGAGCATTGTATTATTGTTGTGTCAAATAGTAGTGGTGATGGGGTCTCCGGTGTTGTTGAACATTCAGCATACTTTCTAGGTGATGTTTCCCAGATGGACGCAACAAGAAGAGCTGTCTATCAATTTGCTGACATGATCTTTTCCGCAAAAGATTCAGATATTAAATACTTCGTTGGCGATTCAGCAGATGATTGCAAAATGGTAATACAAAAGTGTGGTTCATTAAAACCGTGCATTCATGGATCAGATGCTCATTCTTGTAAAAAGCTGTTTGAACCAAATAATAAAAGATATTGTTGGATTAAGGCAGATCCTACTTTTAATGGCTTTAGGCAAATCCTTTATGAGCCAAAAGATAGAGTATGTATTTCTCCAATAAAACCAGAAATGAAACCAGATTATCAAGTGATTGACAGAGTGGAAATATTAGATCAGGAATTTGCCCCTACTCCCATTTATTTTAATGATAGGCTGACATATATTATTGGTGGTAAGTCAACAGGAAAATCACTGCTGTTACATAATATGGCATTGGCAATTGATCCGATTCAGGTATCTGAAAAAATTGGTATCACTAAGAATAGCAATAAGACAATAACAGATGTGAAAGTTTATTGGAAGGATGGGGCGATCAGCCAAAAGAATGCTAATTCACAAGAACACAAAATTGTATATATTCCGCAAACCTATTTGAATCGACTTTCAGATGAGCATGAGGAATTAACTGAAATTGATGAAATTATTCATGATATTGTAATGCTTAATTCTGATGCAAAAAACTCATATGATGGGCTGAATCAGAGACTGGGAGATTTAAAATCGGAAATTGATAGAATAATTTATACCTTGATCCAACAGTATACAGACTGGCAAACACAGTTGAAGTCACTTGTCGAAATTGGGACAAAAATAGGTATTGAAAAGGAGATAAAAAAATTAAAAGACGAAAAGGAAAAGTTATCAAAAGAATTATCTCTATCTGAAGAGGAAATAAGCATATATGACGAAACAAATAAAGAGATATCCTTACTAGATAGTAGTATAAATGCTCTAGAAAAGTATATTGAAATTATAGAAGGAATTCAATCGCTAGTAATACTTGCGGATGAAGATTACGATCTTTCTGAGGACTTGTTACTAAAAATAAAAAGTTCCGAGAAAAGGGCTGTGCAAGCAGCAGATGAAGTATGGGATAAGGACAAACAGGTGCTGCTTAATGATTTACGGGGAAATTTAGAAAAAATAAAACACAGACGTGCTGAAAAAGAGGCAATTACGAAGTCACTTTCAGTCAAAATTTCCGAAAATGAAGCCATACAGAAATTGTCTGAAGCAGTAAAGCAAGAAGAAAAAAAATTGGTTAAATTCGTTGATGTTGAGACCCAAACAAAGAAAATTGAAAAAAAATACAATGAGCTATTACAGCAGCTTACAGCTAAATTCTTGAAATATCGTGAGCTTCATCAAGTATATGCTGATGCAATTAACGAGAATAAGGCGTTAGCGACAGAAGATTTGGAGTTTTCTGCAGAAGCTCCCTTCCGCAAAGAAGCATTTACTCAAGAAATTCAGTCCTGTTTTGATCGTCGTACTTCATTTAGGAGTTATATCGATTTAGAAAAATACGATGAATCCTGGGTTACAGTAGACAATGTATCTAAATTGATAAATGCAATTATAAATGGGACTATACACCTTATTAGGAACAAAACACCGGAAAATGTTTTGCGAGAGTTATTAGGAGATTGGTATAATTCTACCTATAAGGTTAGCATGGATGGAGATTTAATTGACGAAATGTCTCCGGGGAAAAAAGCCCTGGTTTTACTCAAAATGTTGATAAGTCTTGCAGAGAGTACTTGTCCTATTCTTGTTGATCAGCCAGAAGATGATCTGGATAATCGCTCTATTTTTGATGAACTTATACCTTTTATTAAAAAGAAAAAGATTATGCGACAAATTATTGTGGTTACCCATAATGCTAATGTAGTTTTAGGGGCGGATTCTGATGAAGTAATAGTAGCTAATCAAAATGGGAAAAATTCTCCGAATAGAGAATTTCGTTTTGAGTATCGTTCGGGTTCGATAGAAGATGATTTGCCTGAAGAATCTGGAAGGATAGATACACTTGGAAAACAAGGAATTCAGCAACAGATATGCGATATCCTTGAAGGAGGAAAGTCCGCATTTGATCTGCGTAAACATAAATATCGGATTTAAGGTTTCAAGCTGGAAAAAGATTTGCTTAGTTGAAATTTTATTATTGTGAGTTTTCTAAAATTATTATATGGTTTTGTATGATATGATAAAGAAACTTGAAAAAGGTATTGACAGTCAAAGACTGCCATGGTATTTTATAGTGTTCCAGTGAAAGCTGGATGGGGGCAACATAGGCTACCATATATTTTCAGGGCTTGGCTTAGGAAGGAGGTAGTGCTATGAACTGCACGGTCACCATTGACTGGAAGTTTGTCGTTGCTCTCGGCGCGGCAGCAGTAGGAACCATTTTTGCTGTGAAGATGGATGCCTCTGCAGTTGAGCGGGTGTCAATCCACGCGATTGATGCTGGCAGGGAGTATGCGCTTGCTGGAAACAGCGAGCGTTAGCTCCGACATATGGCTGTACAGGGCATGTAATCTTTTGAAATTGCGTGCCTTTTTTACTACACGGAGAGGAATAGTGGACATGAAAGGAATATCTGAAAAGGACGAAGAAAATATCCTTTCTATGAGGGGCAATATACAAGTTGGACTTCAGAGTATTAACTTTGACGGAAATTGGTATGAGGAGTATCTTGGCTGGAGAGAAGACGATAAAAATCATTTTGATTCTTTACTGACGATAAATGATCCGTTTAATTTGTCCTGTGTTGGTGATTGTAATAAGTTTGATCTTACGGATTCAAAAGATCTTAGAAACTTGGATATATTTTGTATGTCCGTTTTTTTATCTGAAATGGTTCGACAGATTACAAAGCAGGTATTTGAAGATGTCCGGAGAGAGAGAGCAAGAGACAACAAAGTAAAACGGATAGAGCAATATTTTGAACTGTTAAAGGGTGTTGTAGAAAATCCAGGACTCTCGGGATGCATTGTCACGCTAAATGATCTTGCGAAGAAACAGATGGTCTTATCTGGATCACGATCAGTAGATTTTTATGCAGCATTCTTTTCTCTTAGAGAGATCTTGAGGAGAAAATCCACGGAGTCACTATACCTTCTGTTTACATATTGGAGAATTGAAAAATCTAGAAAGTCGTTGAAGGAACTGACAAATTCACTCATAGAGTATATACAGACTTACTTTGATGAATTTGATAAGGATTCGGAGATGCATTTATATTATCCGATGGAAGGCTTGATGTCGATAAACAAACTTGCTGCTGTTATGAGGTGGCTAGAACTTATAGCCTTCCATACAAATGGGATATTTGAAAAGTATCAGGACTTAAAGTGGCTTGTTCCTACTGACAGAATGGCTGATGACATCATAGAAACTAACCAAATTTCCCGGTTTGAAATGATGCAGTATAAGCGCATTTTCTCCGCTGATGATGAAAAGATAGTTCAGCAGAAAGCTATTTGCAATCACGGGTACGCGATATGGATTAAGACCGTGGATGTTATGTATATCGTTAGTAATATATTTCAAATTCTGTATCACTGTTCTGATGAAGATTTGAAAAAGATGGGTACCTCGAAGGCAGCAATGCTTGAAGGGTATGACAATATGGTAAAGGTCCGTGATTATTACACAGGAAAAGTATTTTTCCATCGAGTATACTTTCAGCTCGAGAGACATTATTTGGATTCTCAAGTTATGGTAGCACTGGAACAGGACGCGGAAGATTTTTTCAAATCAATTGATAATGTACTGGATTTTGTAAATGCAATAGCCAGTAACGATATAGAGAGCCTGATGCAGGCAAAACAGAAATATATCAGTACTATGGAAGGATATATGTCTGCGAACCAGAAGGATAAGCTTGATGCCTTAACTGCTCAGGTTGTAGATAAGATCAAGGCTACGGTTCAAAAACTGAGTATGTATGATGAGCTCTATTGCGCAGTGTCAACAGAGTTTGTAAAATATGCGGCGGAATTGATGAAGCATCCACAGATATTCAGCTCATTGGTTTCCGCCGAATATTTATATCGCCAGTACGTGCTGAACAGGGCGCCAATCAATAACTTTGACTACAGCTGCATATCGATTATGTACTACATGTCGCTTGAGGATTTCATAAATAAACTAGTGTATATCCCTTATGCAAATGAGGTATTGTCAAAGATTAGTAAAAAGATTGTTAAAGATAAGAAGTGGAAGCGCGAACAGGCTGGTAAATACGTTTCTTCTGTTGGAGTCTTTTGGGATAAGCGACAAAGGCTTAAGAAATCTTGTGAGATAGGGGGATTGGGATACCTATTTGAAAGGGCTCCAGGCGAAGAGTACTTTAAGAAATTTCTGGAAGACCATTTTGGCGGAATTGATTTGGATCATGTTGTAAGGTTTGGAATGAAATTGAAAGATGTAGCGCCAAGGAGAAATGATGCTGCACATGGAGGAAACTATTTAACGTACTTGGATGTTTGTAGAGATAAAGATAATGTTTATAACATTGCGATTAAGACCTATAGGGGGATGATATTAGAGTTTTTGGAAATTTGTTTTAATAGGTGAATTGCTCGTTTTCAGCCACAAAAATATGGCGGAAAATCTGTAGATCTATGTTGACACAAGCTGATGAAGAAGCGTATTTCCGAGCAATACAGAGCTGCTGAAAGCCCTGTATCTGGCTATATTTGAAGCCACTAAAAGATGAACTACCACCATCTGGAACTGGGGACAGGTCTACAGCGAACGGAGTGCTATGTATGAGGGACGGCTTCCAGAATAAAAGAACAGTTTGGTTAAAGCAGGCGGGAAATGCGCCTGTTATTGATATACTATCTCTTGGATGGTATATATAAAACAAAGGTGGAATGGGATGTGTAAATCCAGATCAAGTTTATACCATTTCTCAGGTGGATAATAGAATGCTTGGTGTTTTCCAGTTGGAGAGGCAGATGATCCCGAGCAATGGAAGATTAGAGAGAACTGGTATTGGTAATGATTGTGATGCAAAAGAATCTAAAATACAGCTTTCAATTTCCTAAAAGCTAATGGAAATTGTATCAGTGGCTCTATTCGTATTACAACAAAAGATTATATTATTAAGTATCAAGATTTGTAAAGAATTGGCATAACTGGCAAGGTGGCTCTTCTAACATTGATTGATATGTGATCAATAGCACTTGATAAGCCAATGCTCAGTGGTCTTGCTGTACTTGGCGAAATTAGCATCAGTGGAACAATGATGAAGGTGGATGAGTTGGCCAGTTTATTAGATTGACTATTTTATGTATAAAAATCTTGAAGAAAAATATAAGCTGAGAGTAGAGAATTTGTTAATATTATTAACATATTGATAGAATTTTTTGACTTTTGATAAGTTTAAATTTTAGCTTTTGAATTTAAACTAGTGTGACATGATATTTTCATGTACTTTACAAATTAGGCCCATCATTGGTTCAAGATTTTCTCTCTATTTCTATATCCAACATAAAAAAATCTGAAAAAAATTAGCCAAAAGTGTTGACATTGATAATAATAGGTGTTATAGTACATACAGAACAAAGGAGAAGGTACCAAGAAGGTATGGATCCTGAGTTTATCAGCCGATGATAAATCGACCAAATGTGCATCAACATGCAGCATACATTATTATAAGTAAAGGAGAGATGAGTTATGATGATGCCTAGTATTTTTGGAGAAGATTTATTAAATGATTGGATGGATTTTTCCTTCCCAGATATTGATAAGAAATTGTACGGAAAACGTGCAAATCAGATCATGAAGACAGATGTAAAAGAAACCGATACAGGTTATGAAGTAGATATCGATCTTCCTGGATTTAAAAAGGAAGATGTCAAAGCAGAATTACATGATGGATATTTGACGATCAGTGCAGCGAAGAATGTAAATCAGGATGAGAAGAAAGAAGACGGCAAGTATATCAGGAAAGAACGTTTTTCTGGAAACATGAGCCGAAGCTTCTATGTTGGTGAGAATATCACCCAGGAAGACATTCATGCAAAATATGAAGATGGAATCCTGAGACTGACAGTTCCAAAGAAAGAGGGAAAGAAAGTCGAGCAGAAGAATTACATTAACATTGAAGGCTGATTTTAAAAATATAAATCCCTGAATGAAAGAGTCATTGCAAAGAAGGTGGGTTTCCCATCAACAGAGCAATGGCTCTTTTTTTGATTTTTTTGCCCATTATTTATAATCTCGGAAAATGGCTGGCAGAGGGACTCTGCCTATATATAAACGAAAATATAAGATTAGTGGAAATTTAGTTTAGTCTTATCGGCACCCCAATTGCTGGAGGAGACTGCTGACGTTTGTAAATACTAGTTTTTTATAAGAACGATTCATATGCGATAAATCATAATACCCACTGTCCCAGGCAATCTCACTAAGGGATAAATTTTTATTTTGGCTGGCAGTTACTAACGATCTTTGAAACCTGACGATTTCAGATAAATAAACGGGGCTGTATCCTAAAGATTTCTTGCAGATTCGCTGTAGTTGTCTGGGGCTGTAGTTCGTTTTTTGAGCCAGCTGATTGATTGAAAATTTTTCTTTGTGATTTAAAGTGTGGTGTGTAATAGTAGAAATGACATCTAGATAAATACCATTATTCTTTACAAAATCTGTAAAGAAATTTAAGCATATATGCACTTTTTCCTCAAAGGTCATACAGGATGAAATTGACTTGAAATATGAGTAATATTTATTAAGATCATTAGTACAATCATATACTTCGTTGCTCGTAACAGCTTTATTATAGCCAAAGTTAAAGGACATATAAGGATAAATATCGATGATGATGGAATCTGTTTCATCAAAGATAACATTTTGATATTTTGGAAATGAACCCCTGAAATTAACATATTCAGGAGAATTGATATATGCAATTTCTATGCTGGATAAACAGGAAGGAACAATGTCAGCAGATTCTTTATATCCTCTGGCCCCATGAAGTTCATAGATATCGTATATAATTCCGAATAGAGGATGATCCTTAGGAATTATGTATTTATGATAATCTGACTTATGTTCTAGATCAGGCTGCAAAAAAGTAAAATCAAGTTTCTCTGTCATATCATATTATCCCCTAAAATAATATAGGCATTTGTGAAAGGTATTAACGATTCGTGTTCTATCTATATCAGTTATATGTTCATAGTCATTATGTATAGTTTTTTGAGCACGTTGTTTAAGAAACAGCATGCCCTCACTTTGGATGAAAGCGGATCTTGTTTCCCGTAAAAAGAAGAGGATAGATTGATTCGTTAGGGCCATGTGCTGTTAGGAAAACTAAAAGGGGCAGGAATTATTTTCTCTGCCCCTTTGCAATATGGAAACATTGTATACATAATAAAAGAATTTGTCAATAGAGATTGGCTTCACTTAATTTTGACAGTGCTTCATTTGAACTTTCATGTGAAGGAAGAAGACAAGAGGATGAGACAGAGATGTCGTTTTTTTACATATATCATTTTATGAAACGATGGTATTATGTTGTGCAAAGGAGGTAAGCGCTATGAGAAATTATAGAAAAAGTGAGGCGTTGAGCCAAAGATTTAATGAATTATATCCTGGAGGGCATTCAAACTTCAGGGCCAAGATGAATGCCGGTTCTACAAAATTATTTGTAAACAGAGCTGAAGGTTCACATGTCTGGGATGTGGACGGAAATGAGTATATTGAATATAACGGAGCCATGGGGCCTATATTGTTAGGACACAGAAATCGTGAGTGGGTAGAAGCTATTAAGGAATATATGGACAAAGAGGCTACAATCTATGGAACCAACTTGCTTTATGGTGAAAGGGACATAGAATTAGCAGAACTTCTTTGCAAACATATACCTTGCGCAGAAGAGGTGAAACTCTGTGTTACAGGGTCAGAGGCGGTTCAGCTTGCATTTAGAATTGCACGTGCTTATACAGGAAAGCCTTTAATCTTAAGGTTTGAAAATGGATACAATGGCTGGATAGATAACGTAATGAACAGCAGCGCAGATTATGATGCATTGCGAAAGGGAGAACTTCCGCATCCAGGACCGACACCGGAGGATGGGGTAATGTATTCGGAGGGATTATCTCCTTGGGCAGATTTGGAAAGCATCATAATACCATATAACGATTTTGATATTTTAGAAGAAACATTTGAAAAGTATCATGATCAAATAGCGATTGCTCATTTTGAGCCAATGATAACTGATTTCTTCTGTATTTATCCAAAACCAGGATTTTTAGAGAAAGTAAGAGAACTTTGTGATAAATATAATGTTGTCTTGTCATTTGATGAGATTATTACAGGATTTAGGGCAAGTCTTGGAGGAATGCAGCAGATTTTAGGTGTTACTCCGGATATTACGACTATAGGTAAGGCAATGTCTGGTGGAATACCAATGTCTGCAGTAGTAGGAAAGAAAAAAATCATGGATGTGTTCCGCAAAAAAGCTGTAATAGGAGCGGGAACATTTAATGGATATGGTCTTGGTGTATGTGCTTGTACGGCAGCTATAAAAATCTATGAAAGAAATAATGGTGAAATTTATAGAAAGATAGCAGAGGTTCAGGAACGGCTGATAACAGGAATGATTGATATAACAAAAAAGTATGGTGTAGATATGGCTGTATCGGAAGCAGCGGGAGTTTTCTTTACGGTATTTGGATCAAAGCATGGGCGATGTCATCCAACGGATTTAAGTATTTTGGAAGGATATGATAATGAATTTTTTAATTGTTTTCGAAAACATCTGATGGATGAAGGAGTAACGGTCATGATTCTTTGCCGCTGGTATGTAAGTGCAGCTCATACCATGGAGGATGCAGAAAAGACACTAGCTGCGTTTGAAAGGGCTTTAGTTAAGACAATAAATGAAAGATGAAGGAAGGACAAAGTGGTCTGATAAATAGATTGCTTTGTTTTTTTATTTAGGAGGTTGCTTATGAATAAGAAATTTGGATTACCAACCGCTATCAGTATATGTGTGGGAATGGTGTTGGGTTCCAGTATGATGATAACGATATCTGCTGGATTTGGCTATTCAGGATTATGGTTTGTACTGCCAATGATTGTTGCTTGTGTCCTTAATATGATATTAGCAATATCAGACACGTATCTGTATCATAAAATGCCAGGCATAAGAGGAGGTACAGGGCAGTATTTATATGTAGGAATGGGCCCGGCAGTATCTATTACCTCGCAGATTACGGCGAACCTTTTAGCGAGTATGTTTGCACTAACGGTAGAAGCAACAATGTGTGGAACTGTTTTGCATGAGATGTTTCCTGCCATATCTATTCCGATATTTACGATTGTGATTATATTGTTTATGATGCTTGCAAATCTATATGGGGTAAAGGTATTTGCAAAGATACAGCTGCTTACTGTGATGATTCTTTTTGTGACTATATTTGTCATGGGATTTATAGGGTTTTTCAGACTGGGCATAGGAACGCCGATTGACGTGGCCTCAGAGACACCTCCGCTGGTAGGCGGCAGTTCTTTTTACATGACATCCATAGCCTTTTGGGTATTCTTAGGAATTGATGCAATCATTCCGCTGTCAAGTAACCTGAAGAATGCCAATAAAAATGTGTTTAAATCAATGTGCATAGCACTGGTTGCTCTTTTTATAATTGATTCAATGCTGGGTATAGGTTTTCTCCATTATGTTTCCATTGAGGACCTTATGACATCAAATATTCCTCATATGATTTATGCGGAAGCAATATTGGGCAAGTTTGGATGCATATGGATGGAAATCGCAATCATACTGGCAGGAGTTACCACGATTAATTCCAGTATGATGGGTGTATCTGCTGTATTAGCAGGCATGGCGGATAATAATTTAGTTCCTAAGTTTTTTACAAAAGAAAATAAGTATGGTACAGCTTATATTTCAATAGTTCTTGTAACGACAGTACAGGTTGTACTGGTATTATTAGGACTGGCAAATTCTCTGACTTTATTCATTTCTGTCGCGTCATGCTGTACAATCATTGCTCAGTTTTTGATACATCTTACGGTTGTCAAACTCAGGTATAAATATCCTGATAAAAGTAAAAAGTATGAAAAATTTCAGAGCATTATACAAGTAATAGGAATTATTGGGTATATTTATATTCTTTTAAATGTAAGTGATGTCCCTTCAGAAAAACACATAATATGGATTTTGTGTGCTGTTTTGATGTTTGCGATAGGAATATATGCTGTGTTGTGGTCAAAATTTATTATGAAGATGGCTCCATTTAAGAGTGTACCTATTAAAACAGTTTTAAAAGGCCAGAATGAGAGGCTGACAGAACCAGAAGACAAAGCAGAAGAAACGATATCTTCTGGAAATATTATTACAATCAGTCGTGAGTTCGGCTCTATGGGAAGACCAATAGCTAGGATTGTTGCAAAAAAAATGGGATATAAACTGTATGATCCACAACTTGTTGAAGAGACAGCAAGAAGATTGAATGCAGATGTTGATGAATTAAAATCTATGGATGAACAGAACGATATGTTCGTACAGCTTCGTGGTTCTAAATTTAATAGTATGGCGTATCCTTTAGGATGGGGAGATGCTTCAAAGAGAAGAAAATTATTTGAAGAACAAAAACAGCTGATCCTTGAAATTGCCAAAAAGGAGAATGCGGTTATTGTGGGCAGAGCAGCCGATTATATTTTGACAGAAGCTGGAAAGAAAAATCTCTTAAGAATACATATAATAGCGCCGTATGAATACAGAATAAAAGAAAGTGTTAATGAGCTTCAGCTCACGGTTTCAGATGCAAAAGAACACATAAAGATTATTGATAATGCAAGAAATGAGTTCTATGAAAAAGTAACCGGAGTACAGTTCTCATCATCTAAATATAGAGATGTTATAGTGAACAGCAGTGCGTTTGATGAAATGGAGGATGTAGCCAATATTATTTGTGATATGGCCAAGAAGAAATTTCGGATAAATAAGAAATAATTTTTACCGCTTTTTGAAAAAAGAAGGGCCAGTCTAAACGAGATATAGTGTTTAGACTGGTTTTTGTTTTGTCATACGATTAATATATTATCGTATGTGTTTCAAGTACGAGCAGAAAGTTAAGCTCGTCAATTCTAAGATTACTGCCGAAGGGAAGAACGTGCGAGGTCGTAGCTACACCAATTATATCTTAACGGCGTATGCTATGCTTCTAGCCAAGGAAAGTAAGTAAAGGGGGGATAACAGATTATGAGATTAGCGAATGGAATCGTATTAGATAAAGGAAAGACTTTCGGTGTATTGAAATTCTTTGCACTAAGACATGAGGTGCGTATGGAGAATGAGGATGGAACGGCCAGCGAGGAAATAAAACGTAGAACCTATGGCTTGAAGTGCAGCCAGCAGGAACGCAAGATACAGGTCTTTATTCCAGCGGGAATCCTTGTCAAGGGCTATCCGTACAATGCAGAGGCAGAGCTTATCAATTCCGTTGCCGACACTGTGGCAAACGTCAACTACCGAGGGCAGATGTGGAATGGTACATCAAGGTAGATGACATTGTGCTCAAAAATAAAGATAAGCATAATTGTGCTAATCTGAAAAATACTTTTAATAAAAAGTTATCATTTTATTTATCTATGATAGATACCAATTTTAATATATGTTATGATGAAAATGAACTTAAAATATAAGGTGTGAAAATAAATGAAGAACAATCGAAGAAATAAAAAATCAACTGTAGATACTGGATCTGGAAGCATGGCATATAATAGATTGGAAATGCAGATAAGTCAAACATTGCATATGGCGATAGAATTGTTTGACACATTAGATTACTTACTAATTCTGGATTATTATGATGATATTACTCTATTTGATGATGATAATAATCCAGATACTGTAAGTTATTATCAGATGAAAACTAATGATGAATCAATCAGTATCAATACTGCTATTTCTGAAAGCTGGTTAGAAAAACTATATGCACAATTGGAACGTCCTGAATGGATTGTTAGAGAATTGGGTTTTATTACTAATTGTCCGTTAAAAATTATTACGACGTATAAAGACGAAAATGGTAAAAATCGGAGAAATAAAGAATTATTGACATCATCTAGAACTCCATTTACTAGTTTTAATAAAAATACAATAGAAAAAATCAGAAAAGATATTGCGACAAAGAGAGGCATAAGTGTAGACGAGGTTGATTTGTCTAAGTTTGTTCATATTAGGACGACTTTCTCAATACCAAATCATAAGGAAGTTGTCGAAAATGAAATGGCAAACTTTTTGTATGGCAAATATCCTAAAATATCAATCGATTCTGTTAAAACTATTTATGCAACAATATTAGAGTTGATGACAAAAAAACAACAATATGAGTTGTTGCCAGATAACGCACCATATGAAGAAGTAAGACGATATAAAGGTGTTACAAAAAAAGATTTTTCACGAATTATTGAAACCGCAATGAATATATCTATTCCTCCTTTTGATGATATATTAAGAATAGCAAATTTATCTGATGATAAGTATCAAGCATCTTTTGAGTATACTAGAATAATGGCGGATTCACAAAGAAAATCAGATTCATTTTCAAGAGTTTTTAAAAATTTAGCTGATTTGCATCAACAACAAAAGAGGATATCTGGCGAAACAGCATGGCAACATGCAGATAGAATGTGTGACTTACTTTACGGAAAGAACCCTAATATAGAATGGATTTATAACAGAACATATATTTGCGTGTTATCTATTTGTATTCTGATAAATGAAATGAGGAAACTATAATGAATGAAATGTATTTTGAAAGTATATTAATTGCAGATATATATAAACATACAGCAAAATTCCAAAATTTTGAACGAGGGATGAACATTATAACAAGTACTGATAATCATGTTGGGAAGTCCTCTTTGATAAAGTCGTTGTATTATGCTTTAGGTGCAGAAGTTGAATATGATACTGTTTGGGATGTAAATACTAAATTATTTGTAGTTAATTTTATTGTGTGTGGAAAAAAGTACATTGTCGCAAGATTTCAAAAAAACTTTATAGTATTTGAAGAGGAAAAATTAATTTTATTGACGAATAATGTATCGAGAGATTTAGCGGAAGTATATGAAAAAATATTTTCTTTTTCAATCTATTTGCCAAATAAAAGTACTAAAAAGACAGAATTAGCATCTCCGGTATTTTCATTTATGCCTTATTATATAGATCAGGATAGAGGGTGGAATGGACTCTACAATAGTTTTTTAAAATTGGATCAGTACAAAAAAAATGATAGAGAAAAATCTCTTTATTTTCATCTTAATATCTACGATAAGCACAGGGTTGAAAGGTTAGCAGAAAAAGATAGGTTACAAGGTGAAATAGACGTTTTAAGAGAGAAAGAAGAGAAACTTAAAATTACTATTGATTCATTATCGCAAGAGGTGCAACACCTTGTACCAGCGGATACGATAACTGAGTTGGAAATAAATTTAAAAATACCAAGAAAGAAAATTTCAATTTTAGTAGCACAGATTGGAGAAGTTAGAAACAAGGTACAAGAGTTAGAAACAATATTACAACAGCATGAGTACCAATTAAATATTGTAAAAGAGTATTACAAAATAAAGCAGAATTCTAATTTTCAACGTAATGTTACTTTACAAGAATGCCCTAGATGTGGCTATGTTTTTGAAGACGAGCTTTATGATATGGTTCGTTCAAATTATAATGTTAACAATGAAGATTATATGTGTCAGCAAATACAACTTATTATTAATTCTATTACGCAAGAACTAAATACATATAAGAAAAAATATGTTAGCCTAATGGATGAATTAGGAAAAATAGAAAAAGTTTTTGATGGCTCACAAGATTCCTATGATGTTTATGTGAAACAGCGTGGCTTAGAAAAATCAATGAGAAGTTTTACTAGTCAATTAAACAGAAATATGGAGGAACAGTTAAAACGGAATGAAGAAATAAAGAAAATTAAAAAGGAATTGAGAAAATTGCCGAATAAAAAGGAAGTAGAAAATAAATATGTAGAATTGGTAAGACTCAATATAATGAAACTAGGTGCATGGGATTCTTCATATGAAGGTAATATAAAGCTGACTAAGCCTATAAAAGCGCAAGGGACTTTGGAAAGTAAAATTATTCTTGCGCAATATGTTGGATTATTCCAAACAATGGAATATTTTAAATCTAAAGCTATTCGTTTTCCTTTTATTGTAGATTCTCCAAGAGCGAAAGAAGCAAGTTATATAAGTAGTAAAGAAATTATAAAAATGATATTTGAAATAAATTCTTTGCCACAAATAATATTAGTTACTGTGGACTTTCAAGATTATGAGAATGACGTAAAATGTAAATTCTGTAAAACAGTATTGACAGAACAAAAAAGATTATTAAATATAGAAACATATGATAAGTATAGAAAAACGATAGAAGATTTTATTGAATTACTTAAGAGTTTGTGATTATGAAATTATTCTAATATTAAAAATATGTCATGTTAAATGAGGCATATAAATAATTAAGAGAAATTGATTTGGTTATGTGTAAAAGCGGTTAATCTTTATGATTGACCGTTTTTTCCATTATCAAAGCGAAACAATATTTATGGTATGGACATGGGGTTACTTCATATTCGCTGTGAAACTTCTTTAGGGAAGTATCAAGACCAGCTCCTGCGACTGGAAGATAAGCTGGAAAGCGGGATTTACTGTGAGCCGACCGACAAGACGCTCCATGACGGCTATATCGGGTATACCTTACTCTATGACATGATAGTGAACCGTATCACGATTGACGAGGTACAGGCTGAAGACGGGGGCTTGTGTCTGATGAAGAACATTACATGGGAATATGACGCACCCTTCACGTCCTTATCTTTGACGAGTATGAGGCGTTCTTGGAAATGCTGGGGACAAAGGAAAGTATGAGCCTACTTAGCCAGTCAAAGAAAATCGTCATGCTTGGCAGATAGTCGGACTATTTCTTCAGGGACGCTCTGATTGAGGGAGGTGTTATGAAACGCCTTGACTTTGTCATTAACGACAGGGCGGGTATACTGGATATAATAGATTTGACTGACAAATGTAACCGTGGGGAATGTATTTCTCTGTTCCGTTCTTTCAAGTCTTATGCTTTTGGAGAACTGTTAAAGCACAACGAGTAGGGCAAGTCGGGCAGGGAACACACGCTGTATATTGGTTCCCTGAAATCTGAAGTCTACTTCTGCTGTTATGAGAAAAACTACGAACAGTACGCAAAGCTGGGAATACCGCTTGAGGAAGCACTCATAAAGAAGCGCTTCGAGACACGACTGAAAGATGAAAGAGCCTATTATGCTGTCCGTAAACTGTTGACCCATTATGACGCGGAACAGACGGCATTTTCTACCATCAATCACTATATCCGCTTCGTGGACAGAGAGACAGAAGAGCGAAAGACAGACTGGAAGCTCAATGACTGCTGGGAGTGGTTTGTCGGAAAAGACCGCTCACCTATCAAGCTGACGGAAAAGCATTTGCAGATCATCGGACAGCGGACACAGAGAAACTTATGACAGAGTAAAGGAGAATTTTGATTATGGCAATCGTGGTAATGGATATCTACCTAGGATTTGAGAGAGAGTTTTCCAAACTTATCGGCTTCCTTGTGATTACCCTAATTGTTGTGGGACTGGTATTCAATGCTAGTGGTGTCAAGCACGAGTTGTTAGAGCTGTTCAACCGTATCATTGGTTCATAATTATTATTGTTTTATTTTTTCATAATTGTTATAATATCTTTACGATTTAATGATAGGAGTGATAAAGATGAATATTTCTGTATTTTTAAGTTATCCTCGTCCGCATATGAAAAATCAACAATTGTTTATTGATACATTGAAAAAATATTTAATTGAACATGGCTTAGAAGCTAGAACATTAGGAGTAACTGATTATGATATGGAAGCTCCACTGAAAGCAATTCGACGTTTAATGTTGGAGTCAAATGGTTTACTATCGATTGCTTTTAGAAGAAGTATAATACAAGAGGGGATATATAAGCCACATAGTGATATAGGTGAAGAGTCGTCATATGTTTTAGAAAACACTTGGTTGACAAGTCCGTATTGTCAAATAGAACCCGCAATGGCTTTTCAGCTTGGCTTACCTATTCTTATTTTTAGAGAAAAGGGAGTTTTAGAAGAGGGAGTTTTAGAAAAAGGAGTTTTGGGAATTTATATGCCAGAATTTGATTTAGAACAACCTATCGATGAGTATTTTAAATCTCCCGAATTTTTACAAATATTAGGAAGATGGCAAGCATGTGTTAGAAAAGTAGTTGCAAATAAAGCAAACCCGCCTAAGTTGTATTAAGAGGTGAAATATGTTAAATCCAATATGACAATTTTCCTTTAGCTTGAAGATTATACAAACAGGAGAAAGGCAATATATGAATAAAAAGATAACAAAGGTATTATTTGCAATGGTCTTATTATTCTTGATAATAGGTGTTCCTTTCATAATCAATGAATCATATAAAGCAGATAAAGGATATATTACCTTATGGGGAGCGTCAGAAGTATTAAGTTATTATGGAACAATATTAGGGGCTGTTGCAACTATATTAACTGTAATATATACCATTAAATTTACCAGAAAGCAAATTGACTACGAATATACTATTTCACAAGAAAAACTTAAGTGGGAAAAAGTTGATAATTTACTGCAGGAACATTTTAAAAAGATTATGCCCACAGAAATCATAAAGATATTTTCTTCATCCGAAAAAGTCAATCAGCCTGTGTATTATATAGAAAAGATACAGGTTAGAATGATTGAAATTAAAACTTCTCTTGATTGGATAAAGTCTTATATAAATCCGGATGAATACAAATTGATTTCAGATTATATCGAGATGTTATTGTCTGTCGATGAGGCGATTTGTAATGTATGTTCTAGAGTAGTAGAATCTCTCATTCAATTTAAAAAAAATGATTTACATAATGAAGCTCAGCAGGCTATAAATAATCAAAATATTCCGTTGAGTACGGAACAATTGGAAATATATAAGAAAACAATAATGGATAATCCTTATATTAATCCGAAAGAAATACTTGATAATCTTTCTGTTTGTTCGGAAGAGTTATTAGATATTCAAAAAGAGAAATTTCAAAATTTATTAAATTGCAAACGGGATATATTCTATAAAATTTATTCTGATTTGAATCGTAATGAGCAAAAAAAATTAGGTAAGATAATATAGTAAAAAATCAAAGCAGTTAGTCATTGGATTAATTGCTTTTTTCATAGTCAATTTTCGGATTGCAAAATTTATATCAGTATAGGTGATTGCTGTCATTATAATACTTGAGTAACTGGGAAAGAATTGAAAATGAGATGGTAAAGATGGAGGAAAATATGGCTATATAAATTTTTTACATCAGAAAAAAGCGCTTCCAAACCATTGAATTTATGCGATAAAAAAATTTTTTAAAAAAATTAGCACTCAGTACTTGACAGTGCTAACAATAAGTGTTATATTACATATAGAACAAAGGAAGAGGTACAAAAAAGGTACCGATCCAAAGTTCTTCTGAACAATTGACAATAATGATATGAATGATAAAGGAGAGATGTGTTATGTTAATGCCTAGTATTTTTGGAGAAGATTTATTTAATGATTGGTTTTCCTTCCCGGATTTTGATAAAAAATATTATGGAAAGAATACAGATCAGGTTATGAAGACAGATATAAAAGAAAAAGACAAAGAATATGAAGTAGACATCGAACTTCCTGGATATAAGAAAGAAGATGTCAAAGCAGAACTGAAAGACGGATATCTGACCATCAGCGCTGCAAAGAATGTAAGCACGGAAGACAAGAAAGAAGACGGTAAATATATCAGAAAAGAACGTTTTTCTGGAAATGTAAGCCGAAGTTTCTATGTTGGAGAAGATATGACCCAGGAAGACATTCATGCAAAATTTGAAGATGGAATCCTGAAACTGACAGTTCCAAAGAAAGAAGCAAAGAAAGTCGAAGACAAGAAGAGCTACATTACCATTGAAGGCTAATTAAGAAGCAAAATGTGAAGTCCTGTTCCCCGGAATGATGTTCCGGGGACACTTTGTATAGTAGGAGGTGAGGATCTTGGCAGCAAAGAGGGATTATTATGAAGTTCTTGGGGTAAACCGGAATGCAGATAAAAGTGAACTAAAGAAAGCGTATCGAAAGCTTGCGAAAAAATATCATCCGGATATGAATCCGGGGGATGCTCATGCGGAGCAGATGTTTAAAGAAGCAACAGAGGCTTATGAGGTACTGAGTGACCCGGAGAAGCGTAAGATGTACGATCAGTTCGGGCATGCGGCGTTTGACGGAAGTGCATCTGGATTCCAGCAGGGAAATCCGGGAGGAGGCACTACGTATCGGGAATTCCATTTTAATAATGATGACGGATCAATGGACGATATTTTTGGAGATATCTTTGGCGGAATGTTCCATGGATTTGATCAGGGAGGTTTTAGATCCAGTCAGGGCTTTACAGGCAGCAGTGGTTTCGGCGGCGGATTTGGCAGCAGCCGGGGCTTTAACAGCAGAGGCTTTGGCGGTGGATTTTCCGGAAGGCAGAAAGGCTCTGATCTGACGTCAGAAATCGATGTTACTTTTGACGAAGCAGTCAATGGGTGTGAGAAAGTATTCCGATTTAACAGCGGCAATGGAAAGACCCAGTCTCTTCAGGTGCGCATACCTGCAGGAATCGAGGATGGCAAGACCATTCGTCTGCGGGGAAAAGGAATGCCGGGAAGCGGCGGCGGAGAACCGGGAGATTTACTTTTGGAAGTCCATGTAGGAAGCAAGCCTGGATTTGAAAGAAAGGGCATGGACGTTTATACCACTGCCAATATACCGTTTACAACAGCTGTTCTGGGCGGAGAAGCTATGGTACAGACTCTGAATGGAAGAGTTCTTTGCAAGATAGCGCCGGGAACCCAGTCCGGAACAAAGATACGATTAAGAGGAAAAGGAATTGTTTCAATGAAAAATCCGTCTGTCCACGGAGATTTGTATGTGACAGTCCAGATTCAGGTACCAAGGAATCTGAATCCGGGAGCCAAACAGAAACTGCGGGAATTTGAGCGGGCATGCGGTTAAGATAGATTCATATGCCGGATGATCTCTGGTTTGCACAAATTTTGTGAATCATGAGAGAATCCGGCTTATTTTGTTTTTGGCGCTCCTGTGCTATAATCTATGAAATGAAAAAATGGGGAGACGGAAAGGAGCAGACATATGACATTGCAGCAGTTAAAATATGCCGTCTGCACAGCAGAGTGTAAGTCTATGAATAAGGCTGCCTCTAAGTTATTTATTTCGCAGCCGAGTCTGTCCGGTACCATCCGGGATCTGGAAGAAGAAATTGGAATGAAGATATTTTCAAGATCCAATCGTGGGATTACTATAACACCGGAAGGAGAAGATTTTCTGGGGTACGCAAGACAGATTTTGCAGCAGTATCAGCTGATGGAAGAGAAATTTATTGAGAAAAAGAAACCAAAACAGAAATTCAGTGTATCCATGCAGCATTATACCTTTGCGGTCCAGGCCTTTATTGAAATGGCAAAGGATTTTGGGATGGATGATTTTGAATTCGCGGTCCATGAGACAAAGACCCATGAGGTCATTGAAAATGTAAGAAATCAAAAGAGTGAGATTGGGATTTTGTATCTCAATGACTTTAACCGGCAGGTCATGGAGAAGATTTTCCAGGAAAATGCGGTGGAATTTACCGAGCTGTTTGCCTGCGGGATTTATGTCTTTCTCTCAAAGGGGAATCCTCTGGCGAAGAAAGAGCTCATTGAATTTGAGGATCTGAAAGATTATCCTTGTCTTTCTTTTGAGCAGGGAGATGAGAATTCTTTCTACTTTGCAGAGGAAGTCTTTAGTACCTATGATTATAAGCAAATCATAAAGACCGATGACCGGGCGACGATCCTGAATCTGATGATTGGGCTCAATGGATACACCCTGTGTTCCGGGATTATATGCAATGATCTAAATGGAAATGAATATGCGGCGGTTCCGCTGCATACGGATGAGAAAATGCACATTGGATATATTAAGAAAAAAGGAATGCCGTTAAGCCGGCTGGGAGAACGCTATATCAGTGAACTGAAAAAGTTTGAAAAGAACATATTATAAGAGAGAAAACCCGACTGCAGAAGAAAAAATCTGCGGCCGGGTTTTTTGCTGCTCTTTTTTATGCAAGGACAATCTCAGTTCCTAGAGACTGATAGGTATCTATGCAGTCTTTTGGAATCTCTTTTGTAGTGATCAAGGTATGGCGGGAATCCAGTGTGCCCACATGGACAAAGTCTTTCTGTCCCAATTTTGAGGCGTCCGCCAGAATGTAGATATGGGGAACCCTTTCAAATAGAACGTGCAGGATGGAGGATTCCACAATGCTGCTGACGTAGATATTTCCGTCCTGGTCAATGGCGTTGATTCCGATAAATGCCGCTTCCATCTGAAAATTAGAGAGATTTTCTTCTGCCATTTTTCCGGTCAGGGTCAGGGAATTGGGCCTCAGTTCTCCGCCCACCGACAAAAGCTGGATATTAGGAAAAGTACTCAGCTCATAAGCAATGTTGACGGCATCGGTGATGACGGTCAGAGGGAGCGTGTCATTGAGAGACTGGGCAAAAGCGTGGACCGTTGTGCCGGAGGCAAGAAAAATATGCTGCCCGGCTTTGAGAAATGTGCGGGCTTTGGCAGCGATGGCCAGTTTCTGGGCGGTATTGATCTTTGTGCGCTGAAAAAATGGAAGATTGACATCTTCTTTCTCCGGAGGCAGAGCCGCTCCGCCGTGGGTGCGGATCAGTTTTCCCTGTTCTTCCAGTTCTTTTAAGTCCCTGCGGGCGGTCATCGGGACGATATGGAATCTATCACATAATTCAGTGATCTCAATCCGTTCCTTGGAAATCAGAAGATTGAGAATCTCCTGCTGGCGTGTGGCTTTGTTCATAAATGAAGATCCTTTCTTTTGAAATACTTTTTATCTATTATACCGAAAACAAGAAAGGAAAACAAGAAATGTTCGATGTGAACTGTCATAATTGTTTGAAAAGAACAAAAATACTAGACAAAACGAACATAAAATGTTAATATGAAACAAAAATAAGACGAAAGGAAGAATGCAGATGGAAAAATGTGTAGCAGTGGGAGATATGTTCATCCATGAGGAGGATTTCAGAAAAGCGCTGGAGGGAAGCGAATTATTTCGAACTTGCCGGTATCTCTCATGGAAAGAGGATGCGGCGAGACCGGAAGCCAGAAGCATTATCCGAAAGATTGAGACGGAAGGATCCAGAGCATACCCGCCGGATCCGGCATTGGCGGAGGAAATTCAGGATGCAGATGCTGTGTTTGTCCATCTGTGTCCGGTTGGAAGAGAACTGATCGAGAAAGCCAAACATCTGAAATATATCCTTACCTGCCGGGGCGGTGTGGAAAATATTGATATGGAAGCGGCAAAAGAGCGGGGAATCCAGGTTGTGAACTGCCCAAGCCATAATGCCTATGCCGTTGCGGAATATACCATTGGACTGATGCTCTGCGAGACAAGAAACATTGCAAGAGCAGACAGGGCCATGAAGAATGGTGAATGGAGGGAACAGTATCCAAATTCCGGAAAGATCCGGGAGATGCGGAGCCAGACCATTGGACTGATTGGGTTTGGCACCATCGGCAGACTGGTGGCAGAGCGGCTGAGAGGTTTTGGAAGCCGGATTCTGATCTATGATCCATATGCAGACCCGAAAGAGGCAGAAAAGAAAGGCTGTATTTCTGTGGAGAGGGAAGAACTGCTCCGCGAGGCGGATATCGTCAGTCTTCATGGCAGGATCCAGCCGGGAGATCCGCCGCTGATCGGGGAAAAAGAACTGGAAATGATGAAAGAGGACGCGTATCTGATCAATACGGCAAGAGCAGCTTTGGTTGATATGGATGCCCTGTATCAGGCATTAAAAGATGGAAAAATAAAAGGAGCAGCCATTGATGTGTTCCCGGAAGAACCGGTGCCGGCCGATGATCCTCTTGTAAAACTGGATTGTGTGACAGCAGCCAATCATCGGGGAGGAGACACGCTGGAGTCTTATACGATGGCTCCGCAGGCGGTGATGGCGCAGCTGGAGAACCGGAGATAGAATTGAAAAAATAAGGAGAACGAGATGCAGATCGCAGAAACAGAGTTTGGAAAAGGTTTTATTAAAATGTGTACGGACGGAAACCGGATGGGATGGCATGAGAGAAACGGCGGCAACCTTTCCTACCGCATCCGTCGGGAAGAGATTCAGCAGATTCGGGGAAATCTTACAGACACAGATTCGTGGAAAGAGATTGGAACGGAGGTGCCTGATCTTGCAGGAGAATACTTTCTGGTGACCGGATCCGGAAAATTTTTCAGCAATGCGGCATCAGATCCGGAAGACAGTCTGGGGATCATTGAGGTGGATCAGCGGGGCAGACAGTACCGCATCTGCTGGGGACTCAAAAACGGAGGAGTACCGACCAGCGAACTGCCGTCTCATCTGATGAATCATGAGCAGAAGAAAAAGGTGACAGGCGGAAAGCATCGTGTAATTTATCACTGCCATCCTGCCAATACCATTGCTTTGACCTTTGTTCTTCCGTTAAAGGAAGAAGTGTTTACAAGAGAGCTTTGGGAAATGATGACAGAATGTCCGGTCATCTTTCCAGACGGGGCTGCTGTGATTCCGTGGATGGTGCCGGGCGGAAGAGAAATAGCACTGGAAAGCGCAAAGTGCATGAAGGATCATGATGTGGTCATCTGGGCGCATCATGGAATCTTCTGCTCAGGGGAAGGATTTGATCAGACTTTTGGGCTGGCTCATACCGTAGAAAAAGCAGCAGAGATTTTGTGCAAAGTACTTGCTATGGCGCCGAAAAAACGGCAGACCATACCGGTAGACGGATTCCGGGAACTGGGGAAAGCTTTTGGCGTCGTCCTGCCGGAAAAATTTCTGTATGAAAAATAAATAAGATGGATTGCGAAGACCTTCTGAGTGATATAGAATAGAATCATTCAGGAGGTTTTTCTTATGTTATGGAATTGTTTTTGTGTAGGTGCCGGAGGTTTTCTCGGGGCTATGTGCCGTTATCTTTTGGGATTTATTCCTTTGTCAGAGAAGACAGCATTTCCGGTCGTTACACTGGGAATTAATATTTTGGGAGCTTTTGCCATCGGCGTGATCAGCCAGGCAGCTGTCCGATACGGCATGTCCGATTCCAGATGGATTTTGTTTTTAAAGACAGGAGTCTGCGGAGGATTTACGACGTTTTCTACCTTTGCCCTGGAAAGTTCTGATCTTATGACAGCAGGCAGATATGGAATGTCAACAGCCTATATGGTCTTAAGTGTTGTATTGTGTCTGGGAGCAGTGTTCGCAGGAAAGATGATCATCCGCGGATAAGAAAAGAAGAATTTTTGGGATGAAAGAGTGTGTAATGAAGAAGGCCCTGCTCTTTTCAAATGGGCAGTTGGCGGTCAGAAGGAGTTTTGAATATGATCAAAGGAAAGAAGATATTAGTTGTCCTTCCTGTCAGTGAAGGACAGAAAAATAGATTGGAAGAATTTGCAGACAAGAGCTGCTTTACGTATACATCTTATAAAAAAGCAACAAAAGAAATGGTAAAAGAAGCCAATATCATCATTGGAAATATTGATCCGGATTTGCTGGAATATGCAGAGAACCTGGAATGGCTTCAGCTGAATTCAGCGGGAGCCGACGCCTATGTAAAACGTGGCATTTTGCCGGAAAATGTTGTTCTGACCAATGCAACCGGAGCGTATGGTCCGGGCGTCGCAGAACATATGCTGGCCGTTTTGTTTTCGATTCAGAAGAAGCTGCATTTATACCGGGATAACCAGAATCAGTGCGAATGGCACGATGAAGGGGATGTTATGTCCTTAAGAGGCGGATGTGTGCTGATCGTAGGCCTGGGAGATATCGGACTGTACTTTGCAAGGCTTTTGAGAAACTTTGGCTATCGAGTGATCGGTATCAAACGCCGCCCGGGACAGGTGCCCCAGGGAGTGGATGAATTGTATACGATGGAACGTCTGGATGAGTTTTTGCCGGAGGCGGATGTGGTATTTTCCGTCCTGCCGGGAACGAAGGCGACAAAGAATATTTTCAATGCCAAGCGTTTTCATGAGATGAAAAACAGCGCCATCTTCCTCAATGCCGGAAGAGGAAGCGCGGTTAATACAGAGGATTTGTGCCAGGCACTGATTGCAGGAGAAATTTATGGAGCCGGACTGGATGTAACGGATCCTGAGCCGCTGCCAAGCCAGCACAAATTATGGAATATGAAAAATGTGGTCATCACACCCCATATTTCAGGAGATTTCCATCATCCGGCCACCTTATACCGGATTGTAGATATTGCAGCAGGCAATCTGAAGCGTTACTTTGAAGGAGAGCCGCTGATGAATGTGGTGGATCGGGAAACCGGGTACCGGAAATAATCAAACATGGAGCCTGCGTCTGCCTGTCCGGCGATGTTTCTGCCAGAGATAGATCAGTGCCATGCAGAGGCTTGCTGCTATGATCAAAAATAGGATCAAAAGGGCACAGTGGAGAAAGAATTCATCAGGAAGGATCTTGATCACCGGGTCTGTCCGCTCGTCAAAAATCCAGTAGCGGTTGGAAAACATGACTTCGTGGAACCAGATGAATGTGCGCTCCCAGTTAAAAGCGATCAAAATGCCGGCGGCTGCCGGAAGCACGATGGATAATATAGCACTGTTCCTTAAAAATTTGCGGCAGCCTTGTTTCCAGGCACGAATACCGAGGATCAGGGAAGATGCCAGAGCAAGGAAACACACAACCTGCAGGGTATCGAAGATTCGTTTTACGTCCTCAAAATGAATCCGTCCTTCCCGGGACATAGGAAGAGACAATTTAAGCGAACCTCTGTAAAAGACGCTGTTATAACGAATGAGTTCGTCATAGTTTTTGCGGATGGTATCTTCAGAATAGCCGGAAGTTTCTTCTATATTAAGAGATGAGATATCGTGATAGTATAAGGGACGAAAGTTTAGCGTGAAAACGGCAGAAGCGGAAATGACAAAGAGAGTCATAAGGATCGAAAGCAGGATTTGTTTCATAATGATTAGGTCCTTTCTAAGTGTAAATATAGATGATTGTGGAATCTTATAAATACAAGTATATAAGATAAGGAGAAGAAATGATAGGGATAATTTCACCGGCAATGAAGATGCGGATCGAAGAGAGACCGGAAATTTCATTGTCTAATCCGCAGATGATGGAAAAAGCCGAGAAGATTTACCAGGAGCTGAAAGGTCTTTCGCCGTGGGAAATCCAGAGCCTGATGAAAGTGAATGAAAAGATAGCGACCCAGGTGTTTTTGGATGTTCAGGACTGGAAAATGGGAAACGGCACAGGCGCCGTCTTTGCCTATGACGGGCTTGTTTTTAAAAATATCGATGCCAGGCATATGACAAGAGACCAGCTGGAATATCTGGATCGTCATGTCCGAATCTTAAGCGGCCTGTATGGAGTGCTAAAGCCTTTTGACCGGATTCATCCATACCGTCTGGAAATGGCAGCCCCTTTGAAGATAGAAGGTCAGAACCTGTACAAGTTTTGGGGGAGTGATCTGGCGGAAGAAATTTTTAAAACAGGAGAACCCGTGATCAATCTGGCTTCGGAGGAATATGCCAAAGCCGTAAGAAAATACAGGGAGCCTATGGTGCGGTGGATTGATATAGAATTTCTGACCATGAGAAACGGAAAATTAAGGACCATCGTCGCCTGGGCGAAGATGGCCAGAGGTCAGATGATTCGTTTTATGGCAGAACGTCAGGCGGATGATCCGGAAGAATTGAAAGAATTTGAATTTCAGGGATATGAATTTGAAGAGTCTTTGTCAACAGAGCAAAAGTTTGTATTTGTTTCCCATTAGTTTAAGATCAGGATCCCCAGACTTAGATAAAACAGAAACATACACCACAAAAGATACGGCAAAAGCCAGAAAGCAGACTTTGGCCGGATGAGCAGTATCTGAAGGAAGAGACAGCAGTTGATCAAAAGCAGTGCGGCAGTCCATACGAAGCCAAAGAAGCTTACCTGGTATTCAAATAGAAGAATAGGCCAGAAAAATAAAAAGAAATAAGAAGCAAGAAACAGTTTCTGAGCCTGAAGGCGTTCTGGATGACGGCAGCGAAGCACATAGCTGAGAGGAAAGCTGTTGGCTGCAGGCAGTACGATCATCAGGATCAGAAGCAGGGCAGGATCCGGACAGCCGGGAGGCATCCGGAAGGCAGAATAGGCATCTGATATTCCGGGAGACAAAAGAAAAGAACAAAGGGTCGCGGTCATAGGAAGGATTAGGCATAACTTGAAAATGTGATGGTGGGAAAGATGGTTCATAAAAACTCCGGCATTTTTTAATAGCATATGCAGAAGGAGGAAAGAAATATGCGGGAAGAGCTTCAATGTCCGATCATTACCAGAGATGGAACGATCATTGGATATGGAGGAAATCAGGAATGGTTTACCAAAGAATTTCAGAGACTGGCAGGCTGCGGCAGCGTTGCGGGGAGCAATTTGGCGGCCATTTATGCCGCCTCCGATGAGGCGATGAAGGCGCTGTATGAACCAAAAGCCGATGCCTGCTGTCAGGAAGAATATCTGAAGCTGATGGAAACTATGTATACATATATGAAGCCTGGATTTATGGGATATCCGCTCATTGGGCGTTTTGCCAAAGATTTTTGCAGGTATGCCCAGGATCGGGGAATTTTTTTGAAAGCCGAGAAGCTGTTTCTTCCTAAGAAAAAGGAACAGTCTTTAAATTTTATCCTTGGAGGGCTCAAAGCAGGAGATCCGATCGCTTTTTTAATTCTGCGCCATCCTGCGGGACAGCTGCGGGAAGATAACTGGCACTGGGTCACGATAACAGGATATGATGAGGAAGTCCATGAACTGATCTGGTCTAACTGCGGGCAGAGAGAAGCCATTGGATGGGATATGCTGTTTGATCCTGATATCAAATATTATGTAGGAATGGTACGATTTCACAGATACCTGGAGAAAAAGAAGGAGGAGCGTTCAGTATGTGTGAACTGGTGTTAAAGAATGGAACGATTGTAGATGTAAAGAATCGAAGGCTGATTGAGGGAGACCTTGCGGTGTCGAATGGGAAGATTATAGGAATTGGAACATTTTCCGGGAAACAGGAAGTAGACTGCCGGGGAAAGTATCTCTGCCCTGGCTTTATCGATGCTCATGTACACATTGAGTCTTCCATGGCCACGCCGCTGGAGTTTGCAAAGGCAGTCATGCCTCATGGAACGACAACGGTCATTGCCGATCCCCATGAACTTGTGAATGTAAAAGGAAATGAGGCCATGCAGTATATTTTGGATGCCACGGAGGATATTCCGCTGAGCGTCTATATCATGATGCCTTCCTCTATTCCGGCCACTCCGTTTGAGACCAACGGGGCGGATTTTACTGCGAAAGATATGGAACAATGGAAGGATCATGAAAGGGTTCTTGGGCTGGGAGAGGTCATGTGTTATCCGGCAGTTCTTTCAGGAGATTCGGAGATCTTTGAAAAACTTCGTCTGTGCAAAGGCATGGTCATTGACGGACATGCACCGGGCCTTACCGGAGAAGATCTGAAGAAATATGTGGAAGCCGGAGTTATGACAGAGCATGAATGTACTTCTTATGAAGAAGCCAGGGAAAAATGCCATGCAGGCATGAAAATCCTTGTGAGAGAGGGAAGCGCAGCCCGAAATGTTGAGAATATTATCCCGGGACTTTTGAAGGAACCCCAGGATATGAAAAATTATATGTTCTGTACCGACGATAAACATCTAGATACTATTGAAAATGAAGGACATATCAGTTACAATGTGAGAAAGAGTATCCAGCTTGGAATGGATCCACTGGATGCTGTTGCTATGGCGACATATCATGCGGCTTCTGCCTATGGACTGGATCAGATCGGGACATTAGAAGAGGGAAAAGATGCGGACATTGTGGTGCTGGGATCGCTGGAAGAGATATCCGTCGAGCAGGTTTACCGGAAAGGAAATCTTGTAGAAGATTCCATGTTTGACCGGCAGGCGGCTCCGATCGCAGAATCTATGCTCCACACCGTGGTTTTAACAGGAGTGTCCAAAGATAAGATCAGGGTGCCGGCTCAAGGAAAAGTGCCGGTCATCGGCATGGTTCCCGGGCAGATCGTAACGGAATTTCTAAGGGAGGAAGTACCGTCTTGTGAAGGATGGTTTGTTCCAAACGAAGAATATTCCAAGCTTTGTGTGTTTGAACGCCATAGAGGAACCGGCAATGCCAAAGCTGCGCCTTTAAAGGGATACGGGATCACAGGAGGAGCGATTGCGACTTCTGTTGCTCATGACTCCCATAACATCATTGCGGCTGGAGATAATGATGAGGATATTCTTACGGCAGTCAGGATGATGGAAGAGATGCAGGGCGGTTATGTGCTGGTTTCAAAAGGAGAGGTGAAGGCAACATTGCCTCTTCCGATCGCAGGCCTTCTGAGTTTGAGGTCATCCCGGGAGATTCAGGAAAATATTGATGATATGCTGAAAAAAGCATGGAATATGGGAATCTCCAGAGAGATTGATCCATTTATCACGCTGTCATTTATGGCGCTTCCGGTGATACCAGAGCTGCGTCTGACAGATTTGGGGCTTGTGGATGTTACTCATTTTCAACCAATTGAAACATAAGAAAGGAACAAAAGGGTAGGGTAAGATGCGTAGGATGAGAAGAAGACGAAGAAGATGGAGAAAAGGGAGAGTAGCGGCTCTCCTGCTGATTGCAGTTGTGATTGCAGCGGGTGTAGGATTTCTGATCCGGTCCAGCGGCACAAAGTATGACTCTGTGAATGAAGAGATGGGGGAATATGTGGTGCAGGCCAATGAAGGAATCCTGGCAAAGGATACCGGGGAAAAGATGAAGAAATCTTTGTATGTGCCAAGGAAGATTGACAAGAGCAAAAAGCTGATCGCGTTTACGTTTGATGACGGACCGATGAAAGGAAGGACAGAGAGAGTCCTGAAGGCTTTGGAAAAAGAAGATTTCAGAGCTACATTTTTCATGCTGGGTCAGAATGCAAAGCTGTATCCGGATGTTGTGGAACAGGTTTATAAATCAGGCAATGAAGTTGCAGGTCATTCCTGGGATCATCCATTGCTGACGAAAATGAGCAGTGAGCAGATTAAAAACCAGCAGGACAAGATGAATGACGCACTGGTGAAGGCATGCGGAAGCAAAGCTGCTATTTTCCGTCCGCCGTATGGAGGATATAATGACAATGTAAAGAAGATCATTGATGCACCGCTGATCTTATGGAACATTGATACGTTAGACTGGAAGACCAGATCTGCTTCGGCAACGGAAAAGGCAATCCTGGACAAGGCGCAGGACGGAGATATCATACTGATGCATGACATTCATGAACCTACGGTACAGGCAGTCGAGCATGTTCTGCCGATCCTAAAGGAAAGAGGATATGAAGTATGTACCGTTTCTGAACTGCTGGAGGCAAAAGGAGTTCAGGTGAAAAAAGGAGATGTGGTGATCAGTGCCCATCAGATCAAATAGAAGAGACAGAAGCTGTTGCGGATAGATGATGAATCTAAGAAGCAGCAGCTTCTTTTTTATGAAAAGGAGCGTGTTATGAAAAGAGAATGGTGGCATGATAAAGCAGCATATCAGATTTATCCAAAAAGTTTTTATGATTCCAATGGAGATGGAATTGGAGATATTCAGGGGATTATCCACAAGCTGGACTATATTCAGGATCTTGGAATTGATATTTTGTGGATATCTCCCATGTTCCAGTCGCCGATGGTGGATAACGGCTATGATATTTCCGATTATTATGCGATTGATCCAATGTTTGGCACCATGGAAGATATGGAGGAACTGATCGCAGAAGCGAAGAAGAGAAAAATCTCGATTCTTATGGATCTGGTGGTCAATCACTGTTCCAGCAAACATCGGTGGTTTCAGGAAGCTATGAAGGATCCAGACGGCCCTTATGGAAAATATTTTTATATTGTGGACGGGAAGGACGGGAAAGTTCCGTGCAACTGGCGTTCTTATTTTGGAGGAAGTGTATGGGAAAAAGTTCCTGGATATGACAACAAATTCTATTTTCATTCTTTTGCCAGGGAGCAGCCAGATCTGAACTGGGAAAATCCCCAGGTAAGAGAGGAAATTTATCAGATGATCTGCTGGTGGATGGAAAAAGGTCTGGCAGGTTTCCGGATTGACGCGATCATGAACATTAAAAAGGATTTGACCTGGACAGATCTTCCGGCAGACGGACCAGATGGAATGGCAGATGTATACAAAGTATCACAGAAAGTAGACGGGATTGGAGATTTCCTTATGGAAATGCGCCGCCGCTGCTTTGATCCTTATGATGGGCTGGCGATAGGAGAGGCTATGTTTTTAAAAGAAGATGTGGTGCAGCGTTTTATTGGGGAGAATGGATATTTTTCTTCCATTTTTGCTTTCGACCCGTGTCATGCTTACCGGAAAGGAAAGAATTACAAAGAATATGAATGGCCGCAGCCATTTGATGACTGGAGAAAAGAGACAGCGAAAAATCAGAAAATGCTGGGCGATGCGGGATTTGAGGCAAATATCATTGAAAATCATGATCAGCCAAGAGGTTCCAGCTTATTTATTCCGGAAGAAGATTACGGTTTCTTCAGTGTGACAGCACTTGCCGCAATCATCGTATGCCAGAGAGGGCTGCCATTTTTATACCAGGGACAGGAAATTGGCATGTGCAACCGGAAGTGGAAACTGGAAGAATTTAACGATCTGGAAACACTGAGTCAGTATGAGATTTCCATCGAAGCAGGACTGGATCCCGAACAGGCTCTTAAAATCTGCAGCCGTCACAGCCGGGATAATGCCAGAACGCCGATGCAGTGGACTCATGGAAAGAATGCAGGATTCAGCGAGGGGACACCGTGGATGCCAGTAAATGAGAACTATACGGAGATCAATGTGGAGGACCAAGAGAAGGAATATGGTTCTATTTTGAATTATTATAAACGCCTCCTTCGTTTCCGCAAATCAGAAGAATACAAGGAAATCCTGACCTATGGAAGCTACGATCCGATTTATGAGGATGCAGACCATATTTTTGCCTATGAGAGAAATCTGGGTGAAAAAAAGCTGGCCCTGATCTGTAACTTCAGCGGCCAGCCGTCCAGAGTAACTCTGGAAACAGAGTATGAAAATGTCGTATTTGTCAACTACGAACAGACGACCCTACAGGGAAAAGATCTTTTGTTAAAGCCGTATGAGGTCGTAGTCTTTGAGGCATAAGAGCCTGGGATTCTGATTTAAAGATCCAGGGTTTCCAGGCCTTCGAACTGCATCTTGTAATAGCGGGCATAAATACCGTCTTTCTCCATCAGATCACGGTGAGAGCCCCTCTCCCGGATGGTATGGTCATAGACCACAAGGATTTCATCTGCATTTTTGATCGTAGAAAGACGATGCGCGATCGTAATGGTTGTCCGATTCTTTGAGAGCGCCTCCAGGCTCTTCTGGATATGGCGTTCGCTTTCGTTGTCCAGAGCGCTGGTTGCCTCATCAAGGATGAGAATCGGCGGGTTCTTCAGAAAGACTCTTGCAATGGAAATTCGCTGCTTTTGACCGCCGGAAAGGCGGGTGCCTCGTTCTCCAACGAAAGTGTCGTATCCTTCTGGAAGTCCCATAATGAAGTCATGGATATTGGCTTTTTTGGCAGCCTG
This sequence comes from Clostridiales bacterium, assembly GCA_019420275.1. GTDB lineage: Bacteria > Bacillota > Clostridia > Lachnospirales > Lachnospiraceae > Anaerostipes. The sequence goes on from JAHZHN010000005.1 coordinate 102,702, forward strand.
TATGATTTCATCCATGGAGGCATCCGGTTTGCCGTAAGCAATATTTTCTTTTACCGTTCCGCCGAACAGATACACATCCTGCTGGACGATTCCGATGGAATTTCGCAGGCTTTCCAGGGTCATTTCCCGGATGTTTTGTCCGTCGATCGTGATCGTTCCGCCGGTGATGTCATAAAACCTTGGAAGAAGAGAACAGATCGTTGTTTTTCCGCCTCCGGACGGACCTACCAGGGCAACGGATTTTCCGGATTCGATTTTAAAGTTAATATGGTTCAGGACAATTTCATTGTCTTCATAACTGAAAGACACATCGTTATAAGAAATATCTCCCTCAGGATTTTTAATAGGCTCTGCGTTTTCTTCATCGACGATTTCCGGTTCGGTTTCGATGATATCCAGGAAACGGCGGAATCCGGAAAGTCCTTTCTGCATCATTTCTGTCAGTTCCACAAGGACCTGGATCGGGCTGATAAAGATACTGATGTATAAAGCATACATTGCAAGGTCACCTGGGGACATTTCACCAAGAGCGATAAAACAGCCGCCGGCAGTCAGGGTAATCAGATACATCAATCCCTGGAAAAAGGTATTTCCGCCCTGGAAGGTTCCCATGGCGCGGTAATTGTCCTTTTTGGACAGAAGGAAATTTTCATTTCCTTTGTGGAATTTTCTGCGCTCGATATCTTCATTGGCGAAAGACTGAACGATTCGAATGCCTTCCAGAGAATCCTGCAGGGTAGCGTTAATGTCACCGATCTTGCGGCGGTTATCTAAGAACGTTGCCTGCATCCGCTGATTCTGATATGCACTGAAAATGATCATGAAAATAACCACGGCAGCAAGGATCAGAGCCAGTTTCCATTGAATCATAAACAGGAAGATAAAAGATCCCACAATCTTTACTAAGGAAATAAACAGGTTCTCTGGTCCATGATGAGCAAATTCGGAGATGTCGAACAGGTCAGAGACCAGACGGCTCATCATTTGACCGGTGTTATTCTTATCATAATAAGAAAAAGAAAGGTTTTCATAGTGCTCAAACAATTCTTTTCTCATATCTCGTTCCATACGGGCGCCCATGATATGCCCCTGGCAGCTGACATAATATTTGCAAAGAGCCTGCAGGATATAGCAGATCAGCAAAGCTGCTGCAATCCAGGGCAGGGTGCGAAGGATCACAGAGGCACGATCCAAAAACAGAGTATTGGTCATCGTCCTTAGGATCTGTGGAAATGCCAGATCCACGATACTGATAAAGGCCGCGCAAAATAAATCAAAAAAGAATACTTTTTTATAAGGGCCGTAGTATCGGATAAATTTTTTAAATGTATTCATGATTTCACTCCTATCTTTTCAAAGTCCGCTTCGGGCGGGAATCTTTTGTTGAACCAATTGTCCTGCTGTCAGTTAGCACTGACTAAGAGACTATTATAGGACAAAACAGAGAAAGAAACAAATAAAAATAAAGAAAAAGTGTCTGAAGATATCAGAACACCAGGATGGAAGAAGAAATACAGACCTATGTTTCTTATGTTATAATAGATTTATGTAGATTTTTGTCAAAATTACGCATAGAAAGAGCGGAAGAAATGTACAGAGGTGAATAATGCTAGAATATTTACAGGGGTTCCAGGAGAGAATGCGGTTTGTAGCGGCAGTAGATTCTGTTATTGGACGAAGGAACCGTTCTGCGGAAATCGAAGAGTGGTTTGAGAAAGAGGAGATGGACAACCTCTTTTTTTCGCTGCTTGTCTATATTATGGAGCAGACACTGAATGAAAATGATCAGTGTACCATGGAGAATATGGCAGCATTTTTAAGTGAAGTGCTTCCAGCTTTTCAAAAAGATTTTTCTCAGGAACAGATCTATCGTCTGACAGAATATATGGTAAGAGATATTCTCCAAAATAAAGGAGAAGAAAAGACTTACCGGGTTATGGATTATGAACAGGGAATGAGAGCAGTCAGGATTCGCCTGATCCAGGATAAAATAACTGATGGAGGGGAAATTGTATATCAGCTCACCGATCAGGGATATAATCTTTTGTTTCGGACCCGGGAAGTGGATAAGGAACTGGATTTTAAATTAGAACAGCTGAAATTAAAAGAACTCTTAAAACGAAAAAATTATAAACATGCTCTGCGTCAGAGTCAGGAACTGATGAATATGCTGCGTCAGAAGGAGCGGGAGCTGGAACTGTTTATGGACCGGATCCGTCAGAATATCTATACGATCGACCGGGGAGAACATAAAAAGCTTCTGGATGAGACCTATCATCTGCTGGATGAGGAATATCAGGGAATGATGGAGTTGAAAGAGCAGGTGGAAAGAGATGAAAAGAGAATCGATTGGGAGCAGGAAGCCCATACCATGGAAGATGAAGCGGTGTCAGAAGCTTTAAGGGATCTTGCACTGATCCGTCAGAATCTTACCATGGTGACGATGCAGCAGCGAAATCTCATAGGGAAGCGGTTTGAGATGAATGATATTTATGAGGAAACCATCCGTGACAGCTTTTATACGTCGATGGTGCGCCGTTATGATTTCCAGAAGGAAATCATGGAACCAATGGAGCATGTGAAAGGAAAACAGATTGAATCTCTCTGGAAGCTCTTTGTTCCGCTGAGACGGCCAAAGGCCAGGAAACAGCTCCTTTTATCTATGCCATATCAGCCCCAGGGGAAACTTCGGGACGAGGAAACCCAGGAGGCCGCTATGGAAGAAGAAGTATTTGAGGAAGATGAGAGGCTGAAAGAACAAAGGAGAAAAGACTTTATTCATGTAAAACTGATGGAGAGGATGTTTTCTTATGGGAAAGATCATCCGGATTTTACATTTTCCCAGTTTTATGAATATCTAAACCAATGTGCGGAAAAACCTGAAATTTATACAGAGGAAAAGAGAATTTTTCTTGTGATGCTGAAGCTGTATGATTATAAAAAAATTGACCTGGAAGAATGGAAACAGAGGGAAGACAAAGAAATACCAGAGGCAAATGGAGAATTTGATCTGTCTTACTGCCTATATCAGATGGAACTGGAGCATCCTGAGTTTTATAGAATCCAAAGTCTCTCATTTGAAAAAACCGGAAAGAAATTTCAGGCAGAAATTGAAGAAGACAGAAAAGAGCAGGGCGGCATGACAGAAAAAAGCGTAAAGCGCATTATCATGGATGAAATCAGAGTGACCATACAAAAGAAAGAAAGTGAGGACAAAGCGGATGTTGAAGAAAGCGCTGGCAATTTTTCATAAGCTGCTGGAGGACGGTGAGCTGGATGCGAAACAGGACGGGGAATTGTATCTGGAATTCCGCAGGGAGGAAGTACGTCAGATTCTTGGAGAGTTTGAGGAAGAACTGGGATTTCAGCTTTTGGATACAGGAAGGACCATCTATCTGATTCCTGATATGGACAACGGAGTGCTTGGCTATACTCTGAAAGAATATCGGCTGAACATTGCGGCAGATGCCAGGCTGGCGGATGCTTATCTTCAAAGCTATATTTTTATGATGATTTTCCAGATGTTTTATGGCGGCAAGAATACCAATCCGATCCAGAGGGAATTTATCCTGACCCGGGATCTGATTGAAGGGCTGGATCAAAAAATGCGCTCCTACCTGGAGGATGAAGAAAAGACCAGGAAGCTGGAAGAAGAAGAGGATGTAAATTTTGCAAAGATTGCACGGCTCTGGGACAGCAAACAGATCGGAGACTGGAATCTTCGAAAATCTAAATATGGAACCATAAGCCGGGCGTATCACCAGCTGGAACAGGAGCGGCTGATCCGGATTTTGGAGGAAGGCAGGCAGATCCGCAGGACCAAACGGCTGGATGATCTGTTTTTGTATCATTATCTGGATGAGGAAAGAGTCCAGGAACTGCATCAGATATTAGGACAAGGAGAATAATCATGCCGAAAATCAACAGAATTCGTATTATAAATTTTGCATACAATGATGACGCCAGAGAGATCACAGACGAGATCTTTCGTTTTTATGATGGGGAAAACGCCTTGCTGAATCTGGCCAACGGCGGCGGAAAGAGCGTTTTGGTTCAGCTGATGATGCAGCCGATCCTTCCGGATTTGAAGATGCAGAAAAGGAAAATGGCGGATTATTTCAAAAAAGGAACCAGTCCGACCTATGTGATCCTGGAATGGAAGCTGGATAATCCGGCGCGCCGGGAATATTTGATGACGGGAATTGCCATTGCTCCAAGAACTTCTGCTTCTGATGAAAGCGGACGGATTCATTATTTTACCTTTGGAAATTATTACCGGCAGGCGTCTGCGTTTGACCTGCAGTCTCTTCCGTTTGTCCGCAAGGAAAACGGACGACAGTTTTTGATGCCTTTTGAAAAAGCAAGAGAGAGTGTGAAGAAGATTACAGCATCCAGCCGGGAGGCATTTTACTTTAGCCGGGAAGATGCCAAAGAATACCGCAAAAAGCTTCTGGAATTTGGAATTTCCCAGGAAGAATGGAAAAATATCATTGTGCGGATGAACAATGACGAGGGAGGGATTACAGAGCTTTTTGAACGCTGCAGTACTTCCGACAGCATTTTAAATGAGTGGATCATTAAGAATATAGAAAAAGTCCATCTTGCCGGGGATGCCGGACAGACAGGAATCCAGGATCTGCTGCAAAGTCTGGCAGAAGAGACGATGCGCAAGGAAGACTATATCGTGGCCAAAGAAAGAATGGAGAAATACGAGGTTTCCCATGAGCAGATGGAGGATGCACTAAGACAATTGGCAGATACCTTGTCCCAGTGCAGGGATGCCAAAGGTAAGTTTCAGGGAATGTACCTGGCGCTGGAACATCTGAGAAAACAGCTGGAAGAGCAGCAGGAACAGACAGTACGCCAGATGGAACACCAGGAGCGAAAAAAGCTTCATATCCGTCAGGAGCAGGCTTCCGAACAGTGGTATGACAGCCAGGAAAAACTGAAAATGATCTTTGAAAAGGAAGAACAGGCGGTGAAGGCACGAAAGAAGGCACAGGAAGCGAAACAGGAAAATGCCTGGCTTCAGGAATGTCAGAAAGCGGCAAGGCTCTGGGGGAAAATAGAAGTCCTTCAGGGAGCCGCAGATGCCCTGAAACTGCAGATTTCAAAAGATCAGACAGAAAATGAGACATCAAAGCGGATCACAAATCTTGCATATTCTCTGAAGCGAAGCTGGGGGAAACGCCGGGAGGAAGCTTTGGAAAAAGAAGCAGAATATCAAGAACAGTGGAATCAGCTTCAGGAAAGACGCCGGCAGGAGAAACAAGAAAAAGCCAGGCTGGAAGAGTGCATCCGCCAACTTCATCAGACCAAAGGAATGCTGGAAGGAAAAATCAAGGATTTTCAGGAAGAAGAGCCGAAAATTCTTGAGAAAGCAGGCATCTTTCTTCTGAGAAATCTCCTGGGCAGTCTGGAACCGGAGGAAGTCAGGGAAGCTCAAAGCAGACTGGAAACAGGTTTGGAAGAGGCAAAAAAAGCTTATGAGGCCGCCAAGAAAGAACAGGAGATTTTGTACCGGCAGGAAGAGGAACAGACAGAATACCGGATGGAGACAGACCGGGAACTAAATTCTCTGGAATATCAGCATGCAGAGAAGATGCGGCAGATGAATGATTTTTGGAAGGCGGAAAAAGAATGTCTTGCAGTGCTTGACCTTTATGATATAGAAGAAAAGTTATTGTATGACAAAGAATCTGCTCAAAAGATTCTTGAGGATAAGATTCAGGAACAGAGAAAGCGCATTGCCGGGGAGCAGGCAGAGGAACGCCAGATGGAAGACTTGCTGGATGGAATGGAACATCATAATGTATATCTCCCAAAATCAATTCTGCGATATCTGGAGGATGCTGATATTTCTTATGAGACCGGAGAAGATTATCTTCAAAATCTGAAACAGGAACAGCGGATGGGAGTGTTGAAGGAGAATCCCCTTCTGGTCTTTGGAATCATCGTTTCAGACAAAGAACGCGCAAAGATGAACGCCGTTTCTTATGAAGGATGTATGCTGCGGCAGATGATTCCGATTTTCACTTATGACGAACTGACAGAGAATCTGCCAAAAGGCGGCCCGGTTTATCGCTATGAAAAAGGTCCTGGATTCCTGGCCCGCTGTGACCGGGAACTGTTTGATCAAGGACAAAGAGAAAATTATGTGGCTCAGAAGAAACGGCAGCTGGAAGAATGCCGCAAACGAAGACTTCGCTGGGAACAGGAGCAAGACCGTCTGTATCAGGGAAAAAATATCCTGCTGTCTTTTCCTTATGAAGCCGATGACAGGAAATCCATGGAATGGAACATTGAGAATCTAAAGAAACAAAAAGCAGAATTAGAAGGACGAAAAAAGACCATTCAAGAAAAACAAAAAGAGATCAAAAGTCGAATGGAGAAGCTTAGAGAGGAACTGCCGCAGCTGGAAAAGGCATGGCAGGAAGCTGCCGGCAGAGAAACACAGCTCAAAGAGTTTTTGAAAGAAGATCAGGCATATCAGGATATGCGGCGGAAATTAGAAGAGACAGTCCAAACCCTTCAGGAGGCTCAGAAACAATCGGACAGCCTTCAGGAGAATCAGGAAGCGGCGGAAAAGGCGGCAACAAATCTGACACAGAAACTTCAGGGAATCAGGATCCAGAAGGATGAAGCTTCAAGGCAGGCGGGCAAATATGAGTTTGCCAAGGAAGGACAATTCTTAGAAATCAGCCTGCAGCAGATGGAGAAAGAATATGAGACTCTGATACAGGAACAGACACAAGGAGAGGCTTCCAGGAAACATCAGCTGGAGGAAAAAGAACATCAGCTGCGTGAGATATCAGAAGAACTGCAGGAAATGAACCTAAAACCAGAAGATTACCAGAATCTCTCCTATGATCCGGAAGAGCTGCAGCGCCTGAAAACAGAGGGGAAACGGCTGGAAACTGAGACTAGCCGTCTGAGTCGTGAGGTTGAGCAGACCAAAGAAGCAAAAGGAAGAGCAGAATCCAATGTGGCCCATGCAAAAAGAAATTTGGCAGATACAGGGCTTTTGGAACCTTTGAAAAGGGAAGAAATCCTTGGAAATTATGAACGACGAATAGCTGGGCTGGAAAAAGAGAGAGAGGAAGATCAAAAACGGCAGGCCCAGATGACCCGGCAGAAGAATGAGGCGGGAACTCTTATGAAGAGGATTGAAGATTTTACGGATATCCTTCCGGGAGAAGGAAAGCCAATTGTTCTGGAGGAAGATCTAAACCATCAGTTTCGGGAATTGCGGAGCCGGCTTCAGCAGGCGAAAAAACAAAGTCAGGAAAAAAGGCAGGGCTGCCGGAAACTGTATCAGGAGATTCGGCTGGAATTTTACGGAAAAGACAAATGCATTTCAGATATTCTGAATACGCTGGAACATCTTTCTTTTGAATCTGAAGATTTAAGCCAGGAGACACTTCATTCATATATGGAAGAATATCAGTTAAAGAAGGAAAGCCTCAGGAAACTGCTGGATTATTATGAGACTCAGCTGGAAAATATTTATCATACGAAGCAGCAGGTAGCCGATCAATGTATGAGTTACGCGGTTATGCTGTATGAAGAAATTAAGTTCATCGTGCAAAAATCCAGGATCCGGCTGACTGGAAAGAACAGGCCGGTACAGATGTTAAGGATTGATATTCCAAAACAGCTGGATTCCGGGGCAAGACAGCGGATGGAGGACTATCTGGATTCCTGTCTGGACATTATCATAAAATATCATAAAGAAGCAGAGAATCTGGAAGAAACGAAGGTCAGAGACCGCCTTGGGGCACTGATCTCCGGACGGGAACTGCTGAACCAGGTGATCGGGACCAGCAAGATGCCGGTTTATGTCTATAAAATTGACTTGAATGAGAAAAACAGCGGAATGAAGCGGTGGGAAGATGCTATGTCCCAGAATTCAGGCGGCGAAAAGTTTGTTGTGTTCTTTACTATGGTATCAATCTTGATGACTTACATAAGAGCGGCAGGAAGAAGATCTGCCGGAGAAGAGCAAATGGAAGAATCTAAAGTATTGATCATGGATAATCCATTTGCAAGGACATCATCTGAACATCTTCTGCGGGCTGTCATGGATATTGCAAAGACATTTTCCATTCAGTTAATCTGCCTGTCCGATTTAAGCCAGAGTTCCATTACAAACCGTTTTAGCCTGATCTATCAGCTAAGTATTCGAAAAAGAATGTACAGTGACAAAGAAGTCTTAAAGATTGGGGATATGAGGGTGAATCAGCCAGGGTTGTCTGAAAATGAAAAACTGGAGCATATGGAATTATATGAAGCGGGAAGCCAGGCGGAAATCTGGGACTGGATGGATCAGCTTTAGAAAAAGCCTTCTTGGGAATTATGCTCCCAGGAAGGCCTGCATTTTTTTGCCGAAAACAAAGGAAAAAAGATTGGTAATATTTCCGCTTAAGAAAGCGGCAATAATCGTTCCGATTCCGATAGGTGACAGGTTATGAAGAAAGGTAAATGCCACAACAGCGGAACCGGCAGTCAGAGAAAGTTCCAGTAAGACCCTGATAGCGCCAAAACTGTGCTGAGTCTTCTCTGCAATGCTCTTGACAAGACCTTCCATTGGCATAACCGCAAATCCGGAATTGATCGTAAAGGCAACTCCGACGGACAGGACGATACATGCCAGCAAAGACAAGGAAAGTTTTTGCCAGATTCCTTCCGGCTGGATGAAAAACAGCCCCCAGGAAGTACATTCAATAAAAGCAGAGTAAAGAAATGTCAGAGCCAGCTGGATCATCTGGCTTTTTTTAAACTGCCGCAGGACCAGGACTTCACCCACAAGGAAGGCCGTATTGATCAAAAAATTAAAAGATGCGTAGCTGTGAAACGGAAACAGATAAGTCAGGGTTAAAGCAACCGTACAGCTTGGCGCAACCCCAAGGGCTGCCTTTAAAAATAAATTAGATCCCACAGACATGATCAAAAGTCCTGATATATAAAAAATGATTCGATGATAAAAAAAGTTTTTTTGATTCATGGATATCTCCTCTCATTCATTCGCTCTTTGCTTTAGTATAGGGATCAAAAGCCTTTACAGTCAATTCCACTTTGTCTATAATATATTCCAGAAAGGAATATATTTAGATGGAAATACAGCAGTTATATTATTATATGGAATTATGCAGACAGAAGAATTTTACGGAAGCGGGCTATGCCTGCAATATGACACAGGGGGCATTGTCGAAACAAATCAAAAAGCTGGAAAATGAATTGGGAGTGACGCTGATCCGAAGGAATACAAGGAAATTTGAGCTCACAAAAGAAGGAGAAGAATTTTACCGCTACGCTCAGGAAATGACAGATTTATATGAAGAGATGCTTCGGCAGATTAGGAAAAAGAGAGAAATCCGGATTGGAAGCATGCCGGTGCTGGCGCCATATCATTTCGCCGGGATTATGGCGGACTTTCATGAAAAACATCCGGATATTCAGCTGATTGTAGATGAGAAGAGAGGAAGAGAAATCCTGGATGACGCAGATTCTTATGACTTTATGATTTTAAGAGAATCTATGATCAAAGACACAGACAAATACCGGTTTTATCCATTGTATGAAGACCGGCTTTGTGCGGTAGTATATCAAGATCATCCGCTGGCAAAGCGTTCGGAAATTCAGCTAAAGGAACTGGAAGGGGAAGTGTTTGTTTTCCCGGTCAAAGAAAGCGGAAGTTATGAGTTTTTTTATGACAGCTGCTGCAAGGCAGGATTTGAGCCGGATATCCAGTATGAATTTCCACAGGCCAATACGATCATGAGTTTTGTAAAAGAACGGGTAGGAGTTACAGTGACCTTTACCAAAGTTTTTGAAGAAGTATCTTGTCAGGGAATTCGGATGATTCCACTAAAGGATGATTTCCGTTCTCCCATTTCTCTGATCTATCCCCGCAGACAGTCTCTGGATCCAGCGGAGAAAATGTTCCTCCAATATATTAAACTGCTGAAAAAAAGCTGACCAAAAAACACGGTCAGCTTTTTCTGAATTTAAAGTTTTCGAAAACGATTGATGCAGGCAAGGATTTCCTGTTTTCTCGGCATGGCAAGCCCCGTTCTTGGATAACTGCTTCCAGAAATGGAATTCAGGCCGTGCCGGCGAATCTGTTCCATGATTTCATCGGCCACCTTCTGCATCGTTTTCTTTCCGTCCATGAGATGAAGTTGGGCGTAGAGAAAGGCATATCCCAAAGATGCGGTCTGCTCTGAATCGGCCAGCTGTTCTACGTACCGCAGATCAATGGTCTCTTTGTTAATGGAAACAGAATCTTTACCGAAAATCTTTATTTTTGTACGCCGTTCTCCAAGGAGACGCTTATTTGGAGAAAAACAGCGGACAAAATCCGGAAAATGCGGCTCTTCCTTTGGAATTGAAACTGCAGGAAAGTCTTTTGCTGCGGTTTTTGCAGTCTCTGTAATATCCTTTGGCCGATAGTTTTCCATCTGAATGATATGGTCTGCTGTATGGAAGAAGGATCCTGAACTTCCGGCAACCAAAACAGAAGATATGCCATGTGCCTCATAGAGATAGCGGATCCGTTCGATCAAAGGAGTAATTGGTTCCTGATGGCGGCTGACAACCCGCTGCATCAGTTCGTCGCGGATCATAAAATTAGTTGCGCTGGTGTCTTCATCAATTAGAAACAGGCAGGCTCCTGCTTCAATGGCCTCAATGGTATTGGCAGCCTGAGAAGTGCTTCCGCTGGCATCTTCCGTGGAAAAAGAGGTGGTATCTTTTCCATTTGGCAGGTCATTGATAAAAAGGGAGATATCTGTGCGGCAGATGCTCCGTCCGTCTTCAGCGCGCAGTTTCACCGCAGTATCATCAGTGATCACATATTCCCGGCCATCTCCTGCAATGTGATTGTATACTCCAAGTTCCAGAGCCTTTAAGAGAGTGGATTTTCCATGGTATCCTCCGCCGACAATCAGAGTAATACCTTTAGGAATTCCCATTCCCGTGATGGATCCGCAGTGAGGCGGCGTCAAAGTGACCTGATAGGCCTTCGGGGAAACAAATGACACAGAATTTTTCATTGGTTTTTGGGATACTCCGCTTTCTCTTGGCAGGATGGAGCCGTCTGCCACAAAGGCACAAAGACCAAGGGACGGAAGCTGTTCTCTGATATACTGCTGATCATCGGAAAGATGGATGTCACGGATCAGATCCTCCTGGCGGACTGCTTTATAAAAAAGGGAAGCGCTGGCGGCTTTTGGAACCAGATCAAACAGCATTTTTTCCAGAGATCTGGCGTCGATGGTACGGCCTCTGGCAGGAAAGCCAGCTTCAAAACAAGCAGTGATATCTCCGGTTTTTGGATCTACCTGAAGGGCAGTCCGTTCAAGAATTTCCTGACCGCAGCTGCTGGTTGACAAAAGACCGCTTTTGCCGGAACCTTTTGCCTGAAAGCTGAACCGGTTCAGCTGCTTTCCAAAAAGGCGGAGCAGATGATCCTGGAAAGCTGTCCGGCGCCACGGCGTATGATACAGTTCTTTGGGGAATCCGGCGTCTTTTCCCGAAATCTGAAGGCTTAAGCTGGAAGGGGAAGCAAACGGATCCCCCTGAACATGATGAATGTTCAAAAGATAAGAGGGAAACTGATATGTGCCCCGAAGACCTTTGTAAGCTGGATAACCTTTATGATCCATGGTTCTTAGTGTATTTCTCAAAACAGATGAAGGTTTCATATTATTAAGAAACTCCTTTCCATAAAATGTGTTTCAGTCTCTTCCTTCATAACACAAAATCAATTCTTTGTAAAGAAAAGTCAATTTGAAGTATCAGGTATAAACGTCATAATTTCTTCATATTTTTTACACAAAAGTAACATATTTTGGACATAAGGTACACATATTTCCCAAGTAAAATATCAGATAGAAAATCAATGCAGAGGAAAGAGAAGGAGGAGATTACCATTCAGTTCAGAAAGAAGAAAAAACACCGAAAGATCATCATTGCCGTATGTGTGATCATAGCAGTCGTTGTGGCAGCAGTGATCGGCTATCGGCAGTATAAGAAAAAGAAAACAAAAGAATCTTCCGGAAATTCAGCCAAAACAACCGTAGATATGGATGTAGGAAAGACAATCCTAAGTTCAGAACAAGAAGAAATCCTAAAGGATATCAAGGCAGTTTATAATGAGGAAAATCAGCAAAAGATACAGCAGGAAATTGAAGAGGAAAAAGAATCCGGGGACTATACGCAAGACAATATGCTCGTAAAATATAATCCATACGGTACAAATACACAATCACTGTATATATATTTTACAACGGAGGACGCAGCATCTGTTTCTTATACAGTTCATGTAGATCAAGATGAAATTGATGATTTTTCAGCAGATGCCTATCAGGGAGAAGAATATCAGACAGAACACGAATTTCAGGTGCTGGGTCTGATTCCGGATACAGAAAATACCATAACTTTTACGATCAAAACAAAGGACGGAAAGACGACAAAGAAGAAGATCAAATACACTATGGGAAGTCTTCTTGGCAATGAAGATACAATGATTGATATGACAGAAGGAACTTCTTCTCAGAAACTCTCTGATGGTTTGTATGTCATAATGGGAAATGACAGTGAGAATTTAGATTTTATGTATTACTATGATAATAATGGAGTTCTGAGAGGTGAAGTACCGATCATCGGATACCGCAGCCACCGCCTGCTGTTTGATGATGAAGGCATGTATTACAGTATTTCTCAGACGAAGATTGCCAGGGTGAACCGGCTGGGGCAGGTAACGAAAGTCTATAGCACGGGAGACTATAACCTGCATCATGACTATGTCTTCGATGATGACGGAAATATTCTGACACTGGCTAGTGATACAAAGAGTGACAGCGTGGAAGACATCATTATCATGATTAACAAAGAAACCGGAAAAGTTACAGAAGTTCTGGATTTGGCGGATCTTTTTGGGGATTATAAAAAAACCTGTGAGAAGGCGTCTGACGGAGATCTGGATTGGATGCATATCAATACCCTGCAGTGGCTGGGGGATGATCAGATTATCTTAAGCTCCAGGGAAACTTCTACCATCATGAAAATTGATGATCTGTATAAGAATCCTTCCATCGAGTACATGATTGGTTCTGAAGATTTCTGGGACGGCACAGGATATGAATCGCTGCTTTTGACCCAGGACGGAGACTTTACGCTCCAGGGAGGACAGCATTCCGTCACATATGTGGAAGATGACAGTCTGGAGGACGGCCAGTATTATCTGTATATGTTTAATAACAACATTGGATACAGCGAATCTCAGCCTGATTTCTCATGGACTTCCATCGGATTAACAAATAACACAGGAAAAGAAGGAGACAAATCCTATTACTACAAATATCTTGTCGATGAAAAGAAAGGAACTTTTCAGCTGGTTGATTCCTTCGAAGTCCCATACTCCGGATATGTAAGCAGTGCTCAGGATATTGGAGACAATACGGTGATGGACAGCGGAATGAAAGGAGTTTTTGGGGAATATGACAGTTCTCATAAATTAATAAAGAGTTTTCAAATGGATGTGGAAAAGTATATTTACCGCGTATATAAATATGACTTTGATAATTTCTATTTCTCTTAAGCTGAATGCTTGAATACACAATGGACCGCTCTGAGGATCATAGATTCTTAGGGCGGTTTTTGTATTAAGAAAAGAAGAAAAATACTTGACGGAAATACCCTGTTAAATGGGTGTGAGAAATCACAGAAAATGTGAAAAATTATAAAATAATTGGCGTTGTTTCTAAAAGGCCTCAATCTATTGAGAAATGATATCTGCCATGATATGATTCGCTTGTAGTTGAGAAATACCGGTATTTGAAACGTTTAAATAAGCACAATGAAAAGAAAAGGAGTGAATTGAAAAATGATGCAGAAAATTCAAAAGTTCGGTGGAGCGATGTTCACACCGGTACTTCTGTTTGCATTTGCAGGTATCGCCGTAGGAATCGGAACCCTGTTTACAACAGAAGCAATCATGGGTGGATTAGCAGCACCAACGAGCATGTGGTACAAATGCTGGAATGTCTTCCTTCAAGGCGGATGGACTGTGTTCAACCAGCTGCCATTATTGTTTGCGGTATCACTTCCAATTGGAATGGCCAAGAAGCAGAACGCCAGATGCTGTATGGAAGCGTTAGTATTATATCTGACATTCCATTATTTTGTAAATACGATTCTTACACAGTGGGGCGGAGTGTTTGGCGTTGATATGTCTCAGGAAGTTGGAGGCAGCAGCGGACTTGCGATGATCGCCAGCATTAAGACACTGGATATGGGTATGATCGGAGCGCTGGCAGTGTCAGGAATCGCTATTTGGGTACATAACAAATTTTATGATACAGAGCTTCCTGAATGGCTTGGATCTTTCACAGGATCAACCTTTGTATTTATGGTTGGCTTCTTCATTATGATTCCAGTGGCAGTACTTGCAGTTGCTATATGGCCAAAAATTCAGTTAGGAATTTTCGCATTCCAGGGATTTGTAAAGAGTGCAGGAGCACTTGGAATCTGGATATTCAACTTCTGTGAGCGAGCATTGATACCATTTGGATTACATCATTTATTATACTCACCATTTTACTATGACAACGTTGTTGTACCTGGCGGATTATATGCATACTGGGCAAAACTTCTCCCAGAAATTGCAGCATCTACAGCATCTTTGAAATCCTTCTGTCCGGAAGCAGGATTCACAGCCAGTGGATTTACAAAAATGTTTGGATGTACAGGCGCAGCTTTAGCATTCTACTCTACTGCTAAACCGGAAAAGAAAAAGAAAGTATTCACGCTGCTTCTGCCAATCACATTGACAGCAATTGTTTGCGGTATTACAGAGCCAATTGAGTTTACATTCTTGTTTGTTGCACCAGGATTGTTCCTTGTACATGCTTTATTGGCAGCAACCATAGCGACAACGATGTGGCTTGCAGGCATTGTTGGTATTAACTCAGGTGGTTTGATTGAAATTGCATCTCTGAATTTAATTCCGCTGATGAGGAATCATTGGCAGCAGTATATATTGATGCTTGTAATTGGATTAATTTTTGTAGCTATCTGGTTTGTTGTATTCCGTTTCTTAATTTTGAAATTCGATTTCAAAACACCAGGACGTGAAGATGATGAAGAAATCGAATTTGGTTCAAAAGCAAAATTTAGAGAGCAGCAGGCTGCCAAAGGTCAGGCAATATCGGATGATCCAAACGTTGAGCTTTGTCAGATGATTTTGGAAGGACTCGGTGGAAAGGACAACATTGTAGATGTTACAAACTGCGCGACAAGACTTCGTGTTAATGTAAAAGATGAGACAACATGTAAAGATGATGCTTATTTCAAAGCAATTGGAACACATGGATGTTCTGTAAATGGAAAATCGTTTCAGGTTATTATTGGTTTGAAAGTACCAAAAATCAGAGAAGTATTTGAATCATTGCTTTAATATTTCAGGAGGGAAATAAGAGATGGCAAAGAAAAAATATTCAATCACAGTCGCAGGCGGCGGAAGCACTTTTACACCAGGGATCGTGCTGATGCTCTTAGATCATATGGACAGATTCCCGATCCGTTCCATCAAGTTTTATGATAATGACGCGCAGAGACAGGAGATCGTGGCAAAAGCATGTGAGATCTACCTGAAAGAAAATGCTCCGGAAGTAGAATTCGCATATACCACAGATCCAGAAACAGCGTTCACAGATATCGATTTCGTATTGGCCCATATCCGTGTCGGAAAATATGCCATGCGTGAAAAAGATGAGAAGATCCCATTGAAATACGGCGTAGTTGGACAGGAGACGTGCGGACCAGGAGGGATCGCTTATGGAATGCGTTCTATCGGAGGCGTGATCGAGATCCTGGACTATATGGAGAAATATTCTCCAAATGCCTGGATGTTGAACTACTCCAATCCGGCAGCGATCGTAGCGGAAGCGACCAGGAGATTAAGACCGGACTCCAAGATCTTAAATATCTGTGACATGCCGATCGACCTGATGGAAAAGATGGCAGATATGGTAGGATTAGAGTCCAGAAAAGAATTACAGTATGGATACTATGGACTCAACCACTTTGGATGGTGGAACAAGATCTACGATTCCAAGGGAAATGACTTAATGCCGCAGATCAAAGAGCATATGGCAGCCAACGGATTCGCAGATGCGCTGTCTGATTCCAACCAGCATGTGGATGAGAGCTGGGTACATACGTTCCAGAAGGCAAGAGACGTATATGCGGTAGATCCGGAAACGATCCCGAACACCTACTTAAAATACTATCTGTTCCCAGACTATGTGGTAGAGACATCCAATCCGGAATACACAAGAGCGAATGAAGTCATGGACGGAAGAGAGAAGTTCATCTTCGGAGAGTGCCGCAGGATCATCGAGAGCGGAACTGCAGTGGGAAGCGCATTTGAGCCGGATGCACACGCAACCTACATAGTAGACTTAGCATGTGCGATCGCAGAGAACACACAGGAAAGATTCCTGCTGATCGTACCGAATGAGGGAGCGGTAGAGAACTTTGACCGTACAGCGATGGTAGAGATCCCATGTATCGTAGGAAGCAACGGATATGAGAAGATCTGCCAGGGAGCGATCCCACAGTTCCAGAAAGGACTGATGGAACAGCAGGTGAGCGTAGAGAAGCTGACCGTAGAGGCATGGATCGAAGGAAGCTACCAGAAGTTATGGCAGGCACTGACATTATCTAAGACAGTACCGAGTGCGAAGGTAGCCAAACAGATCCTGGATGACCTGATCGAGGCAAACAAAGACTACTGGCCGGAATTAAAATAAACAGAGAACAACAATTCGTGTGCATTAGATGAAAGGTGAAAAATATGTTTTTTAAAAAAAGAAAGAAGAATGGACCAGTGGAAGTCAAAGCGTTCTTTGAGGGAACAGCTCTTCCGGTGGAACAGGTAAATGATCCGATATTCGCAGAAAAAGTGATGGGGGATGGCGTTGCCATAGAGCCGGTCAACGGCAATTTATATGCACCGGTTTCCGGGAAAGTAGCAACTATTTTTGACACAAAACATGCGATTGGGTTTACCCTTGGAAATGGGGCGGAAGTGCTGATGCACATCGGGATGGATACAGTAGAACTTCAGGGAGAAGGATTTAATCTGGATATTTCTGTGGGAGATGAAGTTCAGGCCGGACAGCTGATTGGAACCATTGATCTGGAATTTGTCAAATCAAAAGAAAAAGAAGTTACGACACCGGTTCTGCTGACAACAATGGATGATTACAAGATAGAATTTGTAAAAACAGAAGGTCCGGTTCATGTAGGGGATATTTTATACAAAATTTCTAAACAGTAGGACTTTTGCGGAAAAAAGGCGCAGCCAGTAAGCTTCTGGTCTGCGCCTTTCCTGATTTTAGGAAAGAACCCCAGATAGGAGAAGAAAATAGTGCAGATGGAAAAGAAAAATTATGAAAAATGTTGCGGAAAGCTAACTGTGAATTGAAAGAAGAATCCTGCTGTACAAGGCTCTTTTTAGTATGATATAATAATCACAATATTGGGAGGTTACGATGCAGCTAGAGGAATTAATGAATCAGTACAGCGACCGTTTAAGTGAGACAGATTTGTATATCTGGGATTATGTGGAAAAACACCGGAAACAATGTGAGAATATGACGATTGAGCAGCTGGCGTCTAAGTGCAATGTATCCAGGACAACGGTCCTGCGCTTTACGAAGAAGCTTTCATTGAAAGGATTTGGTGAATTTAAGGTTCATTTAAAGATGGAAAATGACGGAGGCAGGAGAGAAGTCAGCAAGGCAGTCCAGATCTGCATGTCCTATGAAGCGATGATGCAGGACATGATCCAGCAGGATTTCAGAGAAATTATAGAAGCTATTTATCAGGCCAACAGAGTTTTTGTGTATGGGACGGGAGCAATTCAGAGACTTGTAGCCAAAGAGGTAAAGAGGCTCTTTTATCATGGGAAGAAACATCTTTTTGATTTTAATGGGGAAGATGAATTCCGTGCAATCTTAAAGGCCATGGACAGTCACGATCTTCTGATCGTCATTTCTGTATCTGGAGAGCGGGAGTCCTTGCTGAAATTTGTAAAAAGAGCAAAGATTAAGAATGTGCCGGTGATTTCTATCACTAAACGGCTAAAGAATTCCCTGGCAGAGATCAGCGATTATAATCTCTACATTTCCACAACATCGGTAGAAAGAGCTTTAAGTAATATAAAATATGAATCGATGACGTCCTATTTTATTTTAATTGAAATGCTGGCGCTTCGATATTTGGAATTTTTGGAGGAAGGGAAAGACGCATGAGAGCGAAGAACATGGAGGAGCTGATTCAGAAAAAATATGATGAGCTCAATGAAAATGATCTGCAAATCTGGAAATATATCATATCCAACAAAGAAACATGCAAGCGGATTTCCATTCAGCAGCTGGCAGTATTCTGTCATGTGTCTCATACAACGATTCTGCGCTTTGCAAAAAAACTGGGATTTTCAGGATACAGTGAAATGAGGTCTTTTCTCAAATGGGAAGAACAGGCAGAAATCCTTTATGAACAAAAGGACATGGAGAAAAATGCAAATAACTTTGTAGCGACGATTCGGGCCATGGAAGATAAAGATATGACGGATATCTGCCAGATGATCGATAAGGCAGGAAATATTTATGTCAATGGATCCGGGGATGTACAGAAAGAAGCCGCCAGGGTTCTGAAAGGCAAGTTTATACATCAGCAGATATTTATTAATACGGTAGAGGGAGGAGCAGAGTTTGGACTTATTCAAGAAATGGCACAGCCCCAAGATCTGGTCATTTTTATTTCCTATTCTGGGAGTAATCCTATTCAGCTTCAGAAAGCCAGAATTGCGAAGGCAAAAGGGGCCAATATTCTTTTAATTGCTATGGAGGGAAAAGGAGAATTCCGGGACTTGGCGGATGCTGTTTTGGAGTTCCACCCGGAAGAAATCCATACTGTTGGGTATGATTATACCTATTATCCTACACTGCATTTCTTCATTTTGATTGAATTTTTATCTTTAAAATATATGGAATATGTGGCCAACAAAAAAGAGATGGAATAATAAGCATATGACTGCTGTATCAATGATGAGAAAATCATTGATGCAGCAGTATTTTTTTGCCATTTTAGGTAGATGAATTTTTTTTATTACAAGGGAAGTGAAAATTCACGGAAATTGTGAAAAATTACAATATCTATGAGACGTCCCGGAATCGGGCAAATCTATTGTGTTAAAAATCATGCAAGAGTATGATGAAGGCAGTAAAGAAAAAAAGAGTTTTAGGAGGAGACAGAGATGGCAAAGAAGAAATATTCAATCACAGTCGCAGGTGGAGGAAGTACCTTTACACCAGGGATCGTGCTGATGCTCTTAGATCATATGGACAGATTCCCGATCCGTTCCATCAAGTTTTATGATAATGACGCGCAGAGACAGGAGATCGTGGCAAAAGCATGTGAGATCTACCTGAAAGAAAATGCTCCGGAAGTAGAATTCGCATATACCACAGATCCAGAAACAGCGTTCACAGATATCGATTTCGTATTGGCCCATATCCGTGTCGGAAAATATGCCATGCGTGAAAAAGATGAGAAGATCCCATTGAAATACGGCGTAGTTGGACAGGAGACGTGCGGACCAGGAGGGATCGCTTATGGAATGCGTTCTATCGGAGGCGTGATCGAGATCCTGGACTATATGGAGAAATATTCTCCAAATGCCTGGATGTTGAACTACTCCAATCCGGCAGCGATCGTAGCGGAAGCGACCAGGAGATTAAGACCGGACTCCAAGATCTTAAATATCTGTGACATGCCGATCGACCTGATGGAAAAGATGGCAGATATGGTAGGATTAGAGTCCAGAAAAGAATTACAGTATGGATACTATGGACTCAACCACTTTGGATGGTGGAACAAGATCTACGATTCCAAGGGAAATGACTTAATGCCGCAGATCAAAGAGCATATGGCAGCCAACGGATTCGCAGATGCGCTGTCTGATTCCAACCAGCATGTGGATGAGAGCTGGGTACATACGTTCCAGAAGGCAAGAGACGTATATGCGGTAGATCCGGAAACGATCCCGAACACCTACTTAAAATACTATCTGTTCCCAGACTATGTGGTAGAGACATCCAATCCGGAATACACAAGAGCGAATGAAGTCATGGACGGAAGAGAGAAGTTCATCTTCGGAGAGTGCCGCAGGATCATCGAGAGCGGAACTGCAGTGGGAAGCGCATTTGAGCCGGATGCACACGCAACCTACATAGTAGACTTAGCATGTGCGATCGCAGAGAACACACAGGAAAGATTCCTGCTGATCGTACCGAATGAGGGAGCGGTAGAGAACTTTGACCGTACAGCGATGGTAGAGATCCCATGTATCGTAGGAAGCAACGGATATGAGAAGATCTGCCAGGGAGCGATCCCACAGTTCCAGAAAGGACTGATGGAACAGCAGGTGAGCGTAGAGAAGCTGACCGTAGAGGCATGGATCGAAGGAAGCTACCAGAAGTTATGGCAGGCACTGACATTGTCTAAGACAGTACCGAGTGCGAAGGTAGCCAAACAGATCCTGGATGATCTGATCGAGGCAAACAAGGACTACTGGCCGGAATTAAAATAAACAAAACCGATGGAAACAGATGGAAGGAGTAAGTAAGGAATGATGAAGTTAGTAAATACACGGGTACAATCCAGTATGGTAGATCGAATTTTTATGATTATCAGGGTGCTGCTGACAGTGAGTCCGTTTATTGCCCTGGGATATCTTAGCATGGATGCAGCAAAAGAAGGTGCAGGAGGAAACATTCAGGCTATTATCAGCAGTAATCCAAGCGCCACTGTTATGTTTCTTGTGGCTATGTTGAACCCTTTTATTGCATATCTCCTTGGGTTTATCAAAGATCATCTGTATAGTGGCGACTATGATTATGCGGTTGCAAATATGTTCCTTTTAGTGGTTGCGGAATTGATGATACAGAACTTCATCTATGTATTAATGTTGATATTCCTTACTTACAAATGCGTAAAGACATATCAGATTCCTGTAAAAGGAGTGGTAAAACGAATGGCAGGAAATCATTTGCTGCGTGATATTTCCGGAAGCCTTGTGGTATTAGTATTTGCTGGAATTTGTATGTTTGCAATGCTGCGCTTAGGATAACGCTCATTCTTTCTTAATCATATAAAAAATAGGAAGGTTCCGGGACTGTGACGGATTGCACGGTTCTGGAACTTTTCATATATTTAAAAATGGAAAAAGAGGGCAGAACAGCCGGGAAATGTTATAATAGATTACATAAGGAGGAAATCAAATGAAATATTATGGAACTCTGGGACCGGCCTGTGTTTCTGTTGATGTATTAAGAAAGATGCTGCAGGCAGGGATGACTGGAATACGGCTGAATTTATCCCATAAATCCCTTAAGGAGAGCAGAGAATGGATTGATACATATTTTGAAGCAGCACGAAAAGAGGAAATCAAACCGGATTTTATGATTGATCTGATGGGACCGGAATTAAGAATTGGAATCCTGCCGGAAGATATGGTATTGGAAGAGGGAAAGAAGGTTGTCATAGGAGACAGACAGATTCCGGTACCGAAAGCAGTCAGCCCATTTTTAAAGGAGGGGCAGATTGTTTTGCTGGATGATGGAAAAATTGAACTGGAAATAGAATCTGCTGATAATGGGAAGGCAGTTTGCCGGGTTTTAAGAGGCGGGAAAATAATCTCCAGAAAAAGCATTCTTCTTCCTGGATGTGATATCCGCCAGCCTGTACTGACTTCTATGGATCATATGAATTTGTCATTGGCCAGAGAATATGGGGTGACAGAAGTCATGCTTCCTTTTGTCAGAGGAAAGGATGATCTGCAGGAACTGCACAAAGAGCTGGAAGAAAAGGGATGTCAGGATATCCGGATTTTTGCTAAAATTGAAAATATGGATGGAATCCGGAATTTAAAAGAAATCATTCCAGAATGCGATGCGGTTGTGATCGCACGAGGAGATTTGGGAAATGCGATTCCACTGACAGAACTTCCCTGCATTCAGGATCAGATTGCAAAGGAATGCAGAAAGCAGGGCAAAGAATTTATGGTAGTAACTCAGATGCTGGATTCTATGATCCGCAATCCGTATCCTACCAGAGCGGAAGTAAGTGATATTTTCCATGCTGTCATGCAGGGAGCCTGTGATCTGATGCTGACGGGAGAAACAGCAATGGGAAAATACCCGGCAGAAGCGATGAAAATATTGACAGAAACAGGAAGCCGGGCTGAAAAATATCTTCAGGCAAAATAAAAAAGCACAGTAAAAAACTCCGGAAAGGCAAAAAAGCCTTTGCCGGAGTTAGTTTTTTCAGCGAAGTTCAAAGTTATTTCGATCAGCCAGGATACAGCGAATAATATAAGCAATGCCGTCATTGGTGTTGTCCCTTGTGCGGTAAACACAGATATTTTGAATCTCTTCGGTAGCGTTTGCCATAGCCACAGAATGAATACCTGGAAGAGAAAGCATGGAATAGTCATTTCCGCTGTCTCCGACAGCAACGATTTCGTCAGGCTGATATCCTTTTGTTTTGGCGTAATCCATCAGGCCGATTCCCTTCTGAGCATGAACAGAAGTAATCTCAATATCGGCAATGGACGTATTGGCGACTGCCAGATCCGGAACATCTTTCAGTGCTTTGCGGAGCTGGGCAAGACGCTCTGGTTTTGGAGAGTGAGTCGTAATCTTTAAAATCTGGTGATCACTTTTATAGAGTGCTTCTTCTCCATCAATATAAATGACTCTTTTTACAAGATCATTCAAATCATTTTCCGTATAAACAAAGTTTGGATGGCTGATCTGCACAGCAGGAATCATAATATTTTTTGTATACTCCCTCAGCTTTTCTTCTGACAGAATGGAAAGGCGTCCAAACTGAGAAAAAAGGTTTGGAGTAAAATCAAGCTCGTTGAAAATGCGGATAATCTCCTTCACATGCTTCATCGGGATAAAATGCTGGAATAACAGATTCCCATTCTCATCATAGCCGCTGGCTCCATTGCTGCAGATCATGCCGCATTTCAAATCGGCCTGGGCGGCAATATCCAGAACATTCTGATATTCTCTTCCGGTATTAATGATAAATTCGATATCATTTTCTTGAAGCTGGGCAATAGCTTCTTTATTTTCATCGGTAATCCTGCGGTAACTGTCCAGCAAGGTACCGTCTAAATCTGATGCAACTAAACGTATCATCTGATTATCCTCCTTAAAATATAATGATCGGGCAATCACTGCTCGTATATATACTATCACAGGAAGAAATGCAACATCAAGCTTAGAGTGAGATTCCGCTACATGCCAAATACATACCGGCGGTTAATTTCATAGAAGCATCGTTCGGTAACGAGCCCTTCCATTAAAACAGCAGCACCATCTTCATCATTCGATAAGGTCTCTGCACGGCAGATCCTTTTGATGGACGGATCTGCATTTGCCATTGCAACCGTACTCCCAAGGTTAAGAGAAAGCATGGAAAAATCATTTTCACTGTCACCGATCGCAAGGATTTCGGAGGGATCGATGGATTTTTGTTTTGCGTATTGAAGAAGGGCGTAGCCTTTCTGCGCTTTTTCCTGGGTGATTTCCAGATTGGTTGGTGACGTGGAAGCAATGTGCAGTCCTTTGATGGCTTCGACCTCTTTGCGGAGGATGGAAATTTTTTGCGGGTCTAAAAATGTAGTAGAGATTTTATAAATTGGAATCGGTGTGTCAAGCAGACTATCGGCATTCTCAAAAAAATGTACCTGAGAAGTCATTTTTTGAAAGTCTTTCGGAGTCTGATAATAAACCTTATGCTCCTTCTTCAGAGCAGGAAATACTTCTTCGCGGTAATAGCTTAAAAATCGGTCATAGCCGTCAACAGAGGTTTTGCCTATTTCTGTATAAATATCTGCAAAGGCACCATGCTGCTGAAAGAGTTCCAATATTTTTTTAGCGGTGCTTTTTGGCAAAGACGCAATATTGCTCGGATTTCCATACTGATCGTAGGTGCAGGCCCCGCTGCAGCAGATCATATTGCAGGAAATGCCGGCAGCATCTAATTCTTTCTTGGCACTTGTATAGTCACGTCCTGTATTTACAATAAATTCAATTTCACATGTTTGTAGTCTTCGGATGGAATCGGCAGTATATTTGGAAATAACACCAGAACTGTTTAATAAAGTGCCATCCATGTCGGAAGCAAATAAACGAATCATAAATCTTCTCCTTTCGAAAATGTATGAATATCGTATCATGCCCAACCGCATGTTTTTGTGACAGTTGTGTAAAAAATGGGTTATATCCGAAAAAATAAAAAAATTGAAAAAGGTGCAATACAAATAAGGACAGCTTCGTTAATATTATGAAAACACACAAACAGAAAGAAAAAAGAAGATAAAGACTGGCAGGATGAAATAGAGTAATGAAAAACAGAGAATGGATATGAGCGGCATATCGTTCTCTGTTTTTTTAACCGTTATGATTTCTTTTAAGAAATTGAGGAAAGAACAACCTCAAATACTGCAGCGGCGCCGGCATCTTCATTGCTGGCTGTCTGATATTCACAGATATCTTTGATTTCGCTGATAGCGTTTCCCATTGCGACACTTCGGATGTATGGAAGTCCAAGCATGGAATAATCTTCATGACCGTCTCCGATGATCAGAGTGTCTTTGAGAGAAAAGTTCTGATCTTCCATATATTTTAGAAGGGCCGCACCTTTTTGTGCTTCGATGGCAGTTACCTGAATACAATATGTAGAATCTTCTGAAACTGCAAGTTCAGAGATTGTGTGCCGCAGTTCATTTCTCAGCTGCTCCAGCTTCCAGGTGTCGTTAGAACGGGCAGTGACCTTAAGAATTTCCGGATTGTCATTCAGGAGAAGCTCCCAGGTGTCGTAAAAACGTGTGTCGGCAAGAATCCGATAGTAGTCTTCCTGTGTCATGGAGAAATTCTTGTTCTCTTCCAGAAGAGAAGGGAAGTATTCTCCAGTCAGATAAGACTCATAAGCCTCTATGGTACCGAGGATGCATCGGCCCTTTGTACTGTAGACCTCATAAAAAACATGATATTTTCCGAACATAGAAAGCATCGGCATGATGGTGTCATGCGAGATGAAAGAAGCATGGCTGCTTTTCCCATTCTGATGGATGGTAAAGGCTCCGCCGGAGCAGATCATATCACAGCAGATTCCGGCACGATCCAATACGGATTTTGCATCAAAATATTCCCGTTCCGTATTTAAAAGGAAACGAATCCCTTTTTGCTGAAGTTGTTTGATTGCGTCGGCCGTCCGTGGTGTCATCTGCTTGTTCTCTGTCAGCAGGGTTCCGTCCAGGTCAGAGACGATTAATTGAATCATTTCTTCCTCCTTTTAACTATTTTAAGAATGCCAGCGGCATTTCTGTCGTATTGATATACTCATCGTATCATAAAAGATACAAAAAATATAGTAGAAAGTCTCTTGAGAGGGAAGCTTCATTTGTGTATAATGGATAAATACCATAGAAGGCAGAGAAAAAGCCGTTTTCTATGGCCTTCGAGACAGAAAAAGGAGTGGAAAGATGAAACGGGCATCCAAACGGATTACAAAAGAAAGAGTACATAAGATCTGTGAGATCCTGAATCAGACATACTCAACGGAATATAAATGTTATCTGAATTATGAGACGCCGTGGCAGCTGCTTTTTGCGACGATTTTGAGTGCGCAGTGTACCGATGAGCGGGTAAATCAGGTAACAGAAAAGCTGTTTGTCAAATATCCGACGCTGGAGGCGTTTGCCAATGCGGATTTAAAAGAGATGGAGAGGGATATTTATTCCACCGGCTTTTACAAAAACAAGGCAAAGAATCTGATTTTATGTGCAGGGCAGCTTTTGGAGAGACATCAGGGCCAGGTACCGAACCGGATGGAAGATCTGATTAAGCTGGCAGGCGTAGGAAGAAAAACAGCGAATGTAATCCGGGGGAATATTTTCCGTGAACCAAGCATCGTTGTAGATACCCATGTAAAGAGGATTTCCAAACTCCTTTATCTTACGAAGAATGATGATCCTGTAAAGATTGAACAGGATCTGATGAAGGTACTGCCCAGGGAACAATGGATCTTGTATAATATCCAAATTATAGCCCACGGACGCAGTATTTGCATTGCGAGAAGACCGAAATGCGGAGAATGTCCGCTGCAGACAGTATGTCCGTCCTGCGAGGTGTGAACAAATGAGAAGATATGTAGCGTTTGACCTGGAGACGACTGGTTTGTCGCCTGAAAGCGATCAGATGATCGAAATTGGTGCCGTCAAGATCCAGGATGAAAAAATCATAGGAAAATATAACTGCATCATACGTCCGGAGATTCCGGTCAGTGATTTTATTATTGAATTGACCGGCATCACAAGACAGATGCTCCAAAACGGGATACCGCTGAGAAAGGGAGTGGAAGAATTTCTTGCGTTCAGTGAAGGGTTTCCGGTTCTGGGACATAATCTTATGTTTGACTACAGCTTTATGAAAACGGCAGCGAATGCCTGCAAGAAATCTTTTGAAAGAGATGGAGTGGATACACTGGCGGCAGCCAGAAAGCTGCTGCGCGGGCTGGAAAACAAAAAACTTGAGACGCTGTGTGCGCACTATCATTATGTGAATAAATCTGCTCACAGAGCCTATGATGACGCCCTTGCAACGGCGGTGGTCTTTGAACAAATGAAAAAAGAATTCCCTCAGGAGAAAGAAGCGTTTTGTCCAAGACAGCTTCAGTACCGGGTACGGAAGCAGCGTCCAATGACGGAAAAACAGAAACGATACTTGAAGGAACTGTTGAAATATCATACAATAGAGGATAACGTCAATATGGACCAGATGTCTCAGAGTGAGGCATCTAGGGAGATTGACCGCATAATTTCAAAATATGGAGTGATGAGAAAATGAAGAAACGGCGGATTGCAGCGATGATAATAGCGCTGCTGCTTGTGATTATCATGGTTGTTACCATGGTAGCAGGATATGTAATGTAAATAAGTTAGAGTAATATAAGCAGGAAATGAAGGAAAAAAACATGAAGAAAAAAATTGGAATTGCAGCAGGTATCGTGCTTGTTCTGGCTCTTTTAGCTGCAGGGGTCTTTATGTATTTAAACAGTGCGATAAACGGAAAACTGACAGAAGGCAGGATTTTAGACGGCGTAGAGTGCGACGGTCTGGAACTTGGAGGTATGACGAAAGACGAGGCGGAGGAAGCGCTGGAAGAACATATTTCCGAGCTGCACAAAGAAAATATGACATTTACCGTAGACGATGAAAAGGTGGAAGTATCACTGGAAACTTTGGGAGCGGCTCCAAATGCGAAAAAAACTGCCAAAGAAGCTTATGACATCGGACGGACTGGAAATATTTTTACAAGATATTCCGATGTGAACAAAGAAAAACACGAGGTGGCGATCTACCGCACATATGACGAATCTATTTTTAAGAAACAGATGAAGAAGGCAACGGCGGATATCATTACCACTCCGAAAAATGCCACTGTGAAACGAGAAAATGGAGAGTTTGTTGTAACGAAGGAAAAATCAGGATATACATTGAATATTGATGACTCATTTGCCAATTTCAAAAAAGCAGTGGATGCCGGCAAAACAAAATGTGAGCTGGCAGTCACGAAGAAAAAGGCAGAGTACACTACAGATGATGTGAAGAAAATCAAAGATGTCATGGGAACCTATACAACTAATTACAGCTCATCTGCCTATGGACGTAAGGTAAATGTGGCAAACGGAGCAAAGAAAATCAATGGAACGGTCATCTATCCGGGAGAGACATTTTCTGTATATGAACAGGTATCACCATTTACAAAAGAAAATGGATATGAGCTGGCGGGCTCTTATGAAAACGGACAGACCGTTCAGACTTATGGCGGAGGAATCTGTCAGGTATCTACCACTTTATACAATGCAATTATTCGTGCGGAACTGAAAGTGACGGAACGTCATCCTCATTCCATGACGGTGGCATATGTCCCAAGATCCGCAGATGCGGCAATTGCGGGAACATATAAAGACCTGAAATTTAAAAATCAGAATGATTTCCCAATTTATATTGAAGGAACTGCCAATGGATCAACGATTACATTTACTGTATATGGCGTGAAAGAAGACCCGGATCGGACGGTAGAGTTTGAGTCTGAGACGACGTCTGTCAAACAAAGCACCGGAGAAAAGACGATCAAAGATCCAACGCTGGCAGAAGGAACTAAAATTCTGGAACAGTCTGGACACACTGGTTACACAGCAAGACTTTGGAAGATTGTTAAGGTGAATGGAAAAGAGGTAGAAAGGACTGTCTTCAACAATTCTACCTATATGGCAACATCACCGACCTACCGGGTAGGAACAAAGAAACAGGAAGCAACGACTGCTAAAAAAGAAGACAAAGATAAGACCACTACTGCGACGACGGCGAAAAATGCAAAGACCACACAGAAGACAACAACAGAGAAGAAGACGGCACAGACAACGACCGCCGCGCCGAAGACAACAGCGAAAACATCAAAAGATACACAAGGAACGAATCAATAGTCACAGGAACAGATCCTGAAAAAGGTAAGGAATGATATGAAACTAGGAAGGTTACCGGAATCCATGCTCTGCAATATGGCAGGGAAAGGACTGCATCTGGCAAAGGAAGTGAAAGAACTGCCGGATGGTTTTGGAATTGGGAAGAGCTGTACGGCCCTGAAAGCAGAACAGGATGAGACGTTTGTCATAACACATGATTTTATTCAGGAGATTCCCGAGAGCCATATGGGGGAACTTGCGGTATATGCATCCGCAGATCATGTGGCTGCAGAGGGAGGAAAACCGATAGGGATTATGATGACGGCACTGTTTCCGGCGAATACAAAAAAGCATCAGATTGAGCAGGTAATCCGACAGATCCATGGAACATGCGCCAGTTTGTCCATGGGAATCATAGAAGGACATACAGAGGTGACAGAAGCGGTGAATCAGCCGCTTCTGTCTGTTCATGGAGTTGGCAGAATGCTGCCGCAGCATCGAAGACCTGGAAAAGCAAAGCCAGGCCAGGAATTGATCGTAACCCGATCTGTTGGACTTGCGGGAGCAGGAATGATCGCAGATCTTAAGAAAGAAAATCTGATTCAGAGATTTCCATCCCTGTTTTTAAAGGAGGCACAATCATGCTTTGGACAGCTTTCAATCCAAAAAGAAGCCAAGATCCTAAGTGAGTCTGATACCTTCAGAATGGCATTAGGGGAATTGGGAATTTATGGCGCCCTTTGGGAGATTGCAGAAAAATCTGGGGTTGGCCTGGAGGTGGAAATTGAAAAAATTCCAATAAAACAGCACACGATTGAAATCTGCGAACATTTTGATTTAAATCCTTATCAGCTAATGTCGACTGGAGCCATGCTGATTGCATCGGATCAGGGGCAGGAGCTGGTAAGAATACTGCAAACAAATGGAATTCAGGCAGCAGTCATTGGACGGACAACAAATTCCAAAGAAAAATTGATCTACCGGCAGGGAAAAGCAGCAAATTTGGAAATTACGAAGAAAGATGAATTCCATAAGATAAAATAAAACAAAAAAGAATGGAGGATGAGGCATGAATACGGAATTAAGAGAACTGATTTTAAAGCTGATTGAGAAAAACAGCCGCCTGGAGGTTCATGATCTGGCGGTAATGCTGGACGTGCAGGAAACGGAAGTGGCCAATGAGATTGCGGAAATGGAAAAAGAACACATTATCTGCGGATATCATACGGTGATCAATTGGGACAACACCAGCAAAGATCAGCTGACTGCCATGATCGAGGTAAAAGTGACTCCTCAGAGTGGTCAGGGATTTGATAAGATTGCAGAACGCATCTATAATTTCCCAGAAGTAAAAGCAGTCTATCTGATGTCCGGAGCTTATGACTTTATGGTCATGCTGGAAGGAAAGACAATGAAAGAGATTTCCCTGTTTACATCTTCCAAGTTGGCACCGCTGGAATCTGTAGTCAGCACAGTAACGCATTTTGTCTTGAAAAAATACAAAGACCACGGAACAATATTGGAAGCAAAAAAAATGGATGAGAGACAGGCGGTGACTCCATAATGATGAGAAATTTTTTATCTGAGAAAGTAACCGCTCTGGAACCGTCAGGTATCCGTAAGTTTTTCGATATTGTAAGTGAGATGCCGGATGCGATTTCTCTGGGTGTAGGAGAACCAGATTTTGATACGCCATGGAGGGTTCGTGAAGCCGGAATTACATCTCTGGAAAAGGGAAAAACCTTTTATACCTCTAATGCGGGACTAAAGGAACTGCGCTATGAAATCAGCCAGTATCTGGAGAGAAAATATCAGCTGGTCTACCATCCGGATCATGAGATTCTGGTGACAGTGGGAGGAAGCGAAGGAATCGATGTCGCCATGCGTTCTATCCTGAATCCAGGAGATGAAGTTATCGTGGCACAGCCGTGTTTTGTTTCTTACCTGCCGTGCGTTATCATGGCCGGCGGCATACCGGTCGTTGTGAACCTGAAGGAAGAAAATAAATTTAAATTAAAGAAAGAACAGCTGGAAGAAAAATTAACTGATAAAACAAAGGCGATTTTTATTTCATATCCGAACAACCCCACAGGTGCAGTCATGACAAAAGAAGATCTGGAACCAATCGCAGAATTTGCTGAGGAGCACGATCTGCTGGTGATTTCAGATGAAATCTATTCTGAATTGACTTATGGGAGAAAGCATGTCAGTATTGGATCGCTTCCGGGCATGAAGGACCGTACACTGATCATCAACGGGTTTTCTAAGGCATTTGCCATGACCGGATGGCGTCTGGGTTATGTGGCCGGACCGAGAGTGATTATGGAACAGATGACCAAAGTACACCAGTTCTGCATCATGGCGGCTCCAACGACAAGTCAGTACGCGGCAATTGAAGCTATGAGCTCCTGCGATGAAGAAGTAGAAGAAATGCGCACAGCGTATAATCAAAGAAGAAGATATCTGGTACACGCCTTTAAAGAAATGGGTCTGGAATGTTTTGAGCCGGAAGGAGCTTTTTATATTTTCCCTTCTATTAAAAAATTTGGCATGTCCTCAGAAGAATTCGCGACAAGACTGCTGAATGAAGAGAAAATCGCGATTGTTCCGGGATCTGCATTTGGAGAATGCGGGGAAGGATATCTGAGGGTTTCTTATGCATATTCAATTGAGGAACTGAAAGAGGCTCTGGAACGACTGAAAAGATTTATCAGTAGATTGGAGAAATAAATGCTGCACATTGTATTGCATGAGCCGGAGATGCCGGCGAACACCGGAAATATTGGAAGGACATGCGTAGCCTGCGGAGCAGTGCTGCACTTGATTGAGCCTTTGGGATTCCGGCTGAATGAGAAAATGATAAAACGCGCGGGATTAGATTACTGGGAACATCTGGATGTGCGTACCTATCTGAATTTTGAGGACTTTCTGGAGAAAAATCAAAATCCTAAAATCTACATGGCAACAACCAAAGCGAGGCATATGTATTCAGAGCCTGCCTACGAAGAAGAGGAAGATGTATATGTAATGTTCGGAAAGGAAAGCGCGGGAATCCCGGAAGAAATACTCCTGGATTATGAAGAAACCTGTATTCGTATACCGATGCTTCCGAAAATACGGTCATTAAATTTATCAAACTCGGTGGCCATTGTAGCGTATGAAGTATTAAGACACCAGGGATTCAAAGAATTCCAAACAAAAGGACAACTGCATAAATATCATTGGTAGAGTGAAAACCCTCCCAAAGCAACGGTGTAATTGTGGGAAAAAGGAAAAAAGACAACAAAACCCTCCCGCAGGCAAACCATCTGCAGGCCCAAAGGGCCGAAGCCGTTGACAAGGGAGGGTTTTGTTGGATATAGCTTGAAATATTCCCAATTTTACAGTAATATTAAAAATAGTATGGCTGTACAGGATGCAGTCCATGAAAGATAGAAAAAGGAGAATAGTTTTCATGGCAAAAGAGAAGAAATTAGTTGAAGCGATTACTGCGATGGAAGACGATTTTGCCCAGTGGTATACGGATGTCGTCAAGAAAGCAGAATTAGTTGAATATTCCAGCGTGAGAGGATGTATGATCCTGCGCCCCAACGGGTATGCCATCTGGGAAAACATCCAGAAAGTGCTGGATGCCAAGTTTAAAGAAACAGGCGTAGAGAATGTAGCAATGCCAATGTTCATTCCGGA
Source organism: Clostridiales bacterium (assembly GCA_019420275.1). GTDB lineage: Bacteria > Bacillota > Clostridia > Lachnospirales > Lachnospiraceae > Anaerostipes. The sequence continues at coordinate 135,009 of JAHZHN010000005.1, forward strand.
AAGCCTTTTACAAAAAGAAAAAGATCATGTAGAGGGATTTGCTCCAGAGGTTGCATGGGTAACACATGGAGGAAACAAAAAGCTTCAGGAACGCCTTTGTGTAAGGCCGACTTCCGAGACGCTGTTTTGTGATTTCTATTCCAGGATCATCCATTCTCACAGAGATCTTCCGAAATTATACAATCAATGGGTATCTGTCTGCAGATGGGAAAAGACTACAAGACCATTTTTGCGCACATCTGAGTTTTACTGGCAGGAAGGGCATACAGCCCATGCTACAGAAGAAGAAGCAGAAGAGCGTACAATCCAGATGCTGAACATTTACGCAGATTTCTGCGCGGAATATCTGGCCATTCCGGTGATCAAAGGTCAGAAGACAGACAAAGAGAAATTTGCCGGAGCGAATTCCACTTATACGATCGAAGCGCTGATGCATGACGGAAAAGCACTTCAGTCTGGTACCAGCCACAATTTTGGAGATGGATTTGCTAAGGCATTTGATATTCAATATACAGATAAAGACAACAAACTGCAGTATGTACATCAGACATCCTGGGGAATGTCCACAAGAATCATCGGAGCGATCATCATGGTGCATGGAGATGATTCCGGACTGGTGCTTCCGCCGAAGATTGCTCCGGTACAGACGATGATCATCCCGATCATGCAGAAGAAGGCCGGGGTTCTTGAAAAGGCAGAAGAGATTCGTCAGAAGCTGGCAGAAGCAGGATTTAAAGTGAAAGTGGATGATTCTGACAAGAGTCCTGGATGGAAGTTCAGTGAACAGGAAGTTCAGGGAATCCCGACCAGAGTTGAGATCGGACCGAAAGATATTGAGAAGAATCAGGCTGTGATCGTCCGCAGGGACACAAGAGAAAAAACAATAGTTTCTCTGGACGAGCTGGAAACGAAACTTGCAGAAGTGCTGGATCAGATGCAGAAGGATATGTTTGAGAGAGCGAAGAAACATCTGAAAGAGCATATTGTAGAAGCAACTACATGGGATGAATTCAAAGAGCACATTGAGAAGCAGGATGGATTTGTAAAAGCTATGTGGTGCGGCGAGACAGAATGTGAGGAAGCAATCAAAGAAGAGACGACAGCAACGACACGATGCATGCCATTCCATCAGGAACATATCAGTGATGTATGTGTTCATTGTGGAAAACCGGCGAAAAAATTAGTTTATTTTGGAAAAGCATATTAGACGGAAGCACCGGCACTTTCAATGATTTGAAAGTGCCGTCTTCGGTTAGAATCATAATAAAAAAGGAGCAGCCTATGATGAAGATAAAAATGCCGGTCCAGGCACAAAAGATCATAAGACGGCTGGAACAAGCCGGCTATGAGGCCTATATTGTAGGCGGATGCGTCAGGGACTCCATTTTAGGGAAAAATCCGGCGGACTGGGATATTACGACTTCCGCATCTCCGATGGAGATCAAAGAATTGTTCTCCTATACGATAGATACAGGAATTGAGCATGGTACGGTTACGGTTATGGCAGAACATCAGCCGTTTGAAGTTACCACATATCGTGTGGATGGAAAATATGAAGATCACCGCAGACCAAAAGAAGTGCATTTTACAAAATCTCTGGAAGAAGATCTGCTGCGCCGGGATTTTACGATCAATGCCATGGCATACAGCGATGCAAAAGGACTGGTAGATCTTTATGGCGGAAGAGAAGACCTGGAAAAGGGGATAATCCGCTGTGTAGGAAATGCGTCTGAGAGATTTGATGAGGATGCCCTGCGGATTTTAAGGGCTCTGCGGTTTCAGGCGCAGCTGGGATTCCAAATTGAAGAAGAAACAAAGGCGGCGATCCGGAGGCAGGCCAGATTTCTAAGAGATATCAGTGCAGAACGGATTCGGGTAGAACTGGATAAACTTCTGGTATCGGATCATCCGGAAGTACTGGTGGACGCATATAAACTGGGAGTGACAGAGATTATCCTTCCGGAGTTTGATACGATGATGGAGACGCCTCAGAATAATCCTCATCATAAATACAGTGTAGGAATGCATACGATTGAGGGACTGAAGCATATTGAGCCGGATTCAGTTCTGCGGTGGACCATGCTTCTCCATGATGTAGGAAAACCGGAAGCGAGAGTGGAAGGGAAAGATAAAGATCATTTCAAAATGCATCCGGTAATTGGAGAGAAGATTGCGGAGAAAATCATCCGCAGGCTGAAATTTGATAATCAGACCTTAAAGCAGGTGAAGACTCTGGTGCTGTGGCATGACAGGAGATTTGCCGCACTGGAAGACGCCAGGCTTAAAACAGTTCGGCGATGGGTTTCTCAGATCGGACCAGATATGTTTGAAAAACTGATGAAGATCCAGGCAGCGGACATCGCGGCTCAGAGTGAGTATCACAGAGAAGAAAAAGAAGCAGTTCTGGCAGAGACAAAAGAACTATTTAGGCAGGTGTTAGAGGCACAGGATTGTCTGTCGGTCAAGGAACTGGCTGTTGGAGGCACAGATCTGATTGAGGCAGGAGTACCTCAGGGCAGAGAAGTAGGACAGATGCTGTCCTGGCTTCTGGATCAGGTGCTGGAGACGCCGGAACTGAATGAGAAGGAAGCCTTGATGCGGCTTGTAGAAGAAAAGAGGGAAAGGCAACAATGAAAAAAGCAGCGATTGCAATGATTCCGCTGTTATATACAGCAATGATGTGTCCTGGAAAGAAAAGGGAAGATTCCATTCTTAAAGTGAAGAATTTTGCTCACAGAGGATTTCATGGGGAACCGGGAATTCCGGAAAATTCTATGGCGGCCTTTCGAAGGGCAAAGAAGCTGGGATATGGGATCGAACTGGATGTACAGCTTACAAAAGATGATGTTCTCGTAGTGCATCATGATTATGACCTAAAGAGGACCTGCGGAGCGGAAAAATATATCAGAGATCTTACGTATGAAGAATTGTGCCGGTACCGGCTGATGGAAACAGAAGAAAAGATTCCAAGATTTGTGGATGTTTTGAGAGAAATCGATGGGAAGGTACCGCTGCTGATTGAATTGAAAATGGAGACTTTTCACACAAAACTCTGCCGTCTTGCGGCAGAAGCACTGGATTCTTATCATGGACTTTACTGTATGGAAAGTTTTCATCCGTATGCTTTGTATTGGTTTAAAAAGCATCGGCCAAATGTAATTCGCGGACAGTTAAGTGACCAGTTCTTTAAAGAAAAAGAATTTAAGAATATACCGGCGTATTTTGTTGTGAAGAATCTTTTGACCAATTTTGTAACGAAACCGGATTTTATTGCGTATCATTACAAATATAAAGATTGTCTTCCACTGAAAATCTGCCGGAAATTATACAGGATTCCAATTTATGGATGGACTTTTCGAAGCCAGGAAGCCTATGAAGAGAATCAAAAGTGTTTTCATGGATTTATTTTTGAAAGATTTATGATATAATGTCCCTATGGCACGCCCGGCTCCATAGAAATCCGGGCGGGCACACGATAAACGAGAAAAACAGATCCACTTAAGGAGATGAGATAATCATGAAGAAAAATGTAGTAGTTATTTTTGGAGGGGATTCCTCAGAACATGATATTTCCTGCCTTTCAGCGCAGACGGTCATCAACAACATGGACCGGGAGAAGTACAATGTAATTAAAGTTGGAATTACAAAAGAGGGTAAATGGTTGTTGGTGGATCATGTAAAAGATATTGAAGACGGGAGCTGGAGAGAGGGCGAAGTAAGAGCGCTGATTTCACCGGATACGGCTTCCCGCGCCCTGATCATTCTGGCAGAAGGGACCTATAAGGTGCAGAAAGTTGATGTGATCTTTCCAGTCCTCCATGGAATGAATGGAGAAGACGGAACGATACAGGGCTTATTTGAACTGTCCAAGATTCCATATGTAGGCTGCGGAGTATTGTCTTCTGCAGTTTCTATGGATAAGGTTTATACAAAGATTATTGTAGAACGTCTGGGAATCGATCAGGCAAAATTTGTACATGTAAAAGAGAGTGATTTCAAGAATGATGATCTGACTGACGCAATGGATCGAGTAGAGGCAGCTTTATCCTATCCAGTGTTTGTAAAGCCTTCCTGTGCAGGATCTTCAAAAGGAGTTTCTAAAGCTCATGACAGGAAAGAACTGGAAGAGGCTCTCTATGAGGCAATCAAACATGACAGGAATATACTGGTTGAAGAGACGATCATCGGACGAGAGATTGAGTGTGCGGTTCTTGGAGACCGAAGTGAAGCTAAGGCGACCTGTGTGGGAGAGATTCTTGCAGCCGCAGATTTCTATGATTTTGATGCAAAATATAACAACCAGGAATCCAAAACTGTAATTGATCCGGATATGGCGGACGAGACCAAAGAGCAGATCAGAAAAGACGCACTGGAGATCTTCCATGCAGTGGACGGATTTGGATGTGCGAGAGTCGATTTCTTCCTGGAAGAGTCCGGAAGGGTTGTATTTAACGAGATCAATACAATGCCTGGATTTACTTCCATCAGTATGTATCCAATGCTGTGGAAAGCCTGTGGAATAGATACTCCGCAGCTCATCGACCGTTTGCTGGATCTGGCGATGACAAGATACCGCTAGGAGGAATCATATGAATGAGCCAATAGGAGTATTTGATTCCGGAGTCGGCGGTCTGACGGTAGCCAGAGAGATTATGCGGCAGCTTCCGGAAGAGAGCATGATTTATTTTGGAGATACGGCGCGAGTTCCCTATGGCAGCAAGTCAAAGGATACGATCATTCGTTATTCCAGACAGATTGTAAATTTTCTTTTGAGCAAGGGAGTCAAAGCAGTTGTTGTTGCCTGCAATACGGCCAGTGCCCTGGCATTGACGGAACTGCAGCAGGAATATATCGTGCCCATCATTGGTATGGTACAGCCAGGAGCTGTAGCGGCGATGAATGCTACGAAGAATAAAAATATCGGAATCATCGGAACGAACGCCACCATCAAGAGCGGTCAGTACGGAACATATCTGCGCAAACTGGATCCTAAGGTGACTGTGGTAACCAAGGCATGTCCTTTATTTGTGCCTCTTGTGGAGGAAGGACTGATTGATGATCGGATCACAGAAGATATGGTTTCCAGATATTTAAGAGAATTTCGCCAGTATGATATTGATTCTCTCATTCTGGGATGCACCCATTATCCTCTTTTGATCAATCCGATCCAGCGTTTTATGGGAGATGGTGTGACTTTGGTCAATCCGGCGTTCGAGGTGGCAAAGTGTTTGAAGCAGCTTCTCAAAAAAGACGGAATACAGGCGGAGAAGGGACATGTGGCTAAATATGAGTATTATGTCAGTGACCTGGCAGATCAGTTCCTTACTTTTGCAGACCGGGTGCTTCCGTGCAGGGTGGATTCTGTTCAGACCGTAGAGATAGAAAAATATTAGGAGCAGCATATGACAAAAGATGTATTGATCAGCATCTCAGGGCTTCAGACGGAACTGGATGGTGAGGAGCCCATTGAGATGATGACGACGGGAGATTATTATCTGAAGAATGGAAAACATTTTATTTTGTACGATGAGATTGAAGAGGATCATCAGGTGGTGAAAAATATCCTGAAAATTGGGCCAAAGACGGTAGAGATTTCCCAAAAAGGCGGAAGGAATTCTCATATGGTATTTGAGAAAGGAAAGGAGAATCTTTCTTACTATGATACTCCGTTTGGAAGTCTGCTTTTGGGAGTCAGCACCAGTGATATCCGGTGGATGGAGAAAGAAGACCATATGAACCTGCAGGTGGATTATGATCTTTCCATCAATTCTGATCATATATCAAAGTGCAAGATTGATGTGAATATTAAATCAAATGAAGGATAAGAACAAAGCGGACAAGTCTCTTGGAATCTTGGTTTTGAGGGACATGCTCCGCTTTATGCTTTCCTCTCGGGAGGTTTTTTTATGATGAAGTATTGGAAGGATTTGGCAATATCGGCGGGTCTTCTGGCTGCAGGAACGGTTGTATCGCATATTTTTTTCTATCATAATATCCATTCAGGAAACAATATTCCCATGATTTATGTACTTGCTACTTTTCTGATTTCCAGATTTACGCGGGGATACTCGTGGGGAATCATTTCATCCTTTATCAGCGTACTGCTGATCAACTGGCGTTTTACTTACCCTTACTTTAGGCTTAATTTTATGATTGATGGGTATCCGCTGACGTTTATCAGTATTCTGGTAATCGCAATTATTACCAATATGACCACTAGCAGTCTGAATGTCCAGCGGCAGGAGGCTATCGAACGGGAAAAAAAGCTGGAAAAGCTCAATGAGTATAATCAGCAGATTAATAAGCTGACAATTGAGAGGGAAAAGGAGGCTATGCGATCCAATCTTTTGCGGGCCATTTCACATGATCTCAGGACTCCGCTGACGGGAATGATCGGAGCCAGCGCTACCTATCTGGAAGCAAAAGATTATTTGGATGAAGAGGCAAAAGATAAGCTGATCAGAGGTATCCATGAAGATGCCCACTGGCTTCTTAACATGGTGGAAAACCTTTTAAGCATTACAAGAATCCAAAATGATAATGCAGGAGAAGCACCTCACGTGAAGAAGACACCGGAACCGCTGGAGGAAGTGGTATCAGCAGCTGTTATCCGGTTTCAGAAAAGATATCCTGATGGGGAGGTCAATGTGGAAGTTCCGAAAGAATTCCTTATGGTTCCAATGGATCCAACATTAATTGAGCAGGTGATCATGAATCTTCTGGAGAATGCATGGGTTCATTCCGGAAAGCACGAGGAGATTGACTTTTATGCTCGACAGGAAGGCAGAAATGTAGTATTTTATGTAAAAGATTATGGGGATGGAATAGAGCCGGAGCGAATGGAACATCTTTTTGACGGCTGCGCAGGATCAAAGGATAATGAGAGCCGCAAGGGCATGGGAATCGGACTGACCATTTGCAAAACAATTATTCAGGCCCATCGAGGGGAAATTCATGCAAGAAATCATGAAAATGGAGCAGAATTTTATTTCAGCCTTCCGCTGGAAGAAGAAAATGGAGGAATGAGTGATGATGGAGTTTAAAAGGACCGCATTGATCATCGAAGATGAAGAAAATATCGGGAATTTTATGTCTGCAATCTTAAAAGCTAACGGTTATAAGGCAATGCTCTGTATGACAGGAGAGCAGGGGATGCAGTGTGCGGAGTCTTACTGTCCGGATGTGATTCTTCTGGATCTTGGGCTTCCGGATATTGATGGAATGGAGGTCCTGAGAAAAATACGGCAATGGACTGTTACACCGATTATTATCATTTCTGCCAGAAATAATGAGGACGAGAAAGTACGGGCCCTCGATGGGGGAGCGGACGATTATATTACCAAGCCTTTTGGAAATCAGGAACTGCTGGCAAGGATTCGTACTGCACTGCGGCACAGGAGACAGCCCATGGAGAAATTCACCGGGGTTCCGGCATACAAAGCGGAAGAATTAAAGATTGACTTTGATAAGCGGAGAGTGTTCCTGGCTGGAAAAGAGATACGGCTGACCCAGATTGAATATAAACTGGTTTCCCTGCTGGCTGAAAATGCCGGAAGAGTTATTACATATGAGGCAATTATACGGGATATCTGGGGACCTCACGCGGACACAAACAACCAGATCCTTCGGGTCAATATGGCCAATATTCGGAGGAAAATTGAAAAAAATCCCGCAGTTCCCCGGTATATTTTTACAGAAGTAGGGGTGGGCTACAGGATGCTGGAAAATGAATTGTCCCGTTAAGACTGCGCTAAGATTTGCATGAATTTCGTTAAAAAAGTGCAAAAAAAAGTACAAGCAAAAGTATTGACAAATAGAAATTATGCGCATATAATCTGTGCATAACAAAGGCGTTATGGAATTTACCCATAGCGCCTTTATTCATTTCATGAAATATAAAATTTTGGCATTTTGACAACAAGGCGCGCGTTTCCCAAAAATCATATGTCAACTACACATATGTTTGAGAATGGAGGAAATGATTATGACAAACGAAATATTAGAAACTATCAACAGTCAGATTTTCGGAGTGTGGTTCCTGATAGGAGCTGCTTTGGTATTCTGGATGCAGGCAGGATTTGCCATGGTTGAAACCGGATTTACCAGAGCGAAAAACGCAGGAAACATCATCATGAAAAACTTAATGGATTTTTGTATTGGAACCTGTGTATTTATCTTGATCGGATTCAGCTTTTTGCTGGGAGAAGATATGATTGGACTTATCGGAAAACCAGGATTTGATATTTTCACAGCATATGGAAATTTTGACTGGTCAAATTTTGTATTCAATCTTGTCTTTTGTGCAACAACAGCAACCATAGTTTCAGGAGCTATGGCAGAAAGAACAAAATTCCTTTCTTACTGCATTTACTCTGCTGTAATTTCAGCATTGATTTATCCAATCGAAGCACATTGGATCTGGGGCGGAGGCTGGTTATCTCAGATGGGATTCCATGATTTTGCCGGTTCTTGTGCAATCCATATGGTTGGCGGACTTTCCGCATTGATTGGAGCAAAATTCCTTGGAGCACGAATTGGAAAATTTACGAAAGATAAAGAAGGAAATATTACAAAGGTAAATGCATTCCCTGGTCATAATATTCCAATCGGAGCACTCGGAGTTTTCATCCTCTGGCTTGGATGGTATGGATTTAATGGAGCTGCAGCAACGTCTATTGATCAGTTGGGATCTATTTTTGTAACAACAACAATTTCTCCGGCTGTAGCAACTGTAGTATGTATGATTTTAACCTGGGTAAAATATGGAAAGCCGGATGTTTCAATGTGTTTGAATGCGTCACTGGCTGGCCTGGTAGCAATTACAGCACCATGTGATGTTACAGATGCTCTTGGAGCTATCATCATAGGAGCAGTAGCAGGAGCCCTGGTTGTGTTTGGTGTTTGGTTATTAGATTATAAATTAAGGGTTGATGATCCGGTTGGTGCAGTAGCAGTTCATTTTATGAATGGTATCTGGGGAACATTTGCAACAGGGTTATTTGCAACAACAAGTGCACCGGAAAGTGAATTAAATGGTCTTTTTTACGGCGGAGGCTTTGAATTATTAAAAATTCAGATTATTGGAATCGTGGCAGTATGTGCATGGACAGCAGTTACAATCAGTATCACGTTCCTTCTGATCAGAGCAACGGTAGGACTTAGAGTAACAGAGGAAGAAGAGATCATTGGTCTGGATGGACCGGAACATGGATTAACTTCTGCATATGCTGGATTTAGTATGATGGATATTTCTAACACTATGATCATGGAAGAAAATGAGAATACAGTTCTTGGACAGGAAGATTATGAGGCAGCATCAGAGATACAGAAAGCAGCAGCTGTACCAGTAGAAAAAGAACCTGGTCTCTCACCGACAGGAATGTACAAAGTTGTAATCATTGCAAAATTAACAACATATGACAAACTGAGAAAAGCAATGAATGATGTCGGAGTTACAGGAATGACAGTAACTCAGGTTATGGGATGTGGAATCCAGAAAGGTGCAGGAGAAAAATACAGAGGTGCTGAGGTAGATGCCACATTGCTTCCAAAAGTCAAAGTAGAAGTAGTTGTCGGAAATATTCCAGTAGACAACATCATTGAGGCTGCAAAGAAATCACTTTATACAGGTCATATTGGAGATGGAAAGATCTTTGTTTACAATGTAGATAAAGTTATTAAAGTAAGAACAGGGGAAGAAGATTTAGCAGCTCTGGCAGATGTAGAATAAAAAAACGGTATTTTATATAGCAGAAATCATATTGTCTAGTTAAAAATACAAGAAAATTTCAAAAAATATCTTGCATAAATAAAAATAGTCTGTTATTATAAAAACCGACGAAGAGGTCTAAAGCATATGAAGGAATGTGCTTTGGACCTCTTTTTTTTCTCTCGAGAGGCTCGCCGCGGCAGCGGCATCAAATGAAAAGAATGAATGGAGGAATAGATTATGAACGCAGGAGATACTGGATTTATTTTGCTCTGTGCAGCGTTTGTGTTTTTCATGACACCGGGGCTTGCATTCTTCTATGGAGGCCTTGTGCGGAGAAAAAATGTTGGAAATACAATGATGCAATGTGTATTTATTATGGGTGTATCCATTGTTATGTGGGTATTGTTTGGATATGCACTGGCTTTCGGAGGAGACCATGGAGGAATTATCGGAGGAGCCAAATGGTTCTTATTCCAAGGAGTCGGAATGGAGGCAGGACCATATGCGGATACCATTCCAAACCTGGCTTTTGCAGCATTTCAGATGATGTTCGCAATGATCACACCAGCACTGATCACAGGATCTGTTGCTGGAAGAATGAGATTTAAATCTCTTGTTCTCTTTATCATCTTATGGTCACTGATCGTATATTATCCGATGGCTCATATGGTATGGGGTGAAGGCGGATTTCTTGCAGGCATTGGTTCTGTTGACTTTGCAGGAGGAAACGTTGTACATATCACATCAGGTGTCAGCGGATTGGTTTTGGCAATTTTGTTAGGAAAACGAAGAGGATACGACCAGGGAGCATATCATGTGCATAATACACCGTTCGTATTTTTAGGAGCTGCAATCTTGTGGTTTGGATGGTATGGATTTAACGCAGGAAGCGCATTGGCAGCAAACGGACTGGCAGCACATGCATTTATGACAACTTCTCTTTCTGCGGCAGCAGCGCTTGTTTCCTGGATGCTGATTGAGACAGTCACATCAGGAAAGCCAACGTTAGTAGGAGCGTCTACCGGTCTTGTTATCGGTTTGGTTGCCATTACACCGGGAGCAGGATTTGTACCGGTATGGGCATCTTTGATCATTGGACTTCTGGTAAGCCCAATCTGCTTCTTTGGAGTGAAAATCATAAAAGGAAAGATTGGAATTGATGATGCGCTGGATGCTTTTGGATGCCACGGTATCGGTGGTATCTGGGGAGGTATCGCAACCGGATTATTTGGACTTAGTTCTATCAATGATGTAGCACAGTGGAATGGACTTGTATTTGGGGATTCCAGACTGTTTGTAGCACAGATTATCGGAATCGTTGTTTCCATTGTGGTTGCTGTTGTAGGAACACTGATCTGTGCAGGTATCGTAAAACTCTTCGGACCGCTTCGTGTAGGTGAAAAAGAAGAGAAAGTCGGACTTGATATTTCTGAACATAATGAAAATGCATATCCGTCCTTTAATGGTTTGGATTAGAAAGAACGGGGGAATTGAGATATGATAATGAAAGTAGAGGCTTTTGTAAGAGAAGAAAAGCTGGAAGATGTAAAAGAGGCGCTGAATAAAGTTGAAGTCAATGGAATTACCATTTCCCAGGTTATGGGATGCGGAGCGCAGAAAGGATTTACGGAAGTTGTCAGAGGAACGAAAGTAGATGTTATGCTGCGTCCGAAAATCAAATTTGAAATTGTAGTATCATCTGAAGAATGGGCGGAAAAAACTATCAAAGCGATTCAGGATGCTGCATTTACAGGAGAAGTAGGAGATGGAAAGATCTTTAGTTATGAAGTAAAAAATGTAATTAAGATCAGAACAGGCGAGACGGGAATTGACGCCTTACAGGATTAAATCAGCTGAAAATAGATAAAATGGGAACCTTGCCGGGGATTTGGAGATTTCCACGGCATGGTTCCCATTTTTGTAAAATCTTATAAAAATTCTATTAAAACGGGAAATATCATGATATAATACTTCTCGTTTCTTATAGAAATTACAGTAAAGGAAAGATGATATGGCTACGGTGACATTAATATCAAATCATATGGGAGTAGATACGTATCTGGAATTGAGGAAAGCCGTTGGGTTTAAACCGCTTTCCAGAACGCAGGCAAAGAAAGCGCTGGATCACAGTCTCTATATTGTCTGTGCCTATATCGATGCGCAGATTGTAGGCATGGGAAGACTGGTTGGTGATGGATCTGTTATCTGTTACATTCAGGATCTTATGATTCATCCGGATTTTCAGAGATATGGAATCGGAGGAGCAATCATTGAAGATCTCATCAAACAAGTAGAAGACATGTGTGAGGAAGGGACCGAAATCATGCTGGATCTGATGTGTGCGGTAGGTCGTGAGCCTTTCTATCATAAGCATGGATTTATTTCCAGACCGACAGATTGTCTGGGCCCGGGTATGATCCGTTATATCAGAAAAGAACCTGCTCCCGGATCAAAGAAAGAAGAAGGAGGATATTAATATATGGAAGAAAAGCGATATGATCCATATACAGGATATGAGATAAAAGGAGACTCTCAGGAACAGGAAAATAAAAGAAATGAAGAGTCTGAACCAAATGAGCAGCAGGAACAGAGCCATGGTCTGACTGTGGCAGCATTGGTTTTGGGAATTATTTCTGTTGTGCTCATGCTTACATGCTGCTGCTCTCCATTTGCGATTTTTACAGGAATTGCCGCGATCGTTTTGTTTGCGGTAGCGCCAAAAAGAAATGGAAAAAAGGAACCAAAAGCAGTAGCGGGGCTGGTATGCGGGATTGTTTCTATTATAGGAACCTGTATTTTGATTCTTATTTTTATCTTTAATATTCTTTTAAGTGATGAATTTCAGAGTCTTCTTGATGAAAATCTGCAGGGAATTGACCGGCAGGAATATCAGCATGACAGCTATGATGATGAATATGACGACATATTTTAGGCTTTTCTGGAAAATGCCATGCTTTTTTAAAGAAATCACCCATCTGTACTGTCCCGCCTGCGGAGGGACCAGGGCAGTTCGGGCACTGATGCATTTAGACCTGGAAAGGTCTTTTTTATGCAATCCCATCGTATTATATGGAGTCTTTATGATGTTGTGGTGTTTTTCGGGATTTTTGGCAGGAAAAATTTTTCACAGGACCATCAGAATCTGCAGGCCGCGATTATGGATGCTGTATCTGGGGGTTGCTTTGTTCTTTGTGTATGGAGTGGTCAGAAACATTGCGGTTTATCAATTTGGATATGACTATTTGGGAGATTTGCTGCCTTAAAAAATCAACAAAAGAGGTATGGAATGAAACATTGGAAAAAATATCGGTTTACAGTGAATGGATTTGAGATGGAAGTATCTTATCATGAAAAAACAATTCAGGAAGTTTTCGTTCCTCTGCTCCAAAGACTGACCAGGATGCAGAAACAACGAGGAGAACGGCTGCTGGTTTTTATGGCAGCACCTCCGGCGACGGGAAAGACAACTTTGTGCCAGTTTCTGGAATATTTGTCCAGCCAAAATCCGGATTTGACAGAAATTCAGTCGCTTGGTCTGGATGGATTTCATTACCATTCAGATTATATCAATTCTCACGATGCCGTTGTTGAGGGAAAGACTGTGCCGATGAAGACAGTAAAAGGCTGTCCGGAAACATACGATACGGCAAAATTAGGGGAGAAGCTGCGCCGGATGAAAGAGGGAACAGTCCTTTGGCCGATTTATGACAGACAGATTCACGATGTCATAGAAGACGTTGTTGCAGTCGAGAAAGATATTGTGCTGCTGGAAGGAAACTGGCTTCTGTTGGAGGAAGAACCATGGATGACTTTTCGAAAATGGGCGGATGATACGATTCTTATTTTGGCAGAAGAGGGAATGCTGAAGGAACGGCTGATCCAGAGAAAAGAAAAAGGCGGTCTTTCCAGAAAAGAGGCAGAAAACTGGTATGAAAACAGCGACAGTGCCAATGTAAAGCGAGTGCTGAAATCTTCAGTAAAAGGGAATCTGATCATGAAAGCGGAAGAAGACAATGATTATGAAATTATAGAAGATTCCAATGCTTGCAACCAGGAATGGAATAGAGTATAATAAAGCTGATGTGAAAAAGTTAACGAATTATATGGAGGACAAACTATGTTAGTATCAGCAAAAGAAATGTTAAACAAGGCGAAAGCCGGACATTATGCAGTTGGACAGTTCAACATCAATAACCTTGAATGGACAAAGTCAATTCTGTTAGCAGCAGAAGAGACAAGATCTCCAGTAATTTTAGGAGTATCTGAAGGTGCAGGAAAATATATGACAGGATACAAGACTGTTGTTGGAATGGTAAATGGAATGTTGGAAGAACTCAATATTTCTGTACCAGTTGCACTGCACTTAGACCATGGTTCTTATGAAGGATGCTACAAATGTATTGAGGCAGGATTCTCTTCTGTTATGTTTGACGGATCTCATTATCCGATTGAAGAAAATGTTGAGAAGACAAAAGAACTGGTAGCAGTTACAAAAGGAAAAGGAATGTCCATCGAGGCTGAAGTAGGATCTATCGGCGGAGAAGAAGACGGAGTCATCGGAAAAGGTGAATGTGCAGATCCGAAAGAATGCAAAGCTGTTGCAGATTTAGGTGTTACAATGCTTGCTGCAGGAATCGGAAATATCCATGGAAAATATCCGGATAACTGGGAAGGATTAAGCTTCGAGACATTAGATGCAATCCAGCAGTTAACAGGAGATATGCCTTTAGTATTACACGGAGGAACAGGAATTCCGGATGATATGATCAAGAAAGCAATTTCTCTTGGAGTTGCTAAGATCAACGTTAATACAGAATGCCAGATCGCATTTGCTGAAGCTACACGTAAATATATCGAAGAAGGAAAAGACCAGCAGGGTAAAGGATATGACCCTCGTAAATTACTGGCTCCTGGAGCAGAAGCAATCAAAGATATGGTTATCACAAAGATCAAATTATTCGGATCTGACGGAAAAGCAGACGAATAAGA
>JAHZHN010000006.1 GCA_019420275.1 Clostridiales bacterium
GCAACTTTCACAATAACCTCACCAACTTAATTTAATCTAACATAGCTTCAAATTGATTCAAGCTTTCTTTTAACTTTTCTTTGTCCAAAATAAGAATATCTTTTTTCCGAAACAAACCGCCTGCGGTTCCGACATATTCATATCCCATCGCAAAAGCTTCTTTTACATTTTCACAGTTTATGCCGCCTACAGCCATCAACGGAAGATTTCCCATAGGTTCACAAAGCTTTTTTGCATAGCTTAACGAGACTTCATTTGCAGGAAAAACTTTTACGATATTCGCGCCTTTCTCCAGCTGGTCTGCAATCTCCGATGCTGTAAAAGCGCCTGGTACAGAAATAATATTATTTTGTGAACAATATGATATCATTTCTCTCGTCATTGTTCGGGGAGATAACACAAACTTAGCACCAGCATCGACTGCTTTTAACAGTTCATCATATGTTTGAACTGTTCCGGCTCCAATATTTAATTTTCCCTGAAATTCTGCCGCAATTTTATTAATGATTTCATAAGCTCCTTCTGTATTCAGTGTAATTTCCATGTTCTTAACGTATCGACTATCCAAAAGAACTTCCGCCACAGATTTTACCTGTTCGTATGAGTAACCTCTTAAAATCATCGTCACTTTGCTTAATTTCATTGTCGCTTCCTCCTTTCTTTTTGTGAATTTATTATAACATTGTGCATTTTTGGTGAAAATAACAGGAAGTTGCAACATCTTTGTTGCAACTTCCTGTTATTTTATCACATCTTGCAAAATTTCATCTTTAAAATATTTGGAAAATTTTCCAGAAACTTGATACCAGCAGAAAAATTATTCAAATTTTCCAGAGATTTTTTTTCACTAATTCACTTTACATTTTTATCAGATCTTTTTCATTTTCTGTTTTCATGATTACTGAATCATTTTGAAAAGTACAAAATGACATTTTGATCTGCATATATGCTCAAATACCATTCCAGTTCTTTTCTTATGACTCCTCCAAAAAAACGAGGACATATCATCTGATATGCCCTCGATCGATTCTTATTTTTATATATGTTTTAGAATGTTACATCTTTTCCATAGTAGATGCATTCTAATACTTTTTCCATATCTTCCACAGATGTTTCTCTCGGATTAGCTCCAGTACAAGCATCGCCTACCGCACGCTCTGCAATCATATGTTTCTTCTCAAGGAACTCATCTTCTTTGACTCCAAAATCCTTCAGATTAGAAACAATACCCAGACTTGCTCTCAGTTTTCTCACCGCTTCAATCAAAGATAAGGTCAGCGCCTTATCTGTTACACCTGGAAGACCCAATTTTCTTGCGATCATCGCAAAACGATCTTCACAAACTTTAGCATTAAACTGGATAACATACGGCAGATAAATTGCATTTGCACATCCATGAGGAATATGTCCTGTATCAAATACCGCTCCCGTCTTATGAGCCAGAGAATGTACAATTCCAAGCAGTGCATTGGAGAACGCCATTCCAGCCAGGCACTGTGCCATATGCATATTGTCTCTCGCTTTCATATCACCTTCATAAGATGCCTTTAAGTTATCAAAAATCATCTCAATTGCCTGCAATGCCAAAGGATCTGAAAACGGAGAATGAAGTCCGGCAACATATGCTTCAATTGCATGAGTCAAGGCATCCATTCCTGTGTGAGCCGTCAATGTAGGCGGCATCGTCTCTGCCAGCTTGGGATCAACAATGGCGATATCCGGCGTAATCTCATAATCTGCCAGAGGATATTTAATTCCAGCTGCATAATCTGTAATAACAGAAAAAGCGGTTACTTCTGTTGCAGTTCCTGATGTAGATGGAATTGCAATAAATCTTGCTTTCTTTCTTAATTCCGGAATTGTAAACGGATCTTTGATATCATCAAACGTCGTTTCCGGATGTTCATAAAATACCCACATTGCTTTTGCGGCATCAATCGGTGAACCTCCGCCCATGGCAACAATCAGATCCGGTTCAAACTCTCTCATTACTTCGGCACCTTTCATCACCGTCTCTACAGAAGGATCTGGCTCAATTCCTTCAATCAGCTTCGTCTCAATGCCTGCTTCCTTCAGATATCCTACAACCTGATCCACAAATCCGAATCTTTTCATAGAACCTCCGCCCAAACATAGGACAGCCTTCTTTCCCTTCAGTGTTTTCAACGTCTCCAGAGAACCTTCTCCAAAATACAAGTCTCTAGGTAATGTAAATCTTCCCATAACAATTTCTCCTTTATACTGTGGAACTTACAGTTCAGTCTGAAATCTTCCCTGATCATTCCATTGACGCCTACACTTCTATTATATATTTTTACCAATATTTATCAAGCTGTTCTATGGTACTTTATGAAATTTTAACAAATCCTTACTTCCTTTCAGCCAGATATGCATCCAGCCCCTTCTTTCGCAGCTTACATGCCGGGCACTCACCGCATCCATCTCCCATTACGCCATTATAACAGGTTAATGTCTCATTTCTAACTATGTCAAACACACCCAGCCGATCCGCCATAGCCCATGTCTCTTTTTTATCAATCCACATCAATGGAGTGATCACTTCAAATTCATAGTCCATTGCTAATGTTAATGTGGTTTCCAAAGAAGAAATAAATACATGACGGCAGTCCGGATATCCGCTGAAATCACTCTGAGATACCCCAGTTACCAGCACATGGATGTCCCTTTGCTTTGCAAATACCGCGGCAAATGTTAGAAACAGCATATTTCTTCCATCCACAAAAGAATTTGGTGTTCCTTGTTTAGGAGCCTCATGATCCACTTCAATATCCGCTCTGGTCAGGGAATTGGGTGCAAGCTGATTTAAAAGTGCCATATCCAGGATATGATGCTCAATTCCGTGTTTCTTGCATATTTTCTTTGCACACTCCAGTTCTTTTACATGTTTCTGTCCATAATCAAAGGAAAGCGCAATC
The DNA here is from genome assembly GCA_019420275.1 of Clostridiales bacterium. Classification (GTDB taxonomy): domain Bacteria; phylum Bacillota; class Clostridia; order Lachnospirales; family Lachnospiraceae; genus Anaerostipes. Next base: position 2,937 of record JAHZHN010000006.1, read on the forward strand.
ACTTCTTCATATTTTTGCTTTGCCCAGAAAAGGCATGTTGTACTGTCTTGTCCGCCGCTAAATACAACGACAGCTTTTGTTGGTTTGCTCATTTGTGTCTCCTCCTATTTTCCTGCCTGAGTCATAAAATGCCAGCGAAGCATATTGTCTGTCTCAAACGCTCCCCTTAGTGTGGTCGTCACCGTTTTTGCGTTATGTTTTTTGATTCCTCTGGCACTCATACAGCTGTGGCATCCTTCTATGTATACCGCAACATCCTCACACTCCGCAACTTCCATTATGATATCTGCGATATCACTCCCGATCCGCTCCTGCAGCTGCAGCCGTTTTCCTACCATATCACAGATTCTGGCAATCTTGCTGAGTCCTAATACCTTGTTCTTCGGGATGTAAGCCACTGCGGCTTTCATATCATACATCAGAGCCATATGATGTTCACAATAACTAAACATATCAATATCTTTTACAATCACCATATCTTTATGATCTTTCACTGTCAGATCATCTTCAAATGTCTTGGAAAACATCTGCGCAATTTCATGATTGGAATAATTCATTCCTTCAAAAACTTCTTCATACATTTTCGCTACCCGTTCCGGCGTCTCCCTAAGGCCTTCTCTCTCCGGGTCATCTCCCAAGGCGACCAAAATTCCTTTGATATGCTCTTTTATCGCTTCTTTATCGATTGCCATAATTTCCTCCTACACTCCGGTCTTATCCGGATCCCAGACCACTTTATGGATCTGAATTTGAAATCTTACTTTATTTAAATGTTCCTCTTTCATATATTCAACAATTCTTGCAGGCTCAATTGTTCCAAATACCGGACTGAAATATACAATCGCTTTCTCACACAAAGAAAATCGATCGATAATTTCTTTTGCCCGAATCAAATCTTCCTCGCTTCCGATCACAAATTTGACGACGTCCCACGGTTTCAATTCTTCCATATTTTGCAGGCACATTGCTTCTTCCATATTACTGGAAGGCAGCTTATAATCCATCGTCATCGTAAGTCTGGCGTCTCGTTCCCGAAACATTCGAATTGGCACACTTCCATTTGTTTCAATCTCAAGTTCTACCTGAGAAAGCATTAAAATACTTCCAATTAACTCCCCAATATTTTCATCCAGCAAAGGTTCTCCCCCGGTTAAGGTCACAAGAGAAACCCCTGAATTTTGGATTTTTTCTATAATCTGATCCGTTCTCATAAGATCATAAGGAGCTTTACGTTCATTCGCCCACTTGGTATCACAATAAGAACAATTGAGATTGCATCCTTTCAATCGAATAAACATTGCCAGCCTTCCGGCTTTTTTTCCTTCACCATTGATACTTACAAATGTTTCCACTACCCGATATGATTCCATCTCATTCTCCGTATCCCGCCATATTATTCGGCGTTTCATATACTTTGACCAGTGAAACCTGGTATCCTAATTCTTTCATTCTTTCATAAAAATACCGGGCAAAATTTTCTGCCGTAGGGCGAAATTCTACCTGGATGATCCGGAACTCTTCTTCCTTCAGCGCTTTCATTGTTTTTTCTTTTAATGTTCCTCTTTCCACGATCAAACAATGATCAAATTCATCTGCAAGATTCTTGACATCTCTTTTTAGTTCTCCAAAATCTACGATCATCCCTCGGATCTGCCCTTCTTCTGCAAGTTTTTCACTGCTCACAGTAACTTCAAGCTTCCAACGGTGTCCATGGAGGTTCCTGCATTTTCCTTCATAACCCGACAGAAAATGAGCGGAATCAAAAGAGGCATGGGTTGTTAACTGATACATCTTTTTTCCCTTCCTATCTTTTTATAACAATAAATCATCATCCATTCATACCCTTCTTTTTCTGTATATTTTCACAGTAAAAGAAAAAGGATACAGATTTTCGTACCTGTACCCTTGACATACTTAATCGTCAAAGCAGAAAACATCTCTGCTTTCAGGTCCTAGTTTTATTTATAGACAGGATGGTACGAATGAACTGTCTGATCCAATGAATCCAACACAGTATAACACGATTTTAACGAAATAGCAAACAGAGATTGCATAAAATACAATCTCTGTTTTTATCTTTTACTTCAGTGGTCTCTTAGTAACGGACATGATCAGCATTCCAATCACTGCTCCTACTGCTATAGACACGATATACATGAATGGATTGGTAATAACACCAATAACAAAGATTCCACCATGAGGAGCTGGAAGCCCGCATTGAAATGCCATAGAAAGAGCTCCGGCTGCCGCAGATCCGATAATGCATGGAGGAAGTATATGAATCGGATCTCCTGCTGCAAATGGAATTGCCCCTTCTGTAATAAATGATAATCCCATAATATAATTAACTACTCCGGATTTTCTCTCACTTTCTGTAAAACGATTCTTAAAAAATGTTGTACACAAAGCGATTGCCAGCGGCGGAACCATTCCGCCTGCCATAACGGCCGCCATAATCGCATACTGTTCTGGCCCTGCATTAGCAACCGTAAGCTGAGCTGTTCCGAATACATAAGCCGCCTTATTGAACGGACCTCCCATATCAACGGACATCATTCCGCCAAGAATTGCTCCAAGCAAAATAGAACTGGTTCCGCTCATGGAAGAAAGAAAATGATTCAGAGCCGTGTTGATCGCTCCTACAATAGGATTGACTGCAATCATGATCACACCCATCAAAAGAATTCCACACACTGGATATAGCAGTATCGGTTTCAAACCTTCCAAAGCACTCGGGAGTTTACTAAAAATCTTTCTTAAAAGAACAATAATATATCCTCCAAGGAAACCTGCCAGCAAAGCGCCAATAAATCCAGATGAAATAGCTGTTGAAGAATCATATGTCATTACATTGGAGAATGTATAGCCGGCATTTGCAATAGCTCCGCCCACAAAACCAACAGCCAGACCTGGACGATCTGCAATACTCATGGAAATGAAACCTGCCAGAACCGGCAGCATAAACCCGAAAGCCTGATCCCCAATTGTCTTCAATACTGCAGCCAATGGTGTGTTTTTACCAAAATTTGCCGGATTAATTGCTTGATCATCCAACAGAAAAGCCAGTGCGATCAGAATTCCGCCGCCAATTACAAATGGAAGCATGTGAGAAACACCATTCATCAGATGTTTATAAATCTGCCGTCCTATACTTTCTCCTTCTGATCCTTCTTCTTCCTGTACACTGCCGGAATGATGATAAATCGGCGCCTTGTGATCCAGGATTGTCTGAATCAGCTCTTCCGGTTTATTAATACCGTCTGCAACTTTGGTCTGAAGCACCTGTTTCCCATCAAATCTTGCCATTTGCACATTTTTGTCAGCTGCTACAATAATTCCGTCACATTTTTCGATTTCTTCTTTTGTCAGGATATTTTTTGCGCCGCCGGAGCCATTGGTTTCCGCTTTCAGAGTATATCCCATTTCTTTTGCCTTATTTTCCAAAGCTTCTGCAGCCATAAAAGTATGAGCAATTCCCGTTGGGCAAGCAGTAACTGCCAGAATCTGATAACCTTCTGTTTTAGCAGGAGTTTCCTCCTTTGCTGATTTTGTTTCCTCAGGAAACTTTTCCTTTTCTTTCTCATCAATCAGCCGCAAATATTCTTCCTTTGTCTTTGCATTGAGCAGATTGGTCTTAAACTCTGGATCCATTAAAATAGTAGACAATCTCGCCAATGCCTCCAGGTGGAGATCACTTCCTTCCGCCGGTGCTGCAATCATGAAAAACACATCGGATGGCATTCCATCCATTGCATCATAATCGACACCTTCCGGAACCGTCATAGAAGCTAATCCTGGTTTTGAAACTGCTTTGTTTTTTGCGTGAGGAATTGCAATTCCCCCTCCGATTCCCGTTGTCCCTGTGGCTTCTCTGGCAAGAATTCCTTTTTTATATTCTTCCCGATCTGTAATATTTCCGCCCTTTACCATCAAGTCAATTAGGTGATCAATGGCCTCTTCTTTGCTGCCAACCTTCACTCCAAGATCAATTGTTTCATCCTGAAGTAATTCTGTGATTCGCATACTTGTTCTCCTCCTTTTCTTTGATTGAAACAGCCAAAATCCGTCAAATTCGCCTATAATTTTGGCTGTTTTTGATTTCTTTTGATTAGATTATAGCACGATTTCAGTCAAAGTCAATCATTTTAAGTCATTTTGCTTCAATTTATCATTTTAAAAGCAAATAAAAATATTCTCTTGCAATATTGCTTTTATTTATTTTTATTTCTATTTTCATTCTTTGTTTTACAAATGCTCATTTCTACTATATACTAGTCTGATGGACAATACAAACGAGAAAGGATTCGAATTATGATTCAACAAATTTACAACCTGCTGTGGGGAGATCTTATTACCATTCCGCTTCCTGGCGGAAGTTCTCTCGGCCTGTCCCTGCTGGTCATCCTGCTGATCCCATCCAGCATCTATTTTACAATCCGGACAAGATTTCTTCCTTTTCGGCTTTTCCCGGAAATGCTTCGCGTAGCTCTGGAAAAAAACGACAAAACTCACAAAGACTCGATTTCCGGCATTCAGGCACTGATCGTATCAACTGCCTGCAGGGTTGGAATGGGTAATCTAGTTGGTGTTGTAGCCGCGATTTCCGCCGGAGGAGCGGGAGCTGTATTCTGGATGTGGCTTATTGCCATCTTCGGCGCCTCTACAGCGTTTATCGAAGCAACCCTGGCGCAGATTTACAAAGAAAAAGATCCTCTTTACGGCGGATACCGCGGGGGACCTGCCTATTATATCCATGCTTTATTCCAGAAAAACTCTTCAAAAAACAGACGGTCAGTACTGGCTGTGCTTTTTGCACTTTCTGGTCTAATCTGCTGGTGCGGGATTAGTCAGGTCATTGGAAATTCTATTTCCTCTGCCGTAAAGAATGCATTCCATATTCCGCCTCTCTATACAGCTGTCACACTTGTTTTGATCACTGCTGTTATCGTCTTAAGAAAAAATGCAACGGTAAAAGTTCTTGATATTATAGTTCCCGTTATGGCAGGATGTTATTTTCTTCTTACCTTATTTATTATTATAAGAAATATTCATCTTCTGCCCTCTGTATTTCAAAGAATTTTTATGGAAGCTTTTGGATTTCGCCAGGCTGTAGCCGGAGGAATCGGTGCAGTTATTATGAACGGTGCAAAGCGTGGGCTGTTTTCCAATGAAGCCGGGTCCGGATCAGCTCCCTGTGCTGCTGCGGCGGCCGATATCAGTCATCCTGCCAAAGAAGGCCTGCTTCAGTCTCTGGGCGTCTTCATTGATACTCTGCTGATCTGCAGCTGCTCTGCCATGATTATGCTGATGACTCCTCCAGGCTTCATTGACGGCCTGCAGGGAATGGATCTTCTGCAGGAATCCATGAAATACCATCTAGGAAATTTCGGACCAGTTTTTATTGCTGTTATCCTGTGGCTGTTTAGTTTTTCTACGTTTATCGGCATCTTGTTTTACGCAAGACCTAATATTGCCTATCTTTTCGGCGATAACTGGCTGTCTCAAACTCTCTATAAAGCACTGGCTCTTGTCATGCTTTTTATTGGATGTTTAGCTGCCTATACTTTTGTCTGGGATCTGGGAGATATCGGTGTAGGGCTCATGACCATATTTAACCTCATCGCACTTTTTCCTCTGGCTCCAAATGCGCTTTCAAAATTAAAAGAGTATGAATCCATCCGAAAAGAAGAAAAATGTAATTCCATTTAACACAAAAGAGACATTGCTTGATCCTTAAAAGATCCTGCAATGTCTCTTTTTTACCTCAAAGTAATTTTGCCTCTTTTCCATCAATCTCCAAACAGCATATATAACCCAATCAAGAGCATCAACGCTCCCAAGACAGATTTAAATATCTTTGATGTCAGATTCGCTGCCGTTCCATCCAGGCGATTAGCAAATCCAACCGAAGTTCCTGCTGCTGCAATGATAATGCCATGTCCTACAGAATAACACAGTAGCAAAAGCGCTCCAAGTATATAATTTCCGCTCTGTGTGGCAATTGCAAGAAGCATAATGATGACAGGCGCTGCACAGTGTGAAGAAAAGACACCCCCAATCATTCCCACAAAAAATGCTCCCACAAATCCCTGTCTGCCATTCCCGCCAAGGCCATGAACATGAGGAATCAGCTGAATTATCCCCCACATCTGCAGTGCCATCAGAATCATTAAAATTCCCAAGATGATATGGAGAATCTCCGAATGACCGATCACATGACCAAGAGCTGAAGCAATAAATCCAAGACAGATAAAAGTAACTGCGGATCCTGCCGCAAAAGTAATTGACAGCAGCAGGGCTCTCCTGTTGTCCTGAATTTCTTCTCCATCTGCCGTCACATATCCTGTTACCAGAGGAATATTAGACAAAGCACATGGTGTCAGGGATGTAAAAATCCCGGCAATTAGCGCAAACAGCGGACCAATCCACAGGTTTCCATGTATCATCTCAACAATATTTCTTGAAAATGTTTCTAACATAATAAAATTCCACCTTTTACATTTTTAGGGTTCCAAATGCTTATTGTACTCATTTTTTTGAAAATATGCAACCTTAAGAATGAAATATGATAGAGTCTTCATAATAATTTATAAAGAAAATTTATCAAAAAGACTTTTTGGCTGCTAAATTCATTGCGAAGTAATTAAAAAGAACTGAAATCCCAATCAATAAAATATAGAAAATAAATTTTTCTGATGATACAATCTCTATCATCTCATTTCCAAATTTGAAAAATACAAACATGAAGAAAAGAATAATATACGGAACAAAACGAACTTTAGAATAATCGAACCAATAATTCAGGAAAATATAGATTGTATTATAAAATATCAAAAAACATGCCATAATCATATTCATTTCCCAACTTACATTAATCGGCACGTTCTTAAATCCTGCTATTGCCACACTGTCTATATTAGCAATCAACAATCCTGCTATAATACAAAAATATGACACGATATTTTTTTCAAAAATTATCTCCCATTTTGAAATTGGAAGTGACAGGAGAAATTGTTTCGTTGCAATGGAATCTTCCATATAACATATCTTTCCTACTGTCCAGCTAAAAATAAGAGCTGGACACATCATCAATGACACCGTATAATATTTTGCTCCATCTATTATAATTGTTGAAAAGAATACAGCAAATACAATCCCTAAAATGATATTCTTTCTATGGAGTAACCAATTTTTCCATAATAAATGTCTCATATTTTTTCACCCCTAATTCATTTGGTTTATTAAATTTTCTAAATAAACATCAATTGGTACATTTTTTGATATAAGATCTTTTGTATTACAATAATCTATGATTTTTCCTTGATGAATAAAGAGAATTCCATCCGATATTTTTTCCATATCCTCTGTAATGTGAGAAGAAAATATCACGCTTGTCCTATATTCTTCCACTTGTTCTCTCAAGATTTTCAAGATTTCATTTCGAACCAAGGGATCCAATCCGGCGGTCGGCTCATCCAACAGCAGCAAAGCAGGATGGTGAGCCAAGGCAAGACATAAATTAAATTTCATTTTCATACCTTTTGACAAATCTTTCATTTTGTAATTTAATTTTAATCCCATTTTGTTTAACATATCGTTGAAATCAGTTTCTTTCCACGACGGATAAAAAGTCTGATAAAATTTCTTTATTTTCTCCAACCTACACTTTGAAAAAAAGTCTATATTTTCTCCTACATACCCAATCTTTCTTTTATAATCCATTCTTTTATGTACTAGAATATCTTCCCCTTGAAAAAGTATTTTCCCTTGGTCTGGATCAATAATACGAAGCAGTAGTTTTAAGATTGTACTTTTCCCTGCCCCATTTGCACCGATTAGTCCAATAATTTTCTTTTCCTCTAATTGAAAATTGATATGATCTAATAAAAAATCTGGATACCTTTTGCATAAATCTGTTACTTCTAAAATTTCATTTTTCACAATTTATCAACTCCTAATAAAACAACATATCTTATTTTTTCTTGTTATTGTAAATAGCAATAGCGACCGATATAAAAAGCAAACAAATTGTTTGTAACATTACTTCTTTTAAACTTCCTTCTTGTCTTGAAATATATGGTATGACCTCTATCACAAGAAAGAAAAACAGAAAATATTTTAATGTTTTAAAAATTATTTCTTTCATATCTTTCATTCCTTTTTATTTTTTAAAAATTCTATTGCTCTTATTAATTGAATATCATTTCCAATATTATTAATATCATTATCTTTAATATAGATATGAGGTTCAATATGTTTAATTTTTATTTTTTCCCCAATATCATCTACATATTGTTTAGTAGTGAGAGTCATAGCATAATTATTATTCAATTTATATACCGATGCAACATCATTCATACCACATGTTGATGTCCCCAGAAACATGATATTTTTTTCATCTTTTATCAGTCTCAAAAATATGAATTCCAAAGAACTACTTGTTAAACCATTAAACAGTATTCCTATATTTTTATCACTTACTTCACTTTTTTGAGGATTTAATTGAAATTTTTTAATATCATCTCTACTTTTTAAAAAAAATACTTTTTTACTGTTTATAAAAAATTCAGTTAATTTAATTGCTAATTCTATTTTTCCTCCTATATTGTTCCGTATATCTAATATAATATCATTATTATGAACTCTATTTTTAAATTATACAGTAATGTGTTGATTTTTAATTATTTTGTCCTTGATCTGTTCTTTTTTGACCTCATTTATTTATCTTAACAAGAAAATATTATACTTTGATTCTGTAATGTGCTAAAATAACAGTATTGATAAAATTTTAACATCTATACAATTAAATCAAACACAACGGAGATACCTAATAATGATAAAAATAGCTATATGTGATGATGAATCATCTTTTATAACAGAAATTAAGATGAAACTGGAACAGTTTATAAAAATAGAAAAACAACCGGCTACTATTGATGTTTACTCTAATAGTGAGTTTTTACTAGCTGATATACAAGAAGGGATATATTTTGATCTTTTACTTTTAGATATAGAAATGCCAAATAAAGATGGTATGGAATTAACTCCATTAATAAAGAAAAGTCTTCCACATGCTGTAATTATTTTTATAACATCTCATTTGGAATATGCCATAGATTCTTTTTCATTATCAATCTTTCGTTATATACCCAAACAAGATTTAAATTCCCGGCTATTTACAGCGCTACATGATGCTTTTCATTTCATAAATATAGAACAAGATGATATTTATACAATTCAAACACACACAAATTATGAAAAAATTTTTCTCAAAGATGTATTATATATACAAAAAGAAGGAAAAAATACAGTTTTTACAACTTTTAATGGCAAATCAAAAGCACGAAATAGCTTAATAAATATATATAAAAAGTTAAAAAAAGATGAATTTTTATATATCGATAAAGGATGTATTGTAAATATTCTTCATATTATGCAAATAAGGAATAATACAGTACGATTAAAAAATGGAGAGTCCCTTTTTATAAGCAGATCTAGAATATCTGCTATAAAAAAATCAATAAATACATTTTGGGGGGATCATCTTTGAATACTTTTATTTTTATAATAGAATTACTCGCTTCTACTTTAGAAGGATATATCGGAATGAAATTCGCAGAATTATTTTTAAAAAATAAATTTAACAAAAATAAAACAAATTGTATTGCAGGAACCCTTTCTTTTTTTCTTGCTATACTGGTTAGCATTATGAATTCATTCAAATTATTTTCTTTTATTACTATTATTTTTGGAATTATAATGATTTCTATAATTTCTCATTTTCTTTATGTGAGTACCCTATTACATACTTTTTTAATTATTTCAATTTATTTTATATTTTTAAATTATATCGATTTTTTAGCTATTACAACTGTCGGAACACTCCTACAAAATCCACATTACTCAAAAATTGTTGTATCTACACTTGGTTTTTTAAGATTAAGGCAATTGATTATCTGCAAATTTTTGCTAATTATTTTTTATTTTTTTGTAAAACATTTTATTAAATTTAAATATCAAAATATAATAAAACATTATATCTTACTTACTGCGTTAACAGGAGTTTGCATCACATATTTAATTCATTGCTCCATGAAAAAACTAAATTTCCATAACTTTAAAATTTGGATTACTTTCAGTCTTTTAATTGCACTCGGATGGTTATTAATTTTCATGTATGATAAAATCATATTAGAAAAAAGCAGAATTGAATTGATGCAAAACAAAAATTTAATACTAGAACAAAATTATAATAAATTAAATTTAATTTATTCTACAAACGCTCAAATATATCATGACTTCAATAACCATATTACCCTCTTACATCAGTATTTATTAAACAATGATTTGAAAAATGCCCTCACCTATTTAGAAGCAGTTGGAAATCCATTAAGAGAAGTGATACATCGAAATTGGACTGATAATGAAACTATCAATACAATAATTTGTAGCAAATATCAAATAATACAAAAAAATAATATTAAATTTACTACAAATATAAGTATTCCAAATAAAAACTATATACAACCAAACGATATGTGTACAATTTTAGGTAATCTTATAGACAATGGAATTGAAGCTTGTCAAAGAACTCAAAAAAACAAGCACAAATGGATTCATATTATTATTTGCATCGTAAATGCCATGATGATAATAAAAATCGAAAACGGTAATGAACCATACCTAGAAGGCACTCAACTCTTAACACAAAAAAAAGATAATCTTTTTCATGGCTGGGGACTAAAGAGTGTAAAAAAAACAATTTCTAAATACGAAGGTTCCTTGCAATGCATAAAAAAGGAAAATAGTTTTCAAGTTGTTGCTATTATAAATTTAGAATAAATAATTGAAGGACATTTTTCAACATTTCAAGGACATTTAAAAAAAATCCTTTTAAACATGATATAATTTAAAACCAGTTATAACTTTGGTTTCTTTTTACACAAAATCCCACAACAAACTTCTAAAATTTTGAAATACGAAACTCAATCAGAAAGGAATAAATATGCTTTTAAAAATATCTGAATATGTAACAAATTCTTTTGTAAATAAAAAAATCATCAACTCCAATTCGGCTGATATCTATATTTATGGTTTTCAGCTCACTTTGTCTACTTTATTCTCTATTATTACAATAATACTAATTTCTTCATTGATTAATTTCTTATTTGGTATAATTTTTTGTTCTTTTTTTATGCCTTTGAGATTTTGTGCTGGCGGATATCATTCTAAAACTTATTGGAATTGTTTTATTTTAACCAATTTGTCTTTTATGTTTGTACTATTTGTGAGTACTTTTTATCTTCCGCTCATTATATATATATTCAATATTTTTCTTAGTTTGTTATTCTCTCTCTGGTTTAAGGCTCCATGTATAAACAAAAATAATCCTTTAAGTGATACATATATTTGAAAAAAACAGAATATGTACCCATATTATTTTAATTATAGATTTTTTCTCCTTATTTATTTTAGATCATTTCGATTTATTGGCCTTTACACTGGGAACACATACTATATTTCTTGTTTTTATCCTTGGTAAACTAGAAAATAAAAAAATTTTAAGTTCCCCAAAGTTAAAGTTAAAAAATTTTTTCATAAATAACCTTCGATACAACAATCAATTCAGATCATGAAGGAGGATATTAAAATGAAATTTTTAAATTTAATTGCAATTATTGTAAAGAAGATAGCAATCAACGGAACCGGATTAGCTTCGTTGGAGGGATGATCAACCCAAAAAACCAGAATGTTTGAAAAGATAATTATCCATTGAGAAATTAGAGATAATAAATCAACTATTTGTTAATACAAAACCCCTATGGGTTTATCGTTCCCATAGGGGTTTCATTCTCCCGTCGCGATTTCAGCGGGATTTTTATAATGAAAAGAGAGGATTAAAAAATATATATGAAAAACTATGTCTTTATTATACCCTTTTTCTCTTTTCATTCAATTTTCTCCGTATAAACTTTTCTAAACAAAAAATAAAATAATATGAAGAAAATCTTAGCTTTCTTAGAAGTTTTGGAAGACTCTTAATTTCCAGTTTCAATACTGATCTGATTGAAACGATCCAAAAGGTCATCTACATCCAAATGATCTTTTTCTTCTCCGGCCTTATCGATGATCGCATGTCCTTGATGCATCATGATCAGACGATTGCCGTATTCTACTGCATAACGAAGATTATGAGTCACCATAATGGTGGTCAGTTTTTTCTCGCGAACTACCTTGTCCGTCAGTTTCATAATCAGTTCCGCCGTTTTGGGATCCAGCGCCGCCGTATGCTCATCCAGAATCAAAAATTCAATCGGCGTCATGGTAATCATCAAAAGTGCGATTGCCTGACGCTGTCCGCCAGATAAAGAACCAACTTTGCTCTCCATCATATCTTCCAGTCCCAGGCCTAACTGGCTTACCATCTCCCGATAATGATCGACTCGTTTCCGATTCGTTCCAAATCCGAGGCCAAAAGATTTCCCTTTATTATCTGCCAAAGACATATTTTCTAAAATTGTCATTGACGGGCAAGTTCCCATCGCCGGATCCTGATAGACCCTTCCAATTTTTCTCTGACGAATATATTCTTTTTGCTTTGTAATATCTTCTCCATTTAAGATAATATTTCCCGCTTCCGCTCCCAAGCTTCCGCAGATTAGGTTCAGCAAAGACGTTTTCCCAGAACCGTTGCTGCCAATCACAGAAATAAAATCTCCATCATTGATCTTCAAATTAAAGTCTTTAAACAAACAAACTTCATTGACTGTGCCTATATTATAATATTTGTCGATATGCTGTAACTCTATCATGACTTCACCTTCTTCTTGCGGTCCATGCTGACCAGTAAAATAATCAGGAACAATACTGCTGTGATCATCTTCAAATCTGTCGCAGGCAGTCCCAATTCGATAGCAATAGCCACACAAGCCTTATAGATGACAGAACCGATAACAACTGCCGTTGTTGCTTTGATCAGATTCCCTTTAAATACATTAGTTCCAATGATAACACTTGCAAGACCAATTACGATGGTTCCGGTTCCCATAGAAATTTCAAAAAATCTCTGCTGCTGACACATCACGCTTCCTGCAAGGGAAACTAATCCATTGGAAATCGCAAGACCAACAATTTTCACAAATCCGCTGTCCTTTGCCAAAGATGTGACAATCGTCGGATTATCACCGACCGCCCGGAGCAAATATCCGGATTTCGTTTTTAAATATAAATCAAGGAGGATTTTCGCAATCAGCATGATCAAAAAGATGATGATCACTGTCTTATATGGTCTCAAAGCATCCGGGAATAATGCATTGACAAAATCATTATCAAAAACAGATCCATAGTTAAATAGAGGCACATTAGCAGTTCCTCCTACGATCCTTAAGTTAAGGGTATACAATCCCGTCATCACAATAATTCCTGACAACAGATCCCTGACTTTACATTTTACATGAATCAACCCTGTCACTGTTCCGGCAGCGGCACCGGCTGCAACAGATGCCACCAATGCCAAAAGCGGATTCATTCCTTTTGACAGGATGACCGTCGTGATCGCCGCTCCCAGAGGAAACGTACTATCCACCGACAAATCCGGAAAATCCAGGATTTTATAAGTAATATATACGCCAAGGGCCATAATCGCATAGATAAACCCCTGCTCAAACACGCTGATGATTAATTGTTCCATAGTATTTTACATCTCCTAATTATTCTGCCGTACTGATTTCATCGTATGTTTTTTCTGCTTCATCCATAATGTCCTGACTAATCGTCATTCCAATCTTTTTAGCTGCAGCTGTATTGACAATGACATCCCCTTCTTTAAAAGATTCATAATTCATATCTTTTGCTTCGGATTCCCCTTTCAAAACTTTTGCTGCCATCTCTCCAGTCTGTTCTCCTAAATCTACAAAATCAATTCCAACACATGCGACACATCCTAATTTTACTTGTTCTACTTCTGAACCAAATACTGGAATCTTTGCCTTATTTGCCTTTTCCAGATATGTCTGCATATTGCTGACAACGAGATTATCTGTAAGATTTGTAATGCAGTCTACCTTCTTAATCAGACTGTCTGCTGCCATTGGCATATCTGCAGAAGAAGTAATTCCCTGTGTAATAATTTCAAATCCATATTTATCTGCTGCTTTTTCATAAGCTTCAATTCCTGCTTTTGAATTTGCTTCATTTGTACTATAGAAAATACCAACTTTCTTTGCATCCGGCATCATTTTACGAATCAGTTCCAGCTGCTGATCTGCCAGTACCATATCGGAAGTCCCCGTAATATTTCCAACATTGTTTCCATCATCATCTACAAATCCTGCCTCTTCAGGAGATGTTACCGCAGTATAAATAACCGGAGTACCACTGTCTTTTACTGCATTATAGGCGCTCTGAGCACTAGGTGTTGCAATCGCACAGATCAGGTCAAAATCCTTTGACGCAAAATTGGAAGCAATCTGGTTATCAGTTGCCGTGTCTGCCTGAGAGTTCTGATATGTAACTTCAAGATTATCTCCCTCTTTAATTCCTTCATTCTCTAATCCCTTCAGAAATCCCTTTCTGCAGTTGTCCAAAGAACCATGCTCTGCAAACTGAAGAATTCCTATTTTGTAGGTTTCATCACCGCTTCCTCCCTTTTTTCCACATCCTGCTGCTATCGCTGCTGCCATAACTGCAGCCAGTCCGGCTGCCAATACTCTTTTCATTAATCTCATAATTTTCTCTCCTTTTGATTCCTATTTTGTTCCGTCTGGTGTTTCCCAGTCTTTCTATCCTGCAAATAGAAAAAAAGAAAAGCCTCAAGCATCTCTGCTTGAGGCGAAATATCCGCGGTACCACTCAAATTGACATAAACTGTCCACTCTTATCATATACTATCATATATGCCCACTGTGATAACGGGTTGGGTGCCCGGCGACTCCTACTATTATTTCAAAATCGCCCTCGAAAGTCCATTCGTCAGGGAATTCATACTGCAATCTCACCATCTGCAGCTCTCTGAGAATCATTCGAATCCTGCTTACTACTCTTTCTCAACGGTTTCTTTTCTATTTGTTTAAAATCATAATACTTTTGTCTGCCATTGTCAAGAAAAATTTTTACTTTCTATTTGTAGAAAGAATGGCCCTCATACGTGAACAATCGAGTCAAAGACCGCTCAAACCAAGATACATTCTTTGGGCTGGCAATTGTTTTCTCCACAAAATAAAGGGCACCTTCTGAATAATCCTCGCCTTTTAAGGCTCTGTCTACACTTTCTTTTGTACTTTCCGTTACATGAACAGATTCATATCTTCCATCTGCGGTGGGCGAGAACTGAACATTTCCATTTTCTCTTTGGAAGACCACCTCTTCAATAGAATTTGGAAAGTCTTCTGAACGCACACGATTCAAAATTACATTGGCCACCAATATTTTACTCTTCATATCTTTGTCTGTAGCCTCTGCTTCTACAATTCTCTCCAATATGGATCGTTCCCTTTCTGTCACCTCATGGGTTGTTCCCTGAATATATACAGGCTTTTCTTGGATCTTTTTCTCCAGATTAATCTTCGTTACCAGCTGTGCCTGTAAAAGATATTCTCTTTGTTCATTCAAAAGTTTCGTCTGAACCAGATGTTCCATTTTAATGCTGCTTTCTTTTGGCAGCTGCATAAACTCGCTGGCACATACCTTCTGCCCAAAACTGCAGATTCCTATGGAACATACAATGGCTGCAATTTCAATTTTCTTCTTCAATGTCACATACGCTCCTTTGGTATAGTGTATGCAACTTTGAGAAAAATATTCTTACGAAATTGTAAATTTTTCTAACTTTTTCAAGACAATTTATTGGGATGCTGCCTTATTTCTCAGCATTAAAAAATCCGGACACCTGACTGCGCCCGGATTTTTTAATCCGCATAACCCAGAAAATCGTTATTCTCTGAATTCTTTACCGTCTTTTATGACCATTTTTAGATTCAAATCCTCATCCCACAGTACAAGATTCGCTTTTTTCCCTTGCTCAATAGATCCATACTCATCATCAATTCCAAGACTCTTTGCAGGGTTAATGGTAGCGCATGCTACGGCTGTTTCCAGCGGAATCTTCATCTCTTTTACAACCGTCCTAACACAATCCGGAAGAGGCGTTACAGAACCCGCCAGAGCTCCATCCGATACCAAAGTTGCTCGATTCCCCCGAACTTTTACATCCAGTCCGCCAAGAGTATATTCTCCATCCGGCATTCCTGCCGCACGCATGCTGTCGCTAATGAGAATCATTCGCTCTTCTCCCAGCATCTGGAAAGTAGCTCTTACTACCGCCGGATGGATATGCACTCCATCGCAGATAATTTCAGCCATAACATGGCGGCTGTCAGCAACTGCTCCCACAACTCCTGGTTCACGATGAGAAAAGGCCGGCATGGCATTATAAAGATGCACTGCATGGTTCGCTCCTGCGTCAAAAGCTTTCTTTGCTGCGGCATAATCTGCATTTGTATGAGCAAGAGATACCGAAACTTCATTTTTTACTTCTCGAATAAATGTATCTGTCTCAAATTCTTCCGGAGCTATTCCAATAAATTTTACCAGTCCATTGGCAGCTTTTTGAAACTTCTTATAGATTTCAATACTGCATGGAATAATATTTCTCTCGTCTTGAGCTCCTTTTTTTACTTTGCTGATAAATGGGCCTTCCATATTGATGCCTACAAGATCTGCTCCTGCTGCGGCAGTTCCCTCTTCCTGAGTTTTTTTGTATTGTGCAGCATTGGAAAGAACTGCTTCTAATTCCTCCACAGGAAGTGTCATTGTCGCAGGCGCAATTGCCGTTACTCCAATGGATGCCTCATAGGAAGCAATAGTGTCCAAAGCTTCTTTTGTGCCGTCACAGACATCCATTCCTTTGCAGCCATGAAAATGAAGGTCAATCATTCCCGGCAGGCAGTAACATCCTTTTCCGTCTACAATCTCCTCTCCAAATTCCTCTTTCGATTCCCCTGGCAGAACTTTTTTAATTTTATCTCCTTCTGTTACAATATTCCCGGATACAAACTTTTGATCCGGCATATAGATTTTTACATTTTTTATGATCATATCATAACCTTCTTTTGTCTTATTTCAAATACTCCTCCGGCACTTTAGATAAAGCCGCCTCGTCTGCTACGATCGTTACATCTGGATGGAACTGTAAAATAGATCCCGGAACATGAGGCGTTACAGGTCCACAGATAGAATTTTTCAGGGCCTCTGCTTTTCCTTCTCCGCTGACAACAACAAGGAGTTTCTTTGATTTTAAAATTGTTCCAATTCCCATGCTGTACGCCTGTCTCGGAACATCGTCTGCTGACGCAAAGAATCTCTTATTTGCTTCAATAGTGCTTTCTTTCAAATCCACGCAGTGAGTTGCTTTTTCAAATACATCCCCAGGCTCATTGAATCCGATATGACCATTATGACCCAGTCCAAGAAGCTGCAGGTCCACCTGTCCAAGAGAAGCCAGCAAATCTTCATAACGAGAAGTTTCAGCCTCACTATCCATGTTCATACCATCTGGAAGATATGTATTTTCCACATTAATATTTACTTTGTCGAATAAATACTCATGCATAAAATAATAATAACTCTGTTCATTCTCCTTTGGCAGTCCTTTATATTCATCCAGATTAACCGTTGTTACCTTTGAAAAATCCAGATCACCTTTTTTATACCATTCTACAAGCTGATTGTAAACTCCGATTGGAGAAGAACCAGTTGCCAGTCCTAAAAGAGATTCGGGTTTTAAAATCATCTGTGCAGAAATAATATTTGCTGCTGTTCTGCTCATTTCATCATAATCTTTTGTTCTATAAATTCTCATTCTTATTCTCCTTTTAACGCTTTTACTGTATGATCGTGCATCGTTTCTTTCCTAAATTTATCCTTCTTCAAATAATAAGAATAAATCAAATCCAGCATGACCAGAATCGGAAATTGAGGGGAAATCATATTTCCGTAATTTAAATACTTTAATGATGGAATCAAAACCAGCTCATCACAAAATTCCCGATATTCTTCTTGATTGTTGCCTGTAATTAAAATTGTTTTTGCACCTCTTTGATGAGATTCCCGAAGCATATAAAGTACATCTTTTGCCTCTCCTCCGATGCTGATTCCAATCACCAGAAAACCTGGTTTCTGAAAAACTGCCTGAATTCTCATAAGATCCGCATCCTGGACAGCGTCAATATCTACTCCGATTCTTACAAATCTCAGCATCATTTCTTTTGCAGCAAGTCCAGAATTACCTCTTCCACATACAAAAACTCGCTCAGCCTGTTCCAAAAGGTCACAAATTCTTAAAATCTGTTCTTCATCCAGAAGACTGTATGTTTTATTCAACAGTTCTTGATAAGCATTGAGCACCATCCTCGTATGGCTGTCAACTGCTGCGTCTTTCTCCATGAAAGTTTCTTCATATTGATAAATGAATTCCCGATAGCCTCTATATCCGCATTTTTTTGCGAATCGTGACAAAGACGCTTCCGATACAAACAATCGCTTTGCGACTGCCCTGGCCGAAAAATCAGCCTGTTCCTTATTATTGATAAAAAAATCTGCAATTGTTTTCTCCAATGGGGTAAAATTCTTATAATTGGATTCAATAATTGGCAGCACTGATTTTACATAATATTCCATACTGCTTCTCCAGTATCCTACTGTATCGCTTCTGCAAATGATTTTGTAATTAACTGTGGTCTTGTAATTGCAGAACCTACAACAACACTGTATGCTCCCAGTTCCAATACTCTTTTTGCCTTCTTTGGGGTATTGACATTTCCTTCTGCAATGACCGGATGTTTCACCTGATCTAAAATCTTTCGTAATACTTCAAAGTCATTTTCCTCAATCTTTAACCCTTTGCTCTGTTTTGTATACCCTACTAACGTTGTGCCAATAAAATCAAATCCCAGCTGATCTGCATGAATCGCTTCTTCTACGGTAGAACAGTCTGCCATCCACAGCTGATCCGGATATTTTTCCTTGACTTGATGGAAAAATTCATCTAAAGTCAACCCTTCCGGACGTTCTGCTTTCGTAGCATCCATCGCAATGATCTCTGGTTTTACCTCCATCAGCTGATCAACTTCTTTCATTGTAGGAGTAATATAAACATCACATCCTTCGTAATTCTGCTTTACAATTCCAATGATTGGCAGGTCTACCTGTGATTGTATCTCATGGATGTCCTCTTTGGTGTTGGCCCGAATCCCAACGGCTCCGCCTTCTTTTGCAGCCAGCGCCATTCTTCCCATAATAAAAGAAGAATGCAGAGGTTCTTCCGGCAGTGCCTGACAGGATACGATTAATTTTCCTTTTAACTGTTCAATCTTTTGGTTCATTTCGTCCCTCCTTTATTGCTTTTATCATAGCTTCTTTTTAAACTATTTTCAATACAATACATCATTTCTGAAAGTTCTTTCATTCATTTTTTTCTTATTTACGATAATACGCCATTCTCGGACTTTCAAAAAAACGCAGACTGTATGTTCTTTCATTGGCATAAAAAAAAGAAGGAATTGGTTGTTGGATTTTTACCAATTCCTTCCTTTTTTATGCTCAGACAGCCGATAAGCCGGGTTCTGTCGTTGAATGGCCATCTATCTCGACCTGCTGTTGCCAGCAGGCTCATGCGACCCACCTGAAAACAAATCGGGCCAATTTATCGTTTTCTATTCGGTCTTGCTTCGGATGAGGTTTACATGTGCCCTGTCTGTTACCAAACAGGCGGTAAGCTCTTACCTTGCCTTTCCACCCTTACCGGCGAAACCGGCGGTTTATTTCTGTTGCACTGGCTTGAGGGTCACCCCTACCGGACGTTATCCGGCATCCTGCCCTGTGAAGCCCGGACTTTCCTCACCATTTCCCTTTCGTCTGAAATGGCGCGGCCATTTGTCTGTCTAAGCACAGGTGATATCATATCACAAAATATTTTCTGAAACAATAAATTTTCTCTGATTTTTCAAAATTATTAAGCAAGTACCTTTCCTTCTGGGAATGCTCTCCGGAATAATGTCCTAACCAACGGTCCTGCAATCAGCAGCTGAAACGGTAAAGCCATAATAAAATTCTTCGGAATATTCGTAATCCAGATGATTCCAAGCTGGCTCCATGCTCCTGTATGAACGCACATTTCCAATCCGCCGTACAGGGACATCAAAATCACCATAGGCACTACCATGCTGCATGAGACGCCGAGTACCTTCTTGATAGTAGTACTTTCCGGAGTTACAAGAAAACGAAACGCAAATTTTTTTGCCGGACCAGAAACAATAAACCAGTCGCAGATCATCGCAAAAATATAGGCAAATGGAAATCCCATCCATCCTTCCTGCAGTGTTGCTATAGAAAACTGTCCTGTATGCAAAAATACATTATACATGCTCATCCAGAACACCATGCAAAAACACATTAAAATCGTATAAATTAAACTTTCTCTTTTATTCTGAGGCATACTTTCTCTCCTTTCTTGTTACAGCCTGATGCCTATTCTAACAAATTTTTCTTTCTCGTGTAATAGGTAGTTTTATTTTCGTGTTTTTATACAACTTTTTTCGCCTATATTAGCAGTTTCATAGTTTTTATGTACAAAAAAAAGAGGGATGATTCCCTCTTTTAAGTTTCAAAGCAGCTTCCTCCGATAAACTCTCTTAGAAGAGAAGTTTTTGGTATATCCTCACTTTTAATATTCAAAAAATAATCCAGAAATTTTAACAGCCTCTTGGCTTCCTGATATTCCGGACAATCCTCCGGCACTGCAAACAGCAGCGGCTCCGCATATTGTTTTAAAACCGCAAGTTCATAAATTTGAGCGGAATTAAACATAATATCTGCCTCTTCCTGATAAGGAAAAATATTTTCCTCTTCCCCCTGTCTTACAGAGTCCCATCGGGCAATGGTCTGCCTTGCATCATTGCCTCTTGCCATGGCATCCCGGACAATCCTGCGCAGCAGCCTGCCGTCAGAACTTGGAATCCGATTATGCTCATCCAGATTGATCTGGCTTAATGCACTGACATATATTTTATATTTACTTTCATCCGGCAGATTTTTTGAGAGCATGGTATTCAATCCATGAATTCCCTCAATTACAAGTACATCATGCTGAGCAAGCTCAAGTTCATGTCCCCGGTATTCTCTTTTGCCCGTCACAAAATTATAACTCGGCATAGAAATTTTCTCTCCATGAAGCAGCTGGTTCATATGATGAGAAAACAATTTCGTATCCAAAGAAGCGATGGTCTCAAAATTATAATTCCCCATCTCATCCTTTGGCGACATCTCTCTGTCAAAGAAATAATCATCCAGAGAAATAGGATGAGGCTTTTTCCCCGCAATCTCAAGCTGAATTGATAGTCTATGTGAAAATGTTGTTTTTCCAGAGGAAGAAGGTCCCGCAATCAGTACAATTTTTTTATCTTCCCTCACAATCTCATCTGCGATATCTGACAGCAGTTTTTCCTGCAGTCCTTCCTGAAGAAGAATCAAATGACTGATATTACCCTCTGTAATCACCTCATTCAAAGCTCCCACTGTATCAACACCCAAAGTCTTACTCCATTCTCTGGATCTTTGCATGACACGAAACAGCTTGGGCTGCGGATAAAATTTAGCAATTTTTTCTGTCTGGTGCCTTTTAGGAGTCTGCAAAACAAGCCCATCCTGATAAGGAGATACAAGAAAATTCTCAATATACCCGGTGGAAGGCGCCATATAACCATAGAAATAATTTTCGTATCCGTCCAGACAATACATATTTGTCTTTGAACCTCTTCGAAACCGGAACAGTCTCTGTTTTTCTCTCAGGCCAACACTCTCAAAGTATTTTCGGGCTTTTGCCGTATCAACAGAATATTTTGTAATGGGCAAATCCTGGTTCCTCAGCCATTCCATCTGTTCCTGTATTTTAAGAGCCAGCTGCGTATTAACTTGGATGTCTTTCACGAGAAACTCACAAAATGTACTGTTCCCAATGGAATAGTTAATCGCAATATCATCTACAGCCCCTGCTCCCAGTACATCTTCGCATGCCTTCAAAAACATAAACATTGCAGTCCTCTTATAAGTCATATACCCTGCCTGCTCTTCTAACGTTACAAATCTAATATAACTGTCTTCTCGGACTGGCTTAAAAAGTTCCTTCAATTTGCCATTCGCATAGGCAAGAAGAATAACAGGTTCTCCTGGCTTTTGTATCTTTTTTGCCAGCTCTCCAAGTGTCGTTCCTTCCTCAAGCATATATGTTTTCTGATGAACAACTGCCCGTACCATACGCGCCTCCTTTTTATATTATCTGAAACGGACTTCCTGCTTTATAAGAAAAAATCTCACACTCCGGAAGTTTTTGCTGCAAAAGCTGCTTCATATCGTCAATAAATACCTGTTCCAATCCATAATGCCCTGCGTCTATAATACAAAGTCCCATGTCTGCAGCATCCAATCCTTCATGATGACCGATATCTCCTGTCACCAGGACATCTGCTCCTCTGGCTGCTGCAATACCAGCCATACTTCTTCCAGAACCAGGAACAATGGCCGCCTTATGAATCAGTGTTTTGGGGTCTCCAAAGACAGAAACCGCTGGTATTCCAAACGCTCTCTTGATTTCTTCTGCAAAATCCTTTAATTGCTTTTCGCCGGCGAATGCGCCAATCATCCCAATTCCCTTGCCTTCTTCCTGAAACTGTGGATCCTGTGCCTCTTCCAGTACTCCATCCGGATAAAAGCCTAGTTTTTGCGCTACCGCATCACACATTCGGCAGACATCATAATTGGTATGCATTCCATAACAGGAAATCTTGTTTTCTATCAATCGAAGAAGTTTTCTTTGCAGAAAGTCATCACTTGTACATCGTTTTATCTTAGAAAAGATGATTGGATGATGTGCAAGAATAAAATCTACACCTGTTTTTACAGCTTCTTCTACAACATCATTGGTGATATCCAGCACAACAAGTATCTTTCTTACTTCTTTTTGACGGTCTCCCACCAAAAACCCAGGATTATCCCAGGATTCTGCTGCTTCCAGAGGAACTTCCTGTTCCAGCAGTTTTATTACGTCATCACACTTCATAATAACCCAGCGCCTCCTTTATGTCACCCAGTCTTTGTTCAACTTCTTTTCTTCTTTTCTGAATATGCTCTTTTGTTCTATCCAAAAGAGTTCCTCTGATTTTTTCATATTTCCGGTACTCTTCGTCTAGATATTCCAGCAGAACGGGACTGCGTTCCAGAATCAGCCTTTCTCCAAAACAATAAAAGCACTCTTTTTTATAACACTCCCGGCCATGTACAGATCTTATGGCAATATAATATTTGCCGTCTTCCCGGATCATATCTTCTTCCAAAATTCGAAAATTATGATCGTGAAGCCAGTGGCGCACTCTCTCCGGATGAGACTGCGGAGAAACAATCAGCTCTTTGATTTCCGTTAGTTTGTCCTGATCTTGTTCCAGGATCCTGACAATCAGATCTCCTCCCATTCCCGCAATAATAACTGAATCAACTTCCTTTTCAGGAAGTTGATTCAGACCATCAGAGAGGATACAGGTAATACAGTCCTTTACACCCATCTCTGTAATATGCTGTTTTGCGCGTTCCAAAGGTCCTTTGTTAATATCCATGGCAAAGGCACGGGGACTTATCCCCTGCTGGACTAAATAAATTGGTATGTACCCATGGTCCGTCCCAATGTCGGCAGCACAACAGCCATCTGTGACAAAAGAAGCGATCATATTTAAACGCTTTGATAATTCCATCGTCTGCACCTTAATCCAGATAATCCTTCAGTTTTCTGCTGCGGCTCGGATGTCTTAACTTCCTCAGAGCCTTTGCTTCGATCTGTCGAATACGTTCTCTCGTTACATTAAATTCTTTTCCGACTTCTTCCAGTGTCCTTGCACGGCTGTCATCCAGCCCGAAGCGAAGTCTTAAAACTTTCTGTTCTCTTTCAGTCAGTGTTCCAAGCACTTCATCCAGCTGTTCCTTCAAAAGGGTAAATGCCGCTGCGTCGGCAGGAACAGGCACATTTTCATCCTGGATGAAGTCTCCAAGATGGCTGTCCTCTTCTTCTCCGATTGGTGTTTCAAGGGATACTGGTTCCTGAGAAATCTTCAGGATTTCCCGAACTCTTTCCACCGGGATGTCCATTTCTTCCGCAATTTCTTCTGGAGACGGCTCTCTTCCTAATTCCTGCAGCAGCTGTCTTGACACTCTGATCAGCTTATTGATCGTCTCTACCATATGCACCGGAATACGGATGGTTCTGGCTTGATCCGCAATGGCTCGTGTAATTGCCTGACGAATCCACCAGGTAGCATACGTACTAAATTTATATCCTTTGCGGTAGTCGAATTTTTCAACCGCTTTAATAAGACCCAGATTTCCTTCCTGAATCAAGTCAAGGAAAAGCATGCCGCGGCCCACATATCTTTTGGCAATACTGACCACTAAACGGAGATTTGCTTCTGCCAGCTTTTTCTTTGCTGTTTCATCTCCCTCCTCCATCCTTTTGGCAAGCTCAATTTCCTCATCCGCACTCAAGAGCGGAACTTTTCCAATTTCTTTTAAGTACATACGCACAGGATCTTCAATGCTGACCCCATCAGGAACCGCAATCTCTGTATCATCCTCAATCGGCTCGTCCAGATCATCATCGTTGTCTTCCACTGCTGCCAGTGTCAGCACATCAATGCCGTTTTGCTCAAGATAATCATAGATTGCCTCCATCATATCTGAAGTAAGTTTCATATCTTTGAAGTACGATTCGATCTGTGCATACTCCAGAAAATTTTTATTCTTTTTTCCAAGTTCTACTAATCCAGCAAGTTTCTCACTGAACTGTTCCATTGTACCTTCCATAATTCGTCCTTTCTTCTCTTTCCTATTGTAACCAACCTATATTGAAATATGCAGTCCGGACAGGCTCCCCTTCTCCCTGATCAGTTCCTGCCATTTCAAAATATCGTTCGTCCCATTCATCTGTTGTTCAATGCTGTCTTCTTTGACACGACGGACAATATCCGTCAGCGCTTTATCATTATCTTCCGGCGAAGGTTCCATCTTAAGCGTTGTATTAAACAATTCTGCAATCTTCTTCTGATCCTCGGAATCAGTATACTGATTTAGAATCTTGGCCGGTATTACTTTTTTCTCTTTTTCATACTGCTCAAACAGCATCAACGCGGCCCCATGATAAATCGGTTCATAAAAATCATCAGGTCCGATGATTCCCTCCAAGCGGTCAAACAGTACCGGCTCATTGACCAGCCATGTAAGCAAAAGTTTCTGCGGCTGTCTCTTTTTTTCTTCTTTTTCCTCAGATCCAGAAATTCTTTTTTGCTCCCTCTCTGTCGTTTTCGTATTCTCCCGGGAAGCAACATAGCCTCTGGTTCCATAATACTCCACCAGATCCGTCAGATCCTTCTGGCTGATATAGTATTCTCTGGAAACCGCCTCAATATAATTTTTTCTCTCCAGCGGTTCACTGATCTCTGCCAGCAGCTTCGCTGCTTCATGCTGAAACTTTGTCTTCTCTTCTGGATCTTCCTGATCATAGCGTTCTGCCAGTACCTTAATTTGGAACATAAAACTGCTGACTGCCTTCCGAATCCGATCTTCCAAACGATTCTTTCCCTGTTCTTTGATGAATTCATCTGGATCTTTGTACGGTGTGAGATCCAAAACCCTTACATTCAGACCCGCTTCTTTCAGAATCGGAATTGCCCGCAAAACCGCCCTCTGTCCGGCCTCATCACTGTCAAAGGATAAAATCACATTTTCTGTGTATCTTCTGAGCAGCATTCCATGCCCGTTTGTAAAAGCAGTTCCCAGGGCAGCGACTGCATTCGTAAATCCAGCCTGATGCATGGAAATCACATCCATGTATCCTTCACATAATATGATTTCATTTTTCCTTGATTTTCTTGCGAAATTAAGACCATACAGATTCCGGCTCTTATCAAATAACTTTGTTTCCCTGGAATTTAGATATTTTGGGGTGCCATCTCCCATAACTCTTCCGCCGAATCCAATGACCCTGTTATTGACATCCATGATTGGAAACATGACCCTGTTCCAGAATTTATCACTTCCTCCCCGTTTTTCATCAATTGAAACCAGAGCAGAATCTTTCAATTCCTCATCTTTGTACCCCTTACTTTTCAGAAAACGGTACAAATCATCGCTGTAAATATCCGCAAATCCCAGTCCAAAATGTCGGATAGTCTCTTCTGTTATCCCTCTTTTCTTAAAATATTCAAACCCCCTTTTTCCCCGTTTGCTGTGAAGCAAGTAGTAAAAATAATTAGCTGCCAGCTTGTTCATCTCCCTTAATCTGGCTTTCTCATCCATCTGCCGTCTGGCTTCTTCATTCATTTCTTCTTCCGGAAGCTCCATACCGGCTCTCTCAGCAAGAAATCTCACTGCTTCAGGAAACGAAAAATTCTCATATTCCATCAGAAAAGTATATACGTTGCCTCCGGCTCCGCAGCCGAAACAATAGTACATCTGCTTGTCTCTGCTGACAGAAAAAGAAGGGGATTTTTCATTGTGAAAAGGACAAAGTCCAAAATAGGAACTGCCCTTTTTCTTTAATGGCACGTATGTGGAAATCACATCTACAATGTCATTGCGGCTGCGCACTTCTTCTATTATGTCTTCCCCATAGATCACACATTTGTCCCTCCTTTATTTTGCTCTCTATATATATTATTCTACATTTTCTGCTGTATTCCTTTTTTTATTTTTGAAAATTTATCGTATGATCCAGAATTTCGGTATAAAAATCTCCTTATATGTTTCAATTGCATAATGATCTGTCATCCCTGCAATATAATCACAGACTGCCTGTTCTTCTGCCTCTGTTCCATTCAGAATTCTTTCCTGACTGTATTTGGGCAAAAGTTCAAGGTGCTTCATATAATACTCATACATAGGTTCTATAATATGTTCTACTTTCCCTTCCTCTTTCTTCGTCTCAGGATCCATATAAACGTGCTCAAACATGAAATCCCTCAATCCAAACATTGCCTTGTAAATCTCATCCGACATACAGATATCATTCTTCCCCTCACTGCAGTTTACAATATCCAATATCATGGTATTAACTCGTTCCCGAAACGTATGTCCCAAAATATCTGTACATTCTTTCGGCAAATCATTTTCTGTTATGACATTTCCCCGGATTGAATCATCAATATCATGATTTATGTATGCAATCTTATCCGCCAGACGGACAATTTTCCCTTCCAATGTAGCCGGGCAGCTTTTGATCGAATGATTTCTCATACCATCTCTTACTTCCCAGGTAAGGTTCAGCCCTCTCCCACTCTTTTCCAGACACTGCACAACTCTGACACTTTGTTCACTATGATAAAATCCATGGGGATTCATATCATTTAAAACCTTTTCCCCCGCATGGCCGAATGGTGTATGCCCAAGATCATGTCCAAGAGCGATCGCTTCCGTCAGCAGTTCATTTAAATTCAAGGCTCTGGCAATCGTCCTCGCATTTTGCGACACTTCCAGTGTATGCACCAGACGTGTCCGATAATGATCTCCTTTTGGAGACAAAAAAACCTGTGTTTTGTCCTTTAGACGGCGAAAAGCCTTAGAATGAAGAATTCGATCCCGATCCCTCTGAAAACAGGTTCGGATCTCACACTCCACCTCAGGCTTTTCTCTTCCTTTTGTATTGATGCTTAACGCCGCATAAGGACTTAATAGTTCTTTTTCAGATTGTTCCTGCTTTTCTCTGATATTCATACGCAGCCCTCCTGCATTCGTAATGCCAATATACTTTTAAGACTCTTTCAATGTAATGTCAGTTTCCATCACAGAAATCGCATCCAGCGATATCTTCATAATATCTTTTACTTCTTCTACCGTCATCGACAAATATTGAGCCAGTTCTTCTGCTTTCGGCTCTCTCCCCAGTTCCTTGGCAAGATGTGAAGACGCTTCATCCAGACGATTGGCTTTCATAGCCATCTGCTCTCCAATACTGTCAGACCCTTTCTGCGCCGCAATTGAATCCAGCATTGCTTCTTCCACTGCCCGCGCGGCATATCTCAAAAATTCTTCTTCATCTTTTCCTTCATACGTACTGATAGCTTCCAAGAGTCCGATATTCCCTTCCTGAATCAGATCCGCATATAAAACACCTTCTCCTTTGTGCTTCCGGGCAATTTCCATCACAGCAGGCAGAAGACATTCTATGATATGATTTTGACTGCCTTTTCCGTCCAGCCATTCTTTCAGCAGCTGTTTCTGGGTATCTTCATCCGGAAGATCCAGTCCTTCCACCTCTTTCTCATAAAAAACAAGCACTTCTGATTCTTTCTGCTCTTCTGCCTCTCTCTCTTCTTTTTTCTTCTCTTCAGTCTTATCCCTTTCATATCCAATGATTCGGATTCCCGCCTCTTCATATGTATCAAACAGCAGCTTCTTTGCTTCTTCATTCATGGGGATATCGCTGAAATAATCCAGAAGCTCTTCTTTTGTAATCTGATTGCCGTTTGTTTTGGCAATGGAGAGCATCTCCTCCAGCGCTTTTAAAAAATCTTTTTTATCCATACACTGCTCCTTCGCTTATCCTAAAAACGCAAAATAAGCAATTACCAAAATACCTAAAACGATTCGGTAAACACCAAATGCTTTGAAATCATTTCTCTTAATATATTCCAGCAGGAATTTAATCGCAACAATAGAAACAACAAAAGAAACAATCATTCCTGTCAGCAGCACGATAACTTCCAAACTGGTAAAGTGAAATCCAAACTTTACAATTTTCAGCAAACTTGCGCCAAACATAACCGGAATTCCCAGGAAAAAAGAAAATTCAGCTGCAACTGTCCTGGA
Source organism: Clostridiales bacterium (assembly GCA_019420275.1). GTDB lineage: Bacteria > Bacillota > Clostridia > Lachnospirales > Lachnospiraceae > Anaerostipes. The sequence goes on from JAHZHN010000006.1 coordinate 31,833, forward strand.
ACATCCAATTAAAATTCCACCCAGAATTGTGGCTCCAGACCGTGAGGTTCCCGGAATCAGGGAAAGCACCTGAAACGCACCAATTGCCAGCGCCATTGGATAGCTCAGCCGATCCAGATCATCCATCGGACGTCTTCTGTTTCGCCGATTTCTGTTTTCTACTACAATAAATAAAATTCCATAGACAATCAGCATTGCCGCTACAACCGGCGGATTATAAAAATTCTCATCCAGCCAGTCATCCAAAGGGATTCCGATAACAGCAGCCGGCAGAACTGCCAAGATCACCTTCGTCCACAGTACAATGGTATCACCTTTTTCCCTCCGGTTCTTTTTCGGCGAAAAAGGATTCAGCTTATGAAAATACAGCACAACAACCGCCATGATCGCGCCAAGCTGTATTACCACGTTAAACATCTCCATAAACGCATCTGACATATTCAGCTTGATAAACTCATCTGCTAAAATCAAATGCCCAGTACTGCTGATAGGCAGCCACTCCGTAATTCCTTCCACAATCCCAAGCAGGATCGTCTTAATCAGCAATAAAATATCCATACATCTCTCCTATCCTTCATTCTTATAATGATTGCTACCCTTATGCTTTATGCCGCGGAAGAAAGAAGGGCGCTTAGGAATTCCTAATCACCCTTATCTGTACTTCCTATTCTTCTGTTTCTTCATCTCCCAGAATCTTAACTTTTTCCTGCCAAAGTTCTTCTACCGCCGTAGACAATGGTTTCCCGGAATCAGATTCAGCAACAAGAGGAATATCCCCTGCTATGATCTGTCTTGCTCTCTTGGCACTTGCAAGAACTACGGAATATCGGCTGGAAATTACCTTCTCATCCTCACTGTCTCCATTGATTACCTTCATTAATTCTGTATATGATGGATGTATCATTCTCATTCCTCCTATAATTCATCTAATCCTTTTTTCGTTTCTTCAATAAATTCCAAATTATTGGCAAGCAGACACTCCTTCGCCTGAACAATGGCATGAATCCGGTCAACACATTCTTCCAAGTCATCATTGATGACAATATAATCATATTTGGTCATATCTAAAGATTCTTCTTTTGCCCGCTCCAGACGTTTATGTATCACTTCTTCAGATTCAGTTCCCCGTCCGATCAGACGCTCCCTGATCGCCTGGGCGCTTGGTGCAGTAATAAAGATCAACAGGGCATCTTCATACTGTTTCTTAATATTAAAAGCACCCTGAACCTCAATTTCAAGAATCACATTGTGGCCTGCTGCCAGTTCTTCTTCCACGAATCTGCGTGGTGTTCCATAGTAATTATCTACATATCTAGCATACTCTATAAATCCGTTATAATCAATAAGATTCTTAAACTCAGCTTCTGTCTTGAAAAAATATTCCCGGCCGTCTTCTTCTCCTGCTCTCGGCTTTCTGGTGGTCGCTGAAACTGACAGGCTGTATCCGTATTTTTCTACGAGCCGCTTGGCCGCTGTCCCTTTTCCTACGCCGGAAAATCCGGAAATCACCAGCAATGAACCTTTTTTCTTCATGTTCCTTCCCTTCTATTCTACTCTATGTTTTGAATCTGTTCCCTTACCTTTTCAACATTTGTCTTTAATTCAATTGCATGTTCTGCCAAAGATACGTCACTGGATTTTGAAAGAATCGTATTTGCTTCCCGGTTCATCTCCTGTGCCATAAAATCAAGCTTGCGCCCAATACTTCCTTCTTCTCCCAGCACATCTTTCATCGAGCGGATATGGCTTTGAAGCCGGACTATCTCTTCATCCACAGACATTTTGTCGGCATACATGGCAACTTCCGCAGCGATTCTATTTTCTTCAATGGAAGCATCCTCCAGAAATTCTTTGACTCGTTCTTCCAATTTTATCCGATATTCCTTAACGATATCCGGAGAGCGCTGTTCGATAAAGTCCACATCTTTTTCCATCTGTGCTAATTTTAAAAGAAGATCCTCTTTTAAATTCTCTCCTTCTACAGACCTGGATGCTGCAAATTTTTCAGCCGCTTCCCTCAGTGCCTTCTCAATCAACTCCCACCACACTTCTTCATCCTGCGGTTTTTCTTCCACTGAAATCACTTCAGGAAATCTTGCCATTTGAGATGCAGTAATGTCCATCTCAATTTGAAATTCTTCCTGCATCTTATGAAAAATATCCATGTATTCTTTCGCAATCTCCTGATTATAGCGAAGACCAATCCCTGTCTGAGACAAATCCTCAAAAGATACATACACATCAATCTTTCCGCGGCTTGCGTACTCTTTTATAATCTTTCGAATTGCCGCCTCAAATATCGTAAATTTCTTCGGAAGCTTCAATGAAATATCACAGTACCTGTGATTTACAGCTTTCATTTCCACCGTAACTTTCTGGTTTGCGGCATTAGACGCTTCTCCGTGTCCAAAGCCAGTCATACTTTTTATCATGAAAACCATCCTTTTTCTTTTTTTCAATGCTTTTTATTATAAGCAAATAAAATCTGTTCGTCAATGTTCTTTCTGTTTTTGCATCAGATACTTCTGAAGACACTCCAGATAATGAAGAATGCCTCCTTTTTTCATTGGAACAAAATATCCGATATCCAGTTCTTCATATTTGAAATGCTTTGGTCCGCCTTTCTGACCCCGGTTCCAGAATTTCATCGTCTCTTCAAATGTCATAAAATAACACGCCTGCCGGTTTGTGAAATATAAAAGGAGAAAACTGACGCCTCCCTGTTCCTCAAACTGTTTCATAAACGTAATCTGATGTTCATGAATATTCTGAAGTGGGAAAACATCGGCGGCACATTCTTTTGCATCAAAACATACCGGAATCCCCTGTACAACACCAATATAGTCTACCGTGCTTTTCTGGTCAAAATATGCCAGGGTAATATGCCGTTTCTCTTTGTCAAACCGCACCGGTTTGATCGATGTGGGAATTTTTTGCACTAAAGCTAAATTCTGACGACGGTACTTTTCATTGGTATAATTCACTAGCTCTTCCAGAACAGATCCTCTAAGACCCTTTACATTCCAGCTTCCCATGCCGCATCTCCCATTAATTTCAATCTTACATGTTCAAATTTCTCCGGCAGCGGAGCCTGGATTTTCCTCCCCTGCAGATTGATGCAACGTTCCATCTTCTTTGGAAATCGAACCTCTCCGCAGTGAAGCAGCTGACCCCTGACACCAAATTCTGATCTCAGTCTCTTGTTGGTCTTTTCATCTCCATACTTAAAATCCCCTGCTAAAGGGTGACCCTGACCAGCCAGATGAGCTCGAATCTGATGAGTTTTTCCAGTCACCAGCTTTACTTTAAGAAATGTAAAGCCATTTTTGCAGCAAAGAGGCTCATACCATGTCTCAATATAAGAACTTTGACCCATTTTATGCCTGCTGACTGTCACCTTATTGTGTTTCTCATCCTTTATCAAATATCCGGACACCTTCTCTTTTTTCTTTATTTCTCCTTTTACCATGCAGAAATAATATTTTTCAATCTCTCTCTTCTTCAACAGTTCTGCCATTGTCTGAAGCCCTTCCACGGAAATTCCAGCGATCAGAATCCCTGTAGTATTTCGATCCAGCCGATTGCAGACAGACGGTTTTACCCGTTCAAGGTCTTCTGCTGATATCAGCCCTCTGCCAAGAGCATACGGAGCAATCTGCTCATTAATCGACAGATCATCCTTTGCTGCTTTTTGCGACAAGATTCCATATGGTTTGTTGATCAGCAGAACATTTTCATCTTCATACAGCACATCCAGTGCAATCTTTTGTTCCTGAAGCTTTACTTCTTCCCGGAATTTTTCAATCGTTTCTTCTGCAAGATACAGAACAATCCGATCGCCGGCTTTTAATTTCTCACTCCCTGCTGCTTTCTTTCCATTCAGTTTAATGTTCTTTTTTCGCAGCATCTTATAAAGAAAACTTTTCCCTGCCTTGTTCAAATATTTCTGCAGCATCTTGTCCAGACGCTGGCCTTCGTCTTTTTTCGTAATCTCTATTTCTCTCATAACTGTTTTTTTCTAACTTTTAAAAAACCTGACAAGCAATTCTTCCGGGATTACCCGGCCAATCCACCTTGTCAGCTTCATTGTCATTCCACAGACTGATACAGCCTTTCCTTTCTTTCCATCTTTCATCGCACAGGAAACGACACGATTACAATCCGCCATTATAAGCCTTTTATATCCTGACATTTTCTGTTTTTCATAGGCTTTTTCAAGGAATTCCGTCTTTACCGGTCCCGGACATACTGCCATTACCTGAATTCCTTTTTCTTTTAATTCCTGACGCAGCGCTATAGAAAAACGCAGGACATATGCTTTGGATGCCGCATAAACTGCAAAACCCGGCTGCGGTGCAAAAGCCGACGCAGAAGCAAATTGATAAATTTTCCCTCCTTTTTTCATATACGGAAGGACACAAAATGTTATCCTAGTCAGCGCCCGGCAGTTTACATCAATCATCCCGGTAATTTCTTCCTCAGACATCTCGGCAAAATTTCCGGAAATCCCGATGCCCGCTCCATTAATCAGAATTCCGACCCATGGTTTTTCCTTTTGAAGCACCTTGGAGAGATTTCGAAAGCTGTCGTCCCTTTTTAAATCCATCGGAAACGCTCGAATCCTTACATTGCTTATCTCCTTTTGCAGATGCATTAACTGTTCTTCCCTCCTGGCAACCACCCATATTTCTTCTAACTTCGGATATTTTTCTGCCAGCTGAAAAACAAACGCTCTGCCCATACCGGATGACGCTCCTGTCACAATCGCAATTTTTTTCATTCTCATTCCTTTTTATGGTAATTTTTTATATGTTCCGTTTAATACATCATAATACGAGTCAATGTAATAATCTGCCAATCTGAGTTTTTCCTCCATCGACCGTTCTGAATAAGGATCACGGACAGCACACGTAGCCATCTTTGCTCGTTTCCCGGCTATAAGTCCATATGGAATATCTTCAAATACCAGGACTTTCTCCGGATCAACTGACAATTTCTCTGCTGCATGAAGATATACATCCGGTTCCGGTTTTCCTTTCGGTACTTCATTCGAAGTACAAATATAGTCAAAAGCATCTAAAATCCCATTGGATTTTAAACACACTTTCGCCAGTTCTCTTGAATTACTGGTAGCAATGCCCAGCGGCATATTTCGCTTTTTTAACTCTCTGATCAGTTCCCTGGCTCCTTCTTTCAAAAAAATTTCATTCTCATACATCTGCGCTGCCATCTGATTCCAGGTTTTCATAATTTCGTCTGTCGTCAGTGGAAGTGGAAAATGTTCTTTGAAATATTGAGCAGTTTCATGAAAGCTGTATCCTTCCAGGGCATCGTTGAGTCCTTCGGGTACCTGAAGTCCATATTTCCCAAGGAAACGAATATCAATCTCTTTCCAGATCCACATAGAATCCACCAGAGTTCCATCCAAATCAAATATGACTGCTTTTTTATCTTTTAACATCTCGGCTCCTTTAGTCGCTGTAATTCTTCTTCTGTTAATTTTCGATAACTTCCTACCGGCAGATTCTCCGGAAGTGTCAATGACCCTATAGACAGCCGTTTCAGGAATAGTACCTCACTTCCAACTGCCTTTACCATCCTTTTGATCTGATGGAATTTTCCCTCCGTAATTGTTATTCGAACTTTGGAGATACCTTTGGAGACATCCAGGACTTCAAGAACCGCAGGTTTAGCGCTTTCTCCGCCCCCTATATCCAGATTTCCTGCAAATGCAGCAATTTCTGCCTCTCCCATTGCTCCTGACACTTCTGCATAATACGTTTTTTTCACATGTTTTCTAGGAGACATCAAGTTGTGAGCAAGGTCTCCGTCATCTGTCAGAAGGATCAATCCTTCTGTGTCTTTGTCCAGTCTGCCAACGGGAAATAAGTTTTTCCCATAAGGCTGATCAATCAGATCAATAACGGTAATTTCTGAGGAATCTTTTGTGGCTGATACGACTCCCTGCGGCTTATGGAGCATCAAATAATGAAATGGTTCATAGGAAAGATTCTCCCCCTGGCATACCACTCGATCCCGCTGCGGAGAAACTTTATAATCTGCTCTTTTTATCGTTTCGCCATTGATCTCAATTTGTCCGCTTTTTATTTTTTCTTTTGCCTCTTTCCTGGAAATTCCCACACACTGGCATAAAAATTTATCTAATCTTATCATTCCCATTACATCCATCTCCAGCTGGACGCATATTTATTCTTGATTCTGCCTTTTTTTAATTTCCCCCATCCCAGAGGAAAACGTTCCGTTCCAATTAGATGGATTCCTTCTGTCTTCGCATCCACATTCAGCGTCTCACATTTTAAATAGCGGATGGTTCTTTCGTCTTCTAAATCAAAAGAAATGTATTTATCATACTCTTCCGGACAAAGAGCCGCTGCCAGTGGCTGACTCGGTTCAAAACGGCCTTTTTTCATTTCTCCCAAGAATAAACCTTTTCTCAGGATTCTGACTCCACTGAGTTTTGGAAATTCTTCTTTCAAATAAAAAAGTTTTCCCTGGAATTCCTGCACCCGATCCCAGTTAATTTCCATATGACAGTTTTTAAAAAATTCTTCTGTCTCCTGGGTGAGTTTAACTTTAGGGTATTTTTCCCCGGAAAAACAAATCTCTTCTCCCGGCGCTTTTTGAAGCAGTGCCAGAAAATGTCCTTCTCCTTTAATTCGATGCGGCCATAGTCGGATACATTTTTTTATATCTTCCCTTCCGGTTAATGTCCATTCAGGATGCCCGCAGTCAAATCCATCACACATCTTCATGGAAACCAAAGACAAATCTTCATTTTCTGTCAGCAAATGTTCAATCACCTGCTCATTTTCCTCTGGTGAAAATGTACATGTAGAATATAGCATCATTCCCCCCGGTTTTAAAAGTTTCACCGCATCATCCACGATCTCTCTCTGAAGTTTGGCATAAGGTTCGCTTCCCTTCTGCTCCCAATTCTTTATCTCGTTATTTCCTTTTCGGAACATCCCCTCTCCTGAACAAGGGGCATCCACAAGAATCTTATCAAAAAACCCGGTCAGGGACGATACCATATGTTTCGCCTCTGTACACAATATCACGCTATTTCGAATTCCAAACATCTCCAGATTGCGAATCAGCGCCTTAGTCCTTGAGATACTTACATCATTAGATACAAGAATTCCTTCTCCTTTCAGCTTTGCTCCCAATTCTGTTGATTTGCCTCCCGGAGCAGCGCACAAATCCAGGACCCGATCCCCTGGCACAACCGGCAGATAAGCCGCCGGAGCCATGGCGCTCGGCTCCTGGATATAATAAAGTCCTGCGTGATAATATGGATGTTTGGATGGTTTTTCTTCCCTTCGGACATAAAATCCATTCTCCGTCCATGGAACCGGTGTTACAGAAAACGGGCAGATATCCAAAAACTCTTCCACCGATATTTTTAAGGTATTCACCCGTATTCCGTAATACGCCGGATCATCCAGATGCTGCTCATAGGCAGCAAAATCTTCTCCTAAGAGATTCTTCATCTTTTTCTCAAATTCAACTGGTAATTTCATCCATCTTCCTATGAAATGCTCTGCGCACGATAACCTTCCGCAATGATATCCAGCTGCTTGTTAAAGTGCTCCAGACGTTCCATGTCTCCTGTCTCGTAAATTTTGTAGAATTCATCCTGAATCTTGATGACTTCATGCTTATTTGCTACCTTATAGAGATTCTGCATCGTATGAAGGATATCGGACACCATATTTGCCTTTTTCCGGAATGAATTCTGTGCATCCATGATCTCATCCCGGACAGATGACATCTCACGATCCAATATTACAATAGCATCCGATGCCTGCAAAAGTGTATCCGTCACATGTTCCGGAATGTTGCCCTTATACTTATATTGCAGGGAGTGCTCCACTGTAGCCCAGAAATTCATAGCCAGGGTCCGAATCTGAATCTCTGCCTGCAGCTTCTTTCTTCCGTAAATCGTATTGACCTCATAATAAATAATCAGATGATAGCTGCGGTAGCCGCTGTCCTTAGACTGGGAGATATAATCTTTCCTGCTCTTGATTTCCATATCAGAGCGGTTCTCAATGATCTCCACGACCTTCTCAATATCTTCCACAAACTGACAGGTCAGCCGGATGCCGGCAATGTCTTCCAGTTTATCTTCGATATTGTTGGCATTGATCTTCTTTCTCTGCATCTTGTCAAGGATGCTGGATATGGTTTTTACCCGGCCGTCTACCTGTTCGATTGGAGAATATAGACCCGCCTTCCGGTATTCACGGATAATATGATGAAATTTTAATGTCAGTTCATCAACTGCCAGTTCATAGGGGCTGAGAATTTCCCTCCACAATTGTATTTCCATGTACTCCCTCCTGTAATCATCTTCTTATTATAGCATATTTTTACATAGAAAAATAGCCAACTTTTACTGAACTTTCGAAAGCTGACTATCTTTTTTATCTCTTCTTTTGTAAAAATAAAATCTCTACCATTCCAGATATGCAGAGCCCCATGTCAATCCGCCGCCAAAGCCGCTCATAACAATTTTATCGCCATGCTGAAGTTTGCCCTCTCTGTTGATTTCATCCAGTAAGATTGGAATTGTAGCAGAAGAAGTATTCGCACAATGATCAATATTCATCGGGAATTTTTCCAGAGGCTCTTTCAAACGTTTTGCCGCTGCCTCAATAATCCTGTAGTTTGCCTGGTGAAGAATATAATATTTGATTTCACTCTTATCGACTCCTGCTGCCTTTAAAACCTTTCCGACACTCTTTGGAATGATTCTTACCGCAAACTTAAACACTTCCTGTCCATCCATTTCTACTTGTTTCATCGGACTTTCGTCCTGAACCAGAAGATTATTAAGATGTCTTTCTTCGCAGGTAAGTACATCTCCCTTAGCTCCATCAGAACCAGTATCGATATAAATCTCTTTGGACGGATCAGCCTCTACTACAACGCTTCCTGCCCCGTCTCCAAACAACACACAAGTGCTTCTGTCTTTCCAGTCAACAATCTTAGATAATGTCTCCACTCCGATCAGCAGCATCTTCTTTCCCATACCTGCCTTTGCATAGGCCATCGCTGTATTCAGCGCATAAACAAAACCGGAACATGCCGCATTCACATCCATACAGCTTGCGTTTACTGCTCCCAGCGCTTTCTGCACCTCACAAGATGTGCTAGGAGTCGCATGGTCTCCTGATACTGTAGCTACGAAAATATGGTCTAACTCTTCCGGCTGCACACCTCCATCTTCCAATGCTTTTTTTGCTGCCTTGACAGCCATTGACGAAGTGGTATCTCCCACTGAAATATGTCTGCTTCTGATTCCTGTCCTTGATGAAATCCATTCGTCGCTGGTATCCATCACCTGTGCAAGCTCATCATTAGTCACTGATTTTTCCGGAAGAAAACTTCCTGTTCCTAATATTCTAATAGCCATAATTACTCCATTTATCCTACATGTTTTTATACCTTGTCATAGGTATATTATTTACTTTGCCTTTCAAAGTATATTATTTTTTCACGGATTTGTCAATGTATCTCAGATGATGATGCAGACTAATCCTCCATTACTTTCATTTATGATCTTTTCCATAGTGTTTTGGAGCTTTTGCTGACTCTCCTCTGTCATTTTCAGGGCTTTCGCCTGCATTCCATCCCCCACCAGCTGCTCCAGGGTTTTCCCAAAAATATTAACATCCCACATACTCTCTCCAGGCTCCCCAGATCCTTTTTCTATATATTCCATCAAATCTTTTGCCTGATACTCTTCTCCCACAATTGGAGCAATTTCTGTGGAAATATTCGCCCGTATCATATGGATGGAAGGGGCACTTGCCTTAATCTTAACTCCATACTTGTTTCCGTGCTTCACAATCCGAGGCTCTTCCAGCGTGATATCTTCCTTCGTTGGAGTCACAACCCCATATCCTCGCTGCTTTACTGCCGCCACGGCATCTCCCACTTCCTCATATTCTCGTTTTTTCTTTGCCAAATCCCGCATTACCTGAATAAATTCATATTCATTGCGGATTGGAAATCCAATCGTTTCTCCCAGAAATTCATAGTAATACCGGTCATCCACAGTCACCTGAACCGTCACTTCCCCTGTATCCATGGAAACCCGATCCAGCTTCCAGGAACTTATGTACTTGCTGTCCGGCTGTTCCTCCTCGTACACATCTTTCATAGTTGATTTATTTTGTATCATTTTCCCGGCCGCTTCCAAAAGCTCTTTTTTCACCGGATGTTCTTTTGAAAGAGTCTCTGTCCATTTCGGCACATAAAAACCAATGGATGAAATCGGAAACTCCAGCAAAACACTCTTTAAAATCTGATAAATATCATCTTTTTTTAATTGCTCCAAATTCATCGGAAGAACTTTGGCCTGGTATTTCTTCTCTTTTTCCCTGGCAAGTGCTTTCGTCTCCTCTGAATAAGGATGCACCGTGTTCAAAAGAACCACAAATGGCTTTGTTAAATTTTTAAGCTGCTTGATCGTTTCTTCTTCCGGCGCCTCATAGTGACTAGCTTCAATCTCTCCGAATGACCCGTCACAAGTTACAACGATTCCAATGGTAGAATGTTCTGTAATTACTTTTTTTGTCCCAATCGCTGCCGCCTTTGTAAATGGAATCTCATATTCAAACCATGGGGTTTTCACAAGGCGTTCTTCATTTTCTTCCATGTGTCCTGCCGCTCCGTCTACCATATATCCTACACAGTCGATGAGACGAACATTAAGATCAATTTCATCATCCACACGAATGGAAACTGCTTCATTTGGCACAAACTTTGGTTCTGTCGTCATAATTGTCCGTCCACTTGAAGACTGCGGAAGTTCATCATTTGCACGGTTTCTTTCGTTCTCATCTTCTATGTTTGGCAGTACCATCAGATTCATAAATCGTTTGATAAAAGTACTTTTTCCGGTACGTACCGGACCTACCACACCGATGTAGATTTCACCTTTGGTTCTGGCTTTAATATCCTTATATACATTAAATTGATCCATAATATCCTCCTTGGATAGACTGTTAAAGTATATGCAGGACATGCAGAAATATTCCTGAAAGCAAAAAATACTCTGACGATTTCAACGCACGTCAGAGTATTTTTTACAGAAACTTTATGAAAGACCCCGGCCGAAGATCTTTTGCAGACAGAACTTCAGCGCCTTTTACAGAGATATATCCTGGCATCGGTGCCTCCTTAGTTCCTTGAAAACTAATGGTACAATGTCCCAACTTATCCAACGTTCCATTTGCTTCCGATCCTACCGATGTTACTTCAAATTCTTTATTATGTATAATCAATTTATCTCCTGCTTTTATTTCTTCTTCTAAATTCCCAATGGAATGCAGAATACACATATCCGCCAAAAAATCTGGAACATTTTCATTAAATATAACAATAAAATTGGTTTCAGGATCTTCCAGAAATTCCAGCGCCTCCTTTCCCATTCCTTTAATTTCCGCAAAATATTTCATACGCTCTCTCCTTTTAACTTCTCACTTCTTTATGATAAATCCGAATGATCTTTTTCGCAATTTCCGCAGTCGTGACCAAAGTTGTAAACAGTCCTTCTTTCATTGCAATATATATACTTTCAGCCTTTTCCTCTTCACTGGCAGCACAAATAACTTCCGGAACATTCCAAAGTTCCTCCAAAGTTACTGCCATCAGCTGACGGTTCCATCGGCAGTCTACCATGTTTCCTGATTCATTAAAATAATTATAAGAAATATCTCCTTTAATACTTTCCTTAATCTTATCGTCATCTTTATCCAGTCCATGAAGATATGATTCTTTCAGCTCAAAATACTGCAGGGAACTCCCAATCCCAACAATCGCAACATCGGCTTTTCTTGCCTTTTCCAGAACATCCCTGATAAAATACTGTTTCATCAGCATATCTCTGGCTTCCTGGCTGTCCACCACAATCGGTGCGTGCAGCTGAAGACTTGCAGCCCCACAGTTATGAGCAAAATATTCACACACATTATTTGCCTGAACTTCCCATCGTTCTTCTCCAAGTCCGCCTGACATAGGGACAAAAACGAGATTGGAAAAAGGTACCGCAGAAGAAAAATTTACCGCAATTTCGCGTGTCATACGTCCTGCTGATACTGCAGCATAATGAACACTCGGAAATTTTCTTGCCAGATATTTTCCTGCTTCTAGGGCAACTCGTTTCCTTGGATACCGGCTGTTTTCCGTATCTGTTAAAATAACATCCTGAAGTCCAAAGGTTTCCTTTAATCTTCTTTCCATATTTCGATATGGATGAACCATATCGTCACGAATCGTAATTTCAACAATTCCTTCTGCCCTCGCCTTAATTAAAAGTTTCGATACCAGCGAGCGGCTCATATTAATCTGCTTTGCAATCTGCTGCTGCGTTAATTGATCATCATAATACATATGTGCAATTTCAACTAATAATCTTGTGTCATCTGAGCCGCCCATAAATCCTCCTATAAATTCTGAAATATTCTGATTGCCTGCTTCACGTCTTCTTTTACTGCCTGTTTTGCAGAAAGAGCCATCTGATCATAAAACAGTGGCCGATCTCCATCTTCCCAATATTTCTTAGAAGCTTTTCCCGCTGCTGTATTCATATAAGTGTAATAATTGATTTTACAAATTCCGTTTTCAATCGCCTTACGATAATCTGGTTCCGAAACCCCAGAACCGCCGTGCATAACCAGTGGGATTTTAATAGTATCTCGTATTCTTGCGACACGGTCAAGGTCTAATTGGGGTTTCTTTAAATAGACTCCATGCGTTGTTCCAAAAGCAACAGCCAGACAATCGACCTCTGTTTCATCTACAAACTGCTTCGCCATTTGAGGATCCGTGTAAATATTTTCCAGATTCTCGTAATCATCTGCTTCATCGGCCGATCCACCTTCACTGAGTCCAACCCGTGAAGTAAACACATGACCCAATTCCGCCTCTACACTAACACCCGCCGCATGAGCCGCTTTCACAACTTCTTTCGTCTCCCTTATATTATCCGTAAATTCTTTTGCGGAAGCATCATACATAACGGAGGTAAAACCAAGGCGAATCGCCTGAATACATCTCTCATATGAACTGCCATGATCCAAATGAACTGCCACCGGTACTTTGGCTCGTTTTGCATAATACAACAAAATAGGCCCAATTTCTTCTAAGGCTATGATCGGATCATGACTTTGAGCATGCTGCAATATTACCGGACAATCCGTCTCTTCTGCTGCCTGAATAATTCCCTGAATTGCTTCCAGGGTTGTTGCATTAAATGCTCCAATCGCCTTTTTCTCCTTCTTTGCTTCTTCCAGCAATTCCTTTAACGTAACCAGCATACGTCCCTCCTTAATCTGTACAGCTAACATGGTACTCATCCAATAATATTTTCTCCGCTTCTGCATTCCAGCATCCCTGATGACGATCGCAGGCATCAGCCAGTTTCCGAAACAATTCATTTTCTTCTCCCAGCTTTCCAAAATCTTCAATGGCTGTCAACGGAAGATCTGTCTGCGTATAAATTAATTTTTTCCCACCTGGAATTTCAGGAAGATGAAGCGTTGTGTCCACAGCACTCTCCAATCCCCCGATGTGTGTTACCATGACTTTTGGCCCTAATTTACCCTCTTCAATGGCTGCCAGCGCCTGTATCAAATCATTTTGAGTGCTTCCGGTAAACCCAACCGTATGTGTTCTGGAATAGTGCACCCGGTAAAAATTAACCTTTGCGGAAAGCTTCTGATCAATTGGTCCCGCAAAAAAATTCAGGCATCCATCCTCAGCAAGAACCTGATCTGCCTGCTCGATTAATGATTCTACTGGTGCATAAACAAAGACATCATCATACCCCTTCCCTTTCGTCAGATCTATCAGATATTCCACAATATTGTCTGTTTTTCCTGCATCCACAAATATAAGTTCTTTGTCTCCTTTCTGCGGCATCATAACTTTGGAAGCACGTTCGAGACGTTCCTTATTGAGATCGACAGCTACAATCAAAGAAGCACCGTCTTCCATATGCAGACCATAATCAATGCACTCCATTCCCATAGGACCGCATGCACCAAAAATAATCAGGCTGCCTCCTTTTTTTACTCCCATCGTATGATTATGATTTGTTTTTGATGTATGATACATTCTTTCATATCCGGCCCTAATGCAGGCTGTCGGTTCTGCCAATGACGCCTCAAAAAAGGAATCTCCTTCAAAAGGAATAAGACAGCCTAGTTCCATAACTTCTTTTGGCAAAATACAGTAGGTACAATCTCCTCCGTAGTTTTCATAGTAATATCCGGCCGTTTTTGTTACTCCATGATCATTCATATCCGGCTGTACCGTAAATTTGGATCCCTCCTTATATTCTCCTTTCCATTTTTCTCCTACTTTCAAAATAACTCCCGACATTTCATGTCCTACAATTGCTGGATGGCTTCTCAAATCCTCTGGGGCTCTCTTATGTTTCTCACCTTGTTGTACAAGTTTGTAAGTAGACATGCAGACACTGTCTGTCATAATTTTTACAAGAATCTCATCCTCCCTCATCGGCGGGAGTTCAAATTGTTCCAGCCGAAGATCTTTTGGTCCATGTAACCGAACTGCTTTTGTTTCCATTTTCACACCTCTTTCTAAATCTTTTGTCTGAATCCTTTTTTAACATAACGACTTTCAGAAAACATTGTCAATCATTTGCTACGTATTGGAACATTTGACACTTTTATCTCTTATTCTTTTAAAACCTTCCTCGTTATTTTGTGTCATTTGTTCCATTTATTCGGATTTCATTGACTTTTTTTATTGAAAATCACTAAAATACAACCACAAAGTCAAATGATTTCAAAATGAAAGGAGGTATCAGGGATATGCAGATTCATATTATTTTAGGTTTTTTACTTGTAGTTCTAATTTTACAGGCTGTCTTTTCTCTTTTTCAGATCCGTCAGATTTACCAGACAATCGAGCAGCAAAAACAATTATACAGAGGAAAAGGGTACACTCTTGCCATAGGAAGTTCTCGCTCTTCTCTGCGATCCCTGTCAAAAGGCGTTATTTTGATCCTGGTTGTAAACCAAGACCAGATCATACAAGACTTCCACTTACTAGAAGGATTCTCTGTTCTTTCCCGAATGACACAAATCTCTGATTACGCTGGGAAATCCATTCAGGAGTTATCTCTTATTCTAAAAAAGAGAAATCAGAAAAAGGCATTGGCATCTGCAGTGAAGCAGATTACCAAACAGGCCGTCTGTTAACTAATGTTAAGATAAAGGAGGATTTTATGGATTTTATTGTTAAGATTGCAGAAGGCTTTACTGGCATTGTATCTGCCGGAGGTGAAAATTTAGTAAGCTTAATTACCAGCATTCTGCCAAATGTATTGATTCTTTTAACATTTATCAATGCTCTGATTAGCTTGATCGGAGAAGAAAGGGTTATGAATTTTTCACGGCGGCTGACCCGTTTCCGCCTTCTGCGCTATACACTCCTTCCTGTTATAGCGCTGTTCTTCTTAACAAATCCTATGTGCTACACCATGGGAAAATTTGTAGAGGAGGATGAAAAACCAGCCTTTGTAGATGCCTGTTTTTCCTTTGCTCATCCGATTACCGGACTATTCCCTCATGCCAATTCCGCAGAATTATTTGTTTGGACCGGAATTGCAGCCGGAATTACAACTCTGGGAAAGTCCACTACTCCCCTGGCTGTTCGCTATCTACTAGTCGGTATTATCGTTATCTTTATTCGGGGAAATGTTACAGAATTTATTACTAAGAAACTAATGAAACGCAGCAAATATCAGAACGAAAGGAGCTAAATCATATGAAGCCAGTTGTAAGAATTACCCATGGAAGTAACGGCTGGGGCGGACCTCTTACGGTTTGCGAAACTGAGACCAAAAAGGTTGTCGTATCAACAACCGGGGGATCTATCCACCCGCTAGCACAAAAGATTGCAGATCTTCTGCAGGTCCCCGTTATCGATGGCTTTAACAATAAAGTAGAACCTGAAGAAATCATTATTGCCATCGTAGACTGCGGCGGAACTCTGCGCTGTGGAGTTTATCCAAAAATGGGAGTGAAAACAATTGACTTCCGGACCATTAGCTAAATATATTAACGAAAATAATTTTGTATCAGGTGTAAAAGAGGAGAATATTACCCTTACCGAAGGCGATTGCCTATCACCTGTAAAAACAAAAATTCAGCCGGATCAGACTAAGGAACCACAAACCATTTCCTCTGAAATGAAAACAAACGGAAAAGAGCAAAAAGGCATTGTTGGCATTATGACATCTGTTGGCCGCAGCATAGGAAGTGTGGTTAATGTCTTTTATCAGGCTGGACGCGATACTTTGGATGTCGTTCTTAAAAATATCCTGCCTTTCATGATTTTTGTCAGCATTATTGTTGGAATTATCAATTATACAGGCATTGGCAACCTTTTGGCAAATGCCATAAAGCCGCTGGCCGGCAGTCTGCCCGGACTGATTATCATTTCTATTTTCTGCGCGATTCCATTCCTATCACCTGTTCTTGGCCCGGGAGCTGTCATTGCGCAGGTCATCGGAGTCCTGTTAGGAGTGGAAATTGGAAAAGGTACTATTCCTATCTCTTATTCTCTTCCGGCATTATTTGCCATCAACTCTCAGGTTGGCTGTGATTTTGTTCCAATCGCTCTCACCCTGGCTGAAGCGGAAGATGACACAGTAAACTATGGTGTCCCAGCCATGCTGTTTTCCCGTTTGATCACTGGTCCGGCAGCTGTCTTAATTGCCTTCGTCTTCAGTTTTGGGTTATATTAATTTGTATCATAAGCTATTTCGTTCAAAAAAGCTGCGCACAAGGCTTCCTTTCCTGCCTGTGCACAGCTTTTCCGATTTTTATCTGCTATAAATTATGCTTCACTGAAAAATTTTTCTTTTACTTCTTCCACTGGCATATCTTTTCCAGTAAACAATTTGAAGGCTGCTACTCCCTGCCATAAAAGCATTCCGCTTCCAGGCACAGTAATACACCCATGCTCTTTTGCTTCCCGTAATAATCTGGTTTCTTTTGGATTATACACAACATCCGCTACAACCAGTCCTTCATGGAACAGATCTGGATCATTAATGATGGATGTATCCTCCCTTGGCTTCATTCCAAGAAGCGTTCCATTGACCAGGATATCCGCAGCATCAATCTTTTCTTTCATAACATCTTTGGCATCCAAATCATACAATTCTACCTGACAGTTCGGTACTTTGTCCTGAATCTTTCCAACCATCTTTTCCGCTTTTTCGAAAAAACCGTCTCTTGGATTAAAAATTGTAATAGACTTTGCCCCATCCAGAGCACACTGTACCTGAATTGCCGTAGCAGCTCCTCCTGCGCCAAAAATTACAATATTCCTATTTTTTACTTCCACTCCATGATCTTTTAGATTGGCTACAAATCCTTCTCCATCTGTAATATGACCATATAACTTTCCATCACGATTTACAATTGTATTGACCGCTCCAATCAGCTGAGAAGCCGGTGACAATTCATCCATATTCTGAGCCGCCGCTGTCTTGCACGGCATTGTTACATTACATCCCTGCATATTCAATAAACGCATCGCTTTGATAAATTCCGGCACCTGTTCTTCTTTGATGTCAAAAGCCAGATAAGCTCCATCTACTCCACATGCCTGAAAGCCATAATTCTGCATAGCCGGCGAACCTGAATGACCAACCGGAGATCCGATTAATCCAAATAATTTTGTTGTTCCTGTAATTCTTTTTTCCACGTCTGTATCTCCTATTCTTTGTCCCATGATAAGCTTCTATTTACTGCTTTCTTCCAACCAGAAATCTTTTTATTCCGCACTTCATCCTCCATATTAGGATCAAATACACGGTCCAATTTCCAATTTTCTTTTATTTCCTCTTTATCCTTCCAGTATCCAACAGCAAGTCCCGCCAGATATGCCGCTCCTGTCGCAGTGGTTTCTACGCATTCCGGCCGGTGTACCGATTCTCCGATAATATCCGCCTGAAACTGCATCAGGAAGTTATTGGCACACGCGCCGCCATCCACTTTCAGAGAATCTAAATGGATCCCGCTGTCCTCCTCCATAGCTCTTAAAACATCCAATGTCTGATAAGCCAAAGATTCCAGCGTTGCCCTTACAATATGATTCTTGTTGACACCTCTTGTCAGTCCAAGGATGCTGCCTCTGGCATAAGAATCCCAATAAGGTGCTCCCAGCCCGGTAAAAGCAGGAACGACATAACACCCATTCGTATCCGGAACAGAAGCAGCCATTGCTTCACTGTCGGAAGCCTTTTGGAAAAATCCCAATTCATCTCTCAGCCACTGGATTGCAGCACCTGCCACAAAGATGGACCCTTCCAGAGCATAATAAATCTTTCCTTCCCTGCCGCAGGCAATGGTGGTGATCAGACCATTTTTAGAGTTTACCGGCATCTCACCTGTGTTCATCAGCATAAAACATCCGGTTCCATATGTATTCTTTACTTCGCCCGCCCGGAAACAAGTCTGTCCAAACAAAGCAGCCTGCTGGTCACCGGCTGCTCCCGCAATTGCAACCTTTTCTCCCAGCAGTTTTTCATCCGTATATCCATAAATTTCACTGCAGGATACCACCTCCGGCAAAATGGACTCCGGAATTTCCAATAATTCCAGGATTTCTTTATCCCAGCACAAATCATTAATATTATAGAGCATTGTCCTGGACGCATTGGTATAATCTGTTACATGCACCTTTCCGCCCGTCAGATTCCAGATTAGCCAGGTCTCCACCGTTCCAAACAGCAGCTTCCCTTCTCTGGCTTTTTGGGCAGCTCCATCTATATGATCCAGCATCCAGCGGATTTTGGTTCCTGAAAAATACGGATCAATCGGAAGCCCTGTCTTCTTCCGGATCATTTCCTCATATCCTTTTTCTTTCAGTTCATCACACATCTGTGCAGTCCGGCGGCACTGCCATACAATCGCGTTGCAGACCGGTTTTCCTGTCTCCTTTTCCCACAGAACTGCCGTCTCTCTCTGATTGGTAATTCCAATCCCTGCCACCTGATCAGCACCGATTTTCAGCTGATCCATTGCCTGAATCATAACTTTTTTCTGCGTCTCCCAGATTTCCATCGGATCATGCTCGACCCAGCCGGGCTTCGGAAATTTCTGAGTAAACTCCTCCTGCGCCATACTGCAGATTTCTCCTTTATGATCAAACAAAATACACCGAGAACTGGTCGTTCCCGCATCCAGGGCCATCATATATGTTTCTTTCATCGTGATCACCGCTCCTTTTTATTAAATGAGTCTTATTTTTCTTCCAGGATTTCCTGAATCAGATCTCTTTCATCCATGTGGTGTTTCACACCTTTGATTTCCTGATAATCTTCATGTCCTTTCCCTGCAAGTATTACGATGTCCCCTTTGCCAGCATGCTCCATACAATATCGAATGGCCTCTTTTCTGTCCGGAATGGTCACATATTTTCCCGGCCCTTTGCGTACGCCTACCAAAATATCGTTGATAATATCCATCGGCTCTTCATACCTTGGATTATCAGAAGTAACCACAGTAAGATCGGCCAGATTAGAAGACACTTCTCCCATCTCATATCTTCTGGATTTCGCGCGGTTTCCTCCACATCCAAACAGACAATAAATCTTATTCGGATGATATTTGCGGATTGTTGTAAGGAGACTTGATAAACTCATGGCATTATGCGCGTAATCAATCATCAGCGTATATTCTCCTGGTGTTTTGACGATTTCCAGTCTTCCTTTTACCTGAATCGCATTTAATGCTTCCAGCACATCTTCTTTTACGATTCCCATATGACGGCACAGAGAAATCGCAGCCAAAGAATTATAGACCGTGAAATCTCCTGGTATATCCACAGACACACGATATTCCTGTTTTCCTTTCAGATCATAGGCAACTCCAAGATATCCCGGTTCCTGGATCAGTTCTACATTTTCCGCATACACATCATTGCTGTCTTTCATTCCATATGTTTCAATGGCACAGGTATGATCCTTGATGATCCTTTCCACATAGTCATCATCTCCATTAACAATTCCCTGACGGCACTGCTGGAACAAAAGACTCTTACAGTGAATATAATCATCCATATCTTTATGTTCATTTTCTCCAATATGATCTTCTGCCAAATTCGTAAACATCCCATAATCAAACGTGAATCCGCTGACTCTGTGCAGCATCAGTCCCTGAGAGGAAACTTCCATCACCACATTTTTACATCCGGCATCCGCCATCTTTCGGAAGGACTCCTGCACAACATAAGATTCTGGTGTCGTATTGACAGAAGGGATCCTTTCATCTCCTATAATTGTCTCAATGGTTCCGATCAGTCCTGTTTTCTGTCCCGCATGTTCCAGTACCTGGCGAATCATATAAGTAATCGTCGTCTTCCCTTTTGTTCCTGTAATTCCAATGGTTGTAAGCTCTTCTGCCGGATATCCGAAATAGGCTGCTGACATTTCTGCAAGGGCAAGCCTTGTATCTTCCACACGAATTACAGTCACCCCTTCCGGCACTTTCACTTCTTTTTCCACGACAACCGCAGCCGCGCCTTTTTCTGCTGCCTGTCCAGCGAACTCATGTCCGTCAAAAGCAGCTCCTGAAATACATACGAATACACTGTCTTTCTCTATCTTCCTGGAATCATAGACCAAAGATGAAATCTCTGCATCCACTTTCCCCTGCATACATTGATAATCTGAGCGTTCCAATAAATCTTTTAAAATCATGTTATCCTCCAAATCTATTTTATTTCTTTCATTGCGGCAGCTCAATTTCTCCATCAAACACTTTCGTTGCCGGTCCTGTCATAAAAATTGTATTTTTCTCTTCATCATATTCAATCTGGAGATCACCGCCAGTCAGATGAACCAGAACTTTCTTTCCGGTCTTATGATTTAAGTACGCTGCATATGCGCTGGCGCAGGCACCTGTACCGCAGGCAAGGGTTTCTCCTGCTCCTCGTTCCCATACACGCATCTTCAATGTTTTATCATCGATCACTTCTATGAATTCTGTATTCACTCTATCAGGAAACATCGGATGATTCTCAAATTTGGGCCCTATTTTTTCCAGATTCAGATCATCTACAGAATCTACAAATACAACTCCATGAGGATTTCCCATAGATACACATGTAATCTTATATTCTTTTCCATCAACGATCACCGGCTGATCAATAATCTCATCAAGATCATTATAGATGGCAGGAATCTTGGATGCTTCCATAATCGGTGCTTCCATATCAACCCGTACCCAGGTTACTTTCCCGTCCTCTATAGTTAATTTCAGTTCTTTAATTCCCGCTTTTGTTTCAATCGTAATCGTCGTCTTATCTGTCAATCCATAATCGTAAACATATTTTGCGATACAGCGGACACCGTTTCCACACATGGCTCCTTCTGATCCATCAGAGTTATACATGGCCATTCTAAAATCAGCTTTGTCCGAAGGGCAGATACAGATCATTCCATCAGAGCCAATTCCAAAATGCCGGTCACTAACAAATTTGGCAACCTTGCCAGGATCATCTATAGTCTCATTGAAACAGTTTACATATACGTAGTCATTTCCACAACCGTGCATCTTTGTAAATTTCATGTAATCACTCCTCTTTTACTTTTTTATCATTCTATCACAACAAAAGCAGCAAAGTCTACTGCTCATTTCGAATCTCCCAGTGAATCAGAAATGCCAGCACTGCCCGCAGCAGAACAATCCCAGCTACCATTGCTATTTCAGAAAAATTCCTTACAATTACGGTTCTTAAAATCTCGCTGCCCATCTTAAACTCCAGACCCGCTGCTAAGCCCCTGGCAAGCACCATTCTTGCATCTTCCCTTCTTCTGACATAATAGATGATCCCCCGGATTCCAGCCCACAAAATAACAGCCACTCCAATGTATTCAAAAATAAGGATTGAAACATTGGTCACAGACATTAATATATGTTCCATTCTCTCCATCTTGATAACCTCCTCATATCTTCTTTGCTGCCAGTATGTATGATTTGGGAAAAATACAGAGCTGATCCCAATATGCTGTAAAGAATGCACTTCCCGCAGTCAAAAAAAAGAGGATTTAAGTCTGCTTAAATCCCCTTCTTTGCGAATTTGCTATTTCTGAAGCATTTTTTCAATTCCTGCTTTTTTTACACAGATACAGAACAGATCCATTGCCTGCTGTAATTCCTCCACTGTCGGATATGTCGGAGCAATTCTTAAATTGGAATCTTTTGGATCGTTTTTGTATGGATATGTTGCACCGGCTCCTGTCAGAACAACACCAGCTTCTTTTGCCAGGCGAACGACTTCTTTGGCACATCCCGGCATAACATCAACTGATACAAAGTAACCGCCTTTCGGGTTTTCCCATGAAATCAATCCGCTTCCGCCCAGTTCTTTTTCCAGCGTATTTAATACAATCTCAAACTTCGGTCTCATGCAGTCTGCAAGAACCTGCATATGACTGCGAAGTCCCTGTGCATCCTTGAAGAACTGTACATGACGCAGCTGATTGATCTTATCATACCCAATTGTCTGCGCATTCATTATTTTTTTAATTTCTGCGATATTCTCATCACTTGCTGCTACTAAAGATATACCGGCACCCGGGAAGGAAATCTTAGAAGTAGAGAAGAAATAATATGGACGATTCTTTGTTCCTGCTTCTTCACATGCATCGAGAATATTCTTTACATCCACATCTTCAAACACCGGATGAACACCATAAGCATTATCCCAGAAAATCTTAAAATCTTTTGCTGCGGTTTTCATAGATGCCAGGCGATTTACAGTTTCATCGCTGTAGCAGATTCCCTGAGGATTGGAAAACTTCGGAACGCACCAGATTCCTTTGACTGCTTCATCCTCTGCTGCCAGTTTTTCTACCTGATCCATGTTCGGTCCTTCACTGGTCATCTCAATCGGAATCATCTCCATGCCCAGAGTTTCACTGATGGTAAAATGTCTATCATATCCAGGTGCTGGACACAGGAATTTTACCTTATCTAACTGCCCCCAAGGCTTCTCCCCCATTGTTCCAAACACATATAAACGCATCATCGCATCAAACATTAGGTTCAAGCTGGCATTTCCGCCAATGATAATACGTTCCATAGGAATATCCAACAAATCACTAAACAATTTCTTTATTTCCGGAATTCCATCTAAAATTCCATAATTGCGGACATCCACGCCATCTTCTGTGTGATATTCCGTCATTTCCTTTAACATGCCGTTGGAACAGTCTATCTGACTTGGCGCAGGCTTTCCTCTAGACATATCAAGAGCAAGATTCCTTGCTTTAAATTCTTCGTAAGCCCGATCTGTCTCTTCTTTTAATGTTAACAGCTCTTCTCTTGATTTTTCGGTATATGATCCCATTTTAATTTTCTTCCTTCCTTTGTTTTCTTATTCTTCCCATTCCAGATTATTATGTTCTTTCCTGCGTTCACGCAGCAGAAGGCTTGTCACTTCATCTTTCGGATCAACCCCTTCAAACAGTACTTTGTTGACTGCTTCTACAATTGGAACAGACACTCCGTATTTTCTGGCCAGCCCAAGCGCTGCTTTTGCAGAATAAACACCTTCCACAACCATCTTGACTTCCTTCATTGCCTCATCTGCTGTCATACCCTGTCCAATGAGATATCCTGCCTTGCGATTCCGGCTGTGAACGCTGGTACAGGTAACAATCAGGTCACCGATGCCGGTTAGCCCGGAAAATGTTTCCGGTTTTCCGCCCAAAGCAATTCCAAGCCGGGTAAGCTCTGCAATTCCCCGTGTCATCAGAGCAGCCTTTGTATTGTCACCATATCCAAGTCCATCTGTCGTTCCTGCTGCAAGAGCAATTACATTTTTTAAGGCTCCTCCCAGCTCAATTCCTATGATATCCGGATTTGTATAAACACGGAATACCTGATTCATAAAAATATCCTGAAGCATTTCCGCAATTTTTTGCTTTTTAGATCCTACAACAACCGTCGTAGGAATTCCGCGTCCTACCTCTTCTGCATGACTTGGACCTGATAAAACACATACTTCTGCATTTGGAATTTCTTCCTCTATAATTGCAGATAACGTCATGTAAGTTCCGTCTTCAATTCCTTTTGCTACATTTACAATAACCTGTCCATCTGAAATGTAAGGAGCCATCTGTTTTGCGACGGAACGCACCACTGGAGAAGGAACGGCCATTACGACAACATCTTTTCCTGTCAGGCTTTCTTTCATATCTGACAAAACATTGACATTGTCCGGCAGCTTAACTCCCGGCAATTTTTCCTGCTGTTCTCTTTTTTTACTAAGCATCTCAACCTCATGAGGATCATGTGACCATATTGTCACCTCGTGCCCATTGTTTGCCAACAACACAGCCAAGGCAGTTCCCCAGCTTCCCGCTCCTATTACGCTAACTTGTTTCATGAATCGAATCCTCCTAACGTTTTACTTTTTGTCCCAGTTTATTCTCTGTGCCATGGATCAGACGATCAATATTCGCCCTATGGCGCCAGATTGCCATTGCCGTAAAAATCACACCAACTCCAACCAGAGGAAGATTTCCAGGCTCTGCAAAATATAACATAAATGGAATGATCAAAACCATACATATGGAACCAAGTGATACATATTTGGTTACTGCTGTCACGATCAAAAATATAACCGCACAGATCAGACCCAGCTGCCAGTGAAACGCGAAAATCACGCCTCCTGTCGTAGCAATTCCTTTTCCTCCTTTGAATCCAAGAAAAAACGGAAAATTGTGTCCCAGCACAACTGCGAATCCGGTCAGCAGCCAAAGAACAGATTCACTTTCTACACCAAAATAAGGAATGATTATGTAACGAGCGATATTGACTGCGATCAGTCCTTTGGCAGCATCCCCAAGGAATGTGATCACTGCCGCTGTCTTCCCGAGCGTCCTCAGTGTATTGGTCGTTCCGGAATTTCCACTTCCATAATCACGGATATCAATCTTATTTGCCCGGCCTACAAAATATCCTGTCTGAATGCATCCGAACAAATACCCAACAATAAGACAGACTACAACGCACATTACCATTTATCTTTCCTTCCTTTCCCTTGTATAAATGCGGATTGGTGTTCCACGGAAACCAAACGTATTTCGAATCTGATTTTCCAAATATCTCGTATATGAAAAATGTGTCAGCTTCTTATCATTTACGAAAACCACAAACGTAGGCGGCTTTACAGAAACCTGCGTCATGTAATAAAGTTTAAGGCGCTTTCCTTTGTCAGAAGGCGGCTGCTTCATCGCCACTGCCTCTGCAAGGATCTCATTGAGTACTCCTGTCTGCACTCTCAGCGCATGATTTTCAATGACTACGTCCAGCAGATCAAAGATTTTTTGAAATCTCTGGCCTGTCTTAGCAGAAACAAATACCAGTTCCGCATAAGACATAAAGGATAGGACTTCTCTTATTTTATTCGTATATTTATAAATTGTCTTGTCATTTTTCTCTACCAAATCCCATTTATTTACGGCAATGATCATGCCTTTCCCCCGCTCGTGGGCAATTCCGGCAATCTTTGCATCCTGTTCGGTGACTCCTTCTTCAGCGTCAATAACAAGGATCGCTACATCACATCTCTCCACGGCGGCAACGGTACGGATTACACTATAGCGCTCCAAATCTTCCTTAATTCTGCTTTTTCTGCGCAGCCCTGCCGTATCAATAAAGACATACTCTTTATCCCCCCGGCGAATCACCGTATCAATGGCATCTCTCGTTGTACCAGCAACATCTGATACAATCAGCCTGTCTTCTCCGAGCATTTTATTAATCATAGAAGATTTCCCTGCATTTGGTTTTCCGATGATTGCCACTCTTGGTCTCTCATCCTCTTCTTCCTTTAATGTCTCAGGATTGCAGTTGGCGATCACTTCATCCAGCAGATCTCCAAATCCAAGCTTGGAATTAGCTGATACCGGGAAAGGAGTTCCTAGTCCAAGATTATAAAACTCATAGGTATCCATAATAAACTTTTCATAGTTATCTACTTTGTTGACTGCCAGGACGACGGGCTTATGAGAACGGCGCAGCATATCCGCTACCTGATAATCCGCATCCACAAGTCCCTGACGTACATCTGTCAGGAAAATGATCACATCCGCAGTCTCTATCGCAATCTCTGCCTGATCTCTCATATGAGACAGCATCATATCACCTGTATCCGGCTCAATTCCGCCGGTATCAATCATCGTAAACTGATAATCCAGCCAAGAAATGTCCGCATAAATGCGGTCTCTTGTCACACCAGGAGTATCTTTTACGATCGATATCTTCTCTCCTGCCAGCGCATTAAATAATGTAGACTTTCCTACATTCGGCCGGCCCACAATCGCTACTATTGGCTTACTCATAATCTATATTTCCTCTCTGAATCCTTCTTGTGATACTTATTTTAGTATACCGTATCCGGCAAATCCCGTCCAGTACCATCTGAGGACAAAATGCAGAACATCCCTGCCTCAAAGTCTGCGGGCTTCCCTTCTCGGTATTTTCTACAAAACAATAAACGCCGCTAAGTTTCCTCTCTGACCATGACTGGCACGATGAGAAAACAGATATTTGGAATTACAGCAGGTACATAAATCAGTTATATCCAGATTTTCTTTTCGGATTCCTGCTTCCAGCAGGATAATTTCATTAATCTTCCATAAATCCAGCTGATATTTGCCATTTCCTTTATCATCCATATATTCTGTCTCTTCGTGTCCTTTTAGAACTTTCCGAAACACATCCGCCACATCCTGACTAACCTCATAGCAGTCCCGGCAGATAGAAGGTCCGATGGCTGCCACAATATCCTCTGCCTTGCACCCGTACTCTTCTTCCATAACCTTTGTCATCTTGGCCCCAATTTTTCCTGCAGTTCCCCGCCATCCGGAATGGGCCAGTGCTGCCACCTTTTTGCAGGGATCATAAAAAAACAGCGGTACACAATCTGCGTATCCTGTATACAGTGGTACACCTTTCACATTCGTTACAAGCCCGTCCATATTGGTCATCGTTTTTCCACAATCTTTTTCCGTCACTTTACAGATTCTTGTTTCATGAATCTGATTAGAAAATACCAGTTTTTTTGGATCAAATCCAATTGCCTCTCCGATTCTGCGAAAATTTTCATCCACTGCTTCTTTTTCATCTCCTCGATGATAACTTAAATTCATAGACGCAAAGATTCCTTTGCTGACGCCTCCCATCCTTGTAGAAAAACCATGGACAACTCCTGCCTGGTCCAATTTGTGAAATGTCAGATAAGGCACCTTTCCATCATGAAGTACTGTAGAATGATTCTGATTTGATTTCTTAAAATGCATGTTTTATCACCCGAATTTTCTTTCCCAATATTTCTACTACATCAAAGCGTATTGGCTGTTCAAAGGACCATCTCTTTTTCTTGAGATATACCTCTGCTGTCCGGCGGATTTTTATTTGTTTTCTGACATTGACAGATTCTCCCGGATATCCATACGCTGTATTTTGACGATATTTCACTTCAATAAATACAAGACAGCCATCCTGTCTTGCAATAATATCAATCTCTCCTGTTTTAGCAGTAAAGTTTCTCTCCAGAATCTCATATCCCTGGAGCTGTAAAAAACGGCAGGCAGCAGTTTCCGCCGCCATGCCTATTTCCCTTTGATTTCTCATATGTACTTCTTTACAAATGTTCTGCGATGAATGTCGCAGATTCCCTGAACTTTAATTGCCTCAATATGCGCCTTTGTCCCATAACCTTTGTTCTTGGCAAACTGATATCCCGGATAAACGGCGTCATATTCTTTCATCATACGGTCTCTGGTTACTTTTGCTACAATGCTTGCTGCAGCAATGGAGGCGCTCTTGGCATCTCCTTTTATGATCGGAACCTGAGGAATTGAAATTTCAGGAATCGTCACTGCATCATTCAGTAAAAGATCCGGCGCAACTTCCAGTTTTTCGATTGCTGACTGCATTGCTATGTAAGTCGCCTGTAAAATATTGATCTCATCAATCACTTTTTCTGAAGCCATACCTATGCCGACTGCCACTGCTTTTTCATAAATCTCATCGTACAATACTTCTCGTTTCTTTTCTGAGATCTTTTTGGAATCATTTAAATATAAGATATCACAATCTTTAGGAAGGATGACAGCCGCAGCCACCACAGGTCCTGCAAACGGTCCTCTTCCAACCTCATCAACTCCGCAGATATGAGCATATTGTCCATATTCCCGTTCATAAGCAAACATCTCATACATCCGTTCTTTTTCTTGCCGCAGCTTTTCTAATTTTCTTGCTTCCCGCTCTTCTTTCTTTGTCATTTTTCTTCACCCGGAACTTCCAGAGAAATATGCCCTAATTTTCCATTTCTAAATTCTTCTAGCAAAATTTTTGCTGCTTTCTCATAATCCAGCTCATTGCCCTTCATCCTACAGTTCCGGCTTTCTGCAATGGCATTTAAGATTTCCACTCGATCTTTTGTCTCATCTACCTGATATCTTTTTTCTAAGATTCCAGGATAATGATGCTTCAGATATTCAATCAGTTCAATTGCCATCTCATCCTGATTCAGAATTTCATCCCGGATTGACCCAATCAGAGCAAGTCGAAGTCCCACCGTTTGATCTTCAAATTTGGGCCATAAAATTCCTGGTGTATCCAACAGCTCAATGTTCTTATTCAACTTAATCCACTGCTTACCTTTCGTCACACCCGGTTTATTGCCCGTCTTTGTGCAGGCCCTTCCTACAAGACTGTTAATAAATGTTGATTTTCCTACATTTGGAATCCCCGCGATCATCGCACGAATCGGCCGATTCTTGATGCCTCTTCTGCGGTCTCTTTCCAGTTTTTCCCTGCAGGCTTCTAAGATGATATTCTGAGTTGCTTTCACACCTTTTCCTGCTTTCGAATTTGTTTTTGCCACAAAAAATCCTTTGGATTTAAAGTACTTTTCCCATTCTCCCGTGACCTGATCGTCTGCCATATCATATTTATTCAGCAGGATTAGCCGATATTTTCCAGCCGCCAGCTGGTCGATATCTGGATTTCTGCTGCTCAAAGGGATTCTTGCATCCACCAGTTCGATCATAATATCAATTAATTTCATATTCTCCTGCATCATACGCTTTGCTTTTGTCATATGACCAGGGTACCACTGAAAATCCATAATTTCCTCCTTTGCTCCTTATCTAGCCCCAAGGCCAGTATTTGATACTAACTTTTCCAATAATATTGCTCCGCTTTATGTTTCCAATGCCCGCACTTCTGGAATCTTCGCTGTTATTATAGTTATCTCCCAGTACAAAATATTCATCGGCACCTAATGTGATCTTTTCTGATGCAACTCCCGGAGACAGTATGCTTTCATCAGAATAATTTTTCGCTGCTTTTCCGTCAATATATACCTTGCCCTTTTTAATCTGTACAGTCTCACCTGGAAGTCCAATGACTCGCTTTACATAATAGCTGTTGCTGGCGTCATCATCCAGTGTAAATACGATGACATCATAGCGGCTTGGCCCCTTAATATGATAAATCAGACGATTTACCAAATGTTTTTCACCGTTTTCAATCGTCGGCATCATGGAATCTCCCTGGATTGTGTAACTAAAACACACAAATCTTATGATCAGAAATGCTATTAGGATCGCTGATACAATTTTTAAAATATATCCTATGATTCTCTGTCTCCGCTGTCTCTGCCGCTTCCTCATCTGATAAGTTACTGTATATCCATTCCTCATACGAACTCCTTCCCATTCCCTTTCCGGGAATGATAACAGAAAAGGGATAAGCTTATGCGGCCTATCCCTCTCTTCTCATCATCTCTGTTGATTATACTCTTTCTTTTACTTTTGCTGCTTTACCAACACGATCACGTAAGTAGTATAATTTTGCACGTCTTACTTTACCGCGTCTTACGACTTCGATCTTCTCGATAATTGGAGAATGTACCGGCCAAGTCTTTTCAACACCTACACCACTGGAATTCTTTCTTACAGTAAATGTCTCACGTGCTCCGCCGTTCTGTCTTTTAATTACGATTCCTTCAAATACCTGAATTCTTTCACGGTTTCCTTCTTTTACTTTTGCGTGAACTCTTACAGTATCTCCTGTTCTGAATTCAGTTACTTCTCTTAACTGTGCATCTTCAATGCCTTTGATAATTTCCTGTGCGTTCATTGTTGTTCCTCCTTCAATCATTTTAGATGTTCTTAATACCGTTCGTAACAGAGGACCATCCTATTTATAACAACTTGGATATTCTACCACACTTTTTTAACCCTAGCAAGCATTTTTTTGAATCCGGAGAACTTTTTTATACAGTTTTCCCAAGAATCAATGTTTCTATCGCTTTGGCAACTCCATCTTCCCGATTCGATACCGTAACATAGTCTGCCATCTTTTTCATGGCTTCCAGCCCATTTTCCATGGCAACCGAATATCCGGCCTGTTGAAACATTTCTTTGTCATTATCAGCATCACCAAACACTATGATTTCTTCTTTTGAAATTCCCAGGATTTCAGCCAAATGCACCAGACCGCTTCCTTTGTTGCAGCCTTTTTTTGAAATTTCTATATTTTTTGGCAGAGAACTGGAATACTGGATATCTGTAAACTGGCTGAGCCAGCTCCATACATTTGCCCGTTCCTCCATGGTGCGAAAAATCAAAGTCATCTTCTCTATTGTGCGCTGATTTTCCTTGATATAATCTTCAATATTCTCCACAATTTTTCTGGATCCTTTTACAATCTCACGGGTGTTTTCATCCAGTTCAAAGTAATCCAAATGTTCCATCGGAACTCGTTCTCCATATGACTGGCCTCCCTGGCTGACACTGATCATAAGATCAAACTGTCTCAGCTGGTCAATCAATTCCAGAGCTCTTTTGGGATCAAAGTGATTTGTATAGATTGCTTTCTCTTCCTCAAGATCATATACTGTACCGCCATTACTAAAAATTCCATACCGGACTCCCTCGATAGATTTTAACTCCGGGGGCAGAGCATTCACCGCTCTGCCGGTGGCAGGAACGAAATAGACCCCCTGTCTGATAGCTTGTTTTATGGCTTCTTTGGTCCTTTTTGTAATTTTTCTTTCGTGATTTAGCAGCGTACCATCCATATCCGCAGCTGCCAGCCGAAACTTACTGCTCACCGTTTTTCACCTTATCTTTCTCATAGGCTTCCCACAAGTCCGGGCGCCTTTCTTTTGTACGTTTTACAGACTGCTCATATCTCCATTTGCGAATATTCTCATGATGCCCGGACAACAATACTTCCGGTACTTCTTTATCTAAAAAGACCGGGGGTCTTGTGTACTGGGGATATTCCAGCAGACCATTCTCAAAAGATTCTTCCCCTGCAGATTCATCATTATTCAAAACTCCGGGAACCAGCCGGGAAATAGCATCAATCATAACCATGGCAGGCAGCTCTCCTCCTGTCAGTACATAATCTCCAATGGAAACATAATCTGTAACAATTTCCTCCAGCACTCTCTCATCAATTCCCTCATAATGGCCGCACAAAAACACCAGTTCTTCCTCTTTTGCCAGCTCCTTTGCCATTTCCTGACGAAATACCTTGCCCTGAGGCGTAAGATAAATCACTCTTGGGGCTTTCTGCATATTTTTTCTCAAGTCCTGGTAGGCCCGATAAATTGGCTCAGGCTGCATTACAAGTCCCGCTCCTCCCCCATAAGGATAATCATCCACTTTTAAATGCTTATTTGTGGAATAATCCCGGATATTGACCGCATTGATTTCCAGATGTCCAGCCTCTATGGCCCTTCCGATTATGCTGGTATTTAATCCGTCTCTCACCATATCAGGAAATAATGTCAATATATGAAATCTATTCATCCAACAATCCTTTCATAAGATGAACCAGAATTTCTCCCTGCTCCAGGTCTACCTTTTTAATGCAGTCCCGAATCACAGGAAGAAGTACTTCTCTTCCATCTTCCATTTTTACTACATAAACATCGTTTGCTCCTGTCTGAAGCACATCGATCAGTTCCCCCAGATATCCGCCGTCTTCTTTTAAAACTTTAAGTCCGATCAGATCGGCAATATAGTATTCATCTTTTCCCAGAGGTACCGCCTGATCCCTCGATACAAACAGTCCACAGCGCTTATATGGTTCAATCTCATTGATATTGGTAAATTCACGAAATTTAAGAACTGGCTGGTTCTTTACAAATTTACAGGATACCACATGAAGGAGCATCCTTTCCTTCCCTGTATCCAGATATACTTCTTTTAATTTTTTAAACCGCATGATATCATCTGTCATTGAATAAATCTTCACCTCGCCTGCAATCCCATGAGTATTGGCAATCGCACCAACCTGTAAGAATTCTTCCATTGATACAGTCCTCCTTTATTCTTTCCATATTATAATAATGAAAGAAACTTTAAAACACAACTATTTTTTACACAATCTTTTCATTTTTGCAGGCGGTCTTATAGTATAATTCAATTAGCTCAAACAAATCTATGAACAGATTGGAATCGTAACCGACAGCAGCGGGATCTATGAAGTCCTGCATCAGGCAGACCTCTATGAACACAGGAACAAACCTGCCTGGAAACTGTCCAAGAGGCAAAAACAGCGTCTGGTGCTTGCCCTATGACCTTTCCAACTACTTTACGAAAATTATCCATTACTTTAGTTCAAAAAACTCTAACTACTTAAATTAATAACTCAACTTAAAGAGGACAAATTAATGCTTTATATTACTATTTATATAACTATCCAATTCCTGAGCTGCTATCTATTGACCATTTCTGCATCTTT
The DNA here is from genome assembly GCA_019420275.1 of Clostridiales bacterium. Classification (GTDB taxonomy): domain Bacteria; phylum Bacillota; class Clostridia; order Lachnospirales; family Lachnospiraceae; genus Anaerostipes. Next base: position 64,694 of record JAHZHN010000006.1, read on the forward strand.
AAAACACCTTAGTTTCATTTAGCAAATACGAAATATACTATTTTTTCTAATATATTTTTGACGCAAAGTACAATATCTATTATAATATCTATCACAATATTTTTATAACTATTATTTAGCTTATTTTCTTTCAAAAGGGTAAAGGGAGGTGACTAATCTATAAAGGAGATAAGTTTTTAACAAGTTCATTTTATTATCTTATAAAACAATAAGAATATGAAGGAAAATTTGAAGATAATTATTATAAAGTTACTCAAAACAATCACACTATTGTTATACTGGATATTCCAAATATAAGTACGAAAATTATTTTTATGCAAATAAGCAAAGAGCTAAACTTATAAAACATACTACAACATATAGAAAAATGTGGTAACTACACATACATTATATTCATACATGGAGTATTAAAATGAAATCTAAATTCTATTTTATAGGAAGTGTTTTTTTCTTATTACTGCTGCTGGCAATTCTCATTGTCTTCTTTATTATAGGACGGCAGCCAGTGCATATGGCAGCAGGAACTCTGATGCTGCTGGCAATGCTGCTTGGCCGGCATCGTTTTCGAAAAGCCATGCGAAAAAAATGAAATGAAATGGCGGCGGATAGGGGAGAAGGTTTCTTCTCCCCTATCCGATGATCACCGGAATTCACTGTTAAAAATGTTATTCTTCCACAATTCCCATTTTACTTCTAAATTCAGCTGCCGCTTCTTCTAAGTGAAAGATTCCCAGCCGAAAACCAGTGGTTTCGTTATAAATCTTCTGCATTGCCGGAGCTTTGCTTAAAACTATATCTGCAGTCGTATCATCTTTTTCAAAAACAGCTCTGCCATAATATCTAAGAAAATTTTCTCCATTACAGGCACAAATTTCCACGTTTGGATTCACTTCCAGCTGTTTATAAACATCCTTAAATGTTCCAACGCAAAAATACAGCCTTCCATTTAATCAAAAGTGAAAATTTTACTTATCCTTTTTAGCTATTCACGGAACAAGCTTTATAATATCTGCCAGCACTTTTGACAGTCCCATACACCCCCATAATCCTAATATCACACACGCCTCAAACCATGCTAAATTATATGACGTTTTTCCATATAATATAGAGTAAAAGCAGACAGCAATTACAACAGCTGCCAGAACCGTTCTCACTTTCTTTATAACTACTGTTGCTTTTGTCTTGGGTTTTTCCCATGTACTTTCCAATTCATCTGGAGCGTACACATACAAAAATACATGCATAAATGACATTTGCCTGCGGCAAATATAATTTCAAGATAAAAACAGAGGAATGATTTGAAAAATCACTCCTCTGTTAAAGTTCTAAAATACATCTCTGCAGTCTCTCTAAAAATTCACATGCCTCTATTCCGTCCATCTGCACATGATGAAACTGAAAAGATACCTGCAGTTTATATGCAGATTTCTCTTTTCGATACCTTCCCCATATCATAAACGGATTATTAAAGATACCGCTGTACATATTCATTACACCGTCAATTTCATATTTTACAAGACTGGATGTCCCAATGATCATATGATCTTCAATCTCATGATCCTCACATGTTTCCCGCACCTTCTGTGTCAGCTCCAGATAAGACCGACTGAATTCTTTCAAATCTGCATAAAAAGGAAGATCGCAGGAATTGATTCCGCCGTCCCGGTTGGCAACAATCACATTGATTCCGATTTTGTCATACTTCATCAATTTCTTTCCTACAGGAAGAAGATGAAATTCTTTCGTATCGTTTGCTGCAAGGCAAATGCAGTAGCACAGAAGCATATTGAGCTTATATTCCGTCTTTTTCTGTTCCAGCAGATTGGATATATCCAAAGTTTTAAAAATTGTAACCATAGGCATAGGAGCGTCAATATATAACTGCCAGCTTTTTGCCCGATCCGTATCCATAGGATTAACTTCTCTCATCATCTTTCTCCTTAAAAATAATTATTCAGATCATCTGCTGCTTCTTCTGTTATCTGAAACACTATATGAATATCTCCCATTTCCAGATCGATATATGGCTGATCATACGTTGTGATTTCACACACATCATATAACTTTTCATCCGGTTTTGTTTCCCCCAATTTTATTGTTTCCTCCTGTGAAAATCCAAACGTTCCTGTTTTTTTCGCATCATCCGGCAGTTCTCCCAGCTTCCAATGCTTTAGATCCAAAGTGTTTACAAATTTTTTCAAATCTTTGTCTTTTGTTATTGTCTTTGTTACATTAGATGTGTCCTCAGACACAATTGTTATCTCCTGTGCTTTGGAAAGTTCATCCTGATATTCCGAAGCATCAGGATTTTCCTTATTCTGACAGCCGCACAGTATAAAACAAAGAACCATACATACAAACAAAACTTTTCTCATAATGCCCTCTCTTTCTGTCTGCTTTATTCCACTGTTAATATTGCCAAATCCTGTGTCCCCATATTAACCGTACTGCACGTGCACATATGATTCCTTTCGGCAAACGCAGTATACATCAGACTCAAAATTTTCCGCCCAATCATGAAAAACCGCTCATACTGCTGAATGATTCTAATTTTTTGCACATCCAAATATGGGGACAGAATTCCTCATAATCTATGTCCCCATATTGCAAATACCCCTGTTTCCCATAAAAATCCTTTGCCTGCAGCTGCGCATGAAGACAAATTCTGCTGCCTTCTTCACTCTTTATGGCTTCCTCGGCAGCTTCCAGAACCTTTGTACCAATATTTTGTCCCCGGTACTCTTTCAGGACAGCAATCCTTCCTACTTTGAAATCTCCTGTTTTCTTATCCCGAAAAAATCTGCAGACAGCAATCGGTTTTTCTCCGTCAAACATTACAAGATGCCTGGCATAGGAATCAACTTCGTCAAATTCGTTCTTAAAACCTTGTTCCTCCACAAAAACTATTTCTCTGATTCTGACAGCTTCTTCCGGCAATGTATCGTATATCTTAATATTCACTTCTTGTTTCCTTATCCTCTGCTTAAACTTTCCGCTTTTATTTCTTTTTTTCACCATCCGGTTTCTCTTCTTTCTTATGAGAGTCCAAAAATGACTGCCGCGAGTTTCCCTTTAGGATCATCGTATAAAACAGCACAGCAATTCCTGCAATAATAAAAATAATCTCCAGCATCTTTCCTCACCTCCAGATTTATTCGCCTCTCCGATATTGGACTGCACAATAAATCATACAGCAAAACGCCCCAAACGCACATCCAAGACATGGAAAATATATATGATGCGGCAGTTTCCCAAAATATGGATGACTGAAAACGCAGAATACAGCAAAGATACAAAACACCAGAAAACTCCAAAATATGTATATCGGTTTCCTGCTCTTTTTTATCTCGACTGAATTTTCCCATTTCTTTTTTCGTTCCAGCACATACAACAGCCGGCTCTCATCATCATATCCTTTTCCCAAAATGTAGGTTCTTCTGCCCGTGCATTCTTCACCGTATTTCACCTGGCACACCAAAGAATAAGAGCTGGGATGTTCTTTCATAACATCAACCTTCAGAATCTCTGTCATTGTGGAGGAACTTAGCTCCTGACGCTCAATCTGATTTTTCAGTTTTATTAATTCTCTCTGTGTCATTGCTGCCATTTGTACAGCACCGATAATTCCCCTGCGATATCCGATATACTTCCGGATATCCGAAACATACAGCCTTCCGGACGAATCTTCATAAAAAATCATAGCATCTCTCTGCAGAGCACACCCTAACCATATCGACAGGCAAATGATAAGCCCTGTCACTGCAAAACACATAAGAAGCAGCACAATTATCTTATATTCATCCAGTTTTATACTGATGCAAACTCCCAGGAAAATAAAGATAAATGCCAGTATGATGATTCCTGCCATTCCTGCTATAGCGCGAATGACATAATGATTCTTTTCTTTTGTCTGCAGTGACATCCAGACTCTTGTCATAACACGCCTCCTTTATCAGATGCAGTTCTTTTTGATTTACTGCAATTTCATCTTGCATTCTCCTGAAATATTTTTCTAATTTCATCCACAATTGGCTTCAATGTTTTTTCATCCACAAAATTTACTTTTTTATCATAGGTGTCTATCATGGCTTTCGTCTCCGCCGTCATTTTCTCCAGGGGTGTATTTTTTACGGAATTGTACAAAAGCTTCATCATCGTTTTATGTTTAAATGTAAGCTGTTTATAATCAATCCCTCCACGAAGATGGAATATCCTGACATTTTTATATATATTCTCCGGCAGCTGTTTCTGAAGAGAAGCTCTTATATTCTTTACGTTCTCCGAATCTGCAGGATCAGCTAGTCCAACAGTGATAAGAATCAGTTTGGCACTCTCAGGAAAATACTTTTTTGCCCTCTTCAGTCCTTTTACCCCGCCTGCGTATAATCCGCCCAAATAAATCACCAGTTTACAACCGGATATGTTCGCTTTCTCATCATAACTGATAAGTTTTATACCCGTTAATTCCGACAATTTTTTGGCATAAAAACGAGTTGTCCCATACTGTGAGCCATAAATAATAATACTTTTCATGAATTTTAATCTTATGTTCTCCTTTCTAAAATCCTTTTAGAGATATATCACAATCAACGATTGGATAACATTTGTTCTTTGACGTAGACCATAGAATTTTCTTCCTCCGTTTTGCCAATAAAACTAAACTCTTGATTTAAATCAATCATGGAATAATCCTCTACTTTGCATACAAAAAAACATATCATCCAATTTCTTTATTTCTATAATGCCTCCATTAAATCTGTATCAAGATTGAGCTAATGTCCTTTGTGTTTCTCTCTTCGTTTTTGCTGTCTCAGAATAAATTTTTGCTGCTTCCAGATGTCTTTTTTCTTTTTGGCAATTTTTTTGCGTTCCTTTTTCTGTATTTCCCGCTGTTTCTGCAATGCCTGCTGGGATTTTGTTCCAACTCCCGTCTGCCGCACCTGATTTTTCGCACTGCGCTGCCTCCGTTTTGGATTATCCGCCTTTTGCCTCCTTACACTTTGAACCGCTGGACTGAATTTCAACTCCCCATAATGCCTGAGAATAAAATCATATACCTCATACCCCTTTGGTTCTGCTCCAAATGTAATCTTGCAGACAGATAATTCCTGCTCTGTCTGCCGCTCAAAAACACCGATCCAAAACGGATCCTCAAAGAAAACTGTCAGCATTCCATTTACTCTGTCCATAACGAATCCCTCCTTTGATATGCTACGGACAAAGAACGGACAACCCAGGAGGGGCAGGTTACTTACCCCGTCTAAATGGCGGGACGGCCGGGCTACCTACCGGCTCTAGCACATCTGTAAAGAAGCGCATTGCGTTTTTATCTTTGTCGTTTCTATATTTCCAAACTTAAGTATATCAGGATAAACTCATATTGCAAACAGCCGTAATATAAAATTGCAAGAAAAAAGCAAGATTTCTGTTACAGTCAGATTGACAATTGTGTGATATGATAAGGAAAACTATTTATCAGGAGGTAAAAAGGATGACAAATGGCAGGTCGATGCATGACAGAGTCCGACATTACGCATATGTTGATACAGAAATACTGTTTCAAGACTTACAAATTTCAAAAAATGGATACTGTGAAGAACAAATTGAAAATAGCCGAAAACATTATGGGAATAATCAATTCACCAGCCGATCAAAGGATACCACAGCCTTTCGTCTGCGAAGAGCTTTCATTAATCCATTTACCATTATCTTATTAATCTTGGCTGTCATTTCATTTGTCACCGATGTACTTCTAGCATCAAATTTCAGCCGCAATATTACCATGGTTGTAATTATCCTGTGCATGCTCCTGATCAGCGGCGTCATTCGTTTTCTTCAGGAAATGCGTTCCAAACGTGTTGCCGATCATTTAACGCATCTGCTTCATTCCAGCGTAAGCGTCTTAAGAAACGGCAGTTGGACTGAAATTCCTTCCTCTGATCTAGTTGTTGGCGACATTGTACGTTTTTCGGCCGGAGATTGGATTCCTGCTGATATCCGTCTGACAACAACTAGTAATTTATTTATATCGCAGTCTGTGATCACGGGAGAAAGTGCAATCTTAGAAAAAGATTCAAAAGTCTTATCTGCTGACACCCTCCAATCCTATGGTGAATACAGAAACATTGCTTTTATGGGATCTGCCGTTACCGGTGGTTCTGGAAAAGGCATCGTTCTGGCTGTTGGTCAGGATACTGTCTATGGAGGCTTTTCTGGAATTGAAACATCCCTTAAAAACAGATTCAACCAAGGAGCCAATTCCATTGCATGGGTACTAATTCATTTTATGATGGTACTAGTTCCCATCGTTTTCATCGCCTGTGGACTTACCAAAGGAAACTGGGGCTTTGCGTTTCTGTTTGCCTTGTCTGTTGCTGTTGGTTTAACACCGGAGATGCTTCCGATGGTTATCAATGCATGCCTTGCGAAAGGCAGCGCTTCCATGGGTCAGAAACAAACAATCGTAAAAAATATTGATGCTATGCAGGGATTTGGCAGTATGGATGTGCTGTGTGTCGATAAAACTGGAACTCTGACCGGCGATACCATTCATTTGGAATACTACATGGACATTCTTGGAAATGAGAGTGAAAATGTTCTAAAACTAGGTTTTCTAAACAGCCTGTATCACACCGGTATCTCCAATCATCTGGATACAGCCATTTTAAAATTCCGTGAAATGCCGTCTAGAAGAAAGGATTTTAAAAAATATGCTGCACAGCATCCAAAGCTGGACGAAGTTCCTTTCGATTATAATCGAAAATTTTCCAGTGTTCTTGTAAAAGAAGAAGGCAGCAGTCTGCTGATCATCAAAGGCAGTGTGGATGAAGTCTGCAGACGCTGTCATTATATTGAATACAAAGGGACTCTCATTCCAATCACTGGGAAAGATTTATCCAGTGTTCATGCCATAGTAGATGAAATGCTGGAAGATGGAATGAAAGTTCTGGCTGTCGCATACAAACCGCTGAAAAAAGATTACCTCGGCGCAGAAGATGAACATGGCCTGACACTTCTCGGTTATTTAACATTTTTTGACGCCCCAAAAGAAACTGCTGCCGATGCAGTCCAAAAGCTGCAAGAGCTTCATGTCAAAATCAAAGTACTGACCGGTGATCACCAAGATGTTGCTGTTTCTGTCTGCCGCCGTCTTGGGATTAACTCTAAACAGATATTAACCGGCAGGCAAATGGAAGAAATGACTATAGATGAGCAGATGTTATGCATTGAAAAAACAACTGTTTTTGCCGAACTATCTCCCAAACAAAAGGTACAGATTGTCCAGATCCTTCAAACAAACGGACATACTGTAGGTTTCCTCGGAGACGGCATGAATGACCTCCCTGCCATCGTAGAATCTGATGTAGGGATTTCTGTGGATACTGCCGCAGAAGCTGTCAAAGAAAGCGCTGATGTCATTTTATTGAAAAAAGATTTAAATGTTCTGGAAGAAGGAATCCTGGAAGGTCGGAAAGCCTTCTTAAATATGTCCAAATACATTCGGATTACAGCTTCTTCCAACTTCGGTAATATTTTGTCCATTGTTATTGCCAGTGTCTTTCTCCCATTTTTTCCTATGACATCCGTTCAGATTCTTTTGCTGAATCTGCTTTATGATACACTGTGCCTTGTACTGCCATGGGATTATATTGATGATGATGCGTGCTCCTGGCCATTGGAATGGTCTGGAAGAACATTAGGCCGTTTTATGAAAGCTTTCGGTCCAATTAGTTCTATCTTTGATATTTTAACTTTTATATTTTTATTTTTTATTTTATGTCCGGGAATATGCGGCGATAGTTTCTCCGCCTTGCTGGAAACTAACAGCAGCCGGTCTGATTTTATCTCTCTGTTTCAGACAGGATGGTTTCTGGAATCTATGTGGACTCAAGTTTTAATACTGCATTTACTGCGTACGAAAAAAATACCTTTTTTCCAGAGCCGGCCTTCTATTCCTGTTATGACAGTAACCACGCTGGGAATTTTGTTTTTTACAGTCCTTACATTTACTCCTATCGGAAATCTCATCGGCCTGACTGCCCTGCCTCCTGTTTATTTTATCTTTTTGATCACTATTGTTATATTCTATCTGCTGCTTATGACACTTGCAAAAAAATTTTATATCCGAAAATATCATGAATTATTTTAAAAAGGAGGAATCATTATTGAAAAAGAATATTAGTTTTGTCTCTCTGGATTCCTCTCTTATCCAATGGCTTTATGAAAGACTCCGAACTTCATCGCCAGATGTTCATGGAAAAATGGAATTACTAGAGGGACTGGAAGATTTAATAAATGGAAAAAGCCAGTCTCTTATGCTGGAATCGGAAAAAGAAGGTGTCACTCTCCCCGTCAACGATTTGATCCAATGCGGTTCACTTTCTATTTACGCGAGATCCCGAAAAGTAGTTCGTGACAACACAGAAATATCTCTGACACCAAAAGAGTTTGATATCCTGTACTTCCTAGCCCGCAACCGAGGAGAGGTGTTTACCAAAGAGCAAATCTATCAGGCCGTTTGGGAAAATGATTATATGCTGGATGACAGCAATATTATGGCTTTTATCCGAAAACTTCGAAAAAAAATCGAACCTAATCCTGATTCTCCGAAATATATTCTGACTATCTGGGGGATAGGATATAAATTCAATGACATTTTTTAATCATAATTCTTGTCAAAACGCAAGAAAATCGCAAGATTTTAATCATGTGATATTTCCTGCGTTTTTTTTATGATGTAAAAAAGTAGCCGATACTGCCTTTATTAATATTTCAGGAGGTGAAAACTATGCAAAAGAAAAGAAATGAAATGACTGCAGAAAAAAAAGGAATCAGAAAGAAAGAAAACCTTCGGATTCAATTTGCAGCAGTACATCCGCTGAACGAGGTACTAAAAAACCTTCACACAACTTTACTGGGGCTGGATGCAGAAGGCGTATCCAACAATCGTTCTCAATATGGCACCAATAAAATAACTCACGAGAAACAAAAGTCTCTGCCAAAGCGATTAACCGAAGCCTTTGTGAACCCTTTTACCGCGATATTATTCTGTCTGGCAATCGTATCTGCCATTACTGATATGATTTTTCCTTACTTTTCACTGCTTGGCAATACACCAAAAGATTTTGATTGTCTGACTGTCGTCATTATTTTTACTATGGTATTCATTTCCGGTATCCTCCGTTTTGTTCAGGAATCCCGGAGTGGAAATGCTGCAGAAAAATTATTGTCTATGATTACTACGACCTGCACTGTCACCCGCAGATTAAATGAAAAAATCGAGATTCCCATGGACGATTTGGTCGTTGGTGATATGATTCATTTATCTGTTGGCGATATGGTGCCGGCAGATGTGCGGATTATAGAAGCAAAAGACTTCTTTGTCAGTCAGTCCAGCCTCACAGGCGAAAGTGAACCAGTTGAAAAAACACCAAAGATTTTGAATTCCGAAGAGAAAGCACAACATGCGGCTGATTATTCCAATATTGCATTTATGGGCAGCAATGTTATTTCCGGAAGCGCTTTGGCTGTTGCCGTTAATGTCGGTGATCACACTTTATTTGGATCAATGGCTTCTGCCGTAGCAAAACAATCTGCAGAAACAAGTTTCACAAAAGGTGTCAACGCTGTTTCCTGGGTTTTAATTCGTTTTATGCTTGTTATGGTTCCTCTGGTATTTTTCATCAATGGTATTACGAAAGGAGACTGGCTGGAGGCATTCCTGTTCGGTATTTCAATTGCTGTTGGACTGACACCAGAAATGCTGCCAATGATCGTAACAACATGTCTGGCAAAAGGTGCTGTATCTATGAGCAAAAAACAGACCATCGTAAAAAACCTGAATTCTATCCAGAATTTCGGTGCGATTAATATTCTTTGTACTGACAAAACAGGAACTCTGACACAAGATAGAGTAGTACTGGAATACCACTGGAATGTGGATGGCGAAGATGACGACAGAGTTTTACGTCATGCTTATCTAAACAGCTATTTTCAGACTGGATACAAAAATCTGATGGACCTGGCCATTATCCATAAAACAGAGGAAGAAGAGGCAAAAAACCCAAAATTAACTGATCTGTCTGAAACTTATGAAAAAATAGATGAAATTCCATTTGATTTCGAACGTCGGCGTCTTACCACTGTAGTGCAGGATAAGACTAAAAAAACACAAATGGTAACAAAAGGAGCCGTAGAAGAAATGCTCTCCATCTGTACTTTTGCAGAATGCAATGGAAATGTACAGCCTTTATCCGACGAAATTAAAAAACGAATTTTATCAACGGTTGATAGTTTAAACGACAAGGGGTTCCGTGTGCTGGCAATCGCCCAAAAAAGTAATCCTTCTCCAGTTGATACTTTTGGGGTTCAGGATGAATGTGATATGGTATTAATGGGCTATCTTGCATTCCTTGATCCACCAAAGGAATCTGCGGCGCAAGCTATCAAAGCCTTACATCAGCATGGCGTTACAACTAAGATTCTGACAGGCGATAACGATAAAGTCACAAGAACCATCTGTAAGCAGGTTGGCTTAAAAATCCACAACATGCTTCTGGGATCTGATCTGGAACAAATGTCCGATGAAGAACTCGCCCGGGCAGCAGAATCTACCAATGTATTTGCAAAACTTAATCCTGATCAAAAAGCACGAGTAGTTTCTGTCCTTCGCGAAAATGGGCACACTGTTGGTTTTATGGGAGATGGCATCAATGATGCAGCTGCAATGAAATCTGCTGATATCGGTATTTCCGTTGATACAGCTGTAGATGTGGCAAAAGAATCTGCTGACATTATTTTGCTTGAAAAAGATTTGATGATCCTGGAAGAAGGAATCATTGAAGGACGTAAAACTTACGCTAACATGATCAAGTATATTAAGACAACCGCTTCCTCTAATTTTGGAAATATGTTTTCTGTACTTGCAGCTTCCGCTTTGCTGCCGTTTCTTCCGATGGTGAGCGTACAGTTAATCTTCCTGAATTTAATTTACGACCTGTCCTGTACTGCCATTCCATGGGATAACGTAGACGAAGAATACTTAAGATTGCCTCGCAAATGGGATGCATCATCTGTTGGAAGTTTTATGATATGGATTGGACCAACAAGTTCTATCTTTGATTTTACAACCTACATTTTTATGTATTTTGTATTCTGTCCAATCTTTGTTTCCGGCGGCGTACTATATCATGATCTGGCAAATCATTTCAGCGGAGCTCAATTAGCACAGATCCAAACTGCTTATGCGGCTATGTTCCAAACTGGCTGGTTTGTAGAATCCATGTGGAGTCAGACTCTTGTAATCCACATGATTCGAACACCAAAATTTCCATTTATTCAAAGCCGGGCTTCTGCTCCGTTAACATTACTGACTTGTACAGGAATTGCTGTGCTGACTATTATTCCTTTTACTGGTTTTGGAAAAATCCTGGGATTCACTACGCTGCCTTCAAGCTACTTTGCTTATTTAATTCCCTGTATCTTGCTTTACATGATACTGGCAACCAGTTTAAAGAAAGCGTATGTACGACATTATGGAGAATTACTTTAAAAGAAGGAGGATTTAAAGATGTGGACACAGATTTGGGTATATTTTTTCGGAACAACATCTTTTTGGAAACTCGATATGGGATTTTGGATATCCATGGGCGCTGTTTTATTCATTGTTATTTTAATGAATATTGTATTTTGGGGAATGAAACCAAAACAGAAATAATTGAAAAATAGAAACGGACATAACTGATGGAAACTAGTTCTGCCCGTTTCTATTTTCTTGCAAATCGAGATTCTCATTTATCCGTTCACTGATAAATTTTCTTTTTCCTAAAGGCTTAACTATTATCTTTTCAAGTGAATCTCTTTTCACCTATTTCAAACCGATAAACATAGTCATCCATATAAAATCCATTCCCAATATCGTTTTTTTCTGCTCGGACGACTATAAATCCAAGATGATCATAGGCTCGGCAGGCATCATTGAATCGATTGACATTTAATTCGATGGCTGCAAGACCTGTTTCCTTTGCCTTTTTGATTACAAACTTTAACATCTGATGAGAATACCCCTGTCCTCGCTCATCTTTATATAAATAAAACTTGCTTAAGTACATTACTTCTTCTCTTGGATAAATAGCAAGAAATCCTATGACCTGCCCTTCATTTTTCACAAAATAATACCGATATCTATTTTTCAGCTGTCTTTTTATGGCATCCACTGTTTGAAATTTTTGGATCATATAATCGTTCTGTTCTTTTCCAATCAGAGGATCAAAATGCTCTCTTACAATTTCTGTGGCCATAGCAGACATTTCCTTGATTTTATATTCATTATTTAATGTAAGTTCTTCAAACTCCATGGCATCTCCACATCCAATACAAAAAAACTTCTATATTTTTCACTGTTTTTCATCCGGCTGCTGTCCATCGTGAGCTTTCCACTGGCATTCCATTAGTTTCATATTAGAAAACACCGCTCTAAATGACGAATCTTCCGGTGAACAGGCATAAATGCCAAAACGGATTTTCCCTTTCCCCTGATGCATATGACAGATTCTCATCTGCTGAAAATCCACGCCGTCTGAAGAACATTCAATGCAATAATCATCATCTCTCCGGCTAAAGCGATACCACATTGATTTTACAGACGCATCAATCACCGTCGTTGCCCAGTCAGAGTACCCCTGATTCGTTACCACACTTCCCAGATGCTGATACTCTTCATTCTCATATTCAATCGAAGCTTTCAGCCAATTTTCACTGTCCAGATACATCACAACACCACATTGATCAAACCGATGATGACTCTGTTGAAAATCGGTTTTCACAACAAAACTGAAATACTTTTCTTCCGTTTCCATTTGGAAAACCGGAGCATTATCATTCTGGAAATGATAATATGTTCTCTGCCAAAGATCCGTATGAGGTCTTGTCACAACTTCAACGGTATCTTTTTCAATCTTATAATTTTCAGGTTCTCTTATCCATTCAAACTTCTTTAAATCCATCTTGTCCTCCCTTTTCTTTATAGATCTTTATAAAATAGAAATATTAGATTCTTCTATCCAAATCGCCTGATCATCCCTAAGAACCCTCATTTCCATCTTATGGGCATATCTTTCTACGATTCGTTTCGCTCCCGGTCCCATTTCTTCATTATCAATATGCGGCACAATATAGAAATCCACCAGATTCAATCCCGTATAATCTTTTAATTCCGGTGCTCTTTCTACACTGTCAATTTCTGCAGAATAGCCGATATCCGGACATGTCACAACAGCTCCTGCTGACTCTCCGATATACAGTTTCCCATTATTTACCTGATCTGTCAGAATCTGATCCGCTCCTGTTTTCCTTAGTTCCTGCAGCAGAAAAAACGTATTTCCGCCGCTGACAAAAATCAGATCATTCTTTGTCAGACTTTCCTCCATTTTTTGATGGGAAGCCGTAGATATTTCTAATACATCAACCTCCAGACCAAGACGGTTGAGCGTTTCTGTTTCTTTTTCAACAATTCCCTCAATCTCTTCCGCTATACTTGCTGTTGGAATGTAGGTTACTACTTTGCCTGCAAGATTCGGCTCCACTTTCTTTATGAAATCTGCGGAATACTGCAGCATAGATATTAATAACATTCTCTTCATCTTCCTGTACTCCTCTATGATCAGATCAGTTTTCTTCTACTAGAATATCATAACACAAATAGCCGCGGTTTTCCGTTAATAACGCAGGAAATTCTGCTTCTTTATATCTTAACTTCTTCAGTATTTTAATCTCCCATGCATTTTTCGCCAATAAAAAATATAAGAAATTCCTCCCGGTATGCCAATCCAAAGCAATATGACCGCAAAAGTTACCTGTTGAAAAGATTCTATCGTCAATGAACAGGCAACATATAATAAAGCCAGCGGGAGCGAAATATATCCTAAAATTTTATGGGCAAGATTCCATGTATCCTGATCTCTGATAGTCCATGGCAGTCTTAATCCAGTATGCCTGGTAAATGGAAGTTTGGGAGAGACAATGCCCATAAAAATCATAATACCTGCTACCACAAACATGGCTGTCATTTTTTCTTCATACTCTGAAAACTGAACTAAACCAGATGCCGTCAATACTGCCAAAATGATTCCTGCTGCCAAAATACCAATATGAAATATTGTTATGATTTTAAGAATCTTTAATCTCATATTATCTGTGGTAACACTCGTCATCAAAGCAAGATTTCGATACAGAATGAAAACCGCAGCCAGAATACATCCCCCTGACAGTACCACAGAGACCACTGGATTATTTATACCAAGTACCGCCAGCATAGCCGCAAAAGATAAGGACAAAATCAATCCTCTTTTTTCATTGGCTCTTTTTACCAGATTTTCCTGTTTATTTTTCTCTGCCAAAACTTCATTCACACGCGCAAGCTCACTGGTCAGATTTTTGATATTATCCTGCTCAATCCCGATTCCAAGGAGATCATTGACAGAGACATCCAGGATCTCCGCCATGCGGATCAGCACATCCGCATCCGGAACAGACCGGCCATTTTCCCATTTAGATACGGTCTGCCTTACCACATGAAGTTTTACTGCCATTTCTTCCTGACTGTACCCTTTTTCTTTCCGATACTGCCTGATATTATCGTTGATCATATATAGCATTCCTTTCAAAATAAATTTCCGCTTTGAAGCTGCTTTTAGTATATTCACACTAAGGATCTCTTTGCAAGCAACAATAATTAACATCGAAATTTCTGCTTACTGTTATCTACTGCTGTCATAGCAGAAATCCGAAAGTACTCATTCAAATCAAAGATGATATCTGAAATCTTTCGTCAACATGCAACTAACCCACTGCAGCGAATTTCCATTTATCATTCATTGTTTGGTGATTTTATCACAGAAAAACAAAGATTTGCTGATGTATGATGAGATTATGAGATTCATCAATTGAAAGGAGAAATTAATATGGTTGCAATTCGAAAAAAGCGAAAAGCATTTGTTGAACAGTCATATTGCGTAGCCTGCGGCTGTTGTATCAAGGTCTGTCCCTTGGGAGCAATTCAGATCATCAATGGCATCTCAGCTCAAGTGTCTATGGAGAAATGTGTCGGATGCGGCAAATGTGCAAAAGAGTGTCCGGCCAGTGTGATTGAAATTCGGGAGGTAGAAGCATGAAAAAAAGGTGGTATGATTACTTATGGATTTTTTCTCTCACTTATCTTATTTTAGGATTTTTCAACATTCTGTTTGCATGGCTGGGTCTGATCTGTTTTTTTGTTCCTCTGATCATTTCGCTGACAAAAGGAACAAAGGGATATTGTAATCGTTACTGCGGAAGAGGGCAGCTATTCGGACTGCTTGGCGGCCGCTTTGGTCTTTCTCGAAAAAAAGACATTCCCAAATGGATGAAACATAAATGGTTCCGATACGGATTTTTAATATTCTTTTTCGCAATGTTCTTCCTGATGCTCTGGAATACTTATCTGGTATTTTCCGGCATTCAGAATCTGCGGCAGATTGTGACGCTTCTATGGACTTTTAAAGTGCCATGGCAGTGGGCTTATCACGGCACATTTTTCCATGCAGGCATAGCTCAGTTTGCATTTGGTTTTTATAGTGTAATGCTCACCTCCACAGTGCTTGGGCTGATCACCATGATCCTGTTTAAGCCCCGCAGCTGGTGTGTTTACTGTCCTATGGGAACGATGACACAGTTAATTTGCAAAGCGAAAAATCAACCCTAAAGATATATTCAAAATAAATTCAGGATTTCCTCAGACATCCGGATGATTTCCGTCTGTTTCTCTTTTACAGATGCCGATGTATCCTCTTCCTCAGCCAGTGATGCATATAAATGAATCGTGTTAACACGATTCCATACAATATGATAGAAATCATCCCGGGCGGTATCTGGCTCAGCTTTTTCCTGAACATTATCTGACATCATGGCCTTCTTTTTTGCCTGTTCTGCCTGTTTTTGCAGCTGTGTGACTTCAGATTGAATTGCCTGGATTTCTCTGTCTTTTTTTCGAAGACAGATTACCAAAACTGCTATGATAAGAACAAGCAGTATAAATAATATGTAGTGCACAGTTATCCTCCTTGCTGTATATATTTTTTTACTGCTTCACGCAGAGTATGCAGCCTAATTGGCATAGTTAGAACAGTCAGCTTTCCATCATTTTTTACAATTGCCTCTGCCCGATCCAAATCACTGGCAAGCAGGATTACAGGTGTTGTTTTATCAGCACGCCAAGGCTGATCAGGCTGTTTTGTCAGCTCTTCCGTAACAATCCATAAATCAAATCCTCGCTTTCCCATCTTCTGCCTTGCAGTTTTTGCAGACCGGAACAGCAAAATTTGTTCTGATATAGTCTGCAGCGCCTGTGCCAGTCCTTTTGCATATAACACATCTTCACACAGAATGGCAATTACAGACGCAGACGGGCCTCCAGAAACCCGGATAAAATCCAGTACAGGAGTATGATACAAGCTGAAGTCCTTTTGCTTGTGAGCATCATCATAATATTGTCTAGCCGCCTGACACATTCTCAGGCAGAATTGTTTAATATCAATCCGGATATCCATCCCATCCTCCAGGATATCATCCTGATCCAGCTGACAGACAGAAGTCCCGCAGTTCACTCCAAGATGAAAACGAACAGATTTCTCATCATCATTTAAGAATCCTTTGTTTTGATGCAGATATTCACAGCGAAGCTGCCAGCAGCGCTCGCCGCATATATAGGCTGTTTCATCTTCCGGTGACAGTTTAAAAAAATCATTTGCATATTCATCGAACCAACGGATATACTGAGCTCCCACATCACGAATTGGATTCTTTTGACGATCCAGCATAACATGGCCGTCCCGATATTTTTTTACAATATCAGGAAATGCGATTCCACCGCAAATATCCGGAAGCGTCAGTGCAAGCGCAAGCGCCGACTGCCACCGTCTGTCTCTAATATTCATTTCAACTTCTTCTATACGATGCAGAAACGTAAAACTGACATCACCCAAACTCAAAAATATCCCTCCTTATGTAAAGCAGCATGAAACAATATATTCAAACAGCCGGTAATCTGTCCATCCAGTGTCTTCATAAAACATTTTCAGCAGACAAAACCCATGTTGGTATATACCCGTTCTGCCGTGATATTTCCATCGAGAACATTGAATCTGATCATTTTTATTTTCTGCTCACGAGCTGTTTTGATCACTTTTTGAACCATCTGCTTTGCAATTCCTTTCCCAGAATAAGCAGGATGCCCCCAGTGCATAGATTGCAAAACGTTCCGAATCCCGCACCTTTACCGGCCACGGAACGTTTTGATAACCATCATTATATTCATGATTTACTGTTATTCATCTATGTTCGCCGTCCTGATTTTTAAACCACTCTCTAGTTCCAATTCTTGTGCAGACATGATATTCTTCATCCAGCAGTCCAAAAATGCAAGCTGTTCTTTTGTATGAAACCAATGCTCCCCTTCTTTCATCACGGTAATCTTCGCATTATGACAATCCGCAAATTGCTCTATAGTCTCCCGGGAAGTAAGCTGGTCTTTCTCCCCATATAGAATCTCTGTTGGGACTCTCCAGCAGATTGGGGTTTCTCGCACAAAACACAAATATTTCCAAGACAGTGTCTCTCCAAAATCTGTCGAAATTTCCCCTTCCATGGCAAGTTCATCCTCTGATACACCCGCCAGCTCATCATATCAAGAATCAGTTTCTCCATATCCACGATTGGTGATATGAACAAAGCCTTCTCAATGCATTTTCTCTGCAGCGTATGCATTGCAAAATAAGCCCCTATGCTGTTAGCAATAATACCGATATGCCCATACTTTTTACACGCTTCGTCATATGCCTGCTGTATCTTATTCTCTACGATCCATGGAACATCGACTTCATAGTCAATCCCAATTATATCAAATCCCGGACAATTTTTCTTATATTGTTCCGCTTCCAGATAACTTCCGCCTTTCCCATGAATATATAATACAACTCTTTCCATTTTTTCATTCCTGTTCCGAAACACCTCAGTTTCTTTTTTGACAATTCCTTGTTTACAATATATTTACTGCATATTTACTGCCGTAAATCTGCGGTCATAATATATTCATCACCTTTTTCATCAACGATAAAAAAACCAGCCTTTTTATACATCATAACCGCATAATTAGCTTTTTGAACCGACAAAGACACCGCCGAATAGCCTGCCTTTTTGAGTATCGATAATAATTGTTTTAACAGCGCAGTACCGATTCCTAACCCTCTGTGTTTTTTATCCACGGACATAGCCAAAGACGGTGTATGATCATTAATATGACCATAGTCATTCATGATTCGGACCCAAACAACGCCGACAATATTCCCTTGTATTTCAGCAGCTAAAGCTCTGTCATGTCGGCTGTTTCCAAAATCAAAAATATATTCTTGTAACTCAGGAAGATTTATAACTGATTTGGGCGGCGGCTCAACACCCTCTGGAACAAAGATTGCCTCATATAAAAAATCACTTAACAATCCATATTCTTCTTCCTTCATTTCTCGAATGATATAGTCCATAACTCCACTCCAAATTTTAATGATAAAGTTTATTAATTTCATAAATAACAACACATGCTGCACACTTTGCAGATTAAAGCATCCCCTTCTTCTTATGAAGCAGCCAGCTGTATAAATCAATCATATTTTCAATCTTTACTGCAGCAATTGCAGATCGTCCGGCCTCACCCGTTACAAGATTCTGCTGCCCAGGTACCAGCATCATAAATCCATCTTTCCCATATCGCTGTTCATTTCCCTTCGCATATTCTTCTTCAACTGAAATATGCTGAACCTGTCCTATCACCATCGCTGCAATTCCTGCTCCGCTTAAATCTTTCACTTCTTTTACGCGGCACTCAATATTCATAAATGCCTCCTGTATCATCGGTGCATCTATAGTATTTGCCTCCGACAGCATAAAATTTCCTACAGCAAATTCATCATCTTCCTCTTCATTATGATAAATTGTATTTACCAGTCTGTCGTAATCACTAATTGGAAGAAAGTTAATGCAGAAGCACTGATTCCTTTGGATATTGGCATATGTATGTGTATGCTGGTATAGATTCCCCATTACAGCAAAAAATGCTGTCTTATCTCCATGAAAACAGCTCCATGCATGAAAGCACACATTAGGTTTTCTATTTTCCTTCCACGTGGTTATGGCAAACAAAACATTTGGAATTCCTGCTGTTGTCTCAAAATGAGAAAAAAGTTCGAACTCTTCAGGATATAAGGATTTAAAATAATGCGGAAATTCTTTTCCAATTTCAATTTTCATACTGGCACCTCCAATTGCGGCAATGGATGTTGTTATAAAAAACAGAAACACGCCAAACTTACAGAAAGTTATGACTGGAAAAGCATTAAGAACATTGATAATCTCATCTCCAAGTTCTATCCTACACTTATTTGATCAGTGAAACATTCTAAAAAATACCATGATTATATTTTATCTGTCCGTATATCATCAAGCAGATTCCAATTATAATTGCGGCGCATGCCGGAATTCCGCTTTTGACCGAAACCGTAAACACACCAATGATGCCTGAAACTGCCATTCCTATTCCCATCAAAATCATTGATTTTCCCATCACGCTTGTGTAGGCTTTTTTATCTTCTTCTTTCACCTTTGTATAATGATAATCATGCATCACATTAATTTTTTCTTTTTTCCAAAGCAGAAATCCCAAGTATAAAAATAATATACTGCACCCTTCCATGATAATAAAAAAAGAACATTCTCCATATCATCACCCCTTTTTCCTCTATTATATCGAAGGATATTCCGCCCGACAAGAAATCCTGCGGTAATGATAAAATTTTTACCTATGCCCTCAAATAGAAAAGCTAAATTGAAACGGCCGATTTTTGATCAACTGTCTCAAAAAGATTTGCTCCGTCTCTCCTTTTTCGTACTAAAAATCTTAGACTTTTTGCTGCTTATAACATCTGAACAAAATCTTTTTTCATTTAATATTACTGTTTTTCTTTCCATTTTCCATGCATGAAATGTATCCATGTAATCATACAGCCTAATGTCCATCCAAAAAGTGTATTCCACCAAATCATATGGTAACTGATTGCTGGTATTCCCTTTAATACGTAAGTGGAAATCACTCGAACTGCAAGAGCGCTCATAGCCACAAATGTAGAATATAGTGCGTCATTGGCTCCTTGAAATAATCCCAAAAGCGGAAAATAAGAAGCAAATGGAATAAGACAAATGGCGACACAGCGAACATGAGCGGTACAATAACTGATTGCTTCTGTCTGCAGGCCGAAAGCTGTTACGATTGGGTCCGCAAAGATAAAAACTACTGCTAAAATAAGAATAGAAATAATTTCTGAGATAATTACAGTATGTTTTGCCCCCGATATTACTCTGTCTATTCGTCCTGCTCCTATGTTCTGTCCAGTGTATGCAGCCTGCGTAGTCATCAGTGCATTAGCAGGAAGTGTCATATACGTTTCTATCTTTTGCGCTACGGAAAAAGAAGCGGTCATTGCTTCTCCAAAGCTGTTGACGGCACGCTGAATAAATACAAAGCCGCCAGACACAATCAACTGCTGTAAAGCCATAGGAAAACCTCTCTGCAAAGTCAGTTTTGCCAGTGCCCATTCAAAAGTAAATTCTTTTATCTTCCAGCGAAACATAGAATATTTTTTCATCATATAAACGAGTCCCGCGACGCAGGAAACAAACTGAGCAATATCCGTAGCAATCGCCGCTCCGGCTGCGCCCATTTGAAAATTGTAAACAAATACAATATCAAGGACTACATTAATCGCACTTGCAATTAACAGAAAATACAAAGTTGCTCTACTATCCCCTATTCCTCTGAGAATAGCTGAGATAATGTTATACCCAAACTGGAAAACAAGTCCAAGAGCATAGATTTTAAAATATGTATCTGCCATAGAAAGCAGGCTTTCCGGTGTGACAAGCATATATTTAAGAGCAAAGTGACTGATGCACACACCAGCTGCTGTTGAGATACCTCCCATACCAAGCATTACAAGAAGAGAAGAGGACGCCTGTCTGCGTATTTCAGCTTCTTTTCCGGCTCCAAAAAGCTGAGCAATGATTACACTTGCTCCGGCAGAAAAACCATTTGCCAGGGCAAGAAAAGCCATTGTAAGCACTCCGCAGGCACCAACAGCGGCTAAGGATGCTTCACCGGAAAAATTCCCTACAATAATTGTATCTGCTGTATTATAAAACTGTTGAAGTAATAATCCGGTAAAGATGGGGAACGCAAAAGATAAGATTCTTTTCCATGGAGTTCCGTTTGTCAATGATCTTTCCATTAGTGTACGATTTCACGCTCCTTACGTTCCGTATAAAGTTTCCAGAAATCTTCTGCCAACAATGCCGGATCACACGCCTCTCCCGGCGCAATCGTTCCGGTAACAGTTACAGTACCAACGAAAACATTTTGTTTTTTCAGCTCCTCATGTAATGCCAGACACATAGCTCTAAGAGCCGCTTTATCCATTGATAATGGAAGATAATCGTACATAGGATACATGGCAAGACCACCTCCTGTTACAAGAATTGTACCGTTCTTGCTGCTGAATTCTTTTCCAAGAACCTGCTGGACAGCATGATAAGCTCCGGCCACATCAACCATATATCGCTTCATTAAAAAGTCTACATCTTTTTCTTCATTACTCTCTCTATCAAGAACTGTAATACCCACATTATAAAATAACACGTCCGGTGTACCGAATCTTGATTTCAATTCATCAAATGCTTTTGTCACTGAATAAGGTTTGGAAGCGTCAACGGCTTTTGTATAAACTTCAATACCTTTTTCTTCAAACTCTTTTTCATAGTCAGCCAGATGTTCTTCATTTCTGGACATCAGTACAACACGAAAATCATTCTTTCCAAATTTCTCTGCAACCCGATTGCCACAGCCCTTTCCTGCTCCAAGTACAAAAATTGTTTTTTTCATTCTAATATCATCCTTTCTTCTTTTTATTTATATATCAAAGAGAAGCGCCCAGCTGATAAGCGGCTTCCGTTCTATTCTTGCCTAATACTTCTCCTCTATTTTTCCAGCCAAGATTGCGCTCATACGTACGATACCATGTAACCGCCTGTGAATAATCAGCACCATCTGCAGTCATAAGCAAAACACTTTCTCTTGCAAATTTTCCATATCCCAGACATTCCAGCTCTGCATATAGTCTGTCTGCAGCAGTTTTCAGTGTTCCGGTAATCGTCCAGAAATAGATTGGAGAAGCGAACACTATGACATCACATTCAGAAAAAGCAGAATAAATTTTGTCCATATCGTCTTTTTGAGAACATGGACTTTTGCTGTCTTTTCCCGCCCTCAAGCACCCTTTGCAGCCATGAATATCCATACTGTCAAGGTAAAATTCTTGTATATAATGTCCTGCTTTTATTGCTCCCTCTGAAAAGGCCCGCACTAATTTTATAGTGCTTCCGTTTTTACGGGCAGATCCATTCAAAACTAATATTTTTTTAGCCATTCTTCTATCATCCTCATTTTAAAAATCTACCACCAGCCGAATAGACTGCGTCCAACTTCAAGTTTTCGAATTGCCAGCATTTCTTTCGCTTCTAAATCAAAATCTAAAACAGAAATATTTTCTTTCATGTGTTCTAGTTTTGTACTTTTAGGAATAACTATAATTCCTTGCTGAAGCAAAAATCGTAAAGCAATCTGTGATACACTCTTATCATGATCTTTTGAAATCTTCACTAATACCGGATGATTCCAGATATTGTTTTGTCCGCAGGCTAATGGCGACCAGCTTTCATGTTTTGTTCCGATTTGACATTCTAAATCACGTAAATTTTTCTGCTGACGGAATATGTGTGTTTCCACTTGATTGACGGCAGGAATAATTTTACAGTGATTAACTAAATCCAAATATCGTTTTTCTAAGAAGTTAGAAACACCGATTGCACGTAATTTACCATTCTTATAAAATGTTTCCATAGCACGATAAATTTCATGTACATCACCCGTAGGCTCATGGATAAGCAATAGATCAATATAATCCATATCTAATCTTTTCAAAGAACTGTCGATGGAACGAAGCGTGTCCTGATACCCGTGACACCCCCAAAGTTTTGTTGTAATAAATAATTCTTCTCTGGATATGCCGGATTTACGACAGCCAATTCCAACTTCTTTTTCATTTCCATAGCACTGTGCTGTGTCTATGGAACGATACCCTAAACATATTGCTTCTGTAACACACTTTTCCGTTATTCTTACTGGTATCTGATAAGTTCCATACCCTATCATTGGCATTTTGACACCATTATTCAATGTAACATACTCCATTGTTTCATCCCTCCTTTCCTGTCTGTGACTTTATTGTAGCCGTGAAATCATTGACATAGAAGCTATCAAAATGTTAAAATCGTTTTTAGAAGATCTAAAAGCGAGGTAAGATTATGTATAGTCGTGAACTTTATACTTTCATTGTTGTCGCAGAACAAGGTAGTTTTTTAAAAGCTTCAAAAGAACTATTCACGACCCCAGCTTCTGTAATGAATCAAATCAATAAGTTTGAAGGGCAGATAGGCATAAAGCTGATAAATAGAACGAACCAAGGCGCAAATCTTACATCAGCAGGACGTTCTATTTACAAAGATGCAAAAAAAATCGTAAAAATTTCTCAGCAAGCCATATCCAAAGCAAAAAAAATAGCTAAAGAGGAACATCAGGTAATCAGAATTGGCACATCCATTCTTCGTCCATGTAAAATGCTGGTAGACTTATGGTCCGAGATTGATGATGGAACATTATCCGTTGCCACCCGTATCATTCCTTTCGACGACACTCCTGCAGGCATGGAGACTATGCTGTCTTCTTTAGGAAAAGAAATTGACTGTTTTGTAGGACCATGTGACTCTCTTACATGGGAAGAAAATTACAACATCCTTCAAATTAAGCAAGGAGAATGTGCCATTGCTGTTCCAAGAAAACACAGATTATCCAAAAAAGGAACACTATGCTGGAATGATTTAAATGGTGAAACAATCATGTTAGTAAAACGTGGCGATTCTCCAGTATTAAATAGAATGCGAGATGAAATTGAGACAGATCATCCGGAGATTACAATTTTAGATGCTCCTCATTTTTATGACACAAGTATTTTCAATGAATGTGAACAGATAGGTTGTCTTATGGAAACGTTAGATATATGGAAAGATGTACACCCGTCTATCGTAACGATTCCTATGAACTGGAATTACAAAGTGCCTTACGGAATTGTTTATGCACAGCATCCCTCTAAAACCGTTGAAGCATTTATTAAAAAAATCAATGACGGCCTAGAAAATAAAAAAGCAGAGAACCAATAATCATGTTCCCTGCCTTTATTAAAATATTTTATATTCCCAGTCCATAAATTGTCCTAAAATTTCTCTTATTCTCATTTTCTCCCTGGAATTCCATTCTTCGAATCATATCTGCATGACAACTTCATAAATACATCTGCCGTATCATTGGAATTATATTTTTGAGTTCTTACAAATCCTGTCTTTTCATATAAATGGATCGCATTTTTACTGGATGATAATGTATCTAAATAAATTTCCTTACAGCCCTCCTGCCATGCCTTTTGAACTGCAATTTTTAGCAACCGTTTGCCTAGTCCTTTTTTATGATACTTTTCCAAAAGATACAATGATTTTAATTCATACCGTTTATCATCCAATTTCTTCAAAGCCACTGTGCCGATCATATGCTTTCTGTCAAACAAACACCAAAAGTGTTCAAAATATTGATTCACACTATAATACATTTTATGACGGCCTTCCGGCTGAAATCTTCTGCCGGACTGCGGCAGGCACTCCTCTAAAAAATGCAGCAATCGCCTTTGATCTTTTTCTTCATATTTTCTTGTCTGATACATCTTTTCTCCTGTAAAACCACAATACATAGAATTTCTGAACCTCTTCATAATTCTTTTTTGCCATTATTCTGCTGCCTCTATTAAATATATCGTCTTACCTGTTTCATACACTGGATATACTCATCTTTAAATCTCTCCATACACCATCGTTCTTCTGCCAGAATCACCCAATGAGCAGAAACCTGAAATATCAATACAATTCCTAATAAAATCAAAGACTGAGTTAAAAAACACATTCCAAGAAAACAAATAAAATACGCTAAATACATTGGATTCCTTGAAATACGGTAGATCCCATTTTTATTAAATCCTGAACTGTCCGGTGAGGAAAAACTTATCATGGCAGCAACACATAAAAGTAAACCAGGAAAATACAAGAATATTCCAAGATAGAACTGCATCGAAAAATCAATCTGGACATTCAAAAAGAATAAAAATACAAGGATTGCAGTATTCGATATCTGATAAATCCAGTATGCTGCTTTTTCCTTTCCCTGCATCGGCGCAAAATAAGCCGCCCGCCCAACCGCATTCTTATTTAAAATCGAAAGCAGCAGGAATCTTATCAATAAGAAAGGAATACATAATAAAAAACCGTTCAATCCTTTTCTTTCTCCTTTGTGCTCGCATATCAGCCAAATCGGCCACAGGTTTTCAATCCCTAGGATTGAATCGTATTTTCACACAAACTCTGCACCAGTACTCCGCCAATAATAAATACTAATGCTGCAAATATCCTTATTTCTATCGTTTCCTTCAGCAATGCCGCTGAGAATATCAGAGACAAAAACGGTATGACATATGCGAGATTTGCTATTTTAGCTGTATTCTCAGCATCCTTCAATGCAAGTGCCCACAACAGATATGCAATGGCATCAATTACAATTCCCAGCCATAAGATTCCCAGCCACTTCATTCCACTGATCATTGCCCAGCTTTCTGTCATCATTCCGGATACCATAGCACAGACAGCTACTACAAGCCAGTTTATCATCATCGAAATGCTCTGATCATAATCCATTTTTTTATTGAGTACAGAAAAAATCCCATAACATGCCGCAGCCACAATGCAGCTGATCATTCCCACTACAATATTTCCATTGGATGATTCAGAGTTTCCCGCTGATAGGATAATAATTCCTATAAACGAACATATCATTGCTGCGGCTTTCAGCAGCGTCATTTTTTCCTTCAAGATAATGCACGAAAATATAACCAGCATCATCGGCCAGAGATAATTCAGGATGCATGCTTCCTGTGAACTTAGCTGACTCAGTCCATAATAATATAATGCAGAATATAAAAATAGTCCTATAAATCCAAGACCGCACATGATTCCATAATCCTTGGCAGAGTATCGTCTCATTTTGGTTATATTTCCATTTTTAAGGTTCACAATCATGAGAAATGCAAAGGCAAAATAACTGCTGACAGACAATGCCTCTAAATTTGGTATATCAAATAATATTTTCTTTACGACTGCCGCTGTCGTTGACCAGATAAAAATGGTAATCAGCGCATATATATAGTTTTTCTTCATGTTTTTTATCCTCTGTTTTATCTCCTAGTCTCTAGATTTGCAAGATACTTTCTTCAAATACAAAAGCTGTTTTTTTAAATCTGATCTTACACTCATGTGCCAGAAAAATTCTCCAAAAAATAGAACTTTATGAATATAGTCTTCATGAATGAGTGCATGAATCAGCCGTTTTACGGAATAAATTTTCCTGCTTGCCCGGATATGTTCCAGCTGCAGTTCATATGCCGTCATATTTTTCGGATGGTGAACAACATTTCCATTGTAAAGAGTCCAGTTCTTGTGCAGAAGTCTCTTCCTGTGAGTTTTGTAAACGGGCGTCCCCGGGACAAAATACATAGATTGAATCAGCACACCCTGGATGTGATTTTCTATCACAAACTCTGCAAGCTGATCTCCTACGCCCTTCTGCTGATCATCTGATCCCAGAATAAAAAGCCCTCTGACGCTGAGACCATGCTTCTGAATATTCCGAATAGATTTGATAATCTCATCCCTTGTACTTTTCTTATGATAGGTCTGAAAAGACTGATCATCCAGAAATTCAATCCCCATGTCAAGTTCGAAAAATCCGGCTTTTTTCAGCAGATCCAGCATCTCGTCATCAAATCCCACTTCATATCTGGCCTGAACATTAAAGCGATACCGGATTTTGCTGTCAATAATTTCATTTAATACTGCTTTTGCCCATTCTCTGTCTGCGAAAAAATTGTCATCGGTAATCCAAAGACCTTTGGTCAGGCGAAAATGTTTCTTGTCAAAAAATTCAATAGACTGGCGGATATCTTCTACAATATTCTCAGGTGACCTGGTCCGGACTTTATGACCGAAATGGTGAACCAAAGCGCAATAATCACAATGATGCGGACATCCTCTGGATGCATGCACCTGCGGCCATATGGTACTGTGCCCGGCCATTTTCTGATATCGGTACACGAGATTTCGGTCCGGAATCGTTTCGATATTCTTTGGCGGACAAGGATATCCTGTATAAACGACTTCTTCTCCTTTTCGATATGCAATTCCCGGAAAATCCATTATCCTTTTCTTTTTTAATGCCCTAAGAAATGTGAGAATGGTCTCATCTCCTTCTCCAATCAAAACATAATCGCAATAACGTACAGCCTCTTTGTAATTCATGGAAGCATGAAGTCCTCCCATTACAATCACTGCGTGGCTTCTTTTTTTCAAATATTGGGCAATCTGATAACCTCGAACTGCAGCAAACGTAAAAATCCCTATAAATATAACATCCGCATCCAACACATCATCCATCGGAATCCGGGATATAGATTCACTATACATTAAAGTGTCATCCACTTCTTTTTTCACAATAGTTGCTAAAGTATTCAGACCAACCGATGGGGTTCTTATATATCTGTCATAAACAAAATAGTTCAATGGTGTTGGTTTATACGGACGATTTCCCGGTTCAATAAAGCGTACTTTCATTACAATCCCTCTCTTTCATTCCCAACAAATCTGCATGCTGAAAATCCAAATTGCCTTATTTATCCTTTATTTCCTATCTCCCTGCAGTCAAACAGAACATTCTCATAGTCTTTTACAAAATATCTGATATTCTTACGTCCCCTTTGAATGATGGTATGCCCTTCTTCTTCCAGTTTCTTTCTCTGTGCTTCTATGCCGCCCGGATATTTAGGATTCAGTTCTCCCTTTGCCTTTAATGTCCGCCAATACGGCGTTTTATCCTCCGTCCTCTGATGACTTGCCCATGCCGCAATGGAGATAAAAATCCCTGCCGTCATAGGATCTGTAAAATCCGCTTGATTAATTTCAGCAAAGTATTCCCTGATTGCCCCTGCTGTAATGATTTTTCCATAAGGAACCTGCTTCATCACTTTGTCATAATCTTCCGGCGGAGCGAAATACATCCTGCTGCCTCCATAACGTTCTATGATTTTAGGATCAGAAATAACCTGAATCTTTGGCATATCTTTTTTGTTTTTCAGCATTGCATTAAAATCTTTTTTATTCTCATTCGCCATATAACACATCTCCTGACCATAACGTAATCTTTTTATTTTCTTTCCTATTTTATCAGATACTTATCAAATGCCTTGTGTGGATCCAGATGAACCTCCCGGAAAAAGAAATATCCCCAGATAAGATAAGCTGCTGCCGCTGAATATGGACTGAGAATCACAGAAAAAACTGCTCCAAGCAGCATAATCAATGAGTACAGCAAATAAGAATTTCTCATATCTTTCGCCATCGCCTCCTGATCATAGAGGGGCTGTTCTTTTTTAGGCAGACTGTTAAATCCGGAAATATATTTTGCAGATTTTTCCTTAAAAACAGCAAATAATATCCCTGTAACCAAAAAAGCAGGTACCAAAGCAATACAACACCAAAATCCTATATTCATATGCTTTTTCTCCTTTCTGTATCTCTAGACTTCTGCTGCGAAATCAGCAGTCAGGATTTGACTTTCTTCCTTGCTTGCCGGCCGGCTAAGTTTAATCGGAATATTTCCCTGCTCAAAAGAAAGCTTAACTTTTCTGAATAACCGGCTCATCTCAAACAATATGGAATTCCTTTCTATTTTTCTACATCATATCACAGTATCATAATCTGGTCATTCGTTTTCAGACCTTTATATATAATTTTTGCCATTGCATAAAAACAGCAGATTTGGAAACTTCAATCCTGATCTGCTGTCTGCTTTTGTTCATTATTTTCTTTTAATACGGATTTTAAAAAATTTTTATTTTCCTTATGCCATATTATTTCTTCTTTCCAAGCAGCATAGACAAATAAGATGTCCTGACGGTCTGCTCCATTTTATATCCAGTCACACGCAGAACCTTTTCAATTTTCCCCAGACATTCTTCCCTCTGGCTTTCTTTTTCTGCTATGATTTCCAGTTCCAGAAATTCTCCCAGTCCTTCCACCCAGTCTGCAGCTGCTGTGATCTCCCCATTAGAGA
Organism: Clostridiales bacterium; assembly: GCA_019420275.1. GTDB lineage: Bacteria > Bacillota > Clostridia > Lachnospirales > Lachnospiraceae > Anaerostipes. Next base: position 94,143 of record JAHZHN010000006.1, read on the forward strand.
GTGTACGTCTTGTTTTGATGACCTGACTGCTCAGCGGCTCAAATCCCAGTTCTTTTAAAATTTCTTCTATGGTTTCCGGCTCCTGAATTTTTGTTTCCAATTCTTTTCTTGTCATGGATACCTGATCCAATTTTGCTCCTTTGCAGTTAAACTCTGCCCATTCTTCCCCCGTTTTCATATTCCGGGTTCTGCGGATTCTCAAAGCTTTATCCCTTTCTTTCATATCATAATACGGGCTATTGAAATAAGTGTCCATTTCCCGGTAAACATCTGTTTCCTGAAAGCCCTCCTGCTTAAGCCGCTTTATCACTATTTCCAGATGATCCACAGGAATTTTAATTTCCACTTCCAGTGCCATTTCCCTTTACCTCCCTGTTTTTAAATAATCGTATCCTACTGCATGATCAAAATCAACTACAAATCTTTCACAATATATGTACCCCTCTATGTTCTACTGATGTAGAAAATACAATCAAGGTTTTCGTTCTTCCAAATCTTTGCAGTTCCCCTATAAATTGATCCAATTCCACCGTACTCCTGAACAATACCTCCAAAATCATAGAATAATCGCCAGTCACACAATTGCATTCAATCACATTTGGACACGCTTTTACATAAGGATAAAATTCTTTTTTATCTCCCGGTGAAACTTCCAGATTAATAAATGCTTTAATATGATATCCTAATGCTTCCGAACTAATCTGAGCCTGATATCCCATGATAATTCCTTCTTTTTCCATCTTCTCTATCCTTGCGGATACAGCGGGTGTAGATAAATAGACCTGATTTGCAATTTCTTTTAATGGAGTTTTCGCATTTTTCTGCAAAATCCCCAGGATTGTCTGATCTACCGTATCTAATATATCTTTTTTCATTGTGTGTCACTTCTCCTTCTGTCTTAACTCCTGTGAAATATTGAATGTTTTCTTTTTCTGCAGCAAAAAAGGCGCTCCACTGTCTCAGTGGATACGCCGTTGTATCTCTCTCATATTCTGTAAGTTTTTTACATTTTCAGAATAACAGTCTGTTTTCAAATTGTCAATGCTGGTTCATTTTTTAATGAAAAAAGCCGTTTCTTCTTTTCGTTTTTAAGTATTTTTCTCAAATATAATATTATTTTTTGTTATTTTTGATTCTTATTGACATTCTTCCGACAAAAGTTTTACGATTTCTTTAGTTGATGCGCACCAATGAATTTACAACCAAGGAGAACAAACATGTCACACACTTATGACCCGTACACGAATGTAATTGATACTATGACAAAAGCAATGGAAATTGGTCATATTGACCAATCCATGTTTGAAATATTAAAAAATCCTCAGCGTGAAACCAAGGTCTATCTTCCCGTAGAGATGGATGATGGAAGCGTTAAAGTTTTCGAAGGATACAGAGTGCAGCATTCCAACATCCGCGGTCCTTTTAAAGGCGGTATCCGCTATCATCAAGACTGTGATTTAAATGAAGTAAAAGCACTTGCTACGTGGATGACCTTAAAATGTGCCGTTGCAGATATTCCATATGGAGGTGCGAAAGGCGGTATTCGAGTTAATCCTCACACACTTTCCAGAAGAGAGCTTCGAAGTCTTACCAGGCGCTATACCTTTGCTATCGCCCCTATCATCGGCTCTGATACCGATATTCCTGCACCTGATGTTAATACCAATCCTCAAACCATGGCATGGGTTCTTGATACTTACAGTCAGCTGAAAGGCCATCCGTGTCCAGGTGTCGTAACAGGAAAACCTGTAGAACTTGCCGGTTCCAGAGGAAGAAATTCCGCTACTGGCCGCGGCGTCGTTATCAGCACCAAACTTCTTCTCGCCCAAAAGGGACGGCAGCTTGCCGGAACTACTGTCGCAATTCAGGGAATGGGAAATGTCGGTGCAAATGCTGCCCGTGTGTTCTATCACAGAGGCGTAAAAGTCGTTGCCATCAGTGATATTTCCGGAGGTCTTTTTTGTGAAGACGGCCTTGATATTGATACCATTTCTGTCTTTTTGGAAAAAGAAAATGCCCTGCTGAAAGACTATGACGCACCGGGAATTCAGCATATTTCCAACGAAGATGTTCTGACCTGCAAATGTGATGTCCTTGTTCCTGCTGCTATGGAAAATCAGATTACGGAAAACAATGCAGCCCAGCTTCGTTGTTCTTATATTGTGGAAGCCGCAAATGGCCCAACTACAGAAGAAGCCGATGCCATTTTGGAAGAACGGGGCATCACATTAATTCCTGACATCTTTGCCAACAGCGGCGGCGTTATTGTTTCCTACTTTGAATGGGTTCAAAACATACAGGAACTGACATGGGATCGTGATCAGGTCAACGGGATGCTGGAAAAACTTATGAGCAAATCGTTCCAAAACATTTTGGATGTGGTAAAAGAATGTCATTGCTCTTTCCGAATGGCCGCATATATTGTGGCACTTAGAAAACTTGTGTATACAGAACAGATAAAGGGTATTTTCCCGTAAAATAATATCTGCTTCTAAATATGCATGAATTTAATTTTTTTCGCTATTCCAAAATTCTTTTTATACATTTGAATTGCAAAACAGGCATCCCACTGCTGCTTTTGTTTTTGAGCAAACAGCGTGGAAATGCCTGTTTTGCTGTCTTTAAAAATAACTCCAAACGTTAAGGTTTTTGTGCTTGCAATCATTCAGACATCATTTCTATTTTACTCCTCCGGTTTCAGAGGACCATAGAAATAAGACGCTGTTGCTCCTCCATCCATTAGAAAATCTGAACCTGTAATAAAAGCACCTTTATCACTCAATAAAAGTTCTGCCACATTGGCGACCTCATCTGCAGTTCCTGGACGCCCGGCAGGACATTTCGCAAACATATTTTTATAGAAATTTCCTCGTGGACCATTGAACTCATCCATTGCCAGCGGTGTAACAATAATTCCCGGAGAAATCGAATTCACACGAGCTCCTTTTTCTCCCCACTTTACAGCTTCTGTCATCACTCGTTTTTCATTACAGCGTTTTGCCATTTGATAAGCATGAAGTGTATCTTTGATATTTTCCGGCTGAAGGATGTCTAATTTTAATAACTCCTCTGTAGGAGTGCATGCAAGTTGCTCATCTTCCTCTGGAGAAAGGGCAGGCATTCTATGTCCAGACTGACTGGAAATTGTAACTCCTGCACCTCCTTCTTTGATTGCTTTTCCGACTTCTTCCAAAAGTACAGCCGTTCCATATAAATCTACTTTTAAGATTGCCTCAGTCGTAGCCTGGCTTGGGGATACTCCCGCCGCATTAATAAGCATCGCAATATTGCCATATTCCTGTGCTTTTGCAATCAGATTCTGAATCGATTTTCTTGAAGAAAGATCCATCTCCATTGCTTCTGAATCAAAACCCGCTGCATTCATAATTTTCATGATCGTCTTTGCATTTTCTGGTTTTTTATCTCCAATCACAATTTTCTTTCCATATCCCACACGACGTGCAATTGCCATTCCAATCTGTCCTGCTCCTGTTAAAATCATTACATCTTTTTTCATGAAATATATATCCTTTCTTGATTTCTATGTTACCTTTATTTTAATATCTTTAAGGAAATCAGCAATCTTGATTGGAAATGGTTTTTATAAGTAAAACTTATGAATTAAGCCATAAAAAAGCAGAACCTCTCTATAAAAAGTTCTGCTTCTAATATCTTTTCATTCTATAGTGTCAGACAAAAGTTTCCGCAGCATCTGCGCAAATTCTTCAATATAATAATTCGTCTGATCTTTCAGCCAGAATACACAATAATTACGCTGAAGTTTTCTGCCATTTTGCACAATCAAAAGCCTTCGTATTGCCGCTCCCGGAGGCGGCAAAGTTCCCACACTTTCAATAGGAAGAAATCCCCGGTTTCCTGCTACCATCATCCGGCCTTCTTCAAGGTTGCCCGCAAACAAAAATTTTCCGCCAAATCCAAGTGTATTTTGAAAATAGTCCTGTTCTGTATTCTGCTGCTCCTTTGATGAAATCAAGATACATGGCGTACGTTTCAAACTTTCCAATTCTATCGCTTCCTGCTGGCTGATAGGATCCTGTATTGACATCTCTGCATAGCAGTCACACTGCAGAAGCTGGTAATTGGCGTACTGATCAGAAAATGCTCTTCTCTGATCGCTTAATATCAAATCGACATCTCCAAAACGCAGCAGATCATATAACTCTTCATGAGTTCCATTGACAATGCTGATCGCCACTTCTGGATACAGCTGCGAAAACTCGGCTACTGTCTGATGAAGTTCTTGACCACTATACCCCCGCAAGTATCCGATTCGAAGTTTTGATTCATCATTCTGACCAATCCGAATGGCTTCCCTTCTGATATTTTCCACTTCATCCAATACCCCCTTGCTCTGACTATAAAAATACTCTCCCGCAGGGGTAAGAGAAAACTTACGTTTTTCTCTATGAATTAATTCTACTCCTAATTCCTTTTCCAGTGACCGAATCTGCTGTGATATGGCAGACTGAGAGATATAGCACCGTTCTGCTGCTTCTGTGAAACTATTGCAGTCTACAACCTCAGTAAAGTATTTCATCTGTCGTAACAGCAAAAAATCACCTTCCCTTTCATTGACTATACATTCTTGAATCATTTATACTGTATCAAATAAGTGTGTAATTCGTCAATGAAAGCAGATTTGCTAAACAATCATCGTTCGAATCCATGTTTCTATTTTAGAACGTGACTGTGACACTTCCGCTCCATGAATGGACAATCCTTTTTCTATTTTCGCTCCTTTACAGATTTTCTTCAGATCACGCTCACTTCTTCCCATACCACTTCCTTCATTAGTACAAAAAGGAATGATTCGTTTTCCAGATAAATCATAATGTTCCAAAAATGTAAACATTACCAATGGCATTGTTCCCCACCAGTTTGGATATCCTACATAAATAATATCATAATCCTCCAGATAATTGGCAAATACCTTTACTTCTGGACGGTCATCTTTTTGGAGTTCTGATTTTGCCTCATCAATACACTGATAATAATCTTTTGGATATGTTTTTACCGTTTCCACTTCAAAGAGATCTCCTCCGGTTATATCTGCAATCATTTCTGCTGCAATTTGAGTATTCCCTTTCTTAAGATTTTTGATGCTTCCATTCCAGTAATTCTCTCCTTTTCTTGAATAATATACAATCATAGTTCTACTCATTGCATTCCATCCCCTTTTCTTTTTCTAATATTTTTTCTGCCTCCACTTCGTGATGCCATAAAAAATGAAAATTTCTTTTTATTTTTTATTTTATTTTCTTCAAAGGAAAAGACAATTCCGATTTCAAATAAAATCCATAAGTAAAACTTATAAAAAGAAAGACCAGAAAATTCAAGGCACATTCCCGGATTTTCTGATCTTCTTTGATAAAAAAGGAATATCTTTTTTATAATTGTCTGCCCAGTTCATAGGATTTTTCAGGATAACCACTGTTTCTTGTCATAGAAAGGTTCCCGCACCCTTTCCCTAAAATCATTCCCTGGTCACAAAAATTCAAATATCGTACTAATGTTTTGTAATGACTTTCAAGTGCATCAAAAGTCCAGTCATCACTGTTCCACGCAGCTGTCAGAAGCGCCGACTTCATATGCTTATTTGTGATACTGCTGTTATAAGCGCAAAAACGATCAATAACCATCTTTAGCTGCGCTGACATTCCATAATAATAAAGCGGGGTCGCAAAAACGATCATATCCGCACTCAAAATTGCTTCCCTGATTTTCTGATTATCGTCTTTTTGCACACACGGACCTTCGTAACCGCATGCTACACATCCAGTACATGGATTCACATTATAATCCACCAAATCAAATCTCTGAATCTGATGTTCTGCTTCTTCGGCTCCCTTCGTAAATGCTTCTGTTAAAATGTGGGTGGATCCATTTTTATTAGGACTTCCCTGTAAAACAATAATTTTCATAATCACGCCTCCGGTCATTTTGTCTATACTTTATTTCTTCTATCCTTATTCTGACACAGCGTCATTAAAATTTCCAATACTCAGTTTTTATTCTTTTTCATGCTCTAAAAACATAATAAGGAGATATCATCATGCAGATAAATATCTCCTCATTTCTTTTAAACCATGTCTCATCCATTCGACATGACGATTATTTATTTTGAATTATTCCAGGGTCTGTGCCATCTCCTGCCCTTCCCGCGTTCCTGCCAAACCTCCCCTGCCGGTTTCTTTTAATCGGACATCCATCAGATCACCGACTTCTTTCATTGCGTCAATGACCTGGTCTGGAGAAATCCGGCTTTTGATTCCCGCCAAGGCCATATCAGCTGATGATAATGCAATGACAGCTCCGGCCACATTTCTTTTTACACATGGAATTTCTACTAATCCAGCGACCGGGTCGCAGACCAGACCAAGAAGATTTTTCAATGACATAGCTGCTCCATGTATAATCTGTTCATCAGTCCCTCCCTGGAGATGAATCATAGCTCCTGCTGCCATGGCACTGGCAGTCCCAATTTCTGCCTGACAGCCGCCGGAAGCTCCGGCAATACTTGCACGTAATGCAATTACCTGTCCAATTCCAGCTGCCGTATACAAAGCTTCCAGGATCTTTTGTTCTGATATTTCTCGTTCCTGATAATATGGCACAAGGACTGCAGGCAGCACTCCACAGGCACCTGCTGTAGGAGCTGCTACAATCCTTTTCATGCAGGCATTTGATTCTCCCATCTGTAGGGCATTCGCAATTACTTTTCCAACAAATGGTCCGCAAATTGCCTTTCCATTTTTCACGTATTCTTCCATCTGTTGTCCGGCTCCGCCTACAAATCCACTATGAGAACGGATACTCCCATCATAACTCTCCGCTGCTTCTTTCATTGCATGCCACAGATTCCTCATCTGTTCCATAGACTCCTCACGGTCTGTATTTCTCTCATTCATATCATCCAAAAGCACCGCTTCCCAAAAAGGAAGTTTTTTTTCTCTGCATGTCTGCAAGATCATTGCTAAACTTTCAAACGCCACAGCTAAATCTCTCCTCCCACATTAATATAAGTTACTTTAAGCACACCCTCAAGATGTTCCAGCCATCGAATGGATTCCTCTGGTATTGGCTGATCTGTCTCGATTACCATAACAGCACGTCCGCCTCTCTTGTTTCGATAAAGCGACATGTTCGCAATATTAACTGAATTATTCGATAACATTGTAGTAACATGAGATACATGTCCCGGCTGATCCATATTATGAACAATCAATGTCGGCATCTCACAAGTACAATTTACATCTATATCATCCAGTCTATTTATCATAATCCGGCCGCCGCCAAGGGAAGACGCCTGAACCGTCAGTTCCCGACCCTTTTCACCTTCAACATGAATAAGTACAGAATTCGGATGAGCTTCCCGAAGCTGAATCGTTTCAAATGAAAATTCAAATCCCTCTTTCTTTGCATATTCAAAGCTATCTGGTATCCTCATATCATCCGGCTGCATTCCCAAAATTCCTGCCACCAAAGCTTTATCCGTTCCATGTCCCCGTCCTGTTGCCGCAAAAGAACCATACATTCCAATAACCGCTTTCACAGGGCGCTGTGCCAGCAGCTTTTTTGTCATCAGACCAATGCGTACTGCTCCGGCTGTGTGTGAACTGGATGGTCCGACCATCACCGGACCAAGTATTTCAAAAACATTCATATCTGCACTCCTCTGCTGTTGTAACAAGCTGACGATCCTTTGTGATCTTCCGCCGCTGTTTCCTTTATTTACAATCAGAAAGGCAAAGAAAGCCCTTTAGCTTCTTTGCCTGAAATCATTATACTTCGAATAATACCCGTTTACAACATATAATTATTACCTATTTACTTGCCGTTACTGCTGCCATTTTTTATTTATATACATAATATAGTTTAGAAATTACAATTCCTGCAGCTGCAATCCCTGCCAAAAGCAGATAACCAGATTCCATTCCCCCTGCTGAGGCAATTTTTCCGGTAAACATCGGAAACGTAGTCATGCCTATCGCGTATACTGCCTGAAAAAATCCCATTGCAGTAGATTTTTTCTCCTTCGGTATCCCACGCATAGCCTCTGACGTTGCATAAGAAAACAAAATTCCAGTTGCCATTCCCGGAAGTATCTGAAGTGCCATAATTACCGGTACACTTCCAACAGACGGAACCAATATACAATAAACTGCCAATAATGTCAGTACTGCTGGAATCCAGAACTTGGGTCCCTTCCGTTCACAGAATTTGGAAGAAGCTATTGCAGAAAAACATACTGCAGATACCATATAAATAATAGAGGATATTCCCACAAGGCCGTCCGAAGCCCCACAGTCTTTCAGTATCTGATTTGTAAATGACATTGCGGTTGTAAGCTGTATTCCCTGCTGAATCAATGCAATGATAGAAAATACAATAATCCGCCTGCCCCGGCATACCTGAAGCAGTTCTATTATTGCCATATGGCTTCCTGAAACATTTCTTTTCTCTTCTTTCAGAAAAATTGCCAGCAAAAATGCAATTCCACCGGCTGCCACACTTAACAGACAAAGATTTCTCATCCCAATCCTGGAATAGCACAGGGTACTTGCAATAAACCCCAGCAGCATACCAAGATTATTGAACATAACAATCCGGCTTGTGGCTCTCTGCTGATTCTCTTTACTGAATTTTGCTGTGTAAAATACCATGAAGGAAATCCACATGGCGGAGGCAAGACCCGACAGTAGATTCCCTGCCATAAATCCTCGTTCATCACACAAACAAACTCGAAACAGCGATGCTGCACCGGCGGCAGCTGCCCCTGTCATAATAAAAGGTTTATGCTTTCCTATCCGGTCTGCACACATGCCCACCGGCAGACGAAGCATAAGCTGTGAAATTCCATAAGCGCCAACCACAATTCCGATAACCCGTTCTGCTGCGCCAGAGGAAGTTAGATACGTTGTCTGATATGGTATATATGCATACTGGGCAAACCAAAATAAAGTCACAATGATCAAAAAATTCATGTTTTGGGTATTAATTTTTTGTTTCATATTTTCACTTCTTTCATATGTTTTTTCTTGGTATCTATGTTCTTCTCTTTTTTAGTTTTTTACTGACCAAAGTATTTTTGCAAAAGCCTTTGCACATTCTTGCCTGAACATAAAAAAAGATCCAAGCGCATCCAGGATATAATACTTTTTTCACTTACATCCCTTATATACTTCGATCCTGCTTTACCTGCAGCATATTAAAACTCTCTTATCAGGCTAGATAAATCGTACCATTTTCCATTCATAAAATCAAGCGTCTGTTTTCCTTTTCAAGCCAGATCTGTCCTAAAGTCCGATGACTGATCATCTGCCCTGATGCAGAAATCTTTAAATTCCTCTGATTCTATTCCTTTTTACTATAGTTTTCCATTAAAGATAAGTATTGGATATTTCACATTTTCATTTATATAATGAAAGAAAAGAAATACCCGATAGGAAAGGAGAAGAATATGAAAAAGTTTTTTATACTACTTGTATCTTTTATACTAATGTTTTCTATGATATCCTGCAAAACTACTCTTGATTCTTCATCGGAATCCTCTTCTAAGGCCAAAGCATCCTCTCAAACCCAAAATTCTAAAACAGATACAGAATCTGTGGATAAAACAAAATCTTCTGCATCTGTGAAACGAATCTCCATAGAATCCAATGGAAAAACAATTGTATTTGAGTTAAATGACAGCCAGGCAGCACAGGATCTGTATGAGCAGCTTCCTTTATCCGTGGAATCTGAAGATTATAGTGACAATGAAAAAATATTTTATCCATCGAAAGAACTGGATGTAAATAATGCTCCTAAAGCCAAAGGAGGCGCCGGAGTTCTCGCCTACTATGAACCATGGGGTGATGTTGTTATGTTCTATGATGATTTTGATTCCAGCAGCAGTCTGTATGAACTAGGCCGTGTTGTTTCGGGCAGCGAATTTATAAAAGATATATCGGGAACCATTGATATCGATCAATCCAAAAAGGACTCATAACACAGAAAATCCCGGCAGAAAGTATAAAAACATTTGTGCCGGGATTCTATTTTATGTTTACATCTGTCAAATTGCTGCGTTTACAATCAAACCTGCTGCAATGGAAAAAACCATAACGAAGATAAAATAAAAAAGAAAATGCCGAATTCCCAGGGCAATTTTTAATGCTCCTAGATTCGTTATCTTTGTTGCGGGACCTGTGAGCATAAAAGACGCTGCACTTCCTACACTCATTCCCTCCCACAGCCACTGCTGCAGAAGAGGAATCGTACCGCCGCCACATGCGTAAAGCGGCACTCCCACTGTCGCTGCCATCAAAATTCCAAACGCCTCATTTCCGCCAAACAGATCTGTCATCAGATCTGCCGGCACATATCTCTCAAACAAGGCGGAAAGAATAATTCCAATCAGGAAATAAGGACCTGTCGCCTTAATATTTCTTCCGAGACTTTTGATATATCTTAAAAATATTTTCTTGTCAATATCATGATTCTCCGGTTCATACAATCCATGAAAATTGAAGAATGATTTTCTCCGGCAAAATACCCGAATCAAAAGTCCCGCTGTTATTCCACAGAGGAAACAGAATAGGATCCGTATTGCGAGAACATTCTCTCCCAAAGCCGCACTGTAAATCATCAGCTGAGGATTTAACAGAATGGAAGACATCATAAATGCTGCCAGCCAATCATCTCTGATTCCACTTCTGGAAAAAGAGACCGCAATAGGAATCGTTCCATACATACACAAAGGTGAGAGCATACCAAGTCCGCTGGAAATCACAATACCCCAAATACCTATTTTTTTGCTTCCCAATGATCGAAATATATTGTGAATATAATTTTTTGCAAAAACAGATACCATAGAACCAATTATCATTCCTAATATCCAGTATCCAAAAATCTGTTCCAGCTGGACACTAAAATAATACCAAAGATAAACAAATTCTCTTTGCAGCATTCGATTCCTCCCATTTATTCATCGATATCCACCAGAGAATATCTTCTGCTTCCCAAACCGATTCCTTCAGCATGTTTCAGTGTCAGCAGTCCATTCCTGGACTCGATTCTTTCCATCAGAGAATCTCCATCATCTGCTGCATCTACCAAATCAATGCACGCCTGATCCAACGCTGCCGGATCAAAAGATGCCAAAATTCCAATATCATGCATATCCGGTTCTGCGGGATTGCTGTCGCAGTCACAATCAACAGAAAGACGGTTCATCACATTGATGTACAGCATATTTCCGTCCATATAATCGCTGACGGATTTCCCCGCTTCTGCCATGGACTCGAGAAATGCATCCTGTTCACCGCTCCACATATTGCCTCCGGTGCCACCAGAATGGATGAAAGATTTCCCTTCCGCAGACGCCATACCGATGGATATGTTTTTGATGGCTCCTCCATATCCTGCCATTGCATGCCCTTTAAAATGAGACAAAACAACATAATAGTCATAATCTTCAAAATGAGAACCTACTTTATTTTCTTTCAGGCGGCTGCCGCCTTCCACCGGAATTGTCATGGAGCCGTCCGCATCCATAATATCCACATCCGCAATTTCCGTATATCCATGATCTTTTGCCAGCTGCATATGATAGGCGGTACTGGCCCGGTCTCCGCCATAGGCTGTATTGCACTCTACGATAGTTCCATTTACTTCTTCCACGAGATCCTGTATCAATTCCGGCCGCAGATAGTTGCTTCCGGTTTCGCCTGTGCTGATTTTTACTCCCACGTGATCTCCCATATTTTCCACTCCCAGGGCTTCATACGCCTGCATCAGACCGTCCGCGCTGATGTCTTCCGTCATATAAACTTTTGGGCCGTCTCCGGTATTCCACTGTCTGGCATCTGTTTCTGAAGATAAGGACGTTTCCGTTTCTGCTGCATCGTCATTTCGGGATCCACATCCCACAGATATTGTTCCTGTCAGCAGTACCATAAATACAGCTAAGAAAACTTTTTTTCTCATGACTGCCTCCTTCCTTACTGGTTCGTCTGAGATACCCATTCCTTTATATCATTTTCTGACGAGGAGGCATCTTCTTCATAACAGTCAAAAATATTGTCTGATATTTCCGCATCCGGAAGGGCATCGGTGATAATCTCCACACTGTTGGCAAGACCTCCTGTACCATGAGAGCAGAACAGATATACCTGTTTTCCGGAAAGATCATTTTCTTCCAGGAAGGACAGCAGAGCCATCGGCACACCATACCACCAATTTGGATATCCCAGATAAACCGTGTCATAATCATCCAGGTTTTCTACGCTCTCTTCCAGTTCAGGTCTGGCATCATCACCCCGTTCTTCATTTGCCCGTTCCAGACAGTCATCCCAGTCGCTTGGATACGGATCCGTTACACAGATGGAAAACAGATCTCCGCCGGTTGCTTCCTGTACCCAGCCTGCCAGTTCCTTTACATTTCCCGGCGCAATAACACTTGGAGAAGTCACTGCGTCCACATCTTCATCCAGCACTGCATTATCCGCCCAAGAAAAATAAGCTACCAGAATTTTGCCGTCCGTCTGCTGACCGGAACGTTCGGTTATACCGGATGAACCCTCTTGTTGCGTTGTTTTGTACGTTGATTCGGTCTGCGCATCCTTCTTATTGGAGTTATCACATCCAGTAAATGAAAAAGCAAAAACGAGACTAAAAAAAGATAATAAAAATTTTTTCATCTATGACCTCCTGACTATAAATTTTCAGGACATGTTCTGCCCTCAAAAGTTTTTATGTCCGCTTCTTGCTTTCATTATAAAAAGGCCCTGTCTTCGTGTCTAATACTTAAACCTTATGATTTCTCATACATCACAGGCATACGGTGAGTTCTGTCTATTTTGAACTCATTTTCCTCTATAACATAATCTATATTATAAAAGAAAAGGAGTATTATATATGAGCATGCCAAAAATTGAATGCTGTGATGTAGATTCATGCTGTGCAGCTGCTTCTCTTGTCCAGTCGATCGCATTGGAAGAAGCATCCCTCTCCCACATCTTAAATGCGGAAGGTGAAAAAATTCAGAAGGTCGTTGCAATGCACAACTGCAGCCAGAAAGACCTGATCGAAGTCAATCGATCCGTAGAAAATATGGTTGAGAAAGTTACCAATCTGGAAATAGTTTTAAAATCAAAATTAGAAATGGTTCTTCCTCTTCTGAAAAAATGCGAAAAATGTGAGAAATGTGATATCAAACCGCCAAAAAAGCCTGAATGCTAGACGCAGAGACTTTTCTTCACGCTTCGCTGTATCTAAAACAAGAGTCTGGGAATTTCCCGGGCTCTTCATCATAAAACATTTTTAAGGAAATCCTATGAACTATCACTATCCTTTCGTCAATACTCCTCTTCCCTACGGCTATGATGCATTGGAATCATACATTGATCAAAAAACCTTGCACCTGCATCATGACCGCCATTTGCAGACATATATTGATCATCTGAATGCGCTTCTGAAGGAGAATCCTCAATACCAGACATAAAGTCTGGAACAACTTCTATACCGATGGCAAGAGCTGCCTCCTTCTCTGCAGGTTCCAATCCTCAGACAGGCCAAAGGCATTTATAATCATCGTTTCTTTTTTGAAGGAATGACTCCACTCGAAGAATCTTTAATCGATCTTTCCATGATTCAGAAAATTGAAAAGCATTTTCTGAATTTTAATGATTTCTCTAAACAGCTCTAACAAGCTAGTATGAAAAGCAATCACTCAGGAGGAATCGGCACAGGATGCCTGGGAGTGATAGCAATAATTATTTTAATCAGCTTTGCATTGGCCATATACTCATATTGCTGGATTCCCACAATATTTGTTTTAATATATTGCCTGCTGTCAAAAAAATTCCGACAGTATAGGATTAGAAATTCAGTAATCTGCATTACCGTTATCATAACATCGTTTTTAGTTTTTGGTTGGCTTAATGCTCCGGCACAATTAGACAGCATATCCGTAGACTGGGGAAAAACAGAATTTTATACGGGAGAAGAAGCAGAAATACAAGTAAATCCACAGACTTTTGATGCAGAAATCAAAAAACTGACTTTATCCAAAAATGACATTGCTTCTCTTAAATATGAAGATGGGAAGGCAATTATCAAATTTAAAAATTATGGCCTGCAGCATTATTTTTTACTGCCAATGATAATATTGACAGTTCAATGCAAAAAATAACCGTAATTGATAAAGAAAAACATCTATCAGAAATAAAAGGTAGTTATGAACCTTGCAGGATATGTAATCCACCACAATAATTACAACATAACGGCAAAACAAAGAAAAAGGCACGTATTTACGTGCCTTTTAAGATGGACCAGGCGGGAATCGAACCCGCGTCCAAAAACCCGTTCACTTAAGGCTCTCCCATTACAGTCTGTCTACTGACATTCCCTCCACAGCACTCCGACAGACAGGATGGCTGCTTCAGTAGCTTCATCAGTACTTCATCTGCCGCAAAGCTTAAGCAGACGAGTGTCCTGCATCATTGAAGCTGTATCTTCAGACTGCAGGTGATCCGAAGGCAGCTGCTGCAATTAGGCTGCAGCGTACGCTAATTTATTATTATCTGCGTTTATATTTAAGTTTGTACCGTAAGGTGGTCCCTCCCAATGGCTCCTCAAGCTTCAAGATCCCTGTCGAAACCAGTACTGGCCCAGAATATTGAAACCTGCGGGACTGAAATCATTTCCAGTCCCGGACTGTAATTATATCTTTTTTCTTTCTGTATGTCAAGATACCATAAAGATTAGCCAAAGTTGCGTACTTTGAAATCCCTTTGTGCTTCTCTCAGCTGATCTCTCTTGGCAATATCCTGACGTTTATCGTACAATTTCTTTCCACGGCACAAACCAATTTCAACTTTTACAAGACTTCCTTTAAAATATACTTTCAAAGGAATCAAGGTATATCCTTTTTGTTGTACCTGGCCTACCATTTTAGAAATCTCTGATCTGTGAAGCAGCAGTTTTCGAACTCTCAGCGGGTCTTTATTAAAAATATTTCCTTTTTCATAAGGACTGATATGCATTTGGTGAATGAACGCCTCTCCGTCGTCAATTCCGATAAACGCCTCTTTGATGCTGCAGTGTCCCTGTCTTAAAGATTTTACCTCTGTACCATGAAGTACGATTCCTGCTTCAAATGTATCTTCTACGAAATAATCATGTCTCGCCTTTTTATTATTAGCGATCAGCTTTATCCCACTGGTCTTCGCCATAATCATCCTCCTCCAAATCAAAATCAATATTTTTCAGAAGCATATCAACTCCTGTCACTCGAATCTTCACCTGTTCCCCCAACTTAAACTGGCGTCCTGTACGTTCTCCCACCATGCAATATGTCTTTTCATCATAATAATAGAAGTCCCCTGGAAGTTTAGAAACATGAATCATTCCTTCTACTGTATTCGGAAGTTCCACATAAACGCCCCAGCTTGTGATGCTCGAAATAATTCCTTTATGAACTTCACCGATCCTGCGCTTCATATATTCTGCTTTTTTCAGTTTCTCAACTTCTCTTTCTGTTTCATCCGCCCGTCTTTCCGTTTTGGATGTCTGTTCCGCTACTTTCGGCAGAATCCTCTCATAATGAGCAAATCTCTCCTTTGTAAACGTTCCATGAAGGTTTTCTTTTATGATCCTGTGAATCTGCAAATCCGGATATCTTCGAATCGGTGATGTAAAATGACAGTAGTATCTTGTGGATAAACCAAAATGCAAAGAACACTGTACCGTATACTTTGCCTGCTTCATAGACCGCAGCGTAAGCCGGCTGATCAGCGGCTCTTCCGGAGTACCTTCAATTCTTGTCAGCAGTTTTTGCACCTCCATCGGATGAAGTTCTTCCCGGTTAATTTTGAGATAAATTCCAAAATTCTGCAAAAATGCCTGCAGTTTATCAACTTTTTCTCCATCCGGTATATCGTGAGTCCGGTATAAAAACGGAATTTCTCTCCAATAATATTCTTCCGCAACAGTTTCATTGGCGCAAAGCATAAAATCCTCTATAATCTTGGTCGCTGCATTTCGAACCTGCGGGAAAACATCCACCGGATGCCCCTCTTCATCCAAAATAATCTTAGATTCCGGAAAATCAAAATCAATACTTCCTCTTTCGTGGCGGCGTTTTCTCAGAATATCAGATAATTCTTTCATTTCATAAAACATTGAAACAAGTGATTTATATCGCTCACATTCTTTCTCATCTCCGTTCAGAATTGCTGCCACACTGGCATATGTCATTCTTTCATTTACCCGAATAACTGTTTCCGCGATTTCATGATCGACCACTTTACCCTTTTCATCAATTTTCATCAGACAGCTAAGAGCCAGACGATCATATCCGGCATTCAAAGAACAGATACCATTGGAAAGCTGATGCGGCAGCATTGGAATTACCCGGTCTACCAGGTAAACACTGGTACCACGTTTTAGAGCTTCCTGATCCAAAGCGGATCCTTCTTTTACATATTCCGATACATCTGCTATATGCACTCCAAGAAAATAATAACTTCCTTTCTTTGATAATGTAATGGCATCATCCAAGTCTTTGGCATCTTCTCCATCAATGGTTACAGTTGTCAGATGTCTCAGGTCTTTTCTCTCTGGATAATCATCCCCGTCAATTTCTGATGGAATTTTCTCCAGCTGGTTTTCAATCTGCTCATTAAATTCTGTTGGAATATTATATGCTTTTACAATTGACAAAATATCGACTCTGGGATCATCTCTATGTCCCAGGACTTCTGTGATCTTTCCTTCTGGGCTATGTCTTTCGTCTCCATAATCTGTAATTTCCACCAGGACTTTAAATCCACTGGTCAGATTTTTACATTCTTCCTTGGGCAAAAATATATCCCGATCAAATCTCTGATTATCCGGAACAACAAATCCAAAGTTTTGCTTTTTTTCCAAAGTTCCAACTATTGTTTTCATACCACGTTCCAGAATCTTGATAATCTTTGCTTCTGTATGATGTCCGGATCTTTTCTGTGTATCAATGGTTTCTATTAATACGGTATCTTCATGAAAAGCCCCGTTCATATTCTTTTCATTGATATAATAGTCTTCCTCTTTTCCTTCTACCGTTACAAATCCATATCCATTTTTTGTGCAGGTAAATACACCTTTCAGGATTTCTTTTTCAATTGGCTTATACTTCCCGCGCTTTGTTACTTCTATGCTGCCTTCTTCCACCAGTTCTTCCAGGAGTCTTACAAATTCCGGCCTATCCTCCGGAGTCACCTGCATCAGATAACCAATTTCTTTTTGTTTCATTGGCCGATAATGTTTATCATATATTAATGCTTTAATTTTCTTTTTTCTCTCATCTCTCTTATTTTTCATCTCTGTCTCCTCTACTATACCTCTGTTGTCAGGAAGCAGAAAATTCTTCCTTTACGAAAGAAAAACACTTCTTAAAACAGGTTTTAAGAAGTGTTTGCTGTCTCACTAAATAAATCTTGAACAAAGAATCGCCGCTGTCACAAAGAAAATAACTGTGAAAAATGCAGTTGCACGAATCAATGTTCCTTCTTTTGAACGCCCTTTGTTTTTGCTCCAATAGGTTCCCATATCTGCTGTACCCGTCAAAGAGCCTAGTCCTGCTTCCTTTCCTTCTTGCATTAAAACTAATATAATTAATATGATTGACGCTATAATAAATATTACGGTTAACGCTGTTTTCACGATATGCCTCCTAATTCATCTTCTACTCACTGTGGAACATTTTATCACAGAAAGAATCGGGATGCAAGAAAAACTCTGAAGCTTAGCATGAATTTTACATACTTTTTAATAGAGGCCGTATCTTCTGCAGCTTCCCAGCTGTTCCTCAATTCGAAGAAGCTGATTGTATTTCGCAGTACGGTCGGATCTGCATGGTGCTCCAGTCTTGATCAATCCACTGTTAACTGCCACGGCAATATCGGCAATGGTTGTATCCTCCGTTTCGCCGGATCGATGAGAAATGATGGTATGATATCCGGCATTTCTCGCCACTTCAACTGCATCTAATGTCTCTGTCAGAGTTCCAATCTGATTTAATTTTACCAAAATACTGTTGGCAATATCTTCTTGAATCCCGTCCTTTAATCTGGAAACATTCGTTACAAATAGATCATCTCCCACCAGCAGGATTTTTTCTCCCAAACGATAGGTTAATACTTTCCATCCTGTCATATCTTCTTCATTCAATCCATCTTCAATAGAGAAAATCGGATACTGTTCGGTCAATTTTTCATAATATTGCACCATTTCCTCTGAATTTCTTCGAATTTCCCGCCCGGTCATCCTGCTCTCTCCTTCAAAATAATACACATCTTCATCTTCATTGTATATTTCGGACGCTGCACAGTCCATGGCAATAGCAACTTCTTCTCTTGTTTTGTATCCAGCCGTCTCTATTGCCTGCACAAGAAGCTCCAGGGCTTCTTCCGAACTTTCCAAATTTGGAGCGAAGCCCCCTTCATCTCCCACTCCTGTACTCAAATTCTTAGACTTTAAAATATCTTTCAATGTATGATACACTTCTGTTCCAATCATCAATGCATCTTTGAAGGAATCTGCTCCAATCGGCGCAATCATAAATTCCTGAAAATCGACTGTATTATCTGCATGCTTCCCTCCATTTAAAATATTCATCATAGGAATCGGAAGTTTACAGGCAAAGCTGCCGCCCAGGTACTGATACAATGGCATTCCCAGTCCACTGGCTGCTGCCTTTGCCGTAGCCAAAGAAGCCCCAAGAATCGCATTAGCACCAAACCGTTCTTTATTCGGAGTTCCATCTGCCTCCAGCATAATTTCATCAATTTCAATCTGGTTCAGCGCATTTTTCCCGATCAGACGATCCGCAATCTTATGATTGACATGATTTACTGCTGTCTCAACGCCTAGTCCCCGGTAACGCTTCTCTCTATCTCGAAGCTCCAGAGCTTCAAATTTTCCTGTGGAAGCTCCAGATGGAACAATCGCCCTGCCTCTGGCTCCTCCCTGCAAAACAACTTCTACTTCTACTGTAGGATTCCCCCTGGAATCCAAGACTTCTCTGCCGATTACATTTTCAATACTCAAACGATACTTCAACATCATCACACCCTTTACAAATAATAATGCTATTATTTCCAAGAATATGAATCCCTATACCAAAAAGAGGAAACCTCCCATCATCTTATCATTCTCTTGTTATCTAATTACTGGTATTTTTGGGGA
The DNA here is from genome assembly GCA_019420275.1 of Clostridiales bacterium. Taxonomy (GTDB): domain Bacteria; phylum Bacillota; class Clostridia; order Lachnospirales; family Lachnospiraceae; genus Anaerostipes. The sequence continues at coordinate 113,376 of JAHZHN010000006.1, forward strand.
CAGACTGCCAGCTATATATAATTAAACTAAAGCTATTCCAGTATAAAAATATCCTGCAGACAGTTATATTTTTGTCCGCAGGATATTTTCTTTTATTTATTGTCTTTTTCTTTGAGCGCAGCAAAAAACAATTCATACAAATCGTCTTCTCCTTCTAGTTTCGGTGAATTTTCACCGCCTCCATTTGTACTTCTTTTCATAGAAGCATAAAATTCTTCACCTGCATTCACCAGTTCCATCGGATATAATTCATATCCAAGTTCCTGACATTTCCTGCAAAAAGCAAACAACGGCTCCTCTGTCTTTCTTGTTGCCAGCAATTCTTTCCGAATTTCCTCATCATGAAATGCTCTTTCCTGCAGCTGCGCTAAAATATCAAGTACTGTCATCTATTATTTCACCTCCCTCATCATCATTTTCTTTCAAAACAAAAAGCGCTTATGTTTTCACACAAGCGCCTTTGCTTTTTCATTCATCTTTTATTTTACAAGTAAAGATTTTCCTGTCATTTCTTCCGGCTGTTCCATTCCCATCATCTCAATCAATGTAGGAACAATATCTGCAAGGCATCCGCCCTCTCTTAATGTTACGCCTTCATCATAATTTACAAGGATAAACGGTACAGGATTTGTTGTATGAGCAGTAAATGGTTCTCCTGTCTTATAATCTACCAGCTGCTCAGCGTTTCCATGGTCAGCGCAGATAAACATCTGTCCATCCACCTCTTTGATGGCATCTACTGCGTCTCCAATACATTTGTCCACTGTCTCAACAGCTTTGATTGCTGCTGCTTCAATTCCTGTATGTCCAACCATGTCACTGTTAGCAAAATTAACAATAATTACATCATATTTATCAGATTTAATTGCCTCTACTAATTTTGCTCCAACTTCCGGTGCACTCATTTCTGGCTGAAGATCGTATGTAGCAACTTTTGGAGAATTGACAAGGATACGTTCTTCTCCTTCATTTGGCTCTTCGATTCCGCCATTAAAGAAGAACGTAACATGAGCATATTTCTCAGTTTCTGCCAGACGAAGCTGTTTTAAACCATGCGCTGCAAGATATTCACCAAATGTATTCTTAATCTCAACTTTATGGAATGCTACCAGTTTGTTTGGAATTGTCACATCATATTCTGTGAAACATACATATGTTGTCTTAAAATATCCGTTTGGACGCTCAAACTGATCAAACTTATCGTCACAGATAGAACGTGTAATCTCTCTTGCACGGTCTGGTCTGAAGTTATAGAAAATAACAGAATCATTTTCTTTTAATGTAGCAACAGGAGCTCCATCTTTCATGATAACAGTAGGAACTACAAATTCATCCGTTACATCTTCTTTATAGGATGCTTCAATTGCTTCTACCGCATCTTCTGCTGTATTTCCCTGTCCAAGAACGATTGCATTATAAGCTTTCTGAACACGATCCCAGCGATTGTCACGATCCATTGCATAATAACGTCCTGAAACAGATGCAATTTCTCCAATACCAATCTCTTTCATCTTTTCAACTAACTCTTCTGCATATCCTTTTCCAGAAGTAGGCGGAGTATCACGTCCGTCCAGGAACAGATGTACATATACTTTATCCAATCCATTTCTCTTAGCCATTTCAAGAACACCATATAAATGTGTATTATGGCTGTGCACACCTCCGTCAGATAACAATCCAAAGCAGTGAAGTACAGAATTGTTTTTCTTACAGTTGTTCATTGCTTCCATCAGGGCTTCATTTTTGAAGAAATCACCATCTTCAATTTCTTTCGTAATTCTTGTTAATTCCTGATATACGATGCGGCCCGCACCCATATTCAGATGCCCTACTTCAGAATTACCCATCTGTCCTTCTGGAAGTCCAACAGCCATACCAGAAGCATTTCCCTTTACAAAAGGATATTCTTTCTTCAGTCTGTCCATAACTGGAGTTTTTGCTTCTGCTACCGCATTGCCTTCTACTTTGTCATTTAACCCATATCCATCTAAAATCATAAGAACAGTTGGTTTTTTACTCATTTTTATCTCCTTTATTCTATTCATTTTTCTTTTATAGTCCGTTAATATTATAGCGATTTTTTGGGACAAATTCAATATCGGATTCTGTGATGATATAAAAAATCTACAGACATTTTCTCAGCAAACAGAAATCTCTTTGTCCATCTGGCCAAGATGTCTTCCAATTTCTGGACGTTGTTTCTGGAATATAGTATAATAATGGAAAGTATATCTTAAGAGATTTTCCATAGAATTGGAGGTGCCATTATGTTACACGAAGTTAGTTTTCAGTCTTTTAATGAACGTGATAAAGTACAAGGATGGATTTATGTTCCAGCTGCAAAACCAAAAGGGATCGTTCAAATTGTCCACGGATTTGGAGAACATTCCCGCAGATATCTTCATATGATTGTAAAATTTATGGATGCTGGTTATATTGTAGCTGCTGACGACCACGTCGGTCACGGAAAAACCGCCATGATGAATGATACATGGGGGGATTGGGGAGACAAAGGATTCCGCACAATGATGGAAGATGAACACACATTAAAAACCATTGTATGTGAGAAATTTCCTAATCTGCCTTATTTTCTTTTTGGACACAGCATGGGATCTTTCATCACAAGAGATTTTGCTGCAAAATATGGGAACGAACTGTCTGGAATTACTATATGTGGCACAACCGGTATTTTCCGAGGCGCGAACAAAACAGCCAGAGATCTGAAAAAAGCAATTGATGAAGGAAAAGGAAAAGAATCTGATCCGCAGTTTAGCACAGACCTGATGGGATGGATGTGTGAGCGGTGCGGCGATGTTTCCATTGGAAATGAATGGATTTGTGCTGACCCATACGTACAGCAAGATCATGCGAATGATCCTTTTGATGCATTCACAAAGCCAACGACCAATCAGGCCCTCTATGATTTTACACAGATGATGGAAGCCATCGTTGGAACTCAGTGGGCTGAAAAAGTTCCAAAAGAACTTCCGATTTATAATATTGGCGGCGATCAGGATCCTGTTGGAGAATATGGAAAGGGTATCTATGAAGTGTCAAACTGGCTATATGAAACAGGACATACGGTAATTACCAAAGTTTATTCCGGATACCGTCATGAAATCCACAATTATTCCGCAATCAAAGACGAAGTAGAAGAAGGAATTATCACATTCATGGATAACATTCTTTCTTAATTTATAATTACATACACAAAAAGACGGCGGATGAATTCCCGCCGTCCTTTTTCTATTTTACCCGTACTTTTATTAACTTGCTGTACTGACTGTAGATCTTTTTACCCTGTACTGTCTTATATGCTCTGACTTTTACATAATATGTTTTCTTAGATTTCAGATTTTTTATTTTATATTTCTTCCCAGAAGTCACTGATTTAAAATTTTTCGTTTTACTTGTAGAATACGATATCTGATATCCGCTGACTTTTTTAGAACTTCCTGATACTGTTATGGATTTTTTCCCTGTCTGTACTTTTACAGAAGGTGTTTTAGGACGAATCGTAAAAGATCGCTCAATCATCCCTGTATATTGCCCAATTCCAGTCCATCTGATCTTTGCAGTCCCAGGTCCCTTATTATTATAATACGTAATTTTATAATCTTTTCCTTCTCTTAATATCTGACCGCCGTCCTTCAGCACTGGCTTTACTGTTACTGGGCGGTTCTGATATGTTTGCTGGCTGATCTTAGAAACGGATACTTTTGTTATTTTTTTCTTAGAAATATTATCTTTCACTGCAGTCGTTTGTTCTGTAGATATATTAGAAACTGACGGTGCTTTTTCTTCTGCTGATTCTGCAGTTAAATCAGACTTTTTCTCTTCTTCTGCCGATTCTGCAGTTAAATCAGCTTCTTTCTTCTCATAAACAGGAATAAGGCGAATTGTTTCTCCGCAGGACATCACTTTGACAAGATCCCCTTCGTTTACTTTTTTCCCATTTCGTTCCCAATGTAAAAATTTGTATCCTTCTTTTTCCTGAGCCGCCAGATCTTCCTGACTTAATGTATACTGCTGCACAATTTCTTTTTCTTTCTGTCCAATGATCAAAACACCCTTTATTTTCTCCCAGACAGCCGTTACTTCTATGTCTTGGGTCTGCCCGCTTACATAAACAGATCCCCCTGCACGATAAATACTCTGTCCATTGACAAGTCTCCATCCTTGGAAAGCATATCCTTCCTTTTCATACCTGTTTTGAGGGAAATAAAATCGTTTCCCATTGTATGCTTTCATGGACTCCATCGTCCCATAGACATTCTCCGCTCCCGGCTGAAAATTGATTTTTATATAGTCTGGAATTACCGGGCGATCTTCTTCCACCACATATGTAATCCTTACTGTTTCATCTTTTCTCTCTGGTGTGTATTCAAATTCATTCCCCTGAATGGTTCCTTTATTACTCACCCACTTTACAAAATGATATCCTTCTTTGATTTCCATCTCTGGAAGTTGAATCGAATCTCCGGTCTTTCCTTCCATTATAACTCTGTCAGGATCCGCAAATGATGCCTCCTTTGGAATCTGGTATTCTATCGTGTATTCATTTGCTTCCCAACTGCTTTTTAACGTCAGGCCATAACTTTCGAGGTATTGTTCATTTTCTTCAAGATACCGCTCATCTTCACCTGACTGGCATATCATCCACCGCAAATGTTTTCCCTTTTCACCAAAATCCTGTGCATACAAATCATCTGAAGATACCAAAAGCGGTTTTGCGGATTTCTGAGCTTTGGGATAAATAATAGTTCTTAATGTTGGTGTATGTGAAGCCGAAAAAGATTCCAGCGCACCGTTTTCCGAAAGATCAATCTCTTCCAGTCTTGTATCACCACAATGCAGAAGTTTTAAATTTGGACTGTTCACAAAACGAAGACTTCCCTTTAAATTATAATTTCCAAGTAATGTAACTTCATACAATCTTGTATTATAATTCCCATTTAAGGCTTCTAATTGATTATTGTTCATATACAATTCTTCCAGTTCTGGAAAATTTTTAAGCTCAATATTCCTGATCCTGTTCTCATTCAAATTCAGCCATTTAATCTTGCGAAAATAATACAGACCAGATGGATCTTGTATTCCTTTTCCGCTAAGCCCCACAGATGTTACCGAATCTCTCTCATTTTGATCCAGAGCACCATCACCGTCACTATCATGCTCCTGTGCCATTTTAAGAATTGAAGGATCTGTAAAATTTTCATCGTTCAATTCTACTTTCTCATCTTTAATTCCCTGAAGCAAAGGAAGAACCTGAAACTCCAGGAAATTCTGATGATTTTGAATCTGTCCTTTTGCCTCAGATGCCAATACTCTGCCAGTATTTTTCTCCGCCATAACTGCGACTGCACATGCAAGAAAACATATGCTTAACAATACTTTTTTCATTTTTCCCCCTTTATTTATTCATACAATTGTCCCATAAAAGTCCGAATTTTATATCCCCTCTCCGAACTTTGCCTGATTGTATCATCCCCATACGACAGCTGTCAACATTTCACTTCCTGGCAATTTTATCCACTTTAATTTTGTTTCATATTTTTAAAAACTTTCACCCTTGGCTGTTCTTTCAAATGTTGTCCTATTTCTTTTTCCATCCATACCATATGATACCATCGTTGAAATTTATATCCACAGTTTTGAAATTTCCCTATCCATTTATATCCTAAATGTTTATGAAATCTAATACTATCTTTCGTCAGATATTTATCTTCCTGTTCAGGATAAGCAATGCACGCATATAAATTCAAAATTCCCTGTTCTTTCAAAGATGACTCCAGCCTATCGTACAATTTCTTTCCAATACCCATTCCCTTTTTATCCTGTCTGATATAGATTGTTGTTTCGACCGCCCAGTCAAATGCTGCACGTTCTTTCAACGGACCTGCATAAGTATATCCAACTAACTCTCCATCCTGCTCCGCTGCGAAATATGGATATTTCTCACGAATTTTTTCTATTCTTTGCTGGAACTCCTGCAAGGATGGAACTTCATATTCAAACGTAATCGCTGTATTTTCTACATATGGAGCATAAATCTTTAACAGCTCTTCTGCATCTCCTAATTCTGCTGCTCTAATCTTGATTTTTCTATCTTCTTGCATTTTTTCACTACTCCTTATTTTTTGTTGTTAAATTACCATTTTCCATTTGAAATAAATAAATTGACTGCTTTAAATATCCAAAATTTTCTCAAATAAAAAGAATGATAATTTTCCTCCCTAATCAACCACTGAATTGCTTCATTATAATCCTTCTCCCCTGTAAAGAATTCTCTTGGAAAAGAAAAATCCCCGAACACTATATGCCCGGGGACCCATCTCATAATTAATCATCAAAATTATTTATAATTTACAATTTTTCCAAAGTCCGGTTTCAAGGATGCTCCGCCAACTAATCCTCCATCAATATCCGGCTGTGCGAATAATTCCGGAGCACTGTCAGCAGATACAGATCCGCCGTACTGGATACGGATTGCTTCTGCTGTTGCATCATCATAAACTTCAGCGATACATGCACGAATTGCAGCGCATACTTCCTGAGCCTGTTCTGTTGTTGCAACTTTTCCTGTTCCGATTGCCCAGATTGGTTCATAAGCAATAACAGCTGTCTTTGCCTGATCAGCAGTTACACCCTGGAACGCAATTTTAATCTGCTGGCGAACGAAATCAATTGTAACGCCCTGTTCTCTCTGTGTAAGAGTTTCTCCACAACAGATGATTGGGGTAATTCCATGTTCGAAGGCTTTTAATACTTTTTTATTTACAGTTTCATCTGTCTCAGCAAAGTATTCTCTTCTCTCAGAATGTCCGATAATTACATACTTTACACCTAAATCTGTAAGCATGTTTGGAGCGATTTCTCCTGTGTAAGCTCCACTTTCTTCAAAGTACATATTTTCAGCACCGATTGCAATATTGCTTCCTTCTGCTGCTTCAATTGCTGCCGGGATATCAATTGCCGGCACACAAAATACGACATCTGAAGTTTCACTTGCTACTAATGGTTTTAACTCCTCGATTAAAGCTTTTGCTTCACTTGGGGTTTTGTTCATTTTCCAGTTTCCTGCTACGATTGTTTTACGCATTCGACTTATCCTTCTTTCTTAAAACGTTTGTTCTGTCTGTGGCTTTCGCCCATTTTGATTGAATATGAAATTTCACAATAAAGTTCCGTTGACTAACTCTCAGCCTTTACCTTTATTTTTAATTTCCTAAGTATTCTTCTACTTATCGTTGGCTGCAACTACACCTGGAAGGTCTTTTCCTTCTAAGAATTCCAAAGATGCTCCGCCACCTGTTGAGATATGAGTCATCTTGTCTCCGAATCCTAACTGGTTAACAGCTGCTGCGGAATCTCCGCCACCGATGATTGTTGTTGCTTCTGTCTCCGCAAGAGACTCTGCCACTGCAATCGTTCCTTTTGCAAGAATTGGGTTTTCAAATACACCCATCGGACCATTCCATACAACAGTTTTTGCTGATTTTACTGCATCAGCAAATTTTGCTGCTGTTTCAGTTCCGATATCCAGTCCCATCATATCTGCTGGAATCTGATCAGATGGTACAACAGATACTTCAATTTCTGCATCAATTGGATCTGGGAATTCTTTTGCAATGGTTGTATCAACTGGAAGATACAGATTCTTTCCTAACTTCTCAGCTTTATCCATCATTTCTTTGCAGTAGTCGATCTTTTCATCATCAACTAAAGAAGTTCCTACTTCATATCCTTTTGCTTTTAAGAAAGTATATGCCATTCCACCACCGATAATCAGTGTATCACATTTCTCAAGAAGGTTGTCGATAACATTTAATTTGTCAGCAACTTTTGCTCCACCTAAAATAGCTACCATTGGTCTTTCTGGATTATTTACTGCATTTCCTAAGAAATCAATTTCTTTCTGCATTAAATATCCAACAACAGCTGTATCAACGAATTTTGTTACACCTACATTAGAGCAGTGTGCTCTATGTGCAGTACCAAATGCATCATTTACAAATACATCGCAGAGGCTTGCAAGTTCTTTGCTGAACTCTTCGCCATTTTTTGTTTCTTCTGCTCTGTAACGTGTATTCTGAAGAAGAACAACATCTCCGTCTTTCATTTCAGCAACGGCTGCCTTTGCATTGTCTCCAACAACATTGTCATCAGCCGCAAATTTTACATCCTGTCCTAATAACTCGCTTAAGCGAACTGCAACAGGTGCAAGAGATAATTCAGGCTTTGGCTCTCCTTTCGGTTTTCCCAAGTGAGAGCAAAGGATAACTTTTCCTCCATCTGCGATCAGCTTTTTAATTGTTGGAAGCGCAGCAACCAGACGGTTCTCGTCTGTAATTTTTCCGTCTTTTAAAGGTACATTGAAGTCACAGCGTACCAATACTCTTTTTCCTTTTACATTGATGTCATCTACGGATTTTTTGTTTAACATGTTTTTCCTCCTGAAATATAAATTCACAATGGTGATATATATTTCCCATTGTTCATCGAAAAAAAAGGTCCGGTCCAAAAAGACCGGACCCTCATCTGAGTCTAATTTACTGCATGAAGCAGTCTTGTCCTCATTTCATTCTCAAAAATTAAGCTAATTCAGCAAAATATTTGATTGTTCTTACCATCTGGCTTGTGTAAGAGTTTTCGTTGTCATACCAAGATACAACCTGAACTTCATATAATCCGTCACCGATTTCAGTAACCATTGTCTGAGTTGCATCGAATAAAGAACCATATGTGATTCCTACGATATCAGAAGATACTAATTCTTCTTCTGTATATCCGAAAGATTCTGTGCTAGCAGCTTTCATTGCAGCATTGATTCCGTCAACAGTAATGTTGTCACCTTTAACAACTGCTGTTAAGATTGTTGTAGATCCTGTTGGAACTGGAACACGCTGAGCAGATCCGATTAATTTACCATTTAATTCTGGAATAACTAATCCGATTGCTTTTGCAGCACCTGTAGAGTTAGGTACGATGTTAACTGCAGCTGCACGAGCTCTTCTTAAATCACCTTTTCTCTGTGGTCCATCAAGTGTCATCTGGTCTCCTGTGTAAGCATGAACTGTTAACATGATTCCAGACTGGATAGCAGCGAAGTCATTTAATGCTTTAGCCATTGGTGCTAAGCAGTTTGTTGTACAAGAAGCTGCAGAAATTACTGTATCTTCTGTTGTTAATGTTTCATGGTTTACGTTGTATACGATTGTTGGAAGATCGTTTCCAGCTGGTGCAGAAATAACAACCTTTTTAGCTCCTGCTTTGATATGAGCAGATGCTTTTTCTTTAGATGTATAGAATCCTGTACACTCTAATACTACGTCAACATCAAGGTCTCCCCAAGGAAGTTTTGTTGCGTCTGCTTCAGCATAGATTTCGATTTCTTTTCCATCAACTACGATAGAAGATTCTTTAGCTTCTACTTTATCAGCTAAAGCATATTTTCCCTGTGCAGAATCATACTTTAATAAATGAGCTAACATCTTAGGGTTTGTTAAGTCGTTGATTGCTACAACTTCATAACCTTCTGCTCCGAACATCTGTCTGAATGCAAGACGTCCAATACGTCCAAATCCGTTAATTGCTACTTTTACTGCCATCTCAATTCCTCCTAAGTCTTGATTAATTATTTGATGGATTTGCCAATTATGTTAATCTATTGACAAACTTCTTTTTTATTTTAAACAATCCCTCTTAAAATTTCAAGAGTATTTTCATATTTTTGTCATGTATACAGCAAATTTTTTTAACAAATTTTTTCTTTTTTTCTAAAATACATTATCTTTTCGCTTTGTCTCATCCTGTAATATTTTTTTCATTTTCATCCAGAACATATTGAGCTATATTATCCGCATGATCAGAAATTCTTTCCAGGTTTGATACAATATCAAGGAAAAATACACCTTCTTCCGGAGCACAGGATTCTGTTTTAAGGCGTCTGATATGATTTTTTCGGATTTGTTTTTCCATCTTATCCACTAATTTTTCATTTTGCTGTGTTTTCACTGCCAGTTCTGTATTGCCGACTTCCAAAGAACGAATAGCCTGGTGAAGCGCATTCTTTGTGCATTCTGCCATTTCTTTTAATTCTTTCTTTGCTTCATCTGTCAAATGAACATCGGACTTTTTTAGACTCTGCATGCACTCAGCAATATTTTCCACATGATCGCCGGCGCGTTCAATATCTGTAATAGCATCAAACAAATGATTGATAACAATGATTTGTTTTTCCGGCAGGGACAGCTGGCTTATTTTAACAAGATATCCCGTGATCATAGTTTCCAGATGATCTACCACTTGTTCATTCCGAAAAATTTTATCAATTCTTTTTTGACTCGCTTCTTCCTTTCCCACTTCCTTAATGATTCGGTTCAGATTTCCAATCACAATATATCCCATTCTCGCAACTTCTTTTACCGCATTTTCTACGGCAAAAGACGGCGTTTCCAAGATACGCGGATCCAGATGACGCAGTACCATTTCTTCTACTTCTTCATCCTCTTCTTCAGATTCTTCCACATCTTCTTTGATGATCACTCCGGAAATTTTCACCAAAAGATTAGCAAATGGGAATAATAAAATTGTAACAGATACATTAAATATTGTGTGGAATGTTGAAATCTGGGTACTCGTAATATGCTGCATCGCCAGATCAGAAAATACTCCAAAAAAGACTGTCATGATCACTCCATAGATCACTGCTCCCATCACATTAAACAACAGATGAATAACAGCTGCGCGTTTTGCAGTCTTATTGGCACCTGCACTAGATAAAATCGCCGTAATACAGGTTCCGATATTTTGTCCCAGTGTAATAAAAATTGCAGATCTCCAATTGACAATTCCCCTCATTGCCAATGTCTGAAGGATTCCTACAGAAGCCGAAGAACTTTGAATAATCGCTGTTACTACAGCACCTGTTAAAATTCCAAGAATCGGATTATTCCCCAAAACTTGAAATGCCTTGTAAAAAATCGGACTGTCCTGATACATTCCAATCGAGCTTGACATAGAAGACAATCCAATAAACAAAATTCCAAATCCTACCGCTATCTCTGCTTTCTGGGTCAGATTCTGACGATTAGAAAATGTAATAATAAATGCACCGATTCCCAATACAAAAGGCGCAAAAAAATCAGGTTTCAGGGCACCAGCCCACTCATTTGCCGACACCAGCCATGCTGTAATCGTCGTTCCAATATTGGCCCCCATGATCACACCTGCCGCCTGGGTCAAATTCATGATCCCGGCATTCACAAAACCAACAATCATGACAGTCGTCGCAGAAGAACTCTGAATAATCGCAGTCACAAGTGCACCTACCAAAACGCCTAGAAAACGGTTGTTGGTAAGGTAACCCAGAAGTTCTTTCATCTTGCTTCCTGCGGTTTTTTGAAGACCGGATGCCATGATGTCCATCCCGTATAAGAACATTCCGAGTCCCCCAATAAATGCAAATAAATTTCCAATATGTGTTAACATGCTCCTATTCCTCCTATGTTCTCTTATTATCTTAACAAAATCTTTACGCTATTTAAAGAACTTTTTATATGAATCTTTCTTTATTTTTACATTTGTAGCATAATATAAGTACGAATACATAAAAAGGAGAGTCGTACTATGATAAAAGCTGATTATCACCTGCATACCAATTTTTCCTCTGATTCCTCTGCATCAATGGAATCTATGATCGAACAGGGCATTTCATCAGGTCTTGAAATCCTATGTTTTACAGAACATCATGATATTGATTATCCAGAAAATCCAGATCACTTTGATTTTCTTCTGGATCTTCCTTCCTATAGAACCCGATTATTTGAATTAAAAGAGGCTTATCGGGATCAGATTGAAATCAATTATGGAATCGAGCTGGGACTTATGCCGTCAACCTTAAAACAAAGTTCTGACTTCGTAAAAAATGAAGATTTTGATTTCATTATTGGCTCGACACATATTGTAGATCAAATGGATCCTTACGATGCGGTCTATTTTGAAACGTATCCGTCCAAGCGGGGCCTGGAACGATATCTGGAAGATATTTTAATTAATGTATCCTCTTTTCATGATTATTGTGTCTATGGTCACTTAGATTATGCAGCAAGATATATAAAAGACAAAGATTTTCAGTTTCATTATTCTGATTTCTCTGATTTGATTGATGAAATTTTGAAACACATTATATCCAGCGGAAAAGGAATTGAAGTCAACACTGCAGGTCTGAAATATGGAATGTCTGATCCAAATCCACATCACGAAATTTTAAGCCGTTATCTGGAACTAGGCGGAGAAATCTTGACCATTGGTTCTGACGGTCACTGCCCAGAACATATAGCATATGACTTTTCAATTCTTCCTGAATTTCTTCGTTCCCTGGGATTTCGTTATTATACGATTTTCCGAAATCAGAAACCGGAGTTTCTTCCTCTTTAAATTAAAACATAAAAACAGGAGACAGTGCCTTCTGTCAAAGATCTGTCTCCTGTTAATATCTCAATCACTACAGCATGCGCATCCACTCAGCCTTTAAATGGGCATTGCCATCGATTGCCTGATCAAGCTGCTTTATCATTTTTTCTTTGTCCTGATTTAATGTTCCTCTCAGAGAAACGTAATTGGATGCGTGATTAGAACGAAAAATACATCCCGGACAGTCCATATGCACCAGCATTTCTCTGGTCTCAATCAAAACTTCATAAGGATTCATCATCTGAAAGTTACCTTTTTTAATTTCCTCTTCCAGAGGAACTCCATGTTCCGCAATAAGTGTAAGAAGCCCAACATATTCCGGCTTCATGTCAGACAAAACTTTCCCGGTTTCTACCGCATGCTCTTTCCACCATTTTTTTCCGCCCAGTCCTGAAATTGCAGTAACAGACAAACGAATTCCTGCATCATGTATTTTCCAGGCAGCTTCTCTCATTTCCTCCGGATTCACTCCTTTTTTCATGTAATTCAGCACTTTGGCACTTCCGGATTCCAATCCCATATAAACCATAGTTAATCCCATCTGGTTCAGTTTCTTTAATTCTTCTATTTTTTTTAAGAGAATACTTTTAGGAGAAGCATAGCATGTTACCTGTCTGCATTCCGGAAATTCTTTCTGAATCAGTTTTAAAATTGTCTCCAGAGTTTGATCTGGACAAATCAGAGCATCTCCATCTGCCAAAAAGATTCTTTCTACTTTGGGATACATTTCCCTTGCTTCCATTAAATCATCTATTATTTTTTCCATTGATCGGATTTTGAACTTCTTTTTTTTGTACATGCTGCAAAAAATACAATGATTCTGACTGCATCCGATAGTTGCCTGAATGATCAGGCTATATGCCTCACTGGGCGGACGATATACAATTCCTTCATATTCCATTATTTTTATATTTCCTTTCCTTGTTTGTTATGGTTATAGCAGATCATCTGCTGTTTCTTACCTCATTTTCGTATATTATCCAATTCAAATACATATCCTGATACAGGGTGATTATTTTGAATCAATTTAAACGTTTTCTTTTTAAAGGTTTCTTTGTTGTTATTATTATTGGAACGCTTTCTCATTTTGTCTATGAGTGGAGCAATGAAAATTTCCTTGTCGGACTGTTTTGTCCAGTAAATGAATCCACTTGGGAACATATGAAACTGGCTTTTTTCCCGATGCTTCTTTTCTCTGCCTTTCTTTACAGATGTTTTTCATCTGAATTTCCATGCATTATTTATTCTGCTCCGCGTGGAATCTTATGGAGCACCTTATTGATTCCTGTCCTTTTTTATACCTATACTGGGATTTTAGGAAAAAATTATTTTATTTTGGACCTTCTTACTTTTGGAATCAGCATTGCACAGGGATTTCGAATTTTCTTTTGTGATTCCACAAAATGCAGTAACTCCTGCCGTTTTATTTTTCTCTGGATTTTAATTTTTCTGCTCACAGCCTGCTTCTTTGTTTTTTCTTATATGCCGCCTAATTTTCCTCTTTTTCAAGCTCCATAATCTTACTGAAAACATAAAGGTCCTTTTCTGCGTGATAATCATAAGTTTAATCTATGCACTGAAAGGAAAGAAAATACAGCAGTGCATATAAAATTGACAATGATTTCAGCTACCATCGCACTTACTATCTATAAGCATAAACTTTCCGCCTTGTCCATTTACAATCTAAAAGAGTTTATCAAACATTATGACATCTATGATAACATTTATGAATATTACAGTGATTAGGAATAAACGCAGCCGAAAAAATTTTCGGCTGCTTATTTCATGCCCTCTTGGTATATTCTAAATTAATCCATCCGATCTTGCTCTTTAACTTTCCCCATGTGTCAGATCCATTGACACTGATCTGTGTAATCGTGTATTTGTTTGGATCATTATACGCCAGTGTTCCTGTAATTTTGGAAGACGCTGACGCTGATGCCCGAATGTTTAGTACATCTCCTTTTTTCACTCCATTGACCTTAATCAAAAAATTTTCTTTCGCCTCTGTGTTAATTTCCTGAATTTTTTTCCCGGTTACTGCTTCTGCGATTGCTTTTGCACACACCTTTGCATCCCATTTTTCCTTATCTTCTTTTGAATCTACAAAACAACATTCTATAATAATTGCCGCAGACTTTGTATGGTTTAAAACATACAAATCTGTTCTCTTCTTGGCTCCTCTGTTTGCAACTTTAAGAGATGAGGCCACGGCCTTGCTGACTTTTTCCGCATATGTTTTTCCAGAAGATGAAACATAGATTACTTCTGTCCCTGTTCCTCCTCCAGCGTTTAAATGAATCGAAATATCAAGTGCCACGTCATGCTGATTGCATTTTGCTACAATATTTGACAAATTCTTTGACTGAGTTTTTCCTGCATCATCTGTACAGTCATAAACCGTATGTCCCATAGATTTCAAATAAGAAATTACCAGGTTCTTTACTTTCCGATTTTCAGTTACTTCATTTAAATAACCAGACGCTCCAGGAACTGTTTTGTTATGTCCGCCGTGCACATTATATTTTGACATATTTAAATCCTCCATTTATAATTTCTTTCCCTTAATAAAAGATGGGATCATAATAAAATATGTCAGATTTTAAAAATTGGTGCTCTCCCCACAAAAATGTGGAAAATCTGTGGCAAACCCTAATTTTCATATATTTCGAAAAAAGAAAAAAGCCTAAGAAATGGCTTATTTCCTAGACTTTTCAGCAGGGGCAGAAGGACTTGAACCCTCGACCTGCGGTTTTGGAGACCGATATTCTACCAACTGAACTATGCCCCTATTTATTTAGATACTTCATGTACCTTCAAAACATCATACAAAACCTTCTCTACACCTGGCCTT
>JAHZHN010000007.1 GCA_019420275.1 Clostridiales bacterium
GCCGAAAATCGGACTTGAACCGACGACCCCTTCATTACGAGTGAAGTGCTCTACCGACTGAGCTATTTCGGCATATATGAAAGCATAGAAAATCTATGCTCCTTTTGTAAGATAATTTTCAATCTGTGAAACAGCTTCTTCCTCATCCACTCCATCTGCTACGACGGTCAGATGATCAATCTGATAAAGTCCAAGACCCATCATTCCCATAATGCTTTTCACATTCACCTGTTTATCATCTGCTTCAAACAAAATCCTGCTTTCAAATTGACTGGCCATCTGTACGAGAAATGCTATCGGTCTGTCTTCTTCCTTCAATTCTGCCTGAACTTTGACATTCTTAGAAATCATTCTCTTCCTCCTAATCTCATCTCTTCTGCCATCTTGCTTATCTTCTTCAGGCGATGATTCACTCCCGACTTTCCTACCGGGGGATCGAGCATATCGCCCAGCTCCTTCAAGGTAGCTTCTGGATTCTCCAGACGCAAATAAGCAATGTCTTGTAATCCCTGATTCAAATGATGAAGACCCTTATGTTCCATAATGTACTTGATATCCTCTACCTGCTTCACCGCAGCAGATACTGTTTTGCTGATATTGGCCGTCTCGCAGTTTACACGGCGGTTGACCCGATTACGCATCTCTTTTAGAATCCGGATATTCTCAAACTCCATCATCGCTACATGAGCTTCCATAAGGCTTAATACATCCGAAATCTTAGCCCCTTCTTTAATGTATACAACGTAATACTTTTTCCGCAAAACAATTTTAGCATCTAAATCAAAAAAATTCAAGACTTCTTTTAACTGATCCGCAGTTTTTTTATCCGTTGAAACGATTTCAAAATGATAGTTCTTTTCTGGATCACTCATAGATCCTGCGGCCTGAAAAGCCCCCCTGATATATGCCCTCTTGCAGCATGTATTCTGAAGAACCAGACCAAAATCTTCATGCTCCAGTAATTTCACTGCCTTCAATAATAAAACACAATCAGGATGATTGTCAATACTAACTGTATAATTTCGACTTTTTTTTAGGAAATCATTTCGGCTGATTTCGATTCGCGCCTGTATTCCAAATACTTTTTTTACTAATGTATAAAATCGCTTTGCCACATGAACCGTTTCCGTATGGATTTTTATGGAGTACTGTCCGTCTTCTTTGATCTCTCCGCAAAATTTCAGAAACCCGGCCAGCTCTGCAAGCCTGCAGTGTCTGGCACTGGTCTCATTTCTTGATAATTCTTCTTTTACATTGCTTGAAAATGACATTTGCTACCTCGTTATATCCCTATGCTCTACTTTCACAGAATATGGCATTTTTTTCAATTCCTTGGCCAATGCATTGGCAATGGTCACAGACCGGTGTTTTCCTCCTGTACATCCAATGCCGATGACCAGATTATATTTTCCTTCTTTGATATAGTTAGGAATCAAAAATTCCAGCATATTATAAAGCTTGTCAAGGAATTCTCCTGCTTCCTTATACTTCATGACAAAATCCTGAATTGGTTTGTCATTTCCTGTCAAAGGACGCAGATTCAGGTCGTAATACGGGTTCGGCAGAAATCTGACATCAAAAACCAGATCTACATCTGCCGGTATCCCGAATTTAAAACCAAAAGATACGACTGCAATCTGAAAACGCTCATTGACCTCTCCATCCACATAAATATGATCGATCTCTTCTTTCAGCTCCCGGATCAGCAGCTGGCTGGTGTCAATCACATAAGTGGCTTTTTTCAGAAGAAATTTCATTTCCTCCCGTTCTTTGGCAATACCGTCTTCCACTCTTCCATCCCGTGACAGCGGATGATTTCGTCTCGTCTCTTTATATCTCTTCAGAAGAATCCGGTTGCTGGCATTTAAAAACAAAATTTCAAAAGATATTCCCATATCTTTGATTTCCTCAAGCTTTTGCTCCAGTTCCTTAATGCCTTCCCCGCTCCTGATATCGATTCCAAGAGCCACATTCTGAATCTTTACTGTCTTATCCAATGTGATCTGTGCGAATTTATCCAGCAGTTCCACCGGAAGATTGTCCACACAGAAATATCCTATATCTTCCAGCATTTTGAGAGCGCTGCTTTTCCCCGCTCCTGACATTCCTGTAACGATTACAAATCTCATATTTCTCCTCTTTAAAACCGGCCGACTCTTTTTACTTCCGGTTCCAGTACAACATTAAATTTCTCTTTTACAATCTTTTGTACATCCTCAATCAGCTGCATCACATCTGCTGCCGTGGCATGATCCTGATTTACTACAAATCCACAATGCTTATCAGAGACTCTGGCACCTCCGACCTGGTATCCCCGAAGTCCGGCGTCCTGAATCAGTTTTCCCGCGAAATACCCTTCCGGACGTTTGAATGTACTGCCGGCGCTTGGCAGTTCCAAAGGCTGTTTGGTCCTTCTTGCCGCAGAGTACTCATCCATCTTGGATTTGATCTTCTCAGGATCTCCCTTAGACAGAGCAATTGTTCCGCTCAGTACAACATATCCATTTTTCAAGATATTGCTGGTACGGTATCCGAGTTCCAGATCTTCTGCCGGAATCGTCTTTATTTCTCCCTCCGGTGTAAGAACATCTGCTTCTTTTAAAACCTGTACCATCTCTCCCCCGTAAGCGCCTGCGTTCATAACCACGGCGCCTCCAAACGTTCCCGGGATTCCTCCGGCAAACTCAAATCCTGTCAGACCTTCTGCCTGAGCTGCTTTTGCAGCCGTACTTAAAAGAGTTCCTGCCTGAATGGTAAGTTCATCGCCGTTGACGGCAATCCCGCTGAAATTCTTATAAATCTGAAGCACAATGCCATCCATTCCCTGATCTGCCACTAAAAGATTGCTTCCATTTCCAAGAACAAACAATGGAAGGTTTTCTTTCTTCGCAACGGCACAGACATGGGAAATGTCTTCGGTTGTCTTCGGGATCACAAAGATGTCCGCAGGCCCGCCGATTCGAAATGTCGTATGTCTGCACATTGGCTCTTCGATCAGGATCTGATCTTCCTTCAGTACTTCTTTTAACTGTTCGATTACTGTATCCATGATTCCTCCATTCTGCCGTCTATGAGAGCATCAGACTTGCTGCTCCATAGATTCCGGCATCATTGCCCAGAGTCGCAAGCACAAATTTTCCCTCTTTTGCCTTTCCAAATGTATATGTACCAAAATGTTTGGAGATGGCATCCAAAAGGATCTGCCCTGCTTTAGATACGCCTCCTCCAATGACAAACACTTCAGGATCCACCATCAGTGCAATATTTCCCAATGCCAGCGCCAATTTCTGCCCCAGTTTATCTACCTGTTCTGCAGCAAAGGCATCTCCCTTCCTGGCAAAGTCAAAAATATCTTTCGCCGTAATATTTTCCATGCCGCGAAGTGCCGTGTCCAAATCACTTTTTTCCAGAGCTTTCTTTGTTTCGTATACAATCCCGGTAGCGGAGGCATACAGTTCAAGGCATCCGGTCTTTCCGCAATTGCAGACTCTGTCATCCGTTGGATCTACGGTCATATGTCCGATCTCACCGCCGTATCCTCTGCTTCCGTCTACAATATGTCCATCTATGATGATGCCTCCTCCGACCCCGGTTCCCAATGTCACCATGACCGCATTTTTGGCATCTGCTGCTGCGCCTGTCCAAAGTTCTCCTAAAGCCGCTACGTTGGCATCGTTGCTGACTTTTACCGGACATCCAACCATCGCCGATAATTCTTCTCCTACGTTTACGCTTCCCCATCCCAGGTTCACACATTCATTTACTTTTGTAAATTCGAGCACAGCGCCCGGAACTCCAACTCCAACGCCCGCCAGGTCTTCTTTTAAAATATGATTCTTCGCCGCATTTTCTTTGATTGCATCCCCAATATCCTTCAGGATATATTTCCCATTTTCTTCCGTTCTGGTGGGAATCTCCCATTTTTCCATCAATGTGCCGTCTTCAGAAAACAGCCCCATCTTTACGGTCGTTCCTCCAACATCAATTCCATAAATTTTTTTCATTATTTCTCGCCCTCCGTAATTTGTCCTGTAACACGTTTATATAATTCTTCTGCGGCATTGTATCCCATCTTCTTCTGCCTATGATTAATTGCGGCAGTCTCCACAATAATGGCGAGATTTCTTCCCGGTCGGATCGGAAGGGAATGTGCCACTACCTTGTTTCCAAGATACTCCACATATTTTTCTTCCAGGCCAAGCCGGTCATAATCCGTCTCTTTGTTCCAGTCTTCCAGCTGAATGACCAAATCAATATTCTGAGTCATTCGCACACTCTCGACTCCAAACAGCTTCCTAACGTCAATAATTCCGATTCCTCTTAATTCTATGAAAAATCTTGTAACTTCCGGAGAAGATCCGACAAGAGTCTCTTTGCTGACACGCTTGATCTCAACAACATCGTCTGATACCAGCCGGTGTCCGCGCTTGATCAGCTCCAGCGCTGCCTCACTTTTTCCAATTCCACTCTCACCGGTAATCAGGATTCCTTCGCCAAAAACATCCACCAACACACCATGGATGGAAATGCTTGGTGCAAGTTCCACTCCCAGCCACCGGATCACCTCCGCCATAAACTCAGAAGTGGTCTCTCTGGATATGAGGATCGGCACGTTATATTTCTTTGCAATATAGGACATGCGGTTATTCGGTTCCAGACTGTTGCAGAAAACGAGACAAGGAATTCCCGCACTGAAGAGCCGTTCAAAGATAATGCCTTCTGCTGCGTCATCTTTGCGCATTTCCTGGAGATACAGGTATTCCACATTGCCTATGATCTGTATGCGTTTATTGGAAAAATGCTCAAAAAAGCCTGCCAGCTGAAGTGCCGGCCGGTTAATCTCTGCCTGTGTGATGAAGATCTCACGGGTATTGATTTCCGGAATGACTTCCTTCAGGTTCAGTTGTTTTGCCATGTCGTATACAGAAACTTTATGTTCTTTGTTCATATCGATAGATCCCTCCTTACTTTCCAGATATAATTATTTTTATTTTATCATATTTTACACTTTAGAAGAATGGAAAAAACAGTATATTTTCTCCGCTGTACTCCGGTTCATTCCCGGCACCTTCAGGAGTTCCTCCTGGGTTGCCTCTTTTATCTCCTTGATGTTCTTAAAATGCTTCATCAAAGCCTTCCTTCGCTTCGGTCCCACTCCTTTGATATCATCCAGCACCGAATGCACCTGACCCTTGGCCCGGAGTGAACGATGGTATTCTATGGCAAACCGATGAGCTTCATCCTGGATTCTCGTCACCAGCAAAAAAGCTTCACTGTTCTTTGGAAACATGATTTCCTCATTCTGATAATACAAGCCTCTGGTCCGGTGATTATCATCTTTCACCATGCCGCAGACCGGTATATGAAGATCCAGTTTTTCAAGCACTTTCTCTGCCACATTGACCTGTCCTTTTCCGCCGTCCATCAAAAGCAGATCAGGGAATTTCGTAAAACTGCCCAGATCCACATCTTTCCCTTCCCGCTTCAGCTCTTCCAGCTCTTTTTTGCCGTGGAGAAATCTTCTTGTCAGCACTTCCTCCATGCTGGCATAATCATCCGGTCCCTCCACCGTGCGCAGCCGGAATTTTCTATAATCCTGCCTGCGGGCTTTTCCTTTTTCAAAAACAACCATGGATGCCACCGTCTGGAAACCACTGATGTTGGAAATATCAAACGCTTCCATCCGGTCAAGACCAGCAGCTCCAAGAAGTCTCTCGATCTCATGGACGGCTCCAATGGTTCTTTTTTCTTCTCTTTTTAATTTATCCCGATCCATTCTCAGGACATTTTGTGCATTCTCTTTGGCCATTTCCACCATCCGGTGTTTTTCTCCCCGCTTCGGCACTCTCAGATGTACTCTGCCGCCGCGACGTTTCCCCAGCCACGTCTCTATGATGTCCATATCATCGATTGGGTATTCCAGAAATATTTCACCGGGATAGTACGGTGTTCCGGCATAAAACTGTTTAACAAATGCCCCCAGGATTTCAGCATCACTCGTTTCCTCATTCAGCTCCATGTGAAAATGTTCTCTGCCCAGAAGCTTTCCCTGACGCACAAAGAATATAGAAACAACCGCGTCCTTATCATCTTTTGCCATAGCAATCATATCCCGGTCCTCAAACCCCTGGGTGTTGATCTTCTGACGATCCATGATCTTTTGAATGCTGCGTATCAGATCCCGATATTCCATTGCCTGTTCAAATTCCAGCTGAGCGGATGCCTGCTCCATCTTTTCCTTCAGTTCTTTTTCCACTTCTCGATAATTTCCATTCAGAAAATCTATAGCCTGTCCAATCTGCTCTCCATACGCTTCTTTAGATATGTATCCCTGACACGGAGCATTGCACTGTTTGATCTGGTAATACAAACATGGCCGGTCCTTCCCGATGTCTTTTGGAAGCCTTCGGCTGCAGGTTCGGATCCGGAAAATCTTACGCAGCAGCTCAATAATATCATTGACTGCTCCTGAACTGGTATAAGGTCCGTAATATTTGCATCCATCCTGTTTCATCCTCCTGGCCAGGAGGATCCTCGGATATTCTTCATTGGTTGTCACTTTGATATAAGGATAATTCTTGTCATCCTTCAGCATTGTATTATATTTCGGCCTGTGCTCCTTAATCAGATTGCTTTCCAATACAAGGGCCTCCAGCTCTGAATCTGTAATAATGTATTCAAAATAAGCGACGTTCTGCACCATATGCTGTATCTTCACAGAAAGGTTGCGGCTGTCCTGAAAATACTGACGCACTCGATTGCAAAGTTTAATTGCCTTTCCTACATATATGATTTCATCTTTCGCGTTATGCATTAAATAAACCCCTGGCTTTGCCGGGAGTTTCTTTAATTCTTCCTGAATATCAAACACCACAGATCTCCTTCGTTTTGCATGTCTTGTTCTCTTTTTTTCCGGTCTGCTGCCCGGATGCTTCATATTCTACCATATTTGCATCACGGAAAAAAGAGGGGCTTCCCTCTTCTTTCCCTTCTAAAATGGAATACAGTCTCTGTATCCCAAAAGTGCCTCTGCATGTTTTAAATAAGCTGTCAGCACATAGGCAATCTCCTTTTCCTGCTCCGGCAGTTCTTTCCTCAGAGAAGCAATATTTTCATAAGAAATGATCGGATACAAATCTTCCTGCACCGCACAGATAACTCTGATCAAGGCCTCTTTTTCTTCTCTCTCAAAATTTTTGATCCTTACAAGATAATGCATCTGCTCCAGTTCAGAAAACATATGCCATAAGATCAGCATCACTTCCCGCCGCTGTGTTCTCTTTGGCATTTCTTTATGTTTATGCAGATATGCCTGACACTCCTCATACAGCATATGAAAATACGTTAGGATTTCTCCGGAAACAGAAAGACGTGTCCGCCGAAATAGTCCTCTCCTGATAATATTCCAGTAATTGTTATGAAGCCGAAACAATGCCTTATAATTATATCGAAACTGAGCCTCTTTCCTCATAGGAAAGAAAAACCGATTTGCCATAAACACGATCAATACGGAGGCTGCCAGATAAATCAGACGCAGAGTGATTGCCGTTGTCTCATTTATCATCATCACTGCAAGGGTCAGCGCATAGCAGGTAGAAAAAATCGGATGATACCAGGTTCCAGGCACTGCACAGTACATCAGCGAAATCATCAAAAGAGCAAATACCAGCTGTCCCGCAAGTCCCGGAAGCAGCGGATGTACAAGAAACTCAATCCCGCAGCCAATCACTGTTCCAATCGGACGGGTTTTCATCCGATAGCTGCTTTCTTCAAAACTTGGCTGAAGAAGGAGAAAAGCATTCAAAGGTATCCAGTAAGCATGGGTTACCGGCAGAAGATAACTAACCGTACAGCTGACGGTCATTACAATCGAAAGCCGCATGGCAAACCGCATTTCAAAAGACTCCGGAGTACACCGAAACCGAAACTGATGCAGCAGTTCTCCCCAGTCAATTTTCCTGGTCAGCTTCTTCTCCTGCGGCACTGTCTTATAAGCATTCAGAATCAGCATCATCATATGCAGAAGACTCCGGCAGAAAATACGAATTCTCCCCTCCGGCACATCCATATGATCCAAAAGTGTCTGCGCTGCTGCCGCCTGACGTTGTCTTGCACCAATTCCCCGGTTAGCCGCTGTTTCTTTCAGGAATACCGAAATCTGATGCAGCACTACGATATGCCTGTGGTCCATTTCTTTCCTCCATTCCTGATCTGATACCAGATAGGAAAACCTCTGGATCAGCGCAGCCACCATATCATGTAACTGATTTTCTTTTGTTTGTACAGAAAAAAAGTTTTTATGATATGACATTTGCTGAAAATCGTGAGCCAGCCGCCAGAAACGTTCTTCCAGTTCTTTTTGTCTCTCTGGCTGTGCCAGCAGCAGAATTAATTCTGATAACTCCGCAAAAGTTCCTGAGGCTGTTTGGGAAGAAGGCGCCGGTTTTGAACTGATCCACCCAAAAACTGCAATAGAAATTGCCAGAATCAGTACACACACACCAAAGATCAGCACTTCTTTCCCCAGCTCCCAAAGATTTGCCGGAGGGATCAAGCTCATAAAAGCAAAAATCATTGCATATGTAAAATAACCCTTTGGATTAAACTGAGAACTCTGTGTAAAAACGAGTACAAACGGAACACAAATATTCAGAAGGATACAAGCCGCGAGATTTCTGGAACTTAAGTATGCCAGAAGAATCAGAAGACTTCCGACCAAAAACAGACGGAGATATCTCCTGAGTGTGTTGTTGCTGCGCTTATACCTTACCTGGAAAAAGACTGTGATGACGGAAACCAGCATCACATACTGAAAGCCGAAGATTCCATATATCAAAGCGAAAGAAAACAAAAAAAATAAGATCACAGGAGATGCGTCTTTTAAGGAACGTCTGAATTTATACAGATAAAGTATTAATTTCTTCGGCATAAATGTTTCCTCTCTTTCATATCTTATTTTTTTATTATATCACAGCTCCTGGCTGATTTAAAAAAATCCTGCCGTTACCGGCAGGATTTTTCTATCAAATGAAAAGAGAGGATTAAAATATATGAAAAACTATGTTTTTAGTATATCAAATTCCCTCTTTGATACAATATATAAGAAATAAAAAATTCTAAACAAATTCTAAACAACTATAAACTTTTCATGGTTCCTCATCTTCCATATAGATTCTTCCCAATGTAAATTTTTTAGGGCTGGATATCTTTTCGGAATTTTCCACCGCCTCTACCATATATTCTCCAAATGAAATCGGTATTTTTTCTTCTGCTGAAAATACATCCCTGAGATTTTTCTCTGTTTCTAAAACAAAGACAGATTTTGCAATCTGAGGATGCCCAAGCAGTTCCCTGATAATCCCAGGATCCTTTTGTCCATTTCCAAAAATAACAACTTTTAAATGTCCAAAGTTCAGTTTTTTTCTCTGATACTCTCCCCACTTTTTATTGGCATCTGCAAAAGAATCCGCCAAAAATGTGATGGATCTGGATGGTACTTTTGTTCCTGAATTGCTTCTCTCACTGTCAAAATCTCCATAAGAATAGCGCACGAGATATTTGTCATTAATTTTTTCAAATCCCATAGCCAGAATATAGCTGCTGTCTTCGATATCTTTCCTGTCCCCACACCCGGCCAGAAAAACTGTCAGCAGGCAAAACAGCAGACAAACGATCCATTTACTGTTTTTGCGCATCCTTTCTCCTCCTTCTTACCATTAAAAATAATATCACCGGAAGCAGCAGCCCGGCTGCCAGATTTCCATAAAGAAATAATGTAAAATGCTCCCATATCACATCCCAATAAGAAAGCAGCAGATTGGTTCCTAAAAACAAACCTCCATAGGACAAAATATTCCCTGCAATCCTTCCTTTGCCTCCAAACGCCTGGTGAAGGCCCTCATTTCCATAAAACAAATATCCGCTGAAAACGCAAAAAACTCCAACAATCCAAAAAGCAATCAGGAAGATATCAAGCCTTGCCATAATCCCTCCAGGGATTGCCACCCCCTGTGCCATGGACATCACCGGATTTGGATCCAGCATAGTAAGCTTTCGCCCAAGAGACCCCAACACTGCACAAAAA
This sequence comes from Clostridiales bacterium, assembly GCA_019420275.1. Classification (GTDB taxonomy): domain Bacteria; phylum Bacillota; class Clostridia; order Lachnospirales; family Lachnospiraceae; genus Anaerostipes. The sequence goes on from JAHZHN010000007.1 coordinate 10,085, forward strand.
ATTCCGAGGAACAAAATTCCCACAGAAAGGAATGACACAGCCTTCATTCCTCCATTTTTCATGTTTCCACGATAAAACCAAACCAGCTCAATAGGATGAAGCAGCGCCAGCAAAAGCAAACTGCCCTGCGCAAACTCCTTCCATTCAAAGGCTGTGATTTTAATTTCTGAAAATGCCAGATCTCCGGCACTCAGAAGCAAAACTGCAAGAACCGGAAGAAGTACAAACCAGAAGATGCCTTCCATCACTCTGGCACGGTTTTTTAGTCCCATTCGGTTCATATAATATGACAGAACCAGAAGCGGCAGACCGACGATAAAACTCTGCTTCTGTCTCAGCATATAGGTTTCCGCCATCGATATGATATAACCATAAAAAAATGCCGCATTGATCCAGAATCTCAAATAGTACAAAACAGCAGCCCACCGATACGTTCCCAAAACTCTTTCCATGGGAATTCCCTTAGCAGTTCTGGACGCCATCAGCACATAAAGCCATGCCAGGATCCAGACCGCCGCTACTGAAAGGACTGCGCTGTGACTGTTTCCTCTCAGGGCTGTCTGAGGCAGAAAAAGCGCTGCAGCTGAAAATATCTCCAGGATAAAAATCCTGTTGCCCTGCCTTTCCGTAATCCATTGATCGTTACCGTCCATTTTCATCCTCCTTCTGCCTTCTTCTTGCTCCTTTCCGGGTAAATTCCGGGCGCAGCTTCATACGGCAAAACGGTGCACGCACCACATAATCCTGAAAAGCCCATACCTTTCCATCCCCCTTAGCCGTTGTGGGATACATATATGGAACTCCATAGCTTTCCAGCTGAAAAAGATGCAGAAATACTGCCAGAAATCCCAGAAAAAAGCCATAAAGTCCCCATACAGCACACATGAAGATCAGAAAAAATTTCAGCAGACGAAACGCCCCGGTAAAAATTTCGTTTGGAATAGAAAAAGATGCAATGGCAGTCAATGCTACAACAATTACCACAATTGTACTGACCAGGTGCGCCTCTACGGCTGCCTGTCCTACAATCAGTCCTCCAACAACTCCAATGGTCCCTCCCAGCTGTCCGGGCAGACGGATTCCTGCCTCCCGCAGCAGTTCAAATGCAACTTCCATCAATATGACTTCCACCACCACCGGGAAAGGCACACCTTCCCTGGCAGACACCAGCGCCAGCAGAAACGGCGTTGGCAGGATTTCCGGATGGAATCCTGCAATTGCTATATAAAATCCCGGCAGACCTACCGCAAGAAATGCCGACAGATATCGCAAGAACCTTGCAAATGTCGCCGTTTCCCAGCGATTATAATAATCATCGCTGGCCTGAAAAAAAACATTGGCCGTCACTGGAAGCAGAATGGCCATAGGAGAGTTGTCCACAATAACAGCTACTCTTCCTTCCATTAATCCACTGGCGGTTTTATCCGGGCGCTGGGTTAGCTGATACATAGGAAAAAGAGTCTTGTATTTCTTTTCCAGGAATTGTTCCAGCATCCCGCTGTCAAACACTCCATCCACACAAATTTCCGCAAGTTCGTCCTGAATCTGGCGGATTACCGCTTTCGGAGCAAGATCTTCAATATACATAAGCGCATAGTCCGTCTTGCTCCTTGTTCCGACCTGCTTTTGAATGACTTTCAGTCTTGTATCTCGGATTCTCCTTCTGACAAGCGCTGTGTTAATCCTAAGCGTTTCATTAAAACTATCTTTCGGGCCGATCATCGCCGCTTCCTGATCTGCGGTCTGTACTCCCCGATTTGGAAAAAACCTGGTTGATATGGTCACAGCCTGGTTCACGCCATCGATAAACAAAATGGTATTCCCTGACAGTACCCCCGTTACTGCTTCTTCCATTTCCGAAATCCATTTCCTGTCTGCGCTCTCTATGATGCCCCAATCAAAACTTTCTTTTTCTTTTTTCATCTCCTCTGTAAGCAAAGGCTTTACAATGGATTCCTGGATCATATCCACATTAACCAGTCCATCCATATAGATCAGAAAAATTTTCGTTTCTTTCTTTTTCCCGATATGAAATTCCTTCTGAATCAAATCGCTGCAGTCTTTTAGGACTTCCTTGATATAAAGGATGTTGTGCTGCAGATTTTCTGATATCTTTCCTATTAATTTATGATCTCTGCCATGAAACCGATCCATAATAACCGCCTTTCTTTTCCTGTTATCTGTTATTATGGAAAAAAGCTCCTCATTTTATACAATAAAAATCCCTCCCGGATAACAGCACATTTTATTAATCCGGGAGGGACACGACCACTCTTTTTTTAGTCTTCCTCTTTTATATTGCGGATAACCGTCATTTCCTGGTTATCGATATGCCTTTTCATAATCTTTCTGGCTTCTTCTTTCTTGCCGGCAAACATCGCTTTTGCCAGTTCCCGATGCTCATTGAGAAGCACCGTGTGATACTCCGTATCTTTTACATATTCTAAACGATAGCGATACATCTGCTCTCTCAGATTATTAATGATCTGAATCAGCCTTGCATTTCCAGTAGCCTCAAAAATCACATCATGAAAGTCCACGTCACTGTCTGCGATAGCAGCATTATCATCTGATTCGATGGCTTCCTCGAATTCTTTGAGAGCTCTTTCAAGATTTTCCTTTACTTCATCATTCATTCGCTCTGTGGCAAGCTCTGCTGCCAGCTCTTCCAGAGAACTTCTGACTTCCAGAACGTCTCTCAGGTCCTTTTCCGTTATCTTGGCCACTTCCGCTCCTTTTCTTGGAATCATAACGACCAGACCTTCCAGTTCCAGCTTCCTGATAGCTTCCCTGACCGGTGTCCGGCTAACCCCTAAACGATTTGCCAGAGCAATCTCCATCAAACGTTCTCCCGGCGCAAACTCACCAGTTATGATTGCCTGCCGCAGCGTATTAAATACCACATCTCTAAGAGGCAGGTATTCATTCATATTTACTTTTAATTTATCACTCATCGTTTCTTCCTCCTGCTTCCTCTATTGTTATACTGGTTTGACCACATAAGCCTGCTTGACATCCTGTATTCCTCTCAGGGATTCCAGCGCTCTGCGTGCCGTGCGCTTCTCTTTATAGATTCCGAAAACCGTCGGTCCGCTTCCGCTCATGAGCGCTCCCTCAGCCCCATGCTCCAATAAATGTTCTTTCAGATCACGAATGATCGGATGCTTCGGAATCGTCACAGTCTCCAGGACATTTTCCAGTTTGCCGCAGATCCCATCCAGATCCTGATTTTCCAAATCTTTTATCATTCCGTCGATATCCGGATGTCTTTTCAGCTGATCCAGCTTCAAATTCTTATACGCAAAAGCAGTAGACACACTGATTCCCGGTTTTGCAATCAGAATCCAGCAGTCCGGCATTGGAGAAAGCCTGGTCAGCTTTTCTCCGATTCCCTCCGCAAGAGCCGTTTCACCCCAAATACAGTATGGAACATCTGCTCCCAGTGAAACTCCGATCTCACACATTTCTTCTGTGGAAAGATTCAGCCCAAACAGCTGGCTCATTCCTTTGATCGCTGCGGCGCAGTTGGAACTTCCCCCTGCCATGCCTGCCGCTACGGGAATTCTTTTCTTCAAATCAATCGCTACTCCAGAGGAAATATGATATCTTTCTTTCATTAGCTCAACTGCCTGATATACTAAATTTTTCCGATCTGTAGGCAGAAAAGAAAGATCACACTTCATCATAATATTTTCTTCCTCCGTCTTGCTCATCGTCAGCGTATCATAAAGGCCTACGGTCTGCATAATCATACGAACCTCATGATAACCATCCGGACGTCTTTTAACGACATCCAGACCAAGATTGATTTTCCCGAACGATTTTAGAACGATACGATCCATAATGTGCTCCCTCCGCATATTTGATCTGCAACTTTTTACATCATGTATACAAAATATTATAATATTGTTCTAAAAAAAATGCAATCTTTATTTCTTGCCTTTTCGTTCTCCTGATCTAATGATTTCCCATTTCTTTTACAATCAGCAGACGATCCCCAGGATTTACCTCTTCCACTCCTCCATTTTGCTCCTGGATGCTCTCCACTGTGGTAAAATAATTTTTTGCAATAGACCACAGGCTGTCGCCTTCTTTGACAATATATCCTATAATACCAGGTATTTTTTGAATGGCGTCATAATCCAGCGGTTCCTCTTTGATGTCTGTCATAACCCTCTGCTTTTTCTTTCGGAAAGATATGAAATCAAATACCACCGAAGCCTTGATCTCTATTTCATTTCCTTCGGCAGGAACTGCTGTCATCTGATCCAGCCTCACGTCCAGCTGATAATCATCTTCTCCGGTCAGGCCTTTCGCCTCAATAAAAAAGGAAAATGGTTCCATATAGGAATCACTCATGACCGGCATCTGATCATCAGTCGAAAGATACAGAACATCCGCCATCCAGACTCCTTCCACTTTCAGCCCCTGTTGTGTCACTTCCACATCATCCACGCTGCAGCTTCCCTTGACCGTCAGCACCTGCAGCAGCTTTCCCGGCTCTTGTTTGATTGGAAAATTTTTCACTGCTTTCATGATTGCCTGATTCTTTCCGATCAGTGTTTCAAAATCAAAAATTTTATATTCCGGAATCAGTTTTGCCCGCATTGTATAACCGTCATCCACATAGGAAAGAGTCTGATCTTCATAAATCTTAATATCACAGTCCAGAGTCGCTTCTACCGAGATGACCCGTTCTTCTCCATCTGCGTCCGGCCGGACTTCCAGCTGCTGGCTTCCTAAAACAATCCCTATCCTGCCCACCATACCCGGGGAACATTCATAGCACTCCATTTCTGTCGTAACCGGCACTTCCCATCTGGCATACTGAACCGGCATCTGATCGTCTTCGCCCAGATACAGGAGAAAGACATGCATTGTTCCCTGAATTTCGATGGCATGATCCCCGATTTTCCCCTGGAGGTTTTCCATATCAATCTGACTCCACAGGATTTCATAAAGATTAGCTTTATTGGACGGAAGAACCAGTTCTTCCTTCAGTCTGGCAATATCTTTTTTATTCACGATCAGATCTGTAACCTGAATTTCTTTTTTCAGGGTAGAGACATCTTCGTCATAAATATCCACGATAACCTCTTCTTTTATCTCCTCATTTACCTGCAAAATAAAAGTCAGGAGCACACGGATGCTTAATTTTCTGGAATTGATCAAGACCGTATTGATATCATCAATCGTATATTTTACTTTTACATAATCTGCCGGTATGACTCCGTCAATATGTATGTATTCCTCAAACGGGAGAGAATATTCCAGCGATTCAAGAAACGTACGCGGATCACTGGTGCCATAAAGCCCCTGGAACTTCAATTCTCCCTTCATCCGAATGCGGTCTACCATCATCTCTGTTTCCTGAATCTGGACAATCCCCTTTGTCTGTATCATCTTTTCCACATCCGGCTTGGTATCCGGAACATTACAATCCTGATCTATTGTAATCTGTACCCGTTTCCTGTCTTTCGATGCGATTCCATAAAAATCTTTCTTATTAAATTCCATAAAAATTCCTCCCTGTCTGTATATACCAATATATTCAGACAGAGAGGATTCTATGCCTTCATCATTCAATTAATTTTCCAGCAGCATCATCCGTACATCCTTTGTTATCACATCCTGATAACTAAAGCTTACGGTCTTATTCTGATCCTTTCCGGATTCATCTTCGATTTCCACTAGAAAAATGTTGGGATATGTTTCTCTTATGATTCCCCGGGCAGTTTCAAATTTGTGCCGTCCCCGGTTTGCGCTGATTTTGATTTTGTTTCCGATTTGCTGATTAATTGACTGACGAACTCTTTGCAGGTCTAATTGTGTCATGAATTTCACCTCATTCCATATGCAGATTGTATACACTCTCCACATAGTTTAAATATAATTTTATCATTTTACCCGTCTTTTGTCAAATTTATACAGCTTTGTGAATCTTTTTAATTCAGGATTTTTTCCAGCAGATTTACAGACGCCATGGCGTCTTCTGTATAGTAATCAGCACCAATATCCTGTGCGATATCTTCTGTCAGGACAGCTCCTCCCACCCAGATTGGAATCTGGCATCCGTCTTCTCTCAATGCCTGAATCGTTCTTTCCATTGATGCCACTGTTGTCGTCATAAGAGCGCTTAATCCAATGGCCTTCGGCTGATACTTTCGATTTGCTTCTACCACAGTCTCGACTTTCACATCTTTTCCCAGATCAATCACCCGGTATCCATAACTTTCCAGTACAACCTTTACGATATTCTTTCCAATATCATGGATATCTCCTTCTACAGTCGCCATAATCACTGGTCCTTTTTCTTCCCCTTCTTTCAGGGAGAATGATTTCTTGATGATTTCAAATGCCATCTTTGTCGTTTCCGCTGACTGAATCAGCTGCGGAAGAAAAATTTTCCCGGTTTCATAATCTTTTCCTACAGCATCCAAAGCGGGGATGATTTCCTCATTGATCACAGCCAGAGGCTCTTTTTGTGATAGTTTTTCTTTCACCGCCGTCTCCACCTCATCTTTTAGTCCGTGCATGATCACATCCCTAAGATCAAAGGAAACATTTTTTGCAGGTTCCCTCTTCACGGTCTCTTTGGACTGATTTTGAATATAAATCTGACTGTCCACATCTTTATAAAAGAGTACATGAAAAGCATCGATCGTGCCCATTAATTCTTCATCCAAAGGATTGATGATCGGCAGATCCAATCCTGCTTCCATCGCCAGAGTCAGAAACGTTCGGTTTAGGAGAGGCCGGTTTGGCAGACCAAACGATACATTGGAAACCCCAAGCACCGTATGAACGCCTAGTTTCTTTACCATTTTCATGGCGCGCAGGGTCTCTTTTACTTCTTTTTGCTGTGCAGAGGCCGTCAATGTCAGACAATCTATAATGATATCTTCTTTTCCAATTCCATATTCCGCTGCTTTTTTTATGATTTTCTTTGCAATCTCAAAACGCTCTTCTGCTTTTAGCGGAATCCCTTCATCCAAAGTCAGGCCAATTACAACCCCTCCATATTTACGTACGATTGGGAATACCGCTTCCATAACTTCATCTTTTCCATTAACGGAATTAATGATAGGCTTTCCATTATAATATCTGCAGGCCTTCTCAATTGCCTCAGGATTGGAACTGTCGATCTGAAGAGGAACTGTCACAACTTCCTGAAGCATCTTTATAACCTTTTTCATAGTTTCCGGTTCATCAATTCCCGGAAGTCCTACATTGACATCCAGCACCCGTGCCCCTGCTTCTTCCTGGCGAATGGCTTCCACAACCAGTTCATCATACCGTTCTTCCAAAAGAGCTTTTTTCATTTTCTTCTTTCCAGTGGGGTTCAGTCTTTCCCCGCAGACAATCACCTTGTCCCCAAACACTACCGTCTGTGTTGGCCCAGATGTTTTCGTCTTCTTTTGAACCGTTCTTGGCATCGTCATTTTCGGAGCTGCCAAAGCCAGCTGGCGGATAAACTCCGGCGTTGTTCCACAGCATCCTCCTGCTATAGCGGCTCCTTCCTTCATGTAGATTTTCATTTCTTCCACATATTCTTCCGGAGTCACATGATAATGAGTCACTCCGTGTTCCAGACACGGAAGTCCTGCATTCGGCTGAAGGATGACCGGAACAGATGCCTCATTTAAAATTCGATGGATGATCGGTTTCAATTCTTTTGGGCCAAGGGAGCAGTTGACGCCAAGAGCATCCACACCCAGTCCCTCTGCTACATTCACAAAAGTCTCCGGATCGTTTCCTGACAGCGTTCTTCCATTTTGTTCAAATGTCATGGTCACAAAAACCGGAAGATCTGTATTCTCCTTTACCGCAAGTATTCCTGCTTTTACCTCATACAGATCACTCATAGTTTCAAACAGCACAACATCCACCTGATCTTTGACTGCCAGAACCTGCTTTGCAATAATTTCATAAGCTTCATCAAATGTCAGTGTTCCCATAGGCTCCAGGAGCTGTCCGATAGGTCCGATATCCAGCGCAATGTAAGCATCCTGCTCCCGTCCAGCTTCTTTTCTTGCCTGTCTGGCATTTTTCACCGCTGCCCGCAGCATTTCCTCTGCCTCATATTTTGCTTCCTCCATTTTCAGACAATTGCATCCGAATGTATTGGTCGTAACAAAATCTGCCCCGGCTTCCAAATAACTTTTATGAATCTTTTTCAGAAGTTCCGGCTGTTCTATATTCAGTTCTTCCGGGATATCTCCCGCACCTAGTCCAGCCTTTTGAAGCTGAGTTCCCATGGCTCCGTCAAATATCAGCAGCTCTTTTCCTATTCTATCTCGTAGCATCTCTCTCCTCGCTTTCTAAAAGGGCAGTCTTTTTTTCTTACACAGGCCTCGCAGCTTTTCTTTTGGCCGGTATTTCCAATACCTACCACTCCCAGCATTGATTTTTGCGGAATCATCAAACCTGACTTTGTCATGGTGATTCCTAATTTTTTCGATACATCCAAAATCTTAGCGATTTTTTTATTAAATTCCAGGGGAAAATCTCCATATCCCGGACAGGCACGATATGTCCGGTCCGCAAATCCAAGTCCTTCCTCATATTTATCGCAAAACACTTCCAGATAAGCACTTGCCGCGGCATCCATAACGACCGCCTTCGTCATATTAACTTTCTCATACATCTTGATCTTTCGTTCCATGGCAATGCCCAGGGTAGCTCCTACCAGCAAACACGTTTCACAGCCCTCCAGCAGTTCCCGCATCTGTTTTCCCAAAATCAGATCTCCGGTCTCACGAATGCGGAGAGGTTTCTGATTCAAGTGAACCAAAACAGCGGCAGCTTTCGGCTGGGCAGTCTGCCCGATTTCCAGAATGCTTTCATCCAAAAGACTTTCCACCTTATCTGACGCTTTTTGGTTCCCATATCCCAGATATCTGAGCGCAGTCTTTTTAATCATGGCGATTCAATTCTTTCAATACATTCGGGATATTTCGGAAAATACTTTCTGCGATTTCCGGACGATTCATAGTATAAATATGAATGCCGTCAACCCCATTTGTGATCAGATCAATCATCTGCTGGGCTGCGTAATTGATTCCTATTTCCTGCATAACCGCAGGATTGTCATAATGTGCTTCGATCATTGTAGACAACTGATATGGAATGGAGCAGCCGCACATTCTTGTCATTCGAATCAAGGATTTGGCATTGGTAATCGGCATAATTCCTGCAAGAATCGGAACCTGGATGCCAATCTTTCTTGCTTCGCGAACCAGGCGATAATAATACTTATTGTCAAAGAAAATTTGACATACCAGATATTGCGCCCCGGCATCTACCTTCTTTTTCAACGCCTGCAGATCGTTTTTAAATCCATCTGCTTCCTGATGGGTCTCTGGATAACAGGCTCCGGACAGACAAAATTGCCCCGGAAAGTGTTCTTGGATAAACTGATCTAATTCACTGGCATAATGAAACTCCATTGATCCTGCATCAAATTCCTGAACTCCGGTCGGATAGTCTCCTCTCAGCGCCAGGATATTATCAATGCCTGCTTCTTTCAAACTCTGACATTCATTCAGGATATCTTCTTTTGTAGATGTAATGCAGCTTAAATGAGCAACCGACTCAATTTCATAGCGATGCTTGATCACGGAGGCAATCTCTACCGTCTTCCCTTTATTGGATCCTCCGGCTCCATATGTAACACTGATAAAGTCCGGAGAAAGATCTGCGAGTCTTTCTATCGTATGATAAATAGAGGAAATATCTCCATTTTTATTTTTGGGCGGAAACACTTCAAAGGAAATCGTTGCCTTCTCTTTTAATATTTGTGATATTTTCATATGATCCTCCTGCCTTTATTTCTCAATATTCAAAAAATCCATATTTATATTTTACCCGATTTAAGCGTTTCATGAAACCCGGAACCAGAATCCATAAAAAGAAAACATTTGAAACACAGTACTCTGCCGTAACCGGAATGGATGTGATAAAAACCATCCCATACCGAATCCACTGCAGACCTTCTCCTGCGCCAATGACAACCCAGAAATTCATGATCAGGGAAAACCAGAGTCCTGAAAAGATTCCAAACACAGCCAGCCAGATTTTTTTCTTTTCCATCTGCCCTTTTCGGTTCAAAATACCGGAAAACCATCCAATACTCCCCCACGCAATCATCTGAAACGGGGTCCATGGGCCCTGTCCGAAAAAGAAATTTGAGACAAACCCTGCCAAAGACCCGCAGAGAAACCCTGACTCTCTTCCAAATGCCATGCCGCAGATTGTCACCATGGCCGCTACCGGTTTAAATCCCGGAACCGGTGCAAAAATCATCCTAGATATCACTGTCAGTGCAGTCATTACTGCCAAAACCACATGCTCTCTTGTCTGGGGCTTTTTCTTTTCATACTTATAGTAATAGGGAATACACGACACTGCCGCCAGCAAAACAATCGGAACACTCACAGGCGCCTCACCTCCTCCGGCAATATGGCCGGCTTGGGCATACCTCTCGTAATCTTTGCCACAGCCGTCGTATAAAAATAGTTCTCTGTAAAGAAATTATGGGGACTTTCTGTTCCTTCCAATTTTCCGTCAAACATCATTCCTGCCCGATCCGCAAACGCTGCGGCAAACTCCATATCATGCGTCACACACAAGATAGATTTTCCCTGATCGCACAGAAGCCTGAGCAGCTGCCCTAGTCTCATTTTGTGAAATCGATCCATACCCTTTGTCGGCTCATCCAGTATCAGGATATCCGGATCTGCCATCAAAATCTTAATCAATGCCGCCATCTGCTGCTGGCCTCCGCTTAAATCATAAGGATGGCTTTCCAGCTGTGCTCTAAGTCCGCACAAATCAATATATTCTTCCAGACGCTGTTCTCCTTCTCCCATATTTTCTTTCAGATCATCCTCCAGACGATCCTTTACAAAAAGCAGTTCCGCCTCTTGAGGGAGAACTGCATACCTGCCTTTCATCTTTACTTTTCCTGATCTTTTCATTTGTCCGGAAATACACTTCAGAAGTGTTGTTTTCCCGCTCCCATTGGCTCCCAAAACCACAAGGAACTCTCCCTTCCTTAAATCCAGAGAAAAATTTTTCAAAATTTCCCGGTCTTTATAACCGGCATACATCCGCCGAACCTGCAGAACACAATCCTTTGAGATTTTACGTTCCTTTTTCTCCCTGACTTCATATGGTATCGTTCTCATAGTTTCCCTCAGAGACGCCATGGAAAAATCAGGAATCCCCTCAAGCCTTCTTGACAAACGAATGGTCTGCGGCAAGAAAGCCTCCATATCTTTCTCTTGAGCCCATAGTTTTTCTACCATATGAACCGGGGTTCCCTCTGCCAAAATCTGTCCGTCTTTCAGGAAAATGCACTGATCTGCTTTTTCCATGATATCTTCCAGATCATGTGCCGCCATAACGATGGTCATCTGGAATTCTTTCTGAAACATTTCTGCCATTGATAAAAATTCTTTTTTCCCTGCCGGATCCAGCTGAGCTGAAGGTTCATCCAAAAGCAGAACTTTAGGGTGCATGGCCGCAAGAGCCGCAAGATTCACCAGCTGTTTTTCCCCTCCAGACAGATCATGAACCGGCATCTCATAAAGTCTCTGCAGATTGCAGTAATTAATGATTTCTGCTACCGTCCGCTTCATCTGTCCATAAGGAGTCCCCAGATTTTCAAGTCCAAAAGCAATTTCATGCCATACCGTATCCATCACAATCTGACGGGACGGATTTTGAAACAAATAGCCGATTTCAGCAGCAGCCCGCTCCGGTTTCAGCTGTTCTAATTCCATTCCCCGGTACAAAATGGTGCCGCTCCTGCTGCCGGCTGGCATCAGCTCTCTTTTTAAATGACGAAGCAGCGTTGACTTACCGCTGCCGCTGGGACCTGTCAGCAAAGTCAGAGTTCCTTCTTTGATTTCCATAGAAACATCCCTGAGCGCCTTTTTCTCTGCCAGAGCATATTGAAATGACAGATGTTTAATCTGATACATGACTTCCTCCTTCTCGAAACAACAACGGAAGCAATATCTGAATTGCCATACATATAATAAAACAAAAATCCCTGAGTCCAAATCCATTCCATCGAATGACCGGATAAAAATAGAAATCAGAATAAAATTTCCAGAACCCATACAGATTAATCAAAAATAAAAAAACGGCAGCTGCCAGAAAACACCCATCCCTCTTTCCAAACTGGAACAGATGAAAATGACTTCTTTTAACCGTTCCATATCCTCTGGCATTCATAGAATCCAGCTGATCCATAGAAGATTCAAACGCCCATGTAAGTTCCATAGAACAAACCGCCATTGCTCTTCGGACTGCCGATTCTTCATATAATCCTTTCCTGACATTGGAAAACTTCTCTGCCTGATTTCGATACCTTGGAATCAGACTCATCGCCATGGAAACGATCACACCCAATTTAGGAAAAGCAGAGCCAAACAAATACACCCAGTGTTCCTGCCTGAAACAGCGGTTCCAAAGAGAAAATAAAAACAGGACGTTCACAAGAAGGATTCCTGCATTCCCCCCATAAAGCAGGGCTTCTGCCGTGACTGTCCTATCTGCGGCAGTCACGACTGCAGTGCTTCCCCTCTGTACGAACACCCCGTTTAATACCGCCGACAAAAGAATGATTCCCACAAAAGGAAGCATCTTTCCAGGGCGTCTTTCATAGTAAAGATAAATTCCCCCAAGACATAAAAGCTGGGTACATGTCATCCATGGATGACGGTTCAAAGCCGCCATGATCAGGATTCCTGACAGATAGGCAAATGCCGCTGCAGGATGCAGGCGGCTTAAAACAGTCTTCATTTAGAAATCCTCTTCATCACAGACATAGTACCACTGAACTTCATCACCTTTATTTACCCCATATTCATCTGCTCCGACATCCGGAACTTCTCCATTGACTTTATACATCCAGCCGCTGTAATCTCCGCAGTCGCCTGCATATAATCCATCGATTCCCTGAACATATCCGTCTTTCTTATCAATTTTGACACCGGATTTCTCCAGTACCGTCATGGCTGTCTCCTTATCTTCCACTTCTACATCTCCGCTGTAGATCTTTCCTTTGGACGGAATCTCATAATTAGATTCCAAATCATCCTTGTGATTCAGAAGATTCGCACATGTTACTTCCACACTGCAGGTTTCTTCCTTATGATCACTCTTTGCAGCTGCCTCCGTTGTGGCTTTTGTTGTCTTAGCCGTCTCTGAAGACGCATTCTTTTTTCCTCCTGAGCAGGCGGTCAAAGATGCTGCCATCAAAATTCCTAAAAACCAGATCCATAGTTTTTTCATTGATATTTCCTCTCTTTCTTCTAATTATAATTTTTTTTATTATCCCCTGTTCTGAAAACCTTGTCAACAACAAAAAAAGATGCTGCCGCATCTATGTTTTTCCCACTGATACGACAGCTCCTTTCTTATGGAGGAAGTTAACGAAAGTTAACTTGTTATTGAATTTATATCTATCTAATAGATTAGCGTTATCCCTTTTTTCCTGCAGATTTCAACCCACTCATCATCAGGTTTTCTATCTGTCACAAGATAATCCAGATCTTCCAGATTTGCCAGATGGGCAAATGCAGTTCTTCCAAACTTTGTATGATCCGCAAGCAAAGCTACTTCCCTTGCCTGCTCTATCATACATTTCTTTACCTCTGCCTCATTTTCACTGGTATCCGTCACTCCAAGTTCGAGATCCAGTCCTTTGCAGCTAATCAGCGCCATGTCCACATGATATCGCTTCACGGTACTCTTTGCTACTGATCCCTGCAGCGACAAGGTTTTGTAATTAAACGTTCCTCCCGTCGATATGATCCTGCTGTTCGTATCACTAAGCTCCGTAAAGATCTCGGTCGAGGCACTTAATATGATCATTTCCTTGTTTTTCAGCAGTTTGATTGCTTCCATTACTGTTGTGCTTGCATCGGTAGCGATGGCTCTTTTTGTCCCTAAAATATTATTAACCAGAGAAGCAATTTTTTTCTTCTCTTCTCGATTGATAGATGCTCTCTTGTAAAACTGAATATTTTCTTTTTGAGAGCTGTTGTTCAGCACTGCGCCTCCAAATGATCTGGTAAGAAATCCTTCGGCTTCTAGTTTGTCCAAGTCTCTGCGTATTGTTTCCTCTGTTACATTATACAACTTGCTAAGCTCGGAAACTGTCACCTTTTTTTCAATACCGATTTTTTCCCGAATTTTCTCTAAACGATTTTTCATCAGTTCCTCCGTTCTGCCTGCCAGGCTGTACAGTTTTAAAGTTTGTTTTCCTGTAAATAGTAAATCATTATAATGATGTTTAAATTATAACACAGGATTATATAAAATTTTTATTTGAAAATGACATTTGCAAACTTTTCAACCGCTTTTTGGAGGATTCTCATATCATTGGCAAAACTGCACCTTACATATACCGCTTTTGTCTCTCCGTAAGAATCACTAGGAACACATACCAGGTTTCCTTCTTCCAAAAACTTTTCACAAACCTGTTCTGACGTAAGATCTGTATCTACTTTTATCCAGAGATAAAATGCTCCTTCGGGACATTTGCAGGAAAGACCTGGTATCTTATTTACTTCTGTTACCATATAGTTACGGCGTTCCTCATAAATCTTTCTCATTTCTTCCAGTTCCGCCTCACATTTAAATACTTCAAGCGATGCTTCCTGGATAAATGTGCTGACACCGGTAATGGAATGTTCGAATAAACGGTACATAACATCCGTAATTTCCTGGCTTGCCACTGTGTAACCAATTCTCCATCCAGTCATTGCAGCACATTTTGAAAATCCGTTTACAGTGACAACAGCATCTTTAATTTCCGGAAACGATGCCAGACTGATATTTTTTTTCTCATCAAATACAATTTCATCGTAAATTTCATCTGCAACCGCGTAAAGATCATATTCCAGGATCAGATTTCTTAAAATCTCAGCTTCTTCCTGATGCAGAATTCTTCCTGTTGGATTATTAGGATAATTGATAATCAGCATTTTCGTTCGGTCAGTAATCCTGTCTTCCACAATTTTTCGTTCAATTTTGTAATCATTCTTGTCTGTCAGCGGTACGACAACCGGAACACCTCCGCAGGCTTTAATGATCGGTACATATGATACCCAGTAAGGCGCAAATACAAGTACTTCATCTCCAGGATTCAAAATTGAAGTAAGTGCCAGGTAAATTCCAAATTTTCCTCCGGGCGTCACAATAATCTGATCAGGACCTGCATCAATTCCATTTTTTTCATAAAGCTTTTTTGAAATAGCTTCTCTCAGAGGATAAATCCCCTTGCCTACCGCATAATGTGTATGTCCCGCGTCCAAAGCTTGTTTGGCTCTTTCTCTGATCTTAAGAGGCGTATCAAAATCCGGTTCGCCTCCTGCCAGATCAATGACCGGAACTCCTTTTCTTTTAAGCTCCGCTGCTGTCTGCATAGACCGTATAGACGCAGAGCCTTCCATTTTTGAGATATATTGATTCATCATTTTCCGGGTTCCTTTTCATCTTTATATTTTTTTAGACAGACGATATCGTAAGTATCCCAGTTCTTTCCGTCCAGGCATTCAAACCATATATCCTCCTGTTCTGCTATAAAGTCCAGTTTCCCCAGAAATTCTTCCGTATGCAGTTCTTTCGGGATGATGACAACTCCGGAATCATCACATACCGCAATATTCCCGTCATACATCTCTTTATGTATCCGGTAAATTTCCGGATCTAAAGGTTCATCAATCTTTACATTAAAACATCCAATCGGAGTAATCCCCTTACACCATACCGGATAATTATGTTTGATCAGTCCGCTGCCGTCTCTTAGTTTGGCATTGCTTATGACTGCTTCTGCTCTTTGATGCAGGAGCATGAACTTTGTAACCAGTTCACCAATTGTAGCCCTCTCTCCGCAGTTAAATGCTTCAATCAGTACAATATCGCCTCTCTTAATATCTCTTGCCTGTTCATGAATACTCCAGTTTGATTCATTATAAGCATAGATCCATTTAATATTGCCTACGGCAAAATGTCCTCGGTTTACCGGGAAAGCATTTTCAAAAAGGCCTTTCTTTCCCATAATATCCGCAATCTCTTCCGTAGAAATACGATTATGTCTGATTTTTTCTATTATTCTTTTCTTTACATCATTGACCATAACTTTTCTCCTCCGCATTTTTTGTACACCCCAGAGACTTAATTTCAATGAGAAATACCCAAAATAAGGAAAATTTACCCCATTGGATCAGCTCCCCCGGAATCAGACCAGCTAACATGCCGGAGGAGCCTCTTCCTTTTCTATTTCTTTATTATTTTAGTCAAACACGACATTCCCTCTGTCCAGAATGACTTTTTCATCTACAAAGATTGTAGGTGACTGAAACATCATATCAATGTGAAACGGACAATCCTGTAAATTTGTATCATTATTACCAAGGGCCACATGCACATACCCATAGCAGCCTTCATCTTCTAACATCCGGCCGCACAGGCTCGCATCGGGATTGAGTCCCACGCCGATTTCCCCTACCTGATAAACTCGGGGATCATGAAATTCTTCCAAAACTTTTCGGAATTTTTCTGCTTCTTCCCCGCCTTGAATCTCCTGTACGATACTGTCCTTTATTTCCAACGTAATAGGTTCTTTCAAAACTCCTATTTCTGGATGGGTTATGCTTCCATCCACAACGATCGTCCCGTTGGCCGTAAACGGTATAGCTCCTGTTGCACACTCAATATCAGGAGGTGAGGAGAACTCGCCTTTACGGGTACTCATCCCATATTGAGGCGAAACCTTATGGCCTTTGATGCTTGCAGTGTAATCCGTTCCTTTATCGGATATGATACGGCACTCACTCCCATTTTCGAAGCCTTTCGCAATCTGGTCTACAAACCTTCTGTTAGCCTCAAAATCTGTATAAAGCCCGCCTGATTCCAGCATAGACATTGTATAGTCACAGCAATTTATGTCTCTTGCGCCTGCCTCGCAGGCTTTTTTTCTTGCCATTGTATGAGTCAGCGACATTTTTGTCACTCGGAAGATCACATCAGCCTGCTGCATCGCCGCAGCTACCAGATCTGCAGGTTCTTCACCGTGCATCTTTCTTGGATCCATCATGGTAAGTGTGCGGTTGGGAAAATCCTCTGCCGCATCCCATAATGCCATGGCCACTTCCATTGACGGTTCGTCCGTCACAATTAAGATCTTTTCATCTTTTTTACATTGTGAACATACTGTCAAGAGCGTTTCACATGCCTTGTAAATTTTCTTTTCTCGTTTAATCGGTTTGCCTCTTTCTTTTTGATTGTGTTTTTATTTGTCAATAGATTCTGCTAATTCACGCATGTAAGCAACATCATCTGCTTCTAATTCCAGTTCAGCGGATTTTACATTTTCTTCGATTTCCGCTGTTGTTGTAGAACCACTCAATAAGTTCAGGAATTCACCCTGCGCAAGAATCCATCCTAACGCCAGGTTTGCGATCGTGCAGTTGTATTTTTCACATAATGGTTTCCACTGATCCATCATGTCCATAGCAGCCTGCATATTATCCGGCTGGAACCATTTCTTTGGAATCTGAGCTCCAACTGGTTTGTAATCTCTTGGCATTGTTCCTGACAAAAGACCCATTTCCAATGGTGAATATGCCTGAATGGTCACTCCATTTTCACGGCAGCACGGAATGATATCATTTTCAATTCCACGATCCAAAATAGAATATTTCGCCTGAACAATGTCTAAATCTCCCCATTTCAAATATTCTTCGATATGATGAATATCTACATTTGCGGCACCAATTGCTTTGATCTTGCCCTGTGCCTTTAAGTCATTCAATACATCCATTGTCTCTCTGATCGGAACATAATATTCAGATCCTTCGATAGACTGCCAGTGTGTCATGTAAACATCTACATAATCTGTTCCCAGGCGCTCTAAGGATGCTTCAATCTCTTTCTTTACAGATGCACTGTTCAGGTTCTTGTATAACTGGATTCCGTTTACAACATTGAACATGTCACCTTTCATTTCCTGGTCCCATGTCACACCACATTTTGTAATGATGACAACATCTTCACGATTCATGCCTTCCAATGCTTTCCCAAGGATTTTCTCGCTGTTTCCAAAATTGTATCCTGGTGCTGTATCAATTAAGTTTACGCCCAGTTTCGGAGCTTCCCTGATTGTATCTACAACCGTCTGAAGTTCATGATCTCCACCCCAGGCAGATCCTCCGCCAATGGACCAAGTACCAAGACCGATTCTTGAAATATCAATTCCTGTTTTTCCTAATTTCATTGTTTTCATTTCGGCATTCCTTTCTCAAATTATGTTTCATTGCTATTTGTAATCTTCACGATATTTTGCAAGCATATCTTCTACCATCTGCTTATTTTTAACACCAGTTGTAGCACCTACATACTGCACGGAAACAGCTGCTGTGCAGTTTGCATAAATTCCGCACTCCCGAAGATCTTTTCCATCCAGAAGTCCTGTGATAAATCCGGAAGCAAAGTTATCTCCTGCTCCG
The DNA here is from genome assembly GCA_019420275.1 of Clostridiales bacterium. Lineage (GTDB taxonomy): Bacteria > Bacillota > Clostridia > Lachnospirales > Lachnospiraceae > Anaerostipes. The sequence continues at coordinate 28,612 of JAHZHN010000007.1, forward strand.
ATCGTATCGATTGCGGTAATTCCTTTGGCTGCTGGAACGATCATAGACCCTCTGGCATTTCGGATATAACATCCTCTCTTGCCAATTTTCATAATTACATTTTTTACTCCGCATCTGTATAATACGTCTGCCACTTTTTCTTCCTCTGTCTCACCTGTCATCAGGCATGCCTCTTCAAAGTTCGGGAAGAAAAAGTCTACATAACTTAACGCTTCCCGAATATCATCTAAGGTTTCTCCGAGACGAGGTTTAATCATATCCGCACATATGGTCATATCTGCCATTTTTGCTTCTTTGAAAATCTTAACCAGCGTTTTTCCATCCAGCAGTGGATTATTAAATATACTTGCAAGAGATAAGATCTTGGCCTGTTTCATCTTATCAAAATCTACATGTTCAATATTCGTCTTCCACAAGCTGCCATTCCTGTTTGTAACAAATGTTCTTTCTCCATCTGCTGTTACTAATCCCACATTCATAGAAGTATCAATGTTCGGATCCATCTTGATTCCTTCATAATCAATGTGATCCTTTGCACAAGATTCCAGGATAAAGTTTCCAGCCGCATCATCTCCGACACAGCTGATAATTCCTGTCTTATGACCGAGACGGCTGATAATTGTCGCCTCATTCATCGCATCCCCGCCGACCGTCATTGCAATACGGTCGACAGGATAGGATTCAATATCAAAGATGTCTCTGGATACCGGCTGAAGTGGAATATCTACAATTGCTGCCCCAAGGCAGATTACATCTAATTTCTTTTCCACTTATTCATCAGCCCTTCCATCATCACCAAATAATTTGATCTTGTACATTGCACGTTCTTTTACTGCTTTGCGTACTTCACGCTCAAGAGCCAGGAACGGTTCATCTTTATGAGCATTGATTGCCTCCATAGCAGCCTGGCAAAGCTCTGTATGAATATTAATCTTAGCAATACCGCAATGAATTGCCTTTTTGATATCTTCATCACCAATACCAGATGCTCCATGAAGAACAAGCGGTACACCCACTTCTTTCTTTACTGCTTCAATAATATCAAATCTGATCTTTGGCTCTGCACTATAAACACCATGTACGTTTCCGACTGCTACCGCAAGAGAGTCGCATCCTGTACGCTCTACGAACTCTTTTGCCTGTGCCGGATCTGTATAAGCGTACTCAGCCAATGCTTCTTCATATACTGTTTCATTTCCTACATGTCCAAGTTCTGCTTCAACAGGAATATTGTATCTGTGGAAATAGTCAACGCATCGTTTTACTTCTGCAATATTTTCTTCAAATGGCAATGCAGAAGCATCACGCATAACAGAATTCATGCAGTGATCTGCCGCATTCTTTAAAATTGTCCAGTTGCGGCCGTGATCCCAGTGCAAAATAACCGGAACTGTTGCTTTCTTTGCCATGGATTCCATCATATAGCAGAAATCTTCAAAAGAAGTATTTCCAACAAATCCTGTTCCAAAAGAGATGATGATCGGTGCACGCAGTTCTTCTGCTGCATCAATAACTCCCATTAACATTTCTGCATTCCATACATTAAAATGTGGAATTGCATAATGTCCTTCACTTGCTTTCTGTTCCCAAAATCTAATATCTGCAATCATATTTTTTCTCCTTATTTTCCCTGCTTATTCAGCTACTTTAACAACACCTTTTACCATGTCAGCTTTCTTCACTGGATCAATTGCATCCTCGAATGCCTGCTGAACATCTTTATAATCATAGATATGTGTTACCATGTCTTTGACATTAAATTTGCCTGTTGCGATTGCTTCGATCGTCTGTGGATAGTTGTTGCAGTAACGGAATGATGTCTGGATCGTAACTTCACGATTGATCTTTAAGAAGTCAATTGGTACCGGACCGGACTGAGTTCCAACCATCATGATCTTTCCTCCGCGGGCTACAATCTGTACTGCCTGTTTTGCTGTAAATTCAGATCCAGCACATTCGAATACTAATTCTACCCCGTGGTCTCCGTACATATCTTCAGAGCGAAGCACTTCTACTGTATCCTGTTCTTTTCCGTTGATGACTCTTGCTGCTCCCAGCTTCATTGCCAGATCCAGTCGTTTCTGCATTACGTCTACAACTGTAATATCAGTTGCTCCAAGACTCTTGCATGCCTGAAGCACCATAAGTCCGATCGTTCCTGCTCCCAGGATAACAATACTCTTTCCAAGTTTTGCTTCTCCTAAAATTGCTGCATGCATACCAACAGCTGCAGGCTCTACCAAAGCACCTTCCATTGTGGACATTCCTTCCGGAACATGATATGTCCACTCTTCTGGATGTGTCATATATTCTGTCAGTGCACCTTTGTAGTTTGGCTGTGTTGCCATGAAATCTACATCAGGGCAGATATTGTAGCGTCCAGTACGGCAGTATTCACAAGAATCATCCGGCACACCTGGCTCGATCAATACTTTGTCTCCCGGTTTGAATTTTGTAACTTTCGCTCCGACTTTTACAACTTCACCTGCTACTTCATGTCCCAGTCCAATCTTCTGATTTGGATCTTTTGGAGGGATGAATGGTCCGAATTCAAATCCATGGATATCAGATCCACACATTCCCACATATTCAACTTTCATCAGGATTTCATGATCTTTCGGTTCCGGAACCGGACACTCCTGGATTTCAAATTTCTTTGGAGTCACCAAAATCGCTTCGGTATTCTTCATTCTCTTTACTTCCTTTCTGTTTTCACGATATGACTTAATCTACATTACCAATGTCTTCAACGGATTCTCCTCGTGTTTCAATACCGAAGAGGCCAACACAGATTGCAAGAATAACCGCAACTGCTGAAATTAATATGAATACCCCAGTGCTTCCCCAAGAGCTTGCTGCAACGGCAGTTACAAGGAACGGGAAGAAGATGTTGCTTAAACGTCCCACTGCATTACAGAATCCAGATCCGGATAATTTTGCTGATGTCGGCCACATTTCCGGTACATATACAGCGGATGCGTAGCATACATACATATAAATTACTGTATTCAGCAAGAAAGTAGAAACGATCAGTGCAGTCATTGTTGTCTGCTGTCCCGTGATAACTCCCAGAACTGCCATAGCAAGCAGCAGGATAACACCTAATACTCTTCTTGGCACTTTATCCATATATAAGGATGCAAGGAAGATTCCAAAAGGAGCTCCAAACAATCCGAACATTGTCATGAACTGTGAACTAGATGTATCATATCCAAGAGATGCTAATAAAGAAGGCATCCATGTCATTAATGTATACTGAATCGTATTCATACCAATCAATACAAGAGATCCTACAACTGTTCTTCTTAACAGTTTGCCTTTGAACAATGCAGAATACGGAAGATTCTGTACTGCTTTTGCTTCTTCCTCTTCTACTGGAGGAAGTGTTTTTCCTGTAGATGCTTCGATCTCTTTCTCCACCTGAGAAACAATAGCATCCGCTTCGTCAACTCTTCCCTGAGCTTCCAGCCATCTAGGGGATTCCGGATATTTCTTAACAATCAAAATGCATGCAATGATAGAAAGAATAGATGGAACTGCATACTGAATTCTCCAGTTCATTGCCATGCTCACACCCGTTAAACCAATCACAAATGCAATACCGTTGCAGATCGGATGTGCCCAGTTTCCGATGAAAGAGTTTCGACTTGACCATACTCCACGGTTTCTTCCTGGTACATACTCTGTAAATGCAGCAAACAGTACAACTAACAAAGCTCCCAGTCCAAATCCCTGTACAAGCCTAAAGATATAAAGGACATAAACGTTTGGTGAAACCATGCCACCGATCATAGCAACGATATGAATTGCTTCATATAAAAGGATGCTCTTCTTACGGCCAATCTTATCACCGATCGGACCACCAACTAATGCTCCAAACAGCTGTCCTGCTGTGTAGGTAGTTCCCCACATAGCCAGAAGAGTAGATCCTGGTTCTAACCAATGCACTTCATTCAAAAGTATATTCTGCACTGCACCGCTGATACCGTTGGACCAGCAAACCAGCAATGCAAACGCTGATACCAGCCACATTTTAATATGCCAGCTGGAGTTTGGAAGACGGTCCAGCCTTGCTCCAACGCTGACACGTCCAGTGTTTTTATCGCTCATAGTTTTTCCTCTTTTCTAATAATTACTTTTTATGATTCCAATGCCTCTTTTAATTCATTTTCCATGATATTCCAGGCTTCCTCAAAGTCATCCGCCTTATTCCATAATGCCGGAGGGCCAAGAACTACCATATCCGCCCCTGCTTCGTACAGCGGGCGATACACATCTTTATTCATAGAGCCATCCGCTTCAATCAGGAAATTCAGGCCCTTCTCCTCACGAATCTTTACAAGATCACGGATCTTATCAAATGTCTGCTCGATAACTTTCTGTCCTGAAATACCTGCGTCCACGATCATAACCGTAACCTTATCAAGGAGCGGCAGATAGTATTCAATTGTAGTCAACGGAACAGACGGATTTAAAGCAATTCCTGCTTTACATCCCAGAGATTTAATTTTATTTAATGTAACAAAGGCATCTCCCTCAATACAATCTGTATGAGGGGTTATGTATGCCGCTCCTGCTTTTGCAAATACTTCCAGATATTTCTGTGGATTTTTGATCATCAGATGAGCATCCATCGGAGTCTTCACCTTATCTTTGAGCGCCTCCAGAAATTCCGGACCAATTCCAAAACTTGGTACATACACACCATCTTTGATATCCATATGAAGAAAATCAGAATTTTCATCAATGATACGAACCTGCCGCTCCATATCAAACAAGTCACAGCAGCCCATAGACGGTGCGATCATTAATTTCCTTTCCATAACGTCTCCTTTGCATCAAAGATTAATCGTCAAAATCATAGTGGAAAATAACTTTAATCGCTTCTTTTGCAGCCATGGCATCGAATCCTTTTTCATACTCAGAAAGACCTAATCTGTGTGTGATCATTGGCTGAACTTTAATCTGTCCAGATTCTAATAAGCGGATTGCATTTCTCCAGGAAGTAGAATCATAAGCCATATGTCCGATAATGCTCTTATTCCATGAAGTAATATCATTGATAGAGAACTCTAATGGTTTGAATCCCATACCAACACGAACAATTTCTGCATTTGGTCTTGTCATTTCAATTGCCTGTTTTAATGCGATGTTTGCACCGGAACATTCAATTACTAAACCTAAGTTATCTCTTCCACAAATTTCCGTACATCTTGCTACAACATCTTCTTTTGATCCGTTTACAACATGTGTTGCTCCAACTTCTAATGCTACTGGAAAACGTGTTTCTACATCATCATCCAAACCTACCATAACAATGTTGACTGCTCCCATGATTCTTGCAATCTGAACTGAGAATAATCCTAACGGACCTGTACCGAACACAACAACATCCTGTCCTGGCAGCAGATGAGCCTGCTGTGCCACTGCTTTATAAGCATTACAAATCGGATCAAGCACGGCTGCTTCTTCATATTTTACATTATCAGGGATCTCCCAAATTGCATGTTTATGAATTCTCAAAATTTCTCCAGGAATCTTACATAATTTTGAAAATCCGCCGCCCCATGTGTTATTGTCAAGACCCAGATTTACTTTTTCTTCACAGCAAAGGAAATCTCCCTGTTCGCATGCCGGGCATACTCCGCATACATGTGCACTGTTATCAGATACAACTCTCTGTCCTACTTTCCAGTCTGTTACCTTTTCACCAACTTCAACAATCTCGCCTGCAAACTCATGTCCGCGGATAGAGTTGAATTCATCAGATCCATTATCCACTCTCCAATGTTTCATATCTGCACCGCAGATTGCTGCTGCTTTAATTTTAACGATAATATCTTCCGGTCCGCATGTTGGTTCCGGCACATCTTGCATCGTATAACCGCCGAATTCCTGCCCATATCTTACAATTGCTTTCATAGATTTATCTCCTTTTTTAATAAAACCTTAGCTCCAAAGATTGCTGCAGCACATCTCTTTGTTTGTGTCTTTATTTTAATACAATTTTACTTTTGAGTCAATCATTTTATGTGTGTTTTACAGATTTTTATTACTATTTCACAGATTTATTGTTTTTGTTTCACAAAAAACGACCAGATTCTGTGCAATTTTAACATGAAATTCTTTGTTTCAAAAATAATCTGGAATCTTTTCAAATGAAATCTGGAGAATTTTCGTTTTTAAATATAAAAAAAGAAGGATTTCTATACGAAATCCTTCTTTACAGAATATTTCTTGATTTATTTTCTGCTTTTATTCATCTTCACCGTCATCTTCAATCCAAGGCGCATATCCAGTCTGAAATGTGCTGTCAGATATTTCTGCATCCTCATCCGCTGGATCCGCAGGCTGTTTAGATTCTTGCGGTTCTTCTGATACCTGTGCCTCTTCTGTCAGTTCCTGCCGGATGTCCTCTTCCGGCTCTTTTTTCTTATATTTATTGAAAATTTCCATAAACTCTTTTCCCGTAATGGTCTCCTTCTTGATCAGGAACTGAGCCGCTTCATCCAGTATATCCATATTGTCCCTAATAAGAGTCAGTGCCTTCTGATAAGCTTCTTTTAATATCTTCATGACGACTTCATCAACTTTAGCCGCCGTAGATTCCGCACAGTTCATAACTGCCCTGCCGTCCAGATACCGGTTGGTAATCGATTCCAGACCAATCAAACCGAACTCTTCTGACATACCATACTGCGTTACCATAGCTCTTGCAATGGAAGTGGCTCTTTCAATATCATTTGACGCACCGGTTGTAACAGAGTTAAATTTTACTTCCTCTGCGGCACGGCCGCCAAAGAACGCAGCCAGATCCGCCAGCATCTCATCTTTGGAGTTCAGATATTTTTCCTCTTCCGGACGCTGCATTGTATAACCCAGAGCTCCCATCGTACGAGGGACGATTGTAATCTTCTGAACCGGCTCAGACTCTTTCTGGAGTGCCATCACAAGCGCATGTCCCACTTCATGATACGCAACGATCTGTTTCTCTTTGTCACCTAAAATCCTGTCTTTCTTTTCTTTTCCGGCGATTACCACTTCAACCGCCTCAAACAGATCCTGCTGGGAAACTGCTTTCCTTCCGGCTTTTACGGCTCCCAGAGCGGCTTCATTGATCATATTTGCCAGATCAGATCCCACAGCTCCCGATGTTGCCAGTGCAATCTCTTCAAAATCAACCGTTTCATCCATCTTTACATCTTTTGCGTGAACCTTTAAAGTCTCAATTCTTCCTTTTAAATCCGGACGTTCTACAATAACACGACGGTCAAATCGTCCCGGACGAAGCAGGGCTTTGTCCAGCACTTCCGGACGGTTGGTTGCTGCAAGGATAATAATTCCCTTGGAAGTATCAAATCCGTCCATTTCCGCCAGCAGTGCATTCAGTGTCTGTTCGCGCTCATCGTTTCCTCCGCCGTGGATTCCATTATCACGGCTCTTACCAATCGCGTCAATTTCATCGATAAAAATAATACAAGGCGCCATCTGCTGTGCCTGTTTGAACAAATCTCTTACTCGTGAAGCTCCTACACCCACAAACATTTCCACAAAATCAGATCCTGACAAAGAGAAGAATGGTACATTGGCCTCTCCGGCTACCGCCTTTGCCAGCAGGGTCTTACCTGTTCCAGGAGGTCCTACAAGAAGAGCTCCCTTCGGAAGCTTCGCTCCGATCTGCGTATATTTCCCTGGGTTGTGCAGGAAGTCTACCATCTCTGTCAGTGTTTCTTTTGCCTCATTCTGTCCGGCTACATCCGCAAACGTAACTCCTGTCTTCTTTTCTACATATACCTTGGCATTAGATTTTCCAACTCCCATCATTCCGCTGCTCCTGCGCATCATCAGTACAAGGAAGCCAAAGATGAGAATCGTCGGGATCAGGTTCAGCAGAATTGTCCAGAATGTACTCATTGGATCATCCGGTTCCTGATAAAATTCTACATTTTTACTATTAGACAATCGTTCTACCAGCTGATAGTCTCCGCTGATCCTCTCTACAACATATGTCGTCTTCTGAATCGGATTTTCGGACTCCTTCGGCGTCACTCTCAGCTGATTATCTGTGACTTCAACACTTTTAACTTCATTATCATCCAGCATTTCGATAAATTTATCATAGGTAATGGTTGTTTCTGTCCCATTCTGCCATTTCGATAATACTTGATTAAAGAAGAACGTTCCAAGAATTGAAATCACAAGAAAGATGCCCAGCATCTTCGCGGTCTTTTTCTTGTTTTCATCGTCTTTTTTATTTTTGTTATTCTGTTGATCCTTCAAATTAGTTCCTCCTTCGATTCATAAGCACCATTATATGTTTTCCCATTTTATAAATCAATAAAACTACTCTAAACTTTTTATTATTTTTAACGAAAAACAGCGTCTTTTTCATAGTACTGACTCTTTAATACCAGATATGGATACGACGTGCCTTCTTTCTGGTGCTCTTTCGTTACACCGATCAAAGTAGTATCAAGATAAATATGACTCTCATCCATCTGAAAACTCTTCACTTTGATCTGATATCCTTTTCCCTTCTGCTTTCCATATCCAATAACATAGTATGTATAATCCTGAGTAGAATACGTAAAGTGACAAACCTCATTCTTTTCTTCTTCAATGATCTGTTTCAACTCTTTCGGCAGCACACTTTGCCCGCACACTGCGTACTGTACATTTTCCCGTTCACCTTCACTTTTCTGCTTTTGACATCCGGTAACCGCCAGGATAAAAATACTTATGATGCATATTAGTTTTTTCATGGTTTTATTTCCTGCTTTTTGATATTTTATGCAGTTTCCAGGAAAATAAGACGCTTTCTATTATATCATACTGCTCCTGTACTGTCACACTCTCTTCCCTTATAAAACCCTCAGATTTTTATGCATTATTTTTCCATTATGGTTTATAATATGATAAGAAGCTTCTAAAACCAACTTGACTTTTTCTGAAATTATATTACAATAATAGTAACAGTTATTATTTTTTATTTAGGAGGTTAGATATTATGGCAGAATTAAAAGGTACGAAAACAGAAGCAAATTTAATGGCCGCTTTTGCAGGAGAATCTCAAGCCCGGACCAAATATGATTTCTATTCCAGCAAAGCAAAAAGCGATGGATATGTACAATTCGCCAATATTTTTGCGGAAACTGCTTTAAATGAAAAAGAGCATGCTAAAATCTGGTTTAAGCTTCTCCATGGCGGCAGTGTTCCATCTACCGCAGAAAATCTGAAAGATGCTGCCAGCGGTGAAAATTTTGAATGGACAGAAATGTATCCAACTTTCGCAAAAGAAGCAAGAGAAGAAGGCTTCAATGAGATTGCAGACCTTTTTGAAATGGTGGCCGATATCGAAAAACATCATGATGAACGTTATCAGAAGTTAACCGCCAATCTGGAAGATGATATTGTTTATAAGAGAGATGTTGAAGTTGCATGGATCTGCACTAACTGCGGGCATGTTCACTATGGAAAAGAAGCTCCATCACAGTGTCCAGTCTGCGCACATCCTCAGAAATACTTCAAAATCGATGTAAAAGACTACTAAAATTTTCTTTATGATTCGCAAACAGGACCGGATGTCTGATCAACAGACATCCGGTCCTGTTTTGTATATTATGAGGTTATTGAGAGCTGTTTCTTCTTCGGAAGACCACTGCAGCCCAAATCGCAGCTATTACTGCAGCGCCCGCAAGAATCTTCTGACTTACTCTGTGTTTCGGTGCTCCCGCACCGCTTTCTATAATACCGGTTTCCCGATCCATCGCTTTTAACTTCTCTGCGTTTCTGATTTCTTCAATCGTTAAATATTTTCTCATATTCCCACCTCGTATTGTAAACCTTTTCACAGCGTAACTTTTATCATTATATTTGTTTGTTTTTATTATACGCAAAAAAGATGAACGATTTATGACAGAAAAGCTGAAAAAGTCTTACTTTTTTCTTAAGCAGGGAAAATATTCCGTCACTCTCAATTTCTGGTTTCAAATTTCCATTTTATTCTATCGTTACAATCTTCTTATTTATCTGTCCCTCCACTGCACCGTATGTAAAAACAATCTCACTTCCTTCCCCTTTCTGATTCAGTGCTTCCTTTACCTTATCATCTTCCACAAAAAAGGTCTGATATTCCCCTTCACTCATTTTTATTTCTACTGAGCCGGAATCTGCCCATCCCTCAAACGTTCCCTTTCCTTTTTTCGGCTGAGCCTCCTCCTCTTTCTTTGTGGCAAGGTCATCTTCCTCAATTGTTTCTGAGACTGCTGTTTTTGTCCTCTCGGTCACCGGGACTTCTGATGCTTTTTCATCTCCCCATGCTGTGATCCCGTTTCCTTTCCTTTCGGCCTCCTTTTTTGCACATCCTGCAATCAGCAGGGCACCCGCTGTCAAAGCCGCAATCGCCAGTATTTTCCTCTTCATTTATTTCATACTCCCTTCCTATGATTTTCACAGTATACCTTATCCATGCCGTATGAGCAAGCTCCATTATTTTCCTTCAGAATCATCATATTCCTTTTCCTTTTTTCATATCATTAGAGGTAGAACTTTGAGGAGGATATATGTTGAACGAAAAATATCAAATGTTATTAGATCAATACGATATTTGTGTAAACCGTCTGAAAAGAGGACGCGGCGGGATTTTATGCTTTACCGGACATGAAGTTTATGCCCTTTCACAAACATCGCTGTCTGAAGAACGACTTCTGGCTGTCTCTAATTGGACCAAAACCTTGCGCGCAGCCGGATTTCCATATACCGATCAATATGTTATCAACAAAAGCGGGGGATTTCTTTCCTATGATAAATACTATGAATCTTTTGCGCTGAGAAAAACTTTCTCCGGACCTGAGTGTGACATTCATTCCTTAAAAGATCTCAAGGCCTCCGGCGGCGCTCTGGGAAATCTGCATAAAATATCCGCAGGACTTTCTTATTCGTCCGACCATTTACGTAAATATACCTCTGTTTACAAACATTACCATCAAAAGTATTCTGAAATAAAGAGCATTAGCCGCTTTGTCCGCGGCAAAAAAAACAAAGGCACCTTTGAATATCAGTTTCTGGAACATCTTCCCGAATATCAAAAACAGATGGAAACATCGCTGGAGCTTCTTTATTCCTCCCCTCCGTCTAAATCCGGATGGTGTCACGGTGCATGCAATCACCATAACATGATCATGACAGAAGATGGGCCGGTGCTGATTCATTTTGAACATTTTTTTTATGGTTATCCGATTCTCGATTTATATTATTTTTTGAGAAAAGTCTTGGAAAAAAATGATTATCGTTTTTCCTGCTGCGAAACCATAATCCGAGGCTATACCCGTGAATTTCCTCTCACTAAGAAGGATCTGTGCTGTCTATACGCTCTCTTGCTTTTCCCGGAGAAGTTCTGGAAAATCTCAAATCAATACATGTCACACAAAAAACACTGGGTTTCCCCTCGTTATATTAACAAATTAGAAGAATTTACCCTTGCAAAAGAACTCAGAACGATTTTTCTCGAAAAATATGTACAAATTTATAATGTATTTTAGTCGCATTTAGGGTATAATTAAACAAAGGCATTTTTAATAACTAAAGGAGGAGTAATTTATGAACTACAAAGAAACCTATCAGGAATGGCTTTCCAATCCTTATTTTGATGAAGATACAAAGAAAGAATTAAAAGCCATTGAAAATGATGACAATGAGATCAAAGAGCGTTTTTACGCCGATCTTGCCTTTGGTACCGCTGGTCTGCGTGGAATCATCGGCGCTGGTATCAACCGCATGAATATTTATGTTGTAAGAAAAGCAACCCAGGGTCTGGCTGACTATATATTGGAGCAGAATACCGACAAAAAACGTGTCGCTATTGCTTTCGACTCCAGACATATGTCTCCGGAGTTTGCTGATGAAGCAGCACGCTGCCTTGCCGCCAATGGAATCAAAGCCTTCATCTTTGAATCTCTCCGTCCTACACCGGAATTATCTTTCGCAGTCAGACACTTAGACTGTATCTCCGGTATCAACATTACTGCCAGCCATAACCCTCCAGCTTACAACGGATACAAAGTATATTGGGAAGACGGAGCACAGTTCACAGATCCTCACGCATCTGGAGTTACCGCTAAAGTTAATGCTATCACAGATATCTCCACCTGCAAGACAATTTCAAAAGAAGAAGCAATGGAAGCCGGATTATACGAAGTAATCGGCGCTGAAGTGGATGATGCTTATATCGCAGAAGTAGAAAAACAGGTATTCAATCAGAAAGCCATCGATGAGATGTCTTCCAAACTTAAAATCGTATATACTCCTCTTCACGGTACGGGAAATCTTCCGGTACGGAGAGTACTGAGCGACTTGGGATTTAAGAATGTCTATGTCGTTCCTGAACAGGAACTTCCGGACGGAGACTTCCCTACCGTAAGTTATCCAAACCCAGAGGCAAAAGAAGCATTTGCATTAGGTCTTGCTCTGGCCAAAGAAAAGGACGCAGACTTAGTCCTTGCAACTGACCCGGATGCTGACCGCCTGGGTGTATATGTCAAAGATGCCAAGAGCGGTGACTACATTCCTCTGACAGGAAATATGTCTGGTTCCCTGTTATGTGAGTACGTTTTAAGCCAGAGAAAGGCAATCAATGGATCTCTTCCGGAAGACGGAGCTGTTGTTAAATCTATCGTTACAACAAACCTGGTAGATGCGATTGCAGACGCTTATAATGTAAAACTTATCGAAGTTCTGACTGGATTTAAATGGATTGGAAAAGAAATCCTCGGATTCGAGACATCAGGAAAGGGTACATATCTCTTCGGACTGGAAGAAAGCTATGGATGCCTGATCGGCACCTACGCAAGAGATAAGGATGCCGTATCCGCTACGGTTGCTCTCTGCGAAGCTGCTGCTTACTATGCAACACAGGGCAAGACATTATGGGATGTTATGCTTGAGATGTATGAAAAATATGGATACTATCTTGACCGTATCACGGCTATGGACTTCCCTGGACTGGAAGGAATGGATAAGATGCAGAGCATGTTAAACAACTTCCGTGAGAATCCGCCAAAAGAGATTGCCGGATATAAAGTGGAAAAAGTTCGTGACTACAGCAATGATACCATTTTAGATGTTGCCACAGGAGAAACTTCTCCAATCGGACTTCCAAATTCTAACGTTCTTTACTATGAACTGGAAGGCGGAGCATGGGTATGTGTTCGTCCATCCGGAACAGAACCAAAGATCAAATTCTACTACGGTGTCAAAGGAGACAGCATGGAATCTGCACAGGCTGAAAGTGATAAGCTGGATGCATGGGCAAAGAGCCAGGGCTAAACCTTCATCTATCAATTGAAACCAAAACCCAAAACGGCACTTGGAATAATAGTTCCAAGTGCCGTTTTTAATGATTTAGATTCCATATTATCTTTTCGTTTTCTGCTTATTTCATTATCTCCATATTTAATACTCATCAGATAAATCTGCTCCATTCGCCGCAATGACTTTCTTATACCAGTAGAAAGAGTCTTTGCGGTAACGGTTCATTGTCTTTAAATCAAATTCATCTCTGTCCACATAGATGAATCCATATCTCTTGACCATTCCCTCATGAGTAGAAATCAGATCAATGGCGGACCATGGACAATATCCCAGCATTTCACAGTTATCCGTGATCGCCAGCTGGATCTGTTCAATATGTTTGCGCAGATATTCAATACGGTACGGATCATGCACTTTTCCATCCTCTGTCAGCTTATCATAAGCTCCCAGTCCATTCTCCGTTACCAGCATCGGCAGATGATATCTTGAATAGATTTCCCGAATCGTTGCCCTAAATCCCACCGGATCAATCTCCCATCCAAACTCTGTCGTCTTCAAATATGGATTCTTCACTCCTTCAAAGAGCCCAGCTTCTCCGGAATTTTCCTGCTGCGAAATTGCTCCGTCTTTCTGCGTTCCGTCACTTTCTTTGGCTGCAGAGGTATTGTAATAGTTAAATCCGATAAAATCAGGATGTGCGTTTTTCAGAATTTCCTCATCTCCTGGCTCAAATTCCGGACAGGCATCCTTTTCTTCCAGCCATGCCCATACCAAATTGTTGTATTTGCCATAAACATAAGCATCCAGATACAGCCAGTTGCGCAGGGCATTGGCATTTTGTGCCGCAATGACATCTTCCGGCCTGCAGGTTTCCGGATAAACCAGTGCAATATTTGGCGCTGGCCCAATCTTAGCTCCCGGAAGCATCTCATGGCACAGAGCCATTGCTTTGGCCTGAGCCACCAGCATATGATGATTTTGCTGATAAATTTCCTTTAATTCATTCGTACATCCTTCCGGAATTGTCATCGTTCCGATTACAGGACCAACCATCGTCAGCATGTTTTGCTCATTGATCGTAAGCCAATATTTCACTCTGTCACCAAAATTCTCAAACAGGATTTTGGAAAAATTCACAAACCACTCTACAGACTCCCGATTAGACCAGGAACCTCTCTGATCCAGTGCCGCAGGCATATCAAAATGAAACATGGTAACAATCGGCTCCATATGATATTTCAGACATTCATCAATCAGATTGTTATAAAATTCAATTCCTTTTGGGTTGACTTCTCCAGTTCCTTCCGGCAGGATTCTTGTCCATGCGATGGAAAAACGATATGCCTTGAATCCCATTTCTGCCATAAGAGCAATATCTTCTTTGTAGCGGTGGTAATGATCTGCACAGACAGACAGATCTGATGTTCCTTCCGGTACCTTTTTCACATCCTGACAGGATGGTCCCTTTCCATCTTCCAGATTAGCGCCTTCCACCTGATATGCAGAAGTACTGGCTCCCCAAAGGAAATGATCTGGGAATGATTTTAATGTTTTATGAAGCATGTTCCCACCTCTTTCTTAAATCTTTCATTTTACACTGATTTCATTGTATCATCCGCCAGACTTCTGTAAACATATTTGTAAAATAACGAAACGCTGTACACACTTTTTTATCAAAATCTTGCTTTTATTGTGTACAGCGTTTCTTTTTATCTTTTTTTCAATTTGTTTTGAGTCTCAACCCCCAGATATTCCTTCCGGTAGTCTTCCACATTTTCTAACGTTTCATCATAGTTGGATGCATAATAACTTCCAATCATGCAATCTAACAGATATTTCACAGAAGTATAAAAAATACAGTCCCCCAGCTTTTGAAAATCATGATCGTAGGGAGCCGTGACCGTCTCTTTGCAGTAAGACGACACGATAGTCTTTTTTGATTTGCTGAACAGGACAGTGAACATTCCCCGCTCATGCATAATCTTGGCAACTTTCACCATTCTCTTGGAGGCACCGCTCCTGCTGATCATAAAGATTATGTGATCTTTTGGATCTGCATTCATGGCAAACAGAATCTGTTCATCGACGCTTGTGTATACATTACAGATTTTTCCTGTGATAAAAAAGTAATGGGACGCATATTCTGCTAATGCTTTATTTGCATCGTAAACAATAAAATCAATAAATTTCCTGCGGTTCATCTCTTCCAAAATCTGCTGTATCTGGGAAATCGAAAGCTTTTGCTTTGTTTCTTTTACTACATTCTGATACAGCACTTCCATCTTATTCACCGTATGAATCAGCTGCTCGGAATCATGAATTATAAATTCTTCATAGTCCAGCTCCTTCAGATCACTTTGAATGCTGCTTTTAAACTCTGTAAATCCTTCATATCCCAGTTTTTTGTAATACCGCACCACAGTATTGGGATATGTCCCGGCCCGATTTGCCAATTCCCGAATTGTCAGATGCCTGACCTCATCCAGATGAGAACAAATATATTTATGAAGTTCTTGTTCCGATTTTGAAAGTCTGGCAGGATTTTTTATGGCATCATCTTTCATCTTCTGCTCCTTTTTGGTGTTTTCCTTTCTTTCTTATGATACGGAATAACCCGCCGTTTGTCTACGTTCTGTTTTGCTTCATTTTGTCAATTTTTAATTTTTTTTGTCAATTTTTATGACAAACAGTTAAATTCCATGTCTTGTTCCAATGGGAATTGAAAGATTTCCTTTTTTCTGATCAAATGATTTAAGTCAATATATCTAATTTCTGGATTTTTATAGGTATTCCAGTAAAACCGGAGAGATTCGGGACACATAACTGATGTATACACTGTATAATCATATGGTATTACTTGTTTATCATATTCTGTGATATGCCCCTGGTCTGTCACTCTGACGGCTCCCAGCGGAAAGGCCGCATTTTGCAGCAGGCGGAACATGTAGGCCGCGCCGTCCGTTTCATTCCTGCCTTTCACCGCATATTTCTTCAAAAACGCCAGCCTCACAAACCTGGAGGGTGATGTAAAATCTCCAGGAAGTCCCTGAGCGCCGCTGCCAGAAAAGCACTGCTGCAGTGTCTCTTTTCCAAAGTCAGCTTCCTCATAATCCAGATTTCTTAGTCCAGCATAATTCAGCAGATTCAGGCAGTGCCATTCATAACCTGGGCTGTTCGTCATAACTCCAATAGTATCCCGGTAAACTCGCAGTCCGCCTTCCTCCGGTTCCAAGATTGCCATCTTTCCAGTTTGGTCACAAAAAGCCCAGTGAAGCGGCGGTACTGTTCCAAGCAGTTTCGTATTCATCAGAGTGATTTTCTCTTTCATCATCTCTGCTGCCTCTCTCACCGTCCTACACTGGGCCAGAAGATGCAGCACGACAAACGGCGGCTGAAGTCTCCAAGTCCCTGGTTTACATTCAGACTCGTACCGGGCAAATCCTCGATAATAGAGCTGACCTCCCATCAATCCCTTCTCGTTGATTCCCTCATACAATACAGGAGCCTGCCGAAGTCCTGTAAACCCAGTTCCAACACAGGCATATTTCATTTTGCTTTTATCTGCTGATTCCAGATCCGGCCGCCACATGGCATATGAAGTCCCTCTCGGCAGATAAATTACCTGACTTCCTTCAGCAATTCTGCTGTGGTCAAAATTTCGTCCCCACAAATGCTTTCCGTCTTTCGTCTCCCATGCCATGGCACTGCACCCCGCCTCCATGTCATGTATCTGTATTTTCAAATTTTTGTGATCTTCCATATCATGTCCTCCTGGACTTATTATATGGATTTCACCTTGAATCATACATTATCTTCTTTCAGAATATCTGTGATATTCTCCAAAGTATCCACAATAATGTCTGGTTTTACATCACTTTTTTCCACATCCTCCATTGTACTTTCTCCGCTTAACACGAGAATAGATGTTACTGGACTGCCGTCGGCTACAGCAATATCTGTATACAGCCGATCTCCAACGATTGCAATTTCTTCCGGTCTGCATCCTGTTTCTTCTATTATATAATCTAGTGTATGTTTGGATGGTTTGCCAAAAAACTCCGGAAATCTTCCTGTAGATGCTTCGATCATTTTTGCCATGGAACCACAGTCCGGTATGAAATCTCCTCCTTCGATCGGACAATTCCAGTCTGGATTAATGCCATAGTATGTACATCCGTTTCTTACATAATGACAGGCTTTTGACATTTTCTCATATGTCAGTGTTGTATCAAATCCAAGAATAACAATATCTGGATCGATTTCCGTCAGCGGCATATCATAGGCTTCAAATTCTTTCAGCAGCGATGGAGTTCCCACTACATAAAGGCTCTCACCGGGATGATGTTTTTTCAGATATTGAATCATCACATGGCTGGAAATCATCATCTGCTCTGGACGGATCATGATCTCCATTGCTGCCAGCTTATCAATATAAGCCTGCTGACTTTTAGATGAATTATTAGTAAAAAAATAATATTTCCTTCCGGTCTTTTCCACGGTTTTTAAAAAATCTTTTGTATAATCAAATAATTCATTGCCAAGATAAATTGTCCCATCCATATCTAAAATAAAGCTTTTAATCTGTCTAATTTTATCCTTCATCCGACAGTCTCCTTTCTTCTATTTTTTCTCTTCAAAATATTCTCCATGATGATGAAAAGGCTTTTGTCCGCAAGGACAAAAGCCTTTTCAAAAGCGTTATAACATATTTTGTAAACCAGTTTTCACTGGAATTTACCTGTGTTTATTTCCCCGGCTGCCCATAATATGCGTTCTCGCCGTGTTTTCGGAAAAAGTGCTTATCTTGAAGATATCCCGGCGCTCCTACAGTCTGATTTCTAAGCTGCTCGGTTCGGTATGCCATCTTTGCAACTTCTTCCAGCACAACCGCATTATGCACCGCCTGTGCCGCATCTTTTCCCCAGGTAAACGGCCCATGATTGGTACACAAAACCCCAGGCACATATTCCGGATTGATATCCGCAAAGGTTTCTATAATTACTTTTCCTGTGTTCTTTTCATAGTCTTCTTCAATCTCTTTTTCTGTCAGAGATCTGGCACATGGAATCTCACCGTAAAAATAATCCGCGTGAGTCGTTCCATAACATGGAATGGATCTTCCAGCCTGTGCCCATGAGGTTGCCCATGGAGAATGCGTATGTACAATGCCGCCCAGAACTTCAAACGCCCGATACAGTTCCAAATGAGTCGGCGTATCAGAAGAAGGATTCATTTTGCCTTCTACTTTCTCACCCTGCAGATTCATGACCACCATATCTTCTGGCTTCAATTCTTCATACGGAACACCGCTCGGCTTGATCACAAACAACCCTTTTGTCCGGTCAATACCGCTTACGTTTCCCCACGTATAAGTGATTAATCCTTTTGCCGGCAGTTCCATATTAGCTTCATACACCTGCTGCTTTAATTCTTCTAACATGATATGACCTCCTCATAGAAATCATAGAATTTAAGAAGTCTCATAAATGTAATTCTTGCCCTGACATACGGTGACAAATTTGCAGTTTTCGCCTGATAGCTTTCGTCAAATCCCAGATCTTCCAAAGATTTTACTCCCTGCACTTTCTGGATCATATCAACCAATTCCTCTGCTGTCGGAATCTCGCGAATCACGGAAATGATTTCTTCATTCTTTTCTACTAATTTTGCCGGATCTACTTCATCGAGAAGATTCGGTGTATTTTCCTCCATGATGATCTCAAACATTCCTGGTTTGCTGAAATTTTCCCGAATCAGATCTTCTTCCACCGGCATGGCATCTTTTACTTTGAAGTTTCCTGCTTCCATTTTCTCTGCTGCCTTATGATAAATCTTAGAAGCAAGTACTAATCCGACGCCAACCTTTTCTCCATGATAAAAATCGATATAATCATTGATTACTTCCATCTCCCACAAATGTGACATATGGTGTTCCGCTCCAGATGCGGGTCTTGAATTTCCTGTCATCTGCATTGCCAGGCCGGAAAGAAGCAGCCCATACATTAGATTTTCATATGCCGCTTCATCTCCTGTCGTCAAACCATCCAGGCTCTCTTTTAACCGGTCAAGAGCCTCATATTCCATACTGCAGATTTCATCACAGATATACTCTCCCGTCAGCATATGGGTGATCTTCCAGTCTGCCAGTGCTGTATATTTTCCAAGCAGATCAGAAACTCCAGATGCAGTCAGACGAAGCGGTGCTTTCTTAAAAATATCCGTATCAGCAACAACAACGACTGGTGATACAGCAGTAAAACTTTTCTTGAATCCGTGCCATGTCATTGCAGCTACTGTTGAAACGAATCCATCAACGCTTGCCGCTGTTGGTACAGAGAAAAATGGGATTTTCATTTCGTAAGCATGATATCTTGTAATATCATGAATGGTTCCTGAGCCAACCGCAATCATCAGATCGGCTCCGCCGACTTTTTCCAGTCCTTTTTTCGCAGCCTCTACCCCATGTTCATTGGCATGAAGATTTTCTGGATTCAGTACAATCTTTTTTAATCCCGGAATCAGTTCTTCTACTTGTTTTCCTGCGGCTTCATATGTATTTTCATCGCAGATCATCACCAGCGACTTCTTATCTTCATACGCAGGTCTCTTTAAGATATTCGGAAGCTGCGCAATCGCCCCGCTCTCAATGATAATATCATCTACAACAATTTCGTGTTTTCTTCCACAACTGCATGGTTTTAAAAATTCATTGACATCTATTTTCATTCCTATACTCCTTGCTGCTCTGTGGCTGTGTCATTCTTATCTGCCTGCCGATCCAAATATTCCACGATCTGCTGATTCTTAGTCTTAAAGATGATGAATGCAACTGCATAAACCGCAACCGCAATTCCGATAAACAATGGATTTCCGGATAAGAAGGCCAGGAAAACAAATCCAAGCATTGGTTTTCCAAGAATATTAAAACTTGTGATCATGGCAGCTCCTGCCGGGATAGCGAATCCTGCAGATCTTGCTACTTCTGTAAACAATGGTGCTGTATATGTACACATTAACAATCCAAGACTGAACCAGATAATTCCTGCTACAAGGATTTTTGACATATTTCCTTTGTACACTGCAACCAATCCCTGTACCATATATGGGATTGCCAGCAAGTCGACAACCGGAAGAACCTGGTTGCCCGGAAGAATCGTTGCGATGATAACCATGATTGGGATCAAAATCAATCCGCTGGTCAGTGTTGCCGGTTCTCCATATCCAACGGCATCATTTACAGCAATATACCACTCTCTGTCTCCAGATTTTCCCATGAAAACTCTGGCTGCTTCTGTAATTGGAGCAAATGCCTGGGCAAACATACTTGCGATTTTCGGGAAAATCGCCATGATTGCTGATGTTGCGATAGCTGCTTCCAGCACATCTCCCCATCCTGCTAAAGTTCCCAGTTTGTCAATGCTTCCAAGGATTCCGATCAATGCTCCGAGAATAAATCCAAGCGTCATCGGCTCTCCGATAAATCCAAGTTTCTTTTCAATAGATTTTGGATTCAATTTTACTTTGTTTAAGCCTAATTTATTTAAAATAGGGTCAATTACGATCGCAAAAATTGCCGGTTCTACGTTATGCATAGCGATGATCGTACAATTTGGGTAATTGTAATATTTAGACCAGCGTTTTGCTACTAATTCTGAAATCAGAAGACTGTAAAGATTCAAAAGGACCATACATGCGATTCCAAGAGCGAAGTTGTGGGTGCTGAAGATTACCATAGCTCCCCATACAATATAAGAATAGTTATTCCACAAATCAGACGGCTGGAAAATATTCGTCCATTTTACAAGGAATAAGACGGTCTGCAGCGCGATTCCAAGTCCCAGATAAATCATTCCCGCACTGGTCGCAAACGCTACGACTGAAGTTGCCTGCCATCCTACATCAAAGGTATTTAATTCAACACCTGTAATATTAGACATGACATCTGACATATTCTGCACCAATGGCGTAATAATCGGTGTATACGCACCAATGATCAGCGTAAAGCCTTCCAGCGATACTCCTGCATACAAACCTGATAAAAATGCTTTTGCCGGTTTTACGCGGAATATCAATGCTATAATAAATATGATGAACGGAACTACGATGGCAGATCCAAAGTTATCAATAACAGCCTTTAATGTCTCTAATATAATCATATAGCTTCCTCCCTATATTTCAGAATACCTTCGGATTCCTCTACTTTCCAACAGATTTTAAAGCTTCTACTACCTGATCAAAGAACTGATCTTCTCCAATTCCTGTAATACATGCAAATGCGTTGACTGCAGGGATTCCATAGTCTCCATCTGGAAGCGGACTTGTGTGGGTAATAATATCAAATCTTCCTGATTGAGCGAGATTCAGTGCTTCTGTTGGTCTGGCTTCAGTTGTAGACACAGAATAGTCTCTCTCTGCTAATTTTTCTTTTAATTTTGCTGCTACCATAGATGATGTTACTGTTCCTGATCCACATACGGATAAAATGTTCACTGCTTTCATTTGATTTCCTCCTTATTTATAATTCTTCTTCCTTTTCCTTGATAATGTTTATAATTTCCTGCTTGTTTTTAGTTTCCATCAACTGCTTCAGTACTTCCTGATCCTGCAGCACCATAAGTATTCTCTGCAGGAAAACCAAATGTTCTTTTGGATCTTTTACCGCAAGCATAAAAATCAATTTTGCATCTACATTTTCATCGTTGGTCCCCATCTGATAAAAATGCACCGGTTTCTTTAAAACACCTATTGCTGTCGCGCCCTTTATAACGTGTTCCTTATCTGTATGGGGAATTGCAATCCCTATAGTTCCCATATTGATTCCTGTAGGAAAATCATTTTCTCTTTCTGTTAATGCCTGTACGTAGCTGGATTTGCAGTATCCTTCTGATACTAAAAGCCCGCCCAACTTCTGAAAAACTTCTTCTGAACTTTCGGCTTCCAAATCCGGCACAATCAGTTTCTCATCTAAGTCTTCCCAAATCATAATTTTCTACCTCGTTTCGTACTCATGTTGATTTATTATTTTAAAAACTTCTTCCGGCGTTTTGCTCTCCTGGATTTCCTTTCGGAATTTTTGATTGTAAAACAGATTTACCAGCTGAAACATTGCTTTAAGATGTGTCTCTTTATTAATCGCGCTCAGACAGCATACCCATTCCACTGGATCCATTTCTTCTTTTCCAAAAGGAACCGGATGCGCCAGACGGATCAGACTCATACCGACCTTCATTGCTCCTGCGTTCAAAGCTTCATGAGGAAGCGCAAACCCCGGGGCCAGCACAATATATGGCCCGTTTTTCTCTACGTTTTGCACCATGGCTTCTACGTAACGTTCCGTCACTGCCTTTTCTTTCAAAAGATATTTCGCCGATGCCCGTATTGCTTCTTTCCAGTCGCTGCATTCTACATTCAGCGAAATAGCCTGCGGTCTCAAAAGATCCGTCAGCAGAACCTCTTCTTTTTTCTGGAAAAATTCATCAATCACATCCTGGATTTCTCCTAATCGGGTCTCCTGCTCGTTTCCTTCGAGAATCGTCCTGATTTTTTCCAAATATCTGACTGGCTCTTCTTTGCCAGTGGAAACCGGTTCACTTTTTTTCTGGTTTCTTGGCTTGATTTTCGAAAGTTTTTCTCCTACCCGGATACAGTCTTCATCATTCAGCAAAGGATCTACCTGGATATATTCCACATTCTCCTGATCCAAAGAAATCGTCGAAATAATCACGTCTACATTTCTCATATCAACATTTTTAATATCGTGAGCCGGAATAATATCCAGAACGTCTAAATGAAAAAATTTTTCCAGCCTTGCTAAAAGCAGCTGAGATGTTCCAATCCCTCCATTGCAGACAAGTATGACAGAATATCTCGTCGCTTCATTATTATTGCGCTCAATGGCGGCACATACATGAATCACGATATAGGCAATTTCCTCTTCTGAGAGTTTTCTTTCGATATATTCTTCCAGCACATATACGTTGCGCTTGACCGCCTCCTGCACTTTAGGATATCTTTGGATGACTTCATCTACAACAGATCCGATTTCCAGGCCATTGCCTACTGCAGAAAACGTAGATTCCAAATGATTGATCAAATTCTCATAAAAAATGTAATCACCCTGCAGATTCCTTCCGATATCCTTTGAAATATTCTCAATAAACGTTTTTGTAATCACCTGCATTTTCACGATTTCCTGATTACTTGTAGCCTTTTTTATATATTTGACACGATTGAGCACCTCTGCTAAAAAGCTGCTTTCTGTTTCCGGAACTTCTTTTACGATGAACCTCTGAATCTGCTGTATGATGCCCTTAGCCATTGGATACTTGCTGTTTTTTTCTCCCATGATTTCTACATAATGTCCCCGCAAAAGACGATACAGTGATATTTCAAAATAAATTCGTATCTGCATAAAAGCCTGATCCGTCAGGAATCGTCCATATGCATGCTCTGCTTCATTAATAATTTTTTCGATCATCGTTCGATCTTCCAAATCCACCTGCGCGTTTTGAGACAGGCACTCCATCAGATGCTGAAAAATCGGCTCTTCCCTGAAAACGCTGCTGTCAGACTGAATCATATCGAAAACCAGTCTTCTTTTATCGATCTCCCTTCCTTCCAGCAATACTCCTTTGTTAGAATGTGACAACAGATACAACTGATGTCTGCGGAAAAACTCTTTAATATGTTCTAGATCCTGTATCACGGTAGATCTGCTGACAAACAGCCAATCCGCGATATCCGACAATGTTATATAGTCATCTGCTCCAATCAAAAGCACTGCCGTAAAAACAATACGTTCATTTTTTGAAAGTTTAAAAGAATAAAAGCCTTCCTTCATCAATGACATCTTTGCTTTCCGAATATCTGGTGTTGTCTCAATGATTCCCTGATTGCCCAGGCAGACCTGCTTCAGCTTGTTTTCTTTCAGAAAATCGTTAACCTGATTGATATCATATCGTATGGTCCTTATGGAAACATCAAACATTTCTGCCAAATTTTGAATTGATAAATTTTGGCCATATTCATTTTTTTTAATTAGCTGAGATAATATTTCCCGAGATCTCTTATTCATATGTTCACCTCACCTGTAATTGCAGTATATCATTAGGCTCTTTTAAAAAACAGTTTGATGTTTTGCAATCTTTTTGAAGAAAAATGTCAAAAAAATATTTTTCTTCACTCCTTTGTGCAAAAAAATAAAGTCCGAAAGGAAATGAGCATTTCCTTTCGGACTTTGTATCATCCTGTTTTCTATTATTTGCTGCTCTCAGTTGTCGTTGCAGAGCTTCCAGCTTCTGTTGTTGCAGAAGAACTTTCCGTTGTTGATGCTGCTGTTGTGGCTTTGTAAGTAAATGTTACTTCATCCCATAAATCCTGGTCAACAGATTTTTCATCATCCCATTCTTTATCTGCGTCTTTTGTCCATTTTTTATAGACTTTTTCGTAAGCTTCCTGCTGTTTTTCCTGCAGAAGACTTTGTTTGTTCGCAGCCATTGCTTCCGTATCATTCGGATTGATCATTTTAATGATAACATAGGCGTCATCGGTCTGAACAATACCACTGATATCATTCGTCGCGAGTTTGGAAGCTGCTTCCTCAAACTTATCACCCAGTTCAGACTTTCCTTTTGTATAAGATTCTTCGCCGCTGGCATCGCTGACACCAAACTTATTGGCAACAGAACTTGCTCCTTCCCCGGCTTTTAATGCACTAAGGGCTGACTGGGCTTTCTTCATCTGACCCTTCTTCTCAGAATCAGACATGTTCTTTTCTTTGCCTGTCTTACTGTCTGTCTTCTTTGTGGTAAATACCAGTTTGTAGACTGTTGTTGTCTTTGCTTCTTCATCTGATACCTTTACATTGGCATCTTCGATGATGGTCTGCATGACTTTATTGGCCAGGGTGATCTCCCGGTACAGATTCATGATTGCGTCCTTATCGGCTTCAGTTTTTTTCATGACTTTCTTTCCAATATCCGTCTTTACCAGAGAGTCTACATTGTCTTCCAGCTGGCTCTTCTCTGACTTGGTAAGCTTCACATCATAATCATCCGCATGGGCTACAAGTACCTTTACCTGCTTTAACTGATTGATCACACCATCTTTTACAGATTCCTGCATGGTAATGGTATTGCCGCTGGTATCTGTTCCTGCCTGCATCTTCCACATGTCATCCCCAAAATACGGGCCATACTGTTCTTCTGTCTGATACTGCATGATCCGCGCATAAATATGGGCTTCCTGGAACTTCACTTCCTGTCCGGCATATTCAAATAATGTTCTTTCATTCTTCGGTGTACATCCGGTAAAAAGAGAAACTGACAAGGCAAGGACTGCTGTGACACACAACAGCTTCTTTGCTAATTTCTTCATCCTTTTTTTCCTCCATAAATTTTATTGTGAGTATTATACTACAATACTACCTTATTATCAATCCATTCAAGGCACTGATGCAGGATTCGATTTTCGCCAGTCTCTGCTTTTTCTTTGTACTCTCAAGATTTAATACAAAGGTAGGAACGTCTCCTGCCCTTAAGGACAGCTCCCCCTCAAATTCTTTCAGTACCTCGGGAATTCGGTCCACATCCACTTTGGCATCCGGTTTCATCTGAAATGATACATTTTCACCTTTCTGCTTCACATCGATGATGCATGCCGTATGCGCCATTGCTTTCAGGAATGCAATATAAAGGAGATTATGCACTGCCGCCGGAAGATCTCCAAACCGGTCGATCAGTTCATCCGTCATGTCTTCCATCTCATCTTTTGTTTCGATTGCAGAAATCCTCTTATAAAGCTCCAGCTTCTGCGATTCATTGCGCACATAAGACGATGGTATAAATGCGCTGACATCCAGATCCAGCGCTGTCTCGAAGTCTTCCTCTTTCATTTCACCTTTCAGACGCATCACTGCATCATTTAACATTTTACAGTACATATCGTATCCCACAGCTTCCATATGTCCTGACTGCGCCTGTCCTAACAGATTACCCGCCCCGCGGATTTCCAAATCCCTCATAGCAATTTTGTATCCGGATCCAAAATCGGTAAATTCGCGGATTGCCTGCAGTCTTTTTTCTGCTGTTTCTTTGAGCAGCGTATTCTGACGGTACATAAGAAAGGCAAACGCATTTCGATTGGATCTTCCCACACGTCCCCGAAGCTGATACAGCTGAGAAAGTCCCAGCTGGTTAGCATCATGAATGATCATGGTATTAACATTTGGAATATCCAGACCTGTTTCAATGATCGTCGTCGATACGAGCATATCGATTTCCCGTTCCATAAACTGCATCATGATTTTTTCCAATTCCCGCTCCTTCATTTGTCCATGTGCAAATGCAATCCTTACATCCGGCATTAATTTTTGAAGCTGAGCCGTTACCTCGGCAATATTATTGACCCGATTATACACATAATAGACCTGACCGCCTCTCGTCAGTTCACGGTAAACGGCTTCTTTTACCAACTCTTCATTATATTCCATTACATAGGTCTGAATGGCTCTCCTGTCATGAGGAGGCTCCTCCAGAAGACTCATATCCCGGATTCCGATAAGACTCATATGCAGTGTTCTTGGAATTGGCGTCGCAGACAAAGACAGAACATCTACATCTTTTTTCATCGTCTTTATCTTTTCTTTATGGGTTACGCCAAACCGCTGCTCTTCATCAATGATCAAGAGTCCCAGATTCTTATACTGCAGGTCTTTTGAAAGAAGCCGGTGAGTTCCTATCACGACATCTACCGTACCATTTTTCAGACCCTCTATCGTTTCTCTTTGTTCTTTTGGAGTACAGAATCGTGACAGCATGCGGACCGTGATCGGATACTGCTGAAATCTCTGGACAAACGTATTAAAATGCTGCTGCGCAAGAATGGTTGTCGGCACCAGATAAGCAACCTGCTTGCCATTGTCCACTGCTTTAAAGGCCGCACGGATGGCAACTTCCGTCTTTCCGTATCCCACATCTCCGCAGATCAGACGATCCATAATCTTCTTGCTTTCCATGTCCCTTTTTGTATCCTCAATCGCATGCAGCTGATCTTCTGTCTCCTCATAAGGGAACATTTCTTCAAATTCTTTCTGCCAGATACTGTCTTTGTCGTATACATATCCTTCTTTTGCCTGACGAATTGCATACAGTTCCACAAGTTCTTTCGCAATATCCTGAACCCGTCCTTTGACCCGGCTCTTAGTTTTCTTCCATTCGCTTCCGCCCAGTTTGTGAATCTTTGGTTTCTTGGCGTTGGCGCTGGCATATTTTGCAATCTGATCCAGAGCAGAAGCCAGGATAAACAGATTATCTCCGCCCTGATACTCAATGCTGATATAATCTTTTTCCACTCCGCCTACCGTGATTTTTTCAATCCCCCTGTAAATACCAACACCATGTTTTTCATGGACAACATAATCGCCAATGCTGATATCAGAGAAATTCTTGATTTTCTCTCCTTTCAAATTGCTGCTTTTCTTCCGTCTTTTTTCTTTTCTTCCTTTGAAAATATCGCTTTCTGAAATTAATACCCATTTTGTCTCAGGATATTCAATTCCAGCTTTTAATTTTCCCGCGGTGACAACAATCTGACCTGGTGATACGGATGATGACAAAGTCTTATCATAGGTGACTGTCAGCTGATTGGCTCTCATATCCTCTGCCAGACGTTTGGCCCTAGTCACAGAAGGAGATACCACAATGATGCGATACTCTTTTTCCTGATAGGAAGCCAGATCTTTTAAAAGCCTTTCAAAACTATTGTTATACGACTGAATGGAGCGCACATCCATAAACCAGGTCCTGGCTGCAGGTATTTCTTCGATTTCTGCCAAAATCATACTTAGACATACCATCGGATGCTTCTCCATCTGCCGGACTGCTTCTCCAAATTCTGTTACCGTATCTGCCTGTTTTGGAAGCAGATATCCCCCTTCCAGACGACTTTTCATACTCTCAGTAAATTCCAGGAAAAATGCTTCTGCACGCTCTTTTATATGTTTGGGCTCATCGAGATAAATCAGCGTGTCTTTCGGGAAATAACTCAGAACACTAGTCAGCTCATCATAAAAATACGGAAGATATCCCTCCGCTCCAATGAGCATATGAAGTTCTGTAAGTTCCTCCCGAATTCTGTTGATTTCTTTTTTCAGCCGAACTTCTTTTTCTGTTTCCATCTTTTTATGAAATTCACCAGATAATTTTTCATAATCTTTTTCCATCCTGGAAAGTCCAAACTGGATCCTGTCCTCTTCCAGAATAATTTCCGTTGCAGCATCGATAATCAGTGCCGGAATCTCTTCAATGGATCTCTGGCTCTCTGCATCAAAACTCCGAATAGAATCTATTTCATCCCCCCACAATTCAATTCGGTACGGACAATCGGCCGTATATGGATATATATCCAGAATACCTCCACGGACAGCAAATTCTCCTGCAGCCTCCACAAATCCTGTCTTTTCATATCCCATGGCTACCAGTTT
Organism: Clostridiales bacterium; assembly: GCA_019420275.1. Classification (GTDB taxonomy): domain Bacteria; phylum Bacillota; class Clostridia; order Lachnospirales; family Lachnospiraceae; genus Anaerostipes. The sequence continues at coordinate 57,401 of JAHZHN010000007.1, forward strand.
TCTGGAAAATTTTTCTTCTTCCAAAATATCACCGGCTTTTAAAGAAATCCGATATTTTTGTATCTCTTCCAGAGGCACAACCCGGTCCATGACCGCGTCTACGGCCATAACAAAAATTCCTTGGGATCCTTCCATCATCTTTTGAATGCATTTCATTCTTTCTTTGGCGATTGCATTTCCATGAACATCTGCACTGTAAAACAACGGGTCCTTTGCCGGGAAGAAATAAACATCTTCCCCAAAGAAACCACAGCCTTCTGCCCATTGTCTTCCTTTGATCTCATCCGGTACGATCACGACCTTGCATTTTCCAGATGTTCCCTGCTTCTTTAACGTACTGCACAGATGCCATTTTGCTGTATCGGTACATCCTGATACAAAAACAGGACCCGTATTCTCCTCAAGTCCTGCCTGAATCTGCTGATATGTTTTGTCGTTTTTTAAGATTTGTTCTAACACCTTCATCCCCTACTTCTTTTTATTATGACGATTCATAGCTTCCGTTATATCATCTCCAACAATCAGCTTCACCGCATCATGGACATCTTCAAACCGTTCCTGCAAAATCTCCTGATCGGCCTTGCTGAAATGTCCTAATACATAGTCTGCCAGATCATATCCCGGCGGTTTCGCTCCCACACCGATCTTAATCCTCGGAAACTCCATACTTCCCAAATGACTTATAATACTTTTAATGCCATTATGGCCTCCGGCACTGCCTTTTCTGCGGATTCGAATTCTTCCAACATCCAGATCGATATCATCAAAAATTACCAGGAAGTCTTCCGGTTCTAATTTATAAAAATCCATGATCGGCCGCAGGCTCTCCCCGCTGAGATTCATAAAGGTCTGTGGTTTTACAAGCAATACCTTTACTCCGTCAATATACCCGCTTCCCACCAATGCCTTATATTTTCCTGTATTTATACTTATGCCTTCTTTTTGGGCAATATCATCAATTGCCGCAAACCCTATGTTGTGACGCGTGTTTTCATATTTTTTCCCTGGATTTCCCAGACCCACGATTACCTTCATTCCTGCCTCCTTTATACGCACTTAAGACCCGGGAGCATACGCTCCCGGGCTGTTTTTTTCATTATATCATACTGTCTCCGTTTTTCAAATTTTCATTCCTTATAAAGTCTCAAAAAATTCTCTCATATTTGTTACCTTCTGCATCAGCTGTCCAAAAGCTTTTGGCGTCAGAGACTGAGGGCCGTCACAAAGAGCTTTTGCAGGATCATTGTGAACTTCGATCATCAGACCGTCTGCTCCTGCTGCGACCGCTGCCAGAGACATCGGTTCTACCATATCTCGAATTCCGGTTGCATGAGACGGATCTACAATAACCGGAAGATGAGATTTCTTCTTGATCATCGGAATTGCTGACAAATCCAGTGTATTTCTCATGGAAGTTTCATACGTTCTGATCCCTCTTTCACAGAGAATAACATTTTCGTTTCCCCCTGCCATAATATATTCCGCACTCATGAGCCATTCTTCAATGGTACTTGCCATACCCCGCTTTAAAAGAATCGGTTTGTTAATTTTTCCGAGTTCCTTTAACAATTCAAAATTCTGCATATTACGGGTTCCCACCTGAATCAGATCCACATCCTCAAAGAGCGGCAGATGACTGGCATCCATGATTTCTGTTACCACCGGAAGTCCCGTTGCTTTTTTTGCCTCCAGCAGAAGCTTTAACCCATCTCCATGGAGTCCCTGGAAAGAATATGGAGAAGTTCTCGGCTTAAATGCCCCTCCTCTCAGCAGCAGTGCACCGGCTTCTTTTACTTTTTCGGCCACTTCCACCATCTGCTCCCTGGACTCAATGGAACACGGACCTCCGATAACCGCAAAATGTCCGCCTCCGATCTTGACATTTCCAACTTTGATCACAGAATCCTCCGGATGAAACTTTCGATTGGCCTTTTTGTAAGGCTCCTGGATTCTCTTAACATTTTCAACAATATCATTGGCCATGATATGCCTAAGATCCACAACGGAAGTATCTCCGATCAATCCAATTAATCTGGTATTTTCCCCTTCAGACTCATGGATGAATAATCCCTGACTTATCATCTCCTGTTTTAACGCTTCTACCTTCCCTTCATCTGCCTGCTTTTTTAAAATAATGATCATGCTGGTATCTCCTTTCTAACCGTGTCCTTTTGCACTTTAAAGTGCAAAACTAAAGATCAAAGAAAAAGACGTGCACTCTTGCCGCAAGAATGCACGTCTATGATAATTCTTTCTCTCTGAATTACTTGATCACAGCCGATGATTCATTGCAGCATAAATTGCCAGGATAAAAATAAAAACCCTGGAAATAGAAGCAATATGTGCAATTGTTCATCTTCTCTGTCATCATAGTATTATAACTCCTGTTTTCTTATGTGTTTACGATACCTCATTTAAAAGCAGCTGTCAATCGATTTTATGAAAAATATTTATGGATTTCATAGATAAAATACATGTATTTTCCCTTCTTCTACCATTCCGAGCAAGAATACATCGCTTTGCAAATTGTTATTTTGCCCTGGTGAATATCATCAAATAAATTATTAAGATGTTTCAGATCTGAACGATGCGTAATCAGATCTGTTGTTTCCAATTTCTGATCATCTATCATTTTCACGGTATATGTCCATTCATTGAACGGCAGATTATTATAATAATTATTCCACACGCCAGTAAATTTAAGTTCTTTTCTCAAAATCTCGCTATGACAGTTAAGCTCTATTGTTGTATCATGCCTCGGATTTCCCAACAACACAATCATTCCAAATGTCCTGCTACATTCAATGGCATGATTCCATCCACTAGATGTTCCAGTTCCCTCAATCACCACATCTGCCATTTTGCCATTTGTTATCATTTCTACTTTCTCTTTACAGTCATCCTCCAAAGAATTTATTACCTCAAACCCTTTTTCTCTGGCAAAATCTACTTTTTTCTGATCAATATCTACCAAGATAGGAAAAACACCAAATATTTTGCACCATCTTGCAGCAAGAATCCCGATTGGACCCGCACCAAAAATTACCGCGGTATCTCCACCCTTTATTTCACCTTTCCGTATAGCATGAAGAGCGACCACAGCAGGTTCTGTCATAGCCAGCTCCTCTACCGATGTTCTCTGGTTTTGTGATGAAATAAAATGCCAAGATGAAGGTAACAAACAATACTCCGCAAATCCTCCATCCATTCTGGAGCCCAAATTATGATAGCTGCTACACTGCGCATACTGTCCTATTTTACAGCTGTCACATTCCCCACACGGCACTACCGGATATACTGCGCCAATCTTGCCAATGAGCTCTGAGTTGGCTTCCTCGCCGACTGCAACAACTTCTCCTGCAAATTCATGCCCTAGAGTCACCGGATATACCTTTGTACCCAACTGATAAACCCTGGGAATATCTGACCCGCAGATTCCACAGGCTCCAACTCTCAGAAGGATTTCTTTTCCTTTGGGTTCCGGTTTTTCTATGTCCTCCAGCTTAAAATCATTAATCCCATGTAGCCGCATAGCCTCCATATTTATACACCCTTCTTTCTAAATCACATCTTTTACATCAATAACCTTATCATCTGGAATTACCTGTATTTTAACTTCGATTCCTTTCTCAATAAACTCTTTTAAAGCAGCCCTTTCTTCCTGATTCGCCGCAATATTCTTATACAATGTTGTTCTAGTTTCATTAATCCCCATTCCTCCAAGATTAATTTCTTTTAATCTAACTCCTTCTTCTATTACCTCTTTATATGCTAACGGCGATTTCGCCAGAAGGATGGTGGATACCTTCAGTCCATCCTTTAAAATTGCTGCTGCATCTTTTTCTGAAAATACCCTTACTTTTACTCCGGCTGGAGCTGCCATTTCCAGGACAGAGATCATAAATTCATCTTTTGCTACCTTCTTGTCTATAACCATAATTTCTTTTGCCGGAAGTCGTTTCATCCAGGCTGTCATAACCTGTCCATGAATCAAACGATCATCTACACGTGCTAATAATATATTTTCCATAATGTTCTCCTTTTTCTTATTCCAAATTAGCGTGCATTTTCCACAGACCATGCATATCTTTTATCTGTTTTTTTTCTGCAATCATCATTGCCGCTGCATCCTCCATTAATAGCAGGCTCTGTTCAAACAGGCTGCTCATAATCTGCTCAGACGGTATTTCATCTTGCAAATTTAATTTCGTACTGCATGGAATGCGCACAAACAGATCCTCATACTCACTCATTGAACTTTCTCTATTCGAACCGATATGTATGACTTTCGCTTTATATTTCTTGGCAATTTTCGTAATTTCCAGAGGAATCACACTTTCCCCTGAACCTGAACCAACAATCAAAACATCACACTCCGTAATTGCCGGTTCATTTACCGCTCCTACATAATTTGCGCGAATTCCCAAATGATTCAGCCTTTTTGCAAATGCTTTCAACATTAAGAGAACTCTCCCAACTCCTGTCATAAAGACCTGCTGTGCATCACAAACCATTTGAACAAACTGTTCCATTTCTTCTGCATCCACTGCATCCAAACTCTGTTGCAATTCCTTTAGTATTAAGTCTTTCTTCTCCTGATATCCCATAAAATCACCTATGAAATTGCCTTTATATACTCTTGCTGCATTATATCAAAAGCTTTTTCCACGTTTTCATCCAGATGAAACAGACCGGATCCACCCATGATGTAGATATCCGCTCCTGCTTCTTTCAACAGTCTGAACGTATCGGAATTACAAGAACCATCGATCTGAATTTTATAGTGAAATCCAAATTTCTCCCTCATCTTTTTGGCTTCTTTGATCTTCTCAAGCATTTCTGTTATGAAAGGCTGCCCAGAAAATCCTACATCCACAGTCATGATCGTCAAAATATCAATCCTGTCTAAATAATGCTTTGCGGATTCCAGAGGCGTTGCAGGATTTAAAACCAGTCCTTTCGCACATCCCAACTCTTCTATCCGATTTAAAGTTCGGAATGCATCTCCTTCAATCGTCTCTGCATGAACCGATATGATATCCGCTCCTGCTTTCGCCACCTGGCCAATCCAGTCATTGGGGCATGTGGTCATTAAATGAACATCGATTGGGAGGGTACTAATTTTCTTAAATGCCTTTACCAAATCAGGTGACAATGTTATATTTTTGCAGTAATGTCCATCCATAATATCTACATGGTACATTCCTGCTCGTCTATTAAGAGTTTCAATCTGTTCCTTTATTTTCAAGAAATCCATACACATCAATGAGATGGAAAACTCGTTCTTGCTTTCTATCATTCTTTCTCCTTTCCTCATTTTTTATTATCATACAGGCTCCTTTTTACAGGAGCCCCATTTCTAATCACAGGCACTGTACATAGCCTTACAAATTATTGCTTTATGTTCATAAATATCCTTGAACAACTGCTGCATTCCCTCGATTCCGGCTGTATGAGTAATTAAATCTTCTACTTTCATCCTGCCTTCATCTAGCATTTTTACTGTATACTGCCATTCATTAAGAGGGATTGCCGCATAATAAGAATTCCATACCCCATGGATTTCAATTTCTTTTCTCAGAATCTGACTGTGATTTTCTAGCTGTATCTCCGTATTCTTATTTGGATTTCCCAAAAGGGCAATGGACCCGAACGTTCTGACATACTTGACTGCCTGATTCCATGCTGCAGATGTCCCTGTTCCCTCAATTACAACATCCGCCGTTCTTTTTCCTGTCGTCTTCTCCATGAAATCTCCGATATCTTCTTCTATAGAATTTACAATCCACAGACCTCTTTCCTCAGCAAACTGTTTCTTTACCGGATCAATGTCCACCATGATCACATGCCGCGCACCAAAAATTTCCGCCCATCTAGCCGACATGATTCCAATTGGACCCGCACCAAAAATCAGTACTGTATCCCCAGCCGTTACCCCTCCTCTGCGGACTGCATGCTGTGCAACAGTTGCCGGCTCAATCATCGCCAGTTCTTTTCCTGTCACTTCTGGATTTTCTGAAAAAATCAGATGCCATCTCGAAGGAATTATGCAGTACTCTGCAAATCCTCCATCACATCTAGATCCCAAATAATTGTAATCGGTACATTGGGCATAATGTCCAGTTTCACAAAATTCACATTTCCTGCACGGAATCAATGGAAATACTCCTGCTTTTTTCCCTATCAATCCCTGATCTTCCTGCTTTGATACCTCCACGATTGTTCCAGAAAATTCATGTCCAATCGTAATGGGAAATACATGAGCTCCCAGCTCAAACACTCTTGGCAGATCGGAACCACAAATTCCGCACGCCTCCACCTTCATTAAAATTTCATCCTCTTTTAAATCTCTTAATTCGACCTCTTCGCACCTAAAATCTCCAATCGAGCGAAGACGCAATGCTTTCATTTTCTTCATCTCTGTCTCACTCTCTCCTTAATGACCGGATGCCCTTTGCACCCGCTTCTTCTACTTTCTTTGTAAGTGTATCCATCGTCATATCTTTTGTTCGCTCCAGCGATGCCGTAATTAGCATTGCCAAATTCATCCCTGTAATAATATGTACATTCAATTCCTTACTCAACGCACAAATTGTATTAAATGGTGTTCCTCCTATCAAATCTACCAATACCAGAACACCCTCACCTGTATCGAGTCTTTCTATCGTCTCTTTTACCCGTTTTCGATAATAATCCGGACTCTCCCCTTCTTTCAGGGAAACACTTTCTGTTTGCCTCATCGTTCCGGCCACCATAGACACACTGTTTAGAATTCCTTTACACATATCTCCATGGCTAATTACTGCTATTCCTACCATTTATCTTCCTCCCAGAAATTTATGATGACGCTGCTACTGCCAGAATGCCTGTTAAGGATGCAATAATACCTACAACAAACAAAATAACAATGATGTACGTCGGTTTTACCTTTTTGCTCAACAACTTCCAAACCAATAAAGTTGCGATTAGCGGAAGCATTCCTGGAAGAAGAGAATTTAAAATATCCTGGAAATTAATACCTACCTGTCCTACTTTGAAAGCAATCGGAGTTTCAATATTAACTCTGGTGGCTGCCATGTTTCCGACAACCATTAGACCTACGATACTGAATATTTCTGTAATACGGTTTAATGTTCCCGCCTTTAAAATTTTCAATATTGCAGATTTTCCCTGTTTATATCCCATCATATACATGGCATAGCCCATACCAATCATAAGTACCTTATAAGCAATTTCAAAAATGATCGGTCCAGCTACGTTTCCGGCCAGCGCAAGACTGCATGCGATTCCCGCAAGAATGGGATATGCAATTCCCTGAGAAACCGTATCTCCAATACCCGCCATTGGACCCATCAAACCGGTTCTTACCGCATTGATATCTTCTGCATCTACATCTTCTCCATTCGCCGCCTGCTCTTCCATAGAAGCTGCCACCCCATGAATCACCGTCCCAATCCAAGAAGGCTCTGTATTAAAAAATACCATGTATTTTTTTAGTGCCCTTGCCTGATCTTCTTTCCTCTTGTACAACCTCCGTACAATCGGAACCATTGCATTTGTCGTTCCGAGAGCTTGAAGGCGCTCATAATTGTAACAAGTCTCACTAGAATACCCCAACAGGAAATGTTTGATTAAATCCTTTTTTTGTAATCTCACTTTCTCTTCTGCCATAGTCATGCTTCTCCTTTCTCTTTATTCTTTGCGGTAAAGACATAAACCAATACACCAATACAAGCCGCAAAAACAGTAACTGCCATCGTATCAAGCTTCGCATAAATGGTTATAAAATAACCGATAAAGAAAAATGCGATGATTTTTCTTTTTCCCAGAAAACTTAACAACATCGCGATACCTAACGCAGGCATCAATGCTCCAACAACATTTAACGCATCAATCATCGGCTGTGGAATTGCCGCCAACGCTTTTGTAGCAAAATCTCCTCCAAAATACACCAAACAAAATGCCGGAATTCCATAAAGAATACAAGCCGTAATGCAAGACGGAACGTAATTCATCAGTCGCACGCCTGTAATATTTCCCTCTTCCAAATATTTATCAGCTTTATGTACCCAGAAACTATTGATCGTCATATACGCCTGATTAATCAAAATTCCCAAAAGAGAAAATGGGACCGCAAAGGTCGGCGCAAGATTCGGGGAGGCTCCTGACACAATTGTCAGAGCAGTACCAAAAACACCTGCTACCATCAAATTACCCGGCATAGTTCCTCCTGCTGTAATCCATCCAAGATAAGTCAGCTGAATATAGGCTGCTGCCTTCATTCCTGTAATCGGTTCTCCCATAACCAGTGCTACCAAGAATCCAGCCCAGATTGGATACAACCATGTCCTTGTAATAACATGACTGAACCACCATTGGCTTCCGACTGCGATCACTGCCACTAAGATTGCTGAAATTAACATGTTCATCTCCTCCTTGTATTATTATTTCTTTTCACGACTCACTCGCAAGTTTTACCATAGGATTGGAATTAATCTTCATTGAAATATCAATATTTTCTCAAATCCCTGTGTATCCTCACTGAGCATATACCAGATGGAGGATCAACACTCGGCATGGATACTGACTTGGTGCCCATCATCTGCCATGTCGAAAGTCATCTCCTATCTGATATACATTGTATCTTTTATTCATGTACCCGCTCCATACCAATTGATTTCCCAAATACGGCAATATTTTTATTCTTTTTCTTTATCCTTCTTTTTAAATCCTGGATTCATATCATACTGAAACCATTCTTCTCCCTCGTCTCTATTCTCAATCATCTCTGGTATAAGAATCATTATGATTACAATGCCTATGAGGATTGTTAGCGTTCCAATAGAGCCAATCTCCCTAAGATACTTTCCTAAAAAAATCCCCACTAGGCCAATATCGGGTTCAGGAAATGTCACATGCTGAGCAGATAATTCCCCGATGTACGGAAGAAAAATCTCTGGCAAAACAGACATAGTCACTCCGTTTATAAACCCTCCAATTACCGCTCCTCTTCTGCCACCCGTAGAATTTCCATATACTCCTGCTGTTGCTCCACAAAAAAAATGTGCCATGATTCCCGGAAAAATCACCGTCACCTTGCATGCAACCATAATCCCCATAGCAACTAATCCTCCACAAAAAGAAGATAAAAAACCTACCATCAATGCATTGGGAGAATACGAAAATACTACAGGACAGTCTACCGCAGGCTTTGCGTCCGGAATCCATGTATCCGCAATTCCTTTCACTGCAGGAACAATTTCATTGATAAACCAACGAATTCCCGTTGTTACAATTACAAACCCAACCGTAAATGCAAGTGCCTGTGAAACCGAATAAACAAGATAATCTTTTCCGTCAGACAACTCAGCTTCAACAAATGTACTGCCACTGGCATAAGCTGCGGCCACATAAAACAGAATCATTGTCACCGCTATGATAATAGAGGAATCTCTTAAAAATGCCAGTTTTTTAGGAAATTTCATATCCTCCGCGGATTTTGAATTTTCTCCGTACACCTTTCCCAACCATGCTGCCAGAAGGTATGTAATTCCCCCAAAATGTCCTACTGCAATCGTGTCATTCCCACATATTTTTTCAGTATATCGCTGAATCATAGCTGGTGAAAACACCATAGCAATTCCCATAGACAGACTGCCCAGAACAAAAAAGACCGGTCCTTCCAGATGTGCCGATCTTAAAACTCCTGTTACCATACAGGCCATATACAGCATCTGATGTCCTGTCATAAACACATAATGAAATCTCGTAATCTTTGCCAAGACAAGATTTACAACGATTCCCAAAACCATAATGATGGATATGTCCGATCCATATAAATCTACCGCAATTCCCGATATTCCTTCTACACTCAAAATCACTCCTGCTGTATGAAATCCTTTCTGCATCATAACTCCGAAAGCCTCCACCGATTGTGCAATAATGTTCCCGCCTATACTAATGATCATAAAGCCTATCATAGACTTTAAGGTTCCTCTCACAATTGTTTCAAAGCTTTTTCTTTGAAGAACCAGCCCTAAAAAAACAATTCCGCCAATTAGAATAACCGGTTCCAGCAAAAAGTCACGGATCATATTTATCATTCGTTCTTCCTCTCTATCTGCCGCCTAATGCTTCATACAACTTTTCTCTTAATTCATCTTCATCAATTATAGAATTCAATATGATTAAATTTGGAAATCCTTGCATGATATCCTCTAAATCTTTTGCGATCACAAAATAATCCGCATCATGTTCTTTTACTTCATATACTGCTCCATGAGTTGTTCGATATCTCCCTGACATCCCCCATTTCTCCAATAATCCCCGGACATTCATTTCTACAACAAAACTTGATCCCAACCCTGTTCCACACACTGTCATAATGGTCTTCATATAATTACCCTCCTATCAACGCCAATAATTCTTCATCATTCTTTGCCTCTTTTATTCCTCTTACTCTTTCATCATCACCACAGATTTGAACAATTTTCTGCAGATTTCTGATATGTTCTTCTTCATCTCCTGCTGACAAAGTCAAAAAAATATATACCTCTTTACCATAAAATAAAACCGGAGATTTTAATCCCAGAACACAGATTCCTGCTTTTACCGCTCCTTCCTCTACACGCGCATGCGGCATACAAATTCCTTTTCCTAAATAAAAATAACCTCCATATTTTTTAATATTCCTAAGAATCGCCTCATAATAATCTTTCTCTATGATTCCATTCTTTTCTAAAATATGGCATGATATCCTGATTGCCTCCTCATAGTCCTTTACTTGCCCAATTGCTTTTGCAAACACCATTACTTACACCTATCTCTCTATTTTATTTTCAATAAATCACTATAATTTTCTGCTTTTTTAAACTTCTCAATATTATTATCTTTTGTTAAGATCTGTATTAATTCCAATAAATCCTGATTTTCATTTTTATTGGCAATCACAATGATAATTTTTACATCGGTTTTTCTCTTGACTCCGAATCGAATTACATGTTTTAACTGAAGAAACGACATATGATTTTTCTTCACGTGTGCGGGAGGAGCATGTACAAATGCTATTTCCGGTATAAATACCATGTAGTTTCCTACTGTTTGTACCACTTTAATCATATCTTCCACATAGGCTTCCTCTATATATCCGTCCTTGATAAGCAACTCTGATGCAATTTTGATAGCTTCTTTCCAGTCATCCGTTTCTTCTTTAAATCTGCAGTATTTTTCTTGTAACAGTTCTCTAAGTTTTCCCTGATTTTCACAATTTATTTGCTGAGCAAGATATTCTGTTTTTTTATTATAAAATAAGTTAGTTATTTCTTCGCGAATCAGATTTAAATCCCTTGGTCCCAGCAAAGGATTAACCTCCAAAACCTTATGTCTTTTCATTTTCAATGGAACTGTGCTGATTAAGAAATCAGGATTTTCTTTATCCGCTTCTTTTTCTGCATCTTTCATCCTGCTTGTTTTTATAATCTCAAGCTCGGGCATCATTATCTGAAGCCTCTGTTTCAATAAAACTGCTGTCGAAATCCCTCCGTTGCAAACCAAAATGACTTTGATGTGAAATTTAAGATTATAATTCTCCTGAAACAAAGTTTCAAAATACATAGTTGTATAGGCAATTTCCGCTTCCGGAAATTTAACCCCAAATATTTCTTCATACTCTTTCAATATTTTTTTAGTTATATCGTACATAAAAAGAGAAGAATATCGAATATCTTCTTCCAGAGGGTTTTCAATCTGTATACGATTTTTCAAACGATAAATTGCTACCTTTAAATGCATCATAATCTGATTGCTGATATCTTTATTCTCCTCATAATCAACTTGGATTACTTTGCAAAATTCTTTAATTAAATTTTCTGTAATCATCATAATCTTTTTATCTTCCATGCTGTCATCCAGAAAAGTTCCATAAAATTTTTTTGAAGCATGAAACAGCATAACAAGATAAAAAATATCCCCTTCATTCAGACAAATTTCATAATGCTTGTGTATTATATTTTTTATAATCCTATATACTCTACTTTCTTTGCAATCCGGCATATTTTTGTACATTATGTGAAATCCATAAAAGCTACGGCATAACGACACCAGAATCATATTTTCCAGCTCTTGAATCGAATTGTCAGAGTATTTTATCTCCTGTGCCTCTTCAATCGCACGAATCATCTCTTTCGCTATTTTAGTTTCTACTATAGAGTGTTCCTTTATAATTTCATCTAGATTGATCATTTTTTCATTCATGACCTTTACATATCGATTGAAGATCATGTTTCTAATTTCCTCTTCGTTTCCTTTTACAGACAGCCCATAATAAGATTTTCTTACCAGCTGTATCCTGCTACGTTTCAATTCTTCTTCCACTGTTTTTAAATCTTCCACCAAAGTATTTTTGCTAACTTCCAATTCTTCCGCCAGATGCTCAATAGTTGTTTTATCTGTCATGAGCAACAATACGATAATCACCGTAATCCTATCATCTTTTGAATACATCTTCATATCATTATTATATAAAACTTCGTTTAAATTTAATTCTTTCTGCAGAATCAAACGAATTCCCAGCCTTGGAGTTCTCTCTAAATGAATTGGATATTCTTTTAAAGAATATTCAATCATATCCAAATCATTTCTAACGGTTCTCGAACTAACATGAAATTCATCTGCCAGCTCCTTTGTTGTCATATAGCCATTCCTTTTCTCAAGACATCTTAAAATCTCTATCTGTCTTGTCGTCAGCACAAACTCTCACCTCATTTCTAATATGCTATGGCACTTCCTTCTATCTAATAAAATTTATCGGCTAGACGGACCTCGTTTCTGATGCATCCGCCTACCCGATAAAATACCCATAACACATTCTATTTACTACAATCTATACCAATTTATTTCCACATACCTTTTTATATTTCTATTCTACTTCAGATGTGAGAAGCTGCTCCATACCAAATCCTTTCCTTATATGCGGAAATCCAATCGTTCTTGAATTTTCGAATCAAAAAAAACAGAACCTCTTCTCGAAGTTCTGTTCTCATAACCTTATTCAGTTTTCATGAAATATCTTCTTTACAATTTTACTTTATATATTCTATGATTACTCTTGCCGCCCGTTCAATTCCTGTCTTTGCCGTATTGATCACAAGATCATAGTTGCTTGGATGTCCCCACTTGATTCCTGTATAGTAATCATGGTAGGAAGACCTCTCCCAATCAACCTGTTTTACTTTTTTCTTTGCCTCTCTCTTGGAGATATTCTCTGTCTGCATGATTCTCTCAATCCGATATTCCCTCGGGGCATGAACAAAAAAAGAAAAAAGATTGTCATAATCCTGCAGAATAATATCCGCACATCGTCCGACAAAGACACAGGACTTGTTCTCTCCCGCGATTTCTTTGATTACTTCTGTCTGCACGAAAAACAGCTTTTCCGGTGTCATGATCTCATCATACTGTACTCCCAAAGCCGGATGACCAATCGGTACTCCAAGAATATGACTATAAGATGGATTCTCCTCATGGTTCTTTACATACTCTTCTGACATATCACTTTTCTGAGCGACTTTCGAAATCAGTTCTTTTCCATAAACCGGAATTCCAAGCATCTCACCAATTCGGTCTCCAAGATCTCTTCCTCCGCTTCCAAACTCTCTTGAAATACATATGATAGCGTTCTCTGTCATAAGCACACCTCATTTCCGCCAATTCATGTGGCAAACTAATTCTTTAGATCTTTTCTTTTATTATAACATAAACAAGTTCCATATCACACCTGACGGTACCCTTCCAGAAATTCTTTCAACCCTTTGCAGGCCCGTTTCAGCTGATCAATATCCGGAAGATAAACGATTCTGAAATGATCCGGCTGTTCCCAGTGGAAGCCTCCCCCATGAGTTACGAGAATATGTTTTTCCTTCAGAAAATCAAGAGCAAACTGCTCATCATTTTTCATATGGAATTTCTTTACATCCAGTTTCGGGAATATGTAGAATGCTGCCTGAGGCTTTACTGCAGAAACTCCCGGAATATCATTCAGTGCTTCATAAATATAATTTCGCTGTTCATACACTCTGCCGCCTGGAAGCAGGGACTCATCTATCGTGTGCGGACCGCCCAGTGCCGTCTGAATGATAGACTGCGCCGGTACATTAGAACAAAGTCTCATGGAAGACAAAAGATTCAGTCCTTCAATATAGCCCTTTGCCCTGGACTTGTCGCCGCTTAAGCTCATCCAGCCGCTTCGGTATCCGGCAATACGATGAGATTTCGATAATCCATTGAAAGTGATCACCATAAGATCTGGCGCCAAAGATGCGATTGATGTATGCTCCAGCCCGTCCAGCACCAGACGGTCATAAATTTCATCCGCAAAAATCAGAAGACCGTTTTTACGGGCAACATCTGCAATATCTTCCAGAACTTCTTTTGGATACAGCGCTCCTGTAGGATTATTCGGATTAATAATGACAATTCCTTTTGTATTCGGAGTCACTTTCCTTCGAATATCCTCAATGTCAGGATACCATCCTGCCTGTTCATCACAGATATAATGCACTGCCGTTCCTCCTGCCAAAGTAACGGATGCCGTCCAGAGCGGATAATCCGGCGCAGGCACCAAAATTTCATCCCCTGGATTTAATAATCCCTGCATTGACATGGTGATCAGTTCACTGACTCCATTTCCAGTATAAATATCATCAATTCCCACATTAGGAATCTTTTTGTACTGGCAGTACTGCATAATTGCTTTTCTGGCAGAAAACAATCCTTTGGAATCAGAATATCCCTCCGTATCTCTTAAATTCATCATCATATCTTTTACAATTTCGTCTGGCGCCATAAACTGAAACGGTGCCGGATTTCCAATATTCAGTTTCAAAATTTCCATTCCCTGCCGGGTCATACGATTTGCTTCATCCAATACCGGCCCGCGGATATCATAACATACGTAATCTAACTTTGATGATTTTTCAAATTTGTCCATACATCCTCCTACATCTGTTTTTTCACAATCTCATACTCATTGTCCATCTGGAAATAAGGACAGTCCCAGTCACTGCTGCTCATAAATCTTGCCATTTCGTCCTCATCCAGATTCACTTCACACACATAATATTCATAGTCTTCATCATATACATAGTTGCTGCAGTACTCACACCCTGCGCTTCTTCGTTTTTTCTTCAATCTCCTTCTCCTTCTTTTCTTCTGGGACATTCCAGACTGCTGCTGATTTCTTCTGCAAACTCTAATAAAGATCTATATTTTCCAAACAGCAGGTCATCCACTTGTGTTGTATCTTTGATCAAATCTGGTATCATAACGGGCATCATGCCCGCTCGTGCAGCCGCCTTAATCCCATTGATCGCATCTTCCAGCGCAATGGCATATTGGGGCTCTACACAAAGTCTCCGGCAGGCTTCCAGATAAATATCCGGTTCCGGTTTCCCTCGGCAGATCATATCCCCGGTAATTACCGTTTCAAAATAATCTATAATCTTCTCCCGTTCCAGATTCTTCAAAGTATTTTCCCGGCTGGAAGAAGTTGCTACACCCATTCGGATACCGAATTGTTTTAATACCTCTAAAGTTTCATGAAGCCCTTCTTTCACAGGAATTCCCTTTTCCCGCACCATGCCAAAATAAATGCTGCGGTAAAGTTCCAAAAATTCATCATAAGGGAAATCCTTCCCGCATAAATTCAAGAAAAATTCCCTTCGTTTTGTTCCATTAAATCCAAGAGTCTTCTCGATATGATCCCCCAGTGTTCCATACCCAAGAATCATCCCCGCCTGATTCCACGCAGTCTGTATATATCGTTCACTGTCAAACATCAGGCCATCCATATCAAAAACTACGGCCTGAAGCGATTTTAATTTTGATTGTTCCATGATTTCATTCCTTTTATTTCTGTTCAAAGGTTCAATTTGCTTTATTATAAGCGAAATGTCAAAAAATCACAATATTCCTGCAGACATAGCGCACATAAAATATTCCGAGACCACAAATCTGCAGTCTCGGAACAAAAATCAAATATGATATACAATTTCCTGATATATTTCTTTTACATCTTCCAGCCGGCTGATGTCTCTAGCCCTTCCTTTTTCTTTTCCAATCTGTATGATTGTTTTCAGGAGGTTGAGATATTCATGTCTTCCAGTTGATGCAAAACAAAATAATAAATATACCTTATTTTCTGTCTCCTGAAATCTAATTCCCGGTACAGAAACAAGAAGACTAAGCCCATCTTCTGTAACCCCATAATCTTTATTAGCGTGTGCCAATGCAACCCCGTCACTTACAATAATATAATCACCGAATTCTTCTATATGTTCAATCGCCTTTTCAATATATCGGTGTTCAATCTTTCCCAGTCTTTCTAAAGGAATCGCCGATTGATACATTGCCTGTTTCCAATCTATTTCATCTTTCTGAATCTGAATATATTTACTTTTCAGAAGATCTCCTATCTCATTTTTTCTAGATGTGAAAGAATATTTTTTATAATCTTTTATAACCTCTGCCACTCTTCCGCAGAGAATATCTGCCAATTTCTGATCATCTACTAAATCATGTATCGTATTTTTTAAAACATCCAGCTTGGAATCTATCTTTCCTTCTTTTTTCTTATGCTTTGTAAATACCATGGACTGAATATGATTCATATCATCCATCTGCAAAAACGGATGTACTTTAATCACGGGATATCTTTCTGTTTTGATGGACACCGTAGAAATAATAAAATCCACTTTTTGATGTTCTTTCTCCAGTCTCGAAATTACTTCACCCGCAGATAGCACTCCTAAAATCTGAAAATCAAAATAATTTTTAATCTGTGCTTCTAGATATTTTCCAGTTGCCATGCTTCCCGGACATACAATCACGACTGATAATCTCTCCATATATTTTTTACTTCTTATGATTGAAACACAAATATGAATAACAATTGATTTCTTCATATTTTTGTTTAGTGGATAGGACAGAAAACGTTCAAGAATATTCGAATTTTTATCCACCAAAAATTCTAAATAATTATAATCAATAAAGCTATCATACTCTGTCGGAAGCTCAACTTCATAATTTCCCCAGTCTTTAATCTTGCGAATATGCATTAACAATGCATCTATAAGCTTTCCATCATTTTCCAAACCAAGATTTATTTCTTTATCAACGGCTTCAATAAACTGCATGATTGCTTTATACAGCTCAATTTCATCTACACTTTTTACAAACTCATGCAGTTCATGGAGATTGATATATTGTCTAAAATCTTCTAACATTTCCTGTGTAATGTTAATATCCATCATATATCCTGCGTAAAGAATCATATGGTCTATCCCATTCAACGCATCTTTTTTAGTTACCATGGCTCCTTCTTTTCGAAAGAAATTAAACACTACAAACAGATACAGTACAATATCATAAAAGACATCTTCCACAAATACCAGATTGGAAACCTGCATATACTCCTGTACATAAGAAAAAATATCAGAAAAACTATACCGGATATTCATGCGTTCCAATATCATCCTCTGGAAAATTCCGTTATTTTCAGTGCTAATCGCGATTTCACGATACAGCGCTGTCAGTATTTCAATTCTAGTACTCTCACCACACTGTAAAATCATCCCTTTTCCTGGATCCATCAGCAGTTCTGCATTATAATTCTTAAATTTTTCCTTTACTACATCAATATCATTTACAATGGTAATCCTGCTGACAAACAATTCCTCAGCAAACATTTTCATCGTTAGATGATGGTAACTTCCTGTCAATACCATCATAATATAGATTTGCCTTTCCTCTGTAGAAAACCGATACGCATACGCATCCATATCATACAAGCATCTTTCCACTAATATATCATCGAATCCATCATCCTTTACGATTTCACCTCTATCGTTAATAGAAATTTCAACTATCGGAATATTTTGTAAAAATTGATTAATTTCTTTGATGTCATTCCTCAAAGTTCTCTGTGATATTCCATACTCTGATGCGAGTTTTTTTATTGTTAAAGGTTCTCCAACATTTTTAATTATTTTCTGAATAATCTCAGTACTTCTTTTTCGCATCTGTTCCTCCGTTTTTTGTTTCGTTTAACGTAGAATAAACATTGCGGTAATATACACAATGTTTATCCTATATCTTATTAATGATTAGCCTAGTTTGTTTTTTATGTACTCAGGAATTTTATCCAAATCCATTTTGCTGCATTGCTTTAAGGTATCTTCATCCAATACAAACTGCATTAATTTCTGCAAAAATTCAAGATGATCAT
This sequence comes from Clostridiales bacterium, assembly GCA_019420275.1. Classification (GTDB taxonomy): domain Bacteria; phylum Bacillota; class Clostridia; order Lachnospirales; family Lachnospiraceae; genus Anaerostipes. The sequence continues at coordinate 75,681 of JAHZHN010000007.1, forward strand.
CCGCTGCCTGAATTGCCAGATTAAATATCAATTTCGTATCACAATATTCCTCACTGTCATCCATCCTGTAAAATCTCACCGGATGATCTAATCTTAGAAAACATACACAATTTTCTTTAATTCCTTCTGCCTTACTATGAGGAATTGCTACTGGAATGACGGATGGAAGTCCAGTCGGATATTCTTTTTCTCTTTCAATACAGGCATCAATAAAACTTTGATTTACACTTCCATGCTCCATCATGCATTGTCCGCATAATTTAATTGCTTCTTCCCAATTGTCAGCAGAACCTTCCATAGCCAAATACACATTTTTTGAACTCATACTCTCACCTCATTCAGCCTATCCTAAAATTCTATGTATTATGCATATAATCACATCTGCAATGTTAAATCCGAAAAATCCATCTGTAGCCATCTTACCGCCCAAATCCAATCCGGTTACATTGAAAAATGCAGTTGCCTCCGGTACAAACTGATTCGCACAAAATACAATAATAAACATTGACAATACAGAACAAAGAAGACTTCGAATCAAGTTTCCGTTGCTGGCCATAACACAAAATACAGTTGTATAACATACAATTGTTAAGACTCCAATCGGGAAGTATGTCATATTCGGAATCAGAAATGCAAACGCAATCGTAATCGGAATACAGATTGCTGTACAGGTTACGCAAGCAGGATCTCCTAATCCTAAGGCAACGTCCATGCCAATCCAAAGTTCGGCATCTTCTCCAACATGTTTCCTCATCCAGGCATTAGCAGCATTTCCAATCGGCGTGATCCCTTCCATCATAATGCTGACCATCCTAGGAATTAAAATTAAAACTGCTGAAATTCCCATTCCTGTCTGCAAAATTGTCTCAATCGGCTGTTTTGTAATAATTCCCAGAAAAACTCCAACAATCAGACCTACAAAACAGGATTCTCCGAAAACTCCCAATTTGCTTTCCATCCAATCCATATCCAAATCTGCATCTTTCAATCCAGGAATCTTATCAATGATTTTATTTACTACCCATGAGAGAGGGTACATGAATGTAATAAAGGAAAACGTACTACATGTCGTTCCGTCTAATCCAAAGTAATCCTGCCATTTTGGAGCAATAATCTCCGCTACTAAAACAGAAATAATAGAACACACAACGGTTACAATAATTCCAAGTGCAACACTTCCAAATAATCCATAAGTCAGCGCACCTGGGATGAGAAAATGGATATAATTCCAAATATCAACATTTAATACTTTTCTCTTAAAAACAAGAATTAGGATAAAATTCGCTATGATAATCAACGGTACGGCAATCGGCGCAAAAGGTACCGTCCAAGATGCCGCCCCAGATGCTGCAAAGCCTAAATCAAGTGTTGTAAAGCCTTTTCCCATCTTAGAATAGTAATCAGAAATTGGCTGAATTGTTTCTGTTAACAGTCCTACCACTAAATTTAAACCTGAAAATCCAATTCCTACAAAGAGTCCGGCCTTTAATGCAGGACCAATTTTCATCCCAAAAATTACGCCAAGAATCAAAATGATAAATGGAAGCAGTGCAGTCGCGCCCATATTAATGATTGTTTGAGTAATAGATAATAAAGTATCCATAAAATTCTCCTCTCATCTGCAATCTATTCTTCTAATAATTCCTTACATGTTTTTACAATATCTTCTTTAATCTTATCCATTCCAATTCCAGAAATTAGTCCAAAAACTTTAATCAATGGTTTCTTCACTGGCTTTCGATAATTTGTTGTTACCATAATAACATCAACATCATCCTGCTTGGACTGAATCTCAGACATGGTACATTTAATGATTTTGGCTGGAATGCCTGCTTCCTTACAAATATCTTTTACAGATTCCTGCGCTACTGTAGATGTTGCAACGCCACTTCCACATGCCACTAAAATTGTCAGCTGTCCCTTCGCCATATTAATTTCCTCCTATTCTTCTTCATTTGGCAGCAATACTACTTTAATTGCTTCTCCTGTTCTGGTCAGTTTGATTCCTTCATTAATCTTACTAAGCGGCAGTTTATGTGTAATAAATTTATCTGCCTCAAATTCATCAGATATTGCAAGTTCAAAAGATTTCTGAACCTGAATACTATTTGCTCCATAGTGCCCATAAATCCAAAGTCCATTATAATGTATATGATTGGTATCTAACTCTGTCATTGCCCCTTTTGCTACTCCCCCAAAAAATACAACAATTCCATTTTTCTTGGCCATAAAAATCGCCTGCTGCTGTGCCTGAGTTGATGGATTGGCAGAAATTACTTTGTCGGCACCTTTTCCTCCAGTAATTCTTTCTACTTCTTTAATCGGATCCATCTTTTGACTATTAATCGTATAATCCACCCCAAACTGTTTTGTTTCTTCCAATCTGTTGTCATTGATTTCAATCATTATGACTGTTTTTGCTCCCCTTAATTTCGCTAATTTTGCATGGAAACATCCAATCGGACCCGCTCCAATAATAACCACTACATCTCCAAATCCAACTCCAATGTTCTCCTGGCAGGCATACACAGAGGATAATGGTTCTCCCAAGGAAGCTCTCTCCATACTGACTCCCTCTGGAATCCGATAAATAGAGTCCCTTTCTACCTGTGTTTTTGTCACTGGTACGTAATCTGCAAAACCTCCCTGACGGTTTGTATAATTTCCTCCGTTCTCACACATTTCACTATGTCCTGATCGACAGGCCTCGCATTTCATGCAGTGATCAACCGGATAAATATACAGTCTCTCACCTTTTTTATATTCCATGCATGTTTCTGACACCTCATCTACAATTCCTACAATCTCATGCCCGTAAATATGCGGATACTGTCCATTTCTGGAGTCTGTTGTCAAATTTCTAATATCAGAGCCACAAAGTCCAATTGCCATTACTTTTAATATGAATCCACCTTCTGGGCATTTCGGTTTCTCAATCTCTTCTACTCGTATATCTCCTGGTCCATACATTAACGCTGCTTTCATTTTTTTCTCCTTTACTTATTACGATTTTTTATGCTTCCTGGGTGATTTTCAATCAGTGAATTCCACTTATCTTCAGGAATATTTTTCACATCTCCGATTCCCTTTGTAATATGATATATTTTCAGTACTTCTTCTGCTGCTTCTATAATCTTTACTGCATCTTCCAGTGTCTTTCCTACCGCAACAACTCCATGATTGCCTAACAAGACGAGATCATGATGCTGAATTACATCTTCTATCCCATCTGCGATATGTACTGTGCCAGCCTCTCCATAAGGAAGACACGGAATTTTTTCTCCATATACCAGCGCAAATGTTGTAGAACATTTCAAAGAAATATCCTTTCCGCAATAAGCATAGGCTGTTAAATATGGGGCATGTAAATGTGCAACTGCGTTACAATCCGGTCTGGCCTTCAATGCAGCCTCATGCAGCAGATATTCGCTGGATCTTTTCATGCTTCCCTCAACTTGCTCTCCATCTTTCATGACTGCAATCATGTCTTCATTTAAAAATCGTTTTCTCATTCCTGAAGGTGTAATATACAGCTCCCCACTCTTTCGGTCAAAAACAGATAAATTACCTTCTAATGTGTTCACTAATCCTTTTTCGTCCATAAGCTTGGCATAATATACAACCTCTTTTTTCATGTCGTTCTTTTTTTGATTTAGCACTGCTTGTTTCTCCTTTCTGTATCAGGTTTCCGCTTTTCTTTATGTCTTAAGTATAAATTCCGTAAAATGTTCCCTCAATATAAATACCTTTCCGATTTATGGAAAAGATTTTTATCATCTTGTTAAAAAAAATTCGGATCCAGGAAAAATTTTATACACACTTGCATCAAATTTTCCTGGATCCGAATTTTAATACTCACTTAATAAATACAAATCTTTGTATTTTTCTCAATCCTCTTTATTATTTTTTTCATGTGTCTCTTTGGTACTGCAATGCACCCGGCTGTACTGTTCCTTTCTCCCTTACAGTGCATAAAGATTGCTGATCCCCTGCCCTGTCTGCATTCTTTGTTGTAATCTAAAAACAAGCCATAGTCATAGAGATCTTTATATTCTATCAAATGCTCCCCAGCACATTTCAGAGGGCACCTGTTCTGATCTATCAGACGATTGTAATACTTCCCCTTTGTACACCAGTAATGATTTTCAGTAATCTGAAGATATGGAATCCTGGATCCTGGATCCGGGCAGATTCCAAACGCCTGAAGCACCGTATAAATACCGGATGGGGTTTTCCCATCTCCTTCTTTTTGTTTCCCGATTCCGTTCCTTCCTACATACCCTTCTCCTGACCACACAGTTTTCCAAAGTAGTCCCTCTTTTTCATACAATAGAATATTTGCACAAGCATTCCCTTTGTACTTTACAAAAATAAGGTTTCTTACCTGATCATCTAATCTATATTTCGTCAAAATACTTTGCCTGCACATACACCTTTTCTTCTTCTCTTTTACGTATAGTATTCTCAAAAAAATCCCTGGTTCTTTTGTTTTGCATATTGGGCTATATCAAAACCGGTTCCAGCAACTGATGCAGACAATGACTTACAATTTCATAGGCGGCATCCGTCAAATGAATCCCATCTATCGTATACTCAAGAGGCAGTTCTCCGTCTTCTCCAGCCAGCCTGGAATACATATCCACATATTCCATCCCTCTCTCTCTGCACTGGCGCTGGATTTCTTCGTTAATCCGACAGATTTCGTCATTGCTTTTTTCCTTTGCCCAGGACGGCATATTCCCGATTCTCTTTGTGTATGCCGGATACAGAGATTCTATGTATATCTTTACTCCTTCAGCTTCTTCCCGAATCCTGTCTCCAAGATCCGCAAGCTGTCCGGCAACCACCTTACTCCCACGATACAGCGACATCTGAAAATCATTGGCGCCTCCCTGCATGATCACAATATCCGGATGATAATCGATCACATCATAACGAACTCTTGCCTTCATCTCCGGAACCGTATCTCCTGCTGTCCCACTGTTAATAAATTCCGCATCTATATCAGACAGTTTCTCCATCGGGAAATAATCCGTCAGGGAATCTCCAAACATTACAATTTTCTTCTTTTTCATCTGATGTTTCCTTCCTTTTATCTTAAAACTTTTTCGCGAAAACTTTCTCTCTCATCATCTGAAATTTCCATAGCATCTTTTAGGAACAAATCTACAGATCCATACGTTCGTTTTACAAAATCAAGGGCTGCCTGCATGTACTCTTCTTTTGCCATAAACAGTCCCAGCATGCCTTCTGCTCTCCCCTTTGAAATTCCAAGCTTTCTCCACTTCTGATACATCTTGTCAATCCGTGTTGCCGCAGAAGTATTTGTTTTTAGATAATCTTCCATCACATCCTGTTCTGATACACCAAGCAGAAATAATGTCATGGCAGACAGCAGTCCGCATCTGTCTTTTCCTTCTGTACAGTGCCACAAAACGGCTCCGTCTTCTGTTTCCATAATCTGACGAAGTGCTTTCTCCATCTGTTTTTGGCAGAAGGGATTCTCCACAATCATTACATACAAATCTTCCATCTTCGGGATATTTTCTATATGTCCTATCTTATGGCGGTTTCCTCTTTCATGACTGATTCCTACCATAGACTCTACAAAAAATGGAATATTTAGATAAACCGCTCCTGCAATTTCCTTATCTTCTTCCTGCTCTGCCTCCATCGGCGTTCTCAGATCAATGATCTTTTGCAGATGGTACTGGTCCTTGAGAATCTGGATATCTCTTTTTGTAATTCTGGAAAGCCGGTTGCTCCGGATTAAATATCCGTTTTGGATAACCGCACCGTCTAAAGTCTTCATACCTCCCAGATCTCTGGCATTATCTGCCCCTGATAACTGAATTTTCCCCATAAACACATCTCCTGTCACTGGATCTTTCATTTTATACTGCAAAGGCTCGGAAAACAAATTTCCAAGCCTTTTTATTATAACATATATTTTCTTCTCTCAGTTTTTATCATATCACTATTTATCTTGTTTCTTTTTCTATTTTTTCAAGCTTTTCCCGGCTAATCCCATCCATCAGATAATTTTTCTGCGTTTCCTGGCGGGACAGATATTCTTCCCGCAGTTTCTGAGATTCCAGTTTCATATCTTCTCTTAGTTCTCTTGCTGACAAAAGTTTACATCCCTGTCCTCGGATGATAATCTGTTCCAGGCCATCTGATGTTGCCACTGTCACATCATACTTCCTTCCATGTTCATGAGCAAATTTTTCAATATACTGATCTGCGGTTTCTGCTTCCTTCGTGAATACCACATGAATATTCTGATAGTCTGACACTTCTGTATCATGGCCTTTTACCCGGTAAGCATCAAATACAACAATCAGCTCACTCTTCTTTAACGCTTGATAATTGCATAAAAGATCCATCAATTTCCCACGGGCAGCATCTAGATTTTCTTCTGAAAGTTCCTTCAGATCCTCCCATGCATAGATAATATTATATCCGTCTACCAGAAGGTATTTTCTGGAAGGATCCCTCTTTACAGAAGCTCTTGCTGCCGATGCCTTATAATCTTCTGCCAGTCTCGTCGTTTTTTTCTTCTTCCATTTATTTTTCCGGCTTTGATTGGCGTGGAATGTCTCACTAAGAATACGGTCTACTTCTTCTGTATCAATCCATTCCTCTTCAATATACGCTCGGCGCTGCAGCAGTTCATCGTCTTCCCCCGCCTCTTCCTTCGGGCGTTCCAAAGCGCTTGGCAGATGCATATGATCTTTTACCTGATCCCATGGAACATGAAACCCAGCCCCATGAGAGCAGAATACAGAGCCTGAAGGATTTGCGGTATCCCGCTCCGGATCATATCCGGCTGCTTCTATCACCTCGTCTGAATTCTGACATGGTTCATATCCATGAAATGAGCAGAACAGCTTTCCCTGTCCTTTTGTGTACGCAATGACCTCCCGCTGGTAATCCTGCATATACGCCGCCGGGGCAATTCCTTCTAATACAGAAAGATCTCCTTCTATGACTGGAGGCTCAAATTGAGCATGCATCTTTTCCAAATCTGTCATTGCTCTTCCTACCATGGACTGAGGCACTTCCAGCTGAAACTCATAATAAGGTTCCAGAAGAATTAATTTTGCCTGCATCAGTCCCTGCCTGACGGCTCGGTAAGTTGCCTCTCGGAAATCTCCTCCCTCTGTATGCTTTGGATGGGCTTTTCCTGCTGCCAAAGTTATCTTCATATCTGTAAGCGGTGCTCCTGTCAGAACCCCTCGGTGCTCTTTCTCATACAAATGAGTGAGAATCAGCCTCTGCCAGTTGCGGTCCAGATTATCTTCACTGCAGGCGCTTTCAAACGTCATTCCGCTTCCCCTTGGTCCCGGCTCCAAGATCAGGTGAACTTCTGCATAATGGCGCAGCGGTTCAAAATGCCCCACACCTTCTACCCGGTCTTCAATTGTTTCCCTATATAGAATATTCCCGGTTCCAAATTCTACTTCTGTATCAAATCGATCCAAAATAATCTTCTTTAATATTTCAATCTGTACTTCTCCCATCAGCTGCACCTGGATTTCCTGCAGTTCCTCATTCCAGATGACATGAAGCTGCGGTTCCTCTTCCATCAGCTGATAAAGTTTCGGCAAAAATGTACGAACACTGCAGTCTTTGGGCAAGATCATCTGATAGGTCAGTACCGGTTCCAGCACAGGCCCCTCTCCGTCTTTTTCAAATCCAAGTCCCTGTCCTGGTCTGGTATCTGTCAAACCAGTGACTGCGCAGACTATGCCGGCCTCCGCTTCATCTATCACCTCATACTTCTCCCCTGAGTAAATGCGGATTTGATTGATCTTTTCTTCTTTTTCTTTTCCTGGAATTATATCCTTTACTTTTAGAGAACCTCCCGTAATCTTTAAATGCGTCAGCCGGTTTCCACGTTCATCCCTGGATATTTTAAAAACTCTGGCTCCAAACTCCTCTGGATACTGAGGAGCCATGGCATACGTTTCAATTCCTTTTAATAACTCATCTACTCCGTCTAATTTAAGCGCTGATCCGAAGAAGCACGGAAACACATCTCTCTGCGCAACTGCCTGCTGAATTTCTTGTTTTGAAATACATTCCTTCTCCAAAAATTCTTCCAGAAGTTCTTCTTTCTGCAGAGCAATAGCTTCATAGAATTCATCGCTTCCTTCTTCTCTAAAATCAATACATCCTTCTGACAGCTGTTCCTTCAATTCTTCCATCAATGCTTCCCGATCTGTTCCCGCCTGATCCATCTTGTTGATAAAAAGAAACACTGGAATTTCATATCTTGCAAACAATTTCCACAGGGTTCTGGTGTGGCTCTGAACGCCGTCTGCCCCGCTGATCACAAGAACCGCGTAATCCAGGATTTGCAGAGTCCGTTCCATTTCCGCCGAAAAATCCACATGCCCCGGAGTGTCTACAAGGGTAACTTCCATCTCTCCCAAAGAAAAGACTGCCTGTTTAGAAAATATCGTAATGCCCCTGGCTCTCTCCTGCATATCCGTATCAAAATATGCATCTCCGTGGTCCACTCGTCCTAATTTACGGATACATCCCGTCTTATATAAAATCCCTTCAGACAGGGTTGTCTTGCCGGCGTCAACATGAGCCAGCAGGGCTGTACATATATATTTTGATGGTATTCTTTTCTTCTGGTCCTGTCTGTCCTCCGACATGTTTCCCACAAAAAACACCCCCTTCTGATCTGTGATGATATCTGCATCATCATATCATAAAAAAAGAAACAAGTCGAATCCAGTGATTTCATTTTTTATTTTCCACTTTTTCTGCTGTTATCAGAAAAGACCACAATACAAACAAAACGGCCAGTACAACGGCAAACCAATACGGCAGATGCAATATACCCTCACCAGAAAGCATCCTTACAAGCGACATTAAGACTGGGGAAACAAACTGAGCCAGATACAGAGCCGCTGAGATGAACGGCATAACCGTTGTCGCTGCTGCCTTGCCCGCCTTTATAGATGCTTCTGTCATAATAAACGGAATCCCTGCACCATTGGCAAATCCAATGAATACTGATCCAATTAATGTACCAGCCCAGCCGCCTGCTACTGCCAACAGCAGATATCCTGCCAGAAAGCAAACCGGAGCGAGGAATTTCGTATTTGGACCAAGTACCTTCTTTGCGCTTACAAACAGCAGTCCTCCTAAAAATGCGATAAAGTCCATAGACGCCATAATTACTGCAATATAATTTTGCGGAATGATTCCTTCAGCTGCTGTTTCCATTGCAAAATTCGCCGGATAAATAAAGAATATAGACATCAGCAGAAACATTGCCACAATATATATAATATTGGCACGAAAAACTCCTGCCGTTCCTTTCTTCGTACTTTCCTCTCCTGCATGTTTTTCCTGCGTGATCTTGTCATTTGGCAGGCTGATCAAACAGAGTATAAGGCTGATCAGTCCCATCAAATATACCAAAAAGCTGACACGCCAGCTGATATTTGCAAGTATCCCAGATAACAAAGTAGCAATGACCCCTCCCATCTGGTTCATAGCGGAAGAATATCCCATTAAGCCTGCCTGTTTTTCCGGACTAAAATAAAAAGAAAGCAGTCCCGTTGACATCGGCATTAAGATTCCTACACCAATTCCTACAAAAACACGCATAATTAATACTGCAAAAATGTTGTCAAACAATCCCGCAGCGCATCCTCCAACCGTATAAAACAATAATCCGATTAACACCAGCGTCTTTGCGCCAAAAATTTCACACAGTTTTGGAAAAATAAAATTTGTAACGACAATAAACAATGCCGGTACACTGATGATCATCTGAACAAATAACTGACTGCTGTTCGAAAAGTGCGCCTGAATCACACTCAATGCGGGAGCCACAGCTGCACCTGCCATAACGGTCAGCAAAGACAACGACAAGATACTTACTGTCATACCTGTTCCATGTGCTGATTGCTTCATCAAAAATCACTCCTTTTTAAAAATTATAAATAAAAAAATGCGCAAGCCCATGTTTGGACTTACGCATTTTCTGCAACACAACATCATTGTTTTATCATAAATATTTTTAAAAAGTCAACTAAAATTTATCCGATTTTCTATGAAAATACCTGCTCAAAGTCAAGATTACTCCCGCAAACAAAATCAGCGCAATGCCTATGTAAACTGCTCTCATTCCAAAAAGGAACAGATCTGGACGGCCTTCCACATAGCTGACTACCTTTCTTCCCGCCTTAACACTCATTTGATGATACAGCAAAGAAGTAGAGAATGTAATTCCAATTACCATTCCCATATATCTTCCCAGCCCGGACAGACTTCCGGCAAAACCATATTCTTTTCGTTCAACACTTCCCATGATCAGAGAATTATTCGGTGACTGGAACAAACCATTTCCAATTCCATTCAGCAGCAGCGTTGATACGATCAGCCACAAAGGTGTGGTTATTTTCCACATGGATACAATAATATGCGCCGTACAGAATAATATCAGGCCAATCAGCGTTGGGCGCTCACATCCAATCTTATCAGACCACGCTCCGGAAATCGGACCTACAATCATCATTGCCACGGAAATCACAGTCATAAGCATACCTGCCAGTCCCGGTGAAAATCCTCTGGCATCCTGGAAATAAAACGGAAGAATCATGTTATTCGTTCCGATTGCAATAAAAATCAAAACCAGAGCTGCAATATTCAATGTAAACCATTTATTTTTAAACAAATACATTGGAATCAGAGGATATCTGCTTCGAGTCTGCCAAGTCAAAAATAGGATAAGCATTGCCATTCCTGCCGCAAGCATTCCGATAGTCCATCCGTTTGTCCGTGTCTGCATTAAAATCAACGCTGAAAAAATCAAAAACATACTCAGAATCATAAAAATACAAGATGAAATCTCTAATTTCTCATCAGATGCCGGTTTTCTTCTTGGCAAAGTAAAAACACCCAGAACAAACGACAAAATTCCAATTGGCACATTAATGATAAAAATGAAATTCCACGGCAGAAAACTTAAAATTGCCCCTCCGATGGTCGGTCCCAGCATGGTGCCCAGAGCGACTGAACTTGCTACCATTCCCAGCGCTCTTCCCCTCTGCTGTCCCGGAAATGTCTCCGTGATGATTCCCTGATTATTTGCTAACGCCGCGGATTGCCCCAAGGCCTGAACCACTCTGGAAAGGATCAGCATGCCAAGACTGTGAGACAGACTGCACAGCAGGGATCCTAAGGTAAATAAAATAACTCCCGTCTGAAACACCTTTACCTTTCCATAGATATCTCCCATCTTTCCACAGATCAATATCGTTGCGATCGTGACAATCAGATAAATACTGGTCACCCATTCGATGCCTGCCATGGAAACCTTCATTTCTTCCTGGATCACCGGCAAAGCTACATTACAGATACTGCTGTCCAGAGTTCCCATGACCGTCATGATCAGTACAGTTCCAAGAATGACCCATTTATTATGTATTTTTTCATTCTTCATATCTTTCTTTCTCCATTTTATCTTTTGATTTTTCGTCATATAAAATAGATGACGCCGACTAAAAAGAATACACTCTGTCAGAAAAAAAGTCAATGCATCAAATGTTTCTTTCATACGACATAAAAACAGCCGCCAGAAACAGATGTTTCTGACGGCTCCTATTCTTATTGCTTCATATTCTATTTGTCATCCCGAAATACAATCTCTCCGGTCTTTTCATCCATGCTTTCCACGATTGCCAGAGATTCCAGATGAGTTCTCTTGCGCAGGATATCTCCTCCCGGCTGGAATCCTTTTTCGATTACGATTCCCGCTCCGACTAATTCTGCTCCAGAGTCTTCTACCAGCTGAGCTAATCCTTCCAATGCCTTTCCATTGGCCATAAAATCATCGATCAGAAGAACTTTATCACCTTCTCCGAGGAATTCTTTCGCAACGATAATGTCATATACTCGTCCATGCGTAAATGACTCAACCTTCGTTGTATACACGTCTCCTGCAATATTCTTTGTCTGAGTTTTTTTCGCGAAAACCACCGGTACATCAAACACCTCTGCCGCGATGCAGGCAATCCCAATCCCTGACGCTTCGATCGTCAGAATCTTGTTGATCTCCTCTCCCTCAAATCTCCTTTTAAATTCCTTCCCGATTTCACGAAACAGCTTTACATCCATCTGATGGTTTAAAAAACTGTCTACCTTTAATACATTTCCTTCTTTTACTTTTCCATCCTTACGGATTCTGTCTTTTAATAACTGCATCCCACAGCCTCCACACTCTTTCGTATTTTTAAATTATATTTTACTTGCTTTCCTCTTGAATTGCAACCTTTCACGGCATATCTTCCAGATAATCGATATCCTCTAATTCCCTGGCCTCTTCTATCTGATAAAAAATAACTTCTTCCGGATATTTTCTCAATATCTTCCTTCCGCCCTGATCTCCTTTCAGCTGTTTTAATTCTTTAAAATACAGCCTGTGGAACCAGACAGGATTTCCTGCCTGATTTTCATAAGCCGCACAGCCAAGCCGAGCCTGTCGTTTTTCCATTTCCATCAGAAATCCTTCCGCCGACTCCTCCCGAAGAAACGGCTGATCTGCCACAAAAAACACACATGCTCCTTCATCTGTTATTCCTTCCATTCCGGCCTTTACCGACCAGGAAGCACCCAGCCTGGTTTTACTGCAGAAACGAACCGTGACAGGTTCTTTCCAAAGATCCTGCTTAATCTCCGGATACTGGGTCACCACATTCAAATCCCACTGCGCATGCCTGCTGCATATCCTGATCAGACGATTCAACAAATGACGATACAGGAAAATGCCATCCAGCGGCTGCATCAGCTTATTCGTTCCAAAGCGCCTGCTGTTGCCGCCTGCCATATATACAATCCTTAATTTCATTCTTTTTCCAAAAGTCCCATGGCAATTTTTTCACTGGTGATCGGAAGTTCGCGGAACCAGATGCCTGTTGCATTATAAATTGCGTGAGCCAGTGCCGGAGAAGGCGTATTGATTACAATCTCTCCAATGGATTTTGCACCAAATGGTCCTGTCTCTTCATAACTGCTTTCGAATTCCACCCGAATCCTTCCCATATCCATCCGGGTCGGAATCTTATACTGCATAAATGAGTTATTTTTCATTTGTCCTTTATCTGTATACAAAATATCTTCATACAATGCCATTCCGATTCCCTGAACAATGCCGCCTTCTGTCTGCACTCTGGCAAGATTTGGATTCAGCGGGGTTCCGCAGTCCACAACTGCTGCATAGTCTATGATTTCCACATGTCCGGTTTCTTTATCGAGTTCAATTTCCACCATACCGGCCATAAACGGCGGCGGTGATTTTTTCTGACTGTTGCTTTCTGTTACCTGCAGTGCATCGGGATTTCCGCACATAGATGCTGTTCCAATTTCCTGCAGAGAAACTTTTCTCCCCAGTCCTTCATGACAGACATATTTTCCGTCAAACGACAATTCCTCTTCCGGCAGTTCCAGCATTTTTGCTCCCTGATGAATGATCCGGCTTTCCAGTTTCCGGCAGGCTTTTTCCACAGCTTTTCCGGTCACATACGCTGTACTGGAAGCATAAGATCCTGAATCATATGGTGAAGTATCTGTATCCGCCCCTACTACTGTGATATCATCCAGATCACAGTTCAGACATTCTGCTGCAATCTGAGCCAGTGTTGTATCACATCCTGTTCCCATATCAGCAGCTCCGATCAAAAGTGTATAAATTCCATCTTCATTTAACTTAATCGTAGCAGATCCTACGTCAACACCGGAAATTCCGGATCCCTGCATTGCCATGGCCATCCCGACACTTCTTACTTTGCCGTTTCCCATGTCTTTGCATGGATATTTTTCATCCCATCCAATCATCTGTCTGGCTCGTTCTACACAGCGGTCCAAAGCACAGCTTTCAGTTTTTTCTCCATAGTACGCCGGCATAACCTGTCCTTCCCGAACCATATTGATTTCTCGCATACGCACCGGATCAATTCCCAGTTTTGCAGACAGCTCATTGACTGCAGATTCCACAGCGAAAATTCCCTGGGTTGCTCCATATCCCCGGTAAGCACCTGCAGACATAGTATTCGTATATACTACATCATAAGCAAACCTGTGAGCCTCCGGTGTTCCATACAGAGGGATAGATTTGTGTCCAGACAATCCTACCGTTGTCGGTCCATGTTCTCCATAAGCTCCGGTATTAGAGAGCGTATACAGATCTATAGCGCGGATTCTGCCGTCCTTATTTGCTCCGACTTTTACATGGACTTCCATTTCATGGCGCGGACTTGAAGCAATCTGGGATTCTTCCCTGGTAAAAATCATCTTAGAAGGCTTGCCTGTCTTCCATGTAACAAAGGCAGGAAAAACTTCAGAAACAACGCTTTGCTTTGCTCCAAATCCGCCTCCGATTCTTGGCTTTGACACACGAATCTTGGATTTCGGAATTCCAAGAGCATTGGATAAGATTCTTCTTACATGGAACACGATCTGTGTAGAACTTAAGACATTGAGTCTTCCATATTCATCCATATAACAATAAGTCCGAAAAGTTTCCATCATGGCCTGCTGATTGGCTTTGGTATGGTATACATGGTCTACGACCACATCGCAGTCTGCCAGAACTTTATCCACATCTCCATCGTGGGATTCACCACTTGCACACAAATTTCTCTTATTGTCCGCTCCAACCTGACATAATGCCTTCCAATTATCTTCCGGATGAATGAGCGGAAGCTGATCTTTTGCCTTGTGAAGATCTAAGATTGCCGGAAGCACCTTATATTCTACCCGCAGCATTTTTAAAGCCTGATCAACACATGCCTCATCTTTCCCTGCCACGATGGCAACCGGATCTCCCACATACCGTACATGACGGTCCAGAATCAAACGGTCATACGGACTTGCTTCCGGATAGGTCTGCCCCGCCATGGTAAAACGCTGGTTTGGAACATCTTCCCATGTGTAAATTGCTTCTACCCCTGGTACTTTTTCCGCAAACTTTGTCACGATTGAGGTAATTTCCGCATTGGCATGAGGACTGCGCAGCACTTTCACAATGAGACAATCCTTCGGCACCTTATCATCCATAAAGACAGGCTTTCCTGTTACCAGCGCCATGGCATCTTTTTTCATCACCGGCTGATTTACCGTTTTCATTGCGCACCTCCGTTCTTTCTGTATTCCATAAAGTCCAAAATTCCTCTCAGCTGTCCTTCATATCCGGAACAGCGGCACAGATTGCCTGCCAGGTATTCCTGGATTTCTTCTACAGAAGGCTCCGGAATTTCCCGGAATAACGCAATCGCATTCATGATCATTCCTGGGTTGCAAAATCCACATTGTTCCGCACCCTGACCGGCAATAAAAGCTCCAAATTCTTCTGCTTCTTCCTGGAGTCCTTCCAGAGTATCAATCCGGTGTCCATCGGCTCTCGCCGCCAGAACAGAACAGGAAAGAACGGGCTGATCATCCATAAACACTGTACAAAGTCCGCAGTTGGCTGTCTCACAGCCTCTTTTCACACTGCTGCATCCCTGCTGTCTGACAAAATCAATCAGCAGCATATCCGGACTGATTTCCCCCTCTGTTTTCTTCCCATTTAATGTAAGCGTAATCTTCATCTTAGTTTGCGCTCCTTTCTTCCGCCAGCTGTTTCAATCCCCGTTTCAGAAGAACCTTCGCCAGATGCTCCCTGTACTGTGCGGATGCCCTCATATTGCTTCCGAAGGTCATCTGAGCCGCAATCTGCTCTGCCAGCTTTTTCCTGTCTTCTTCCTGAGTGATCATCTCCTGCCACGCATCCGGCAGTTCTGCTCTATTCGCTCTTCCCGGTCTTGCGCCAATCACTGCGTATCCTCTTCCATCCAGAGAGGATATGGCACAGGTGACAACCGGAAAATCTGTTTTTGTATTTCTGTATGACAGATACACACAGTCTGTCTTTGTCTTTTTCACGATCAGCCGAATCAAAATATCCCTGTCATATGGCTGTTTTGCAAACTGCTCCAAAGGAATGATTCCTCCATGATATAATTCCACATAAGTATCCAGAGCAAGAAAGAAGGTCAGAACATCTGAGAAGCCAAACCGTCCAAAAATACTTCCTCCAACCGTTGCTAAATTTCGGAACTGAACTCCGACAATGCTTTTCACACTCTCACAAGCCGCATTGTCAGAAAACCGATTCAGCCCTTCATGTTTCTCCATCTGTCTTAATGTCACCATTGCTCCGATAGAAAATTCATCTTCTGTTTCCTCAATCTGATCCAGTCCAAGCGCTGACAGATCCACGACCGTCTGAAACGTCCGGCTGCTCATTTTCAGCCATAACATTCCTCCAAGAATACAGGTGCTCTTCTTCTGATTGAGCTCATATGCCTGTTCAAGGCTTTCCGCCTTTACATAATTCTTGATTTTCAACATGATTCTTCCTCCGTTTATCCTTTTACATTGCAGAGCACTTTATTTTCAGAAGTTCAAAATCCCTGAAACAATAAAAAAACAAGTTCCGGATCAAGCATCTCTGCAAGCCGTCATCTGCACGCTTCCTTGTCGCATCGCTTGTCTCCAAAACCTGTCGCTTCATTTTACAACATAATGTACTATTTCATCTTACCTTATTGATATTTCCTTGTCAATTAGATGGGGCAATTCTGCTCTGCCATTTTCGTTATAACATCTGCGTCCCTTTGAATTCTTCTACATGTCCCCGTCTTGTCCTTCCCTGAAAGAACCCGCCGTTTCTCTTACAGCTTCCTTTCTTGCTCTCTGATATCATAAAATGAATACGAAAAACATAATCTGAAGATTCCAGGATTGTAAAGGGATGCTCTTCCGCTGCCTGAATCCAGATGTTTTCCTTTTGGTATTCCGGATATGTCCCCTGAAATCCTTTGCTTTTAAGAAATGCATCCGCTTCCTGCCTGTATTCGTCTACCCGATGCTGTTCTTCCTTTTGATACCGTCGGACCGGATATTCACAAGAAGCTTGTCTGATTTTTTCATAAATCACCTGGTACAAAGCTTCTCTGGCTGGTTTTTTGAGCCTTCGGCTCAGCCACGCCTCCAGCCATCGAAACGGAAATTTCTTATATAGACGAATCATACATTCAAATTTCCAGTCTCCCGCTTCTCTTGCCATCTGGCGCATACAGTCGATTCCTTCATATGTCGGCGGATATTTTTCTTCCAGATCCTCATGAATGGGAGACCATCTGCGGAAAGGCCCAAATTCAATCAGATGAAAGAGAGCTTTCTCTTTTTCACTGCACGCTTCGTCTCCCAAATATTCATATTTATCGTGAAGTGTTCCTGCCATATAAACCAGCTGGCGCCACTGCTCCTGACCCTTTCTCCAGAAATGGCCAACTGTATGATATTGATAAAGACGCATCTCCCAGCGGATATCCGAAAACCATAAAGTAAATACATTTCCTTCCGCCTGACGCACAATCAGCGCATACCCATCCTCTTCTGTAATCAGCTCTCCTCTTATATTTCCTGTTTCTCCTGCCTGATAGATGCCCGTCATATGACATCCTTCTATCTTAAAGTAACTTTCCACAGCATCATTCATCATGTAGGGAACATAATATTCCAATGTTTCCCCATCTCTGTCAACTGTACACAACTCAAACACCTGGTTTCTGAAGACTTCCGCCAGACGCCAGAATGCCTGCGGCAGATTTTCATTCAGTCCCGGCAGAACGTTCATTAATTCCTTTTCATACTCATCCATACTTGGCTGCACGTACTCCTTCTAAACTCCTTGTTATATCTGGCTTATTATTCCATACTTTTTCTCTGCCGTCTACCCTCATCCGGCAGATTCTTTTCATGATTGTAAATTCTTCATGAACCTTCTTCCATATTTTATAAGATTTCGTTAAACATTTTTAGAAATCGTTTATAATTGTTTATATTCTGTATATTGATTGAACCGCAGCTTCTGCGTATACTTAAACCATAGTTTTTCATATATTTTTTAATCCTCTCTTTTCAAAATAGAAAATCACCTGCCGGGAATTTTCCCATAACAGGTGATTTTTTTATTGCTCTTTTGTTTTTTTGCCCATCAGCTCATAATAAAAAATATACTGCTGCAGAATCCCCTGAAAGCCTGGATAGTGTTCCATTGGAAAACCATTTGGATAATGTTCCCTCAGCGCCTGACTAATATGTGTATCCACAGGAAAAGCCTCCATCTGACGGAGAGCAAACAGACAAATACAGTCAGCAACCTTGCTTCCGACGCCGTAAAATTTCATTAGTTCTTCTTTTGCCTTAGGATAGGTACTTTGTTCTATCTTTTGAAGATCCACCTCTGTATCTGCTGCCATTTTGGCCGTACGCACCACATATTTGCTGCGGTATCCTAAATTACATTCCTTCAAATCATCTTCACCCAGACCTGCCAATGCCTCTGGCTTCGGAAAAGCATAGTAGGAATATCCGGCTTTATTTTGCTTTTTTTCTCCATAGGTTTCGCATAAGTTTTCAATGCATCGACGGATTCTTTGGATATTATTCTGCTGAGAAATCAAAAAGGAAACTATCATTTCCCATAAATCCTGCCTTAAAATCCGAATACCGGATCCGAATCCTGCCGCTTCGATCAGATATGAATCACTGCAGTCAATCCTATGTATAAACTTTTTGTAATCCGTTTCCAAGTCAAAGTATCGTTTCCAAAATTCTTCATACTCTTCTTGTGTACAATCAAAACTTACCCGATTCCCATTTTGTCTTATTGCCAGATAGCGGTCTCCTGCAATGACCTCATATAGATTTCCTGATTTTTTCTTCATTCGGAAGCATTGTCCAGAATCACAGATCTGTTCCAAATTAAAATGATCCACAACCTTTTCTACCATCTTGTATTTTCTCCACATTTTAAATGATATGTGCGCAGATATCATCGAGACAGCATTGATCACAATGAGGTTTTGTCCTTGCAGTACAAACATCTCTTCCATGGTAAACCAACCGATGGCAGAAATCACTTCCTTCTTCCGGCGGAATGATCTCCCACAAAGCCATCTCTACTTTTTTCGGATCTTTGATTCCATCCACCAGTCCGATGCGGTTCACCAGACGGATGCAGTGGGTATCTGTTACGATAGCCGGCTCTCCAAACACATCACCCATAATAAGGTTGGCGCTTTTTCTTCCTACTCCTGGCAGCTTCAGCAGCGATTTAAAATCCGTAGGAATTTTGCCGTCATACTCATCCCGCAAAACTTTCATACATTTACTGATATCTCTGGCTTTGCTTTTTCCAAGACCGCAGGGACGTATGATTTCTTCAATATCCGCTGCATCTGCAGCTGCCAGAGATTCCACATCAGGGTATTTCGCATATAAATCTTTCACTACCACATTCACTCTGGCATCCGTACACTGCGCTGCCAGCCTTACACTCACAAGTAGTTTCCATGCTTCGTTGTAATCTAAAGTACATCCTGCATCCGGATATTCATTCTTTAACCGGGCAATGACCTCCAATGCCAATTCTTCTTTTGTCATAACTCCCTCCATCATCTTTTCTTTCAACTTAGTATAGCATTGCAAAAAATATAATTCAATCCAGACGATTGCCATAAGTTTTTCATTCCAGCCACATAACAGATGCAGGCAAAAAAATAAGGCGGAATTAAATCCACCTTACAAAGATTATGTTTATTTTTGCTTTACGATTGAAACAGCTGCGAGCACTGCATTGATCAAACACCATCCTGCCCAAATATTCAGATCCGCGAAACTGCCTGCCATCGTAAAGCCTACAACTGCCCCGATTCCAAAGATTACGATCAGAGCTATATTCAAACCCCTTCCACCTTTTCTTGCGCAGATAGAAACAATTCCTCCTGCAAGAAGCAGTACAGCAACGATGAAACCTGCACTTCCTCCAGATTCTCCATTTTCAGCCAATGCATTCCCCACTCCTGCAGCACAAGACTGAAATGCAACAAATACAAACAGAACAATTGATAGAATCCCTGAAACAAGTTTCCAAGTTTTCATTTATCTTTCTCCTTCCCTTTTTTCCTTATTATTGCAAAAAGAGGGCTTTGCGTGTTCCGCTGGCAGCGTACAATTTCTTTTTCTTTCTCAGGCCTGACCCCAGACGATCGCTTCTGTCAAAAGCAGACACACCATACCAAAAAAAATGATTCCGATCACACATACCGCTGCAATTCCCCAGCATGCCAGTCTGTTTTCTTTCCATTTTCCAAAGGATTTCTCTCTCAGTTGTGCAAAATTCCCCAGATACAATATGCTTACAAGAAAAATTACTAAAGCAAAAACTCTTTCCAGCCACAGGCGTCCCCCGGAAAGCTGCACTCCGTTGGAATCTGTAATCTCCATGCTAAGACATATAAATGCAAGGAAAGAATATCCCAAAACTGCCAGTGCCATTTTCCATGGTACTTTTGATCGAAATCCTAAAATACCATATGCTCTTTGTCCCGTCCTTTTCAGATTATTTTCCTTTTTCTGGTCATTTTTAGACATATAGATTTTTTCTAAGTCTTTTTCTAATTCCTTCGCTGTTTGATACCGTTCTTCCGGATCCCACCGCACACACCTGCTGATAATATCACCGATAATACCTTCTGGAATCTGCTCATCCGGATATGTTCCGGTCATCATGACATTCAAAGTAACTCCCAGAGCATAAAGATCTGATCTGACATCGGTCTGACCAAGCCCGTACTGCTCCGGCGGCGCATACCGTTTTGTCCCTAACAGCTGAGTATCTTTTTGTTTCTCCTGGGAATATACCCTCGCAGCGTCAAAATCAATGATATATACTGTTCCTTCCGTACTGATCATAAGATTGGACGGTTTGATGTCCCTGTGAATGACCGGCTTCTCCTGTTCATGAAGTCTTCTTAAAATCCTGCATACATCCAAAGCAATGGCAGCTGCCTCCTGGCTTTCCAGGCTGCCTTTTTGTTCCAAAAGCTTTTCCATGCTGCTTCCGTGGATATATGCTTCGATCACAAAGGCTTCCTTTCCGTTTTTAATCAGGTCATATATTTTCGGAATTCCCTGAATTTCTTTCCGTTTCAGCCTTTGGTAAACTGGCACAACTTCTGCCGGTATCTCCTTTTTTATCAAAATATCTCCTGTCGTTACTTCTTTCACCAGATGAACCTTCGGATTCTGTCCCATTTCGGTTAATTCTTCGTAACAGGATAAACGATATTCCTCTTCCAATCCCATATTTCTTTCCTCCATTTTTCTGGCACGATTTATTATATCATGGTATGATAGGAAAAAAAATACGAGAGGATCTGCTATGAATCGTCAGTCTACTGAAGAATTAAATGAAACTTTAAAATCCACTTCCTGCAGCAATTTTTCCGATTACCTGAAACAGCTTCAGACTGCACCCAGCCTGCAGGACTATTTTTCCATTTATATGGCGCAAAATGAACTTACCGCCGCTCAGATCATAAAAAACAGCGGCGTTTCCAAAAGCTATGCCCATGAAATCTTAAATGGCAGGAAAATACATCCCTCCAGAGATCATCTTCTGGCTCTGTGTCTGGGAGCCCGCATGGATCTGAATACAACCCAGCATGCTCTGCGGATCGCACAGCAGGGAGAACTCTATGCCAAAGTTCCAAGAGACGCGGCGATTATGATGCATATTAACCGCAAAGTCTGGAATCTGATAGAAATTAATCTGTTTCTGGAAGATCACGGTCTGAAGACCATAGGAAAATCTCCATCATCCGGAGAAGAATAATCTGGAATGATTCCATTTTTTACAATCTTTCCTAATATTCCATCCTTATAATGAGCCGCAGCAAAGAACAAAGGCGTCCTGGATATCTGTCCTGGACGCCTCTTTTTATTAGAAAACAACCTGATTTAACTTATGAAATGGAGGAATGATTATGAATAAAAAATACGGATACATTGATATCTTTTTGCTGTGACGAGACTCATCCAGCTTCTCTAACTTATTATGCTTTATTCACACTTCCACATACTTTTATCTTATTTATAACGTACTCTTTGACTTCCTTTAATCCCAATGTTCCATATTTTTTAGGGTCAATGACTTCTTCCTCTTTCAGTGCCTTTTGTACCCCTTTTGTAAATGCGATCCTTAAATCTGTCGCATAATTAACTTTACAGATTCCTCTTTGAATACATTCCTTAACTGTCTCATCCGGTACTCCTGATGTACCATGAAGAACAAGAGGCACAGAAACTTTTTTCTGAATACTGCTCAATCTTTTCAAATCAAGATTTGGTGTCCCTTTATAAATACCATGCGCTGTTCCAATCGCTACTGCCAAAGAATCGATTCCTGTCTTTTCCGCAAATTCAGCTGCCTGATCTGAATCCGTATAAGGATTATCATCTCCTCCTTCCAGATCATCTTCCTTTCCTCCAACTTTTCCGAGTTCAGCTTCCACCGGAATATGTCCGGAATGACACATCTGTGCAACTTTCCTGCTAATTTCTATATTTTCTTCCATACTTCCATGGGATCCATCAATCATAATAGAAGTATACCCCGCGCGATATGCCTGTGCTGTCAATTCAAAACTATTTCCATGATCCAAATGAAGAGCGATCGGAACAGACGCCTGTTCAGCCTCCTGTTTTACCATTGCATAATACATATTCACACCAGCATATTTCACCGTTGAAGGAGTCGTCTGAATGATTACTGGAGAATGCATAGTTTCAGCAGCTTCAACCACCGCTTTTACCATTTCCATATTTTCCACATTAAATGCCCCTACCGCATAATTTTCTCTCTGAGCTTTTAAAAGCAATTCTTTTGTTGTAACTAAAGACATTATTTTTCTTCCTCCATCTTATTTTTTCAATAATTCAATTACCTGCTCTTTTGATTCCGCATTTCTCAATGCGTTCCTAAACTCTTCATGCATAACTTTGCCTGATAATTTTGCTAATGTATCCAAATGTAAATTATTATCCTTCTCCGTAACAGCTATCATGAAAATCAAATATGCTTTCTTACCATCCTCTGAATCAAAATCAAAGCCATTTTTTGAAATACCTACAGCTACTCGGGGTTTCTCAACTGCGGAGGTTTTTGCATGAGGCATCGCAATTCCCATCCCCATTCCTGTCGTCGACATTTTTTCTCTTTCATAGATTGCATGAATAAATTTCTGCTTATTTTTAAGTGTACCATTTACATACAGCAGCTCTGCCATTTCCTGGATTACTTCATCCTTTGTTGTTCCTTTTAAATCCATTGTTACTGTTTCCGGTACAAACAAATCTTTTCCTGCGTCCTCTTTCAAACTTGCCTTGACTTCTGTCTGCTTAACCGGAGTAACCAAAACATATAATATAGCTCCCACAACAGATCCTGCCAGAATACATGCCACCCATAGCAATGGCCGATTGACTAAACCAAGAATGAGAAAACCTCCATGAGGCGCCGGAACCTCAATCTTCATCAAATATGTAAAAACAGCAGAAACTGAAGATCCGATCATAAGAACCGGAATAACTTTTAAAGGATTTTTTGCCGCGAACGGAATTGCACCTTCCGTAATATGTGTGCAGCCAAGAATATAATTTAAAAGTCCTGCCGTTCTGTCTTCTTTTGTAAAACGATTTTTAAAAAATGTTGCCGCAATGGCAATGATCAATGGAGGTGTGATACATGCTGCAGATACACCTGCCATAAAATAATAATTTCCCTGTCCAAGAAGCATCGTACCTGTCACATAGGCAGCTTTATTTACCGGACCTCCCATATCAAATGCAGACATACAGCCTATCACAATTCCAAGAAGAATCGGACTTGATCCCTGCAGATTTTCCAAACAATTCATTAACGCATTATTTAACGCAGAACAAGGAGTTCCGATCAGTACCATTAGTGTTCCCACAATTCCTACAGAAATGATTGGGATTAGAAAAATAGATTTTAGACCTTCCAGCTGTCTAGGCATTCTATACAGCAATTTTAAAAGAAATATCACAAAATATCCGGCCAGAAATCCTGCAATGATTCCGCCAATAAATCCAGAACCGGTTTCATAGGCAATCATTCCTCCTACAAGTCCTGCCAGCATTCCTGGTCTCCCGGATACTGACTGAGCAATGAATGCAGCCAATACCGGAACCATAAGATTCATAGAATAACCGCCCACTGTTTTCAACATTGCAGCAATCGCATTATACTGTTGTGATGTTGGATCTGCAGAATATATCCCCCAAAGGAAAGAAATTGCTGTTAACACACCTCCCGCTACTACAAGTGGCAGCATATGAGATACTCCATTCATCAAATGCTTATAGATAGTATGTCCGATCGACTTCTCATTTTCCTCATCCTTATTTTCAGCGACACTTCCCTGCCGAATCGGAACTTTTCCTTCGATACATTTTTTTATAAGCTCATCCGCTTTATGAATCCCATCTGCTACAGGAACTTCAAGAACCGGTTTTCCATTAAAACGCTCCATATCTACATTTTTATCACACGCCACAATGATAGCATCTGCTTCCCGAATTTCCCTTTCCGTCAATTGATTTTCCACACCTGCTGCGCCGTTGGTCTCAACTTTAATTTCACATCCCTGTTGCTGAGCCGCTTTTTTTAAAGCTTCTTCAGCCATAAAAGTATGTGCGATTCCTGTAGGGCATCCTGTTACACCAAGTATTTTTTTCATTCCTTTACTCCACCTTTCTGACTGTAATATTTTTTATATATTCTTCTACCTTTTTCAGGTCACCTATGGCATTGCTCTCTGCAACGTTTGCTCCTGTCGCTGCAGAAAGTTTCAAAGCATCCTGCAGTCTGTTTTTCTCAAACAGCCAGATACTCAAAAAAGCTGCAAGAGCAGAATCTCCTGCGCAGGCTGAACTTAATAGTTCTACTTGCTGTGCACTTGTAAAAAAAACATTCCTTCCATTATAGAAATAAGAGCCATTCTCTCCCAATGTGAGCAGTATATTCCTGGCGCCTTTTTCATATAACATGTGTAAAGCATCTACTACGTCTTTCTCATCCTGTATCTCAATACCAAATATTGATTTTATTTCTTCATCGTTTGGTTTTATAAGATAGGGACCGTATGCGAGTAATTCCTTCAATTTTGATGAGCTGCTGTCTAATATGACTTTTACTTTCTTCTCCTCACAAATTTTCATTACTTTATCATAAAAGTTTTCATCCATTCCTTTGGGAAGACTTCCACTGACAACAAGACATGTCATATCATCTAAATTTCGGATGGATTCCAACATTTGCTGCTGCTGCTCATCTGAAACAAATGCCCCTTCATTTACAAATTTAAATTCTTTTTCTCCATCATTCAGAAAAACATTGATCCGGGTAATATCATCCACCCAGACAGGCACTACTTTTACTCCTTTCTTTTCTGCTTCTTCTGCGATATAACGTCCGGTAAACCCTCCGAAAAATCCAAGTATCCGTGATTCAACGCCAAAATGTTTGAGCACAAAACTTACATTAATCCCTTTTCCATTTGCCGTATATATCGGAGAAAATGTTCTATTTACAATTCCGGATTGAATTCCGTTTGATGTTATGTTTAAATCAATTGCCGGATTTGTTGTTAATGTATAAATCATTTTATTTCCTCCTTTCTAACGAGGTTATTGTATAAAAAAAAGAGATGAAAATCTTTTCAGCATTTGAAAAGCATTTCACCTCATTTTTTATTTTCATCAGCCATATAAAGCAATATCATCGATCACTATTCGGGCAACGATCTGCAACGACAGCCTTGATGCAACCTCATATTCTTTTATGGAATCATTTACATCACGATATCCGACAATACTGTAATCCGACAATTCCAGAAGCGGCGAGTTTTCACTGCAGCAGCAGGTTATCACTTTGGCGCCGCACGCATTCGCGTTTTCCGCAGACTGTATTAATTCCTTAGTTCGTCCATTTAATGAGAAAATCAATAAAAGTTCGTCTGCATTTAACTGCCGACTTTTACTTCTCATGATATTCGGATCTCGTATGAAAACAGAATTATATCCCAAAAGCTGCAGCTTTAGAGAAAATTCTTCCCCTACATATTCTGTAAGCCCTCTGGCAATCACATAAATCCTGGATGTCTGATTTATGACTTTAATAATCTCTAAGACAGAAGTAACCGATATCTGCTCAATGACTCTCTGTGCCTCAATCAGAGATTTATTCATAACATCTGCCATATTAAAGACGTCTTCTTCATCTGCCTGCATACTTGAACGATACCTAAGTTCATTAAAACCATTTACGCCGCATTTTCTAACCGCTCTTGAAACCGTAGAAGGAGATGAAAATGTATCGAACGCAATATCCACAATTGATAATTCCGACATTCTTTCTTCATTTTCATTGATGTATTTTACAATCTCTAATTCTGTTTTTGTCAGATTACTGACTATACTCTTATTCAACTCAATCAGCATATATTTTACTCACCTGCACTTTTCTGTTAGCATTCCTGTATTTCATCAATTTTTTTATATTGCGTAACATTTTACATTATTATATTGCCACAATCAAGCTGCACATTTTAAATTTCCATATTTTTCTAACTATAAACAAAGCACCCAGCCAGGTTTCCCTGTCTGAGTGCTTCCATTTTTTGTTTTCTTTTTTATCGTTTTTCAACGCCTAATTCTACTTTTTCACCGTTGATGTTCCATTCTTTGGTAAATCCGGAAACTTCTCCTGCTTTTACCTCATCTGCCAAAACATCTCCTGCAATCTCAGCTTCGTTCTTTGCTATAGTATCCTGAGCCTTATCACTTCCTTTATAGGACAGTGTAATATGATCTGTTACCTCGAATCCGGCTTCCTTACGCATAGACTGAACTTTGCTGACAACCTCACGGACGAATCCTTCTTCCAGAAGTTCCGGAGTCAGGTTGGTATCCAGGACAACTGTAACACCATTGTCGGCTTCTGTTACATATCCTTCCTGTTTTACCATTTCGATCAAAAGATCTTCTTTTGCTAATTCAACCGGAGTTCCGTCAACAGTAAATTCCAGCACACCTTTTGCATCTAAATCTGCTTTTGCTGCATTGCCGTCCACGTTTGCAAGATAATTGCGGATTCCGCCTACCAGTTTTCCATATTTCGGTCCTACTGTCTTAAGCTGCGGCTTAAAGTTATAAGTTGTAAAGGATGATACGTCATCTGTAAACTCAATCTCTTTTACATTCAGCTCATCCAGAATGATTTCCTGATCATAATCCGGCAGATCTCTGTCTGCTTTCACATACATTTTGCCGATTGGCTGACGATTCTTGATTGCTGCGCTGTTTCTGCAGGCACGTCCAAGAACTACAACTTTTAATACCATATCCATATCGGCTTCCAATTTCTCATCTACCTGATCTGCTTTGTAAACAGGGAAATCACACAGATGAATGCTTTCATGAGCATCTTTGTCAACACTTCTTACAATATTCTGATAGATTTCTTCTGTCATAAACGGAATCATCGGCGCTGCTGCTTTACATACCGTTACAAGTGCTGTGTAAAGTGTCATATAAGCATTGATCTTATCCTGTTCCATTCCTTTTGCCCAGAAACGATCACGGCAGCGTCTTACATACCAGTTGCTCATGTCATCTACAAAGTCCTGAAGCACTCTTGCTGCTTCCGGAATCTTATATGCGCCCAGATTTTCATCTACCAGCTTCACCATAGTATTCATCTTAGACAGCAGCCATTTATCCATAACAGAAAGCTTATCATATTCTAATGTATGTTTTGTCGGATCAAACTGATCGATTTCTGCATATAATACGTAGAATGCATAAGTATTCCACAAGGTTCCCATGAATTTACGCTGTCCTTCTGTTACTGCTTTGGCATGGAAACGATTTGGCAGCCATGGTGCACTGTTGGTGTAGAAATACCAGCGGATTGCGTCTGCTCCATGCTCTTCCAGTGCATCAAACGGATCGACCGCATTTCCTTTGGACTTGCTCATCTTCTGTCCATTTTCATCCTGTACATGTCCCAGAACAACAACATTCTTATAAGGTGCTTTATTGAACAATAAGGTTGAGATCGCCATCAGGGAATAAAACCATCCACGGGTCTGATCCACTGCTTCTGAAATGAAGTCTGCCGGGAAATTCTCCTCAAAGATTTCTTTGTTCTCAAATGGATAATGCCACTGAGCAAACGGCATGGATCCTGAATCAAACCAGCAGTCAATAACTTCTTCTACACGGTGCATTTCTTTTCCACATACCGGACACTTGATTGTTACTTCATCAATATACGGACGATGAAGTTCAATATCATCCGGACAGTTGTCAGACATGCTCTTTAATTCTTCAATAGATCCAATGGAATGCTGATGTCCGCATTCACATTCCCAAATATTTAACGGAGTTCCCCAATAACGGTTTCTGGAAATTCCCCAGTCCTGAACATTTTCCAGCCAGTCGCCAAAACGTCCTTTACCGATGCTTTCCGGAATCCAGTTCACCGTATTGTTATTTGCAATCAACTGATCTTTCACATCTGTCATCTTAATGAACCAGGATTCTCTTGCATAGTAGATCAATGGAGTATCACATCTCCAGCAGTGAGGATAGCTATGCTCAAATTTCGGAGCATCATATAATAATCCCCTGGAATCCAGGTCTTTTAATACTTCTGGATCAGCCTTCTTTACAAACAGCCCGGCAAACGGCGTTTCAGGAGACATATCTCCTTTTTCATCCACCAGCTGAACAAACGGCATATCATAGTTGCGTCCTACTTTTGCATCGTCTTCACCAAACGCAGGTGCGATATGAACAATTCCGGTACCATCTGTCAGTGTTACATATCCGTCACATGTTACATAAAAGGCTTTTTTATGCTGTTTTTCCGCTACTTTTGCGGCACATTCATAAAGAGGTTCATACTCTTTATATTCCAGTTCTTTTCCTTTATAAGTTTCCAGTACTTCATATGCAGGCGTTCCTGCTTCTTCGTCTGCCAGTTTGCCAAGAACTGTATCCAGCAGTGCTTCTGCCATATAATATACATATCCGTCTGCTGCCTTTACTTTTGCGTAATCCTCATCTGGATTGACACAAAGTCCAATATTGGAAGGCAGTGTCCAAGGGGTTGTAGTCCATGCCAGGAAATATGCATCCTCATCCTTTACCTTAAAGCGGACGATGGCAGAACGTTCTTTGACATCTTTATAGCCCTGAGCCACTTCCTGTGCGGAAAGCGGAGTTCCACACCTTGGGCAGTAAGGAACAATCTTAAATCCTTTGTAAAGCAGACCTTTATCCCAAATCTGTTTTAATGCCCACCATACGGATTCGATAAAATTATTATCATAAGTAACATATGGATGATCCATATCTGCCCAGAACCCAACGATATTGGAGAAATCCTCCCACATTCCTTTGTATTTCCATACACTTTCCTTACATTTTTTGATAAATGGCTCCACGCCATATTCTTCAATCTGGTCTTTTCCATCCAAACCAAGAAGTTTTTCCACTTCCAGCTCCACAGGAAGTCCATGTGTATCCCATCCGGCTTTACGGGTTACCTTATGACCTTTCATTGTCTGGTAACGAGGGATCATATCTTTAATAACACGGGTCAGTACATGTCCGATATGGGGTTTTCCATTTGCAGTTGGCGGTCCGTCATAAAAGGTATAGGTCGGATCGTCTTTCCTTTCTTCGATACTTTTTTCGAAAACATTATTTTCTTCCCAGAACTTTACAGTTTCTTTCTCTCGATCCACAAAATTAAGATCGGAAGACACTTTCTTATACATGCTCACTTCTCCTTCTTAATTAAAATATTCTAAATTTTCGTATTATGAAAAGTGCGGAACATTCTGCTTCCACAGGAAATCTCCTGCCAGAACAAAAGAAAAGGCGCTGTCCAAAATAGGACAACGCCGTTGCTTACAAACCACCTATTTCACATACATCATAATATGTTATCCCGTTAACGGGGGATACCGGCACAGCTTACTTCATTCAGCCTGCAGCTT
>JAHZHN010000008.1 GCA_019420275.1 Clostridiales bacterium
TCTGTCTGGTCTTACGTCGATAGGTACCTGATAAGTAGCACCACCGATACGTCTGGCCTTTACTTCAAGAACTGGCATGATATTGTTCATAGCTTCTTCGAAGACCTCAAGAGCTGGTTTTCCAGCTTCCTGTTCTACACGGGCAAATGCTCCGTATACGATTTTCTGAGCAATTCCTTTTTTACCATCCAACATGATGTTGTTAATTAATTTTGTCACAACCTTATTGTTGTAAATAGGATCTGCCAATACGTCTCTTTTCGCAACATGTCCTTTACGCGGCACGGTTCTTCCCTCCTTAATAATAATTAATTCATCGGTACTCATACTTTTAATTCTGTATGTTCGTGCAGGACCTATATATCTCCTGTAACCTTTTTGTAGGAAACAATAAAGTTCCGGCACAACTATACAAGGTAGCGAAAGATCAAATCTTTACGCTGCTTTGTACCAATTAATTTAGTTTTACTCTATTTTTTCTTCGGTCTCTTTGCTCCATATTTAGAACGAGCCTGCATTCTGTTAGCTACACCAGCTGTATCCAGTGTACCTCTAACGATATGGTAACGAGTACCTGGTAAGTCCTTTACACGACCACCACGAATCAGAACAACGCTATGTTCCTGTAAGTTATGTCCTTCACCTGGGATATAGCTTGTTACTTCGATTCCGTTAGAGAGACGAACTCTGGCAATCTTACGAAGAGCTGAGTTAGGCTTTTTAGGAGTTGCAGTTTTAACAGCTGTACAAACCCCTCTCTTCTGTGGAGAGCTTGTATTTGTAGCTTTCTTCTTTAAAGAGTTATATCCTCTCTGAAGAGCTGGTGCTGTAGACTTCTTTACAGATGTCTTTCTCCCTTTTCTAACTAATTGGTTAAAAGTTGGCATTGATTTCACCTCCATACATGTTTTCTACTTTTGGTTACTTCATTTCACCTAGTGACTAACGTGTTTTTTTGCACCCAAAAAGACACGCTAGATTAGTATATAACTCTAGCGTGTCTTTGTCAATACCTTTCTCCTGAAATATTATAAATCATCTGCAATATTCTTATGGATATTGAAAAATTCATTGCCATTTTTCCAGCTGCTGGAATCATGCTTTCTCGTCACATCATTCCTTCTTTCGCTCTTCTGCAGCTTCTTTACTTTCCTGGCTTTCTAACTTCTCATCTCCTACTGCTTCTTAATTTAAAGAAATGATTTCTTTACACCATCTCTTCAATTTATAATATATCTTGGAGAATTGATTAATGAGTTCTTATTTATCAAAACGCTCCACCGGTCAGTCGGTGTACTTTTCAAATTTCCTCCTTTCGGAAATTCATCTTTAAGAGTTCTCTCAAGTCTTTCCGTTTCTTTAAAATCTTTTCCAGAATCTCCTTTGAGTTCCTGCCTGAAATTCTTTTCGAATTCCCTTTTTCTTTTTAAAGAACCAAGACTTCTTTTTAAGTTTTTTGAAATTTCTTTCTAAAACTTCTTTGAAATCTTTTTCTGATTTTCTGAATTCCAAGAATTCTTTGAACCTTTTTTCTTCAGAATCCATCATAACGTCTGAATCTTTCATCTCCTTCCCAGGATATTGTTATGATCCATCGGTTAATACTTATGATCTTTTCCGGTACTGAAAATCTCTGACTTCTTAAATTACTTCCTTTGTATCTTTCTTTGATGAGGTTGACTCCTTTACCGTTCTTTCCGTTCTAAGACTTGTCATATTCCGTCCAGGAATCGCAATATCTTGTTAAGTCAGTCTCATTCTTTCAATTAATACATCCACCGACTGCCGGTTTAGAAAGTTCTTTTCGAACTTTGGGGAGCATTTTAAGCTATTTTTTCTTTATTAAGTTGTCTTTCTTTTGATGGTTTTATTATATCAATTTCTGATTTATTTGTCAAGTTAAAAGTATTTTCTGATTTTTTAAGATTTTATTCTTGAATATACTGAATACAAGATGCATAAAAAAACAAAATCTTGTTTTTCTAAAACTTTTCCGACATTTATAAAAAGGAAAAAAGCCAGGACATTCCCAGCTTTTTCCTCATTTCATTTTATGAATTATTTTTGAAGGTCTGATTCTTCAAAATCAATTTCATCCTCAAAATCAATTTCATCACCGATTGTAAAATCCTCTACATCTGTGCTGATCTTGACATCACGGTAGCGCTTCATTCCAGTACCTGCTGGAATCAGTTTACCAAGGATTACATTTTCTTTTAATCCTACCAGCGGATCTACTTTTCCTTTAATTGCTGCATCTGTCAGTACCTTTGTTGTTTCCTGGAAAGATGCTGCAGATAAGAAAGAATCTGTTGCCAGAGATGCTTTTGTAATACCAAGCATGATCTGTTCAGCCTGTGCTGGCTGAAGCCCCTTCTCCTCAATCTCTTTGTTCGTCTTTTCAAATTCCAGAACATCAACCATAGCCCCCGGCAGATACTTTGTATCTCCGCCATCTTCGATGCGGACTTTCTTGAGCATCTGACGAACGATTACTTCTACGTGCTTATCATTGATATCTACACCCTGAAGGCGATATACTCTCTGGACTTCACGGATCATATAATCCTGAACTGCCCGGATTCCTTTGATACGAAGCAGATCATGCGGATTGATAGAACCTTCTGTCAGCTCGTCTCCGGCTTCCAGAATCTGTCCGTCCTGTACCTTTAATCTAGATCCGTAAGGAATCAGATATGTCTTAACATCTCCAGTCTCACGATTGCTGATGATAACTTCACGCTTTTTCTTGGTATCTTTAATCTGCACTTCTCCGCCGAATTCCGCAATGATTGCCAATCCTTTTGGCTTACGAGCTTCAAACAGCTCCTCGACACGCGGAAGACCCTGTGTAATATCATCACCGGCAACTCCGCCGGCATGGAACGTACGCATGGTAAGCTGTGTACCAGGTTCACCGATGGACTGAGCGGCAATAATTCCGACAGCCTCTCCAACCTGTACTGCCTGGCCTGTTGCCATGTTGGATCCATAACATTTTGCACATGCGCCCATTGGAGACTTACATGTAAGCATTGTACGGATCTTCACTCTTGTATATCCTGCATCGACAATTGCCTTCGCGCGTTTTGGCGTAATCATATGGTTAGCTTTTACGATAACTTCTCCGGTATTCGGATCTTTTACCTCCTCTGCGGCATATCTTCCGCTGATACGCTCTTCCAGACTCTCGATTACTTCCTGTCCGTCCATAAATGCTTCTACGTACATTCCAGGAATTTCTCCGTCTTTTGCACAATCCTGTTCACGAACGATCAGATCCTGTGATACGTCAACCAGACGACGAGTCAGGTATCCGGAATCGGCTGTACGAAGAGCTGTGTCAGACAGACCTTTTCGAGCACCATGTGCAGAGATAAAGTACTCCAGAACATCAAGTCCTTCACGGAAGTTTGATTTGATCGGCAATTCAATCGTACGTCCTGATGTATCCGCCATCAATCCACGCATACCAGCCAGCTGTTTAATCTGCTGGTTAGAACCACGGGCTCCGGAATCGGCCATCATAAAGATGTTATTCAAACGATCCAGTCCATTGATCAGCTTATCTGTCAGTTCCTCATCGGCATCAAACCATGTTTTTACAACTGCCTTATACCGTTCTTCTTCGGTCATAAGGCCTCTCTTATACTGTTCAGAAATAAATTCTGCCTGTTTCTGAGCATCTTCCAAAATCTGAGGTTTCTCCGGCGGCACTGTCATATCAGAAATAGATACTGTCAGCGCTCCCCTTGTGGAATATTTATATCCAATTGCTTTGATATCATCCAAAACTTCCGCAGATTTTGTTGCACCATGAATGTTGATGCAGCGGTCAAGAATCTGTTTTAACTGTTTCTTTCCTACATGGAAATCAATTTCAAGAGCCAGCGCATTTTCCGGCTTGCTTCTGTCAACAAATCCAAGATCCTGAAGAATAATTTCATTAAACAGAATACGTCCCAGTGTACATTCTACAATCTGAGAAATTGGATTTCCATCCTTATCTACCCCAGTACGTCTTACTTTAATACGGGCATGCAGTGTGATGACCCCATTTTCATAAGCAAGGTATGCTTCATTTTCGGATTTAAAGTATTTTCCTTCTCCCTTGTCTCCTTCTTTTTCCAGTGTCAAATAGTAAATACCAAGTACCATATCCTGAGAAGGAACGGCCACCGGACCACCATCAGAAGGCTTCAGCAGGTTGTTTGGAGACAAAAGAAGGAAACGGCATTCTGCCTGCGCTTCTACTGTCAGCGGAAGATGGACAGCCATCTGGTCTCCATCAAAGTCAGCATTGTACGCTGTACATACCAATGGATGAAGCTTAATCGCCTTACCTTCTACAAGGATCGGCTCAAATGCCTGGATACCAAGTCGGTGCAGTGTCGGTGCACGATTCAGCATAACCGGATGCTCTTTGATAACATCTTCCAGCACATCCCACACTTCCGGCTGCAGTTTTTCTACCATCTTCTTTGCTGATTTTATGTTATGAGAAAGTTTTCTTTCTACCAGTTCTTTCATTACGAACGGCTTAAACAGCTCGATCGCCATTTCTTTCGGCAGACCGCACTGATAAATCTTCAGCTCTGGTCCTACTACGATTACAGAACGTCCGGAATAGTCAACACGTTTTCCAAGAAGATTCTGACGGAAACGTCCCTGTTTACCTTTCAGCATATCAGAAAGAGATTTTAAGGCACGGTTTCCTGGTCCCGTTACCGGACGGCCTCTTCGTCCGTTATCAATCAGAGCATCCACTGCTTCCTGAAGCATTCTCTTTTCGTTGCGCACGATAATATCCGGCGCACCCAGCTCAAGAAGTCGTTTCAGACGATTGTTTCGGTTAATGATTCTTCTGTACAGATCATTCAAATCTGATGTTGCGAATCTTCCTCCGTCCAGCTGTACCATCGGACGAATATCCGGCGGGATGACTGGAATCGCATCCAGGATCATCCATTCCGGTTTATTATCAGAGTTGCAGAAGGCTTCTACTACTTCCAGTCTCTTGATGATTCTTGCTCTCTTCTGTCCTGTAGCAGTTTTAAATTCATCTTTCAGCTGCTTTGCTTCTGCCTCCAGATCAATTGCCTGAAGCAGTTCTTTGACTGCCTCAGCGCCCATTCCAACACGGAAGGTATCTCCGTATTTTTCATACGCTTCTCTGTATTCTTTTTCTGTCAGTACCTGTTTGTATGCAAGGTCTGTATCTCCCTGATCCAGTACAATATAGCAGGCAAAATACAGAACTTTCTCCAGCGTTCTAGGTGAAATGTCAAGCATTAATCCCATACGGCTTGGAATTCCTTTGAAATACCAGATATGAGAAACAGGTGCTGCCAATTCGATATGTCCCATTCTTTCACGGCGGACGTTGGATTTTGTCACCTCAACTCCGCATCGGTCACAGACAACGCCTTTATAACGCACTTTTTTGTACTTTCCACAGTGACACTCCCAGTCCTTGGTAGGTCCGAAAATCTTTTCACAGAAAAGTCCGTCTTTTTCAGGCTTTAATGTTCGATAGTTGATCGTCTCAGGCTTTTTCACTTCTCCTCTTGACCACTCTCGGATCTTTTCTGGAGAAGCCAACCCGATTTTAATTGCATCAAATGAAATTTTGCTGCTTGAATATTCGTTGCTTGATTCTATCATTAAGGCTGCTCCTTCCTACTATCTATTGCTTATCCATTTCTATAAGATTGTATTGTCTTCGCCTTCTGAGAGTTCTCCCTGTTTATATCCCAGGGCACCCAGCTCGGACTCACTCTCTTCATAATTATTGAAGACACTGTCGCCCTCAATCATCGGCGCAAGATCCTGATTGACATCTCCGCCGTCCACATTTTCTTTAATTTCCACTTCTGAAGCATTCTCATCCAATACTTTAACATCCAGAGCCAAAGACTGGAATTCTTTCAGCAGTACCTTAAAGGATTCCGGCACACCCGGTTCAGGAATATTATCACCTTTGATAATTGCTTCATAAGTTTTCACTCGTCCTACAACATCATCGGATTTTACTGTCAGGATTTCCTGCAGTGTATAAGCTGCGCCATAAGCTTCCAGAGCCCATACCTCCATCTCTCCGAAACGCTGGCCTCCAAACTGAGCTTTTCCACCCAGCGGCTGCTGTGTCACGAGAGAGTAAGGACCTGTAGAACGCGCATGAATCTTATCATCAACCAAATGATGCAGTTTCAGATAATGCATGAATCCAATGGTTACAGGACTGTCAAATTCTTCTCCTGTACGTCCGTCACGCAGCCTTACTTTTCCTGTTGTATCAATCGGAACGCCTTCCCATTCTTTTCTATGGTCTCTGTTGTCATAGAGATACTTCATTACATCATCATTAACTTTATCTTTCCATTTTGCTTCAAATTCTTCCCATGTTGTATTGGCATAGTCATTTGCCATCTGCAGAGTATCTGCAATATCATTTTCGTCCGCTCCGTTAAATACTGGTGTGGCAACGTTGAATCCCAGAACTTTCGCAGCCAGAGAAAGATGAATCTCCAGCACCTGTCCAATATTCATTCGAGACGGCACACCCAATGGATTCAGCACGATATCCAATGGACGTCCGTTCGGCAGATACGGCATATCTTCTACCGGAAGGATACGGGAAATTACACCCTTATTACCATGTCGTCCAGCCATCTTATCACCTACAGAAATTTTTCTCTTCTGCGCAATATAGACACGGACACTCTTGTTAACTCCCGGAGGAAGCTCATCTCCATTGTCCCTTGTAAACACTTTTGTATCCATTACGACACCATAAGCGCCATGAGGAACTCTCAGAGAAGTATCTCTTACTTCTCTTGCTTTTTCACCAAAGATAGCACGCAGCAGTCTTTCTTCTGCCGTCAGCTCTGTCTCTCCCTTCGGAGTTACTTTACCTACCAGAATATCACCGGCACGCACTTCAGCACCAATACGGATAATTCCGTTTTCATCCAGATCTTTCAGAGCATCTTCGCTTAATCCTGCCAGATCTCTTGTGATTTCTTCCTGTCCTAATTTTGTATCTCGGGCCTCTGCCTCATACTCTTCAATATGGACAGATGTATATACATCTTCCTGAACAAGACGCTCACTTAACAGTACCGCATCCTCGTAGTTATAACCTTCCCATGTCATGAATCCAATCAACGGATTCTTTCCAAGTGCCATCTCGCCATTGCAGGTAGATGCACCATCTGCAAGGATGTCTCCTTTTTCCACGCGGTCTCCTACAAATACAATTGGTCTCTGGTTCATACAGTTGCCCTGATTGCTTCGGGCAAATTTGATTACATTATATTCATCTCTTCCGCCGTCATCATTTTTTACGACAATCTTTGTGCTGGTAGATCTTTCTACTACACCACTGTTTTTCGCTGTAATGCAGACACCGGAATCATAAGCAGCCTTTGCTTCCATACCTGTTCCAACAACCGGTGCTTCTGTAGAAAGAAGCGGTACCGCCTGACGCTGCATGTTGGATCCCATAAGGGCACGGTTTGCATCGTCGTTCTCCAAGAACGGAATCATGGATGTAGCTACAGAGAATACCATCTTTGGAGAAACGTCCATCAGGTCAAGTCTGGCCTTATCAAATTCAGATGTTTCTTCTCTGAATCGTCCGGATACATGAGCATGAACAAAGTGTCCTTCTTCATCCAGCGGTTCATTCGCCTGAGCTACAACATAATTATCTTCTTCATCGGCTGTCAAATACACAACTTTATTAGTTACAACCGGATCTTCCGGATTCGATTTATCCAGAACACGATACGGTGCCTCAATAAATCCATACTCATTAATGCGGGCATAGGTTGCCAGTGAGTTGATCAAACCGATGTTCGGACCTTCCGGAGTCTCGATCGGACACATTCTTCCATAATGAGAATAGTGAACGTCTCGTACTTCGAATCCTGCACGGTCACGGGACAGACCTCCTGGTCCCAGTGCAGATAAACGTCTCTTATGTGTCAGTTCGGACAACGGGTTATTATGATCCATGAACTGTGACAGCTGGGAACTTCCGAAAAATTCCTTTACAGATGCTGTGACAGGCTTGATATTGATCAGGGACTGTGGTGTGATGGACTCAATGTCCTGTGTTGTCATTCTCTCGCGTACCACTCTCTCAAGTCTGGAAAGACCAATGCGGTACTGATTCTGAAGCAGTTCCCCTACTGCACGGATTCTACGATTTCCAAGGTGATCAATATCATCATCATTTCCAATTCCGTATTCCAGATGAATGTTATAGTTGATGGAAGCCAGGATATCTTCTTTTGTAATGTGTTTTGGAATTAACTCATGTACATTCTTTTTCAGTACCTGTTTTAATTCTTCTCCCTCATATCCCTCTTCCAGGATCTTTTCAAGCACCGGATAGAATACATTCTCATGCACTCCAATTTCTTCCGGATTAAAATCTACATATTCTGCAAGATTTACGGTCATATTAGATAATACTTTTGTGTTTCCAGTCTCTGTCTGGATCATAACACTCTGTACAGCCGCATTCTGGATCTTGTCTGCCAGTTCTTTATCCACAACCGTTCCTGCCTCAGCAAGAATCTCTCCTGTTGATGTATCAATGACATCTTCTGCCAGGGCAAATCCCGCGATACGGTTTTTAAGCGCTAATTTTTTATTAAATTTGTAACGGCCAACTTTCGCAAGATCATATCTGCGCGGATCGAAGAACATACTGTTAACAAGGCTCTGCGCACTGTCAACAGACAATGGCTCTCCCGGCCGAATCTTTTTATATAATTCCAGAAGGCCGTCTTCGTAGTTGTCTGAAGGATCCTTCTCAATACTTGCAAGGATCTTTGGCTCTTCTCCAAATAATTCTTTGATTTCTGCATTAGTTCCAATACCCAGGGCACGGATCAGCACAGTAATCGGGACTTTTCTTGTACGGTCTACACGTACGTTGAAAACATCATTGGAATCTGTCTCGTACTCCAGCCATGCTCCTCTGTTTGGAATCACGGTTGCTGAGTACAGTTTCTTTCCAATCTTATCATGAGCAATTCCATAATAGATTCCCGGGGAACGTACTAACTGACTGACAATAACACGCTCTGCCCCATTGATAATAAATGTTCCAGTTTCAGTCATCAAAGGAAGGTCGCCCATAAAAATATCATGCTGCTTGATTTCTTCTGTTTCCTTATTGTAAAGCCTTACCTTCACCTTCAAAGGTGCCGCATATGTCGCATCCCTCTCCTTGCACTCTTCAATTGAGTACTTGATATCATCCCTGCACAGCTGGTAGTCAACAAATTCCAAGCTCAACTGATCGCTGTAGTCTTCAATCGGAGAAATATCTTCAAAGACTTCCGCTAATCCTTCCTCTAGAAACCAATTATAGGAATCTTTCTGGATTTCGATCAGATTCGGTACTTCAAGGACATCATCCTGCCTGGCATAGCTGATACGCATTCCGGTACCTGATTTTATTGGCTGTATTCTGTTCTTTTCCATGGACGTTTTTTCACCTCTTGATCTAAACCTGGTTTATATACTACACATCGCAGAAAATCCGCATATTTTCGATGGATTTTCTGACATTCAAAACTTATTTTTTCTTAGACTATGGGCACACAAACCCACATTAAAGCATTTTCCTATGTTATCATACAGGTTTATGAATGTCAACAAGTTTTTTATATTTCCTTCATACGCCAGACACTTTGTTTCATACAGGCCGCCGTCTGAATAAAATTCTCTGTCTATAATGATCTTTCTTCTATAATATATCAAATATTGTTATAAAAGTTATACTCCTTCTCCAAACCTAGAAATTCCTCATAAAATACTTGCCCGTCAGAAACTTTTTACTCTATTGCATTAAAGCGGACAGCCCTCTTGTGTATTTTTCATCAAATCCATAGTAAATTTATAGGCCTCTGAATGTATTCCATTGAAATAGCACAATTTTTTTAGTATAATTGAGACAAATTAGGTTTGCAGAACAACATTTGTATTTGCATGCGTGATATCTAATTAATAAATGCCCATATTAAGGAGGAATTACTTATGGCAACATGGAAGAATCTTGACACTTTGGCATCTTATAAAAAACTTGCCGAATTAAAAGGCCGTGTAAACATTGTAGAAGCAATGTCCGGCGAAAACGGTGCCAAACGTGTGGCTGAGTACAACACACCAATGGCAGCCGGTCTCAATTATAACTACGCTGCAAAAGAAGTAGATGACACCGTTTTAAAGGCCCTTGCTGATTTAGCAGAAGAACAGCAGCTGGTAGAAAAATTCGAAGAATTATATAACGGTGGAATTATCAACACTGGAGAAGGCCGCCGTGTTCTTCATCATTTAGCAAGAAGACAGCAGGGAGATCCTGTTGTCATTGACGGAGTGAACAAGCGTGAATTTTATGTTTCTCAGCAGGAAAAAGCCGCTGAATTTGCGAAAAAAGTCCATGCAGGAGAAATCACAAATGCTGCAGGAGAAAAATTCACAACAGTTGTACAGATTGGTATCGGCGGAAGTGACTTAGGTCCTCGTGCTCTGTATATCGCTCTTGAGAACTGGGCAAAAGCAAACGATACTTTTAAAATGGAAGCAAAATTCATCAGCAACGTTGATCCGGATGATGCTGCTGCCGTTCTTAACTCTATCGATGTATCCCGTTCTCTGTTTATCGTAGTTTCCAAATCAGGAACAACTTTAGAGACACTTACAAATGAGGCCTTCGTAAAAGACGCTTTGGTGAAGGCTGGATTAGATCCTAAAAACCACATGCTTGCTGCCACAAGCGAGACTTCTCCTCTGGCTCAGGGTGATGACTATCTCGAATCATTCTTTATGGATGACTTCATAGGAGGACGTTATTCTTCTTCTTCTGTTGTTGGCGGTGTTGTTCTTTCTCTGGCATTCGGTCCTGATGTATACGCAAGTATCTTAAATGGTGCTGCTGACGAAGACGAACTTGCCAAAAATAAAGATATCTTAAAGAACCCAGATATGTTAGATGCGCTGATCGGTATTTACGAGCGCAACGTACAGGGATATCCTACAACTGCTGTTCTTCCATATTCACAGGCTTTGAACCGTTTCCCTGCACATTTACAGCAGTGTGATATGGAATCCAATGGTAAAAGTGTAAACCGTGACGGAGAACCTGTTGATTATGTAACAGGACCGATCATCTTCGGTGAGCCGGGTACAAACGGACAGCACTCTTTCTATCAGTTATTACATCAGGGAACTGATATCGTTCCATTGCAGTTCGTTGGATACAAAAAGAGCCAGTTAGGCGTAGATGTAGAAATCCAGGGAACAACAAGCCAGCAAAAACTGTGCGCTAATGTAGCTGCTCAGATCATCGCATTTGCATGCGGTAAAGATGACGAGAATCCAAATAAGAGATTTGCCGGAGGACGTCCTTCCAGCATTATCATCGGAGATCAGCTGACACCAGAATCTTTAGGTGCACTGCTTGCTCATTTCGAAAATAAGATTATGTTCCAGGGATTCCTGTGGAACGTAAACAGCTTTGATCAGGAAGGCGTACAGCTTGGTAAAGTCCTTGCAACCCGCGTTCTTGCTCATGATACTGACGGAGCATTAAAATCCTTCAGTGATCTGCTGGATATCTAATCAGATATCAATATAATATTGGAACACAAAAAAGGCGCTGATTCGATTCAGCGCCTTTTTATCACCTCTTCTAAATATAATGATTTAATATCATCTTTATCTTCTGTTTCTATGACCGATGCATAGAAAATGCATCCATATCATAGTTCTTTAAATTCTCGTGGATATCACGTTTATCAGCTTCTGCCAGCATTGCATTTCGGTTCTTTCTTGCCAGATTTGGTTTCTGGTTGCTGCTCGGACCGTTAACGCATCCGCCTTCACATGCCATTCCTTCAATAAAATCTTCTTTCAATCTTCCAGCCTTCATAAACAGAAGGGCTTTCTTACATTCAGCAGCCCCATCTGCTCTGCATACTGTTGCATCGATCTCATCTTCAGATTCTTTCAGGCTCTCAAGCACTGCTGCTGTAACTCCGCCTGAGCTTGCAAATTTTTTACCATAAATAGATGCTTCCTGATAGCTGTTGTCTTCCGGCTGAAGTTCCACACCTTTTGCTTTCATGATCGCTTCAATCTCGCTGTAAGACAATACAAAGTCAGCATTTCCTTCGATTCCATGTTCTGCAGCCTCGGATTTTTTCGCGATACACGGACCAATGAATACAGTTACAGCATCCGGATGCTGTGATTTGATCCATCTTGAAACAGCACACATTGGTGAAACTGTCGTAGAAACATTATCTTTCAACTCTGGGAAATGTTTGTCAATCATATTTACGAATGCAGGACAGCAGGATGTCGTCATCTTCTTGCCTTCTTTGTATGCCTCTGCCCACTCTTCTGCCTCGTAAGCAGCCGTCATATCTCCTCCAAGTCCTACTTCGATGAAATCATCAAACCCTACTTCCTTCATCGCTTTTTTCCAACTATTCATGGTGATGTCTTTTCCAAACTGTCCTTCTGTCGCCGGTGCTGCCATCGCATAGACTTCTTTATCAGATTTCAATGCTTCGATCACATGAGTAATAAAGGATTTTGTTCCAATCGCTCCGAATGGACAGCTGTGGATACACTGTCCGCAGCGGATACATTTATCCGGATCGATCACAGAAATACCATCTTCATCATATGTAATTGCGTCAACCGGACAGCTGAACTTACATGGTCTCTGCAGATGCGCAATAGCATTGTATGGACAGGCTTTTGCACACTGACCACACTCTTTACATTTTGCAGGATCAATGTAAGAACGGTGACGGCCTGCCTCAATTGCTCCAAATTTGCATGAATTGATACATGCCTTTCCAAGACAATTCTGACAGTTTTCTGTTACCGTATAGCTTGAAATAGGGCAGTCTGCACATGCTGAATAAATTACCTGCATAATATTTCCATTATCTTCTGCCTCGACCCCTTTTCCTTCCGCCAGGCGTACCCTCTGTCGAATAATCTCTCGTTCCTTGTAAATACAGCAGCGGAAATTAGCTCTTGGACCAGGGATCAGCTTCTTTGCTATATCATCCCTCTTTTCCTCCAGCTTTCCCTCAAAAGCAAGCTTTGCCACTTCATACAATACCGCATGCTTTATCCCCAATAAGCTTTCATCTGCGTGCATCGTTTCTTCCTCCTTCTTATTTTGTTAATTTTTTAACATTGTTATCTACAAAAAATCCCTTTCAGGATATTCTGACCTTACAGCATATTAGAATAACTGTCTTCTTCGCTGACATGAGTTCTGTTCTGCAGTGTCAGTTCAATAGACATGTTATATACATCACTTCTGCTGACAGAATATTCCAAAGGGCTTCCTGCCTCATCGCAGGTCAAAGTTTTTGCAACACACACTGGATCTCCTTTTTGCAGTCCTAAATTAAAGGCTTCATATTCATCTGCATGTCTCGCGGTAATATGGCGTCTTGCCTTTGCAGGGATATGTCCGTAATTGGACAATGTATTATGTAATGACCTCTCCGTAAAATCGTACTCGATCAATTCCGGACACAGAGAATATG
The DNA here is from genome assembly GCA_019420275.1 of Clostridiales bacterium. Classification (GTDB taxonomy): domain Bacteria; phylum Bacillota; class Clostridia; order Lachnospirales; family Lachnospiraceae; genus Anaerostipes. Next base: position 13,596 of record JAHZHN010000008.1, read on the forward strand.
GCACATAAGCATCCGCCAAAGACCACAGCTGATCATTGATAAAGCGCAGTCTCTCCAGATGAAAAATCTTTTCTCCTTCTTCAATCCCCAGAGCCTTTGCTATTTCCTCTCCAGCCAGCTCAATTCGCTGAGCCAAGACTTTGCTTCGTGTGTAATCTCCCCGCAGCTTTACCTGGTTATAGAAAGCTATATGAGTTGAAATTTTTTGATTATGACTCTCCTTATTTCCAATATAGAAAGCTCCTTTGCCTGGAAATCTGGCAATGCATCCTTCTTCTTCCAGAACCTCCAGAGCTTTCCGTACCGTCGGTCTGCTTACCTTATAGATATCACACAGCTCACGTTCTCCAGGCAATGGAGAATAATATGGTTTCTCTTTATAATCTTCCAGGATATGCTCCCGAAGGCGCATATACAGAAGCTTCCTCTTCTTTGTCTCTTCCATATTGTTTCCGCCTTTTCTTTTCTTGAAATACGTCAGTATCTTCCCTGCAACATGATGAGATATATCAGTTTATGTATTCATAAGGTAATCATATCATTTCCTTCTTTTTCTTTCAAGGTTTCTCTTTTGGTATTTTGTTCTAAATTTTATAACGGAATCTCACTTAAATTCCTATATATGAAATCTGGCTTAACCTCGCTTTTTCCCACATCCTCCATCGTACTTTCCCCACTTAATACTAGTATCGATGTTACTGCACTTCCATCCGCCACTGCAATATCGGTATAAAGCCGGTCTCCAACAACTGCTATCTCTTCCGGTGCACATCCTGTCATCTCTATGATATAGTCCAATGTATGAACAGAAGGCTTCCCAAAAAATTCAGGGAACCTTCCAGTTGATGCCTCAATCATTTTCGCCATGGAACCGCAGTCTGGAATAAAATTTCCATTCTTCATAGGACAGTTCCAGTCCGGATTTACTCCATAATAAATACATCCATTTCTGACATAGTGGCATGCTTTTGCCACTTTTTCATAAGTTAGGGTCGTATCAAATCCAAGAAGTACAATATCCGGGTCTTCCTGTACCAAATTCATCCCCGCCATTTGAAATTCTTCAATCAGCGATGGTGTCCCCACAACATAAATAGCCTGCTGCGGATAATGTCTTTTCAAATATCGAATCGCCACATGGCTGGAAATCATCATCTGCAATGGCAAAATCCTGATTCCCAGTCCTGCAAGCTTATCAATATAATCCTGCTGACTTTTCGATGAATTATTTGTAAAGAAGTAATATTTTCTCCCTGTTTCTTCTACCCTTGTCAAAAAATCTTTTGTAAAACTGAATAATTCCCCTTCCAGGTAAATGGTGCCGTCCATATCCAGGACAAAACACTTGATCTGATCCATTTCCCCCATTCACATCACCCCTCTTCCGGATAATAATCATTGGTTATCTTCCCTGCGATACGTTCAATTCTCTTTTCTTTCACTGCCAGATCCAGGATACTGAAACGCTCTCTGACAGTATTTCCTTCCAAGATTCCACGATAGAACAAATCTCGGTCAAGTCCCGCCTCCTGTGGCCGAATCGGCGCACCTGCCTCTTTCATTAACATTTTGATCTGCTGTGCGGAAGGAGCCATTTCTTTTACAGATTCCGGCAAAAAATCCTGCATTTCATCAAAAACTTCCGCAATTACGGGTGCTGCAATCCCCACTTTAATACCGTGCAGTTCCGGATTTTCTCCTCTTGCAATGACTTCCATTTCCCAATAATGACTCAGCATATGTTCTGCTCCAGATGCCGGGCGGGAATTTCCTGCCAGACCCATAGCCACACCAGTTAAGGTTAATGCTTCTATCAGATACAGAATTGCTTCTTCTTGTCTCTCTTCCAGTCCCTTGCGATGATCCACAACCTTTTTAATAGCTTTCTGTACTAGTTTGACAATAGTTTCACAATAATATTCTCCAGTCAGTTCATGAGACAATTTCCAGTCTGCAAGACAGGTAAGTTTTCCGATAATATCCCCGTATCCTGCATGAATCATACGCATTGGAGCATTTTTCATAACATCCGTGTCACCTGCGATTGCATACGGCAGTGTCGCTGTATAAGAAATTTTACGCCCGCTGTTCATCAAAGGAGCTCCAGAAGATGCATATCCATCCATGGACGGTGCTGTGCATACAATTGTATATGGGATTTTTGTCCTGGAAGACATATACTTTGCCATATCATTTAACGTACCAGAACCAACCGCCACGATCATTCCTGTATCCGCCTCCAGTTCCATAAACATTTTTCCCACCGCCCTTTCATCAGGAATCAAAATCTGATTGCCGGAATTAAGAACGTTACATTTCACCTGAAAATCCGCACCTTCAAGAGTCTCTTTTACCTTCTGTCCTGCTGCCTTATATGTATTTTGATCGCACAGAATATAAATTTTGTCCTTTGCATAATCTGATAATATTTCCGGCAGCCTGCGGATCACATCCCGCCCCATGATGATCTTGTTAATATCGAGAAAATGTTTTCTCCCACAGCTGCATTCAAATTCTGTCTTTGCCATATCATTAATCTTCATATTTAATATTTCATTCATTTTTCCATTCCTGAGATTGTTCCTGCAAGCATCTCATTTCCTCCTCATACATTTTTGTACCGGTGCAGGACATCCGATTTTATACGCAAAGCAGCAGCCATCCCAAATTTGGTCTGACTGCCCGCCTTTAGAATTTGATAACGACGCGGAATTTATCTCCTTTGATTGCCGACTCAAAAGCTTGTTTATAATCTTTTAATTCATAAACTTCACTAACAAATGGCTTTACATCAATGATTCCCTGCGACAAAAGCCTGGTTGCCTTGGTAAAGTCAGCCGTATTGGAATTTGCCGTTCCCAAAAGCTTTGCCGCACTCTTATGCAGCCAGTCTGGACTGATAGATATCGGTGTATCGGGATAGAAAGAACTATATAAAACTAGCCTTCCGTTGTTAGCGACAGATTTTACCGCATCTTCTGCTACCGCTGAGATTGGCGTTGTATCAAATACAACTTGGGCCTTGATGCCCCTGGTAATTTCCTTAACCCGCTCTTCCAAATTTTCTTTTGCCGGGTTCACCGCATAAGAAGCACCCAGCTTCAATGCCAGCTTGGTTCTTTCCTCATTGGTATCCGATACGATCACGCATGCCCCTTTCTTAATAGACAAAAGGGTATGGAGCAGCCCCATAATGCCGCATCCGATCACAACGACAACATCTCCAAACTCAATCTTTGCTGTTTCCACACTATGAAGGACACAGGATAAGGGTTCTGTGATTGTCGCTTCTTCCGGTGATACATGATCAATATGGAACAAACTGTCCGGACACACCAATAGATGAGAGCTCATGCCGCCCATTCCTTTTTCCGGGAGTCCTTCCTGCTGTTTGCTGTGATCAAAATGTTCACAGTTTTGTTCATTTCCACTCTTGCACTGATAACAGTTTTTACAAGGAAGAGTTACGCCGACTGCTACGAAGTCCCCTTCGCTCCATTGCCGTCTGTCAACATTTTTTCCCATTTTAACAATCTTTCCAACCATTTCATGGCCGCCGATAAACGGATATTCTACTTTTTTCACTCCTGTGTATACTCTCTGCTCCCATGTACAGATTGCACATGCATCTACTTTAACCAGAACCTTATCATCACTCACTTCCGGAATCGGATAATCCCGAAGTTCCATCTGTCTTTCTCCGGTAAATACCAAAGTCTTTGCCATCTCATCCATAATAGATTTACCTCCATTTTATTCTATGACGCAGCGCCAAGGAAACCAACTCCTCCGCCAATCAATCCAAGTAAAATCAGAATTATCATAACTGTTGTAGCTTTCATCTTTCGATTTTTTAACAAATAAAGAGTGAAAAGAGTTACACCTAACGGAAGAATTCCCAAGAACAGCGCATCAAAAACTGTTTCCTGTACATTCATTTTCATTGAACCAATTTTAATAATCGCAGAACAATGTACAGTTACAAATTGACTGGACAAAGCTCCAAGAACAATTGCCCCCATTGCGGAAGCTCCTGTGATCAACATCTGCAGCTGATTACCGCCCAATATCTTTTCGATTCCATCTTTTCCTAATTCATAACCCTTCATCCAGCAAAAATAAGCTACCGGCCACATGATTCCGAACATCAACAACGTATAAATTACCGGTCCTAAAAGATTCCCCTGGGAGCCAAGAGAAATACCAAATGCTAGAAGGATTGGTGTTAAAGTTCCCTGCCATAAAGTATCACCAATTCCTGCAAAGGGTCCCATCAAACCTGTTTTTACACCATTAATTGCATCATCTGTAATTGGAGCCCCATTCGCCCTTTCTTCTTCCATAGCTAAAACAATGCCGGGAATTACGCCTCCAATATGGGGTTCTGTATTAAAAAACTGCATATGTCTTTTAATACAAGCTTTATACTCTTGCTCATCATCTCCATAAAGTTTCTTTATTACATGCTTAAAAGCATGAACTAAACCAGTTGCTTCCAATCGTTCATAATTGTAGTTTGCATGGGAAAAGAAGGTCCATCTCCAAAATGCCTTTACTACATCTTTTTTACTTAATTTTTTCTCTGCCATATCAGAAGTCCTCCTCATCATCGTCATCCAGGGTTACAGACGGAGTTCCATCTGGAGTTGCTGCCTGCTGTACTTGATTATTATTTAACAGCATCGTATAGAAATATCCAATTACTAATCCAAGAACTGCCACCGCAATTACTGGAAGTTCCATATATTGTACGAGAATAAATCCAATCATATAGAACAACAGTGTTCCCGGTCTTGAAATAGCCCGCAGATTCATTGCAATACCTAATGCCGGGAGCAGCCCCCCTATTACCTGAAGCACTGTCAGAGGTCTTCCTGTCAGCTGTTCAATCAATCCCTGAACTGCCGTTGAGCCAAAGTAAGTCGCAATCGTTGCCGGAATTACACAAAGGCAAAACATCAAAATCTGCGGCGGTACCACATGCCAGAAACAGATTTTATCGATATCTCCTTGATCTGCCGCTTTGTCGGCCATATGAACAAACGTTACATCTAAAGTCATATGAGCCACCCAGATCATTGTACCCAACAGCCCAAGAGGAAGAGCAATCGTAACTGCAGCAGAAGGATCCACACCAGCTGCTAATGCCCACGCAGTTCCAACGGTTCCTGCAAGTCCTGGATCCTGTGGTGCCGTTCCACCAGCAGAAATAAAAGCCACATACGGTAGATTGATTGCTGCTCCTATGATACATCCCTGGACTGGATCTCCCAAAATAAATCCAACCAGTGTACCTGCTACCAGAGGCTTATAAACTACAGAGATACTGCCCAAAAGAGACAGCCATGGGGTTCCTATATTACCAAGATAATATACGACTCCAATTAAAATCGCCTGAAATAATGATATGTGCATTTTTCCCTCCTTTTTAAAACGTGTTTTCAAGTTTTCTCATATATTTATTGTTTTTTATAACATTTTGGAAATATCTGTTTCACTGTCCTCAGCAATAATTCTTACTGTAATATGGGATCCCGCATCAGATAACTCCTTCAGCATTCGTTTTTCCTCTTCTGAAGCTGAAATATTTCGAAAAAATTTTTTCCGATCTCCACTTACTCCCATTCCGCCAATATTAATTTCTGAAAAAACGACACCTGCTTTCATTAATCGATATAAAGTTTCGGGATATTTTACTAATACAATACACTTATCTCCTGCAAATCCTTTTTTTAACCGTACTGCAGCTTTTTCTACTTTAAATGTTGCCAGTTTTACATTTGCAGGGACACAGGTTTTTAATACGCTTTTCATAAAGGGATCTTCCGCAACTCCATCATCAATCACCATAATCTTGTTTGCACCTGTGTAATTGAGCCACGATGTCATAACTTGTCCATGAATCAGCCTGTCATCAATCCTCACCAGTACAATTCCTTCGATGTTCATACTATCTCTCCTTTCATTTTATGATTTCAAATTGCCATTCCGTTACCATTGGTTATATTTAAATAATACCACTCGTAATTATTTTGTCAATATTTTTATCTTTTTCTCATTAATTTTGTGAAAATTGCTGATTTTTTGTTTTATTTTTTATAAATTTGCTTATTACAAATTACCTGTGGTAATATAATTGTGTAAATTAATAATACACACAGAAAGGATTTTATACATGAAGCATTTTTCATTTAAACTACCTTCGATATCAGCTTCCGTATCCTGCATGGATTTAATGAATCTCCAGGCACAGATAAGCGAATGTGAAAAAGCTGGAATTTCATTTTTCCATTACGATGTTGTCGACGGGAAATTCAACCGCTGTTTTATACTTGGAGATTCTCTTCTGGAATCTCTTTCTGCCTCAACAAATCTTCCAACTGAAGTTCATCTAGCAGTATATGAACCAGAAATTTATATCGAAAGATTTGCAAAACTAGGTGCAGATTATATTGCTGTTCAATATGAAACCTTATCCGATCCGTTTGCTATCTTTGACCTGATTCGCAAATATGGATCTGAACCAGTACTTTGTTATAAAGCAGAAACCCCTCCCGGCCCAGACTTTCTTTCTCTTGCCAAGGAAGTCGCCTGGATTTTAAAATTAACAGTAAACCCGGGCTTTTCAGGTCAACAAATCCAGACTCAAGCCATCAAACACATACATTCCATGCGATTTTGTTTGTCCGAAGCAGATTTGTCCACACCAATTCAAGCAGATGGAAATGTAACCTCCTCCACTCTTCCCCTTTTAGCTTCTGCCGGAGCTAATATATTTACAGGAGGTTCATCTGGTTTATTTATAAAAAACTCATGCTTAAAAAAAAATGTATCTAAATTACTGTATCTCGCAAATAAAAATACCAATGGTAATGTATATTGACTTTATGATTACCACAGGTTATAATTTTAGCAAATAAGAATCTTATGAATCATTATGGAGGTATACGTTATGTTAGTGACAATGAAAGAAATATTAAAAGATGCGAAAAATAGAAAATATGCCGTAGGCGCCTTTAACGTTCCAAATCTTGAATCCATTCAAGCTGTTATCTCTGCCGCAGAAGAGCTGAACGTCCCTGTTATCCTGCAGCATGCAGAAGTACATGAGAACTTGATTTCTATGCAGGAAATTGGTCCAATTATGCTTGATTACGCTAAGAGATCTTCTGTTCCTGTCTGCGTTCATTTGGATCACGGAGCTTCCTTTGATTTATGCATCCAGGCAATTCGCCTTGGCTTCACCTCTATTATGTATGATGCGTCAGCCAAAAGTTATGAAGAAAACTTAGAAGAAACAAAAGAAATTGTAAAAATTGCTCATGCTGCGGGCGTATCCGTAGAAGCTGAACTAGGGCATATCTTTACTTCATCCGTCGGCGGAGGAGAAGGACGAGGCGCAGTAGGTGCTGAAGATTTTGATTCTCTTGATGACTGTTATACGGATCCCATTACTGCAAAGAATTTTGTAGAAAGCACTAATGTGGACGCTCTTGCAATCTCTTTTGGCACAACTCATGGAGTTTATCTGACGGAGCCAAAGCTCGATTTAAACCGTATCACAGAAATTAAAAATCAGATTGATATTCCATTCGTTATGCACGGCGGCTCCGGAGTATCAAATGAAGATTTTAAAACAGCAATCAAAAACGGAATTACAAAAATTAACTACTACACCTATGGAGCAATGGCCGGAGGAAACAAAATCCGGGAATACATAAAAACCGCGGGAGATAGTGAAATATTCCTCCATGATATTATCGCTGCAGGCAAAGAAGGAGTAAAAGAAGACGTCAAATCTGCTATGAAAGTTTTTGCCGATTCTATTTTGTAATACTCATACATATTCATAAGCTATTCCTCACACAAGAAAAAGCGGAGCTGTTTTAACGCTCCGCTTTTTCTTATATTTCATCTTCCTTTTCTTCATTCAAAATCATATCTTTATACATTTCATGGAGCAGGACAGGCGGCTGCTGTGCTACTTCCAAAACATTTTTATAGAGTTCCTCTTTTTCCATGGAATCTCTCATCATTACAGCCTGTACTACCATCGCCATATTCATTCCTGCGATGGCTTTAAATTCCCTTTTCGCCAAACTCCGAAAAATCACATTTGACGGCGTTCCTCCCAAAATATCTACAAAGACCAACACCCCATCTCCATCATCCAAATCTTCCAGCGCCTGATTGACCTTTGTTTCAAACTCTTCCACACCGTCTTCATGATGAAGTCCTATCGTTGTTACTTTCTCCTGCTTTCCTGCGATCAATTCCACTGCACTTAATAATCCTGCAGCAAAGCTTCCATGAGAAACGATCAAAATTCCAACCATAAACATCCTCCTTATCAAAGAATCACATTTTGTTCTCCAATATTATACTATATTAAAATTTATATTACAACTGGTAATGTAACCATTTGTAATATATCAAATCTCTGTTATGGTCACAAAAAAAACTGCCATTCTGACGTCTCCGTCAGTCTGGCAGTTTTCATTCACATATTCAATAAGAAAGCCGTCTCTTAAATTATTTAAGAGTAACTTTAGCTCCCTGCTCTTCAAGTTTTGCTTTGTATTCTTCAGCTTCTGCTTTAGATACACCTTCTTTAACAACTTTAGGAGCTCCGTCAACTAATTCTTTTGCTTCTTTTAATCCAAGTCCTGTGATTTCACGAACAGCTTTGATAACTTTAACTTTTGCAGATCCGATTTCTGTTAATTCTACATCGAATTCGTCTTTTTCTTCTGCTCCGCCTTCAGCTCCGCCTGCTGCTACTACAACACCTGCTGCTGCAGATACACCAAATTCTTCTTCACAAGCTTTTACTAATTCATTTAATTCTAATACTGATAAACCTTTGATAACTTCAATAATTTCCTGAGTTGTCATTATGTTTTTCCTCCTAATTCAAATTTATTATTTTACTTAAAAATTATTCTGCAGCTTCTGCTGCTTCCCCTGCTCCGCCTTTTTCAGCGATCTGATTAATAACACGAGCAAAGTTTGTAATTGGAGACTGGATACTTCCAAGGAATTTTGCAAGCAATTCGTCTCTTGATGGAATACTTGCGATCACTTTGATTCCGTCTTTGTCATAGAATGTTCCTTCTACGATTCCAGACTTCATCTCTAAAGCTTCTACGTCTTTTGCATATTTTGCAATGATACGTGCAGGAGCTGTTGCGTCTGTCTTAGAAACAGCGATCGCAGTAGGTCCTGTAAGATCTCCGGATAAAGAATCAAAATCTGTATCCTTCACTGCAAAACGAAGCATCGTATTCTTGTATACTTTGTAGTCAACACCTGCTTCTCTTAATTCCTTACGCATTGCTGTATCTTGTTCAACTGTAATTCCACGATAAGAAACAAGCACTGCTGACTGAGCATCTGCAAGTAATTCTTTGATTTCGTCTACAATCGGTTGTTTTAATTCAACTTTTGCCATTGAAATGGTGCACCTCCTTGATTTATTTTCGTGTACCGCCGCACCCAAAAAAAGAAAAGCCCTCTGTCTCCGAAGACAAAGGGCATAATTAGCTCATACTAATGATTCTCCTCGGTAGGTAGTTTTACGTTACGCCTTACGGCACCTACTGTCTTCGGCAGTAATACTATAAGAATATAACATACTTTTTCATATGTGTCAAATATTTTTTCGTATTTTCTGTAAAAAATCCTCCCTGTGAAATTCACAGAGAGGATTATCGTTAAGACTTAAGCAAATTTTGTTGTATCAACTTTCACTCCAGGTCCCATTGTAGAAGAAATTGTTACATTTCTGAAATACTGACCTTTCGCTGCAGCAGGTTTTGCTTTCACAATTGCATCGATTAACGTTTGGAAGTTGTCCACTAACTGTTCTTCCGTAAAGGAAGCTTTTCCTACTGGCACATGAATAATATTAGATTTGTCTAATCTATACTCGATCTTACCTGCTTTGATCTCTTTGATCGCATTTGCAACATCCATAGTTACAGTTCCGGCTTTCGGGTTAGGCATTAAACCTTTTGGTCCAAGGTCACGACCTAAACGTCCTACAATACCCATCATATCTGGTGTTGCTACAACAACGTCAAAATCAAACCAGTTTTCTTTCTGGATTTTCGGTACTAATTCTTCTGCTCCGACATATTCTGCTCCAGCAGCTTTTGCTTCTTCTGCCTTTGCATCTTTTGCGAATACAAGAACTTTTACGTCTTTTCCTGTTCCATTTGGCAGTACAACTGCTCCACGGATCTGCTGATCTGCCTGACGTCCATCTACACCAAGACGGATATGAGCTTCGATCGTCTCATCAAATTTTGCGTTTGCTAATTTTTTTACTAATGAAACTGCATCCTTTGCCTCATAAGTAGTTGTTTTATCTACTAATTTTGCAAGTTCCGCATATCTCTTACCTTTTTTCATTCTAAAATACCTCCTGTGGTAATATCGGGAAGCCAGCCCTCCCACTTCTTAATTTTTAATGTTAAAGCAGCACACCTGATTTCTAGTCTTCTACTGTGATTCCCATACTTCTTGCAGTTCCTGCGATCATGCTCATAGCTGCTTCGATAGAACTTGCATTTAAGTCTGGCATCTTTGTCTCAGCGATCTTCTGAATCTCTTCTTTAGAAATCGTTGCCACTTTCTTTCTGTTTGGCTCGCCTGATCCAGACTGGATCTTACATGCTTTCTTTAATAAAACTGCAGCAGGCGGAGTCTTTGTTACGAAGCTGAAGCTTCTGTCCTGATATACTGTAATAACAACAGGAATTACGACGTCTCCCTGATCTGCTGTTCTTGCGTTAAATTCTTTTGTAAACTGTACAATGTTTACACCATGCTGACCAAGAGCTGGTCCAACTGGTGGTGCAGGTGTTGCCTTTCCTGCTGGAATCTGAAGTTTGATATAACCTTCTACTTTCTTTGCCATAATCGTTAACCTCCTGATTATTGTGGTAATTACGGGATAGCCCTCCCACTTTGTCTCAAATAAAGAAATACAGCTTCTTTATTTTGCTACGCTTTCTTGATATCCAAGAAATTAATCTCCACAGAAGTAGCTCTTCCAAACATCTCTACTTCAATGGTTACTGTCTGCTTGTGTTCATTAATTGCAGTAATTGCACTTGTTGTTCCTTCCCAAGCACCAGAAGTCACAACAATCATGTCTCCTACCTCAGCGTCAAACTCAATTTTTTCCTGTTTTGGCGCTTCAGTTTCTGTTCCTCCGCCCAGCTGGATTCCTAACGGCTTCATTTCAGCAGGAGTAAGGGGAACCGGTTTTGATCCTGGTCCTACAAAGCCTGTGACGCCTCTGGTATTTCTAACAACATACCAGGTATCATCATTCATCACCATATGGATCAATACGTATCCCGGAAACATCTTTTTTGAAACTTTCTTCTTTACACCATTCTTAAGCTCCACCACATCTTCAAGCGGTACTTTGACTTCCAAAATCTCATCCTGAAGCTTGCGGTTTTCAATGGTTTTCTCAAGATTTGCTTTTACCTTATTCTCATAGCCGGAATAAGTGTGAACGACATACCAATTTGCTTCTGCCATAAATTCTCCTTACCTCTATCCTACCAGTGCCTGTATTCCGTACTGAAGTCCCATGTCAAGGACAGCGACTATAATACCAATAATCACGGCACAGATAACTACAACTGCTGTTTCTTTTGCAATTCTTCCTTTGGTCGGCCAGATAATCCTTCCGAATTCAGCTTTCATCTGCTTAAACCAGTTTGTCTTTTTGGCTTTCTTTTTCTTGTCCTTCTTTTCCATACTCCACTTCCTTAAGCTTAGGTCACATCGGAAACATTATTTTGTTTCTTTGTGCAGTGTATGTTTCTTACAGAATTTGCAGTATTTCTTTGTTTCCATGCGTTCCGGATGTGTTTTCTTATCCTTCGTCATGTTGTAATTACGCTGTTTACATTCTGTACATTCTAATGTTACTCTTGTGCGCACAACTTCCACCTCCATTATGATTCTTAATTAAATTAAAATAAGGCATAAAAAAAAGACCTTCTTCCAACGCTAAAGTCTAGCGTGATAAGCATATCATGTTTTGTTCTAAAGGTCAACTACTTTTTGCTTTGTATTTGAAAAACTTAGGCAGTCTGATTTATCCGTTTGTTGATGACAGAACTTTGCAACAAAAAAATAGCTTTGTACGCTCACAAAGCTATTCAAAAAGAGAGGATTAAAAAATATATATGAAAAACTATGTCTTTAGTATATCAAAAATCTTTCCCCATTCAATATACTCCGCATAAACAATTCTAAAGAAAGTATAAACAACTATAAACAAAAACTCATTTTTCTTATGTTTTTCCAAAGCTGCTGCTGATTTTTACAAAAAAATACTCCGCAGACCCTGCGGAGCTTTAAATGAAAAGAGAGGATTAAAATATATATGAAAAACTATATCTTTAGTATATCAGAATCCTCTCTCCTTTCAATGTACTGCATATAAACAATTCTAAAAAAAGTATAAATTAGTCTAAAAGAAAAATAACTTTGCTTTTATCGGTTATCTACCTTTTCCGGATACAGATCATGATTTGCCAGTCGGTTCCAGGCTACCTCTTCCCATTTGGTTCCAGGTTTTCCATAATTACAGTACGGATCAATAGAAATTCCTCCACGCGGAGTGAATTTTCCCCATACCTCGATATATTTTGGATCCATCAGACGAATTAAATCCTTCATTATAATATTCATACAGTCTTCATGAAAATCCCCGTGATTTCTGAAACTATACAAATATAATTTTAAAGATTTGCTTTCTACCATTTTCTCTCCTGGTACATAGGAAATATAAATAGTTGCAAAATCAGGCTGTCCTGTAATCGGACAAAGGCTGGTAAATTCCGGTGCATTAAATTTTACAAAATAATCATTTTCCGGATGCTTATTTGGAAATGTTTCCAGCATTTCCGGCGCATAATCATCTGGATATTTCGTTTTCTGATTTCCAAGCAGAGTGATATCTCCTAATTCTTTTTGATTTCTTCCACTCATCGATATATTCCTTTCTATTGTGGTATTACGATTGCTATTATAACAAAATTTTCTTAAATTACAATGGATTTAATCTCCATGAATTCATCTATACTCTGTATACAGCTTTCCCTCCCTATACCGGATTCTTTGTATCCTCCAAAAGGCGCTCCAGACGGAATTTCCGCTCCATTTATGCGAACCACCCCTGTCTCCATCTGACGGGCAACTTCCAAGGCTTGTTTCTCCTCCCCAAAGACACCCCCGCATAATCCATAAGGGCTGTCATTGGCAATTTGAACTGCTTCTTCCACTGTATCGTAAGGAATAACAGACAATACCGGTCCAAAAATCTCTTCTCTTGCGATGGTCATCTGATTTGTAACATCTGTAAAGATGACCGGTTTTACATAATAACCATTCTCGCATCCCTTTGGGATTTCTCCAACCAGCATTTTAGCTTTTTCCTTGATTCCGGATTCAATATATTTTTTGACGGAATAAAATGCTTTTTGACTGACAAGCGGACCAAGCACCGTTTCCTGATCCATAGGATCTCCAACTTTAAATTTCGCAGTTTTTTCTTCCAGAAGTTTCTCCATCTCTTCTTTTCGTGAAAGGGGAATCAGCATTCTTGTCATAGCGTTGCAAGTCTGCCCTGTGTTCATAAAACAATCTTCCAGCATTGTATCTGCCGCCAGATTAAAATCTGCGCTGTCAAGCACGACACCGGCTGATTTTCCGCCCAATTCCAGAGTACATTTCTTTATATTCGATAATGCATGTCTTGCCACCTCTCGTCCGGCTGAGGTGGAGCCAGTGAAAGATATCATCCGAATATCAGGATGTTTCGCAAGCACATTTCCCACTTCCGCTCCCCGTCCTGTCACAAGATTGAACACTCCTGCCGGAAATCCACATCGATCAATACATTCTGCCAGACGGCAGGCCGTCATTGGCGTCAGCTGGCTTGGTTTGAGAATCACACAGTTTCCTGCCGCCAATGCAGGAAGAACTTTTAGCAAAGCCTGATCCAACGGAAAATTCCATGGAGTAATCGCTGCCACAATTCCGAAAGGTTCTCTCCTTAAAAGATATCCTTCCTTCATCTCTTCATACGAAAACATTTCTGCCCACTCTGCGAAATAACGGGCTTCACTGCCGGCCGCTGCCACATGCCAGTCCTTTGCCATACTCACTGGAGCTCCCAACTCCCTGGTAATCGTATCTGCAATTTCTTCTATATGCTGGTCTAAATCATCCGCTAAGTTTCTCAGACATTTTGTTCTTTCTTTGGCAGAGTATTTTCTCCATATTTTATATCCTTTTTTTGCCGCAGCTGCCGCGGCATTCACATCTTCCTCATCTCCCCTTGGAACAGTTCCTATGATTTCTTTTGTCGCTGGATTTTCAACTTTTATCTTCTCCTTATTATGTCCTTCCGTCCATTTTCCCCCAATGTACATCTTTAAGTCTTCCATAGGCTGCCTCCCTTTATGATTCCATCGTTTCGCTGTCTTTTTTCTATTATTTTATCATACCCCAGCCATGAGTCAAAACCGATTCTGAGATTTGACTTTTCCTCTTTCTTTCGCTACAATGGGTGATGATAGAAATTATCATTCTGAAGCCAAGGTTTTCCTGAAGCCAAGATTGATCTCTAGAAACAAATAACGCCCTGTAAAGGGGTTTTTATGCTCATTCTGTCAGTTATGACAATGAGCTGTTTTCCGTGAAAGTCAATTTTTCACGGTTTTCTATAGAGCAATATGCGGCATATCCGGAAAAAGGATATGCTTTTTTTGACCATAGATCCGATGAATTTGGGTTCTTCTGTTTTGGGAAACCAGTACTTCGCATTATAAAAGGAGGAATTTATGGAAATTCAGAGCCGCATTGCTCTTATTGGCATTTTAATCGAGGAAGAATCTTCCGTGGAACCAGTCAATCAGACACTGCATGACTATCGTTCCTATATTGTCGGACGTATGGGGATTCCATATCGTCAAAAAAATGTGAATATTATTTCCGTCGTATTAGATGCACCTGCTGACATCATCAGCACCCTTTCCGGGAAACTGGGAATGATTGACGGCATCACTGTAAAATCCATGTTCACAAAAAAGAAATAAGGAGAGATACTATGTACAAACCAGAATCAGGGATTGCTGAAGAATTTATCAGCGATCAGGAAATCAAAGACACTCTGGCATATGCCGATGCCAACAAAGATAACAAAGAACTGATTTTATCGATTATCGAAAAAGCCAAGAAGTTAAAGGGAATTTCCCACAGAGAAGCATCTGTGCTTCTGGCCTGTGAAGATAAAGAACTGATCCAGCAGGTCTTTGACCTGGCGATCAAAATCAAAGAAGAGTTTTATGGCAACCGTATCGTTATGTTTGCGCCGCTCTATCTTGCCAATTATTGTGTAAACGGCTGTACTTACTGTCCATACCATTATAAAAATAAACATATTCGCAGAAAGAAACTGACACAGGATGAAATTCGTAAGGAAGTCATTGCCCTTCAGGATATGGGTCATAAGCGTCTTGCTCTCGAAACAGGAGAAGACCCTGTCAATATTCCAATCGAATATGTTCTTGAAAGCATCAAAACCATCTACAGCATCAAACATAAAAATGGTGCCATCCGCCGTGTCAACGTTAATATTGCTGCTACAACAGAAGAAAACTATAAGAAATTAAAAGAAGCAGGAATTGGTACTTATATTCTGTTCCAGGAAACATACCATAAAGAACGTTATGAACTTCTGCATCCAACCGGACCAAAAAGCAATTACGCATATCATACCGAAGCCATGGACCGTGCTATGACCGCCGGAATTGATGATGTAGGAATCGGTGTTTTATTTGGACTGGATATGTACCGCTATGATTTCGCAGGACTTTTAATGCACGCAGAACATCTGGAAGCAAAATTCGGAGTAGGACCTCACACAATCAGCGTTCCAAGAATCCGTCCGGCTGATGATATTGATCCTGATGATTTCAAAGACGCTATTAACGATGATATTTTCGAAAAAATTGTTGCTATTCTCCGTATTGCGGTTCCTTATACAGGAATTATTGTTTCCACCCGCGAGACACAGGAATCCAGAGAAAGAGTTCTTCGCGTCGGTGTATCTCAGATCAGCGGTGCATCCTCTACCAGTGTCGGCGGATATGCTGAACCTGAAAAACCAGAAGATAATTCCGCCCAGTTTGATCGGAATGATACCCGTACTCTGGACGAGATTATTGGATGGCTCATGGATCTTGGACATATTCCAAGCTTTTGTACTGCATGCTACAGAGAAGGCCGTACTGGTGACCGCTTTATGACACTCGTAAAATCAGGGCAGATTGCTAACTGCTGCGCACCGAACGCACTGATGACCCTGAAAGAATACCTGGAAGATTATGCTTCTGATGAAGTGAAAGCCAAGGGAGAAGCACTCATCAAACAGGAACTGGAAAAAATTCCAAATCCAGTCGTAAAACAGAAAGCTACCGAATATATTGAAAATATACATGAAGGAAAACGTGATTTTAGATTCTAGGAGAATGATATGTTTGAACATCTGAGCCGCCATATACCCAAACGAATAGAAGAAGACCAGGAACATGTATCCGCTGTCCTGATCCCTTTGATTCAAAAGGATGACGGTTACCATATTTTGTTCGAAGTTCGTTCCAAAAAGCTGCGCCGCCAGCCGGGGGAAGTATGTTTCCCCGGCGGACGCGTCGAAAAAGGTGAAACTACTCTGGAGACCGCAATCAGGGAAACAAAAGAAGAACTTTTGATTGGCAGCCAGCAGCTGACCATCTATGGCGCCCTGGATTATTTTCTGTCCCCTGCAAAAGCTAGAATCGAACCATTCTTGGGAGAATTGACTGGATATAATGGTCAGTTCAGCACCGCAGAAGTCGATTCTGTTTTTACCGTCCCACTTCATTTTTTTCAGCAGACAGAACCTGATCTTTACTATAATGATGTATTGATCCGGCCGCCTGAAGATTTCCCTTTTTCCGATATTCCCGGCGGCAGGAATTATCCATGGGCTGATGGCAGATATGAGGTTTGTTTTTACCGTTACCAGGGCAGAGTCATATGGGGGATGACCGCAAAAATCCTCCTAAACAATCTGCCATATTTAAAACTGCCATAGATATACCTTGAATTTTTCTCAGCCTTACCTGAAATATAGAAAAAGCCTGTGAAAGAAACTTTTCAAAGTTCTTTCGCAGGCTTTTTTCTTATATCTATTCCTGAATTATATTCAGTACATTTGGAATCAGCTGTTTCTTTCTGGACATAACACCAGGAAGAACTGCAATCTGTCCATCTGTTTCTGTCTGGAATGCATTCTCGATGACTTCCTTACTCTCTTCTCCTGTCATTGCAAGATATGTGGTTTCTTCCAGGATGTTGGTGAGCATAAAGAATACCATATTAAGGCCCTGTTCTTTTCTGACAGATTCCATATATGGAAGGATCTTTTCTTTGATCTCATCCAACTCAGACTGATCCAGAGATGTGATCTGTCCAACACCAAAGGTTACATCATTGGCTGTAAACTTCTTATAATCCTGATAAAAGATCTCGTCTGCTGCTTTTCCTTTGAGATCACTTCCGGCGCGGAACATCTGTTTTGCATAATCTTCAATTTCAATACCGGCAATCTTGGCCAATTCTCTGGCAATCTGTTCATCCACCGGTGTACAGGTCGGTGAGCGGAACATTAATGTATCAGAAAGGATTGCAGAACAAAGCAGTCCGGCAATTGGTTTTGTAATCTCTACTCCCTGCTCCCTGTACATCTGTGTTACGATAGTAGCGGTACATCCAACCGGCTGATTTCTAAAGTATACCGGTGACATCGTCTCCAAACTTCCGATTCTGTGGTGGTCAATGATTTCCTGGATCTCACATTCTTCCAGACCTTCCACGGCCTGAGACACTTCATTGTGATCCACAAGGATCAAACGCTTCTTATCGATCTCCAGCAATCTACGTCTGGAAACAAGTCCTACAAATTTATTGTCTGCATCCAGTACAGGGAAATAACGGAAACGTTTTTTCGTCATTTCTTCTTTTACATCATCTACAAAATCGTTGATGGAGAAAGTATCCAGCTCACTCTCCGGCGTCATAGCATAAGATACCGGAATCGCCTGGCAGATCAGACGGCTTGCGATAAATGTGTCATAACCTGTCGCAATCACCCTACATCCTTTTTCTTTGGCAAGATCCAGAACATCCTGGTCAATATTAGTTCCCATGCAGGCAATGATGCACTGGGCTCCAATTTCAATAACTGCTTTCTGAACATCGGAACGGTTGGCAAGAATAACAACATCTCCTGGTTTTATAAATTCTGACATTGTTTCAATGCTTGCCGCTGAAACAGAAAGTTTGCCGCTTTCGATCGTTCCTTCTTCGCTTCCTATCAGCATCTCTCCATTTAACACAGAAATCAGATTCTTATATGGGGTCTTTGCTTTTGCCAAAATTTCATTGTCAAAAACATCCATATCTGCGTGCGCGACATCACTGATCGTTATGATTCCTTTTAACTCTCTGTCACGAAGAACCGGAAGAGACACCTGTTGAATCTGACGCATACGGTCTCCAGCTTCCTTAATGGAACTGTTCTCCTCCACTCCTTCAATTCGATTAATGTTGATATCAGTGACTCTTGGGCGCATATCGTTTACATACTCCGGCGCCTTAACACCAAAGTGTTCTAAAACGAATTTTGTCTCTCCATTTACATTTCCAGCACGGCATGCTTCATATTCAAACTCACCGTCACTGACCTGATTTTTCAGGTTTGCATAAGCCAATGCAGAACAGATAGAATCTGTATCCGGATTGCGGTGTCCTATTACGTATATTTTTTTCATAACTCCTCCTTCTTTCTCGGCAGCAGAATGATAAAGGACGTATATCCATCCTTGCTGTCCGCTTGGATCGTTCCGTTATGAAGCTCGATAATCTCTTTTGCGATTGCAAGACCAAGCCCTGCTCCTCCGCTTTCCGATGACCTTGCCTCATCCAGACGATAAAATTTTTCAAATAGATTCTTCAGCTGATGAGCCGGTATCGTCTTGCCCTGATTACGTACAATAATCTCTGCATTCTCCCCTTTGATCGTACCGTATACCTCAATTTTAGAATGAGGATAACAGTAGGAAACGGCGTTCCGCAGAAGATTCTCAAACACTCTGGCAAGCCTGTCCGGGTCTCCATAAATAAGAATTCTATCATCAACCTCTATGGTGCATTGAAGCCCTTGTTCCTGAAATACCGGATCAAAAGAATCCAGTACCTGCTCCAGCAGAACATACAGATAAAACTCTTTTTTATCTAACGTAATATTCTGCAGATTGTATCTTGTAATTTCAAAAAACTCATTGATCAGCTCTCCCAGGCGCTTAGCCTTAGAAAGCGAGATCCCTATATATTTCTCCCTCTGTTCTTCCGGCATATCCTTTGCTTCATTCAAAAGACTAAGGTATGCAATCACAGAAGTAAGGGGTGTCTTAAGATCATGCGCCAGATAGACGATCACATCATTCTTCCTCTGTTCACTTTCCTCCAGACTCCTTCTTTGTTCCTTCAGAGTCTCCTTAATCTCATTCAGTCTGTTTTCCAGCGGCTCCAGTGTATCTGAGAGAACAATCTTGTCCTCTGATTCATTCAAGATCATCTGAATTCCGCCTTCCACCTCCCGCAGATAATTTGTAAATTTGGACATTCCAAGATAAAAGCTAAAAAGCAGCAGTGCAAAAAATCCTGCACCAATAATCAGCACCTTATTCTGCCAGAAAATCAGACGGTACAAATGGATTGCCTCTTCTTCCTGCATTCCCAGACGCTGGAAAGCATACACAACTGTCTTTGCAAAAGGATCCTGCAAAACTCCGTCTACAAAAATATCCAGAATAAAATATCCGATCAACGCCACAATGATGCTGATGCCCAGAGTCTGTATCATGATCCTTATTTTTAAACTACGATACTTACTCCTCAACTTTATATCCAACTCCCCATACGGTCTTGATCAGCTCTTTATGTCCCATAACTTCCCCAAGTTTTTCCCGAAGATGCCGGATATGGACCATAACAGTGTTGTTATTGTTCTTAAAATACTTTTCTTTCCACACCTGTTCAAATAGATTTTCTGAACTTATAACTTTCCCCCGGTTCTTTGTAAGAATCCAGAGAATCGAAAATTCCAGCGGTGTCAGTGTCACTTCCTCTTCTCCATAAGTACAACGATGTGTTGCGCGGTTTAATATCAGCCCGGCAATTTCCTGGGTATCATCCTGATCACTTCCGCTTCCATCATTATATCTTGTAAAACGCCTCAGCTGTGCCTTTACCCTTGCCATCAGTTCCAATGGCTCAAATGGCTTCTCAATATAATCATCGGCTCCAAGAGTCAGTCCATTGATCTTATCCATAGAAGAAACCTTTGCCGTGAGCATAATCACAGGAAATGTATATTTCAAACGGATCTGTTTTAAAATCTCAAACCCGTCGATATCCGGCAGCATCACATCCAAAATTGCCAGATCGATCGTCTCATTCTCAATACACTCCAAAGCTTCTTTTCCATTATAAAATTTAAAAACTTCATAGTTTTCATTCTTCAAATATAATTCGATAAAATCCGCAATCTCTTTTTCATCATCTACAACTAACACAGTTGATTGTTTCATTTCTTCCTCCTCAATGTTTTCCACCATCAATGACCTGAAACATCTCTTTACGGTTCAGTTCTTCCCTCGTATGTCCTTTCAGTCCATAAATGGGAATACTGTAAAAAATCTTTTTTATATAGCAGCAAATCTCTTTTTCATCTTTTTCAGAATTAATATTCAAAATTTTATTCATTTTAAGAATTGCTTCCAGATATGTTTCCCCATTCTGGATGATGAGTATGATGGATTTGATGATGATCATTGCCTGATAACGATCCTGATCAATGCTCTCCAAAACAAACAAAAACAATTCTGAAATTCCTTCCCATCCGGCAATTCCATTCCCCATGGCCAGATTCATGTATTCTTCTTTCGAATACCTGCAGAAATCCAAATCTTTATGCTGGTTCCACTGTTCAAAAACAGCATTTCGGTCTTCTGCTTCCCGGCTGGCCATAAAAAGCTTCTTCGTCCTCTCATTGCGAAGCATCAGCCCGCTGTGCCAAAATACCATACGCAGCATCAGGAACTGTTCAAAATCTGCGTAATAGACCGGCGTATCCTGTATCTCGGCAAAAATCTTATAACATTCATATACATCTAGAATACCATAAGTAAACAACATTCCAAAGACAATTTTTTCCCATTCCGTATATTTTCCCATAATCTCGCGCATCTTATGGCTTTTCAGCGAAAAAAAGAAAATATCTTTTGCCTCCATATTCACCATCAGATCCTGATCGTCCGCCGATACAAACCCAAGATAATGGAGCTGCTGCAGTTCTTCCAGATGCTGTTCCGGCACAATCTGGGATTCTTTCATCTGCCACAGCTCAAACAAGAAATCCACTGCCTCCTCTCTGAGCATCTCTCCGAGGATTGTGGGATTTCCCTGTAATTTCTTTGCAATCTGCAACGCCATCTCTTTTGGAGAACTGTCATAGTGAAAATCCAGAAAAAGCCGCTCACATACGACCATTAAGTTCCTCGGCTGGTTTCCAGCTAATTCTTCTATGTAAGTTCGATCTGAAACTCGTATACCAGCCATGTTATGCCTCCTTTAATAGCTAAGCTATTGTTTATTATAACATAACCATCGCTATTTATGACCATCCTTAGATCAATTCCCTGATTTTTGATTTCTTTATCATTATACCACGTTTACCTGCTCGTATGGTATAATGAATATAATAAAGTTAAAAATGGAGGTCACCTATGAAAAAGAAAATTAGACTCATTGCTCTGGATATGGATGGAACAACTTTTAATTCGAAAAAGGAAATCACAGACCGTACCAGACATATGATTACAAAAGCTGTTCAAAGAGGCATACAGGTTTTTCCTGCCACCGGACGTCCCAAATCATATCTTCCGGAAGAGATTATGAGCATCCCTGGCGTTCACTATGCTTCCACATCCAACGGCGCCTCTATCATTGATATGGACAAAGAAACTCCCCTCTACGAAGATCTGATTCCTGCTGAACGAATGCCGGATATTATCCGCAGGCTGAAAGATCTTCCTGTCATTACTGAACTTTTTTACAAAGGCGCCTGTTACTGCGACCGTTCTACCCTTCCGGTCATTGAACAAATTCTGAGGGAAAAACCTTGGGTTAAAAATGGACAGGCTCCTGAAATCTATGAAGACGGAATTTTTGACCGTCTGATCCAGGATCCTTTCCCTGTGGAAAAAGTACATTTAATTTTTTCTGATCTTAAGATTCGCAAAGAAATCATGGATTTCTATCAAAAAGAAAATATTCTGGATGTCACTTCAGCCTTTGCAGAAAATCTGGAACTAACTTCAAAAACAGCAACAAAGAGCAACGCTCTGTGCAGACTGGCAGAAATTCTTAACGTTTCAATCGAAGAAACCATGGCTATCGGAGACAGTTTTAATGATCTGGATATGCTAAAAGCTGCCGGAACCGCCGTAGCCATGGGAAATGCAGAACCGCAAGTAAAAGAGATCGCCGATATCATCACCAAAACCAACGATGAGGACGGTGTTGCGTATGCCATCGAAAAATACGCTTTTTAGTTGCCTTCCCTGACCTTCAATGTTACAATAATCTAGTAACTAAAATGGGAGCTTAAGAGGTATGTGACTGACTGCCTCAGCTGAGAGGAAGCCTAGGCTTCGACCATCGACCTGATGCGGATAATGCCGCCGTAGGGATTTGGACTATTACCAAAGAGTCTCCCAATAGAATTGTACTTTTTGGAGGTAATTTTATGACTTACACGACACAGATGAATGCAGCCCGCAAAGGAATTGTAACAAAAGAAATGACGGCTGTCGCTTCCTATGAAGGACTTGATGTACAGGATATCATGAAAGAAGTTGCCGCAGGAACTATTGTCATCCCGGCCAATAAGAAACATACCTGTCTAAAGCCCTATGGAATTGGGAACTCTTTAAAAACAAAAATCAATGTCAATCTTGGAACATCCAGAGACTGTATGAACCTGGATGTCGAAATGGAAAAAGTAAAAGAGGCAGTCGATATGGGCGCAGAAGCGATCATGGATCTGTCTTCTTTCGGAGATACTCAGAAGTTCCGCAGAAAACTGGTAAATGAATGCCCGGCGATCCTCGGAACTGTGCCAATCTACGATGCCATTGTTTACTATAACAAGGCTTTAAAAGACATTACGTCTCGTGAATGGATCGACGTATTCAAGATGCATGCAGAAGACGGAGTAGATTTTATGACGATCCACTGCGGCATCAACCGCAATACAGCAGACCGCTTCAAGGCCATGAAGAGACAGATGAACATCGTTTCCCGCGGCGGCTCTCTGATCTTTGCGTGGATGGAAGCAACCGGAAATGAAAATCCATTCTTTGAATATTATGACGAAATTCTGGATATTTGTAATGAATATGATGTCACTTTAAGTCTTGGGGACGCATGCCGCCCTGGCTGCTTAAAAGATGCCAGTGACATTTCCCAGATTGAAGAACTCGTAACACTTGGTGAGTTGACCGCCAGAGCCTGGGATAGAGATGTTCAGGTTATGATCGAAGGCCCTGGCCATATGCCGATGGATCAAATTGAGGCTAATATGAAGATTCAGCAGACCATATGCCATGGTGCGCCGTTCTATGTTCTTGGACCGATTGTAACAGATATCGCTCCTGGATATGACCATATTACATCTGCCATCGGAGGTGCCATTGCAGCCGCTTCCGGAGCCAGTTTCTTATGCTATGTAACTCCTGCCGAACATCTTCGCCTTCCAAACGTAGACGATGTGAAAGAAGGCATCATGGCTTCTAAGATTGCTGCCCACGCAGCGGACATTGCAAAAGGCGTAAAAGGCGCTATGGACTGGGATAACCAGATGGCTGCAGCCCGTCAGAAACTTGATTGGGACAAACAGTTTGAACTGGCCCTGGATCCTGAAAAAGCACGGAGATACCGTGCGGAATCCACTCCTGAACGGGAAGATACCTGTACTATGTGCGGTAAAATGTGTTCTGTCCGCAATATGAATGCAGTTCTTGCCGGTGAAGATGTGGATGTCATCTAAACAAAGGAAAGATATCCTCCTGGAGGATTCTAAAATAATAAGTATGAAATGAGGTATTAAATATGTCACATGAAAGAAGCGGATTCTCGAGCCGCATCGGATTTGTTCTGGCAACGGCCGGATCCGCCGTAGGATTGGGAAACATCTGGAGGTTTCCATATCTGGCCGCCAAATATGGAGGCGGAAGTTTTTTATTGATTTACTTGATTCTGACTCTGACGTTTGGCTTTGCATTAATGATAACGGAAGTGGCCCTTGGAAGAAAAGCCGGAACAAGCGCGATCAACGCGTTTGGTCATTTCAATAAAAAGTATACTTTTATTGGCTATCTGACCAGCTTTATTCCTTTTATCATTTTCCCATATTACTGCGTAATCGGCGGATGGGTATCCAAATATGTAATGGTATCTCTCCAAGGACAGATTCATGCGGCATCATCTGATGATTTCTTCACCGGATTTATCGGAAAGACGCAGGAACCAATCTTATATCTTCTGGTTTTCCTGCTGATCACAACGATCATTGTTGCCTTTGGAGTAAAGGGCGGAATCGAACGGGTCAGCACCTTTTTGATGCCGGTCCTGATCGTTCTTTTGATTGGTGTTTCAATTTTTTGTATCACCCGTCCGGGAGCCCTGGCTGGAGTTATCTATTATCTGAAGCCAAGTTTAAAACACTTGGGGCCTACTACTTTCCTGGCAGCTCTGGGACAGCTGTTTTACTCCATGTCCCTGGCTATGGGAATTATGATCACCTTCGGTTCTTACATGCCGAAAAAATCCGATCTGGAAAAGTCAGTAACTCAGGTAGAATGTTTTGATACCGGTGTTGCTTTTCTTGCCGGTCTTATGATCGTACCTGCAGTGTTTGTATTTTCCAACGGGGACTCTTCCATGCTGGCAAAAGGACCTTCCCTGATGTTCGTTATGCTTCCAAAAGTATTTGACAGCATGGCATTCAGCAACGGAATTAGTGCCGTATTCTTTATTCTTGTATTATTGGCGGCTCTGACATCTTCTATTTCATTGCTGGAGACACTCGTTGCCGTCCTTATGGATAAATTCCATATGAGAAGAATTCCGGCCGTTATCCTGCTGTTTTTTATCGCCTTGCTGATGGCTCTTCCGTCATCTCTTGGATATGGTGCATTAAGCGGCATTACGATCATCGGATTCAGTATTCTGGATTTCTTTGATTTCCTGAGCAACAGCGTCCTGATGCCGATTGCGGCATTCCTGACCTGTATCTTTACCGCTTATGTGATCAAGCCGGACATCATTGTAAATGAAGTAGAAAGTTCCGGAAAATTCCACCGGAAACCACTGTTCCTGGTCATGATCAAATATATCGCACCGCTGTGCATCATTGCGATCCTGATCTTCTCCGTATTGGAAGGTCTTGGAATCATCACAGTATAAACAAAGATATTGCAAAAGAGCAGTCCATTGGACTGCTCTTTTTGAATGAATCATCAAATGGGATTTCTCCAAATATTTCTATTTCAAAAAAGCATAATAAATAGCAGACGCTGCTGCAATGCCTAAAACAACCAGTCCATAGTAAGCGTAAGCCTTGCCGTAACCTTTCCAGTCTTTCTGCAGTTTCTCTGTTTTGTCTGGATTTATGACTGTGCTGTTGATTGTTTTTTCTTTAAGGTTCATAGTCCCCATCTCCTTCCTCATCCGATGATTCCTTTTGATTATAACATATTAAACAAATAGTAAATA
Organism: Clostridiales bacterium; assembly: GCA_019420275.1. Taxonomy (GTDB): domain Bacteria; phylum Bacillota; class Clostridia; order Lachnospirales; family Lachnospiraceae; genus Anaerostipes. The sequence goes on from JAHZHN010000008.1 coordinate 39,573, forward strand.
TCTCTCTCCCTTAAGCACAAAAAAAGTGCCGTATTGTACAGCACTCTTTTTGTCTTTTTATATCTGACGTTTCATTTTTTCTTTTACAAAAGATTCAAACTCTTCCTCTCTGCCAATTACAAAACTGTTTTTTGGCACCAGAAGCGCCTGGTTCCTTCCAATCTCCAAAACATAAATTGTAGGCAGATTATAAAACTTGTGAATCTTCTGATAATCCACCGTCATCTTTTTCTTTCCTTCTTCCATGCGGACATTGCTTCCAAAATATATGGCGCATTCCGGCTGCTGTTTCTGACCGCTGCTCTTAGCCTGGCGTTCAATGACAATTGAAATTAGAAAATAATAATTATAAATCAGGAATCCTCCCACAAAACAGAGAATAAACAACGTACTCTCTGATAAACTGTATCCCGCCCATATCATACTGACAATCAAGGCTGCCGCTGAGATCAGCATGATCACGCCGCCTAAAATCCTTGTCGTCCTGCAGAACACATGCTTTGCATACTCTTTTGTCATCGCTGGCTGCAAATAATAACGGCTTTCAAAATTCAATGTTTCTCCCATTGAAATGTCTCCTTATTCTGTCGGTACCAGATTCTTTAAAGAAATATCCATAATTGGTGCAGAATGGGTCAAAGCCCCGCTGGATACATAATCTACTCCAATTTCTCTGATTGCTGCCAGACGTTCTTTGGTCACATTTCCAGAACACTCTGTCTCTGCCCGCCCGTCAATCATCTTAACAGCTTCTTTCATCATCTCATCATCCATGTTGTCCAGCATGATGATATCCGCTCCTGCTTCCAATGCTTCATTGACCATCTCCAGATTTTCGGTCTCAATCTCAATCTTTCTGACAAATGGAGCATATTCTCTCGCCATATAAACAGCCTGACGAATTCCCCCTGCTGCTCCAATATGATTATCTTTCAGCAGTACGCCGTCAGAAAGATTATAGCGATGATTATATCCTCCTCCGACAGTAACCGCATATTTTTCAAAAGGCCGCATATTCGGCGTCGTCTTTCTCGTATCCAGAAGTTTTGTACCAGATCCTTCCAGCTCTTTTGCAAGACTACTTGTAAACGTCGCAATTCCACTCATTCTTTGAAGATAATTCAGCGCGACTCTCTCTCCGGATAAAAGCACACGGATGTCTCCTTTTACGACACCCATGAGGTCTCCATTCTTCACCTCATCTCCGTCCTTAAGTTCTGTCTCAAACACTGTATTCTCATCCAGAAGCTTGAACACTCTTTCAAACACTTCCAGTCCGCAGATGATTCCGTCTTCCTTGCAGATCAGATCTACTTTCCCCTGCTTTGCCTCAGGCATGACTGCATTTGTCGTCACATCTTCTGAAGTGATATCTTCTTTCAGGGCATTCAGCAGATACTCATCAATGTTAATCTTCATCGTTACACCATTGATCATAAAAATCCCCGTCCTTTCTCTTTAATTCTTCCAGAACAAGCTGTTTATTTTCTTCCAGCAGCTGATCCCCATTCTGATATGGCTCCAGATCCACCATAACTTCTTTCATCTCTCTATGATGAGCTGTAATATCTTTCGCTGCAGCTTTGGCAAATACCAAAGATTCCAGCAGAGAATTGCTGGCCAGACGGTTCTTTCCATGAACTCCGTTGCAGCTGGTCTCCCCTACAGCATATAAATGATCCATTGATGTCTTGCTGTCTAAATTAACCTTGATGCCTCCCATAAAATAATGCTGAGCAGGTGTTACCGGAATCCAGTCTTTTGCCATATCATAGCCCTCTTCCAGGCACTGACGGTAAATGTTTGGAAATCTTTTTTTAATCCGCTCTCCATCCAGATGAGTCACAGACAGATACACATGATCTGTATGATCTTTTGCCATCTGTTTGCGGATCTCTGCCGTTACCACGTCTCTAGGCTTTAATTCATCCGTAAACCGTTCTCCGTTCTTATCCAGCAGATAAGCACCCTCTCCCCGGACAGATTCTGAAATCAGGAATCTTCGTCCCGGCTTCTTTGAATAGAATGTCGTTGGATGAATCTGTATGTAATTAATATTCTTTACTTCAATCTGATGACGCAGACAAATTGCCAGGCTGTCCGCAGTTAAATGCCGAAAATTGGTAGAATTACGGAATAATCCACCCAGCCCTCCAGTCGCCAGCACTGTATCCGGGGCCTCGATCACATCCGGATTCCCCTGGGCGTCCTGATAGACAACTCCCCTGCATTCACCATCTTCCTCTATGATGTCCAGCATTGTACAGTGTGTCATGATTTCAATATTCTCTCTTTTTTTCGCCTCTTCATAAAGGTGGCTTGTAATTTCTTTTCCTGTCAGATCCTCGTGATGAAGGATTCGGAACGTAGAATGTCCTCCTTCTCTCGTAAACTGTACCTGACCATCTTTCTCATCAAATCTCACACCAAATCCTCTAAGGTCTTTGATGATCTGCGGTGATTCCCTGATCATCTTCTCCACGGCGCCTTTATCGTTCTCGTAGTGCCCCGCTTTCATCGTGTCTTCAAAATAAGACTCGAAATCATCCTCGTTCTTTAGCGCAGAAATTCCTCCCTGTGCCAGAAAAGAATCACTCTCCTCAACTTCTCTTTTTGTTATCATTATAACTTTGTAGTCCCGAGGAAGAAACAGCGCGTGGAACAATCCGGCGGCTCCTGTTCCCACAACGACCACATCTGCTGATCTCATACTTCTTTTTACCCTTTCCTATTCTGCCAGTTCAAGCATCGCATCCAATGCTTTTTTTGCATTCTGGCGTAATTCTTCCGGCATTTCTACCGGATTTTTCATATCTCTCAAAGCATCTCTGACATTCTCCAATGTGATTTTCTTCATGTCAGCACAAAACTGATTCTGTCCGGCGGCATAAAAAATCTTGTCCGGATTCTTCTGGCGCAGTTCATAAAGAACCCCCAGTTCCGTACAGACAATGAATTCTTTGGCATCGGAAGCAGTCACATAATCAATGATTCCAGATGTACTTCCAATGTAATCACCCATCGCCGTTACATCCGGCGTACACTCTGGATGGACCACGATTTCTGCTGACGGATGCATCTCTTTCGCACGTTTTACCTTCGCTGCGGTAATCTCTTTGTGGACCGGGCAATAGCCGTCATTGTAAATGAAGTTCTTCTCCTTCACCTGGCTTCCAATATATCTTCCAAGATTCTCATCCGGAATAAAGAAGATGTTTTTCTGTGGAAGCGCTTTCACCACTTTCATCGCATTGGAAGATGTTACACATACATCTGCATATGCCTTGATCTCTGCCGTAGAATTGATATAGCAGACTACTGCCAAATCATCGTATTTTCTGCGCATCTCTTTGATCTTCTCAATCTCTACCATATGTGCCATCGGGCAGTCTGCATTTTCATCCGGCATGACAACAGTTCTCTTTGGATTGAGAATCTTTGCACTCTCACCCATAAACTTGACACCGGCAAAACAGATGACATCTCTGGATTCTTTTACGGCCATCTTCGCCAGATAATAGGAATCTCCCACATAATCCGCAATCTCCTGAACGTCATCATCTACATAGTAATGTGCCATCAAAACGGCATTTCTTTCTTTCTTTAATTCTTCAATTTCTTTCTTTAATTCTTCCATTCTTCACTCCTCGCTTATTGTTATCTAATATACCACTTTCACCTACCCAGAATCAAGTATTTACGTGGTTTTTTGCCCCTTTTCCACATTTTTTCCGCTTCATAAAAGAAACAGTATTTTCATCACAAACATCTTATTTACTGATAAAAATACTGTTTCTTTCTCTTTTATAAATTATTGTCACAAAATTCCTGAAGTGCCTTTGCAGCTTCCTTTTCATCTTCTCCTTCAATCAAAAAAAGGACTTTATCTCCCTGATATGCTCTCAATGTGAGCATGGAAGCCATATTTTTCGCATTCGCTTTCATTGCCCCATTTTGGATTTGAATCCTGCTTCGAAATCTGGATGCCTCTTTTGCCAGAAGCATCGCCGGCCGGGCATGAATTCCGACTGGTGTCTGAACGATAAAGTCAAACTGCTCCATTGTTCTTCTCCTTTCGTCATTCCATCTTTGCGTACCCATTCATCAAACGATGAATTTCATCCACGATTCTCTTTGCGAAGCTAAAAGACTGCCTGAATGCGTAACTCTTGATCCGTACAGGTTTGGAAATCAGGATAATTTCTTTCTTCTTTCTGTCCTTCAAACGGACTGCTACCTTCAATGTATTTATATTTCCTTCAGCTCTCCGTTTCACTTTATCTTCCAGCTCATCGAGTTCCATCGCCGGCTCACAAAACAGCATGCATTCTTCAATGTCTTTTACTTCATAAAACTCAGGATCGGAAACCTGTCCTGCCGTCATCCGGTTGTTCAGAATACAGATTTTCTGATTCCGCTCGTCGACCAAAATATAATTTCCTATCCGGCCTGTCACTTCGAAATCTTCTTCCGCTCCGCCTTTGTGGCTGCATAATTCTTTCAATTCGTCCAAAGTCTTTGCGGCAATCGTCTCTGTATAATTTCGACTCGCTTTCTTATAGCAATTTTTGCAGATGTATCCATCTGCATAACGAAATTTATGGAACATCCCGATTGGTTCATGGCAAATATCACAGGTTCTCATTCCAATCCCTCCTCTATTCTTTCATCATTTCCTGATAGCATTGATAAATTTTTTGATACTTTTTATATTTTCTCTTATAAAGTCCCATATTATACGCTCTTGGAGAAAATGTCTTCCTGATCCTTACTGTATGGTCAATGATCCGCTCCATAGAAACATCTTTTCGGTTTCCTGCTGCAGCCAAAGCAATTCCATATCCTGCTCCCGCCGTACTTTCCATCTGCTGAACTCTGACTCCCAGCACATCAGCCAGCATCTGCATCCACACTTCATTTTTCGAACCTCCTCCGGTCACTTTCAGTCCGTCCATTTCTTCCTTCGTAAGACACATCACTTCGGCCAGCTGTTTTACCGCCATGCAAATTCCTTCCATGACCGCCAGTGTCATTTCTTTCCGGGTCGTATCCGTTCCAATTCCCAGGAACGCTCCCCTTAGATTGGGATTTGCATAAATCGTCTTATCCCCTGTCAAATGCGGATAAAAAATTAAAGGGCTCTCCCCCAGGTGATCGGTATCATCTTGACTGGTTTCGCCGGCAAAATCATCCGTTCCAAGAATCTGTTTTATCCACCATCCAAGACTGCTTCCCGTTGATTGTATCACACCTTGTACAAGAATAGAAATTTCTTTGCCGTCCATGGAAAAAAGAATATTTTTCCCTTTAGCATGAAAATCTATCTTGCTTTTCGGCACCATCAATACCCCTGATGTCCCAAGAGATAATACAGGATATTTTTTGGCAAAGCAGCCTGTTGCTATAGCTGCTGCAGGATTGTCGCCGGTTCCGGTGATTACGCGCACGTTCTCACCAAATCCATATTTTTGCCGCCATTTTCCCCGAACTCTTCCTGCTGTTGCTGCCGCTCCTTTGATTGCCGGATAAATATCCTCCGGGAAATCCAGCAGATGCCGGATTTCCGGAGACCATGTGCCTGTCGTCAGATCAAAGAGTGAGGAAGTCGATGCTTCACAATAATCAGTCTGCATCGTACCCGTCAGACAATATACAATATAATCTGGTCCAATGAGAAATTTTTTTATTTTATGAAAGCTGTCAGGTTCATTTTCTTTCAGCCACAGCAGATTGACTGCCGGACTTCCTGTTGAAATAATATTGGCAACATGAGATGCCTCAGGCAGACGCCTGATTTTTTCTTTCAGATTTGACACCATATCCTTTGTTCTGGTATCATTCCACATGAGAGCAGGACGTATTGATTCACCATTTTCATCCAAAAATACCACTGTGTGCATCTGTCCTGTCACTCCGATGGCTTCAACTTCTTGAGGATCGCACCCCTCAAGAAGCTGTTCCATTGCCTCATCGGCTCCCTTCATCCAGACTTCAGGATTGATCTGTTTCCATCCTGGTTTCGGCTCTTCTATGACATACTCTCTGCTTGATTCTCCGATTATTTTCCCGTTTTCATCCATCAGAGTGACTTTTGCCGAAGAAGTCCCGATATCAATTCCAATATAGTATTTCATTGGCTATTCTCCAAATTTTAAAATCACTTTATACGTATCTGGTCTTGACGCAGTTTCTATTGCTTTGTTAAAGTCTGCATAATCATAAATGGCCTCTGTCAGTACAGATGGATCCACTAACCCTTTCCCGATCATTTCTACTGCCTGATGGAAAGATTTGATCGTCGGACTTACCGCTCCCGTGATCGTCTTCTGATAAGAATGGATTGCCCCCATATCTACCGGTACCGGATCATTCGGATGCATGGAACTGAACATTACGGTGGTCCCTGTTTTTGCTGTCATATCAACTGCCTGGGCTGCAACAGCCGGAATGGCTGTTGTATTAAACACCGTCAGCGCTCCTCTTCCGTCCGTTAATTTTTTAATTTCTTCGACCGGATCTGTTTGTACAGGATTGATAACATCATCACATCCAAGCTTTTTTGCCCTTTCTCTTCTTTCTTCCAACGGCTCACTTAAGATAACTCTGGCTCCTTTCATCTTGGCCAGGATGACATGGAGAAGTCCCATGGTTCCTCCTCCAATAACTGCCACATCATCACCAAACTGGATATTGGTACGGTTGATACTGTTGGCAACACAGGCAAGTGGTTCTGTAAACGCCATTTTCTCGAAGGATGTTTCCTCTGGATAAATGAATAAATCTTCTGCCTTTGCAGCAACGAATTCCGCAAATCCGCCGTATCCGGACAATCCGTCTGGATTATGAAAAATCTTGCTCTTTGGATGCTCTTCACAGATATTTTCTTCTCCATGTTTGCAGTAATAACATTCTTTACAGTCGTCAATAATATACTGCACAACTTTCTGTCCTTCATGGAATCGTTCTTTATTCACTGCGCTTCCCATTTTTTCTATGACACCGCAGTACTCATGTCCGCCAATTCTCGGATAGCTGTAGCTGCAGTCTCCGTTAAAGTCTCTTACATCATTGGTACAGATGCCTGAAGTTTTGATCCGGATCAGCACTTCGTCTTCTTTGATTTCCGGAATATCAATGTCTTTGATAGAAAAATCCTTTGGACGATTTAATATAATTGCTTTCATCTTTTCTCACTCTTTCTTTTATCATGATGGATATGCTAAAATTCCTGTAACTCCGCCTACAATACCAATTACAATAATCAGACCAATGACCTTCAGAGATGACCATCTTCTCTTATTCAAAAGATAATACACAAGCATTGTCACTGCCAATGGAAGAATTTTCGGACACACGGCATCTAAGAAGCTTTCCTGAATACTGTATGTACTTGTTGAACTTACAATTTCAATTCCGCAAACTGCTGTTACATAATTTACGATCAGGCCTCCCATAACCATGCAGCCCATAATAGATGCTCCTTTGATCAGCTTGTTTAAGATTCCTTTCTCCAGGAAATCCATGATCGCTTCACTTCCGGCCTTATAACCAAACATGAAATTCCAATAGCTTAATGCATAAGCGGCAACGATGATTACAACAGCATAAATAATTGCACCCCATATGTTCCCATCGCCGGAACGGGTTAAGTCAATACATACTGCCAGTAAAATAGGGATGACAACGCCCTGCCAAATGGTATCTCCCATACCTGCTAATGGTCCCATCAAAGATGTTTTCAGGTTTGTAATAAAATCGCCGGGTATCTCTTCACCCATGGCTTTTTGCTCTTCTAAAGCGATGGCCATACCAAGGATACATGCTCCAAATTCGATATGTACGTTAAAGAATTCGATTTCACGTCTCATGACTTCTTTTCTTTTGGAAGGATTATCTTTGTAGAAGAAATTGATAACTGCTGAAAACATATGGGCAACAACCTGTCCCATCATTCTTTCATAGTTGTAACATGTCTGCGGGAACGTTTCCCAAATCAGCCAGGCTTTGATCAGGGCGCCTCTTGGGATTAAGCTTTTCTTATTATTTTCCATCTTAATCATCCTCCTCGTCATCTTCATCATCATAAGCTGCTGCTACGGCTCCCTCATTGGCAGATGTCATCTGTACGTAGACAATTGCTACGATCAAAGCAATGATACCTAATGTCAAAAGCGGAAGGCCGGAATATACGGCTAATAAAAATCCTGCAAATAGGAAAATCCTGGATTCTCCTTTAAAAATGTACTGCAGTGTAATTGCAATTCCGAGCGCAGGCATCAGACCGCCAATGATCTGGAATACAGTCAGAACCTTTCCACTTAACAGATTGATAATTCCCTGAATGTAATTTGCCCCGAAATATGCAGCAAAAGCACAAGGGATTGCCGTCATGCAAAAACACATAATCTGCGGGAACAGCACATTAGCCCTCCATATTTTGTGATATTCCTCTTTCTCAATGTAATTATCCGCAATATGTACGAAGAATGAATCGAACGTCATACGTCCTGCCCATACAATCGTACCAAGAATTCCTATCGGAACTGCCAATGCCAGAGCTGTATCCGTATCCAGTCCTCCTGCAATCGCATAAGCGGTTCCTAAAATTCCTGCCAGTGCCATATCTGCCGGCATGCTTCCTCCTGCTGACATAAATCCAAGATAAACCAGATTGATCGTTGCTCCAATGACAGCTCCCTGTATCGGATGCCCCAGAATCAATCCTGTTACCAATCCACACACCAGCGGTCTCTGCAGCGACCAGAGCCCTACAAAAGGCAGGTTTCCAACTGCCAGCCAGTAAACAATGCCGCAAAGGACTGCTTGTACAATGCTGATTTCCATATATCTCTCCTCCTTTTACTTATCAACATAACCTGATGCTTCTATCACCTGCTGTTCCGGAACCAGCTGATAATATACATGAACATTTTTTTCCATAAGATTCTTAATCGATGTGATTTCATCAGGAGAACATGCTACATTTTTAATAAATGGTGTTCTTTCTCCTCTAATCCCCATGCCGCCAAGATTGACATCTGTAAGCTCCAGACCAAGATCCGTCATACGGTCATAAGTAATCGGTGTCTTTGTAAGGACCATAACACGCTCTCCCGGTTCTTTTGGATCCTTTTTCAGCACTTCCGCCCCTTTCTCGGTTCCGTATACGTTTACTTTTACTCCGTTCGGCGCAAGAGCCTTAATGACACGTTTATTAAATTTGTCTGCTGCTACCTCATCATCTACTACAATGATTCTGTTTACATTCAGACTCGGTGTCCAGACAGAGACAACCTCTCCGTGGATCAGGCGGTCATCTACTCTTGCCAATACGATGTTTTTCATTCCTCATCCTCCTCACTTTTTTCTTCAAATAACAGATTGACATATTTAATCGTGTCAGGCGCAGCTTTTAATAATCCTTCACAAATCTGGGCTGCTGTTTTATCCGCATATCTTCCCATCATAACTTCAACTGTCAGCGGAATATTAATTCCTGTTACATGATAAAATTTATGATCCTTCATTAAGGAAACAACTGCGTTGAATGGGCTTCCATGGAATAAATCTGTCAGAAAAAGAATTTCTTCTCCTTCTGGTGTCTTTTCGATCTCCGCTTCCAGCTTCTCTGTTAATGATGCAACTGTCTGTTCTGGATACAAGCCGTAAGCTACCACGTTTTTCTGTTCTCCGACCAGCATCTGAACACTCTCGATCAATCCTTTTGAGAAACTCCCATGAGATACTGCAATGACCTTCATCTTAATCTCGCCTCCTTTTCTCCGGTCGTTTATCGTACTTTGAGTATAGCATGCGAAAATGTACTTTTTTCACAGACATTTGCGTAAACATTCCCGCATTTTCTGTTAATCAGCTACATGATTGATTACGCAGTTCTTTGTGCAGTTTTCGATTTTAAATGGATTCATGTTTCATTATTTTTTGCGCAATAAATGAAATTTCCTAAAGTCTTTTCATTGCTATAATAAAGGCAAGCTTGGTACGTACAGGCAAAGAAAAATGTAAATTCAGAATTGTATTTTAAATTAAGATAGGAGGCAGCAGAAGCTTTTTACGGCTTCTGCAATACTAATATGAAAATTGTAAATGGTTTTGACCTTATGGACTATGCCGCCGCTCATCACTATATGCTGCCGGCATTTAATACAACAAACCTTGAAATGACTTACGCGATTGCGCAAGGACTAAATCAGGCCGATCTTCCTGGATACATTCAGATTTCATCCAATAATTTAAGACTGTCTGATCCTGAGACAATCGTATATCTTACAAAGAAAGCTTTAAAAGACAGCAATGTTCCGATTGCACTTCACTTAGACCATGGAAAAACATATGAAGATGTAAAGGCATGCGTCAATGCCGGATTTACTTCTATCATGATTGACGCGTCCCATCTGGATTTTGAAGATAATATAAAAGAAGTGAAAAAAGCCGTTGACTACTGCCACTTTTACGGAGTTCCGGTAGAAGCAGAACTTGGATGCCTTCAGGGAAAAGAAGAAGACATCGTAAACGAGGCGGATGCCAAAACAGATCCCGACATGGTACAGGATTTTGTAAAACAGACTGGCTGCGACCTTCTCGCGGTCGCTGTAGGAAATGTTCACGGACTGGATATTGAGCCGAAAGTAGATCTTCCATTGTTAAAGAAAATTTCCAAGATTTCACCGGTTCCACTTGTGATGCACGGCGGTTCCGGAATTCCGTTTGAAACAATCCAGGAAGCAAGAAATTATAATCTTTTAAAGGTAAATTATGGATCTGATTTAAGAAAAGCATTTGTTTCTACTTTTGGAAAAGCTTATGAGAAAAATCACAACACATGCAGTGTCATCGAATTGAGTTTAGAGGCCGTTGAAAATGTAAGCAAAACTGCTGCTGATCTGGTAACGATCATTAACCAATAATAAATAACTTGTTCATCCTCTCTTTTTTATCATAACAAATCCCGGCCGAATGCTCCATTTCGGCCGGGATTTGTTTATACGTTCTTGCGTTTTTTACTTAATCTACAGGAATTCCAGCAGTACCCACAGAGTCAAGGATAAATCCCGGATGACTGCTGTCTTTGATTCTCGTTTTAAAACTGCCATATCCCATAAACTGCATATCATAAATTGGCTGAACCGTTAGATCCACAGCCAGTTTGCTGTTAATTTCTACACCATTGAGTCCACTTTCATCATCTGTATATCTGATGGTTTCTTCTGCGGTGACATTTCCAGAATTATCACTGTAAATGTGCAGATTAACAGGCTGCGGCTCTTTGTCAACCCCCTTCTTTGCTCTGGATTCCATTTCAAGATCTTTCACAATTTTGATGATCTCATCGTCAGACATATCATTGTTAATCATAGAAAACTTAAACATTTCTACATTATTATAGACTGTTGCATTTCCCTTGCCGTCAAAAACAAAGATTGCCTGTACAAAAGAATCTTTTGCAAAACTTCTGTTGTCACTAATGCCAAACCAGATGCTTTTTTGATGAAATGCTTCTGATGCCGGAATTGACTCCTTTGCTGCTGCGGTGCTGGCTGTAGCTGCACCGGACGTTGTGCCGGCAGAAGCAGAAGTTCCTAAACTCTCACTGCTTTAATCCGAAGCTGCTGCAGCACTTTCCACATGCCGTCATGGCAGCTGCAGCTGCTATCAACAGCACAAATAAAAGTTTTTTCATACTTTTCCTCTTTGTACACAAATGATGTATATCCGTCAATTTTATTGTATAATACTCATCATCTAATGTACAGAAATATCATAAAATCTATGCTTTTTTAGGCAGGAGCGAACTGACTCTGATACAGTTCAGCATAAAATCCCTTTCGGGCAAGAAGTTCCTCATGAGTTCCCTGTTCGATAATTATTCCGTCTTTCATAACCAGGATTACATCCGCCTCCCGAATTGTAGACAGTCGGTGCGCCACAATAAAACTGGTCCTTCCCTCCATCATCTTTCCAAAGGCATTCTGAATGCGAATTTCCGTCATGGTATCTATGGATGACGTCGCCTCATCCAGGATCAGCATCGGCGGCAGATTCAGCATGACCCTTGCAATACAAAGCAGCTGTTTTTGTCCCTGAGACAAACTCCCTCCGTCTTCTCCCAGGACAGTATCATACTGCTGGGGCATCTTTATAATAAAATTATGGGCATGAGCCTCTTTTGCGGCCTGTATGATCTCTTCATCTGTGGCATCTGGTTTTCCATAGGCAATATTTTCCCGGATTGTAGCATTTTTCAGCCATGTTTCCTGGAGCACCATTCCAAAATTGGATCGGAGACTTTGCCGGGTAACATTCCGAATCTCGTGATCATCTACATAAATATTTCCGCCGGTCACATCATAAAACCGCATCAAAAGATTGATCAGCGTTGTTTTTCCACATCCAGTAGGCCCGACGATCGCAATCCTCTGTCCCGGCTGTGCCAATAGATTCAAATGTTCCATAAATTTCTGATCCGGCCGGTAAGAAAACGCCACATCAGAAAGCTCTACTTTTCCATGGATTTTCGTTAGTTTTTCGGCCTCCTGAGAATCCTCTGCTTCCGGCTCTTCGTCCAGAAATCGAAAAACTCTTGCCGCAGATGCCAGAGAATTCTGAAACTCTGTAATCACTCCTGTAATCTCATTAAACGGTTTGGTATACTGATTTGTATAGCTCAAAAAACTAGTCAGACGTCCAACTGTTAAGCCTCCTCCAATTACCGTAAAGCATCCTGCCAGTGTCACACCAGCATAAATGATTGAATACATGATTCTTGTTGCCGGATTGGTTAAAGAAGAAAAAAAGGTAGCCCTCAGGCTGTAGCCTGCCAGCCGTTCATTGATCTCCTCAAATCTCTCCTGTGCCTTCTTCTGGTATCCAAATGCCTCCACAACTTTCAGATTTCCCAGCATCTCATCCGTAAGGCTGGTCAGTTCTCCTCTCGTTTCCGACTGCTTTTTAAACATCTGAAACGTATTTTTTGAAATAAACCCAGCGATTGCGAAAGACAGCGGGCTTAACACTACAACAACTAATGTGATCAGAGGATGAATCGTCAGCATAAATACAATCGTTCCAACAATCGTCAAAACACCTGTAAACAGCTGGGTAAATCCCATCAGAAGACCATCTGAAAACTGTTCTACATCCGTAATGATACGGCTGATCAAATCTCCGGAAGGGTGACCATCCACATAGGATACCGGCACACGATGGAGATGGTGAAACGCCTGTACTCTCAGATCCTGAACAATCCGGTAAGTGATCATATTATTTACATGATTCATGAGCCACTGGGCTGCTGCTGTAACTGTAATTGCTGCAATAATCCATCCGATCAGTTTTCCCAGGGTTCCAAAATCCACATTTCCCTTTCCAACAATATGATCCACTGCGTTTCCCGTAAGAATCGGAACATAAAGGGTAAGGCCAACTGTGATGACCGCCAGTCCCAGCGATAACACCACCAGAGGAGTGTATGGATGAATGCACAAAAGAATCCTTTTTAATACTTCCTTGTTTTCTTTCTTACTTCGCATCAGCTTCTACCTCCTCTCTTGTCATCTGAGACTCACAGATTTCCCGGTAAAGATGACAGTTCCTCAGCAGCTCCTTATGAGTCCCTTTTCCTGCCGTCCTTCCATTGTCCAGCACAAGAATCTGGTCCGCATTTTTCACTGCAGATACTCTTTGTGATACAATAAATACCGTCATCTGATCTGTTCTTCGGGCAATCGCTCTTCTAAGCCTTGCATCTGTTGCAAAATCAAGAGCAGATGCACTGTCATCCAAAATCAAAATAGAAGGTTTTCTTACCAGCGCTCTTGCGATTGTAAGGCGTTGTTTTTGACCGCCTGAGAGATTTCGCCCATTCTGCTGAATCTGGAAATCCAGTCCTTCTCCCTTCTGTTCAACAAAATCCAGCGCTTGAGCTGTTTCCAGCGCTTCATAAATTTCTTCATCTGTCGCATCCTGATTTCCCCACCGCATATTGTCCCGCAAAGTTCCGCGAAATAATGCAGCTTTTTGTGGTACAAATCCTATCTTTTCTCTCAGATTCTTCATCTTGAAATCTTTGATGCTTCGTCCTCCAATCTGAATTTCTCCTTCTTTGGCCTCATAAAATCTTGGAATCAGATTCATCAGAGTCGTTTTCCCGGATCCGGTTCCCCCAATCACTCCTATCGTATCTCCCTGCATTGCGCAAAAAGACACATTTTCCACCGCCGGCCGCTTCGCCCCGGCATAAGAGTAGGAAACATCATGAAAGGCAACTTCCGCAGCCCCTTGAATTTCAAAGTCCTGCGAACCATCCGGAATGCTGGCTTTAATCTGAAATATACTCTCCACACGATTCAAACTGGCTGCTGCCCGGGACAGTAAAATCATCAGATTAGCCAGCTTGATCAATTCCGTCAAAATCTGAGACATATAATTGATCAGTGCGATTACTTGTCCCTGGGTCAGCCGTCCTGCATATACCTGTTTTCCTCCGGCCCATAACACCCCTACAATTCCCAAATTAATGATGATATAAGTTACAGGATTCAAAAGTGCTGATATTTTCCCTACAAAAATCTGACACCGGTACAGATTCTGATTGGAACAATCAAATTCCTTCATTTCACTTTCCTGGCGGTTAAAAGCACGGATCACTCGAATCCCCAAAAGATTCTCCCTTGTTTTTTGCAGCACATCATCCAGTTGTTTCTGAACATTTTGATACAAAGGCATACTTACCAGAAGGATCAGAAAAACCACAATAAATAAGACCGGAATCGTCACAGCAAATACGACAGCGGTTCTTTGATCCACCACAAACGCCATAAAGACCGCTCCCAGCACAACAAAAGGAGACCTTAAAAACAGGCGCAAAAACATATTAACACCGTTTTGCACCTGATTGATATCACTCGTCATCCTGGTAATCAGTGTCGACGTTCCGATTTCATCAATCTCCTGATACGTAAATTTTCCCATATGTGCAAAAAGATCATTTCTCATGGCAGTTCCCGCAGACACAGCCGACTTCGCTGCGAAATACTGAGCCGTGGCTGAACTGATAAACCCGACAATTCCAAGCGCCACCATCAAACACCCCATACGAATCAGATATCCCTGATTCTTCCCGGCAACGCCTATGTCGATCATATTGGCAACTACAAGAGGCACTAGCAGTTCAAAACTTGCTTCCAGCATCTTAAATAAAGGTGCTAAAATGGTTTCCTTTAGATTTTTTCTCAAATATCTTAATAATCGATTCATTTCCTATTCCCTACCCATTTAAATATCATTATGAATTCCCATTTCCAGGGCTTCTTTTACAAGAGAAATAAAATGCTCATAAGATGGATTTCCAATCAGTTTATCCACCAAAGACTTGTCCGCAAAAATCTTAGAAAAATAATTCCATAGCTGAAATGCCTGATTATTATTTTTCCCTACATGCATTAACATGATGAGGTTTACCTCATTTTTTTCACTATCCCAGAGAATAGGCTTCTTTGATACATAAACTGCCACAAACGTATCAGAGGAAGTGGCATACATTGGATGCGGCACTGCAATATTTTTGCTAAAGAACGTGCTTCCAATTTTCTCTCTTTGGAGTACCTGATTCAAAAAATCTTCTGTCTGAAAATGTTCTGCTGCCAGACCGCATAAAGTTTTGAGCACTTGTTTCTTGGAACTGCTGTCAGAAACACAGAACAATTCCGGATAGAACATTGCTACCACATCTTCCATATCCTTAAATCCATCGATATTCAATTTGATGTTCATATAGTCATGCTGATTTGGGAATGTATCTATATACATAGCCAGACCCTTATCAAAAAATTCCTCTTTTTCCGTCGTTAGAAAAACTCCATACTCATCCAGCATTTCTTCCGTTACATCCATCGGATTCACAAAATCTACCGCAGAGATATACTCAGAAAACCAACGAAGCAGTGTCTGTTTCAACAGCAGAGTCATACTTTTCTTCATGGAAGAGATTACCAAGATCTTTATCTTTCCGCTGCGGTTGTTAATTTCCAGCAGACTGCTGTAAAAATGAACCGCCAGCAGCGCCATCTCATCTTCTGAAACTTTCTTTCCGTATTTTTGATACAAAAGAGAGGCGAAATATATACTGATATCATATCCTAGAGGGAAGGTCTCCCTGATATATTCCAGCATATCATTCTTCATCTGCATATCATACTTAATACGGATGCTCAAAGACATGCAGTGAAGAGCCAGCGTAATCCGCAGATTAATATTGTCAGTAAAATCCACTCCAAAATTGCTTTTGATAGCCTCCAGCGCTTCTGATATAAACTCATCCATCTCCGGAGTAATGGTATCAGAATCTCTATTGTTTCCCTGTCCTCTAAGATATACAGAAAGATAACGTACTTCTTCATCCGAAACCTTAATAAAAAATCTGCGGCCTATCTTTTCAAAAACATCTTTGGAAATCTTATATTCTTCTCCCAGTTCTTCTGTAATCTCCAGTTCCCCGGGCTGAATGTAAAATCCATCTCCCATCCGGCAGATCATAATGTTCAAAAACAGAATAGTATTGCTGAAATCCGTATCCATAATATGATATTTATGCTCTACAAATATTTCCGTCAGAATATTTTTAATCTTCGCCAGCTGCCGTTCATCAATATAAAGCATTCCCTGCTCATTCTTTACATGAGCAAGATACAGATCCTGATCCGCCAGGCATCGTCTTTTGTTGATCTCGGTACCATCAATCATGACCTTATTACTGCCTCTTAGAAGTTCCAGTGAAAACTGCCTCAATATCTCTTCTACCTTCTTAAGATCATTTAAGATCGTTGATCTGGACACATAAAACTTATCTTCCATCTCGGAAATAGAAATAGCTCTGTGACGGTTTAGCAGCAGAAGAAGAATGTTTGTGACACGGCTGGTCGGATAATTTAATGACCCCGTCGTATATTGCTGATACAAAGAATTTACAAAGGCAGAAAATTCATCATGATTCTCCACTTGGATACAGCTTCCTTTTGACGCCTTTGATATCAAATTTGCACAGGATTCCTCTTCCAGTTCTTTCCGAATCACCTTCATATCTCCCTGGATCGTTCTTAGGGAAACCCCTAGTTTATCAGCAAAATAAGAGGCTGTTAGGAACTCATCTGAATGATTGCAAAATTCCATTAAAATTTCAATTTGACGTTGGTTTAACATTTGTATTCCTCTTTTTTCTAGTGCTTCGTTGTCTTATTTTCCCATAGCCATTGGTAATATTCCTTATTATACCCTAACCTTCGTTTCTTTCGCAACCGATGAATTCCCTTCTGTTTCGCCACTGGACGATTTCCTGGGAATCCGATATACTATTATTAACAAAATGAATGAGGAGGTATCACTATCTTATGAAAAAACCTGCTTTAGTAATTCTTGCCGCCGGAATGGGCAGCCGGTACGGCGGATTAAAGCAAATGGATCCCATGGATCCTCAGGGTCACGCAATCATTGACTATTCTATCTATGACGCAAAACGCGCTGGCTTTGGAAAAATTGTCTTCGTAATAAAAAAAGCGATTGAAAAAGATTTTAAAGAAACAATTGGAAGCCGGATTCCGGATGATCTGGAAGTATGCTACGCATTTCAGGAAGTCGACTGCCTTCCTGACGGCTATCAGGTTCCGGAAGGAAGAGAAAAGCCATGGGGAACTGCCCATGCAGTCCTGTGCGCCAAGCCATTTATCCATGAACCTTTTGCCGTAATCAACGCAGATGACTATTACGGCGTCAGCGGCTTCCAGGTCATGGCAGATTTTCTTACATCTCATCCGGACGGATCCCCTGCTCCTTTTGCCATGGTAGGATATCATCTTGGCAATACAGTCACCGATCACGGCTATGTTTCCCGCGGAATCTGTGAAGTGGACGACAGCCGCCAGCTGATTTCCATTACAGAACGTACTCACATTGAAAAACGCGGTGACCACGCTGAATACACAGAAGATGACGGAACTACCTGGACATCTCTTCCATATGATAAACTGGTCTCCATGAATTTCTTTGGCTTTCAGCCGATGATCATGGAGGAACTGGAAAAAGGCTTTCCAATATTCCTGGATCAGGCTCTGACCGAAAATCCACTGAAAGGGGAATACTTTATCCCAAGTGTTGCCAGTTCTCTGCTTTCCCAGGGCAAGGCGACCATGGAAGTTCTGGTTTCTCAAGACCAGTGGTATGGCGTTACCTATCCAGAGGACAAACAAAATGTCATGGATGCACTGCAGTCTTTAAAAGACCAGGGAATCTATCCTCAGAAATTTTAGCCTATATAAAAAATACCGGCAGATATTCATCTGCCGGTATTTTTTATTGAGTGTGTATCTAGAAGTTTACGAATTGTTTTGTAAACTCATTCCCTGTTTTCATATAAAAACTATGTCATATTCAAAATAATTTTGTAATATTTTTGTAACTTATAGTTTGAGTTTACCTTCATTTTCTTGCAATGTCAACCATTGTACGAAAAAAAATACACACTTTTTAACATTTATTCCACTTATTATTTCAAAATTATTACATTAAATTTAGAATATCTATACCTAGATCACTAAATCAATCACACCATCTAAATATATATTCTCCAAATTCTCAATCAGGCCATTGTCACAGGCTTCCGTCAATTTCGGATCGATTGGGAGTTTTCCAAGAACTGGAACCTGATATTTTTCCGCAATCTCATCGATATGGCTGTCGCCAAAGACCCGAATCTCTTTTCCACAGTCTGGACATTTGATATAACTCATATTTTCAATCAGACCAAGGACTGGAATATTCATCATCTTCGCCATATTGACTGCCTTCTCCACGATCATGCCCACCAGTTCCTGAGGTGTGGCTACAACGACAATTCCATCCAGAGGAACAGACTGGAATACCGTCAGAGGAACTTCTCCTGTTCCAGGAGGCATATCTACAAACATTACGTCAATATCTTTCCATAATGTCTTCCCCCAAAACTGTTTTACTACATCAGAAACGACCGGACCTCTCCATATAACTGGCTGTGTCTCTTCCTCCAGCATAAGATTCAATGATACAACCTCAATTCCGAAATTCGTCAATGCCGGCATGATAATTCCTTCTGCATTGCCCAGGAGCCTCTCATGAAGCCCAAAAGCCTGCGGAATGGATGGACCAGTTACATCTCCATCCAAAATTGCCGTGTGCAGCCCCTTGCGCATTGCAGCCACTGCAAGAAGAGATGTTGTCATAGACTTTCCGACACCGCCTTTGCCGCTGACGATACCGATCACTTTCTTTACACTGCTCTCGCGATATAATGGTTCCAGAAAATTGGTCTGTTCCTGTGTTCTGCTGCCGCAGTTCGCACTGCAGCTTCCGCAATCATGATTACAATCACTCATTGCTTATTCCTCCATTGCTTTCAAAAGTTTTTTTACATTGGCCTCAATATCGCCATTAAATGCCGCAGAGCCCGCAACAAATACATTCGCTCCGCATTCTTTGATATGTCCGATGTTATCCGCTGTCACACCGCCGTCTACTTCAATATCAAGATTCAGTCCTCGATCACTGGCCATCTTTCTTAAATCCCGAATCTTCTGATCCATTGCATCAATATAGGCCTGTCCGCCATATCCTGGATTCACAGTCATGATCAATACCATGTCAATGTCATCCAAAATATGCTCCAAAGCACACAACGGAGTTGCCGGATTCAAGGAAACACCTACTTTACATCCTGCTGCTTTCACCTGCTGGATTGCTCTGTGCAGATGTTTGGTAGATTCCACATGCAAAGTAATCAAATCTGCGCCGCTTTCCACAAATTCTTCAATGTATCTGCCAGGTTCTTCAATCATCAGATGCACATCAAATACTTTGTCCGTCTCTTTTCGAAGAGATTTGATTACCGGAAATCCTAAAGAAATATTCGGAACAAAGGATCCGTCCATAACATCAATATGGATCCACTGAGCGCCGGCATCTGCCGCTTTCTTCACGTCCTCACCAAGTCTCGCAAAATCTGCAGATAAAATTGACGGGGATAAAATATACTCCATAATTCTTTCTCCTTTACCATATTTGTTCTTATTATAGCACAGGTTTCAAAATTAAGTACATTTTTCCCCGAAAAACTCATATCATTCTTATGTAATTTTTAACTTCTCTCAATTATTTTTCCCATTTCCTGGGCAATATTCCAGAGGTGATCTCCAATTCGCTCAAAGTCTGTTAATAATTCAGAGAACACGACGCATGCTTCATCGTTGCACACACCTTTTCTGATTCGCTCCAGATGATTATCATAAAATTCATCTGTCTTCTTATCAATAAAGTTTTCAGATTCATGGATTTTCTGCAGCCATTCCTTCGGATTTTCCGGTGCCTGTTTGATCCTTTCAAACATCTGTCCACAGATATCCTGCATTTCCTGCATTTCCTGAATAGCTTCTTTCGAAAATGTAATCTGCTTTTCTTTCAGAAGATTGGTATAATCACAGATATTAACCGCATGATCTCCTATTCTCTCAATATTTCCCGTCATTTCAAAATAAGAGCCAATATTCTTAGAATTCTTTTCGTTTGTTTCATGGATCATCATCTTGGAGATTGATCTTGAAATCTCCTTATTCAGATAATCAATATAGCTCTCTCTCTCTTCCACATCTTCGATTGCTTCAGTATCCGCATGGATAAACGCATGGAAACTCTTGTCCACATTGATTTTTGCCATATCGAGCATTCTTTCAATCTCTTTTCTGGCTCCTTCCAAATGCATAGCAGATGTTCCGATAACCGCATCCATTCCTGTATCAACAGATTTCAGATACTTCAAATGTTTATGCTTTTCTTTCTCTTCTTCTTTCTCCGGTAAAATCAGAACAGCAAGTTTTGCAAGATAATTTCCAAATGGAATCAATAAGATTGTCGTCGTTATATTAAACAGCGTATGCATATTTGCAATCTGCTTTGAAATATTTGCACCACTAAAGCCAGCTACTATATCTGTCAGAGGGGACACGAGACATACGATCGTAAATATAGCTGTTCCTATAATGTTAAAGGACAGATGAATGATCGTTGTTCTCTTTGCGCTTCTCTCTGTTCCAATTGATGCTAATACTGCTGTGATACAGGTACCAATATTCTGTCCAAACAATACGAAGACGGCATCATGGAAACTAATAACACCACTCAGCGCCAGCGTCTGAAGAATTCCGACAGATGCTGAAGAGGACTGGATAATTGCCGTAAAAATCATTCCTGCCAAAATTCCAACAACAGGATTTGAGAATCTGGTCATCAGATTAATAAACGGCGGATAATCTCTTAATGGGATCATTGCGTCTCCCATCATATTCATACCAATGAACAATACACCAAGACCCGCTATAATTTCTCCCACATACTGTATCTTGGGATTCTTTACAAACATAATTAGTGCCACACCTAAGAACGCAAAAATTGGAGCAATGGCTCCCACATCCAGTGCGATCAGCTGTCCGGTAATCGTTGTACCGATATTGGCACCCATGATGATCCAAACTGCCTGATTTAAAGACATCATCCCGGCATTTACAAATCCTACTACCATGACAGTGGTTGCTGAAGAAGACTGAATTACTGCGGTAATCACCGCTCCTACAATAACACCAAGAAAACGATTAGAAGTCAGCCGCTCAAGAATTTCCTTCATCTTATTTCCGGCTGCCGATTCTAATCCGGAACTCATCATCTGCATTCCATAAATGAATAAGGCGAGTCCCCCTAGTAATCCTAAGATATTTGTTGCACTCACTTTTTTTCTCCTTTGCCTTTCATATAAATTTCACATATATTTTACAACGATTTTATTTTACACGATTTTATGACACTTTTCTGTTAAATTTATGTAAAATATTTGTTAATCATTAAAAAATCTATCTTTTCTGCTTTATTTTTTCTATAATTTATAATTTTTGGTATTTTTTGTAATTAAATATAGTCAAAAAAGAACCGGCCAATGTTTTTCCCTCCTGTTCTCTTTCATCTGATCACTCCAAATTCAATTTTTTTTACAATATAATTTCATTAGAAAACATAAAAGCGCAGACTGCAGCACAGTCCGCGCTTTTATTATTTTATTATACAAGAAACATCCTTTCCCAATAATCTTTATTCCAGATTCAGGCGTTTTGTCAGGATAAATTCTGTGACTACATGATATAGAGCAATTTCCAGCACTCCTATTATTACATAAAGCCATTCATTTACATCTGAGTGAAATCCTTTTCCAAGAATCGGTATCTCCAAAAGATAAAATAAAATGGCCAGGACAACATACGCCGCAAAAGAGCAAATAAAACGATTTCTATTGCTAAGCTGGCCAATTGCCATTGCTGCATACAGATGATAAATTCCTCCAAAGACAAAAACAATCCCAAAGACAATACTGTAAATACCGCAGTTATAAATAAACTGTTTCAGAAATTCTGACTGAATCAGAAAATTGAAGTTCATTCCAGTCATTAAGCCCATTCCTATCACCATTAAGAAAATGACCAGCATAGTCCCTATCGTAATGAGAAAACTGCTTAATACCTTAGAAAGAACCAGACTTCTTTCTGAAACAGGAAGTGTAAACATCAAATAGCCCTCTTCTTTTAACAGTCCCTTCCAGAAACGCTGGATAATCACTACAATGTTCATGACAATCACTGCTGTAATCAGCATCAAAAACAGCATCATGGTAATTCCCATGATCAATCCTCCTGTTCCATCCTCATCATTCATGTCAAACAAAGCAGCCCTCACTTGTCCGCTCCATAAGATTCCCGTCACAAACATAGCAATCCAAAATGGGATGATGACTTTCAGCATAGACTTTAAATCATATTTCATTAATTTCCCCAGCATCAGAATCCACCTCCCTGATACACATCCGCATGGAACATCTCTCGAAACAGCATGTCAATGGATTTCCCGCTCTCTTCTCTTAAGTCATCAGCAGATGCATGTTTAATGATATTTCCGTTCTTGATAAAGATAACTTCATCCATAATCTTTTCGATATCCGCAATCAGATGCGTTGATATAAGAACCGTTCCTTCTTCATTGTAGTTGTTAAGGATTGTGTCCAGAATAAAATCTCTGGCTGCCGGATCCACTCCTGCAATCGGCTCATCCAACAAATAAAGCTGCGCTTTCCGGCACATCACCAGCACAAGCTGTACCTTCTCCTTATTTCCTTTTGATAACTTTTTCATCTTGGTCTTCTTGGAAATACCAAGCGTATCACACATCTTCTCCGCTCTTTCCCGGTCAAAATCTTTATAAAAGTCAGAAAAGAAATCCAGAAGATCAGATACCTTCATCCAGTCAGCAAAATACATCTTATCCGGCAGATAACTTATGATTGCTTTGCTGTCGATTCCGGGTGTCTTATCATTAATCTTCACTTCTCCTTCCGTCGGCTGAAGCAGTCCATTCATCAGCTTAAGCAATGTTGTCTTCCCTGATCCGTTAGGACCTAAAAGTCCTACAATCTTGCCTGTTCCAACAGAAAAAGTGACATCATTCAGCGCCATATCTTTTCCATACCTTTTCTTCAGATGCGTACATGTAATCAAATTATCCATCTGTCCTATCCCCTTTCTCTATAAATTGAGCAGCCTGGCTTCTTGTATATCCCAATTCGGCCATTTCTTTCAAATATCGCTTCATGATCTTATGCGCAAATTCGCTCCTGCATATTTCAATCTTTTGTGCATTCTCCGTTACCCTTCTGCCCGCAGTCCGGCTTGCTGCTGTCAGACCTTCCTGATCTAATGCAGCCAACGCCCTCTGCATCGTATTTGGATTTACTCCAGCTTCTGATGCCAAATCTCTGACGCTTGGCATTCGATCACCACTTTGATACTGTCCGGATACAATCTGCCTTGCCAGATGCTCTTTTAATTGAATCCAAACCGGACGGTCTCCATCAATATTCCATGCCATACTCATCCCTTCTTTAATGTGTTTTATTGTATTAGTTTCTTAGTACAATAATATAATATAAAACACAGAAAAAAATATCAAGCATTCTGAAAATTCATAAGATATTCGTAAGAATCATGAAAGATTTATGATAATTTAGCTTACATTCTCCGCCTCATACTCCTTCTGTCTTGCTGGCAATGAGCCGCGTTCCTCTCGGCAATCTTCGATTCCCTCGCGCACGGGCTTCGCCCTATAAACACAAATAAAAAGAACCTAAGCCAAACATAAATGCTTGGCCCGGGTTCTTTTAACTTCAATATTTGCGTGTTACATCGTACTAATCTCATTCTTCGCCTCATACTCCTTCTGTCTTGCTGGCAATGAGCTGCGTTCCTCTCGGCAATCTTCGATTCCCTCGCGCACGGGCTTCGCCCTATAAACACAAATAAAAAGAACCTAAGCCAAACATAAATGCTTGGCCCGGGTTCTTTTATTTGTGTCTGCATGGCTCATTGCCAGCGTGACTATTTATCAGACATTTCTTTTAAGCGTGCATATTTTTCTTCTGCATTTGCTTTAGACTCTGCGAACAGTTCTTTTGCTCTTTCTGGGTTCTGACGAGACAGAGCGTTGTAACGTACTTCACCCATCATAAACTCTTCGTAGTCTGTTGTAGGTGCTTTAGAATCTAAGTGGAATGGATTCTTTCCTTCTGCTGCAAGAGTCGGATTGAATCTGAACAGATTCCAGTATCCAGAAGTTACTGCTTTCTTCTCTTCTGTCTGAGCGATCTTCATTCCGCCTTTGATTCCGTGGTTGATACATGGAGCGTATCCGATGATCAGTGATGGTCCTGGATATGCTTCTGCTTCAGCGATTGCTTTTACAGTCTGGTTATAATCAGCACCCATAGCGATCTGTGCTACATATACGTAGCCATAGCTCATTGCCATTGCTGCAAGGTCTTTCTTCTTCGTTCCCTTACCAGCTGCCTGGAACTGAGCGATTGCTCCAAGGTTTGTAGCTTTAGATGCCTGTCCACCTGTGTTAGAGTAAACTTCTGTATCGAATACGAATACGTTTACATCTTCTCCAGATGCTAATACATGATCCAGTCCGCCGTAACCGATGTCGTATGCCCATCCGTCACCACCGAAGATCCACTGTGATTTCTTAGACAGATAATCTTTCATCTTAAGGATTTCTTTTGCTTCATCGCATCCGCAGGCTTCAAGAGCTGCAACTAATTTATCTGTAGCTTCTCCGTTCTTATTTCCGTCTGCGTATGTATCAAGATATTCAGCTGCTGCTGCTTTTACATCTGCATTATCTGTAGAATCTGCTAATGCAACAACTTTTTCTTTTGTCTGTTCTCTTAATGTGTTCTGTCCTGTGAACATACCTAAACCGAACTCAGCGTTGTCTTCGAACAGTGAGTTAGCCCAAGCAGGTCCCTGTCCTTTTGCGTTTGTTGTATATGGTGTAGCAGGTGCAGATCCACCCCAGATAGAAGAACATCCTGTTGCGTTAGCGATGTACATTCTTTCACCAAATAACTGAGTAATCAATTTAGCATATGGTGTTTCACCACAACCAGCACATGCTCCTGAGAACTCAAGCAATGGCTGTCTGAACTGACTTCCTTTTACTGTCTCTGCTTTGAATTTTGCAAGAACTTCTTCTTTTGCAGGTAATTTCTGACCATAATCAAATACTTCCTGCTGATCTCTCTGGCTGTCTAATGACTGCATAGAAAGTGCTTTCTCGCCTTTCTTTCCAGGACATACATTGACACAAGATCCGCATCCAAGACAGTCAAGAACTGTCACTGTCATAGCAAATTTATAACCAGGCATTCCTGTCATATCTGCTGTCTTTGTAGCTGCAGGAGCTGCTGCTGCTTCTTCTTCTGTCATTGCAACCGGACGAATTGTTGCATGAGGACATACATATGCACAGAAGTTACACTGGATACAGTTGTCTGGATTCCATGTAGGAACGTCTACTGCAACTCCACGTTTTTCAAATGCAGATGCTCCAAGAGGCATATGTCCGTCTGCATATGGAAGAAGGTCGCTGACTTTCAGTGAGTTACCAACCTGTCCGTTAACCGGATTCTGAATGTTGTTGATGTAGTCAACCAGTTTCTTATCGCCTTCTTTTGCTTCAACGAATAAGCTTTCTTCTTCACAGTCAGCCCACTCTGCTGGAACTGGAACTTCAACGATTGCTTTTGCACCAGCATCGATAGCTTCGTGGTTCATCTTAACGATGTGATCACCCTTCTTGCTGTAAGAAGCTGTTGCAGCATCTTTCATATATTTGATTGCATCTTCCTCAGGGATGATTCCTGATAATTTGAAGAATGCTGACTGAAGGACTGTATTGATACGTCCGCCAAGTCCAATTTCTTTACCAATCTTAATACCATCAATGATATAGAATTTGATGTTGTGTTTTGCAAGGTAAGCTTTTACCTGTCCTGGCAGATGATCGCCAACTTCTTCCGGAGACCAGCTGCAGTTAAGAAGGAATGTTCCTCCGTCTTTCAAATCCTGAACCATGTTGTATTTTGTTACATATGGTGCACAGTGGCATGCAACGAAGTCAGCCTTATTGATCAGGTATGTAGATTTGATCGGGTCATCTCCGAAACGTAAGTGGGACATTGTAACACCACCGGATTTCTTAGAATCATAATCAAAATATGCCTGAGCGTATTTGTCTGTGTGGTCACCAATGATCTTGATAGAGTTCTTGTTGGCACCAACAGTACCATCGGCTCCAAGTCCCCAGAATTTGCAGGATACGATGCTGTCTGGAGCTGTTACAGGAGCTTCTCCTCTTTCAAGAGACAGATTTGTAACATCGTCTACGATACCGATTGTAAATTCGTTCTTATCAACATTCTCGAATGTTGCAATGATATCTGCAGGAGTTGTATCGTTAGAACCTAATCCGTAACGTCCGCCGTTGATTGTGCAGCTTTCGAATTTTGTTCCTCTTAATGCGTTTACAACATCAAGGTATAATGGCTCTCTTGCACCAGGCTCTTTGGATCTGTCTAATACGTTGATCACTTTTGCAGTGTCAGGGATTGCTTCTACTAATTTTTCAGCAACGAATGGTCTGTAAAGACGAACTTTAACAACACCGACTTTCTTGCCCTGTTTCATTAAGTAATCGATTGTTTCGTCAATTGTTTCACAAACAGATCCCATAGCGATGATAACGCTCTCTGCGTCTTCAGCACCATAGTAATTAAACAGTTTGTAATCTGTACCGATCTTAGCATTTACCTGGTTCATGTAATCTTCAACGATTGCCGGGAATGCGTTGTAAGCTGAGTTACAAGCTTCTCTTGCCTGGAAGAAGATGTCTGGGTTCTGTGCGGAACCACGGAGAACCGGATGTTCTGGATTCAATGCTTCTGCTCTGAATTTCTCAACAGCGTCAAAATCAACCATGTCTGCAAGATCTTCATTATCCCACATTTCAATCTTCTGGATTTCATGAGAAGTTCTGAAACCATCAAAGAAATGAAGTACCGGAACTCTTCCTTTGATTGTTGATAAATGAGCAACTGCTCCTAAGTCCATAACTTCCTGAACACTTGAGCTGCAAAGCATTGCGAAACCTGTCTGGCGACAAGCATAAACGTCGGAATGATCTCCGAAGATGTTCAGTGCATGAGATGCAAGTGCACGGGCAGATACATCAAATACACAAGGCATCATTTCACCAGCAATCTTATACATATTAGGGATCATAAGCAACAGACCCTGAGATGCTGTGTAAGTAGTTGTTAATGCACCAGCTGCTAAAGCACCGTGAACTGTTCCGGCAGCTCCTGCTTCAGACTGCATTTCAACTAATTTTACAGGATGTCCGAAGATATTCTTCTTACCCTGTGTTGCCCACTGGTCAGTAACTTCTGCCATTGGTGAGGATGGTGTGATCGGATAGATCGCAGCTGTTTCAGTAAACGCATAAGATACGTGAGCGGCAGCTGTGTTACCATCCATGGTTTTCATTTTTCTTGCCATGTTTCTCTTCCTCCTAAAAAATCTCGTATGACGTTTATCACACATTGGTTAATCTCTGCTTCGATACCTCGCATATTTCCGCAGAAAATATTATAACAACTTTATAAGTTGCATAAAACATAAACAAAGCTGTATACTCATTACTGTATACAGCTTTTATTTTACAATATTTGCACAACTTTTTAAAGGTGTTTTTCATATTTTTAGGTATTTTTTTTCGTACGTTATAAAAATAACAATTTCCCGGAAACCACAGGATTATCAGGATTTATCATCCTTTATAATTCTGGTATCCTGATGCTCCTGATATGTTTTTGTAAATATATGGGTCTTCTTATTTCCATCCGTATGATAATAAAGATAATCATGCTTCTGCGGATTCATCGCAGCACTCAATGACTCATTGCCAGGATTACAGATTGCTCCTACCGGAAGGCCGCTGTTTCTGTATGTGTTATATGGTGATTCAACTTTCAGATCCTTGTAATATACTTTATTCGCATCATACATCCCATCCGTTGTCACATAAAGCACAGTCGGGCACATCTGCAGGCGCATTTTCTTCGCCAGACGGTTCTCAACAACTCCTGCAATCGTTGGTCTCTCACTAGCGACTGCCGCCTCACGTTCCACAATCGATGCAATCGTAACAATATCATACATGGAACGTTTTCCTTTATAATTTTTTGCGAGCTCTTGGTACTTCTGTTCAAAATTGTCCAGCATCTTCTGAATCAGATCTTCTGGTTTCGCATTCCGATAAATCTCATAGGTGTCCGGATATAAAAATCCTTCCAGCTGATATTTTACACCATTTTTCTTCGGAAGATCTTTAATCCAGCTGTTAGTATACTTGCTGGTGTCCTTCACAGCCGCTATAAAATCATCCGCTTTGAAGATATTTTCATCTTCCAGGTGTTTTGCCATCATATCAACCGAGTATCCTTCTGGAAATGTCACATCCACGATCTGTTTTTCCAGAGCCTGCTGTCTTGCTTCTTCCGCTTTCTGCGCTCTATAGCGCCGGACAAAATGAATACCGACAGCAGCTGCTGCTATTACTATAATAAGGATGATCAGTCCAATGATCAGCGGTTTTTTTGATCCTCTCCTATGATTTCTCTTCCAGCCTTTCCTTCCATGTCCAGGCTTCTTATTAAAATCTAAATATAGGTCGTTCATTCTACTCCTCCAGTTTTCGACAAAATTCGTTTATTGCCATTATACTAGTATTTTGTAAAAAAAACACCCTTTTTATTTAATTTTATTCATATTTTTA
Source organism: Clostridiales bacterium (assembly GCA_019420275.1). GTDB lineage: Bacteria > Bacillota > Clostridia > Lachnospirales > Lachnospiraceae > Anaerostipes. The sequence continues at coordinate 68,880 of JAHZHN010000008.1, forward strand.
ATATTTTTGTAATTTTATTTAGTTTAAACGACTGTTTTCTTTCTATATATAAGTGTTATAAATAAAGGCAGAGATTTCTTTTCCAATTCATCCTCCTGTACTTTTCCCAGACTTTCGATTATAATCAAACCATAGCCGGAACCGTTCCGGCAGATGATAATTTTTTTATAGAAAGGATGAAATATCATGGCAAATCCAATCGTTACCATTACCATGGAAAACGGCGATGTAATGAAAGCAGAATTATATCCTGACATCGCTCCGATCACAGTTGAAAATTTTGTAAATCTTGTAAAAGAGGGATTTTATGACGGCCTGACATTCCACCGTGTCATCGAAGGATTTATGATTCAGGGCGGTTGCCCGAACGGAGACGGAACCGGAGGACCGGGACACACGATCAAAGGAGAATTCAGCGGAAACGGCGTACCAAACCACCTGAAACATACTCCTGGTGTTTTATCCATGGCCCGCACCATGATGCCTGACTCTGCCGGCTCTCAGTTCTTTATCATGCACAAGACTTCTCCTCATCTTGATGGTCAGTATGCTGCCTTCGGAAAAATTATTGAGGGAATGGATGTTGTGAACAAAATCGCCGAAACACCGACGGATTATTCTGACAAGCCGCTGACGCCTCAGGTGATGAAGACTGTTACCGTAGAAGAGTAATTTTTATCTGATATATGGTCACAAAAATGCGCAGGGATCCGCAGATTTATACCATGGAAAAACACTGGTTCGAATCTCTGCCAGACCTTGTGACCAAATTTTAGATTACATACAAAGGAAATTGATATGAGTGTAAAATTAATTTTTGTTGATGTGGATGACACCCTGTACAGCAAACGGACCCGTCATGTACCGGATTCTGCCCGGGCAGCGCTTCAGGAAGCCCAAAGAAACGGCCATAAGATCTTTGTAAATACCGGCCGTCCTCTGGCATATTTTGAACAGGAAATCCTTGACATTGGTTTTGACGGAATGATTTGTTCCAATGGTGTATATATTTTAATCGAAGACAAACTGATCTATCACAAGACGGTTCCGAAAGATGTGCAGAAAGCTGTGATGGACGCCTGCGTCCGCCACCATATTTTTGGAACTCTGGAAGGAGAGAAATGTTCCTATTTTCGAAACCATGATGTAAACTTCCATCCTCATTATGGTTTTATGATCCAGGCCTTTGACCTGGCGCCGGATATGCCGCATGAATTTTCCTGGGATCATGCGGATACCTGCGAAAAGATCATTGTTTTCAGCGGAGAAGGCAGTGATATGCCAGGATTTCTGAAAGAACTGGATCGGTTAAATGATGTGCTTGATTATATCCGCATCACCGATGATCAGTATGAAATTCTTTTAAAAGGTCACAGCAAGGGAACCGGACTTTTGAATGCTGCACAGTATTATCACACTTCAGCAGCCAACTGCTATGCCTTTGGAGACAGCAATAATGATGCCGAAATGATCAAAGCTGCCGGACACGGTATTGCCATGGGCAACGCCTGTAATGAACTAAAAGCGATTGCAGACTATGTTACCACGGATATTGATGAAGATGGCATCATGAATGCTCTAAAGCATTTTGAGTTGATTTAATAACAGCAAGACCCGGAAATTCAAAAAATTTCCGGGTCTTTTTCTTTTCCTGCGATATCACTTTTACTATGCAGTCTCCAAAGTTCCACCGATCCTTTTCTTCATGCGGAACCGATAGAGAAGAATTGTTAAAGCCGTAAACACAATCAAAATTCCTGCAAACACAGCCACATCCTGTCCGATTGCTCCATCCATGGAAAGCGTATGCCGAAATGCATGAACTGTGTAGGTAAACGGCATAAAGTTATGAAGGATTTTATAGAATTTTGGCGCCATGTCCAGCGGATAGGTTCCTGCCGCTGCTCCCAGCTGGAGCACCATAAATACCAGCACCAAATAACTTCCAATCCGATTAATGAACATTTCAAAGAAACAGATCATCGCCATAAATGCCATAGATGCAAGAATTGCCATTCCAAAGGTTTTTCCCACATAATCCGGCCGCATTCCATTGACTCCCATTAATACGCCTACCATAACGACCGCCTGTAAAACAGAGATGACTGCCATCACTCCGGCTTTGCTAAGCCACCACTGAAAACCATTTTTTACCTCTTCATTTTTTTCCATTAAAGGATACATGACGGTAAAAGCGATACAAGCCACAAAAAGTCCTACAGACATCATATACGGTGCCATGGCATGACCATTGTTTTGAACATGAGAATATTCAACATTCTCAGTTTTAACCGGCGCCGCCATCATCTCATTCGTTTTTTCACTGGTCTTTGTATGATTGATCTGATCTGCCCCGTCTTTTAGACTGTCACTGAGTGTTTTGCTTCCATCCGCAAGTTTCGTAATCCCTGTTCCAAGTGTCTGGGAACCTGACGCCAGCTGGCCGGCTCCGCTGCTGATCTGACCGGCTCCGGACGATAACTGGGCAGCACCGCTGTTCAGCGTCTGATTATTGGATATAAGAGTCTGCAGACCGCTTCCCAGAGAATTTGTTCCCTGATACATCTGATTCATACCGGAAATAAAAATCGGCAGGTTTCCGCTGACACGGGAAATTCCCTGATTCAGCTGTGTGGCTCCACTGTTTAAAGCACCAGAACGGCTCTGCAGTGTCCCCAGACCTGTATTTACCTGTGAAACACCAGAGGTATATGTTTTCACGCCATTTTTCAGTCCATTGGTTCCATCAATGCCATTCTGGAGACTTTCAATTCCCTTTTCCATAGTCTCAAGGCCCTGAATCAGACCCATATCGGAAGCCGTTGTTCCGTTCCGGTCAAGACCATTCTGGATTTTCTCCAATCCAGAGTACATCTGACTGACAGCGGTTTCACTCTGAGGAAGCAGCTGAGCAGAAGACTTCGCCAGTGCTGCTGTCTGCTGCTTCAGCTGTGCGATCATCTCGTCAGAAGATGTATTTTTTAAATTGTCATCTTTTGTATCCTTTGAGGAAGCATAAACTGCATCCACATCATTTTTCACATCACCTGCTGCTGTCTCGACCTCTCCAATTTCTTCCATCAGCTGATTCTGCTCCTCTTCCGAAAGGCTTTCAAAAACAGAAGATTGTTTTAACTGACGGATTTTCTCCTGAAGCTGTGCAGTATCTGTTCTGGCCGAAGCCGCCTGCTGTGCTGTCTTCTCATTCTGACCGCCTCCAGATGTACTTTTACCTGCGGAGTCTGCTTGTGAAACCGCCTGGTTCAATGCCTGGATTCCCTGGTTTAGCTGTTCCATTCCCTTAGTCAGCTGATCAATCTGTGACTGTGACGGCATAGTCTTATCAATCTGAGATGACATTTCCTGCGCTCCGTTTAAAACCTGACTTGCTGCCGTTTTAAGCTCCTTTGTGCCGGAAGAAAGAGCCTGAACTCCCTGGTTTAGCTGACCGCTTCCTGCAGCGATCGTTCCGGTTCCTGCAGCCGCCTGACTAACTCCTGCAGTATACTGAGAAATTCCAGAAGCCAGAGATTTAGAACCATCCTGGAGCTGTCCTGCACCCTTTTGCAGAGAAGCAGCCCCATCCTTCAGGCTGACAGCTCCGGATTCCAGCTGCGCCGCTCCTGACGCTGCCGCCTCTGTACCGTTCGTATACTGCTTTAATCCAACTTTCAGAGTCTCCGCTCCATTTTGAAATACCAGAGAACTGGACGATAATTTTTCCAGATTCTTCTCAATTTCTGTGTTTCCGTCACTCAGAGCCTGGGTGCCGTCTTTTATCTGTTTGGCTCCATCTGCCGCCTGAGCCATTCCGCTGCCGGCTTTTTTGATTTGGGCGAAGATTGTCTGTGCATAAGTCTCTGTTACTTGTTCTGACACAGACTTCTCAATCTTTGCCATAGCACTTTCATCCATTTTGGAAGCAATATAATTGGTTCCAGGATTGGTTTTATATATCAGTTTCATCTGTTTTGGATTCTCATCCATCAGCGTTGCCGCATTTTTCGAAAAATCTTTTGGAATGGAAATGATCATATAATAGGTCCCGTCTTTCAATCCATCTTCTGCTTTCTTATCGCTGACAAAATGAAAATCCAGAGAACCTGATTTTTTTAAATTATCTGCCAAAGCATCTCCTAATGCCAGTTCCTTTCCTTGATAGTTCGTTTTCTGATCATGGTTCACCACAGCTACGGGCAGCTCATCCACATCCCCATAAGGATCCCACATAGATCCAAGAAAAATAGATGTATAAACTGCCGGAATCGTAATAATGGCCAGCAGAATAACAATCATCCATTTGTTTTTCATAATTTTCTGCCATTCCCGTTTCAGCATAAAAGTTTCCCTTCTTTCTTCTTATTTGTGGATAATAAATATCCACATTTTGTATTCATAGATATTGAATATCCACGATTAAAGTCATTATAAACTTTTTTTCTCAAATGTCAATGATATCTTTTGTTTTCTTTCGGAAATTTTTACTGCTCTCATATTGAATCCTATGAAACATCTAACGTATAATATACTTAAATTGAACAGAAATGGAGAAATAAAATGAAAAGCAAAAAGAGCCTGGAACAGGGAATCTGCATTCTCCTGATCATTGCACATGCGCCGGCTGATCAGTGTATTACCAGTGAACATTTAAGCCGCCGCCTGGGAGTATCCGATTCCTATTTAAAAAAAATTACCCGCCGTCTGGTTCTGGCAGGACTGATTCAGTCTAATTTTGGGAAAAAAGGTGGATTTACGATGAACCGTATGCCAAAAAAAATATCTCTTTTGGATATTTTTAATGCCATTGAGGGAGACGAGCCATTTGTCAATGCCACCGGGCTGGTAGAAAAAGTTTTTTATCATAACCCGCCGCTGGCTCAAAAAAGAGAAAAAGAAGTCCTGAACATTTTTAAAAATGCAGAACTTCTTTATAAAGAACATTTAAAACAATATACACTGGATCAATTTCTGGAGGATATTAAGACCAACTATCCTCTTTAATCCTACTGCAAAATTTATAAGCAGACTTTCAGCATCTCCTCTACTTTTTCGGCAGAAACATGTTTATAAGACAGACCCTGCTCTCCATCAGCAGCAAAGGACACTTTATCACCTGCTGTAGACAAATCTTCTGAAATTTGCTTGCAGGAACTATGCACCTGTCTGACGCCGACTTCCTGCATGATGCGGGCAGCATTTTTCTCATTGATTCCGGATCCCGGAAGGATTTCGATTCTTCCTCCATACCGGCTCTGGAGTTCCCGAAGCAGCGGAATCCCTTCTTCCGCTGTCTTTTCCATTCCACTGGTCAGTACACGGTCAACACCAAGATCAATCAGCTGCTCCATCGCTTTATATGGATCCTTTACACAGTCAAATGCCCTGTGAAATACCGCTTTGGCGCCTTCATCATGAATGATCTGAACAAACTCCCGGGTCCTGTACTCATCAATTTCCCTGTCCTCCGTCAGAAATCCAAAAACTGCTCCGTCAGTTCCATATGCCAGAAGAAGCTTCAGATCTTCCAGCATCTGTTCATATTGATATGGCCGGTAGCAGAATCCAGCTTCCCTGGCACGTACCATAGAGACAACTTCCAGATCTGTATACTGCTTCACCAGAATCAGGCTTCCAAGAGACGGTGTTAAACCGCCCAAAGGAAGCGCACTGTTTAATTCGATTCTTTTTCCTCCGCATTCATGAACAATCAATGCATCCTCAAAACTTCCACAACATACTTCCAGCATATGCTTCATCCTCCTGTTAGAAATTAAATCCTTTCAACGTAGCGAAATAATCTTCCGGTGTTTCCGCGCGTCGGATCATTTCTGTTGTTCCATCCTCTTTCAGGAGAATTTCAGCAGATTTCAGCTTTCCATTATAGTTATATCCCATTGCAAATCCATGCGCTCCTGTATCATGGATTACCAGAAGATCTCCCATATCAATCTTTGGAAGTTTGCGGTCAATGGCGAATTTATCGTTGTTCTCACACAGAGATCCTGTAATATCATATACATGATCTGCCGGCTCATTTTCTTTTCCCATAACTGTAATATGATGGTATGCTCCATACATTGCCGGACGCATTAAGTTTACTGCGCAGGCATCCACACCAATGTATTCTTTATATGTGTGTTTTTCATGGATTGCTTTTGTTACAAGATGTCCGTTTGGAGCCAGCATGTAGCGTCCCAGCTCTGTATAAATACTTACATCACCCATTCCTGCCGGAACTAAGACTTCATCGAATACCTTATGAACTCCTTCTCCGATTACTGCAATATCATTTCCTTCCTGATCTGGAAGATAAGGAACTCCAACTCCTCCAGATAAGTTGATAAATCCAATATGAACTCCTGTCTTTTCTTTCAGTTCAACAGCCAGTTCAAACAGCTGTTTTGCCAATGTCGGATAGTATTCATTCGTTACTGTATTGCTGGCCAGGAAAGCATGAATTCCGAATTCTTTTACACCAAGTTCTTTTAATGTCTGGAATGCTTCAAAAATCTGCTCTGTCGTCATTCCATATTTTGCATCACCTGGGTTGTCCATGATATCGGTTCCAAGCGCAAAGACTCCGCCTGGATTATAACGGCAGGAAATCTTCTCCGGAATACCTGCTGCTTCTTTCAAAAATTCAATATGTGTAATATCATCCAGGTTGATCGTTGCTCCAAGTTCTTTTGCCATAATAAACTCTTCTGCCGGTGTATCATTAGAAGAGAACATAATCTCGTCACCGGAGAATCCACATCGTTCTGACATCATCAGCTCTGTCATAGAAGAGCAGTCCGTTCCGCATCCTTCTTCTTTCAGAATCTTCAGGATGGTTGGATTCGGTGTTGCCTTAACCGCAAAATATTCTTTAAATCCTTTGTTCCATGAAAATGCTTTGTATAACCCTCTTGCAGTCTCACGGATTCCCTTTTCATCATACAAATGAAATGGAGTTGGATATTTCTTTACAATCTCATCTAATTGTTCCTTTGTTACAAATGGTACCTTTGCCATGTTACTTAATTCCTTTCTTCATATTTAATAATTGTATTTCATTTGCCAGGGCATCTTTAAATACCTCGACAAGATTACTGTTGCTTGAATACAGACATGTGGCCTCATACCGGTTGGTAATCTCACCAGTCAAAACATCATTGGAATCCGTAATCAGGCGAATCTGCTCCTTCCGGCATTCCGTCAGGTACACTGTCGCTCCAGGAAGGTCAAATGGTTCATTGGTAATGATTACAACCTTCTTTTTTTGAGCCACCATCTGCTCTAAGTATTCTCGAAATGTTTCCAGTCTTTCATTATATATGGAGACATAAGCCCTCTCCTTGGCATGGGTAAGCATCTCAATGATCTTATCGCAAATATGAGACTCTCCTTTGATCGTAAGATAACCGCCCTCATCTTTTCTCTTTGCAGGCAGCTGTTCCATCAGTTCTTTTTTCTTCTTTTCCATATGACGGATCTTATTGCTGCAAAATTCTTCTACAGGGACTGGCGTATATCTTATCGTATCTTCTTCCTGCATATAGGCTGCTCCTTTCTCGACTAATCCCGCCAGAGCATTATATGCGTTGGATCTGGATATCCCGCTTTGTTTTGCTGCTTCATAGCCATTTAAACTACCTTCCAGCACCAATAGAACATAAAGGCTGGCTTCATGCCTGGTAAGGCCGAACTCCATCAGCCGCTCTACATTGTCCATTCCATCACCTCGTGTTCCTATCTAGGAATACTATAGTAAAGAAAAAAAAGAATGTCAAGACGATCTTAACATTCTTTTTGAGAAAAAATCTCCTTGTTTTCTGATTATGTCTCCTGAATTATCCTGCAAATAATCTCATTTTCTGATACGAGCGGTTTCTTATGAGTAAAAAATACCTTGCCATTCACCGGTGAAAATATAGTAGAAATTACATTTCCTTCAAAAGGATGTATGATCTCTGCCATCGGCGCACCCTTCCGTACCTGCTCTCCCGGACGGCACCTTCTGCGATAAATGCCTCCCACACCTGTTCGAACAGAAACCAGCTCTTCTTCTCTGATTATTTTCGCTGACACTCCGTCTCCCACATTAAAGTCCAAAATACCAACTTTGCTCAGAAAACGAAATACTGCTGCTACCGCCTGCTGAGCTGAACTTTCGTCAATCTGATCCGTCTCCATCGTATATACGGAAAAAGCATTTGTATCCCAGATCTGCCAATTATAATTTAAGGTTGTCGTATCAATCGGCTGTGGTTTTCTGACAACTACATAAGGAAGGCCAAATAATCTGGCCAAATCTGTTTCCTCTTTCTCAGTTTCCATCATACGGACATGAGGTGTAAAATCTCCCGGCATATAAAAACTGGCAAACTGAATCCCATAATTGTACTCCCGAACTTTATCAAATACGCCTGCCGCAATCCTCTGGGTTGTTTCCCCAAGATCATATCCCGGAAACATACGATTGATATCTGTATTGTCAACTGGCCAAAACCGTTTGCCAATGTTCATGCCGTGATGATTGACTGACGGCACAACCATGATTTGTTTTCCTGGTACTAAGACATTCGCTGCTTCCAGCTCTCCTAATTTCCGGATGATCTGAGAACAAACATACAGCTGCTGTACTTCATTTCCCCGAATGCTTCCAACAATACATGCTGATTTTTCCCCATGGCCAAAACAATAGCCGCTGATTTTCAATTCTTCCCGATACGGAGAGTCCATTCCGAATAATTTCATCTTTCTCATTCGCCATTACCTCCCAGTATTCTTCCAAGCAAAGATCCGCTGTAAACAACCGGATATTCTCTTCGTGTAAACAACATGCCATCGATAGGTGCAGTCACTGCCTGTTCCACATCTCCAGTCAGCGGATTAAGAACCTCTCCTAAAAGATCTCCTTCTTTTACCTGCTCTCCAATTCTGACATGAGGTACATAGATTCCTGCGTGATCTGCATTCAGATATCCCACTTCCCTGTCAGTGGATACAATTGGAGCATCCACTTCTCCTATGTCTCCTTCCCAGACACCCATTTTCTTCATTACATTTAAAATACCTTCCACCAGCTGATATCCATAAGATTTGGTGATTCTCATACCAACTCCCATTTCCACGACCAAGGTTGGGGTTCCTGCAGCATTCAGGCTGTATGCCAGGGTAGATTCCAGTACTGTTGCTGCCCCATGCACCCACACAAAATCTACATTAAGATTCTTCGCCAGAGGAACCAGCGTCTCTGCCGTAATCTCATTAATCCTTACCTGCGGAAGCTCCATTAGGAAAATATTGCTGGCATGAAGGTCAACACACAAATCAGCTCCTTTTAGATCTTCCATCAGCTGTGCCGTAAGAGATTCCATCATCGGTCCGCCTTTATCTCCCGGGAAAATCCGGTTCATATCCAGATCAAACATCGGAATCCCCCTGGTAATAGAATCAATTCCCAATGGATTCAAAGCCGGATAAATATCTACAATCCCCTTCAGTTTTTCATGTTCCGCCTTGATCCTTCGAAGCAGTTCATAACACACAAACTGCCCCTCCAGTTCATCTCCATGAGTTCCAGTTACAATCGCAATTCTCTTTTCTTCTCCAGTAGGGTGAACCGGCACAATCCGATTCTTTTTGATCTGCAGGTTCTCATCCACCGGAAGTCCCATTGAAACTACTGTTTCCGTCATTCGCGGCCTCCTCTACATTTACGTATATTTCCTGCTTCTGAGAAGCCTTTCCCAGAAACCTTCCTTTATCAATCACACAATCTCCATAATCTCTTCCATGAGCAAGCTTTATATAATAGTCATCAATATGCAGATTGTTGGTAGGATCCAGTCCATACCATCCGTCTCCCATATATATATCCACCCATGCGTGAGTGGAACCTTCTCCAATCATCATTCCTGTCACATATCTGGCTGGAATTCCCATATACCTCATGACCGCAATCATAATATGCGCATAATCCTGGCACACTCCTTTTCCCAATTTCAGAGCTTCGCCCGCTGTTGTACTGATCTGTGTCACTCCCGGTACATATTGAAAATGTCTGTACAGATATCCCATGACACATACTGCTTTTTCTAGCACCGTCTGTGCTTTTTGGTCCCGGCATGCCTTTGCCGCACACTTTGCAAACTCGACAACTTCGTGATCATATCCGGTATACCGCGATGGGAATTTATAAATCGGATGAAGAAATCCTTCTTCCACGATCATTCCTTTCACATCCGCGCAGCCTTCTACCCAATACCCGAAAGTATCATGAGGTTTAAGGGCAGATCCGCTTAACTTAAGATTCCCAAATCCATCCCTAAGGCTGCTGATATAATCTGCCGGCTCCACATGACACTTGGTAATCGTAATTCTCTGTCTTTTAGAATTCTCCGGAACGCAGCGCAGCGCAAAATAATGCCCACTGACTGGAGATGAAAATCTAAGTTTCATCATACATTTAAATTTCAGCTTCCTCATATCTTCCTTGTGCACTGCTTAGAGAAACAATCCTCCCAGGCAGCGCAGCGCCTCCTGATATTTTTCTTTCCAGGCTGTCTTATCCATAATAATCTGTTCAAAACGCTCCAGATTTTCCCGACTATAAGAAAGACTGGTTCTGTTCAAACGATTTAATAGTTTTTTATATTCTTTGACAACGTCTTTTCTTCGATAATCCAGACGGATACACAAATCCAAACGTTCCAGATATTTCCCGCATTTTAATATATTCCTGCAGTCTTCATCCTCTACATAATCATCGGCACAGCCCCAGAAAGCAAGAAGATAATCAATCACCTGCTGAATTTCCAAAATCGGCGCTTTCGATTTACTGCAGTTTTCCAATATATTTAAAGCCAGCTCTGAGTATGCCAAGACCTTGGTGCTTAGTTCATCTCTAAGTACAATACCGTTATCATACGCCCTCTTCATATTGGCACAAACAGAATCCGGATTGCTGCCGTCAAACAGATACGACTGAACAAACTGCTGATTGGATGTATATATATCCGGTATATTTAATTTTTCACAATATTTTTTATAACTTCCTTCCGGCTGTTCAATCAGTTCATCATAAATATAGATGAATCTTCGCAGTGTCGTATAAACCCGCTCTGTATATCTTCCCAGCCAGAATAAATGATCTGCTTTTTCTATCGAGATAATACCCATGTGTCTTTAAATCCTCCTCCCTGTGATGAATTTACAACAAAGGAATCCGCATTTCTTGAAAAACGCGTCAAACCGCTTGCCCATACTTTTGTTTCTTTGCCTGACAGAACAAAAGCTCTCAAATCTGCCTTACGCATCACTTTTTCTCCATCCTGCATAACTTCCATATCCTGGAAATCAATCACTTCCTGAGCAATAAAGCGTCTACCTTGTGTGCGGATCAAATCCTTCATTTTATTCTGTTCCTCTTTTGTCAATTCGCTTCCGAACACAACACCATAACCTCCGGCTTCTGCCACATCTTTAATGACCAAATCTTCCAGATGATCCAAAACATATTTTTTATCTTCCTCGTAAAATGGAAGATATGTCGGTGCATTCTTAAGCACCGGCTCTTGATCTAAATAGTACCGGATCATCTTTGGCACAAAATAATAAATTCCTTTATCATCGGCCACACCATTTCCAGGCGCGTTTATAATTGCTACATTTCCGCTTCGATAAACATCCATAAGATTCGGAATTCCAATCAGAGATTCCGGGAGAAATGTCATGGGATCAAGATACTCATCGGATATTCTTCGGTAGATCGCACCCACTTTTTGCTTCTTGTCCCGATAATCCCGATAATACAGATAATTATCTTCTACAAACAAGTCGGTACACATTGCCAGTTTGCTTTCCGTCCGTTCCGCAAGAAAAGAATGTTCAAAGAATGCCGCATTATAACGTCCAGGTGTCATAATAACAGAAATGCCGCCTGTATTGACCCATTCCATTGTCTCTTTCAGCATATCTGCATAGTTTCGGTTATCTATAATTGAATGGCTGGCGAATGTAGAAGGAGACACCCTCCGGCAGATTTCCCTGGCAATCAGCGGATACGACGCACCAGACGGAATCCTCAGATTATCCTCCAGAATATACCACTCATCATCTTTTCCCAGCACAAGATCAATTCCCGAGATATGACTGTAAATATTCTTTGGAGGCGTAATCCCCTCACATTCCGGCAGATATCCGGAGGAAGTAAAAACAAATTCTTCCGGAACAATTCCATCTTTTATAATTTTCTTATCTCCGTATATATCATTCAGGAAGAGATTTAACGCATCGACTCTCTGAATCAATCCCTTCTCCAGTTTCTGAAAATCCTCGTTTATAATCACTCTTGGAATTGCGTCAAACGGAAATAGCTGTTCATGAAATTCACCATTTTTGTAGATTCCAAATTTGACGCCGTACCTTGCCATCAGTCGGTTAATTCCATCTGCATGTTCAACTAGTTCTTTCATCGCTGCTCCCTCCTCACTATCAAAACACGGACATGCCTGCATGATTTGCCTGTATTATGAAACAAAAAAAGAGCGCTTAATCCAACGATTAAGCGCCCTTGCTATAGTTTCTAATATATCTGATTTCATTTTTATTGTCAAGATATTATACTTCTGATCCCGACAGAAAACAGAAAACCGGAACGCAGCCACTGCAGCATATATCTGACAGACCTTCCGTCTTGACATTCTTTTTGAGAAGCAGTCTCCTCTCTGACTTTAACACGCTTTTATAAAAAATATGCCGACAAAATATATCATTGCTTCAAATCCTTCCCACTGATCACGTTCTATGATATTACAATCTCTACCCCTATTGCCTTTGCCGGCACATTTTCCCTCTGCCCCGCTGATAAATATCAACGTAAATATTATAACAAAGTAATTTTTTCCTTTCCTATCATTGCCATTACTTTTCTGTTACAAAAACCCAAACTTTTTTCCTATTTTTTCTCAAATCATACAATTTATTACAAAATATTTACATTTTATTTCTCTTCTGCAGTACTGCCCCTCATTTACATAAACCAATCTCAAGGACTCCAAACGGCATCCTATTCCCATACTGTTGTAACATAATTTTTTCCCATCATTTTTTTCTTCATCTCATTCATTCAAACCTTTACTCAAAGGCCTGTATACTGATCTTTCTGTTATTAATCTGAATCATTTCACCTGACAGCCACTTCATCCGGACATCCAGATTCTCCTGTTTTGTCAGAAAGATATTTTTTTCTTTTCCGCTTTGTTTATTTTTCAGTCGGACGAACACGGTATAGCTGTCTCCTGTATTCTCGTACATATAGGAACTCGCCGTATATTTCTGATCCGGAGATTCTGCGCTTTCTATCTCATATATACTTCTATAATCCTGTATGCTCCTTCCATATAACAGATAGCAGTTGCAGCTTATCATCATTGCAAGAATCCCTATACACAATATCGTCCGCGGGAAAATCCTCTTAAAATCTTTCCTGATATGACATAGAATGTGCCATATGATTCCAGATAAAATCAGACTTAGTAAAAATGCCTTTATAAATGCTGGATGCCATCGGTAAATACAGACAGCTCCAAAGCATAGAAAGAGCAATACTGCCCTGTAAATCACATATTTCCAGTTCTCAGTTTTCCAGTATACAAGCCCCCATATCATCAATAGAAAGACCCCTATCCCTATCGCCGCTTTTTCCGATGTCATCCGATGATAGACATTCTGAATTTTTATAAAAAATAGTGCAGTCAAGATTCCTGGTATCCATCCAGCGATTTGCTGTATTATTTTTTCTTTTGTTTTCTTCACTTCCTATCCCCTTTCCTTTTATTCCCCATACTTGTGTGAACTCTCTATCATATCCTTCTGTACTTTCGTTCGCTGTATGAATTTCCACTGTTTCTTTTTTGATACTCCTACCACATACCCACTGTGAATTCGGTATTGAGGCTCCTGATTTACCTTTGCCGTGGATGAATATAAAATCCCGGCAGATGCCATTAACATCATCCCAAATAAGAGTTCCAATATGTATACTTTTTTCATTTCCTTTCCCCTTTTCAGCATTCGCTGACTCCTTTGTTCTTTGTCACACTCTAAAATAAAAACTCTGATCGATACTAAATCCTTTTCTTGCTCACGCTCCTTTCCTATTGTTCATTTTTATCCTTTCACTTATATATCCTTAAAATCTCCCTGAAAGTAACGCACACGGCTGTATTTTTTTATTTTTGTTAATATTGCATAATTTATATTAATTTTTTTGGTTGTTTTGTCTATTATTCTTTTTGAATTAAAATTATAGATACAAAAAAGTGGATACAAAAATGTATCCACTTTTATAGTATAGAATTTGAAACCTTCTGTCAGATTATATTGATCTGTGTTCCTTTATATTCATCCCGCATCGTATTGCACGAAACAATCTGCATGCAGCATCTTTATACAAACTTTCACTTTTCTCTATTGCTTCATCCAGGGTCATAGCGCCGTTAATGGTTGTTATCACTGTCTCAATCCCCGCTTCATATATTGGATCATATCCTTCCAGCAATCCTCCGACAATTGCTGCTGCCGGAATTCCCTTTTCTTTGCATCTCTTTCCAATGCCGGATGGTACTTTTCCAAACGCTGACTGCCAATCCATACGGCCTTCTCCAGTGATGACCAAATCCACATCCTTTAATTTATCATCAAACTTTATCGTATCAAGAACAGTATCAATTCCGGATTTCAATGTGGCATTCAAGAACACGGAAAGGGCAAATCCCAGACCGCCTGCTGCTCCGGCGCCTTCTGACATTGTTTCCTGCTTTCCCGTTACCTGCTCTGTCAGTGCCGCATAATGTTTCATCCCCCGTTCCAGAAAATCCAGATCTTCTTTTGCTGCACCTTTTTGTTCTCCAAACGTATAAGTTGCGCCATTATCTCCGATCAATGGGTTAGTAACATCACACATCACTGTAAAATTGGCTTCCTTTACCGCAGGATTTAAGCCGGACAAATCAATTTGTTCTACCTTTTCAAGATCCGCACCACACCCTGTTAATCTATTCCCATTTTTATCTAAAAATTTAATTCCAAGAGCAGACATTGCTCCCATTCCGCCGTCATTGGTTGCACTTCCCCCAATTCCTATTATGATATCCCGAATCCCCTGATCCAAGGCGTCTCTGATCATCATCCCAGTTCCGCAGCTGGTTGTGTTTTTTGGATTCCTTAGTGACGGCGGAACCTTGGGAAGTCCGGACGCCTGGGCCATTTCTATTATGGCCTTTCCTCCTGGAAGCACTCCATAAACTGCTGTAGTTTCTTCCCCCAGCGGCCCGCATACCGAAAGCTCCCGATAGTTTCCCTTCAGTTCTTTCACTACGGCGTCCATCGTTCCTTCTCCCCCATCTGCTACCATTACCCCTTCTGTTATGGCTTGCGGAAAGATTTCATGGGCTGATTCTTCCAATAATTCGTTAATTCTTTCAGAGCTTAGAGATCCTTTAAATGAATCTGATGCAAATAATATTTTCATGATCATTCTCCTCTATCGAAGTAAAATTGTACGTATCTGATTGGGTTTTAGAGACATGGCTTCCTTTTCTATTTCTTTGCCAAGATCTGTTTCATCCATCTTCGCTTCTGCGGCATACTGGAATTTTGTATGTATTTTCTACCAAAGGCAGCATACGATAATGCTAAGATGTTTTTATTCTGTGGTATTTGAGTCCACACCATTATATGTTCTTTTATTATAATATAAAAGTTTGAGATCCATCAAATCCGCATTGTCAAATCCTATGGCAGAGACATCTTTTTCTTCTGCATATGCCATACCATCCGGTTCTCCATATTCGTCTATCTTCTCAATCACAATCACACCGTCATGATATTGAATTCTTCCAGTCAGCGTACATACATCATCCCTCATGATTTCTATCGTAGTCAAACATTTTTCTTTCTCACATTTATTGATAACTTCATGAAACAACGTTGTATCTTTTGTTCTGTCAATGGACAGATGCGGTTTCTGATTCTTTAAGGAATACAATAGCTCCATTTTTGCTTCATATTTGCCCTGACTTTCTATATGTACAATATCATCAATTTCTTTTAAGATATATCCATCATATTCTCCTCTCGGTGTAATATGTCCAATCAACACCCATTCCTCATCACAGTCCATGATGTAACCTGACAAAAATGTGTCCTGATCATTTTCATCACAAAATAAACTGACAAGGGTGTGTCGATCTTTCCAGTCAGTCAGTAATTGTCTCATCTTATCATCCCTCCCTCAAGGCTTCTGCTTGTTATCTTATTGTTCCTGTTATCCCTTTTCATTTAAGCATTCGGTCCCTTTATGGAAATTGATCTTCCAATCGTTCGCATAACCAACATCCCCAGAATTGCTATATTTATTATGATTGCCGGCAACTCTTTCATATTCCACGCATATTGAGATAGAATATATGCCCAGTAGAAAATCAGTAAAATCGCTAGAATCCAGCATCCAGTTTTTCTTTTCCAACATTGATATAAAATATTTCCTATGCAGAAAAATACAAGCAGCGTTACTATCATATCTGTAACTGCATAAATGATATAGTCTGCCGGCTGCTCTCCTAATCGAAAGAACAATCCAAGGTTCCGTATCCACGAACTTCCAATTGAAAATCCCAGTCCCGCTGTGATACTGCATATTTTTATATCCTGTTTCCCTGCCGCAGCAGCAATCATCATCATAAAAAATATAATTAGCGTTCCATCATTCAAAATACAAAACGCCGTATATAGAAGTTCCATCCTAAAAGCTGTGACATATCCCAGAAAAATCGCGCATAAGAAAATGATGACTGCCTTTATGTAATTCTTTTTTCCTTTCATATCAGATCTCCTCTTTCTCTCTGCGTTTCTGCTTCTTTGATGTCTCTTTTAGCATTTAAAGTAAGGTAAAATTAATGATTGGTACTTCTTTCTTTTAAATATTCTGCTTCTTCTTTCATTCCTTTTTTCTGACAGTATTCGACAAGAGACAGATTTGTTCCTCCATTCTCTTCGAACCCATTATACTCTGCATCAAAATTTCTGATTGTAATATCAGGCGAAGCTCCTTTTTCCATATAGAACTCTAAAATCTTATGATTGTCCTCACTGCTTCTGGTCTCGTATTCATCATACACAGTATAAAACAGAACATTGGCTCCATGTGGATCTTCCTGCTTTGCATCTGCACCATATTTCAATAATAATTTTGACATTTTTATGACATCCTCATATTCCGGCAGCGTTGCCGCCAGCATTAATGGCGTCTTTTGAGATTCTTTCAGCAGCTGATTGACATCTGTTTTCTTATCTAAGTATTTCTGAACTTTGTTATAGTCACATTTCATGACCGCATACTCGAATGTATCCTCTTTTCCTCCATAACTCACCATTTCCAAACTCGCCTTATCGTTATCAAGATAATCATCCGTATCCTTCAGCAAAACATGGAAGCATATGAATATCAAAATGCCATATAATAGAACAAACAATCCTATTACCGTTATTAATAATTTTTTCACTTTCTTCTCCTCCCATACTCTTCACCTTCTTGGTTTCATTTTCTCTCTCCTTATCTGTCTTCCTTGATAATCATACACGAACAAATACCGTTCTTCTTTATCTGATGCCAATGCTGTAATATCTACAGCCAGATAATCTTTGCAGTAATATACATCTGCATCGTATTCTCCCGAAAACAAATTCCTTGTCTTAGCTTCCTGCCTGAAAGAGAGGTAACATTTCCTAACCTTAGTTTTTAAATCAATCCAATAGAAATTCATCTCAATATCATTACAGTACAATCTCTCTGTTTTTTTGTCGTATTTTGCTGTATAAGAAAATTCTCTTCCTTGTGCTATGTACTCTTTTTCTTCCTTCTCTTTGTCATAACAAATGACTTTGTCTGTTTCAATGATCAGATAATGCTCCGAATCTTTATATCCGATCCAGACTGGATCTTCGATCCCCGGACATCTCGTGATATTGCTTCCATCTTTCATCATCTCTATTGCTTCTTTTGAATGATTGTCCCATGTATATAGTCTGTCATGATCCAGACGAAGGATTTCTTCCAGACTGCCTTCCAACAGGATCTCCGGCTCTGCATTTTTTAATTCTTTTTGATACAAGACCCCACCGTCATCCAAAGTCATCAGGCGGATCATGTAGTATATTCTTCCAGCATCAACTGTATAGCTTTCCGCCCGTTTCACAATTCTCTTTCGTTTTACGGCATCTCCTATTTCTTTTTCATAAATCCGATTTTGCCCATCCACCCCTTCCTCACAGTAATAGATTCTATCTCCTGCCAGCGTCAATGTTGTTCCAAAATCATCATATACACCGATTCTTTTATTGATCAGATATTTTTTCTGTTTTTCCAGATCATACAAATAGAGTCTTTCACCCAAAACGAAAGGAAAGTCCCATATTCCATTCGGAACACAGATCAGAATCTGATTGCCATTCACATATTCGTTTCTATTAAATTCCTGCACCATCCTTCCAGCCGGATTTCTTCCTCTCCTAAGCTGAATAATGGTAAGAAGTACCTGTATCCCCGTTATAAAACTCAACACAAGCACAACAACTCTGATTCCATCTGCCAGTCTTTCGTTTATGATAATCTGATTCTTCCCATTCCATACCGCTCAGTCTTCTCTCGCAATCATTTTGCCATCGGCTCCGTCTGAATCCTTTTTGGACGGATCTCCTCCGTTTTCTTCCAGATAGTCCAGAATCTCTGTGCTTTCCCCTGCATATGCGGCATGCATGGCTGTTCTTTTACTGTCAGATACATCGTCTTTCACATATCCGTTGATATCAGCTCCTTTTTCCACAAGATATTGAACCATAGGAAAATCACCTGTTTTAACAGCCGACCAAAGCAGCACTTCTTTTCGAATACGCCCTCGTGTCATCTTACCTTCCAGTGCTTTTCGAACTACACTGCTTTTTCCATCACAGATTAAATCATTCAGTTCCTGCTCCCGGGGCCGGTATCCTGATTCCATCAGAGACTGCAGTGCTTTTTCATCACCGTATGCCGCGGCAAATTCCCAGACCGTATCCTCTCCATTTGATTGAGCACTTTCGTTATCTGTATACCCTTTCATCAAAAGTTTCACTGTATCCGGATGATTCCCCAGAATCGCAAATACCAGTGCATCTGCCTGACCATTCTTTATCCTGGCATCTCCCCGCAGTCCCTCATTCAGAAAATATTCTACGACTTCCGCCTGATTACAGAATGCCGCAATATGGATCAGCCCCAGGTGGTCAGAATCTTTCCATGAAAAATCATATCCCTGTCTTTTCATCAGTTCCAGTGTATCCACATCACAATATGCGGCAGCAAAAGCCAGTATCTGCTCTCTCTCCCCATTCTTTACTTTTCCAGATAACAGCTGCTTTCGAAGTTCTGTATCATCTCCCATTATCGCCGCATACAGTGCAGGTGATACCACATCCGCCGCCTCAGTATCCGATGCTTCCTTTAGAATCCGCGGAATAAAATAGTATTGTGTTCCACAGTTTCCTTCTTTCTTTTTTAAAAGTTCGGAAATCAAATCAGCGTCCGGCCAAGCTCCGGCTTCCACCAGCTTTTCCGCTAAATACAACCTGTCATTCTCAGCCGCCCAGTTTAAAATCGTTTCCTGATTCGTTCTGGAATGATTAATATCTGCTCCGGCTTCCATCAAGATAGAGCATATCTCCGCTTGGATCTGTTCACTCTCGATTTCCTGGACTGCAAGTTCTAACGGCTTCCTCTGTTCGAAAAGCCCGGTTCTTTCATTTACGATTGAGCTGTCCCTCTTCACAGCTTCTGTGACCCCCTGAATGTTTGAATTGCAGATTGCCGCATACAGCTGTTTCTTTGCAATGGAAGTTTTTGTATTCAGTCTGGGGACAACAAGAAATGCTGCACATGTCATGATAAGCATAAATGAATACCATGATACTATTATGATATTTCTGCGTTTTTCTCCTCTTCTTCTCATATTCCACTTAAACTTTCTCTAAAGTCATCATCTATTTCCATTCTTTTTGAAAATGACCTAATCCTTTTTTTGCAGTAATTTATGAAATAGTTCCTTTAACCCACAGCACATTTCTTCATGAGCAATGGTTTTACAGCATAAAACTTCTTATAAAATTTATCCACATCTTTTATGTATATACATTCCAACTCTATCCACACCTGTGCTAATAATACAAGAAATTCATCGAAATCTTTGCTGATTTTATTATTCCTTTCTCTGCCATCATCCTAATTTCTCCCATTCAATATCTTTTTTCCTAATTTTTTCATCATCTTCTTTTCTCTCGTTTTATCCCCTTATACTGTTTATAATCAAAACAACCTGCCTTTTAAGTTTTCTTTTGCGATTTGTTTTCCTTTATAATCATAAATTAATAAGTTTCTTTTACAGATTTCTATTCCTGCTTTTGTGTCATATTTTATGATATCAACCGCAATATAATCTTTACAATAATATACATCTGCATAATATTCATCTGGTATATTTAAACTTCTATCTTTTTTCAGGGAAAGAAAACATTCCTTTTTTCCAGTCTCCATATTAATACGAAAAAATTCCATTTGGTAATTATTGCAATATAAATCTTTTGTTTTTTCATCATACTTTGCGGTATATTCGAAGTATTTTCCTTCCTTTTTAATTCCTCCTATGACAGTTTTCTTTTTTCTCTTCTGTTTGTCATAACAAACAATTTTATCTGGTTCAATTATAATAATTTCATTTTTATCTTTGTATCCAATCCATAATGGGCCATCAATTCCCCCACACCTGGCAATTTCTTTTCCATCTTTTGAAATTTCCAATACTTCTTTTCGGCCGCTGTCCCACGTATAGATTTTACTGTGGTCGAGTCTCAAAACATTGGATAATTCTCCCTCAAATAGTCTCTCTTTTTGTCCGCTTTTTAAATTTTTTTTGTATAAGTCATTTCTTCCCTCTTCTATTTCCTCATCTTTCATATAGTAAATATTTTCTGAATCGAAAGAATATATTCCTGCATAATCTAAGACTTGTTTTCTTCTTATCAAACTTCCTATTTTCTTCTGATATATCTCAACTCCTTCTCCAAAAAATTCCTCATTATAATAAATTTGTTTGTCTCCTAATCCCAAACTATTCCCATATCCAGATAATGGTTTGATCGTTTTATCTACCAAATATTTATTTTGTTTTTCCAAATCATAAAAATACAGTTTTTCTCCAAAGATAAAAGGAAAATCCAACATTTCTGCTGGAGAGCATAATAAAATTTCATTATTATTGCTATATTCATTCATGTTATATTCATTGAAAGTATTTGCCGCATTTTCTCTGAACCATTTTACCTGAATGGTCATTCTAAATATCTGAATTCCTATGAGGGCCAATAATACAAGAAAAATAATTTTGATTTTTTTCATAACAATCTCCGTTCTTAAAAAGGTCGTGGAAAGGCTGAATATATAACTAAAACGCCTCCGATTTTTCCCATTTTCAATCAATACCGCCATATGACCAATCCATTTTGCAGAAAAATTAGATTTTAGCACAATCGCATCGTGTCCACTTGGATCTATATTGTTTCACCATTGATCCAGCATACACATAGCAACTGCCCACCTGCAATTACAATGGCAAATGACACTACTAAAAGTATCATCATATCCCTTTTTCTTCCGCACCTTTGCATTGTTTATAACAATAAACCGCAAAAAGAAGAAAGAGAAAAAACTTTTCGCAGTAGTATCCTCCAGCTTTCTGCTTTACAAATCCTTTGGGACGAATATAAATCTTTTTGTTTTCTCTTTTTATACTTGCATTACAGTAATGGCACCAATGATAATCAAATGATACATCCTCATATTCTTCACACCAATGATTGATAAAATTTGGAATATACGCAGCTGCCTGTCTGTCTTCTTCGTCCTCCCACTGAGCTGTCTGAAAATGAATCATTAGTTCTATTTCATCTGGAAAAGATTTTGCAAAGTCTGAAATGGAAAGATATAATGGATCACTTTCATCCATTCGATAAAAATCCTCTGATAATTTTTTTTCACCAGTCCTATACTGCTTTATTTTTCGTCTCCAATCATATAATTCCCTGGCCACTTCATTTCTTATTTTTTTATTTGACTCTCTGTTGAATCCAAGGGTAAATTCCTGTGTGACTTTCATAGTTTCTCTTTCCTTCCCTTAAAACAATCTGACTTTTAATTTCTCTTTTGAAATCTGTTTCCTATCGTAATCATAGATTAATAAATTTCTTTCATTTTAAAAATGTTTCTATCCACTGTATCGTTTCCTGGATTTCTCTTTTCAGAAAAATCTTTCGATAGATAAAATAACCAGACAGAAAGATGCCGTCATATATTATGCCCCATATCCAATTGCTGGAAAATTCAGCTACGACTCCTATTCCAAAGAGAAATATTATGATTGGAAATTTCATTTTATATCCTTTGATTCCTAAGTTTAACAAACCCATTTTTTCTTCATAAACTCCTCTGAAGCATATCATTGATTTTGTGATAAAATGGGAATCTATACGATAAAATTCTATTACATCTCGTTTTTCTCCCTCTATATTTTTTCTCCAGTATGTTGGTTTCTCAAAAAAATTAATA
This sequence comes from Clostridiales bacterium, assembly GCA_019420275.1. Classification (GTDB taxonomy): domain Bacteria; phylum Bacillota; class Clostridia; order Lachnospirales; family Lachnospiraceae; genus Anaerostipes. The sequence continues at coordinate 91,561 of JAHZHN010000008.1, forward strand.
CGCCAAACTGACATCCTTTCTTTTAATTCTTCTGCTTTTATCGAAGGACACGTTGTGTTAAATTCTCTTTGCCAGTTCTTATTGCTGACCTTTCTTCTCACTTCCACAGGATATTCTAAAATTTTCACAATGCTCTTTGTATTAAGACTTTTTAAATATTGGATTGCTTTTATCGCTGCTCTAATTTTATAGCCTTCCACTCCAATACAAAATAACACTCCGGCTCCCAGTATTCCATAGAGCGACTCATGATTTCCCTTGTTAACCATTAGAATGATGAAAATAAATGGAATTAGAAAAAACATCACCTGCCAAGATATTTTCATCTTATTCCTCACACGCATAATTTTTAAAATGGTATCTCCATGTTTTTCCTCTATCTTTCCATCGATGATTGTTATCAACATATCTGTATACATGTTGTCGATCCGATATAATCTAATTCTTTCATCATTCTCCCGACCTTCCTCTCGGAAATAATGAATGCCTTTTGGCAATAACCCCTCTAAAAAATCTTTTTCAATTTTAAAATAAATCGGCTCAACTTGCCTCAAAAATTCACTCTTATCGTTTTTTATTTTTATATTGACTAACATTTTACCTCATCATTTTTACTTTCAAAAACAGGAAGAACCTCTGCATATGTAAAAGTAAATTCAATATGGATTTTCATTATCGATTTCTCCTTTTTATTACTATCTCTCCTGAGTAGATCCTGTCTGCGCTTTCATCTTGCTAAGCCATCTATTGACATAGTGTAACTGTGTAATCCCGTTTTCTCTTTAGGAAATAAGATGACCGTTGCCTATACTGATATTTCCTCTTACTAATATTTTGAACGCATTACAAAACTGCAGCTTTATATTGTAATAGAAATCTCTCCCACTGCTTGTCTCTCTTTTTTTCTTTCTTACTGTTATAGATTCTAATTGTAATTCCTCTCTTTTTTTCCCTTTTATGAGAGATTCCTCAATATCAAAAATAAATATTTTATCTTTTCCATCTTCAAATTCTATCGTTATCATTCCATATAATGGATTATAATGAAATGCTGAGACTTTCCTCCTGCCTCGAAATAACACTCTCTCCTTTTTCAAAGCAAAATCTCCTTTCCGTCTACATATAATTTATCCGATTTGCATAGAAAATTGATTTCATCTGCATCAAAATATATATTAAAATTCCTGCTGTACTCCATCCAAGAGTCTTCCTTGAACATGCGGCTTTTTTTATAATTGATTTTTCTGGTCCCAAAATCTTCTACTATGCATTTATATTGACTCGGATCTATAGATAGCTCAAACCAATCATCATGAAAAGAACTCTTTATTCCCGCACTGTTTGTTGTTTTATCACCGTAATTTCCCATAATGATGTATTCGATATCTTTGATTCGTATTTCATGTTTTTCATTCGTTTCTGCATTTACTATACAACAGCTGATTGCTTCTTTTTCCATGTTATATTTTATATAATTCAAATAGTATATATATTTTCCAAAATTCATCATGCTTGTTCCCTCTTTTGGAATATTATTATCAATCATTGTTTTAAATCTAATGGAGCTGCAGATCTCCAGTTTTCATATTATTTCTAGTTCAGATTCCACACTGCTTCTGCCTCCTCGGCAATTTCTTTGCAGCTTCTGCCTTTTGAATCCTTTTTAGATGTATTTCCTCCATTTTCTTTAAGATATTTTCTGATATCCTTACTTGCACGTGCATAGGCCGCCTGCATGGGTGTCCACATATCATCTTCTGCTCCGGCTTCCACATACTTATTAATATCCGCTCCTTTTTCTACAAAATATCTGACCATCGTAAAATCTCCTATATCGATTGCAGATTGTAAAAGAGCCTCTTTTCGGATGTTCCCTTGTGTCATTTTTTCTTCCAGCACTTTCCTTACTATGTCACTTCTTCCTGACCATATCAATTCTTTTAACACATCTTCGTCTGCCCTCAGGCCTTTCTGACATAAATCATAAAACTGATTCCCATATCCCTGCATGCTGAAACAAGATAAAACACTGCCTCCATCTTCCCCCTTTACCTTGACAACATCTTTGAATTCTATCAGGGCTGGGTATTGTTCTTCGCTTCCATACTCAAAAGCATGATAAATTTCCCTTTCCGTCGGCTGGTATCCTAGTTTTGCCAAAGATTGAAATGACTCTTTTCCACCATAAGCGGAGATAAAAGTCCATGCGGCACATTCTCCATCTGATAGATTCTTTTTATAATCCACCTTTCCTTTTTGAATCAAAAGCTGTGCCGTATCCAAATGGTTTCCAAGAACTGCAAAAGCCACTGCATCTGCCTGAAAAAAATCAGTTTTATCACTTCCTTTCAAGCCCTGATCTAAGAGATAATCCACAACCTTTGCCTGATTGCAAAGTGCAGCAATATGTATAAGCCCCACTTTATCTGAATCTTTCCAGGAGAAATTGTACCCCTGATCTTTCATGAGCCTTAAAGTATCTGTGTCACAGTTGGCAGCTGCAAAGGCAAGTATCTGATTTTTCTCTGCCTTTTTTATATTCCCAGATTTGAGCTGTTTTTGAAGTTCTTTATTATCCCCCTCGATTGCTGCATATAGCGCGGAAGAGATTCCCTCTGCTATCTGATCATTCGGCATCCATTTCATGATACGGGGAATGAAATAATACTGCATTCCCCAATTATTGTTTTTGTGTGTCAGAAGATAAGAAATCAGTTTCCCATCCGGTTTTGCCCCTGCCTTCAGCAATTTTTCCGTCATTTGTTTCTGTATATCATAATTTTCAAAGGTAACAGCACGCAATACACTCCTCAGAGGAGTAAGTCCTTCCTCATCTTTTTGATTCACATCTGCTCCCTCTTCTATTAATTTTTCAGCTAAATGCATTCTCTCGTTATCTAATGCCCAGCAAAGATTTGTACTGCCATCTAATCCCATTTCATTGATATCCGCTCCTGCTTCCAGCAATACAGAACATATTTCAACTTGTACTTTTTCACTCTCGATTTCTCTGACAGCAAGTTCCAGCGGTTTTGCCTGTCCGAATACCTTCATCCTCTTGTTCACAATCGATTTGTTATCTTTTACTGCTTCTTTCACTCCTTGAATATTAGGATCACAGATTGCGCGATACAACTGCTTTTTTTCATTGGTTACCGCATTTCTGCATCCCGTGAAACAAAAACTTAATATCATAATAAGAAGTAAAACCTGTATTTTCCTAAACACTTGTCTCTCTGAGTTATTTATCCCACATAATTGATCTTGCATATGTACCACCTATTTACACTTTTTAAATTCTTTCGTTTCATCTATTTCAGCTGCAGCACAGAATAGACAGCTCTATCATCTCTCGAAACATATAGATAATTACCATCTATAACCAGACCTTCACATTCAAAGTTTTTCAGAAGTCCCTCTTCTTCCGTCTTCCCTGTATCCAAATCGATACTTCTTAATCTGCACGCATTATCAGAATCAGAGTAATAGTAAACATATATTCTTTGCAAAGAATCCGTCACAATTCCCTGCAGGATATCACCTGGTATATCATCTTCAAATTTCACTTTATCCTTTCCATTTTCAGAGTACTGATACAATTTTGCTTTCTCACCTTCCTGATCACAGGTATAATAAAGCTGATCTCCAATCATAAAAATCTGACGACACCTTTCTGATATTTCCGAATCTTTTTGTGATAATTCCTGCCCTCGCACTACCTGTGTCTGCAAAGTCTGTAAATCCTGTCTGTAAATTGTAAAACCATACTTGTTTCTGTAAAACAAGGCTCCTTTATAAAAACAACTTTCACTGTTAACATCTTCTGTAGTAGTAATGACATTGATTTCTTTTTTGTCTTTATCTAACCGCCCTATCACATTACCCTGAAGCATCAGATAAATATCATTATTTTCAATATGTACTGCATAAATCCAGCTTACACAGTCATATGGCGGATTTTTTATGTTTTTCCCTGAACAAATTACTTTTCTGTCCCTGCCATCAAAATCACTTTGATATAACACATTCTCTGTAAGGTAATATAACTTATCGTCTGTTATCTCTAAAGAACTACAAAGATCCTCCTCCTGTCTTTCGATTCTTATCACCTGCTTCTTCTGCCGCTTTTCTTTATCAAAACGCATAATAGTGCCGTCCTGAGTTAAATAAAAAATGTATCTTTCATTTTCTGTGACAGAGCTGCTCCAGTCAGAACCATAAGATTCTGATACTGCTATTTTGTCCTCTCTCCAGTCAGATGACTGGTTCTTTGTTATATGTTTACATCCACATAGCAGAACGCATAGAATACATAGCATCCCTATATACTTTATCTTTCTGTTCACTTCCATCCTCCACCCTCTTCTGTTTTTAGTTAAAGAAAATCATCATGGTTACAAGAACCATAACATATAAAACACGCAATTTATCCTATATTTTCAGTCATAAAAATAGTAGTCATCTTCATTTATCCTGATTTTCTTTATAGAAAACTCCTTTGGATAATCTTTGAATCCCGGGACAGATGACCGATATTCTTTCATCACGCTTCTTGCCTTTTTCCAGCTTCCAAAATATCCGATTGTCTTTTCAAGATTTTCTTCTTCATATCCATGAGATAAACGATAAATATACATAATATGTTTCTCCTTTGCTTTATCTTTCAAAATACAAACCATTAGATTCTTCTTATCGGGTTGACTAATGCTGCTTTATTTCTGTCCATGTATAGGAATCAATGTCATAATTCTGTTTTAAATACGCAGAAAATTCCTCTTTATCTTTGGTCTCAATCCTTATTTTCTTTGTCTTATGATCCGGATCAACACAGTAAAAATTTCCTGTTTTTTCGCTTTTCAGCAGGATAATCCTGCCTGATACTGCATAAAATTCTACTTCTCCTTCGAAAATATAATATTTGTTCGTTCCATCATCGTATTCCATAAAATTTCGTATAATCTAACTTTATTAGAGAGCAATTATACTTCTCCTTTCTCCTAGCTTCTGCTTCATGATTCAATTCTTTTTTAATAACACTATATCGCCATATCTATAAAATCATATCGGTGTTTGCGAAACACCCAAATCTATATAAATACAAATAAATTTTTTTAGAAAATCTTTGCACATCAATGTCTGTAATCATAAACATCTCTGAATATATTCATTTTCTTATGGTCAATCTCTACCGCCTCTTCTGATATCCACTTTAGTCTCACATCTTCACAATGATATTGAAAATAAATAGTTTTCTTTTCTTTGCAAGTTTATTATATTTTTTTCCATAAGCTTATGCCTCGATTAAAGTTTTTTAAGATATTCTTTGATTCGGTCGCTCTCACTATCTTCTATTGCTTCTTTTGCATCCTTTACCTTTGCTCCTCGTTTTACAAGAAATTCTACCATATCAAAATCTCCATTTTGAATTGCAGCCGTTAAAGCTGAATTTGATTTAGATCCATCAGAATAAGATTCTATTTTATCTACATTAACTCCCTGATCCAAAATATATTCTGTGAGTCTTAAATTTCTGGAAAGCACAGCGTTTTCTAATGTTATTCCATTTGGCTCCATGCCCTTTTTTTCTACTAAGGTTTTCACAAGTTCCATTCTTCCAGCTAAGACCGCTTCGTCTAAAATACTTTCATCATCCGGTATATACTTTAAACCTTTCATTTGATCTACTAAGTATAAAATGATATTTTGATCCGCATATTCCACTTCCCTGCACACACATTCAAATATCTTTTCTCCAGATGGTTTCCTTTGTTCTATTATGTATTTGACAGTATTCAAGTCGCCTGATTTTACCGCTAAACATAAAATATCATTTCCTCCCATGTCTTCCTCTTTTAACGACACATGGTTCAAAATGGCCCATTTCAACAATTTTATATTTCCATTTTTCGCAGCCGTCATTGCGATGTTCTCTCCGCTAACATGATATAAATCTGTTATTTTAAATTTGCGTTGAAACACTTTTTTATCAAAAGATATTCCTTGAGAAATTTTATAAAAATATTGCTGTTTCTCTGAAAGGTCTTTTTCTTTTATGATTTTTTTCTTGATTGCCCAAACTATTACTTTCTCCCAATTTGGAGAAACCTCTCCGTCAAAGCCATAACCACGTTTTATAAATTTCTTTGTTATTTTTGTTACGGGAGCCCCTTTTCCATAAAGATACTCAGCCAATTGAATCTGTTTCTTTGGATCTTGAATTTCTGCTGACGAAATCACATAGTCCAATGCTGATGCACCTTTATTTTTACATTTGATATCTGCTCCTTTTTCAATTAAAATTTTACAAAAATCACTATTTCCTAAATATGATGCCAACATAAGAAGTGATATTCCATCCTTATCTTTATAATTAGGGTTTGCTCCCTTCTCCATTAAATACCGAGCAATTCTGTTATCATTTCTCAATATCGTATCTGCATAAACCGGATTCCTGTCAACTCTTCCGTTTAAAGACTCCATTGTAAGAATCAAAGAGTGGAAAGAATTCTTTCCTGCTCCATTGTCAATTGACTCTTTTCCTGCTTCTTCATTCCCTGATTCGATTGCATTATATAATTTCAAATTAACATAGTATCTGCTTGTTTGATATATTATGTATAATGAAATTGCAGTCAAAAATAAACATATTAAAATTACTGGCAGTTTTCTTTTCCATACCATAATAGTTTCACCTCTCTCCCAGAAACTGTCTTAACAATGGTTATTTTAGTCATAAAAGTAATAGTTATCCCGATTTAATTCCATTTTCTTAATCTTGAATCCATGGGAATGATCTTTGTACCCAGGAAGTTCTGAACTATATTTTTTCATGATTTGTCTGGCTTTTTTATAACTGCTGAAATATCCTATCAGGCTTGCAAAGCCTTTTTTCTCTTTCTTATACATTAATTGATAAACGACCATTCTTTCCCTCCTTCCTTAAAATTTTTCCTCATCCCATGCTGTATTTCGCAGCATAAAGTTTTCCGGTTCCTCTATCCTGCGAAGAATCGTCATCTCTAGAAATGTGTCAAAACTATATAGTTTTTCCAGCGGCCATTCTTCCATCTCCTTTAATGTTATCCTTCGTTTCTGTTTTCTGCTTTGCTCCATGGCCCTGCGATGCTGATCCGTTTCTATGCTTGTGAATCTGGCAATTATGTCATAAGCCCTCGGCACGGAATCGGAAAACCGGACGGCTTTCTCCGCAAATTTGATAGCCTTGCGATTAATGTAAACTTCCGGAACTTTCTCTATTTCCCAAATGGCCTGAAGCAAAAAAACAATGGCTTTTTGTTCCTCCTGCTCCGTTTTTTCTTTCAATTGATTCAAAAATATATTCTCTGCTTTCTCCCCATAGACACTTTCCATGTAAGCCGCAAAGATTAAAAATCTGTTGTCACTCCAATATTCCCTGGCTTGATATAAGATTTTTAAAACCTCATCGACACCGTCGTCCGTCGGATCATACACCCGAAAAATACAGTATGAAATAAGAACTTCCGGCGTCATCTGATTACGGCACATCTGGGAAATTTTCTCATAAAAAACGGCCTCTTTTGGATAGATCCACTCCTCCAGGCTCTTATTCAGCCGCTGATTCACAACACGTAATATTCTTTCCCGGTAAATCCTGCAATACCGGACTTCACATTCTGAATTGACATACAGCCGCTTCCGGATTTCTTCCAAATGTTTCGCCTCCAGCGTCCGGCTCTCTAATATACCGTCCATGACATACAGGGCATGATATCTTATCTCGTGATTTTTATGTTCTATCCCATCCAGAATCTTTTTAAGGTATGTTTCATCTCCCGATGCCAAAAACATCCAGCGATAACTATAGGACGGTACATAGCCTAATTCCTGACTGATTTCCGCCAGATACTCCATTCGCTCCATAAAAATTTTATTCCTGATGTCTCTCACCCATCCAATATGCCCCGTTATCATGACAATCCAGGACTTTACAAATCCATTGACATCTGCCGCCTCTTCAAACATTTCCTGAAAGTCCATTTCTCTTTGAAATACCGCTATGGCATCCACGGCTTTCTCTGCCACTTCTTCATCCGGATCATAAATCAGTGATTTTAAAATATGATAACTCCAATCTTCCCGTTCCAGGGCAAGAACATCTATCAGTCTGCTCTTATACAAACTGCTGGAACATTTGCTGATTATTTCTGCCATGTTCCTTTCTTCTTCCCGGAAAATAACTCCTTTTCGCTGTTTTTCTTTCAGCGCATTGATTTGAGATAATAATTCCATACACCCTCCCGTCTCACGACAATTTCATTTTTCTATATTATCATTGGTGATCTCTCTGATTTTCTGCGCAATTTCTTCTTTATTTTGTACGTTCGTCATGATCTCATCGATGGATTCTTCCGCCTGCCACCTCACATTTTCATCTTCATCCTGCCTGTACCGGCATATGGTTTGCAGATAGCTGTCCTCTCCAGTATCCAGAAATAATTTTGTATCTATGACCAAATGCACATATACAAGAGAATCCAACACTTTCTCTTTTATCTCCAGCAGTCTTTGAATTCTGATTTCCTGATCTATTTCTTTTTCTATTCCTATGTAATCCAATGCGGCAACTGCAGCTGCTATCACAAACGGACTGTCCTCAGAGAAATCTTCATACAACGTCCAAAAATCCTGTGTCCTCAAAAACTGAGATAATTTATTTATCGCGTGGACACGTACTGTTTCATTGGAATCTTTCGACAATCTCTTCAAAATCTCATAACTCCAGTCTTCGATATATTCCTCCAATAAAAAAATCAGATCTATTTTTCCAGATGGACTTCCACTCGCTACAGTCTGCTTTGCCCATGCGATATCTTCTTCTGTAAATGGCATCGCCATATGGTTTTTGTCGTATAATACTTTCATCATTTTGTTCATGCTTATCCCCCTCCTGGCGGCTTCCTAAAATCCTATTTTCCGAAATTTTCAAAATGTTTTCGTGCACGAATCCAACTTATCTCTTTCATACCATATGTTTCATTCAGATAATGCTGAAATTCATCTTTGTCCTGTGTCCGCATTTCAATTTGATCATTCTCTGCATCGATCAGCAGGTATTCTCCATGGTTCACACCAATTAATCCCTTCTCCTTCTGCACAAAATAATACTTTACATTCTCACACACTGCATATCCTATTCCTGGTTCATATGCCTGATTCTGTTTTTCTTTCTCCGTTACATATTCTTCTTTCTTATTTATAATAATGTTGTTCCAGTTCACATCTCTGGCATATAGTTCATATCCTTTCGTCAATTCGATTGGCGGAATACCGTCCAAGTTTGTATTCCCCATTTCTATCAAAACATGTACAAACAATAGCAGAAGCAATGTCAAAATTATTCCAGTTATGATACCAAATTTTTTCTTCATAAATTTCATCCTCCGTTTAAATGATATCCTCACTTATATATCCGTAAAAACCCCCTGAAAGTAACGCTCACGAATAAAATTTTTTTATTTTGTGAAAAATAGACAAATATATCATCATTTTTTGTTTATGATTACCTTTGTACACTTCTCTAATGAGAGTACTATTTTGTATATGGGCTTATAAATAAAAACTCCTGCCAAAATTCAAAATCTGAATTCCAGCAGGAATTTCTTTTAATGTACAATTACCGATGTTGTTTTATTCTTCGTATATGTTTTTCCCTTGATTACCGCATAATGTTTGGCTGTTACCCGATATTTCTTTTTAGCCGCTTTTTTCGAAATCTTAAATCCCCCTTTACAGATTCCTGTTTTTGACTTGCTGTAACTGTAAGAACCTTTTGTCGGATAAATTGTCTTCCAGGAGGATCCGCTGTATGTCTGCACTTTCAGATCCTTCACACCAATTCGGCTGGCGCTGACTGATGCAGTCGTCTGAAATGCTACTTTTAGATAGCCTCCGTCAGATGTAATGGCAAGCTTACATGTGGTAAGACCATTTCCTAAGCTGGCGCTTCTCATAACTGCTACCGACACATCGCCGGCAGATTCCCGGAATACTTCGTCAATTTCTTGCTGAGACATCACTTTGACCTGTTCTTTTTTGTGAGGCTGATATCCTCTTCCTTTGGCCAGAACCGGATCACTGCACATTCCCAGCATAAAAAACAGACAGAAAATCCCTGCTAACATTCTTTTCATACTTCTTGATTTCCTCCTCGGTTTCTTCAAAAAATCATTTTTATTTTTCCATTGTCATAACAAACGTTCTGACTGATTCATAATCATCATTGCTCGTAATTTCGTAAACTTCTTTTTCTCCGATTCCTATCGCAATGATTTCATTCTCTGTTTGGTAATAACTCATCTTCATCTTTGCAATTCTCTCTGTTTTAATTTTTGATGCATCTTCCGGTATGCTGTAATCTGCAGTTCCCTGTTCATTTTCATAATGATCCACCGTAAAGATATAATAAGATCCGTCTTCTTTCTCATATTCGGCGGTAACGGAAATGATATTCCCCTCATCTGTAGTAGCATACAGTCCGGTTCGTGTGATTCCAAGCCCCTCTTCCTCCGGATACTGAAGATCCCAGGAACATTTTTCCTCAATTTCACTCCACGAAGACGCCTCTTCCTCCTGATATTGTATGACACCTCCTTCTTCTATCTCTTTCTCTGTATCACCTGGATTGATGTTGTCTTGAATTTCAATCCGAAATTCCTGTACTTTCTGCCCCGCTTCCTTTATATAATGAAGAATTGAATTGCCTGTCGCCGCTTCGCAGATTCCATTTCCTCCGATTCCAATGACAACCGCTGCAGCGGCGGCCTTTGCCAGAATCTCTTTATGGCGGTGACTCTCCGCTGCATGAATTTTCTGCAGAAGATCTTTATAAAATTCATCTTTTTGAAACTGCTTTGGAAGCCGGATCGGACGAATCCGTTCGATCCATTGATCCAGACAGGCGAGCTTTTCCTCATCACTTCCGCCTGGCCGCAAAAATTCTCGAATATATTCTTTCTCCAGATTCTCTGCCAATTTGCTCATGTCTTCTCCTTACCCTTAGTTTTCTCTGTACTAACTAAATATCAGACAGACTGCAATTCCCCTTCTGATCTTCTTGACGACCCGATGAATCCTCATCTTTAATGCCGGCTTGCTGATCCTATATTCCTGCGCCAGTTCATTCAAAGAGTATCCCTCTTCATAATACCGGCGTACAAGTACAAGTTCTTCCTCTGTTAAAAACTGTCTCAGCTCTTCATAGTCTTCCAGCAGTTTATCAGGTCTTGCTGTCTCATCTGCCTGTTCCCGAAACAGTATCTCTTCTACGGCATGATTCCTTTCCAGTACATGATATGTGACATATTTCGCTGTCATCTTAATCCACCCCGCAGGATTTTCATGATACATAACTTCCGTAATCTTGCGATACAGAATCAAATATGTCTCCTGCAGGATATCTTCTACCATAGCCGCGTCATACCAATAGAGCTTGCTGACATAGCGAAGGAGCTCATCGTATGTTTCTTCATACAGTTTTTGAAAATACTCTTCCTTCTTCTTATGCATACTTATCTCCTTTGATATGGTCATTATATCATATGAAATTTCTTTCGTCTGCATGGATCTGCATTCTTTTGAGAGGTTTTATTTCATAGGAACACAGTTTCCTATGAAATAAAAAAACCTGCAGGCAAAACTGCCTGCAGGTATCTGGTCTATATGTTCTGAATTGAATGATCTTATTCGTCTGCTTTTCCGTCAGATCCGAATAATTTGATCTTTGTGATAACCA
>JAHZHN010000009.1 GCA_019420275.1 Clostridiales bacterium
AACCCCGGACAACTTGATTAAAAGTCAAGTGCTCTACCACCTGAGCTACACACCCGAAACTGGGGTAGCTGGATTCGAACCAGCGGTACAGGAGTCAGAATCCTGGGCCTTACCACTTGGCGATACCCCATCGCTTGACAGCTCATTTATACTACCATGGAGATGCAAGATATGTCAACACTTTTTTTCAATTTTTTTATTTTTTTCTGTACAGACATACTGACTTCTCCAAAATTCCCCGGATTTTTCTTCTCTTTCCTTAAAAATAATCCTCCCTTTTTCTCCACTTTCAGAAACTTCTGAAAAATCTTCATTATTACCTATATATAATTCTTCTATGACTGCTCTGCCGCTCTCTCTTCCGCTGCAGTCATAAAAACAAATGTTCTCTCCTATTCTTAGATCACCATGAACAAATTCTACCTGCATTTCTCCTTTTTTCTTTTCCATGCGGCTCATCCATTCAACATAGGCCATATTCTTCCCCGGATCATGCAGTTTCATAATTCTTTGCTTCGCCTCTTGATATTCTAAAGATTCTTCCTGTTTTTTTATATAATTCCAAAGATTCATGCACCCTCCTCATTTTCTTTTTCTGTTTTCACCTTATCACAGATTGTTTCCGAAAAAAAGAATATTTTCATATTTTCCCGGTTGACAACATACAATGAAGTATGATAGATTGTCATTAGTGTAATTAATCCAAATACATTGATGAGGAGCAGTAGAATATTTTAGACATTCAGAGAGCTGCTGGCTGGTGTGAAGCAGTTGTTGATCATATTTGAACTCGCCTTTGAGTAGCATGTTGAACTAACAGTAGGCATTGCCGGATTCCAACCGTTATCATGGAGCGATATCGGCTGATGATCAGCCCGTATCAGTGATAAGTGCGCACGGTTTAGGTGCGAATTAGAGTGGTACCGCGGAATTATCTTCGTCTCTATCCTGAAAAGGAATAGATTCGAAGTTTTTTTTTGCCAAACTGTTCTGGCTGCTGATGAATCAGGCAACATTCTGAATTCCTGAATATCCGCTGTTTTGCCATCATCAATATCATATTTCCAACAATTAGAAAGGAGAGATTCCATTGATGAATCCAAAAAAATATCAAAGACAATATTTTATGCCGCCGGAAACCTGTCTTGACTGGGCTTCCAAAGAATACATCACAAAAGCTCCATCCTGGTGCAGCGTCGATTTAAGAGACGGAAACCAGGCTCTGATCATTCCGATGAGTCTGGACGAAAAAATCAAATTTTTTAAACAGCTTGTAAAAGTTGGTTTCAAGGAAATCGAAGTCGGATTTCCAGCCGCTTCTGAAACAGAATATACTTTCCTGCGTACATTGATTGAACAGGATCTGATTCCAGACGATGTCACAATCCAAGTTTTAACTCAGGCAAGAGAACATATCATCAAAAAAACTTTTGCCGCTCTGGAGGGAGCGAAGAAAGCAATTGTTCATGTATATAATTCTACTTCTGTTGCTCAAAGAGAACAGGTTTTTAAAAAATCAAAAGAAGAAATTATGAAGATTGCCACCGACGGCGCCAAATTGTTAAAGCGTCTTGCCGATGAAACCGAAGGAAACTTCCAGTTTGAATATTCCCCAGAAAGCTTTACGGGTACAGAAGTTGATTACGCTTTGGACGTCTGCAATGCTGTACTGGATATCTGGCAGCCGAGACCAGACTGGAAAGTCATCATAAATCTTCCTGTTACGGTAGAATTATCTCTGCCGCATGTATATGCCAGCCAGATTGAATATATGAGCAAACATATGAAATATCGTGACAATGTCATCTTATCTCTCCACCCTCACAATGACCGCGGCTGCGGCATCGCAGATACAGAGCTTGCTCTGCTGGCAGGAGCAGACCGTGTGGAGGGTACATTATTTGGAAACGGAGAACGTACTGGTAATGTAGATATTATTACCCTTGCACTGAATATGTATACCCATGGTGTTGATCCAAAACTCGATTTCTCCAATCTTCCAGAACTGACCGAAACTTATGAACATCTCACTAGAATGAAAGTATATGAACGCCAGCCTTATTCCGGAAAACTGGTATTTGCCGCATTTTCCGGATCTCATCAGGATGCAATTGCCAAGGGAATGCACTGGAGAGAAAATAAAAATCCTGAACATTGGAATATTCCTTATCTTCCGATTGATCCAAAAGACGTGGGACGCGAATATGAAAGCGATGTCATCCGCATTAACAGTCAGTCCGGCAAAGGCGGAATCAGTTATGTATTGGAGGAAAACTTCGGTTTCCATATTCCTAGCAAAATGAGAGAAGACGTTGGATATACAGTAAAAGATGTCTCTGATAAACGTCATCAGGAACTTGTGCCTCGCGATATCCTGAAAGTATTCAAAAAAGTATATGTCAACATTGATGCTCCACACCGTCTGAAAGAAGTTCATTTCGTACAGAAAGATGGGGGAATTGAAGCTGAGATTTCTCTGGATAAAGCAGGCGTTCCAAAATTATATCACGGAAAAGGAAATGGACGACTTGATGCCGTAAGCAATGCTTTAAAGAGACATAGTGATATGAACTATTCCATCGTCACCTATCAGGAACATGCTTTAAATGTCGGTTCTAATTCTCAGGCCTGCGCTTATGTGGCAGTTCAGGAGCCAAACGGCAGCATTACATGGGGAGCAGGAATCCATGAAGATATCATTACTGCCTCTGTTCTTGCACTGATCAGCGCAGTAAACCGCCTGAAACTCTAGATTAACCCGTAATCTTACAGAATGTGAAATTAATGAATAGTCAAGCACGGATGATTATCCTGGCTTGGCTATTATTTTATTTGCTTGTATCTCTTAAAGTTTCGTTTCTCCCACTGCAATAAACTTTCAAAAAGGTCCTGCATCGTTTGGATGCAGGACCCTTTTTGACTGTTTAGGGAAGCCGCGCGCCTGCGGCTTACTTATGAAAAGATTTTTATCTCACCGTTAATTTCCGCAAAATATGCTTTCTCCAGATCTTTGATCAGAGCCTTCCCTCCGGAAACCTCCATGCATTGTTTTCTAGTTTTCTTGGCCTGCTCTGCCGGCACCATCAAATCAAATTCTACTTCATCCGTATATTCCACATTCAACACTGGGATATGTTCAGATGCTGCAATGTACTGAATTTTTCCTGATGAAGTATAATCACATTTTACTTTCATTCTCTGACCAGGATATTTTGTGATAATCTGAGAATTTTTAATTCCCTCCTGAGCACTCTTTGTATAAGCACGAATCAATCCTCCAGTTCCAAGCAGCGTTCCTCCAAAATATCTGGTCACCACAATAACGATATTATGCAGTTCTTCTCCCTGGATTACTTCCATCATCGGCATTCCCGCAGTCTTACTGGGCTCCCCGTCATCGCTGCAGCGTAGAATCGGCTGTTGAATTCCTACGCTGTAGGCCGTACAGTTATGCCTGGCATCCCAGTATTCCTTTCTGATTTTTTCGATAAATGCCAAGGCTTCCTCTTCTGTCTCTGCCGGTGCTATATGGGCAATAAATCGTGACTTCTTCTCTATGATCTCTGCTTCCCCGCCTTTATAGACAATCTTATATGTCTGTTCCGCCATCTTTCTCCTCCATCAACATAATTGTATCAACCGCTTCCGCTAAAGAAACCGGCGTTACGTTATATTCCATCAGGCGTTTTGCCACTCTTTCAGCAGCAGCTTTCGAATCAGACAGATACGGCACCTCATCCCATTCTATTACATCCGCATCCTTTTGATGTTTTTCTACTGCAACACCATAAATTCCTTTCACCTGATCTTCCATCAGATAATAGAATACTACATTTTCCCTCGCCTTGTCATCAAGAAACCTTTTTCTTCCTTCTATTTTCTTTCTTTTCATATTTTCCTCCATTTTCTGTTGCTTTCCTATATCGTTTTAATCTTTATTTGCACATTGTTATCTGATATAATAGCAGGCAGGAGGTTTCTTATGAAATATACCAAAAACAATGTGCTGAAAAAAAGAAATAAACTGTCCTCCCCTCAGATTCGGAGACATTCTAAAATTTCTCTTTTTCTTTTTAAATATATCCTGATCATATCCATTGCACTGATCGCAGCATTTCTCGGTCTGTCGATTGGTTTCGTCCGCGGGGTTCTCAAAACCACGCCGCAGATCACAAAAGAATCCGTTCATTCAAAGGGACACACTACGACTATTTATGACAATACGGGAAAAAAAATCAAAACTCTTTCCAACAGCGATTCCCACAAAATCGATACCCCTCTATCTGAGATGCCTCAGAATCTTCAGAATGCTTTTATCGCAATCGAAGATGAAAGATTCTATTCACACAATGGAATTGATCTGTACAGCTTAGTGCGCGCCGCCTTCCTTGGTATAAAAAATAAATCCAGCTTCCAAGGGGGCACTACTTTAACGCAGCAGCTTATAAAAAATAATGTGTTGGGAATTCAATCCGAAAAAACTCTGATTGAGAGGATTGAACGAAAGATAAAAGAACAGTCTCTTTCTTTAGAATTAGAAAATATTGCTTCCAAAGAATTCATCCTGGAAGAATATCTGAATACGATCAACCTCGGGGAAGGAACCCTTGGCGTACAGGCAGCCTCTCAGAAATATTTCAATAAAAAGGCTTCCGATCTGACACTGTCAGAATGTGCTGTCCTTGCGGCTATAACAGAGAACCCATCCCGTTATAATCCGATCACACATCCAGAAAACAATGCTTCCAGACGGCTGGTCGTTTTAAAAAAGATGTTGGAACAACATTATATCACACAAAGTGAATATAGAAAAGCAGTCCGGGACGATGTTTACGAACGAATCAGCAAGAATGCAAATAATGCTTCTACCGAAAGCCAATCTCCTTCTTATTTTGAGGATGCACTGATTTTGCAGGTCGTTAATGATTTGAAAGATAAGCTGGGATATGACGAAACCAGAGCATATAACGCAGTTTACAGCGGCGGACTGAAAATATACTCCACTCAGGATACTGAAATTCAGAAAATTGCTGATCAGGCTGCCGAAAATAACGCATATTTTCCTTCTGGATCCAAGGCTTCTTTAATCTATAGTTTAAGCACACGTGACACCAACGGAAATGATGTAACCTATTCTGAAAATAATGTATTGAACTATATGAAAGAAAATCATCTGGGAGACTCTCTGATTTTTTCAAGCGCCGCTGAAGCAAAATCCATGGCATCAAATTTTAGGAAATCTATAGAAGACTCCGGCGCTGTTGTCGTAGGAGAATATATATCCACCCCAATTCAGCCTCAGGTCTCTATCACGATCATTGACCAAACATCTGGTAATGTAGAAGCTCTGGTAGGCGGAAGAGGCGATGCGTCATCCAGCCTGCGTTCCGACCGTGCTACATCCATGCAGCGGCAGCCAGGGTCTAATTTTAAAATCCTCTCTACTTTCCTGCCGGCCCTTGATTCCGCCGGCATGACACTGGCAACCGTATATGATGATGCCCCTTATAATTATCTGGATACCAATCACCCAATCCAGAATTATTACAAGGGTTATCGCGGATATTCCACAATTAGAGAGGCCATCAAAGATTCTATGAACATTATAGCCGCAAAAACTATCGCAGATGTGACGCCTCAGAAATCGTATAAATATCTCCTGAATCTTGGATTTGACACATTGGTAGAAGATCAGATGCTGGATGACGGAACTACCAGTACAGATATCAATCAGTCCCTGTCTCTTGGCGGGCTGACCAATGGGGTTACCAATCTGGAACTGACCAGCGCCTTTGCTTCCATTGCCAACGGGGGTACCTATTATGAACCAAAACTGTACACAAAAGTTGTGGATCAGAGCGGCAATGTTCTTTTAAGCAGTGATACCTCCGGCAAAAGAGTCATGAAAAAAACAACATCCTTCCTTTTAACCGATGCCATGAAAGATGTTATGACCGATGGTACTGGAACAGATGCTCAACTGTCTTCCGATATGGCTGTTGCCGGTAAAAGCGGCACAACTTCAAACCATACAGATTACTGGTTCAGCGGATATACTCCATATCATACCATTTCTGTATGGATGGGATATGATCTGAATACAGAATTTGATTCCAATGAACTGCACAAAAAAATGTGGGCTGATATCATGAATCAGATCATCGAAACAAAGAAAGAAAAGACAGCAGATTTTGATATGCCGGACGGAATTACCACGGCTCAGATATGTAAAAAATCCGGAAAACTGGCAATCCCAGGCGTATGTGATCATGATCCGAGAGGCAGTATGGTAACCACTGAATACTTTGCTGAAGGCACTGTTCCGACTCAAACCTGTGACACTCACGTTGCCGTAGAATTATGTAAAGAATCCAATGAACCAGCATCCGCAGATTGTCCTGCGGAAGACAGAATCCGAAAAATTTATCTCGTACGCCAAAATAACGCCCGAGGTGAGACGGATGATACACCATACCTCCTGCCTAAAGAATATCAAACTGAACTTTGTCACATCCATACAAAGTAATCCATAAAGAATCCTCTGCATCGGATGCAGCATCCGGCAGAGGATTCTTTCTATTCTTTCATTTTCGGCTGGAAAATCAGCGATGCCAGATAAGAAAAAATCAAAGCCGCTGATGTCCCCACAGATGCTGCGGTAAATCCACCTTCAAAAAGTCCCAGAAATCCGTGCTGATCCACGGCTTCTTTCATTCCTTTCCAAAGATTATAGCCAAATCCAGATAACGGCACAGTGGCACCGCATCCGCCGAATTTTTCTATTTTTTCATAGATTCCCAGAGCACCCAGTACAACTCCTGCAACAACCAAAATGACCATGATACGCCCTGGCTGAAGCTTCGTGTGATCCAGCATGATCTGTACCAGGACACAAATCAGACCTCCCACTAAAAACGCCCTGACATATTCCATTTATCCTTCCTCTCTTTCCAAAACAATCGCATGTGCAATTCCTGTCACATTCTCTCCCTCATTAAAACTCGTTTTTGACATCAAGGCTCCTGTCGGTACAAATAATATGCGTTTCCACTCTCCTTTAAGAAGCTTCCTGATCAAAAGAGCTGACAAAACTACCGCGCTGCAGGCGCATCCAGATCCCCCCGAATGTGTATCCTGTTTCTCGTTTTCGTAAACTTCCAACCCGCAGTCGCCATGAACTCCCGAAATATCATAACCATTTTCCTCAAGCAGCCGAATCAGAATCTGTTTCCCCACTTCGCCTAAATCTCCCGTATAGATGGCATCATAATCTTTTGGAGATACACAGTAATCCTGAAAATGCTGATAAATCACCTGAGCGGCTGCCGGCGCCATACATGCTCCCATATTCATTGGATCCTTCATTCCGTAATCCACAATTTTCCCTGTTGTAATTCCTCTGATTTTTATTGGACTTTTTTGCTTTGAAACAATAAAAGCACCGGCGCCTGTTACGGTCCATGTTGCAGAAAGCGGCCTTTGGTTTCCATACTCCAAAGGAAACCGAAACTGTTTTTCTGCTGTTCCAATATGACTGGATGCTGTGGCAAGAACCTGCTGTGCAAATCCCCCCGCCACCGTCATCGCAGCAAGAGACAGAGCCTCTCCTACTGTAGAGCATGCACCAAACAGACCAAACAGCGGAAGATCCAGATCCTTGATACCATAAGTTGTAGCAGTATTTTGCTCCAGCAGGTCACCTGCAAATACATAACGAATATCACTAGTGCTTAATCCTGCCTTCTGGATTGCCAGCATTGCCGCCTGCTTCATAAAACGTCCTTCTGCCATCTCCCAGGTTTCTTCTCCAAACAATGGATCCTCTATAATCTGATCAAAAAAATTTCCCAAAGGTCCTTTTCCTTCTTTGTCTGCCGTCACAGAGGACCACCCGAGAAGATACGGCGGATAATCAAACTCTATACTTTGTTTTCCTTTCATTGTTTTCATCCGATCCACCCCCATTGCTTTATCACAAGATAGATAACTCCTGCCACAAAAGAAGAAAAAATCCCGTACAAAATCACAGGACCTGCAATTGTAAAGATCTTCACTCCAATTCCAAATACCTGCCCCTCTTTCTGATATTCAATCGCTGGAGAAGCGACAGAATTGGCAAATCCTGTAATCGGAACAAGCCCTCCGGCTCCCCCAAATTTAGTAATTTTTCCATACAGATTCCATCCAGTCAAAATCACACTAAACAGTACAAGTCCGATGGTAACATAAAGCAAGGCATCTTTTTTCTCTATCCCCCACTGATTCATCAACATCCTTTTTATCCATTCCCCCAGAAGGCAAAAAAATCCGCCTACAAAAAATGCTTTCACGCAATTCATCAAACTATTGTGTTTTGGCGTCATTTCTTCTACCATTTGACTATATTCTTCTTTGCTTGGTTCCTTTTTCATATCTGCCCTCCTTGGTTAAAATAAATAAAATTGAAGATAACATCCTAACATTTTGCCCAGCGCCAAAGCGTAGATCACACCGGCAATTCCTTTTCGCAGAGCAATGCGTCTAGAGAAAATGGGAAGACTTTTTAAGACCTCTGCCAAGGCCCCAATCAGACATCCAATGAAAATTCCTCCAAACAGTCCAAAAATCAGCAGCATAGGATACCCCAGCGGAATCTTTATCCGGTACAAAAAAACTGCTGTTCCTGCAACACCCCCAAGCGCAATAAAATCCTCATAGAGTCTTGCGTATCTTATAGATTTTGTCAGCGCTGCAAGCCGGGGGATTACTCCAATCATGCTTAAAAATGCCAGGAATCCCGCTGCAGTTAAACCTCCTGCTGACAATCCATATACTGCCAGAAAAAAATTACGAATCCACATCTTCTTCCACCTTCTCCCTGTCAGCATCCATCATCAACGTATTGTTCACATCTTTTTCATACAACCGCATCTGCACTTCAAACGGAGTTGGATCATCACTCATCTTAAATTTGCCTGCGTGATTAAAAAACAAGATAATCCCCACTGCCAATCCCACAGTATAACAAAAATGCAGGATATTGGGACCATCAGGAGCTTTCCCCATAATCAGTCCATAGACATTGGAAAACAAATCCTGGATTCCCACATCCGTGTTATAAGACATAATCGAGAAACTTGCTCCAAAAAAAGCAACCAGACATACAAAAGCAATCTTTCCTGCGGTTATCCATCGTTTTTCCTCTTTTTTCTGTTCATAGGTTACAACAAAATCCTCCGGCCCCATATTAACTACTTCTATCGTGCTGTCCTGCTCTTTTATTCGCTCCACAACCTTTAAAACAGAAAAAATTTTTCTCTGGTTTTCCCCAGCCGGGAAGCGATAGAACTTTGTTTTTTTTAATTTTTCTCCTGTCTCATAATTAGAACAATACAGAGATAACACATCACAAAGACGCACTTGAGCATGATTTACACATACACTTTCCTCTGCCTTGATATATACTTTCATCATCCCAAATCCTTTCTAACACAAATGTGCCGTCTTCTGTCTGGCGTTTCTGTCTATCTGCCAGCAGTATAACTCCTGTTAAAAGAAGCAGGATCAGTGCTGTCCATATCATCCACTGATATTTTCTCATATTATCACCTCGGCATTATTATCTGTAGTTTCCTCCATTTCATTCATAAGTTGCAAGAAAAGGTCATAAATGTTATGATTGAAACAACATTCAGGAGGTTCGGCATGGAAAATAATCAGTTAACTCTATACAAATTAATGATTTTATATTTAATTCAAAAAGTAGATTTTCCATTGAGTAATTCTCAGATTTCAGAATTTATCATTGATAAAGGCTACACCAATTATTTCAATGTACAGCGTGCCTTCCACGAACTGGAAGAGGAAGAGATGCTTCGCATAAAAATCATCCGTAACATGAGTCATTATTATCTGACAGACGAAGGCGCTGAGGCAAT
Organism: Clostridiales bacterium; assembly: GCA_019420275.1. Taxonomy (GTDB): domain Bacteria; phylum Bacillota; class Clostridia; order Lachnospirales; family Lachnospiraceae; genus Anaerostipes. The sequence continues at coordinate 9,918 of JAHZHN010000009.1, forward strand.
CAACATGTTTGAATATCAGATTCCTAATTCAATCAAAGATGATATTTCTCAGTTTCTGGATGAGAAAGAATACCAACTGCGCAGAGAAACCGATCTGGAAGCAGATTTTTTCCCTGCCAAAAGAGATGAATATACTGTCCATCTGAAGATAAAAGAAAAAGACACCCTGCTCCTTGAATTAAACCTAAATGTGGTTTCAAGAGAACAGGCTGTCCATATTTGCGATCATTGGGATCAGATGCATTCGGATGTATATTCTGCCTTGATACAAAAATTATTATTTGATGATACTGAGTCCTAGACAGAAATTCTGTCTAGGACATTTTGTTCTATAAAATCCCATATTTCATCTCTTCCCTGTTTTGACACAGAAGAGAAAGGGAACATCGGAATCTCCCGATCCATATGAAGCTCCGTACGTATTTCCTTCAGATGCTTTGCCACCTGACTTCGTTTTAGCTTATCAAGTTTTGTAGCAATGATGACCGGCTGGTATCCATTATGTAAAATCCAATCATACATCATAACATCATTTTTGGAAGGTTTATGCCGGATATCAATCAAAAGAAACACTAGCTTCAGCTGCCTGGAAGTCTGAAGATAATTTTCAATCATATGTCCCCATTTTTCTTTTACTTTTTCTGTCACTTTCGCATAACCATATCCAGGAAGATCCACATAATAAAGTTCATCATTTATGTTGTAATAATTAATCGTCTGTGTTTTTCCCGGCTGAGCAGAAATCCTCGCATAGGATTTACGATTCATCAGGGCATTAATCAAAGAGGATTTTCCTACATTAGATTTCCCCGCAAACGCAATCTCCGGAAGTTTATTTTCCGGAAGTTTGCTGGTAACCCCGCATACTGTCTCTAGATTCACACTTTTTATTATCATTTTCTTCTCCTAACATAAAATCAATCGCATCATATATCAATTCCGGCAGAATTTTTTTCTGCCGGAACTGATGATATCTCCAGTTTCAGACAAATTGCCTAGAATATTTGCTTAAAAAAATATTCTAAGTGAACCAGTCTTATTTGTCAACTGATACATGTTGGATCGGCTTTGTGTTTTCTGTAATTGGAAGGATCTGATATCCCTCTTTTTTCAGCGTCTTGATCAGACTGTCCAGGCCTTCTACTGTGCTGCCTGCCTCATGAAGATCATGCATGAGCACAATGCTGACATCCTGCCGCCTTACACTTTTTAGGATATTCTGATTTAACTTTGCTGCACTGGTATTAAAATCCAATGCATCCCCGCTTAATGCATTCCAGTCATAATAAAGCCAGCCCTGACTGTTGATATACTTAATGTATGGTCTGATATCTTTGACGCAGGAATTGCTGCTTCCTCCTGGAAACCGATAGATCACTGGTTTTATTTCCGTTATCTCATAGAGATAGTTCTGCAGATGTTTCAGATCTTTTGCGAATGCCTCTACCGAAGAATAAATCTGATCATAATTATGACTATAAGAATGCATGGCCAGAGTGTGCCCTTCCAGCACAATCCGCTGGTAACTTTTTTTTGCCTGCTGTGTTTCCTTTCCAATCACAAAAAAGGTAGCTTTTACATTGTTTTCCTTTAAAATATCCAAAATCTCTTCTGTATGATCTGACGGCCCGTCATCAAATGTAAGATAGACCTTTTTCTTATTCATTGCGCTGTTGGCAAGCAGTCCTCCTTCCCCCTCTGTCTGGCTCGCAATACCCAGAGGATCAGCTTTTCCATAACTAATCTGATACAAAAAACCTGCTGCCATCAACAGAATGCATATGGATGCCATGATTCTCTTTTTCATTCTTATCCCTCACTTTTGTCTGTCAATCGAGTGTTCTGATATTAGAATGTGCGGGATACAAAAAAAGATACCGGCAAAATCCGGTATCTTTTGAAAATATTTTTTTAATATGAAAGGCCTAAATCCTAAACTTCGAAAATCAGATCGCCATAGCTTGGCATTGGCCAATCTTCTTTGGCAACCAGCATTTCCAGTTTGTCTGCCGGCTCTCTTACAGCGCTCATATCAGCAAAAATCGTATCATGATAATATCTTGCCTGTTTTTCAATATCTTCATCCATTGCTTTTGCTTTTGCTTCGTCTTCTGCAAGAACACCAATAGCTCCATACATTTCTTTCAGATTATCTGTAATATCGCCTAAGAGTTCTTCCTGAACAGATGTATCAACTCCTGTTTCTTTTAATACTGCGACAGAATCTGCCAGCTGTTTCTGATATTTCATAACTGCTGGAACAATCTGTTTCTTTGCGATATCAAGAGTAGCTAATGCTTCAATATTAATCGTCTGTGCATACTGCTCAAACAGGATTTCTGCACGAGATTCCAATTCTGCTTTTGTGAATACGCCAAATTTCTCGAACATCTTGATGGATTTGTCTGTTACTAATGTAGGAATTGCATCTACCATAGATTTCAGGTTCGGAAGTCCTCTTCTTTCTGCTTCCTTAACCCATTCTTCAGAATATCCATTTCCATTGAAGATAACTCTCTGATGTTCTGTCAGCATCTGTTTTGTCAGCTCATGTGCTTCCATTTCTACTGCTTTTGGATCATCTGCTACTTTTTCCAGCTTATCACATACGTCTGCAAAAACATCTGCAACGATCGTATTCAGAATCACATTCGGGTCAGAGATAGACTGCGTAGAACCTACCATACGGAACTCAAATTTATTTCCGGTAAATGCAAACGGTGAAGTACGGTTTCTGTCTGTCGCATCTTTTTCAAATTCCGGTAAAGAATGTACACCGGAAGCCAGTTTATCTCCTTTTTTAGATCTTGTTGCTTCTCCTCTTGTTACCAGCTGTTTTACCACATCTTCCAACTGTTCTCCAAGGAAGATAGAAATGATAGCTGGAGGTGCCTCATTAGCTCCAAGTCTGTGATCATTTCCTGGTGTGGAAGCTGACATACGCAGAAGATCTGCATGCTCATCAACTGCCTTAATGATAGAAGCAAGAATCAAAAGGAACTGCTGATTTTCATGCGGTGTCTTACCTGGATCCAAAAGATTCTTTCCTTGATTTGTTACCATAGACCAGTTGTTGTGTTTACCAGAACCGTTGATTCCGGCAAATGGTTTTTCATGAAGCAGACACTTAAGTCCGTGACGTTCAGCAACACGTTTCATTGTTTCCATCAGCAGCTGATTGTGGTCTGTTGCTACGTTGTTAGAATCATAGATTGGTGCCAGTTCATGCTGTGCAGGAGCTACTTCATTATGCTCTGTCTTTGCTGTGATTCCAAGCTTCCATGCCTCAATATTCAAATCTTTCATGAAACCTTCGATTCTTTCGCGGATTGTTCCAAAATAATGGTCATCCATTTCCTGTCCTTTTGGAGGCATTGCCCCAAATAAAGTACGTCCTGTAAAGATCAGGTCTTTTCTCTGTAAATATTTCTGTTTATCTACAAGGAAATATTCCTGCTCTGCTCCAACGGATGTTGTAACACTCTTTACATCATCATTTCCCAATAAATGAAGCAGTCTGGTTGCCTGAATATCCAATGCCTGCATAGAACGAAGCAATGGTGTTTTCTTATCCAATGCTTCTCCAGTATATGAACAGAATGCTGTAGGAATACATAATACAGTAGAATTTGGTGTCTCTTTAATAAATGCAGGTGATGTACAATCCCATGCTGTATATCCTCTTGCTTCAAATGTCGCTCTTAATCCTCCGGAAGGGAAGGAAGAAGCATCTGGTTCTCCTTTGATCAGTTCTTTTCCAGAAAATTCCATTAAAACTTTTCCGTCATCGGTTGGAGAAATAAACGCATCATGTTTCTCCGCTGTAACACCAGTCAATGGCTGGAACCAGTGAGTATAATGTGTTGCACCCTTTTCAATGGCCCATTCTTTCATTTCATTTGCAACAACATCTGCAATTGCCGGGTTCAATTCAGTCCCTTCTTCGATAGTCTTCTTCAGGTCTTTGTAGACAGCTTTTGGAAGGCGTGCTTTCATGACACTGTCATTAAACACATTCATTCCAAAGATTTCAGTAACATTTGTTTTTTCTTTCATAGGTTTCTTCCTTTCTTTTATACATTTGAAGCATTCCCAATCTATTTTGCTCCGAATGGAACATTTTATTTCACGGCAAACCCTCAAAGTGTCCCCCGCAAAATAAAAAAATGGACGGCAAACAATCTGAACCTAATTGTTTGACGCCCTTGTCAGTAACTTCATTGGTTATAAGATACAATAATTTTGTCTTAAAATCAAGTGTTTTTTTGTTTTTTATTCTGTACGTTGTCTCTGTGTCCATTTATCAGTGTGTCACAGCACCTCATTAGAAATTTGCATTCCTTCCAAATTAATACGATAATTTCTCCTATAAATTAGTTCTGAAACCGGCACAAATCCATAGCCCTGATTTTTCAATCGAATAATCATAGGTTCTAATGCCTTTCTGGTACATTTCGTTCCCGTATGCATTAAAATGATGGCTCCGCTCTTGAGATTTTTATGACCACATACCTTTTCTATGACTGCCTCTGCTCCCGGCTCCATCCAGTCCAGGCTATCCACCGACCATTGGATCACATAATATCCCAGTTCTTCCGCCGTCTCTACCACCTGAGAATTATAATCTCCATATGGAGGACGAAACAATTCCATAGGAGTCCCCAAAAGTGCCCTTGCCTTATCATCGGCTCCCCGAATTTCTTGTATCTGCTCTTTTTTCGACAAACGGGTCATATATTTATGATGGTCTCCATGATTGCCGATGTCATGTCCTGCTTTCGCAATTCTTTTCACATCCTTTGGATAATTTTCCATCCATTCTCCTGAGAAAAAGAAAGTACTCTTTACTTTCTCTTTCTTCAAAATTTTCAGTATCTCACTTATATCTTCATTGCCCCAGGCTACATCAAATGTCAGAGCCAGCACCTTTTTCTTTCGATCTACACAGTAAATTGGCAGCTTCCGCTCCTGATCTTCTGTCCAGACATATATATTTTCCCGAAAAATTTTTTTCGCGTTCCAAAAAACACCTGAGACGCTGAAGCCGAGAATGATTCCGACCACGATCCAAGTCGACCATTTTTTTAATTTTCCCAACGTACCGCATCCTGTCTTTTTCTTTAATCTATGAATAAAGAAAGACGGATATACCTCATTCCTCATTTATTGGGTCTTAGATAAAATTTCCCTGAAATCTGTTCCGTTTTCATTACATTGATAAAGGCATCCGGATCCACTCTCTGAATCATCCGGATCGCTTTCTTGCTGTCCGCACTTGAAACAACAGAATATACTAGTTTTCTTTCGTTTCCTTTATATGATCCTACAGCATCCATCACTGTCGCCCCATGATTGGTGACTTTTGCGATCGCTCTATAAACTTCCTTTGCCCGATTCGTTACCACAATTAAGGTCTGCTGCTGATATTTCTTATACATCATATGAAGCACCTGAGTAGATGCATATTGGAAAATAATAGAATACAATGCCTTATCCCATCCAAACAGGATACCTGCTGCACCAAGGATCAATACATTCAATCCAAATACAATATTCCAGGAGTCAATTTCTTTCTTTTCAGACAGATAGATTGCAATAAAATCCGTTCCTCCTGTTGTAGCATTCATCATCAGACAGACACTAATGATCGCTCCATTGATCAGCCCTCCAAAAATGCTGATCAAAAGGGTATCATATGTAATCACATAGCCCGGAATAATATCTGTAAAAAATCCTGTCAGCAGAATCATAAGGCAGGAATATAAAGTGAATTTTCTGCCGATAAACCGAAATCCCAGATACACCGGTCCTGCATTTAATAAAACATTGACCAGCGTATACGGCAGGGATATTCCAAAAAATATTTCTGCGATCCTCTGAATCAACAGGGCAAGACCAGTTGCGCCTCCCGGATACAAACCTCCGGTCCTGACGAAAGATTTGATATTCAATGCCATGATAAACGCTGCAAAACAAATACAGATGATCTTGAAAATCTCATTTCTATAACGAATCTTCATATTGTTTCCCATCCTTCCTCCGTGTGGTCCCCTTTCCATTATAAATCCTGCAGCAGGGATCCGCAATCTTTGCTTTTTACTGTCCCCAGAAACTTTTTATGCAGACCGGATAGAGAAGAATTCACTGTCCGTTGCCTGGCAAATGCCTGTTCGTGCAGGTATGGCAGTCGTTTGCTGGGCTTATTGCACAAAAAAAGAGACGGAATTTTTATTCCGCCCCTTCTTTTTATGCTTTTATCTGCATAACTTTTCCATCTCGTCAGCCACAAACTGTACCTGTGTTCCCACAATTACCTGAATGCTCTTTTGTCCCGGACGAATGACTCCTGCAACTCCGGCAGATTTAATCTTCTTTTCATCCACCGCAGCATCATCTGCAATTTCCAAACGAAGTCTTGTAATGCAGTTGTCAATGGACACCACATTTTCTTTACCGCCCAATCCTTCCAAAATAATCTTAGCAACTTCTGTATAATTATTATTTGCAAGAACCACATTTCTTTCTTCTTCATCGACATCATCATCTTCTCTTCCCGGAGTCTTTAAGTCAAATTTTACAATGGCCAGCCGGAATACTACATAAAATACAATAAACGCTGCAATTCCAAGCGGAAGGATCATCCATGTGTTTTGTGCTGCCGGCAGAGAGGATGAAAATACCAAGTCTGTTGCCCCTGCAGAAAAACTAAATCCTGCCCGGAATCCCACAACCGCAGTTACCGCCACGAAAATTCCATAAAGAAGAGCATAGATTACATAAAGGCCAGGTGCCAAAAACATAAAACCGAATTCAAATGGTTCTGTTACACCGCAGACAAATGCACATAATGCAGCAGAGGCAACTAAGCCAATCGCAATTTTTTTCTTATTGCTCTTTGCTGTATGTATCATTGCCAGAGCGGCTCCTGGAACTCCACCCATCATACATGGGAAGAAGCCTGCCATATACATACCAAGACTCCATGATACATCAGCTGATGTATCTCCAGCCCAGAAATGTGTCAAATCTCCAAGTCCAATGGTATCAAACCAAAATACATTGTTTAATGCATGGTGCAGTCCTGTTGGAATCAGCAAACGATTCAGGAATGCATAGATTCCGGCTCCAACAGCTCCCATTTTTGCAATGGATTCACCAACCGTGATCAGCGCTCCAAACACAACCGGCCATACAAACAGCAGAATAGCAGATACAATAATGGAAACAATACCCGCGACAATGGCAACACAGCGTTTTCCACTAAAGAAGGACAAGAAGTCCGGAAGTTTCGTATCTTTAAACTTATTATAGCAGGTTGATCCGATTACTCCGGCTAAAATACCAATAAACGGATTTACGATCTTATCAAACGCCAGTGTTGCATCGGCATTGTTTGCTATGGACGGCATAATCGTAGTAACAACTGCTGTAGAAAGCAGATTTGTTATCATCAGCCAAGAGGCAAGAGCCGCCAGTCCGCCGGTACCGTCGTGTTTATCAGACATTCCCACACCAACTCCGATTACAAACAGCAGTGCCATGTTGTCAATCAGAGCTCCGCCTGCTTTTACCAAAAAGAATCCAATCTGATTCCCAATTCCCGTAATATCTCCGCCCTGCATGGTGGCCGGACACAAAGCATAACCGATTCCCATTAAAATACCGCAGATTGGAAGGCAGGCAACTGGAAGCATTAACGCTTTTCCTAATTTTTGTAAAAATTTCATAATTACATGCTCCTTTCGTTTTTCACATTTTCTCTTCTCCCATGAAATCAAACAACAGCATCTATTTTTCTTCTAACTTCATCACCTCTTCCCCTTCTCTTACCTCTTTATTCACAAAACACTCTGATATCTTATAGTTTCTAAGATTTGTGATCACGATCGGCGTTGTGACGTCATATCCTGCCTTCGTAATCGCTTCAAGATCCAGTTCCAGCAAAACGTCTCCTGCCTTTACCTGATCTCCTGCCTTTTTCTTCGCAGTATAGTGTTTTCCTTTTAGCTGCACTGTATCAAGTCCTGCATGGACAATAATCTCTACGCCGTCATCTGACTGAACACACACCGCATGGTTTGTGTCAAATACCATGGTTACTGTCCCGTCAACAGGCGATACGATCCTGCCTTTGCTGGGACAAACGGCAATGCCCGGTCCAAGCAGTTCCTGCGCAAAAGTCTGATCATCTACCTCTGACATAGGAATTGTCCTTCCCTCTGCCGGAGACTTAATGGACATTGTTTTCGATTCGCCTTTGAACATTTTTTTCAGTGATTCAAACATCTTCTTTCTCCTTCTTTTGTTTGCTGTTTTTGCACATCCGTTCAATATGCATTGTGAGATAAGCGACTTCCCCCGGGGTCATCTGTCTTTCATAGCGCCTCATGATATGCTGGGCCACTTTCTGCGCACACGCATATTCTTTCGGACATAATTTCTGAATCATTTCCTCCATATCATCGTTGATGTCATCCAGGTCCGCTGCTGAAAACAATTTTCTTGATAAAAATTTCAAGTGTGTAATAAACCGTTCGTAGTTCAGTGAGTTTTCATCTGGTTTAATTTTAAAATAATCCGTGATAATCTCAATGACTTCTTCCATAAACCCTGTAATCTTCAAAGTATCTTTCACTCTTGTATCAAACTCTGCACTGACAATATGCAGAGCAACAGACACTGCTTCATCAATCGGAAGCTGAATCCCAAGTCTTTGCTGTATTGTTTCCAGAGCATACTCTCCCAGCTGAAATTCTTTATCATAAAACAGTTTTACTTCTCTGAGCATTGGATTTGGAAACATCATATGTTCCTGATACCTCTGAACTGCAAAATGTATATGATCTGTCAATGTAATATAAATATTCTCATTCAGCTCTGTATCCAGAGTCCTTTTTGCATGTTCAATAATTTCTGTGGAAACTTCCAGCTGCTCCATCGGAAGATCCATCAAAAGTTCTTTTAAACGACTTGTCATTCTAGGATCTTCCGGCCGAAAAACTTTCTGGATCTTTGTTTCATCAATCTTTTTCCCTTCTTTTCCCCGAAATCCAATTCCTGTTCCAACTAGTATAACTTCCTGACCATTCGCATCAAATGTACTAACTACATTATTGTTAATTACTTTTCCTATTTTCATCTTATCGTCTCTCTTCCCTCTTTTATGTGTTTTCCCAATATTTACACATGATTCACTGTTTTTTTGATTCTGTTTTTCCTCTCCGTTTTATGAAAATAAAAAACCAGATTTTATAAACATAAAAATATCTTTATGTTTATAAAATCTGGTTTTGCCTGCCGAACAGTGACAACCCAAAAGCTATATCCTGCTTTCTGATATTCTCTTGTCTTTATGGGTTTATAATACCAGTATTTTGCACAAAAGTCAATCCTTAATTCTTTCTTTTTTTTAGCATTTTGCTTATTGGTATTAGGAGACAGCAGAATGCCAATTTCACTGCTGCCTCCTTCTTTCTTATTTTTTTATGACCAGGGTATCATATCCCATATGTTTTAACTGATTTTCCAACTGCACCGCTTCATCCAATGTATTGAGTTGCCCAATCTGTACTGCATAATACGGATCATCAAATACAATTTCTCCATCAAATCCCTGTGACTGCGCTTCATTTAACGCATACTGGGCATTGGAAAAATTTCTGTAAAGGCCAATCTGTACACGATAAGCTCCGGTGACTGGAGGCTGACCTCTTCCAATGGTATCTATAATACCGTCTGCAATTGCCTGAGCAATTTCTGAAAAACGCTCTTCAAATCTTTGATTATCCTGATCCGAATTAATAAAACCCGCTTCAATCAAAAGCGCAGGGATCCTGGTTCTCCGAAGAACTGTAAGATCCGGTCTTTCTTTTACCCCGATATTTCGAAATCCTACACCTTCCAAACGACTATTTATATTTCGTGCCATCTGCGCTTTCATCCCGCTGTCATCAAAAACCAGTGTTTCTACTCCGCTGTACTGATTGGCGTTCGGACTGGAATTCCGATGAAAAGAAATAAAGTAATCTGCCCCGCTGTCATTTCCAATTCTTGCTTTCTCCGACGGCGATTGATAAACATCATCCTGCCTGGTATACATAACCGGAATGCCATTTCTTTCCAGAATCTCCCCTACTGCCAGTGCAAGCCTTAAATTATCATCTTTTTCTTTTCGTCCGCTATACTGGGCTCCGTTGTCGTATCCTCCGTGACCCGCATCCAAAATGACTCCTGCCATATGAAAACCTCTTATAAAATTCCTTGTGATAGACTATGCAATCAGAAAGAAAAGGTGCCTAAGAAAAACATGAAAAAACGAAAACTTTCTTGTTTTTCTTGGACACCTCCTCTAAAATGAAAAGTAGCAACAAATAAGGAGGAATACAATATGCCTATCAAAGCCATTATGTGCGATATTGACGGAACATTGTTAACAACCAGCGGCACCGTTTCCCCACTCACGGCAGACGCCATTCAGAAGACCCGCGACCAGGGAATTTTATTCGGTATTTCTACAGGAAGGGCTGTTACCAACGTTCGAAAACTTCTCCCAGAATGGGGACTTTCTGATATGGTAGATGCCATCGTTGGAAGCGGCGGCGCTGAAATCTATGATTTTGCCCAGGATCACTATGAAGAGAATTATCCTCTTCCAGGACATGTGATTCGTGACATTATCGAACATTATAAAGATATGGACGTAAACTTTGTCATTCATGGAGATGGATTTCTTTATACGCCAAAAGACGATATCAATATCCGAAATCTCTCTGCCGCAGACAAGATTCCATACAAAGTTATTGATTTTGATAAATATCTCAAAACCAGCCATCCAAAAATCATGATCACCTGCGCTCCGGAAATGATGGATGCCGTTATTGAACGCGGAAAAAGCTTTCAAAGCGGCAATTTCCGTTCTGCTTCCCTTCAGACAACAAAACTCTTGTATGAATTCATGGATCCAAGGATCACAAAGACATATGGTCTTAAGAAGGTTATGGCTCTTCATGGATTTTCTATGAAAGAACTTTGTGTCTTTGGTGACGCAGACAACGATTATGATATGGTTTTAAATGCCGGCATCGGCGTGGCTATGGCAAATGGAAGCGAAAAAACAAAAAATGCGGCAGATTATATCACCGATGATAATGATCACGACGGCATCGGAAATTTTCTTCTAAAACATTTTTTATCATAATATACAAAAAAACAGGAAGCGGATCTGCCGCTTCCTATCTTCATGTATGTTTAGAGTCTTTCTCCATACATTTTTTCAAAATAATTCGCATACTCACCAGACAAAATATTCTGCCACCATTCTTTGTTGTCCAAATACCACTGAATCGTCTGAGCAATTCCAGTATCAAAATTATATTTTGGTTTCCAGCCCAGCTCAGTTTCTAATTTTGTTGGATCAATTGCATAACGCATATCGTGCCCTGGGCGGTCCGTTACAAACCTGATCAAACTCTCCGGCTTATTTAATGCATGCAGAATTGTTTTTACAACTTCCAGATTCGTTCTCTCATTGTGTCCTCCCACATTATAAACCTCACCGGCTTTTCCCTTGTGTATGATCAGGTCAATGGCCTCGCAGTGATCGGATACATGTAGCCAGTCTCTGACATTTTCCCCTTTTCCATAAACCGGCAGCTCTTCATCCGCCAGAGCACGGCTGATCATCAATGGAATCAGTTTTTCCGGAAAATGATATGGTCCATAATTATTGGAACATCTGGATATGGTAACCGGGAGTCCAAAGGTGCGGTAATATGCCAGAACAAATAAATCTGCGCTGGCTTTAGAACTGCTGTACGGACTTGATGTATGCAGCGGTGTCTCTTCTGTAAAAAACAGATCCGGCCGGTCCAGCGGAAGATCTCCATATACCTCATCAGTAGATACCTGATGATAACGTTTTACCCCATATTTTCTTGATGCATCCAGCAGTACAACTGTTCCTTCCACGTTAGTCCTGACAAAAATAGAAGGATCCTCAATGGAGCGGTCCACATGACTTTCAGCTGCAAAATTTACTACGATATCAAATTTTTCCTTCTCAAACAGCTCCATGATAAACGCACGATCCGCAATATCTCCTTTTATAAACCGATAGTTCGGTTTATCCTGCACTGGCTTTAAAGTCTCAAGATTTCCCGCATAGGTCAAAAGATCTAGATTTACAATCTCATCTTCAGGGTATTTATTTACCATATGGTGAATAAAGTTTCCACCGATAAATCCTGCACCGCCTGTCACTAATATTTTCATTGGCTCCTTCTCCTTACTTATCTAAAAATTTTCCTGCCATAACATCCATCAGATACTGTCCATACTGATTCTTCTTCAATGGCTCAATATCCTTTAACATCTGATCTTTCGTAATCCAGTGGTTCAAATATGCAATCTCCTCCGGGCAGGCAATCTTTCGATGCTGATGTGTCTCCACTGTCTTTACAAAATTGGTAGCTTCCACCAGAGATTCATGAGTTCCTGTATCGAGCCATGTAAATCCCTGCCCAAGAAGCTCTACCTCCAATTCTCCCTTTTCCAGATATATCTTATTGAGATCCGTGATCTCCAGCTCTCCTCTGGCTGACGGCTTCAGCTCTTTGGCATACTGAACTACCCGGTTATCATAGAAATACAGGCCGGTAACACAATAATTGGACTTTGGCTGCTTCGGTTTTTCCTCGATAGAAACTGCAGTCCCATTCTCATCAAATTCTACGATTCCAAAACGCTCTGGATCATCAACATAATATCCAAACACTGTCGCTCCCTGTTTTTTATTAGCAGCTCTCCGAAGCCGCTTCGTCAGTCCATGACCATGAAAAATATTATCCCCCAGCACCATGGCTACATTATCATTTCCAATAAATTCCTCTCCGATGATAAACGCCTGAGCCAGTCCGTCTGGAGACGGCTGCACTTCATAGGAAAGATGGATTCCATACTGATGGCCATCTCCCAGAAGAGCCTGAAATCTCGGTGTATCATCTGGAGTTGAAATTATCAGAATATCCCGGATTCCTGCATTCATCAAAACTGACATCGGATAATAAATCATTGGTTTATCATAAATCGGCAGCAGCTGTTTTGAAGTCACCATAGTTAACGGATAAAGCCTGGTTCCGGAGCCGCCTGCAAGTATAATTCCTTTCATAGAATATCACCCTTCCTTTCTCTTTTGAAAGATTCCTTTTTAAAAATGAAATGTTTCACTTAACCCCTTCCATTTCTTGTCCTTTTCTGAAATGATCAGATCTACTCCTTCTTCCAGAGGCCACTTTACCCCAATTTCCTTATCATTCCAAAGCAGTCCGCCCTCGTCACCCGGATGATAGAAATCGGTGCATTTATAGCAGAATTCTGCTACATCAGAAAGTACCAAAAAACCATGGGCAAAACCCTCTGGAATATAAAATTGTTTCATATTTTCATCTGACAATTCTACCCCAAACCACTTGCCATAGGTTTTGGAATCTGCTCTTAAATCCACTGCCACGTCAAATACCTTGCCGCGGACCACCCGGACTAGCTTTCCCTGAGGATACTGTTTTTGAAAATGCAGGCCTCTTAATACTCCACGGACTGACATGGACTGATTATCCTGAACAAATACCATATCCAGACCTGCTTCTTTCATATCATTTTGATTATAAGTTTCTACGAAATATCCTCTTTCATCTTTAAATACTGTAGGCTCAATGACATAAAGTCCTTCAATATCACACGGCGTCACTTTAATCTTTCCCATTGTATTTTCCTCCTTATGCTTCGATTTCTTTTAAATATCGTTTCACAGCATCCTGCCAGGAAGGCAGACGCTCAAATCCATTCTCTTCCAGCTTTTTCTTGGACATTCGGCTGTTTTCCGGACGCTTTGCTTTTGCTGGATATTCATCACTGGTAACCGGTGTCACTTCTACATCAATTCCTGCCTGACGGAAAATCTCACAGGCAAATTCATACCATGTACAGATTCCCTCATTGGTTGCATGATATCTTCCATATCGGTCAGTCTGTATCATATCCACAAGAAGTCTTGCCAGATCATACGTATAGGTCGGAGATCCGGTTTGATCATTGACTACCGTAAGTTTGTCATGCGTCCTTCCGAGATTTAACATCGTTTTGATAAAATTCTTTCCATTGACTCCAAACACCCATGCAATCCGAACAATGAAAAACTTCTTTACATTTTTTTCCACTGCCAGTTCACCTTCATATTTTGTCTGTCCATATACATTCAGCGGATCTCTCGGATCATCCGGCTCCCATGGTCTTGTTCCATGTCCGTCAAATACATAATCTGTACTGATGTACATCATTTTAATATCCATTTCCCGGCAGACCTTCGCTACATTCTCTGTTCCCTGGGCATTTACCCTGCGGCAAAGTTCTTCATTATCCTCAGCCGCATCTACAGCGGTATAAGCCGCACAGTGAATGACTGCATCCGGATCTGCATTTCGAATCACATTTTCTACTTGATCCCCATCTGTAATATCCATTTCTTCTACATCCACTCCGACTGCTTCTATTTGCTGCTTTTTCAGCTCATGAACTACATCATATCCAAGCTGTCCCTTCACACCCGTTACTAAAACTTTCATTGTCTCCTCCTTTGGTTATTCCATCTTTTTTGTTATCGGCACAGAAAAATTCCGGCATCTTTTGTAATCCGGATTCCTCCTTTTCCCTTCATCCGTCTGCGGACAAATTCTTTAAATTCCTGATAGCGCTTGCCCAAATATTCATGCTGATTTCCATGACATGAGAGGATATACGCGATCAGAGGCTGCGGCTGATCTACCAGCAGCTCATCCTCATATCTTTCTTTCCGCACATCATCGAAAATTTCCAAAAGCTGTTTTTCCCCATTTTCCAAGCCAAATTCGTCATACAGACAATTGGCTGACAATGTAATCCTCTGGTCAAATTTCTGTACCAACTGAGTAATTTCCTGCATATGACGGCTGCCATACGTACTGCACAGGAAAACTCCGCCTGGCTTTAGTACCCTTCGAATTTCTTTTAAAGCTTTCTTCCGATCCTTCAGATAAAACAATACATGGTTTGCAATCACAAAATCAAAAGAATCCTCCTTCTCTGGTATTTTCTCACAGGAAAATGTCTTATATTCAAAAATACCATCTCCGGATCCCAGATGCTTTTCCGCATCTTTTACCATTCCTTCTGACTGATCAGAAAGCGTAATCCGTACATTCTCTGGTATCTCATCTTCATGTCCTTTCCATAACTCTCCTGTCCCGCATCCGACTTCCAGAATTCGGCTTCCTTTTTCTAATTTCAGCTTCTGAAAAATCCAGTCAAACCATGAAATAGGATTTTGCGAATACTTTTTATGCAAATTAATACGGATATCCAGATTGGAAGCGTTTTTATACTGCTCCACCAGCCCTTTTTCCATGTTGGTCACATGGATCAATTCCACAACTTCATTCCAGTCTATTTCTTTTGATTCTTTCATTTTCCTGACCATATCCTGTAAAGACTGTTCCACCAATTTCAGATGTTCCATCTTCTTTTGGACCAGGTTCAGCTGAAGGCGAATCGATTCTTTGATGTCATCCTGGTCATCGTCATTGATCGTCATAGTCATAATCTCATCCAAAGAAAATCCAAGATATTTAAGTGACAGTATCTTCTGCAGCTTTGCAAAGTCCGCATCTGTATACAGACGATAGCCATTTGGGGCTATCCTGCTTGGCTTCAATATTCCCTGCCGGTCATAATAACGCACTGTCCGCAGTGTCACATTGGCTTTTCTTGCAAATTCCCCCGATGTATAATATCCATTCCTGGTCATGGCGATACCTCCTGATCTCCTATAAGCTTATCATAAAGGGTGACGTAAGGGAACTGTCAAGAAAGAAATTAAAAAAGAATCCTGCATCACAGGATTCTTTCTTTATATTACTGCAGTCCGATCTACTTTTATGACCGCAAAATAATTATTTGGCATCTCATTATGGATCTTTTTCCGGATATCTTTTACGATTTTTCCTACCTGATATTCTTTTCCATATGGTATCACAAGATCAAAAATCACATTGGTATGTGTCTTTCCTGTCACCATACGAAAATCGTGAATTGATAGTTTATCGTTATACTGTTCAATCAGTTCTTTTATTTTTTCTTTTGTCTCCGTCGTCTGTTCATCATCTGTCACCACCGGATCCATATGAATGGTGGCCTCGCACTGGTATTCCTGCATCAGCCGCATCTCAATATGATCAATCATATCATGAGCATCCATAATATCTACATTAGCAGGCACTTCTGCGTGCAAAGATACAATCCTGCGCCCAGGACCATAATCATGTACAATCATATCATGTACTCCTATGACCATATCATGACGCATAACCATATCTTCAATATTTTTTACCAGCTCTTCATCTGGTACTTCTCCCAGAAGCGGATTTAATGTATCCTTTATGGAACCATAACCGCCCCAAAGTACAAAACACGCTACCAGAACACCAATAATACCATCCAGGTTATGCCCCATAAAATAAAAAATCAGCATACCTGCCAGAACTGCAGCAGTGGAAACACAATCATTAAGACTGTCTGTTGCCGTTGCCCTCATAGCTTCTGACTGAATCTTCTTTCCTATCTTAGTATTAAATGCTGCCATCCAGAATTTTACAAGAATAGAGACTGCTAATATCACTACAGAAACCAGCTGAAACTGGATTGCTTCTGGATGAAGAATCTTCAATACAGAAGATTTCAGCAGTTCAAATCCCATCAGAATGATCGCCAAAGATACAATCAGACCAGAAATATATTCCATTCTCCCATGTCCAAATGGATGATCTTCATCTGCCGGTTTGCCTGCAATATAAAATCCAATCAGGGTAATAATGGAAGAAGCAGCGTCTGATAAATTGTTGAACGCATCCGCTGTAATAGAAATCGCACCCGTGATGATCCCCGCAAAAAATTTTCCTGCGAATAATAACAGATTGCAGAAAATTCCTACCGCTCCTCCCAGGCTTCCGTAAGCACTGCGGACTTTTGCATCCGTTATATTATCTGAATCTTTCACGAATAGTGAGATTAATAACTTTGTCATGTCTTTCTCATCCTTTTCTTTCTTATGCCTCAGTAATCTCTCCCGCAACGGCAGACGCTGCTGCTGTCTTTGGAGAAGCCAGATAAATCTCTACCTTAGAGGTTCCCATTCTTCCAAGAAAATTCCGATTATTTGTAGCAAGTACTCTTTCTCCATCCGTAAGGATTCCTCCAGCGCGTCCACAGCAAAGACCGCATCCAGGCTGTGTTATAATAGCTCCTGCCTTTGCCAGGATCTTAAGATAGCCCGCATCAGCTGCCTCTTTGTAAATCTTGCGGCTGGCCGGCGTTACAATCAGTTTCACATAATCTGCAACTTTTTTGCCGTCCAGAATTTCCGCAGCGGCTTTTAAATCCTCCAGCCGTCCATTGGTGCAAGATCCGATAAATACCTGATCCAGCTTTGTTCCGGCAACTTCTTTTACATCCCGGATCTTATCTACCTGCGACGGGCATGCAGTTACCGGAACCAGGTCTTCCGCCTGATATGTAATCGTCCGGCAGTAGACTGCATCCTCATCTCCATAAATCCAGTCAACATCTGATAATTTCACTTCAGAATATTCGGCCGTCTTTTCATCTGGAGCAAACAGTGCTGCCTTGGCACCCGCCTCAATTGCCATATTAGACATGGTCATCCTAGACGCAATTGTCATATCATCCACAGTGCTTCCAGAAAACTCCAATGCTTTATATGTAGCTCCATCTGCACCAAGATCACCGATCAGACGCAGGATAACATCTTTGGATGTTACATTCTCCGGCAGTTTTCCGTTGATTATGACTTTGATCGTCTCCGGCACACGAATCCAAAGTTCTCCGGTTCCAAGGATAGAAGCCATTTCTGTATATCCGATTCCAGAGGAAAAACATCCCACACACCCATACGTTGTCGTGTGAGAATCCGTTCCAAATACGATATCTCCTGGCTTTGCATATCCACATTCTGTCATCAGCTGATGACAGATTCCATCACTTCGATGTACATGTTTCATGCCATATTTTTCTGCAAAAGCATCCCCTATTTTAAAATGACGGATATCATCTACCGTACTGGCCGGCACCATGTGATCATAGATCAATACCACTTTATCTGGATCCCATAACTTGGTAAATCCCATTTCTTCAAATTTCTCTGCAACGAATGGGATAAAAATATCATGGATCATAACCCTGTCCACATTTACCGTGACAATTTCTCCAGGTTTTACCCTATTGACCCCGATGTTCCTGCTGACGATTTTTTCAATCATTGTCTGTCCCATTGCTTATTTCACCCCATTTCTCTTTTTCATTGCCTCAACCAGACCGCCTGCATTAATAATTTCCATTAGATTATCCGGAAGAGACTGGATTGCATAGTCTTTTCCTTTGTGCGTAATCTTTTCTCCCAAAGTGACTTCAATGGTATCTCCTTCTTTTACATGATCTTGTATCTGATCATTCTCAATCAGCAGAAGGCCGTTGTTGATTGAATTGCGAAAGAAAATCCTTGCAAAGGATTTTGCAATGACGCACTTGATTTTCAAGGCTTTAATGATTTCTGGTGCCTGTTCTCTGGAAGAACCACATCCAAAATTCTTGCCTGCAACTATGATATCTCCTTCTTTTATCTGTCCTGCCAGCTCCGGACGGAGCGGTGAAAATCCATATTGCTTCATATCTTCTACAGACGGAAGCGCCAAATATTCCGTCGGAATGATGATATCTGTATCAATATCATCTCCTAGTACCCATATTTTCCCTTTAAATTGTTCCATCTTCAACTTCCTTTTCTATCTTATTCTTCATCCTCTTTAGCGGTTACAATCTTTCCTGCAATGGCAGATGCTGTCACCGTGGCAGCTGATCCCAAATATACAAAAGAATCCGGATGACCTGCACGCCCTTTGAAGTTTCTTGTTCCGGTTGAAATCAGAACTTCTCCTTCTCCAATTACTCCCTGACAGCTTCCCCAGCACACACTGCAGTTGCTGTTCATGACCATTGCACCTGCATCTAAGAAAATATCAATCAATCCTTCATCCAAGGCCTGGATATAGACTTCATTGGAAGCTGGAGCGATAATAAATCTCACATGATCGCTGACTTTCTTTCCCTTTAGGATTGAAGCTGCCACACGTAATTCCTCAATCCTTCCGTTATTGCAAGAACCCAGGAATGCCTCATCGATCCTGACATCTCCCACTTCATCTGCCGGCACCACATCGTCAATCTGATGAGGTCTTGCTACCACCGGCTCAATTTCATCCAGATTAATATGATAAACTTTTTCAAATACCGCATCCTTATCACTTACAAACATGTTTTCCGCTTTACGTCCACGGCTTTCCAAATATTCTGCAACTTTTTCATCCGGTTCTACAATTCCTGTCTTAGCTCCTGCCTCCACAGCCAGATTACAAAGAACCAGGCGTTCATCAATATCCAGGTTATGAGCTCCTTGTCCCGCAAACTCCATAACTTTATAATTGCACCCATTCGCTCCTACCTTTCCGATGATCGTCAGCATCAGATCTCTGGCATAAACCCCTTTCTTTAATTTTCCTGTCAGTTCAAAACGAATGGTTTCCGGAACTAATACCCAGGACTGTCCTGTTACCATGGCATACAAAAAATCTGTACATCCGATTCCTGTACCAAAGGCTCCCAGCGCACCATATGTACATGTATGAGAATCTGCTCCCATGATAAATTCACCTGGACATACATAATTTTCTACCATGATCTGATGGCAGACTCCTTTTCCTTCGTACAAAGCAATCCCATGTTCTTTTGCAAAATTCCTCATCTTTCTGTGAGCTTGTGCCGTTTTCGGATTTTCCGCCGGAACATTATGATCCATAATAAACACAATTTTATCTTTATCCGCAATCTTTGGATGTTTCAAATCATTATGATACATATCAATGGTTAAATGTGTCGTTCCGTCGTTGCTCATTAAGCGGTCAACTTCAATCGTATGGATCTCACCTGCATGCACTTCATCAACTTTTGCTGCTCTTGCAATAATTTTTTCACCAATCGTCATTCCCATTTCTTACACCTCCCCTTCATTTAGGAAATTGATCAATCCGCCGTGATCCAGGATATTCTGCATGTACGGCGGAAGTTTTGTGCACGGAAGTGTCTCATCTGCTGTTGTAATCTTTCCTTCTGCTAAATCAATATCAATCTCATCTCCGTCTTCTACCTTATCATAAAGATCTTTGCTGATAATCACCGGCAGTCCAATGTTAATGCAATTTCGATAAAAAATTCTTGCAAATGATTTGGCAATCACTGCTTTTATTCCCAATGCTTTCAGCACACTTGGTGCCTGCTCTCTTGATGAGCCGCAGCCGAAGTTTTCCCCCGCAACGACAATATCTCCTTTTTGTACATTTTCTGCAAACTCTCTGTCAAGCGATTCAAATGTATATTTTTTCATCTCTTCGATGTTTGGCAGCAGCAGATACTGAGACGCGATAATCTGGTCTGTATCTACATCATTGTGAAATTTAAACACATGTCCCATAAAATGTTCCTCCTTCTATTTTTTCTCACCTTTTGAAACTGCGCCGTACATCCACATCAGCAAACGGCGCAGAGGAATACAGCGAATCCAGATGCAGCGGAAAAAAAACCACCAGAAATCGCCTGGCTGGATCCACTTCCCTTTTCTTTTTACTTTTATAATAATGGCAAATACACAGTCTGGATTCAAAGGTCCTTCTATCTCTGTCTGTGCATCTCCCACCATATATAACATTCCATTTCTATCTGTGTGATGAACCCGGTGTAACACGTAGGCTCCCGACGCACGCTGATAAAATACCATATCGCCGCGCCGGACCGGACCATCCGTCTTTTTCATCAAAACTAAATCCCTATGATGAATCAGAAATGGATTCATACTGCTTCCACTAATGGTCATTGACACCTCTTTGCCTTCTTCCATCAGTTCCCTCAAAACTGGAATATATTCATCATTATCTACCAGTCTCATGATTCCTCAACCATTCCGTGTTCTTTCAATGCTCCTACAAAACCATCCACATCTCTTCTGGCAATTTCTTCTCCTACCTCAAATTCATCCAGAATCATTGAAACCAGTTTTTCTTTAGATCCGGCTTCGTCCAAATTTTTCCAGATAAATGCTGCCACTTCATTGAGTGTTATCATTCCATTAAAGTTCTGGGTCGCCTGACCTGTAGGTACGAGAACTACTTCTCCAGCAATCTCACGAAGCATAAAATCTGTATTTCGTTTCATGACAACCTCCTGCAATTTTTTACCATTCTGTCATTTCTGACTTAGCAATATTTTATAATAAAAAAGAGGAAAAGAAAAGTATCCTTTCATATTCCTTTTGATAAAATCCATTTACGCCATTTTTGATCCTTTCACGCCATCATATAAATATCATGGTAAAATAATAATTACAAATAAAGGGGGTTTTTTCATGTATTATGTTGCGGTTTTTGACGAGAATAAAGATTCCTCTCAAAACACAAACCTTTTATTAAATACAATCCTGCATGAGCTGACATTTGAGTACAGCATTGACATATATTCCTGTGAAGAGAAACTTATTCAGGTCATCCGGGAAAATACTGCTTTTTATGATATTGTATTCGTGGATATTCCACCTGACAATATGGCTCCCATTAGTCTCTGCCGGAACCTGAATGCTCTGCATATGACAGCCCGAATTGTTTTAATCTCTTCGGTTGCTGATTATGTTTTTGACGGATACGATATCGGAGCCATAAACTATTTTATGAAACCTATCGACCGTTCAAAATTGAAACGGCTGCTATACACTGACTACCAGTCCAACTGCCTCTCCAGGAAGATCCTTGTTCCAATTGGCGCTGGACATATCCAATTATCACCGGATTATATTGTATTTCTTGAAGTCATCAATAAAACAGTTCGGGTCAGATATGAAAAAGATGAAGAATTTTTAAAGAGTACACTCTCTTCCATAAAAAAATACTTTGAACCATTTTATTTTCTTCAATGCCATCGGAGTTATCTGATCAACCCAAAATTCATTAAACAAATCATGAGAACTTCTCTTATCATGACCAACGGAGATACTGTACCAATTTCCAAATATCGTTATAAAGAACTTATCAACCGATTTCATGATTATCTGGAACCGCCAAAATCTCCGCATTCCAATCCATAATATGAAAAATAAAAATCCCTGAGCCATATCTTCTCTCAGGGATTTTTTAATTATAAAACCTATTTACAATTCAAAATTTTTCATATTATTTTTTTTTCGCAGTTTCAAACCCTTCCATGTATATGGACTCAGGAGTACAAGAATCGGGAAAATTTCAAGTCTTCCCGCCAGCATATCAAACACCATAACAATTTTAGACAAATTAGAATACATTTCAAAATTTCCAGTCGGCCCCACCAGTCCAAGACCCGGACCAATATTATTTAGCGTCGCTGCAATTGCAGTAAAATTAGTAAGAAAATCAAAATTGTCCAGCGAAATGATCAGGATTGAAAACATCAGGATAAAACTGTATGCTACAAAATAGACATTCATTCCACGGATTACCTCATGCTCAACAACTCTGCCGTTAAATTTTACCTTGCGCACAGTTCTTGGATGTGCATAAAACAAAAGCTCTTTTTTCACGGTTTTCAGCATCATGATCAGTCTGGATACCTTGATTCCGCCCCCGGTACTTCCCGCACAGGCTCCGGAAAACATCAGAAGAATCAGTATCACTTTTGAAAATTCCGGCCAGCAGTTAAAATCTATAGAACTGTATCCTGTTGTTGTAATAATGGAAGACACTTGGAAAAACGCATGACGAAACGCTGACTCCAATGTATTAAAAGTATTATGTATATTGATCACAATAAGAACAGTAGATGCCGCAATAAACAGCAGATAGTATCTCAGTTCCTCATATTTCACTGCATCTTTGAATTTGCGGATTAAAAGGAAATAATAAACATTAAAGTTAATCCCAAACAGCATCATAAAAATTGCGATCACATACTGAACATATGGGCTATATGCAGCACATCCGCTATTTAAAATAGAAAATCCCCCCGTTCCCGCAGCTCCAAACATTAAAAGCAAAGAATCAAAAAGGGGCATCTTTCCCATCAATAAAAAAATCACCATGATGATTGACATTACAATATAGATTTTGTAAAGAATCATTGAAGTCTTTTTTATTCTCGGTACCAGTTTCCCTACTGATGGTCCCGGACTCTCTGCCCTCATCAGATGAATGTTCTGCCCTCCGGTCAGCGGCATCACCGCCAGAACAAATACAAACACACCCATTCCGCCAATCCAATGGGTAAAACTTCTCCAAAACAGACTGCATCTTGCCAGAGACTCTACATCCGATAAAATACTGGATCCGGTTGTGGTAAAACCAGATACTGTTTCAAACATAGCATCCACAACAGAAGGAATATCACCATTTAATACAAATGGCAGCCCTCCAAAAAAACTCATAATAATCCAGCTGGCAGCCACTGTTACAAATCCCTCTTTTACATAGAAAACATGATTTTTTGGTTTTTTCCAGTAAAGCAAAACTCCTAAAAGAAGACAAACGATCATTATAATAAAGAAAGAAACGCCTTTCCCCTCATTATAAATCAGTGCAACTATACATGGAAGAGATAGAAAAGCGCCTTCAAAAATCAAAACCAATCCCAATACATAACGAATCATTGATAAATTCATAATATTACGCCTCCATTACCCTCTTCTCAAAATATCTTTCACGTCATGCAGACCTTTTTTCGTCGTAACTACCACTACAAGATCATCTTCCAGAATCATATCCCGTCCATTTGGAATCATAGCCTTTCCATTACGGTAAATACTGCATATTAAAAGATTTTTAATGATCGGCAATTCCTGGATCGGTATTCCAATGACTGGTGATTCTTTCTGAATATGGAATTCCAGTGCTTCCGCTCTCCCATCCATCAGTTTATAAAGATTTTCTATATTGCTTCCAATAGAATTCTGTTTTGCGCGAACATACTGCACCAAATACTGAGCAGTCAGATACTCAGGATAGATCATACTTCCCAGATCCAGCCGCTCAATCATGGCATTATAATTAATCTTTTGTACTTTTGTTACCAGTTTCGCTTCTGTCTGCTCCTGTACATAAAGAGCAAGGAAAATATTTTCCTCATCATGGTTTGTAAGAGCAAGAAATGCGTCCATATCTGACAGACCTTCTTCCAACAGAAGATTATGGTCCATTCCGTTTCCGTTGATTACCATAACTTTCGGCAGAAGGTCACTGATTTCTTCACATCGCTCCATACTCTTATCCACAAGTTTTACATTGATTCCGCTGGCTACAAGCAATTTACAAAGATAAAATGCGATTTTGCTTCCACCGACAATCATAACATCATGAATCTGACTCTTTTTCTTTCCAATCTTTCGGAAAAATTCCATAGCATTATCCGGACTTGCTACAAATGAAATAACATCCTTTTCCTTTAACTCAAAAGAACCAGTCGGGATGATCAGTTCTTTTTCTCTTTCTACTGCACAGATTAAAATATCACAATTAAAATACTCTGCAATCTTGCTCAGATTCATGCCATCTAATCTAGACTCAGATGGAATCCTGTACTTCAGCATCTCAATACGGCCTTTTGAAAACTTATTGACCTCCATGGCAGACGGGAACCGCATCAGCCTGGCAATCTCATAGGCCGCTCCCAATTCAGGATTCAAAACCATAGAAATTCCCATTTCTTCTTTTATAAATGAAACCTCTTCATAATACAGAGGATTACGTACTCTGGCAACTGTCTGACAGTCTCCGGCTTTTTTTGCAATCAGACAGCACAACAAATTCAATTCATCAGAGTCTGTTACCGCAATTACGATATCTGCTTTCTCAATTCCTGCCTCTACCAAAATATTGTAGCTGGCACCATTTCCAATAACACCTAAAACATCATATGTATCGGCCATCTCCTGTACAATCTCTGCTTTTTCATCGACAACTGAAATATCATGATTCTCTCCACTCAGCTCTTGAACCAGTGTAGAACCAATCCTTCCGCATCCAACAATAACAATATTCATTTTCTTTTTCTAATCCCCACTTTTTATATTATTCCGTTCTTTATTCTAACATAACCGATAATAAAAGACAAAAAGAGCCATATGAAAATGACTCTTTTTTACAAAATCTTAACAGCCTATGATACAATGCCAATTTTATTAGGATTTACAATCAAAAGCTGGATTAAACGCATAGAAGTTTTTAGAATCCAGTCTCTCCTGCACTCGTCTTAATGCCTCTCCAAATCTCTGGAAATGGACAATTTCCCTCTGTCTCAGAAACGCAATCGGATCTTTTACATCAGGATCTTTGATCAGACGAAGGAGATTATCATACGTTGTTCTTGCTTTCTGTTCTGCAGCAAGATCTTCACTTAAATCTGTGATCGGATCACCCGCAGACTGGAACATAGAGGCACTAAACGGTTCTCCGCTAGCTGCCTGAGGCCAGATTCCTGTCGTATGATCTACATAATACTGATCAAATCCGCCGGCCACAATCTGCTCCGGTGTTAAATTGCTGGTCAGCTGATGCACAATAGTCGCTACCATCTCCAAATGCGCTAATTCCTCTGTTCCGATATCCGTCAGGACTCCACAAACTTCCTTATACGGCATCGCAAACCTCTGAGAAAGATATCTCATAGAGGCTCCGATTTCTCCATTCGGACCTCCATACTGACTGATTATGACCTTTGCAAGTTCCGGGTTATTCTGTTTAATCTTAATTGGATATTCCAGTCTCTTCTCATAATTCCACATATCAGCACCCCTCCTTCATCCACGGCCATGAGTCTGTCGCCCATGTAAACGAATCTGTAATTTCTGCGGAGTCAATGATTAAAGGCTCAAAGTATTGGGAATACTCTTTTACAGCCTTATTTCTTGCCTGCTGATATAAATGAAACTGATGGATCGCT
Organism: Clostridiales bacterium; assembly: GCA_019420275.1. Taxonomy (GTDB): domain Bacteria; phylum Bacillota; class Clostridia; order Lachnospirales; family Lachnospiraceae; genus Anaerostipes. The sequence goes on from JAHZHN010000009.1 coordinate 36,021, forward strand.
TCCTGATCTTCCGGATGGGTATCCAGATACAATGTCGTATCAATCAAAGCAAAACTTACCGCATTAATATAATCCAGCAGTTTTTTCTGGTCATATTGATTCATCGACGGCACGCCCCTTTCCCATAAAATGGCTTATTCAGTTCTGGAAAAATAGTTCCATAACTTAACCCTTCTTCCGGACAATACACATGATCCCAGTGCTGCCACGGCACATACTGCATTCCTGGCTGCATGGAGTCTACACCTTCATGCCGATGCCATTGATCCTTTTTTTTCATATGAGGATCATAACCACATCTGGATTCCATCGGCTGCTCTCTGCGGCAGGAACAGTTCTGTCCAATATATTTTTCCACAATCATTCTCCTTTCTTACCTGTACTAACATTTTATGTGAACAATAAAAGAATGTGCAGAATCCAAAAGAAAGATACTATGGGAAAAAAGACAAGTTTTTCAAAAAGCCGGCCTCCTCATAAAAAGAAAACCGGCTAAAATTCATATTATCTATTCTTCAATGCTCAATTGTTTTGCTTTATCAAATTCCTGCTTTATCACATCATCTGGCTCTTCTGTACATAAACTAACGATGACAATTAGAAGAGATGAGATAACAAATGCTGGAAGCAGACAATAAATTTCAAAAATTCCGCCCAACTTTGCCAACGTAAACGGCCACAAAAGAGCAATGATTCCACCACTTAGCATACCCGCTGCAGCCCCTTTCAGGTTAGTTCTCTTCCAAAATAATGAAAACAGCATCAGAGGACCAAATGCTCCTCCAAATCCTGCCCATGCATTTTCTACCAGCCCAAATACAGAACTATTTTCATCCATGGCAATTATAATTCCGACTAATGCAATTACAATTGTTGTTATTCTGGAAATCAAAAGCACATGCTTCTCTGAAGCTTCTTTTTTAAATAATCCCTGAAATAGATCCTTTGATACACAGGAAGAAGCAATCAGAAGCTGAGAATCTGACGTACTCATAGTTGCTGCCAAAATTCCAGATAATATAATCCCGGCAATAAATAAAGGGATTATCCCTTGAAACAAATGTGTTGTCATATAAATAAAAATTCTCTGATTTCCATTGCCCGCAAGTTCCGGCACATCTGAATACAGCGCGGCACCAGTAAATCCAATACATACAGCAACTGCAAGAGAAATCAGCACCCATGTCATCGCAATATTTCTTGATTTTTTTACTTCCTCCGGATCACGGATTGCCATAAACCGCACAAGAATATGGGGCATGCCAAAATAACCCAATCCCCACGCAAGTCCTGAAATAATTGGAAGAATTCCCTGAAAAACTGCATGACCAGACGCCGGATCATGATATTTCATGATATCAAAAAAACCTTCCAGCCCTTTGCCGTACTCAATAACGTTTCCAACACCGCCTGCTGCCACAATCCCTACAATAAGAACTACAACAATCGCAAAAGACATCAAAATTCCCTGAATTAAATCTGTTGTGCTTGCTGCCAAAAAACCGCCTAGAGATGTATAAATAACAATAACGGCCGCACATACCACCATACTTGCCTGATAGTCTAATCCAAAAACAGAATTAAACAGCGTTCCACAGGCTGCAAACCCTGACGCAGTATAAACGGTAAAAAATATTAAAATCATAATAGCTGAAATACTGCTTAAAATCTTCTTATTATCTTTAAACCGATTACTGAAAAAATCAGGTACCGTAATTGAATTCTCTGAAACCTCTGTATAATGCCGGAGTCTTTTGGCTATAATCTTCCAGTTCAGATAGGTTCCTAAAATTAATCCAATTGCTGTCCAGCCCGCCTGACTGAAACCAGTTGCAAAAGCAAGCCCCGGCAACCCCATTAACAGCCAGCTGCTCATATCGGAAGCTTCGGCGCTCATGGCCGTAACCCATGGCCCCAAGCCTCTCCCTCCCAGAAAATAGTCTTCTGAATTTTGATTTTTCTTACTGCAAATAAATCCAATCCCTATTACTATAGCCATATACAGAACCATAGCAATCAAAATAGGTGCGCTCATAATATAATCCTCCTCTTTTTCTCACAAAAAAGGACAGAAAATTCATCTACCTTTTTATGTTAAAATTTCGCTAAGAATTATATCATATCTTTTATCTTTACTTCAAGTTTATTCCACTTTTTCCGGCATAATAATTGCCGCTACAATATATACCAAGAATCCATATCCGCTGCAGCAGACCAAGGCAGCTGCAATTCGAACTAATGTAGGATCCACATCAAAATATTCTGCCAGACCTCCGCACACACCGCAAATCATCTTATCGTCTCTTGATTTGTATAATCTTTCTTTTCTCATATTCTTTTCCTCATATTTTTTATTTATCATCTTTAAAGTCTATTCTAACATCGCCGCTTCCGGAATCTAATTCTAAATCTCTGGTTCCGCCGCTTCCCTCATAAGAAGTATCGGCACCAGAATAATTTCTGGTTCCAATCTGAACATTCCCTGATCCGCAGTCAATTTCATAGCTGTAATCTTTTTCTTTTCCTGCCAGAACCAACGTTAAATTCCCGCTTCCAAGTTCATTTTCTATTGTATCTGCATCCAAAAATCCAATCTTTATCTCTCCGCTTCCACAATCAATAGAAACATCCTTTCCCGTAAGAGATTCCATTGCAACTGTCCCACTGCCACAGTCAATCTTCGCTTCATTCCCTGACAAAGCGTGAGCCACAACATTTCCGCTGCCACAGTCAATTTTCAGCTCACTGAACTCCATGCCTGCAGGGAGAGTCAGAACTGCTGTACTTTTTGATTGTCTGAAACGCAGCAGATGTGCCATAACCCCGCCTTCATCAATCTTTAATGTTTCTCCGTCATCTTTCATTCTGGCACGAATCCATGAATGTTCATTATTTTTCAACAAAATTTGACTTCCTGTTCCCTGTTCGATTTTCAAATTTCCGCTTCCTATATCAATTTCCAGATGTTTGATTCCTTCGCTTTCAAAATTATATTTGGGTTCAGCTCCCTCTGTTCGAAACGCCTGAATCATATTATCTAAAAATGCCGGCATTACCGCTCCGCTTTTCCATGCTGCAATCAAAAAACCTACGCCGGCAATCAGGAAAACGAAGATCATGGCTGTGCAAATTTTGTAAAATCTTTTCATCTCTCTTCCCCTCCTCTATGAAGCAGTCTCCGAAAAACTCCTACAATCCATCGGATCAGCTTCGGAAGAAGCCCTCCAATGAACCATACCGCAAACATAAGTAAAAATAATCCCACGGCGGTCATAATACATCCACATCCAAGAAGCAAAAAACCTGTAGGTGCTGCTGCAAACATTTTTACAATTCCTGAAATGATTACCGCGATTCCGCCAATCAGTAGTCCCGCACAAGATGCGCAGGCCGCAGCAGCAATCCCCAAAATTCCTCCTGCCAGTCCCAGGACTCCTCCCCCAATTCCTAAAATAAGCCCCAACACGGCTGGAATAATAGCTCCGCTGGCGAGAACCAAAATAACAATCAGCAAAATAATATTACGGTTTCTGGATCCTTTCATATGCCATGATTCTTTTTTCTTTTTCTGTGTTTGTCCGGGCATCTGATTATGATCATCATAACGCTTATTATAATACCCGTTCTCTGTATACTCCCATTCACCATCTTTTTCCTTCACAGAATCTCGAATCATCGCAGCAATGCGCTCCGGACGTCCTAATTCTCGAATGACTTCCTGTTCTCTCTCTGGTCCAGCTTCCTCAAAATAATCTTCATAATATTCCAGCGCATCTCTATATTCTTCTTCCGGAAGATCCTGAAGAAGATAAGACAGCCGTCTTAAATATTCTTTCCGATTCATACTTCTCCTCCCTCAAAAATCATAGATATTCGATTAGAATATATCTTCCATTCTTCTTTATACAATCTAAGCTGTGCTCTTCCTTCTGCTGTTATTTTATAATATCTTCGGTTCCGGCCCTGATATTCTTTATCATAGACTTCAAGACAACCGTCTTTTTTCAGTCGTCTTAAAACTGGATACAATGTAGATTCTGATACGTCCAGCACTTTTCGCACATCCTGGGTAATCTTATATCCATAAGTTCCTTCTTCCTCCCTGGATACGACGGCTAGAACAACCGCATCCAGAAGCGCTGCTCCTGTATTAAAAACCATTGGCATCCTCCTTTGCTATACATTCCACAATATTATTTTTTCTTTAATACTATATAGAATATAATATAATTCTTCTTACAGTAAGTCAATACAATGCAGAAAAGTTAAGAAACATGACAGAAACACTGCTGCAATATTTAGGAATGAAAAAAGCAGTCAGCTTAAAATCTATTGAGCTGGCTGCTTTTTTCACTATTCTTTTTTTAATTCTTCTGCCATTTTTTTTATCGCTTCCTTTCCGGTATTTCCAATCAAATCCCGGTAGTCAAAAAAGGCAAAACCACTGACACCATTTTTCCGCCCGTACTGCACCTGCTTTTTTAAGACATCTGTATCAGATTTCCATTCCCTTTGTTCCTCTGGACTATCCCCTTCTTCATGTCCTGCACGGTAAACACCAATTCCAAGATAAAGCTTTACCGGACTTTTCCTGCAGGCTTTTACCCACTGGTCTGTCATCTTGTCAAAAGATGCCGTTGGATGTTTAAATCCCCAGTAAATCTGAGGGCAAATATAATCTACGTAATCATCCGAAGAAAGCCATCGGTAAATATCCACATAATAAGCATATGGACTGGTCAGAGTTTTTAAATTTCCCGCGGGACTGATGCCATATACCACAGAAGAATCTGTATCTTCAATCGTCTTTTTAATTTGACGCACAAGACAGTTCACCTGGGAACACCGATAAGTATAAATATCCTTCCCTTCTTTCTTTTCCTTCGATTCTTCAAACTCCTGCGCATCAAAGGCAGTCTTTACATTGTATTTTGTAAAAGATGGGTAAAAATAATCATCCATATGAATCCCATCTACTTCATAATTTTCTACAATTTCGCGAACCCCCTGTATAATCAATTCCCTGACTTCTTTCTTTGACGGATTATAGTACAAACTTCCCCCATAGGATAAAACATTACGTTTTGTGGACTTCGCTTCATGCCATTTTCTCGCTGGATTGTCTTTTGACAATTTTCTATAATCTGTAGAATTTAAAGCCACTCGGTATGGATTAATCCAGGCTTCGATTTCCATCCCATTTTTATGAGCTTCTGACACCATAATTTCTAAAGGATCAAAACCCGGATCCCTGCCTTGTTTCCCTGAAATACAGGATGACCATGGAAAATATTTTGATTTGTAAAGGGCATCTCCAAAAGGTCTCACATGGACAATGATCCGATTCATTCCAAGGCTTTTTCCTTTCTTCAATACCCCGTTAAAATAAGATTTGAAATTTGACTTATTTGGCTTCTTATATTTTGCCCGATATGTATTATAATCATAAAACGAAAACCAAAATGCCCGGTATTCACTTGAAACTTCAGTTTTCCTATTCTCCTTAGATTCTCCTTTCCTCCCTGCCGCTCTTAAAACCGTCTGGCTGCAAAAATTCACAAATACTGCACTTGCCAGAAGCAAGGCCAAAAGCCGAATCCTTCCCATCTTAACTCCTCTCTTAAATCCATCCAAAATGCCTGCACGCTTTTTGAATACCGTCATGGACATTTGTATCTGTCACATAATCCGCAGCATCTTTCAATTCCTGACATCCGTTGCCCATGGCAATAGAGAACCAGTCCGGACAAAACATATCAAGATCGTTGTAATCATCTCCAAACACAACAACATCCTTCTTATCACCATGAAGGTACTCCAACATTTTCAGGATTCCCCCTCTTTTGTTGTCCGGCTGAAACATCAGATATTCCGGTTCAAAGCGAAGATGTCCGACATGTTCCTTCGTTGTCAGTTTTTCCTCCTCTTCCTCCGGAACCGCCACATAGATTTTAAGGAAATGATCCAGCTCGTCGACATTCAGCATATCATCTATGATATACCTGGTCGGCTCTTTTCTTTTTCCGGCCTGGTGTAAAAACAAATAATCTCTCATATATACATCTTTCGTATCATCAATGGCAATGCACCATCCATATCCAAGCTCATCCGCCTGATGGATGATTTTTCTGCATCCTTTCGTATCCAAAGGTATGTTTTCCACAAATTTATTCTCTATAACCAGTCCATTTCCACCATTGCACACCATATTGGAAAACCCATTAGCTCTGGTGAATTTTTCCGCCTTATAATGAGCACGCCCTGTAGCGATTGCTACAAAATGTCCATTCTTTTCCAGCTTATGCAATGTCTCCAGAGCACTTGGCACAACCTGATGACTGCTGCGGTCTGTCAAAGTCCCATCGATATCAAAAAAGAAATACTTTTTCTCCATATTATATGCATCCTTTCTATGATTCATGCAGACAATTTAACTGTTCATAGAACGTCGGATAAGATACATCCACACATTCGGCATCATCAATCACAGTTTCCCCTTCCGCATTGATTCCTGCAATAGAAAATGTCATTGCAATTCTGTGATCATATGCACAATGGATCGTTGCTCCATGAAGCGGTTTTCCCCCATGGATGATCATTCCATCTTCTGTTGCTTGGGCATCTGCTCCCATTTTCACCAGATGATCCACTGTTAGAGCAATCCTGTCAGATTCTTTTACTCTAAGTTCCTGGGCATCCCGAATGATGGTTTCTCCTTTAGCAAAGGCTGCCAGCAGCGCAATGACTGGAATCTCATCAATCAGGGTCGGAATCATATCCCCTTCTACGATCGTTCCTTTCAGTTTGCTGGTACGAACAATCAAATCTGCCGCTGGTTCTCCTCCATTATCTCTTACATTTTCCATCTGGATATCGGCTCCCATCTGGCGGCATACCCGAATGATTCCGTCTCTGGTAGGATTGAGTCCTACATTTTTCAAACGGATACAGGAATTTGGCGTGATCAGTCCTGCAGCTATAAAATACGCTGCGGAAGAAATATCTCCAGGAACTACTATATCCGTCGCACTCATTTCTCTAGGAGGTGTAATTTCCGCTGTTTTATCATGAGCTTCTACATTCACTCCAAAGGCCTGCAGCATTAGTTCTGTATGATTTCTTGACAGTGCCGGCTCTGTGACACTTGTCTTTCCATCAGCATATAATCCTGCCAGCAGCACACAAGATTTTACCTGTGCGGAAGCCACCGGAGAATCATAATGAATTGCTTTTAATTTCTTCCCACTGATTCGAAGAGGCGCGCAGTCATTGCCGTTCACACTTTCGATTTCTGCCCCCATCATCTTAAGCGGTGTCATGATTCGCTTCATCGGACGCTGATTCAAAGATGCATCTCCTGAGAGCATAACTTCAAAATCCTGACCGGAAAGAATTCCGGAAATCAGGCGAGTCGTTGTTCCGCTGTTTCCAACATCCAGGGCTTCTTTCGGTTTTTTCAATCCATGCAGTCCTTTTCCATGTACTGTTACATTGGTTCCTTCCTGTTCAATCCTGATTCCCATTTTTCGAAAACAGTCAATTGTAGCCAGGCAGTCTGCTCCTGCAAGGAAATTGCTGATATGCGTCGTTCCTTTCGCCAGTGCTCCAAACATCACAGCTCTGTGACTGATTGATTTATCTCCTGGTATCGAAAGCTCGCCCTGCAGTTTCTCTATCTTCGTTAGTTTCATGTCTATTTCCTCTCATATACTACGTAATTTTTATCCCGTAAAATTTCTTTTGCTCTCTTGGCAGATGCGTCATCATAAAGCATGATCTTAAGCACGCCTTCTTCAAATTCCCTGTTATGTATAATACCGATATTTTTAATGCTGATATTATTAAGCGCCAGCAGTGTCGTTGTCGTAGACAAGGTTCCTGGTTCATCCGGAATATCTACAAAAATCTCATAAGATTTCTCCATCAATCCTACTGCGCTGTCCGGCACAGAATCACGATATTCTCTGGCTTCTTTAAAATAGCGGTTCAGATATTCATGATCCTGGGCGTCCAATGCCTGAATTATCCGTTCTAAACTGTTTTTTGCCTGACACAGCAGCTTCTTTATATTCTCACGATTTGACAGGGAAATCTGTTCCCAGACAATAGGAGATGAAGATGCAATCCTCGTAATATCCTTAAATCCTCCGGCAGCCAGCTGTTTTAAAATCCCCTGATCCGTATCCATATCATCAACCAAATGAACCAGCTCTGAGGCAATGATATGAGGAACATGGCTGATCGCCGCAGTAAATGCATCATGCTGCTCATAATCCAGCAGTATGGTAAGTGCTCCAAGTTCTTCAATAAACCCAGTAAATTCTTTTACTTTCTCCTCACTGACTTTCTTGGTTGGTGTAATAAAATAATACGCATTTTCTATCAGACGGTCGGAGCTGAACGAAAATCCCGCCTTCTCTGAACCTACCATAGGATGCCCCCCAATGAAACACTCTTCCATTCCCAGTTCTTCAATCTTTCTATGAATTTCGCCCTTTACACTTCCTACATCTGTAAGGATACAGTCTTTTGAAATTGATCCTTTCAAAATCTGGAGATATTTAATATTATGCTGCACCGGAGCACATAAAAAAATATAGCTGCAGTCTGCAAAATCTTTCCCGCAGTCATCAGCTATGACATCTATGATCCGCTCCTTCAGCGCTTCCTTTAGAGTCCCGCTGTCTTCATCGAATCCAATTATCTTGTAGTTTGGAAAAACTCTCCTGATCGTTCTCGCAATCGAACCTCCAATTAATCCAAGACCTACAAATCCAATGGTAAAATTCTTATCCATAGTCATTTCTCCTTCAATTCTTCATTTTATTTTACCGTCCGCTTTATTAAAAGTCAATACTTTCTCGCTTTAAAGTAAAAAAGTAGCATATTTAAGTCTTTCTTACACTTTTTCCTTTTTTCATGCTAAACCGAAAAAATATGACAAAAACTCCCCTTCTGCTATTGAACCACCAAAAAAAATGATTTATGATATAGTGATAAATAACTAATCTTTATAGAAAAAGGAGTCCCTTATGTTTGAAGAAGCCGTCACATTCGCAACTCAGGCACATGCCGGTCAGAAAAGAAAAGGAACCAATCTTCCTTTTATCATTCATCCACTGGAAGTCGCATCCATCGTTGCCGCAATGACTACGGATGAAGAAATGTTATGTGCTGCAGTCCTGCACGATGTACTGGAAGACTGCAGTCATATTTCAAGAAATGATATTTTGGAAATATTCGGAAAAAGAGTTACTGCCCTCGTGGCACAAGAAAGTGAAGATAAAAGCAAAAGCTGGGTCGAAAGAAAAGGCCGCACTATTGAATTCTTAAAAAAAGAAGCATCACGAAATGCGAAAATCCTAGCTTTGGGAGATAAGCTGGCCAACATTCGTTCTATGGCCAGAGATTACGAGGCTATCGGTGATAAATTATGGCTTCGTTTCAATATGAAAGACAAGGATATGCAGGGATGGTACTACAAGGGATTGATTGCCGGTTTTGAAGAATTAAAAGAATATCGTGAATACCAGGAATACTGCTGCTTAGTCAAACAGGTTTTTGGCTGACAGCTGCTTATAAAAACAGACAAGACTCAGATAATGCCGTAATTTCAAAACATTGTCTGAGCCCTGTTTTCAAAAGGCAGAAAACAAAAATCTATTTTATAAAAGAACTAATTTAGGAAGTTCTTTCATGGTTCTGATTACATCATCTGCTCCCGCTGCCAAAAAACTCTCTTTTACTTTTTCTGCGGCAGTATCTTTTTCTTCTGGTGAAAGAGCCTCATATTCTTCCTGAGACATTCCCATTACTGAGCTTCCTTCAATGACTCCCACAGAAAATACCCCTGCATTTTTTCCTTCCATGATATCGGAAATCGTATCCCCGACTTTCACAACCTTTTGTACTGAATCAATTCCTAACTCTTTCATATTCTCAAAAATCATATACGGGTACGGACGCCCTTTGGAATTTACAGCATCAGGGCTAAACCAGGCGTCTGGCTCATATCCATTTTCCTTTGCTCCCTTTATTACAATTTTCATCATTTTGTCTGTATATCCTGTAGTAGATCCGATCTTTATCCCATTCTCGCGAAGCTTCGCAGCCGCTTCTAATACTCCTGGCTTTACATCAGTATATTGATCTAAAACACTTAATAATTTTGCTTCGTATACATCATACATAGCTTGTACATCTTCTTCATTGGATGGTCTTTTATATTTCTCCTTCCATAAATCTTGGATTCGTCTCATGGAAAGCATGGTGCGGATATGATCAATCTTTAACATTCCCATAGGTTTTCTTACTTCTTCCATAGTAGGCTCTACTCCAAATTCTTTAAATACCTCTGTAAATGCCTGTACCGGCGCAAAACATCCATAGTCTACCGTCGTTCCTGCCCAGTCAAAAATAACTGCTTCAATCTTATTTTTCATGACTCTTTTCCTCCAAAAATTCTTTCATAATTTTACAAAGTGCATCCACATCCTCTTTATAAATTTCTCCAATATTTCCAATTCGGAATGTTTCCGCCTTGGTTACTTTTCCCGGATAAATTGCATATCCTCTATCTTTAATATATTCATACATTTCAGCAAAAGTAAATCCAGCATTTTCCGGGAAGAAAAAAGTTGTGATAATCGGTCCCTGATATTTTTCCTCAATATAGGGTTCAAGGCCCATCTTCTCAAATCTTCGAATTATTTCTCGGTTATTTTCATAATAACGTCTGGATCTTGCCAGGATTCCTCCTTCTTCATCCAGTTCTTCCATAGCTTTTGCAAAAGCAAGCACTGCATGAGTAGGAGATGTAAATCTCCATTTACCATCTTTATCCATTGTCTCCCACTGATCATAAAGATCCAAAGAAAGACTTCTTGCCTGTCCCTTTGTCTTTTTCAACGCATCTCGTTTCACAATAATAAAGGAAAATCCGGGAACTCCCTGGATACATTTATTCGCACTGCTGATCAGAAAATCAATTCCAAGATCTTGTACAGGAATATCCATCCCTCCAAAACTGCTCATAGCATCTACAATCATAATACGATTTCTGTTCTTCACTGCATTCGTGACTTCTTCGATATTATTTAAAATTCCCGAAGTTGTCTCACTATGTACCATGGACACATGCGTGATTGTATTATCCTTATCTAATATTTCCGCAATTTTTTCTGCGTTTGGCACTTTATCATAATCCTGATGATAAATTGTGTAAGCAAGTCCTGCATGTTTCGCGATATCTTCCATACGTTCCCCGTAGGCTCCATTTGCCACAATCAAAACTTTGTCATCTTTTCCAACTGAACTAGTCAGCACAGATTCCACTCCAAAAGTTCCGCTTCCCTGCATTAAGACAACCGTATAATCTTCTTCGCCGGCATGTGCCAGACGAAGAAGTCCCTTTCGGATATCCTGTGTGATTTTCTTATAATCATCATCCCATGTGCAATGATCAAACAGCATTTCTTTTTTTACTGTCTCTGTAGTGGTCAACGGACCAGGTGTCAACAATTTATATTTTTTCATCTTATTTCCCTTCTGCTTTCTCCATCGCTCTTTCTGATAATTTCTGGTGATCTTCTAAAAGCTTGAGTGTCAGTTTTTCCTTGTATTCTTTTGGGTTGCCGGATTTCTGATCTTTGTCTTGTTTTTCTCCATTATAAAGCGGTACCGGATAAGATTTGATCAGTTCAGATCTGCCCTTTTTGATGATACATTCGGCCATATCCATTGCAAGCTTGCTCTTTTCACTGTCTTTTTTATTTAATACTGCTACAGATTCTGTCAATGTGAAATTTCCTTCTGACGGATCTACATAATCAATCGGAAGTCCATCTTTCTTGTCAGCCACTGCCTGCTGTCTCAGGCCAAATCCAATAGCAACTTCTCCTGCTCTGACATTTTTAATCGGTCCTGAACCGGAATCTTCAATATGGTCTCCTGCATTTTTATAAATATCTTCTAAAATATCTTCTGCTTCATCTTCACCGTATGCAGAAACAAGTCCCTGAATTAAAAGCCATGCTGTAGATGAAGATTTAATGTCAGTGACAGAAATAAATCCTTTGTATTCTGGATTTGCCAGATCTTTGATTGATTTTGGTGTTGGCAAATTATTTTCTTTCATTACTTCTGTATTTAAAATAATAGTACCTTCCTGAGCCGTAATCGGTGCCTCGTATTTTTCATACTTGCTTTCATCCTGAAGATCTCGGTCAAAATCAAGGTCTTTAAACATCTTATTCTTTTCCTGAGCACTTTCTATATAAAATGTACTCATGGTAATCATATCTGCTTCCAGATTCTTTCCTTCCGCAACAAGTTTTCCGCCTAATTCGGATGTTCCAAATGTCTGGAAGACATATTTCCCTTTATATCCATTGTCATCCAGCGTCTTTTTCATCGCGTCAACTGCTTCATCATCCGCATTAGAATAAATTACAACCTGGTCACTATTTCCCTTGGAACTGCATCCTGTCATCATGACTCCTGTGACTGCCAGCATTCCTGCCAGAAAAAATGCCGATGCTTTCTTCATAAACTTTCTCATTGTATTTTCCTCCTTGAAATTAAGATGATTAAATTATTTTTTATTTATGAATCACGAGATGTTCGTTTTGCCATCCACTGGAATAAATATTTTGCTATCATATTTACTGCCAGAATAAACAAAGATAAAACGAACACTTCGTTAAATCTGTTATAATACTGCAATTCTTTAATCTTGGTTGTGATCACCATCGTATAAGCGCCTGCGATAAAAATAACTGCACTGATCGTTACCATGGCATTGACAAAATAATAGCTAAACACTTCCAAGAGTGTACTGAAAGCATTCGGAGTAACGACCCGGATAATTGTCTTAATCCAGGAATCTCCCATCAGCATTGCCGTAGTCTCCCAAGAGGCATTCATTTTTGAAAGTGAGTTTTTCATCATAAGATATGGGGTTGAAAAGTAATGCACCACATCACAGATAATCAAGATCAAAAATGTGCCCTGCAGACTAGTTCCAGAAAATGTCAGCAAAAACGCGATACCGAGTACCATTCCCGGTATTGTATTGATCACCAACGCAATTGCCTCAATCATACTCTTAAGTTTCCCATTTAATGTACTCCTCGCCGTAACCATTGCTGCCCCGTAACTAATAAATACACCGGCAACAGCCACACAAAATGCAACAAACAAAGAATTCGTAAATACACTCAATAGATTTGGGTCCTGCAAAACTGATGTAAAATGATTCAGAGTAAACCCAAGCCGGTACGGCCATTCTTCTACAAATGGGATCACGAAAATTACCGCAAAAATAGATAAAATTCCAAACATGATACATCCGCTGATGACTATGAAAATTCCATCTCGGACATAGTTTTTCTCAAGTTCTACTTCAGATATCTTACTGTAGCGGATATTATACCGCTCCAGCCATTTCAAAATAACGATACTGATAATAGATGGAAGCAGCATCACCAGCGCAATCACGGCGCCTCGATTGAAATCCGGAATGCTGCCCAGCATTTCTTCATAAAGGATTCCTGCAATCGTATCTACTTTTCCTCCCACAGATTCTGGAATACCGAAATCTGTAAAACTCAGGAAAAATGACTGAATAAACGCAGTCGCCAAAGTACCCAGAAGCGGCCTTAATACTGCAATATGAAAATTCGCCACTGCATGATCTCCCATAAGTTTTGATACCACACCAAATTTTTTATCAATATAACCCATTGTATTGTAAATCAGCATGAACGCCGTTGGGATGGTATAAATTACATAGCCTAAAGTCAGGCCTGGAAATCCATACATATAAACATCAATGCCAAACAGTTTTGTTAAAAGCCCCTGTTTTCCAAAAGAATAAACAATGGCAAATCCATATGTAATCGTGGGAAGCAGCATAGGAAGGGAAGCTACTCCATGAATGATCTTTTTCCATGGTCCCGGTACATTCGTATAATAAATGGTATATGCCAGCAAAAATGCCAGGACTGTTGTAATCAGCGCACTCCCTATGGATACCATAAGACTGTTTTTTAATGCATCTAAAAATCCGATTCCCTGTATCACATCTTTAAAATACTGTACTGTAAAACTTCCATTTCCCCAAAATGCCTGATTCAGCAGCCGCAGAAACGGTACGATCAAAAAACCAAGGAAAATAAGTAAGATAATTCCATATATAATTTTAATTTCAATGTTCTTTCTCTCTGTCATTTTTCTGTCCTATTTTTTGTTCTGTCTTTTTTATGACACATGAACCTGCTTTCCTTCCGTCATATTTTTTCTGTCGCCAAACAAAGTAAAAATATTGTTTCTTTTGATCCTAAGCTGATTTAAAATAAATTTCTCCACAAATTCTCCGCTCGGTTTATGAATGATTTCATTCGGATTACCAAACTGTGCAATTTTTCCTTCATTTACGATCATAATCCTGTCTGATAAGGTCAGTGCTTCTTCCGGATCGTGAGTTACAATGATCGTCGTCAGATGATATTCTTTGGCAATGGTCTTAATCCTGTCTTTGATAGATTCTTTGATAACTCCGTCCAGAGCACTCAGCGGCTCATCCAGCAGAAGGATTTTCGGTTTCATTACCATAGTCCTTGCCAAAGCTACTCTCTGTTTTTGCCCTCCTGAAAGCTGTTCAATCTTTTTCATTAAATGTTCTCTCAGTCCCAGAAGATCAATGAGTTCTTCCACTTCTTCTTTCGTAGAAATATCAGGTTTGTTTTTCAATCCATATGTAATATTTTTATAAACATTCAAATTAGGAAATAAGGCGTAATCCTGAAATACAATATTAAATCCCCTCTTTTCCATCGGAACATTTGTCATATCCTCTCCGTTATAGATAATTTTTCCGCTGTCTGCATCTGTAATTCCAAGAATCAAATTCAGCAGCGTTGTTTTCCCGCATCCAGATGGACCTAAGATGGAAACAATTTCTCCATCCTGGATATCCAGATTGATTCCGTCTAAGACAGTTGTACCATCATATGATTTTTTTATATTTTCCAGTTTTAACATAAATTGAAACTCCTTCTTTCATAATCAATGATCTCTCTGCATTTCCTGTTTCCCGCATCATTTGATCATCCCTGTATTTTCCCCGGATGACATTCATGTTGAAACATGTGTCATTATATCAACTTGACTTTTTTTAAACTATCATAAAAAAATAAAGACCATGTTAAGCAGATGTAAAACTTAACATAGTCTTTACATAGAAAACTTGTTATTAAATTACAAATTTTAATCTTCATATGCCTTGTCCTGAATCAGCCTGCTGCTGGCATCCAGTTTTTGAGCATACTTGTCATAATTAGAAATTATAAGGCCCATATAAATCATATCCACCAATGCCAGCTGAGAAGTCCTGGAAAAAATTGCATCTCCATAAAATAACTGTTCCTGACTTGTACAAATCAGTAAATCCGCATATTTGCTGATCACGGAATCTCTGAAATTTGTAATTACAATCGTCGTTGCCTTACTTCTTTTTGCCGACTTGACTGCCTCTACCGTATCTTCAGAACATCCAGAATAAGAAATCCCAATCGCAACATCATCTTTTGTAAGATTTCCAGCACAAATTCTCTGATGATAAGAATCATCCATATATCGGCAGTTTAATCCAAGATATAAAAGCTTCGTAAGCAGATCTCGGGCCGCCACATTGGAATTTTCCACACTGTAAATGTCAATCATTCGGGCATGGTTAAGAACATCAATTACTTTTTTATAAGTTTTGATGGAAATGCTTTTCAAATTTTCCTCTAAAATCTTAGATGTTGTCGTAACAATCTTCCTCGGAACATCTTCCAGACGATCTTCTTTTTCCAAAGAAAATCCATACATTGGCTGCTGCATTCCTTTTATTTCCTGATTCTTTGCAAGCTCCATGATCAGCGCATGCCGAAAATCTTTAAAGCCCCAGAATCCAATCGCTCTCACCATACGAAGGACAGTAGGCTGGCTGACACCGCATAGATCCGATAATTCTTTCAGAGACATATTTTGAATTTCTTCAAAATGATCCAGGACATAATTGGCCACTTTTTGCTCTGAGGCCCGCATATCTCCATATTGTACTTCTATTGACAATCTAATTTCGCTTTTCATAAAACTCCTTGTAATTTTGCTACAAAAACAGAAGAACAAATTTCTATTTTCAATCATTTTTCGTATGAAAAATTTTCCGGATACCAGAAAAGGATTTTTGTTAAATTTGAGTAAAACAGCAAATCCCTTTCTTACATCTCCCTAATTACGAAATTCCCGTACCATGATCATCCCGGATAAAAGAAGGACTATGCTGCATAAAAACACCGATTTTTGTCCTGCCATGTCTGCCATTAATCCTCCGATTACAGCTCCTATGATAAAAAACACAATCACACTGTAATACTTTAGTCCTTTAGAAAAAAACATGCGGTCTTTTGTCTGGACGTACTGAAACATGGATTCTGTTCCGCTTCTTAAATTTCCTGTACACATTGTGCTGGCAAAGGCATTTCCATGTACTTTTCGAAAAGTCTGTACCTGCACAGCACATACAAAAGAAATCAAAACATTAGCGATTACGTCCATTCTTCCCAGAGGAATCAGTCCGACCACGGCTAAAAGAACTGCTTCCAGTATTACAATTCGCTGCCTCCAGTGGATTTTACTTTGGGTTTTAAATACTTTCTTCATAATTTCTACCAGTACTACCCCCGCCGCAAAGGCCAGAATGGGCACCAGATAATGAATCACCACAGATAAATCCCGTTTCTGTATATATACTCCCAGCAAGGCAATATTTCCGGTCTGTGCATTGGCAAATACTCCGCCTCTTAAAAGATAACTATAGGCATCTAAAAATCCTCCTACAATGGCAAGCAGTGCTGCCAAAAACAGACTTTCTGATGTCTGCAGACGTTTTTCTTCCATTAAAATTCCACTTCCTTTCCAGCGCAATAAAAGGCTGTCATAAGGCGAATCATAGCGTCCAGGTCTTTTACGCCGGCTGTTTCATAAGAAGAATGCATGGAAAGCTGCGGCATTCCAATATCCGCAGACCGCATGGAAACCTGTCCGGTCAGAATATTTCCCAAGGTAGAACCCCCTGGTACATCCGACCGGTTATAATAAATCTGACATGGAATTTCTTCTTTTCGGCAAAGATACTGTACCACTGCTCCTGACCACGCATCTGTCGTATATTTTTGTGCCGCATTGTATTTTAGAACAATTCCTTTGTTCAGATACGGACGATTTGTGGGATCTGCCTTCTCTGTATAATTTGGATGCAGCGCATGGGCATTGTCAGCCGAAAGCAGAAAACTATCAGCAACCGCCATGGAATATCCTTCTTCATCCTTTCCCGCAAGAGTACAGATTCTTCTTAGCAATTCCGGCAAAAAAGTAGATCCTGCTCCCTGTTTCGTCTGACTTCCTACTTCTTCATTATCAAAAACACAGTACATGGTAACATAATCTTTTGATTCTCCGCTTAGCATAGCCTGAAGAGACGCAAAAGCACACTCCAAGTCATCTAATTTGGGAGAAGCAATCAGTTCTTCCTGAGCTCCCAGCACGGTTCCCGGCATACGATTGTATAAAAACATATCGTAAGACAGTATTTGATCTTTCCCAACTTTTGCTTCTTTTGCCAACAGAGAACGGAATCCTTCTTTTCCACAGGATATTCCAAACAGCGGCAAAAGGTCTTTCTGAGGATTTAATTCCTTGCGTTCTCGTCCAGACATATGAATGGCAAGATTTGGAATGATCATCAGATCACGGTCGATATTGCAAAGCAGGCTTTTAAGCTTTCCTTTTTCTTCTATTATAACACGCCCTGCGGCAGACAATGGACGGTCAAACCATGTATCTAAAATCATTCCGCCATACTTTTCAACATTTAACTTGGTATAATATTGTTCTGTTTCTATCTCCGGCTGATCTTTGATTCGAAAAGTCGGAGAATCTCCATGACTGGCAACAATATGAAAACCGAAAAAGTCTTTTCTTGGAATATGAAAAGCCACAATGGAGCTCTCATTGCGTGTTACAAAATAACCCTTTCCTTCTTCTAGATTCCAAGCTTCCTTTTCTTTTAATTCTGTAAAGCCGGCCTCTGTCAGCTGTTTCTTCACACTTTCCACAACATGAAAACAGCTGGGGCTTTCTTCTATAAATTTCAGTAATCTCTCTGCCTGTGATTTCATATCAAGCCTCCTGATATTGTTTTCTATACTCTTCGATAATTGCGACTCCTGCACTGGTACCTAGTCTTTGTGCTCCTGCTTCCACCATAGCAAGCGCCGTCTTTAAATCCCGGATACCTCCAGCCGCCTTTACTTTAACATCATCTCCAACAATAGATTTCATAAGGGCAACATCTTCTGGTGTCGCTCCTCCAGTTCCAAATCCAGTAGATGTTTTTATAAAATCCGGCCTTACTCTTCTTGCAATCTCTGCTACTTTCGTCTTTTCCTCATTCGTAAGATAACAATTTTCAAAAATAACTTTTGATATGACTCTTTCTTTCCTGCAGACTCTTACAATTGACTCCATTTCTCTTTCAATATGTCCATAATTATGATTTTTCAGCTCTGCTACATTGATCACATAATCAATCTCATCAGCGCCTCTTTCAATGGCGTCTTTCGTCTCAAAAATTTTGCATTCCAAAGTCGTCTGTCCCAACGGGAATCCAATCGCCGCCCCCACATGGACTGGTGATTCCTTTAATTTTTCTTTGCATCGGATAATCTGTGCCGGATTGATTGCCACCATCTTAAAGTGATATTTCATCGCCTCATTACACAATTGTTCAAATGCCGCATCATCAGCATAAGCCTTTAGATTGGTATGATCGATCATACCTGCCAATTCTTCCTCTGTTATCATATTCCGTTTTCCTCCTTTTGCAGAAACTCCACATCATTCCGTTGCCTTTTGATGTCTTTTACCATTTTACTCTTTTTATCTGAGGAAAAAAAGTCTTTCTTTTCAGACAGACTGCTGCAGTTTTTTCATGATCTTTCCAAGCTCCTTAATATCTCTGATAATATCACCTGTTTCCAAAGAATGATTTCCTCCATCCATCTGATACAGTGGAATCCCCTTTTCATTACACGCCTGCTTTAATTTTGAACAGTCCACAAAAGGATCACTTGTTCCGGAAAAGATAATTGTTTCTCCTGACCCCAGCAGCGGAATGGTTACTTCTACCGGCGTAAAACAAATATGCTTCCAGTCTTTCTTCCACTCATGGATCAATCTGCACGCGGCGATGGATCCTATGCTTTTTGAAATAAAAACGATTTCTTCATATGACTGTACATCCATCTGATCAAAAGCCTTTTTTGCCTGATCTGTTACTATTTTCCCCATAACATCCAGATTATCTTTTGTCCATTCCGGAAGACTGCGGTATGTAATTTCTTTTATTTCATATCCTCTTTTGCGAAACAGTTTCTTGGCATAATACAGCAAAGGTTTATCACTGTGATATCCGAGCCCCGGCAAAATCAGAGCCATTCTTTTTTTATTCATGTATTTCCCCTCCTAATTTCTGAAACTCATGAAATATTTTCTCATATTCTTCTGAAAAAATGCTATCCTTTCTCCAGACAAAATTAAAGTCATGAAATACCTGGAAATCTTCCAGCAAAATTTCCTTCAAACTGCCTTTTTCTAATTCTTTTCGGACAGCCGCCCGATACAAAAAGGTAATGCCTCGTCCAGCCTCTGCCATCGATTTAATAACATGAATGCTGCTGATTTCATGCCTTCTGCAAAAATTAGAAATTGACAGATTCTGCGTCTGTAGGTTTTTCTCTAATACTTCTCTGGTACCGGAACCCTGTTCTCGGACAATCAGTCTCTCTCCAAACAGATCCCGAATCCTTCCTGGCTGATTCTGAAACTGATAGTCTGGTGAAGCTACAAGAATAAATTTTTCCTTCGACCAAACTTGGTATTCGTATGCGTCCTTTTCAAAATACCCTTCCACTGCCGCAAAATCAATCTGCCCATCATCAAGCTTTTTTAAAAGTTCCTGGGTATTTCCAATTTCCATCACCATATCTGTCTGTGGATACTTGAGAAGAAAATGCCGCATTACTTCAGGGAAAACAAAATCTCCAATGGTCAATGTTGCCCCACAGACCAGGGATGCGTGTTCTTTCCGAACTTCCTCCAGCTTTTTTCGAAGATACATTTCATCATGCCGAAAAGTTTTCGCACTGTTTAAAAAAAGCCTCCCTTCTTTAGTCAGAGTCATTTTCTTCCCTTGAAATTGAAAAAAAGTTGTATGATACATCTCTTCTAAATATTTGATATGCTGAGATACCGCAGGCTGAGTGATGTTCAGCGCCCGGGCAGCTTTTGTGAAATTCATAAATTTACAGACTTCCAGAAACGTATCAATTCTGTAATCTAACATAATCTTTCAATCCTTGCATAATATTATTTTATCGTTTCATAATATATTATAATTTTTATTTATGTATCAGTCAATGTATAATATATCTCGATTCAAACAAACGAAAAAGAAAAGAGGTATCTTATGAAAACAAACACAAAAAATATTCCAGGACTTTTGCTCTGCCTGTGCATTGCTGTTCCTGCATGGTTTTTAGGCAACCTTCTGCCGGTCATTGGAGGTCCCGTATTTGCGATTCTTGCAGGAATGATCATAACAATCTTTGTAAAAGATAAAGGAATCTGCCACGACGGAATTACCTTTACATCAAAAAAAATCCTTCAGCTTGCTGTCATCCTCCTGGGATTCGGAATGAATCTTTCTGATATTCTTTCCAAAGGAAAACAGTCACTGCCGATTATTGTAGCGACAATCTCAACTTCTCTGATTGTCTCTTATATTATTTACCGGGTTCTCCATATGGATGCAAAAATTTCCACATTGATCGGAATTGGCTCTTCCATATGCGGCGGATCTGCTATTGCAGCTACCGCACCTGTTATTGAAGCGGATGATGAAGAAATCGCACAGTCTATTTCTGTAATCTTTCTGTTTAATGTAGCTGCTGCGCTGATCTTCCCTTCACTTGGTGCTGCTCTAGGGCTTTCCAACGAAGGATTTGGGCTCTTCGCCGGTACCGCAGTCAATGATACTTCTTCTGTTACCGCAACAGCTGCCGCATGGGATGGAATTCACGGAAGCAATACATTGGATGCCGCAACAATCGTAAAACTTACCAGAACTCTGGCTATTATTCCGATTACCCTTGTTCTTGGCATTCTCCAGGCACGAAAAAAGAAAGACGGCACTTCCACATTCAGCTTCAAGCGCGCCTTTCCTATGTTCATCTTATTTTTTGTGCTGGCATCCATCATCACAACGGTTTTCGCTCTCCCGGCTTCCATTACAAGTCCGTTAAAGGATCTTAGTAAATTCTTTATTGTCATGGCAATGGCAGCGATTGGTCTTAATACAGATATCATTTCTCTTGTAAAAACTGGTGCAAAACCAATTTTCATGGGATTTATCTGCTGGGTATCCATTGCCGCTGTGAGTCTTGCCATACAAGCAGCCATTGGCATTATGTAAAACTCAGACGCTGTACTTTAACTCATCTGATTTACGTACACCTCTGACATATGAAAATTCCGGAAAACCAGATCCTATTATCATTTTAAACTAGTGGTTTTCCGGAATTTTAAGCATTCTTTGAAGATCCGATGCATACGTAAGACCAGCATCTTCTTCAAGCAGACACTTTTTATGTGCATAGACATCTTTCTTTGACTTTTATGGTTTTTGGAGTTTTTCCCATAAATCGTTTTTCTATTTTTTTGAGACTTTTGTTAGATCTTTGATGATTTCACCAGCTATGATCAGTCCGGCAGCAGACGGTACAAACGCTGTGCTTCCCGGAATCTGGCGTTTTCCATCTTCTGAAATTCTGATCAATGGCTCCATGGCCTTTTCCTGAGAGTAAACGACCTTAAGGGCCGAAACGTTTCTTTTTTTCAGTTCTTTTCGCATGACCTTAGCCAAAGGACAGACTGATGTATCATAGATATCTGCCACCTGAAACATCGTCGGATCTAATTTATTTCCAGCTCCCATACTGCTGATAACCGGTGTTCCCGTTTTCTGACCCTGAATAGCCAACTCAATTTTTCCAGTAACTGTGTCAATAGCGTCTACAATATAATCGTAAGAGATAAAATCAAACTGCCCCGCATTCTCCGGCAAAAAGAATGTCTGATAGGTTTCTACCACCGCTTCCGGATTAATCTCCCTAATCCTTTCTTTCATCACCTCAACTTTCGGTCTTCCTACAGTTTTATGAGTCGCAATGATTTGCCGATTGATATTTGATTCTGATATTCTGTCCGCATCCACCAATATTAAATGACCAACACCACTTCTTGCCAATGCTTCTACTGTAAATCCTCCCACTCCTCCAATTCCAAACACCGCAACTGTGGACTCATTTAATTTTCGGATTCCTTCCTCTCCTAAAAGCAGTCCTGTTCTCATAAATTGTTCTTTGATTGCCATATGTTTCCTTTCCTTTGCAGATTTTATTTTCCTCCGCAGTCTTTCTTTCATAATTTGTATCCTTCATTATAACGGCTTCTTTAAATTTCTACAATGACTAAGGTTTGAGGGATTTTTCTGCACAACAAACTGCCGCAGGCTCCTGAACGTCCTGCGGCAGTTTATTTGTCATTATTTTCTGTTTTTGATCCATTCCTGGATTTCATCCATTGTAGCCATGGCTGCCAAAGCCCCTTCTTTGGTACTTGTATTTGCTGCATAGGCATTGGCAAAATCAAGATACTCATACAATTTGTCTTTACTTACACTATCAAGGTCTTCTACCTCATCTCTGAGGATACAGAATAAAAATGCTCCGATAAAGGAGTCTCCTGCACCTGTTGTATCTCGTACATCAATGGAATATCCCGGTGCTTCTGCCATTCCATTTTTCGTATAGATTTCTGCTCCGTCTGCTCCTTTGGTATAAATCACATATTTTGTTCTTCCTGACAAAAGATCCGGCACTGCGTCCTTGATATCTTTCTTTCCAGTAATAAATTCCAGTTCTTCGTCAGAGATCTTAACAATATCTGCATATGGAAGAAAATCGTTGACCGTCTTTTTCAAAGCATCCAGATCATCCCATAAAGAAAACCGAAGATTCGGGTCAAAAGATACTTTAACTCCCTTTTCAATCGCCATATCGATCAATTTCTTATGTGCCTGTTTCATTGGAGATTCTACGAGATCCACACTGCAGAAATGGATCATTCCACAGTCATCCAAAATATCTTCCGGAATATCTTCAACACTGTATCTTAAATCTGCGCTGTTCTTTCGATAAAATTTGAAATCACGGTTTCCATCTGCTGCCAGTGATACAAACGCAAGCGCCGTCTCACCTTCCTGATCTCTATGGATATTTGATGTATCAATTCCCGCATCATTTAAAACATCAATGATATAATCTCCAAATGGATCATCTCCTAATTTTGTCAGCATCTTAGATGGAATTCCCAGTTTTGTTACGGCTCCGATTACGTTTGCCGGCGCTCCGCCTGCTACTCTCGTAAAGGATGGAACATCCTTCAGTCTCTGACCCTTTACATCTGGAATAAAGTCAATCAATGCTTCTCCGATTCCACATAACCTATTCTTCATAGCATCCTCCTTCGATCAAAAAAGACTTTAATGGATAGATGGTCAACATACCTTCACATTGTCCTTGGATGGAAATTTCTCCTTTCAGGCTGTAAACTCTGGTTGTAAACACTTCCTCTCCATGGTTCACAAAAATCTCCAGAGAAGTGGTATCCGCAAAAATCTGCAGCTGTTCCAAAGACTTCAAATGAACCTTTCTTGTTGTCCTGCCGAATCCATACGCTCCCAGATCCAATGTAAGGACTTCATCTTCATAGGAAAGCGTAATTCCTTCCCTTAAAGTCATTTTCATATTTTCACATTTATTATACTCAACAATTGCTTCGTAAACAACATCATCACAAATCTTTTTCTCTTTTTCGTCAAATTCTGCCATCTTCGTTCCGCCGCAGCGAAGCTTTCTTAACTCCTCGATTGGCTCCTGAATAAATTTGCCATTTTTCAATGAAATCTGACGCGGTATTGTCAAAGCATGCTGCCATCCGTCTTCTGTCGTTGGATTTGTATACTCTGCATCTGGAATTCCCATCCAGCCAATTAAAATCCTTCTTCCCCGTTCGTCTTCAAACGTCTGCGGAGCATAAAAATCAAATCCTCGATCCATAAGTTTAATCTCTTCAATCTTAGATTCTTTTGTGTCGAAGTCATAACTTAGTTTCATCGCTGCTGTCTGATGCGGATTCTGAAAATCAAATCCCTGCGGTTTTACACCCTGCGGACAGCAGGTCAAAATCAGCTGTCCGTCGATTTCAAATACATCCGGACATTCCCACATATATCCAAAAGGTTCTTCTGTCGTAATGCGGTCAAAATATTCCCAATGCTTTAAATCTTCTGACTGATACAAAAGAATCATTCCGACACTATGATGGTCTCTGGCTCCCAGAATCATATAGTATTTTCCATCATGTTTTAAAATCTTCGGATCTCTGACATGATTGCTGATATCTTCTGGATAATCATCTGTTGTCATCAGAAGCTCCTTTTCAGAAAAATGATATCCGTCTTTGCTGGTGAACATAACCGTATTGCTTCCCCGGCCTGAATTAATATAATCATAATCATCCCGGTCAAAGTATTTCACATTTCCTGTATAGTAATAATAGATCATATCATTTTCAACAAACGCAGATCCGGAATACACCCCATGGGCATCGAAATCCTGGTCCGGAAATAATACCGGACCATAATCTCGATAATGGATAAAATCTTTTGTGGTGCAGTGAGCCCACATCTTCAATTCTCCTGTCGGTTCAAAAGGCGTATACTGATAGTAAATATGATAGGTTCCGTGAAACTGGCATAAACCATTGGGGTCATTCAGCCATCCTGTCTCCGGCATCAGATGAAACTTAAGCCTTCTCGGGTCCTTTGCAACTTTATCTCGGTATGCTTTGTTTTCTTGATACCATGCGTCATAATCTTTTTTCAGAACTTTTTTATATTTCTCAAACATCCTTTTTCCCTTTCTGGAATCTTTTTTATTTCAATGTCATAATCTTCTTATCATTGTCAGCTTTCTCAGCTGGTGATACTTCCAGTTCTTTTCCTTTTGCATCTGCTACCAAGAACATCGTCTGTGTCTGATAACCTTTTTCTTTTATCAAATCCATATCGAAAGATAACAGCTTATCGCCTCTTTTTACTTCGTCTCCTGTATTTACATATAATTCGAAGCCTTCCCCATCCATTTTTACCGTATCAATTCCCGCATGAATCAAAAGCTCCGCTCCAGAGTTCAATGTAATGCCGATGGCATGCTTCGTCGGGAATACTAAACTAATCTTTCCGTCTGCTGGGGCGTAAATAACACCTTCTTCCGGATTGATTGCTACACCATCTCCCATGGCCTTTGAAGCAAATGCAGCGTCATTGGATTTCTCGATTGGAAGAACTTCTCCTTTCATTGGAGAATAAAGGTCTTCCGGTCCTGTAACTGCTTTTATTTCCTGTACTTCTTCTGTTTTTGTTTCTTTTTTATTGCCTGTTTGTTCTTCTGCTCCAAGATTAAATTTCTTCCAGAAGATTGCTGTCATCGCCGCAGATACGACCATGGATAAAACAAGTCCGATCAGGAAGTTCGGATAATCCTGTGGTTTCATAGAAATAATTCCAGGAATTCCAGCTGCTCCCATTGCCTGTGCCAAAACTTTTGTTGCCGCACAATAAGCACTTCCTACACCAGATCCGATGATAGCTGCATAAAATGGATATTTTAATTTTAATGTAACACCAAACATTGCCGGCTCTGTGATTCCCAAAAGAGCAGAAACACCAGATGCAGAACAAATAGATTTCATTTTCTCATTCTTCGTTAAGAACAGAACTGCGATAACTGCTGCTCCCTGAGCCACGTTGTTCATACTTGCAGTAGTGAAGATAAAACTTCCTCCTGTATGTACCGCATCTGCAATCAGCTGAGTCTCAATTGCGATAAAGCTGTGGTGCATACCAGTCAGACAGATTGGCGCATAAGCAAGACCAAACAGTCCGCCTCCGACAAATCCGAGTGTATTATAAAGCCATGTGATTCCTGCTGCAAGCAGATTACCTGCTTCTCTTAAAACTGGCCCTACAATGATAAAAGTCAAGAATGAAGTCACCATGATAGATAACAAAGGCGTTGTTAAATTATCCAGCCATGTTGGGGTTACCTTATGTAATTTCTTTTCAATCGTTGCAAGAATAAATGCTACTGCCAATACCGGAAGAACAGTTCCCTGATATCCGATTCCTTCAATATGGAATCCAAAAATATTCCAGATTGGAGGATCAGCAATACCAATACTGTAGGCACTTAACAGATCCGGATGGACCATGATCATTCCCATTGCCGCTCCAAGATATGGATTGCCTCCAAACTTTTTAGTCGCACTAAATCCAATCAATACTGGAAGGAATGTAAACGGTGCATTTGAAAATGTGTTAATTGCTGTTGCCAGTCCTTCCCACTGAGGATACAATTCAATAATAGATTTTCCATCAATCAAGGCAGACGTCAGGATATTATTGATACCCATAAGCAGACCACCTGCTACGATTGCAGGAATGATCGGCACGAAAATATCACTTAATACCTTTACAAGTCTTTGAATAATGTTTCCTTTTTCTTCTTCTGGTTCCTCATCTACAGCTGGTCCAACATCGCCTCCCAGCTGCTTTTGAACTTCATCGCAGACCAAATTTACAAGCCCTGAACCAAAAATAATCTGAAACTGTGACTGGGTCAGGAAGACTCCCTTTACCCCTTCAATATCACTGACCGCATCTTCATTTCTTAAATCGTTGTTCTTAAGCTGCAGTCTTAAACGTGTTGCACAATGCTGAACGGATTTGATATTATCTTTTCCGCCGACGTTTTCGATAACCTGACTGGCAATCTTTGCGTAATCCATATCTTCTCTCCTTTTCTTAATTTAATTGTGGTATCGGTTCCATATTTGTATTATATGGCTATATTGTATTTTTGTCAATACTTTTATGGTATCGGTTCCATATTTTATTTTTATAAAAAAGAGCATCTGTTTCACCAGATGCTCTTTAAAACCTTTCTGCTTATCGCATGACTGCCACAAGATCTATCAGCAGTACAATCAGTAAAACTCCGGCCGTTCCATATACAGCTCTCCGGCTCAGACGCCCGATTAGTTTCTCAAACAGAGGCTGCAGGAGATATAGAAAAATCATACCGCCGATTCCAAACCGAATGCTTGGATTTACCGCGACTCTTCCCTGAAAATTAAATGCAAATCTGTGATAATCCCACATCCATCTCCCTGTCAGCGCCTCCATAATATAACTTCCTATGAGTTCGGTGATCGTTGTTACTGCTATAATCCCTAAAAATACCAAAACGGGAGTCACACATACCTTTCCTATATAGAATTTCTTTCTTTTCAGTCCGCTTAAAGTCAGCAAGATCAGTAAAGCACCTACGCCATAAATAATACAGTAGGGTCCAAACAATACTCCTCGATTGGAAAACCCCCACCGATATACAACAACCTCAAGAAACACCTCATATAGCCATCCAATTATCGAGTACATCATAAAATAAAGAAACCATCTGGATACCTGAAGCAATTTATTTTTTTTCATACGTTTCCTATCTCCTCTTTTGTTTTACAACAGTTCTTCTTATTTTTATAATACAATTACATGGAAGTCAATCCCTAATTTTTCCAATATATGAAGCACTTCTCTTCGCCCGGTAAATATCATAATCTGTCTCTTACAATTTTCAGCCAGGTAAGATAATGTATTTTTTAGCCTTTCGTCATCATAATTTCCAAACACATCATCTAAAAACAAAGGAAATTCATCCTTTCCATAAAGTAGTTCTCCTGCTGCAAGACGAAGAGAAAAATAAAGCTGTTCTACAGTTCCATTGCTTAGATATTTCATATCTATATATCTGCCGTTATGTCTCACCATCATTTCCATGGATTGATCCATCACAACTTTATCATATCTTCCGCCAGTCATCCGGCAGAAAATATCTGATATCTTTTCATTTAGTTCCTCTCCAAAAGTTTTTTGTACATCCGCCGCCGCCGTTTCGATGGCCCATATTGCACGGTCTATCCTGTGTATGTCCTGCTCAGCTTCTTTTTTCTGTTTCAAAGCAGACTGATATTCCTGCTTTAAATCTTCCATTTTACGCTTATGTTCCAACAAATGTTCTTTTTCCAGACTAACCACTTCCAGTTTGTACCGAATTTCATTTTTTCTGATTTCTTCCTGATCAACCCCGAACAGCTTTCGAATCCATTGTAAAATTCGCTGAAGCAAAGATAGTCTTTGTGTTTGATGCAGCTGCCGATAAAGCGCTTCTTCCCGTGCTTCGCATTCTCTTAATTCTTTTTCATGAAACGATACTTCTCCCAAATGCTGTCTTAATTGTTCACTGCGTCCAAACACAGGATTCTTCCGGGCTTTTCTTCTCCTGGATTTTAATTCGTTGACTGCTTTGCGAATATCCAGCCGAGCATCTTGGCTGCTTCTTAAATTAGCCATGGAATTTTGCAGAATTTTCTGCATTTCTTTTCCTGTACGGATATCTGCCTGTGTTAAAGATGCCGTATTTTGAAATGATTCCGCTGAATTTTCATACAATATTCCCTGAAGAGTCTGATTTGGAAGCGGGATTTCTTCCATCGTATCTTCCTGGAACAAGCGCAGCTGCCGATTGCCCGTCTCAAATATTCTCTGAATCCGAAAAGGGGATTCGCCCTTTTCGACAATCAGATACCCTCCATATCTTCCGCCATACACAGGCACATATCTGGTATAATCATCTTTTCTGGCAGCTGCTCCTCTGCTTTTTTCCAATCCAAACAGCATATAATACATAAACTGGCGCATTGTCGTCTTTCCTGTCTCATTGTTTCCGTAAATAATCTGAATCCCATCAAAAAATTCCGTATGATAATCATGAAATTTTCCAAATCCGTCAATGACGATTTCTTTTATTTTCATACTTCCCTCTCCTCTGATAATTCCAGTGCTTCCATAGCATATGCCAGTGCTTTGGGATCATCTTCCAATAGTTTTGCCACTTGGCGCATTAACAGATTATCCTCTTGAGAAAATCCCCGTCTTTCCCATATACTCTTTGTCTGATCTATAATTCCGGAAATACGATATTTTTGCTGTATTCTTTGCTTATCCAGTTCAATCTGAGGATTCATCGTCCCCTGCAGTATGATTTCATGAATATTTTCACTGCCCCTGTAGGAAATTTCCGTATCCATCCGATCCAGTATTTCTTCCCCGCTCATCTCTTCTGTTACATAGACTTCTGTCTGGACATATTCTCTCTTCGCAAACGGATGAAATGTGATAATCTGTCTTTCCTCACTGATTTCCCCCTCCATAAATCCATGATTCCCTGTCTCTGTATGATCCAAAGGTTCCAGGGATCCTGCATACGCCATCAAATCTTCAAATATCATTTCCGGTTTATGGATATGTCCCAAAGCAATGTAATCAAATCCAGACCACTTTAATCTTTCTCGGCGGATCGGTATATGCTTTTCATCACCCCCATGTGCCAGGAGAATACTGATTTCCTCTTCCCCTCTTGGCTGCAGCGAATCGTAAAGAGGTTCCTTGATCTGATCCTGCCAATAACTGAATCCATAGACTGCCGCATTGAGTTCAGGAAAACTTACTTTTTCTAATTCCGGTCCCTTTAAAAAAAACGTATCTGATTCCCATTCATACGCCTCCAGCCCTGTCCCCTTTTTCAGATAATCATGATTTCCTGCGATCCAAACTGTCTTAGTATGATTCAGCTGTTTCAGCAGATAATCTACCTCCCGTATATCCGTAAGCGACGGCTGCCGCTCAAAAAAATCACCAGAAATCAGCAGCAGATCGGTTTCCTGTTTCTTTGCCCGCTGGAGAACTCTGCGAAATGTTTCTTTAATTTCTTTCGCCCGATCCTTTCCCCAGGGCTTATCCCTCTCCGGTTCTGCGCCCCAGTGTACATCCGCAATATGGATCAGTTTCATCTAACCTCTCTCCTTTCTGATTTTATTGTCTGCCATCATCATATCATACCCCTGTCCTTTTTTCCAAAAAGATTGCAGCAGTATTAACAGAAATTTTTCTATAAAATTAAAGCTCTAAAATTCTCCAAAAAACAAAAACTCCCTTTGACCCAGACACAGCTTTTTTCTGTCATCTGCATAAAAAGAAGTTTTTATTTATTATAAATCTGTATTTTCTTAACACCTATGATCTTTTACGCTTTTCCCTTTAATAAACTCATAATCAACTACCTGTTTCTTAGAAACCCGTTTTTTCTGAATCATTTTTAAAATCGTTTCCGCTCCAAAATATCCCATGCCATAAGAATCAAACTTTAATGTGGTAAGTTCAGGTGTCAGAAGGGCGCTTTCATCATATCCTCCGAACCCAACCACGGAAACATCGTCCGGTATCCTCTTTCCTGCTTCCTGCAGAATCTTATAAGCCCCAAAAGCCAGCCGGTCTGTCGCACAGATCATCGCATCTACATCCGGATCTTTCTCCAGAATCTCCCGGGCTACTGTCTGTCCTCCAATAAAACTATAATCACTTTTCCCAATCACCAAATCCGTAATTCCATATTCTTTCAGTCCATCGATCACACCCTCTTTTCGCCGAACTCCTACTGCTATGTCTGTCTCATAGACTCCGATATATCCCACTTTCTGATGTCCTGTCTTTCCAATATAGGCACCCATATATCTTCCGGCACTATAATCATCGTCAATAATTGAAATTCCTTCCTCGTACTCCTGAGCCAAGACTACAATCGGTATATGAGTCTCCGCAAATAATTCCCGGTGATCTTTTGTAATTGCAATCGAACTGATCAGAATTCCATCTACATTCATCTGGATCAGACGCTGTATATTTTCCAGTTCCTGATCAATATCATGATCAGAACTCTGAATCAATGTGGTATAATTCTTATCTCTAAGGTAACGGTCAATGCTGGTGACAACGCGTCCGGTAATCTTTGAATTCAGCGTCGGTACTATAACCCCAATCAGCCTGCTCTGTTTTGCCTTTAACCTGGCAAACGTATTCGGCTTATAGTTGTATTCTTCTATTATTTTCTGAATCTTGTCTCTCGTTTCCTGCTTTACATAGCCGCCATTAAAAAACCGAGATACCGTACTCTTCCCAACACCTGACAACTCCGCGATATCTGCCATTGTCATCTTTTTTGTCATGGATCCTTCACCTTCTTTTTCTTCCTGAAACAGATGTCCTGTCTTTTTTCGCAAACACAGGCTGTTTCATTTATCTGAAGCAGCCTGCGCCTGACTCTCTTATTATACCCGACCAAAGCATAAGAGACAATGTTCATTTATGAAATTATTTTGGATTACTTCTGTCAGCAAAAACATAACCTTGTAAACTACCATTCTTTCTTATTATACAGCCAGACAGAAAGAGGATAAGTTGCTGCCAGGAAAAGAACCGCAGCCAATGGAAGCTGCCAGCAAAGCATATCCAGATTGATTCCTGCCATCAGATTTTTTACCATAGGAATATCTTCTGCTCCGGAAAAAATTACCCCTATTCCAATGGATACAACAATTATAAAGAAGATAAAATACACTCTTGCTTTTTCCAGTCCAAACCGGATATTAAGAGGAAGCATCCATGCCAAAGGAAAAAATCCCACTGTAATCATGGCCGCCAGAATCATAAAAAATTCTCTCCCTGTATTTCCTACTCCCGGAATGAAATAGAAAACTGCCGAAAACAAGAGATATATTCCAACTGCCGCAATCTGGGCAATGACCCCTAAAAGATATTTTTCCAATACCAGCTTTCTCGGAGAAATCGGAAAACACCTGCTGTATTCCTGCCACCCGCTTTTTTCATCATACCCCATAGTATTTAGTGGAATCATAGCGACCAGGATCATCATATAACATCCCCAGAATGTAGCATTTCCTAGTCCTGTAGCAGAAGAAAAACCTGCAACAGACAGCAAAATCAAGAACCATCGGTATTGATAACATATTTCATACCAGTCTTTTAGCAATAATCCTTTCATCGGCTTCCTCTCCTTTCTTTTTTGGATAAAAAGATAATAATATCTTCCAGTGACGGTACTTCCGTCTGATATTGTTCTGGAAGCAGGCATTTCTTTGCCAAAACCTCCACACCATATCCATAATCCCGCAATCCCACGATGGCCTGAGAATCCAGCTCTTCTAATTCATCCTTAGAACATTTGAAAATACCATAGGATTCCAGAAGCCGATCTTTTTCCTCGCAAATCACCAGTTTTCCTTTCTGGATAAATGCAACATAATCACACAGCTTTTCTAAATCCCCGACAATATGAGAGGAAATCAGAATCGAATGATCTTCCTCCCGGGTAAAATCATTGAACAATTCCAGAATTTCATCCCGAACGACAGGATCCAATCCGCTGGTCGGCTCATCCAGTATCAGCAGCTTCGCATTATGTGACATGGCAACTGCGATGGATAGCTTTCTTTGCATTCCCCGGGAAAATTCCTTAAAACGCTTCTTCTTTCTCGGAAGAGAAAAATAGTCAGTTAATCGATAAAATTCTTCTTCATCCCACTTTCTGTAGATATTTCTCATGATTTTATTCACCTGATCGATCGTTACTCCATCAGGAAACTGTGATTCATCCAGCACGATTCCTATGTCTTCCTTATTTTCTACTACAGATTCTTTCATGTCTTTTCCAAAGACTTTGATTTCCCCTTGATCTTTTTTCACAAGATCTAGAATCATCTTGATCGTTGTACTTTTCCCTGCCCCGTTTTCCCCAATCAATCCCATAATATATCCGGACGGAAGGACAAGATTCAGGTCTCTGATTTGGAACTGCCCATAATTTTTTTCTACATGACTTAACTCTATGGCATTCATTCTTTCACATCCTTTCTCATGATCTGAAACATCTCTGTGATCTCATCTTCTGATATCCCGCAGACCCTTGCAAGGTCCCAGATTCTTTCCATGTATTCTTCTATTTTCTTTAAATTTTCTTCCCGGATTAATTCTAGATTCTTCTCTGCCACGAAAGACCCTTTCCCTGCAACTGAATTAATAAATCCATCTTTTTCCAGTTCATCATAAGCTCTCTTTGTTGTAATGACACTGATTCTAAGATCTTTGGCCAATCCCCGAATTGACGGGAGCATATCTCCCTCTTTTAGTTTCCCTGCGATGATCATGTCCTTCATCTGTTTATAAATTTGTTCGTAGATCGGCTCACCTTTTGCGTTGCTGATAATGATCTTCAGAGGAATCCCTCCTTTCAATATTTATTTCGTTTCTACTGTATATGTACAGTATATACAGTTATAACAGATATGTCAATTCTTTTTCACATGTTAATACCAAAAATTTATTTGTTTTGCATCATTGGAGAAGAAAGATATTTGTGGAAGACTTAAGAAAAAGGCAAAAGAAAAGACGGCCGCCTATGACCGCCGTCGTCCTGTATTTTTTAAACAGACAGCTAATTCAAATACTGACATATTTTTCCTATTATATCATGCCAAAATACTTTCTCATAAAATGGAAAAGACCGAAACCTAAAATCCAGCTTCGGTCTTCCATAGGGGAATATAAAAATTAATTCAAGTTAACATCCTCTATATACTATTTCCATTTCATATATAAATTATGAAACGAATTTTTTTCTTGCCTGTTCCTTCATTATTATAAAACGCCGCTGTCTTACATAAATGCAAAACAGCGGCCTGCCCCTTTTTATTCATATTTGTACAAAAATAAACTACATAATCTTTTTGAACAGCTCTTTCAGATCTTCTACACTTGCATCTTTTGGGTTGCCCGGAGCACATGCATCCTCATGCGCTGAATTTGCAAGGAAATCGAGATCTTCTTCTTTAATTGCTTCAAGCTTTGCCGGAATTCCTACATCTTCTGAAAGCTGACGTACTGCATCAATCGCTGCTTTGCGGTATTCTTCCTGAGACATAGCATCGACTCCTTTGACTCCCATTGCCCTTGCGATCTCACGATATTTTTCTCCTGTACAGTCTGCATTGTATTCCATGACAATTGGAAGCATCATTGCGCAGGCAACACCATGCGGCGTGTCATATACAGCCCCAAGTGTGTGTGCCATAGAATGGGCAATTCCTAATCCTACATTGGAGAAGCCCATTCCCGCAATATACTGTCCAAGAGCCATGCCGTCGCGTCCTTCTTTTTCATTGGCTACCGCGCCTCGCAAAGATCTGGAAATGATTTCAATTGCCTTCAGATGGAACATATCTGTCATCTCCCATGCTGCCTTTGTTGTGTATCCTTCAATGGCATGTGTCAAAGCATCCATACCGGTAGATGCTGTCAGACCTTTTGGCATAGATGCCATCATATCCGGATCAACAACTGCAATGACCGGCATATCATGAGGATCAACACATACAAACTTTCTTTTCTTTTCAATATCTGTAATTACATAGTTGATCGTTACTTCTGCAGCTGTTCCTGCTGTTGTTGGGACTGCAATGATCGGAACACATGGATTCTTCGTAGGCGCTGTTCCCTCCAGGCTTCTTACATCTTCAAACTCCGGATTGGCAATGATAATACCTATAGCCTTTGCCGTATCCATGGAAGAACCGCCGCCGATTGCAATAATATAATCTGCCTCAGCATCTTTGAATGCCTGAACACCATGCTGCACATTCTCAATCGTTGGGTTTGCTTTGATATCAGAATAAATTTCATAAGCAAGTCCTGCATTATCCAGCACATTGGTTACCTTTCCTGTCACACCGAATTGAATCAGATCCGGATCAGAACATACAAAAGCCTTTTTATATGCTCTTGCCTTTGCTTCTGCAGCAATCTCCTGGATTGCTCCTGCTCCATGATAGGATGTTTCATTCAGCATAATTCTGTCTGCCATAATCATCATTCTCCTTTTCTTTTTTATTTTTGTCCGCCGGTTCCCTCCAGCTTACTCTGTTTATATTTTAACAATATCCAGTGAAAATAAAAAGTTACAAAAGGAGCAATCTGTCACATTTACAAAAGTTCCAGTTCCTTAAACACGCCTGCCAGTTCTTCCGGCATAGCAGCGATCAGAGATTCCGCCAGCTGTTCCGGCGTTCCTTCTATCCTTCCGAACACCCACTGCACTGTCATATAAACAGAGCCCTGACAATACATTTCCAGAAGAAATCTTAAATGCTCTGACATGGTCCGTCCGGACTTTTGCTCTATCCTTTCCGTGTAAAACTTAAGAATCAGATGGAAATCATGATCCCTGAGATTATTCTGATCATCATTTTTAAAAGCAGCCTTAAAAAACAGCTTTTCCTTTTCAATGTAATGAAATTTATTGACCAGTCCTTCCCGGACTGTCTTTCCTTCTCCCATATGCTCAAAGGATTCCAGAAGGATCTTGTCAAAATACCAGTTTACCAGATCATATTTATCCTGAAAATTCCGGTAAAAAGTTTGCCTTGTCGTTCCGCATGTTTCCGTAATCTCTTTTACGGTGATCTTTTCCACCGGCGAATGTCTCATACATTCTTTCATCGCTTCTGCCAGCCGATATTTCATCCTCTCTTTGGTTCTTTGCATATCCGCCATGGGCATTCCTCCTGTGATCTGATAGAAAAAACGGACGGCACTCATCCACACAGATGATGTGCCGTCCAAATACAATCAATGCTTTTGCGATCGATCGTATTATTTATTATTGATAACTGCCTGTGCAGCTGCCAGTCTTGCGATTGGTACACGGAATGGTGAGCAGGATACATAATCCAGTCCTGCTCTGTAGCAGAAGTCGATCGTTGATGGATCTCCACCATGCTCTCCACAGATTCCAAGATGGATATCCGGACGAGTTGCTTTTCCTTTCTTAGCTGCCATTTCAACTAACTGACCTACACCTTTCTGATCCAGTTTTGCAAATGGGTCAGACTCGTAAATCTTGTTATCATAGTATGCATCTAAGAACTTACCAGCGTCATCACGGGAGAATCCGAATGTCATCTGTGTTAAGTCGTTTGTTCCGAAGGAGAAGAATTCTGCTTCTTCTGCGATCTCGTCAGCAAGAAGTGCAGCACGAGGAATCTCGATCATAGTACCAACTTTGTACTGAATGTCAGACTCATAGTATGCTTTTACTTTTTCAGCTGTCTCAACAACTACATTCTTAACGAACGCAAGCTCTTTCTTTTCTCCTACCAATGGGATCATGATTTCAGGAACGATGTCATATCCTTTTTCCTGTTTTACTTCGATGGCAGCTTCCATAACGGCTCTTGTCTGCATCTTGGCAATCTCTGGGTAAGTAACTGCCAGACGGCATCCACGATGACCCATCATTGGGTTAAACTCATGAAGAGCTGCACGTCTCATATTGATTTCTTCTACTGTAACTCCCATATCCTGTGCAAGAGCTGTGATCTCTTCCATTGTATTAGGAAGGAACTCATGAAGAGGCGGATCTAAGAAACGGATTGTGACCGGTCTTCCTTCCATTACCTCATATAATTCTTTGAAGTCTTTCTTCTGATAAGGAATCAGCTGATTCAATGCAACTTCCCTTGCTTCCTTCGTAGTAGAAAGAATCATTCGACGAATCTTTGGAATTCTCTCTGCATCAAAGAACATATGCTCTGTACGGCAAAGTCCAATACCTTCTGCACCGAATTTTACTGCATTCAAAGCATCTGCAGGTGTATCTGCGTTTGTTCTTACCTGTAATGTACGAATCTCATCTGCCCACTTCATAAGGCGGTCAAAGTTACCGCTGATGCTTGCAGGCACTGTACGTACTTCACCAAGATAAATCTTACCTGTAGAACCATCCAGAGAAATGTAATCTCCTTCCTGTACTGTCTTTCCTCCTAATGTGAAAGATTTTCCGTCTTCTGCGAATTCAATATCTCCGCATCCTGCTACGCAGGCTGTTCCCATACCACGGGCAACTACAGCTGCATGAGATGTCATTCCTCCGCGGGCTGTCAGGATACCTTCAGACGCATGCATTCCTTCGATATCTTCCGGAGATGTCTCCAGACGAACAAGGATAACTTTTAATCCTGCTTCATGATGGATCTTCGCTGTTTCTGCGTCAAAGTAAACTTTACCGGCTGCAGCTCCTGGAGAAGCAGGAAGAGCCTGTCCGATCGGTACTGCTGCTTTTAAAGCTTCCTGATCAAAGTTTGGATGCAATAACTGATCCAGGGATTTCGCTTCTACTCTGGATACAGCTTCTTCTTTTGTAATCTTTCCTTCATCTACTAACTCACACGCAATACGAAGTGCTGCTGCTGCAGTTCTCTTACCATTTCTTGTCTGAAGGAAGTATAATTTGCCTTCCTGAATCGTGAATTCCATATCCTGCATATCACGATAATGCTCTTCCAGTGTATGAGCAATGCTCATGAACTGGTCATAGCACTCAGGCAGGTCTTCTTTTAACTTGCTGATCGGCTGTGGTGTACGAACACCGGCAACAACGTCTTCACCCTGAGCATTGATCAGATATTCACCATAAATCTGTTTTTCACCTGTAGATGGGTTTCTTGTAAACGCAACACCTGTTCCTGATGTATCTCCCATGTTACCGAATACCATAGTCTGTACATTAACAGCTGTTCCCCAGTCTCCAGGAATATCATTCATTCGGCGATAGTAAATGGCACGCGGATTATCCCAAGAACGGAACACAGCTTTGATTGCCTCAAATAACTGAACTTTCGGATCCTGTGGGAAATCTTCTCCCAAAGCTGTCTTATAGATTGCTTTGTATCTCTTGATAACTTCTTTCATATCATCTGCGTCAAGATCTGTATCATATTCTACACCTTTCTCGGCTTTCATCTGATCCAGAACTTCTTCAAACTTATCTTTGTCCACTTCTTTTACGACATCAGCGAACATCTGGATAAAACGACGATAAGAATCATATGCGAAACGAGGATTTCCTGTCTTCTTTGCAAATCCTTCCACTGCTTCATCATTCAAACCTAAGTTCAGGATCGTATCCATCATACCAGGCATGGAGACACGAGCTCCGGAACGAACAGATACTAAAAGAGGATCTTCCAGGTCTCCGAATTTCTTGCCCTGAATCTTTTCAAGATCTGCCATTGCTGCATATACCTGGTCTGCAACCTCATCACTGATCTTCTCTCCGCACTCATAATAGTTTGTGCAGGCTTCCGTGGTTACAGTAAAGCCCTGAGGGATTGGCAGATTCAATCCGGTCATCTCTGCCAGATTGGCACCTTTTCCGCCAAGAAGATTACGCATATCAGCGTTTCCTTCGCTAAATTTGTAAACCCATTTTGTTGACATGTTTATACCTCCTAAATACATATTGTCAAATCATATGTCATTGGACTAATTGTAACACAAAATTTATATTTTGGGAAATGTTTTTATATGTTTTTACCAATATTTTTTATTCTTTTATCATATTATTATAGATACTGCATATTTTTAACTGTTTATTTTTCTCTTTTCCATAAAAAGAATACAAAAATGAAAAGCTGAAATGTTCCAATGAACTTTTCTCTTATCTCAGATAATATTTTTGAAAATAATAAAACTCCCTTCTAAATAAACAGTTTTTCCATTTCACTGTCTACTTAAAAGGGAGTGTATCAATATTTCGAAAAAACATTCAAAGATACTGTCTTTTGTAGTTTATTCATGTATAATATTTTCAATCGCAGTCGGTACTGCATTCAGCTGTTCCTGTTCCTGCTGTACTTTTTCCTTATAATCAACTTTTTCTGTTTTCTTTTCTCTTTTGCTGATTTCCCAGAATGGACCGCCTACTTTTGCTCCCTGTTTTCCCTGGCTGACCACTTCTTTCAGGGACCATGTCTTCGCGGTATTTGCCCGGCTTCCTACGTCTGCCACCTGAACCTTGTCCTCTCCGACCATCTTTGTCAAGACAATAAAATGTCCATTATCCGTAAAGTCTCCTGGTCCCATCAGCGCAATGACCGGGTGTCCTGCACGCAAAGCTTTCTCAATAGCCTGAATATCCATTCCCAATCCAGTACAGTCCAGACCATACATATCACAAAGTCCAGGGATCACATTATGAGTACATCCTTGTCCAGTAAAATACCATCCATTCTCATATGCCTGATCACACATCTTCGGTACATCAGCCTTCTTTCCAGTTAAAGAACTATAGCAAACCGCAACACAAGTCGGTCCGCATCCGGCTGCCTGGATCGTGCTGCCCCCTATCTTCTCCCCTGGATAATCTGCCTGATTATAATATACCACATTCAATTCTTTTGTCTTTGGCGTCTCATTTGCCTTTGCTGCTGTCGGCTGTGCTGTCATCAGTATGCTGAAACAAATTGCGGCAAGATATTTGCCGGTTCTTTTCATGATTCTCATAAAACCCTCCGGTAAAGTCCGTTTTCGACAATTCTCTTTTATCGCAGATTATACCAAGTTTTATTATGTTAATCAAGTGTTTCAATTGTTAAATTTTTATTAACAAATAATTTCATTCTTATTTTATTCTCGATGTCCGCCCGTCATATGATCAATATCGCCTTTTAGAAAACTGGCTCTTTGAACAGAATCTTTCCCAAATTTTTCACGAATCATATCAATAGAAGCATCCAATTTTCTGAGCTTTTCTTTCTTTTCCTCCTCAAACAAATCCAGCTGTGCAAATTCTTCCTGAGTGATGTCTGTAGCCCGAACTCCAATCAGCCGGACAGATCTGCCTGTGTAGTTTTCCCGGTAAAGCTCTCTTGCAGTCCTGGAAATTTCATCCGTAATATCTGTTGGCGTCCTTAATTTTCTCTGATGCGTACTCCTCCTGAAATCAGTGCCTTTAATCTCCACGCAGATACAAGAACTCCTCACACGATCCTTTCGCAGCCTGGAGGCCACCATTTCTGACAGAGAAATGAGCACATGGTCAGCCTCCTCCAGGGAAACAATATCTTTTGCCAGCGTAATGCTGTTTCCATATCCCTTGTTCAATGCCTCTTCCGAATCTACCGGTGACAAATCAATTCCCCTGGCATAATTATACAGTGTCTGCCCATGTTTATTTCCCACATGGGCCTTCAGCATCTTAAGATCCATCTGAGCCAGTTCCCCTATCGTACGAATTCCAAGAAGACTCAATTTCTTTTGCGTCGCTTTTCCTACAAGAAACAGGTCTTTCACCGGAAGGGGCCACATTTTCTCCGGAATTTCTTCCGGAAACAGGGTATGTACTTTATCCGGCTTTTCAAAATCTGATGCCATCTTGGCCAAAAGCTTGTTGGGTGCAACCCCGATATTCACCGTAAATCCAAGATGCTCCCTGATTTTGTCTTTCAGCAGGACGGCGGCTTCATAAGGGCTGACATAAGAATGTATGGTTTCCGTCATATCCAAGAATACCTCATCAATACTATATTGTTCCAGAACTGGTGAAAACTTCAAAGCTTCCTTTACAAATGCCCTGGAATATTCCTGATACAAGGAATATCTGGGGCGGCACAAAGTCAAATCCGGGCATTTTGTCACAGCTTCTCTTATCGTCTCTGCGGTCCGGATTCCATATTTTTTAGCCGGAAGAGATGCCGCTAAAACAATCCCATGTCTTCTGCTTTCATCTCCTCCGATAATTGCAGGGATTTTCCGTAAATCTACTGCTTCCGCCGACTGTTTCAAGCGGTATACTGCCTCCCAGCTTAAAAAAGCAGAATTTACATCAATATGGAATATGACTCTGTGATCCATAGATTTTCTCCTTTTTAGATTATATCAATTTTTTGTAAAAACAGCTCTTCCCAGTATTTCTCCTTGAAGAATCTTTGTCTCACAAAAATTTTTCGTCTGTTCTATCAGTTCTTCTCTTATTCTGACCCGATCCTTCTGGAGCAGCAAAACTATTGTAGAACCTCCAAATTCAAAATATCCTTTTTCTTCGCCTCTCCTCATATTTCCTGCTTCATCATGATTTTTAATCCGCCCCACCATAAGAGCCCCCACTTCTACCTGGACAACATTTCCAAAATGTTTTGTCTTCATCATGGTAAATTCTCGGGCATTCTCTTTATAGATTTTTACATGATCATTGGCAATCGGATTTACCGTATGATAAATACCTGGGATAAAAAAATTATCACTTTTAATCCCATCATCAATGTAGCAGTAACGATGATAATCATCCACCGTCAGACGCAGGACGACTGCGTATCCATTGCAGAAATGTCCTGCAATCTTTTTACTTCTTAACAAAGACGCAGCTGTATATTCTGTATCTTTTACTACAAAAGAACCCTCTTTATCCAACGGATAAACACTAACCTTACAGTCACATGGGCTGAACAAAATATTTGGATCTTTGGGCAGAGGCCTCATACCCGGCCGAATTTTCCGTGTAAAAAAATCATTATATGACCGATACCGAACTTGTTCATACTGACTCATATCAATCTGATTTTCCTGAATAAATCTGCTGATCATACCAACCGAAAAGGGAGAACTCATAAAAGCTCCCCCTAACTTTGAAATCCAGGGCTTTGTAAGAATCTTAAGCCCCACGCGCCCCGCAGCGGTACAATACAGCAGATGCAAAAGACGATCCTGGGCAGCTTCCCCATCTGTTTTCTGATTCAGCGTCTTTTTTACACTCTGTATATCTTTCATATTTTTCTCCTGTATTTATAAACAAAACATTTTAATGGCGATGATTGCTCCAATGAATACAAAACCAAGCATACACTTTTTCCCTGGTTTAAATACTTTAAAATCAATTACAAATAACAGAGCAATGATAAAAATCGTCAAAACATAAATATACGGAAACTGTTCTGGATAAAATCTCCGAATCTGATAGACAATCGGAAGAATCAATGCCACCGATGTTACGGGCAGACCCTGATAATGTTTTCGTCTTGCCGCCGTGGAAGCCTGACGCTGCTCTTCTGTTACATTAAAATATGCCAGTCGTATAACAGCTCCCAAAAGATACAGTATATACGCAATCCTTGCATACCAAAAATCCATTCCGAGAGAGAAGCCGATCACCACCGGAAACGCTCCGAAGCACACTAAATCACATAGGGAATCAATTTCAATTCCGAATTTTTTCGCGTCTTCACTTCTCTTGATCTTCCTCGCGATTGTTCCGTCATACATATCAGTCAGTCCTGAAAGCATCAGACAAAACAATGCTACCTTAAAGTTTCCATGAACAGCCGCCGTCATGCCCCATACAGCACTGACGACTCCTAAATACGTTAAAATTACTGAGACATTATAAAATCCTATCATACCAAAATCCTCTTTATTCCTTTCGTTTTATCGTTATTTGAGCTACACAGGTCATGACCGCACTAATGAGAAGAAGCGTGTAATAGCTGATTCCGCGACTTAAAAGCATTGCCGGATACAACAGTCCGCCGGTAAAAATCTTTTGGAAAATACTCAAAAATAATCCTTCACTAATTCCCATCCCTCCCGGCAGAGGCAGCATATCAACCGCAATGGAAATCACACACTGAAGAGCTATAACATCCACAATTCCAAGAGCCGAAAGCCCCAGTCCCCGATAAATCAGATACGTAATGGAAAAATGGATGAGTCTCTGCACCAATGTAACTCCAAACATACTGATGATCAGTTTCTTATGCTCCTGTATCACCGATGCGGCTTTGTGATACTCTATCATAGAATCTTCCAGTTTCCGGATCCTCTCTTCCTTTCTCTTCAGAATATGAATCTTCTCAAGCCCCTTCACCAGGGCAAATATCATTCTGCTTGCAAGCGTCTGCTGAAATACCAGCAAAAACATTACAGCCACACAAATCACATTCAGTACCATTCCAAGATAGAAGAAAAATGCCGCTCTCTGAATATAATCCGAGATCAGAAAATGCCGGAACACAAAAATCAAAATTCCCAAAAAAACAAGCACAAACTTGTAGAGAATCGTTACGATCAATAAAATAACTGCTCCCACTGACACATCTATCTTATCCCGATTCATGTAATACAGCTGCGCCGGCTGACCGCCTGACGCGGACGGTGTGATACAGCTGAAAAAGAAGCCTACATAAGAATACTTTATGCAGTTTCTTTTTGGAACCTGCTGATACTGCAGAACCCGAAGCATTCTGTAAATAATATAAGACTCACACCATACAAACAGATTGATGAACACAAAGCCTGCGGCATAATATACCGGACGTACCGAATGCATAACACGAATCAGCTGCGATATTTCTTTTCCCTTTAAAACAGCGTATGCAGTCAGTCCAAACAAGCCCAGAAAGAATACCACATTGCCAATCATGCTTTTTTTGCTTTTCATAACAGCCTAATCCTTTGCTTCTGATAATTTCCCGGTTTCTGTTTTTCTGTGCTCTTTTCCAGAAAACAGATGACAGATTTTTTCAAAAAACTTCTCTGCCTTCTGATACCAATTTGTTCTCTGCCCAATCTGGAAACAGCCTTCTGCCAGCAAAATGCCTCCAAACACATCGATAATGTAATGCTGTTTTGTAACCTGTGTGGAAATACATACAAGAATTGCAAAGATCAGAGAAAACCTCTGATACCATTTTGGAATCTTTTCCTGATTTCGAATTCCAACATAGCAAAACCAGCTTACCAGACAATGTATGGATGGAAACAGATTCGCCGACTGATCCACTGAATAAACCAATTTCAGGACCTGATCCCAAAAACTATTTCCCACAATCTCCGGACGCACCAGAGTGGTCGGCAAAAATACAAAAAACAAACCGCAAATGATCCTAGAAAGATAATCTCCTATCAGGAAGCGATACATATGCTCTTTTCCGATCCTCGCAATCATTATGTAATTAGCTATCCAGAAAATGTAACAGATCAGATAGATACTGGTAAACTCCGGTATCAGCGGAACTGCACGGTCAAATGCCGTTGTAAAATCATGATGGTACAGTCCTCCGCAAAGGGCCATTGTCCCTGCGTAGACTGCCATATTAAGAATAAAAGCAGAAATCAAAGGAAGAACTGCATATTTTGGCACTACTCTTAAAACATAGTCTTTTTGATTCATATCAGCCTACCCTCCCTTAAGCCTTTCCTGAGAAAATTTCTCCCTAAATGTGAATAAGAATCATGTCATAACACTGACATGATTCTTATTTATTATAACTTTCCCCCACTTAAAAGTAAAGTTAGGGCCTATAGTTTTAATATTTTTGTAAGATTTACTCTACACTATAGTTCGGTGCTTCTTTCGTAATATGGATATCATGAGGATGACTTTCTTTCAGGGACGCAGCAGAAATCTTAACAAATGATCCTGTCTCCTGAAGTGTTTTAATATCTTTTGCTCCGCAGTATCCCATTCCGGAGCGAAGACCTCCCATCATCTGGAAGATGGTGTCTTCTACAGTTCCTCTGTATGCTACACGTCCTTCTACACCTTCCGGTACAAGTTTCTTGGCATTTGTCTGGAAATAACGGTCTTTGCTTCCGTTTTCCATCGCTGCCAGAGATCCCATTCCACGGTATACTTTATATTTTCTTCCCTGATATAATTCAAATGCTCCAGGGCTTTCATCACATCCTGCCAGCATGCTTCCAAGCATACAGACATCAGCTCCTGCCGCAATGGCTTTTGTAATTTCTCCAGAATACTTGATTCCACCGTCCGCAATAATCGGGATACCTGCTTTCTTTGCTTCTTCGTAAGCACTCATAATTGCTGTAATCTGAGGAACACCAATTCCTGCTACGACACGCGTCGTACAAATAGATCCT
The DNA here is from genome assembly GCA_019420275.1 of Clostridiales bacterium. Taxonomy (GTDB): domain Bacteria; phylum Bacillota; class Clostridia; order Lachnospirales; family Lachnospiraceae; genus Anaerostipes. The sequence continues at coordinate 80,989 of JAHZHN010000009.1, forward strand.
GGTCCAATACCGATTTTCACACAATCAGCTCCTGCCTCGATCAGTGCTTTTGTTCCTGATCCCGTAGCAACATTTCCTGCGATAACCTGAAGATCAGGGAATTTGTCCTTTATCATTCTCACAACTCTAAGAACATTAGCAGAATGTCCATGAGCAGAGTCTACTACGATTACATCTACATGAGCATCTACCAAGGCCTGAACACGGTCAAGAACATCCACCGTGATACCGACACCAGCTCCGCATAAAAGTCTTCCCTGCTCATCTTTTGCAGCATTCGGATATTTGATCTGTTTTTCGATATCCTTAATCGTAATAAGTCCTTTTAAGTTAAAATCATCATCAACGATCGGAAGTTTTTCTTTTCTTGCCTTTCCAAGGATTTCTTTGGCCTCTTCCAGTGTAATACCTTCTTTTGCTGTTACCAGTCCTTCAGAAGTCATGGATTCCTTGATTTTCTTTGTAAAATCTGTCTCAAATTTCAAGTCGCGGTTTGTAATGATTCCGACCAGCTTCGTTCCTTCTGTGATCGGCACACCAGAAATACGATATTTTGCCATCAGGTCATCTGCATCCTGAATGGTATGTTCTGGTGATAAAGAAAATGGATCAGTAATGACTCCGTTCTCGGAACGCTTTACTTTATCGACCTCTTCAGCCTGCTGCTCAATCGTCATGTTTTTATGTATGATTCCGATACCGCCCTGGCGTGCCATTGCGATTGCCATCCTATGCTCTGTTACTGTATCCATGCTGGCACTCATCAGTGGAATGTTCAGCTGAATCTTATTTGTCAGACGTGTCTTCGTATCCACATCATTTGCAATAATCTCTGAGTATGCAGGTACCAACAGTACATCATCAAATGTGATCCCTTCACCAACTAACTTACCCATTTTCTTCCTCACTTTCTTGTATTTTATTCTAAATTTATATTGTTAAACATGCTAACAAAATTTTTCCTCTGTGTCAAGATACTCTTTTCGTTCCTTCGAAAAAAGGAATTATTGCAATCGCAATAACCCCTTTTTGTTATCTTCCAGCTGTTACTCTTCAATAATAGAAATCTTGCTTCCTTCTACCAATTTTGGCATTGGCTTTGCTTCTACGCAGATGCTTCCTGGAAGTCCTGCTTCTTTCGCTCCGCTGAATACTACCGTTAAATGTCCCAAAGCTTCCAGGTTGGACTGGGCAATATCCCCTACTGCAGTAATCAAAAATTCGCTTCCGTCGATCGCCAGCCGGTCTCCCTGCTTGATCGTTCCATCTACATCTTTTGTATTAATGAAGTAGCAGAAATCTTTTAACGTATCCGGTACATTTTCTCCGAACAGCACAAACATTCCTTCTTCAAAAAAAGCATCCACCTGCTCTCCCAGATCAATGACCTCTGTTTGAAATATTACCTTGCTCATGGAAATCCTCCTATTCACCTTGTAACTGTTTATCAATAGCGGCTGCAGCTTTCTTTCCTGCTCCCATAGCAAGAATAACGGTGGCAGCTCCTGTTACCGTGTCTCCACCGGCATAAACGCCGTCTTTGCTTGTCTTCATCGTCTCTTCATCGACAATGATTCCTCCCCATTTCTGGGTATCCAGTCCCGGTGTTGTCTGACGAATCAGTGGGTTCGGGCTCTGTCCGATTGCAATAATGACGGTATCCACATCAAGATTATAATTGGATCCCTCTATTGGATGCGGAGATCTTCTTCCAGACTCATCTGGCTCTCCCAGTTCCTGTTTTACAATCTCCATCTGGTTTACCCATCCGTCTTCATCTGCTTTGATCGCAACTGGATTATTCAGGAATTTGAAAATAATTCCTTCTTCTTTGGCATGATGCAGCTCTTCCAGACGTGCCGGAGCTTCTTCCTCGCTTCGGCGGTATACGATATATACTTCCTCTGCTCCAAGACGTTTTGCTGTTCTTGCAGCATCCATTGCAACGTTTCCTGCTCCGACAACAGCAACTTTCTTTCCAACTTTAACTGGTGTCGGACACTCTGGGAATTTGTAACCTTTCATCAGGTTGACTCTGGTCAGAAACTCATTGGCAGAATACACCCCAAGGTGGTTCTCACCAGGAATATTAAGGAATCTCGGAAGTCCTGCTCCACTTCCCACAAAAACGGCTTCATATCCGTCCTGCATCAGTTCATCAATCGTAACAGAACGTCCTACAATAACATTTGTCTCAATATCCACGCCTAATTTTTCCACGGTTTCAATCTCTTTTGCCACCAGATCTTTCGGCAGACGGAATTCAGGAATTCCATAACTTAATACTCCGCCTGGCTTATGAAGAGCTTCAAAGACCGTTACATCATATCCCTTCTTGATCAGCTCTCCGGCACATGTGATGCCTGCCGGTCCGCATCCTACAACAGCGACTTTCTTTCCGTTCTTTTCAATCTTGACTTCTGCAGGTTTTGCATTGGCCATATGCCAGTCTGCGACAAAACGTTCCATACGTCCAATACCTACCGGCTCACCTTTGATTCCGCGGACACATTTGCCTTCACACTGGTTCTCCTGAGGACAGACACGTCCACAGATTGCAGGAAGCGCATTCTCACTTGTAATGACTTCATACGCACCTTCGAAGTCTCCTGCTGCTACCTTCTGAATAAATTCCGGAATCGGTACATTGACCGGGCATCCGCTGACACAAGGTTTGTTCTTGCAGTTTAAGCATCGGGTCGCTTCTTCCATTGCCATCTCTTTTGTATATCCAAGGGCAACCTCATCAAAGTTTTTATTTCTGACGTTCGGATCCTGTTCCGGCATTGCCACTTTTTTAAGACTCATATTCGCCATGATTTACATCCCCCTTCCGATTTTGCACTGATGCTCTTCTTCTCTGAACATGCCCTGACGCTGCATACATTCATCAAAATCAACTTTAAATCCGTCAAAATCAGGCCCGTCAACACAAGCGAACTTTGTCTCTCCGCCAACAGTAACACGGCAGCCGCCGCACATTCCTGTTCCATCGATCATAATCGGATTCAGAGATACGGTGGTTGGAATATTATATTCTTTTGTGATCTTCACCACATTTTTCATCATGATGAGCGGTCCGATTGCAATTACTTCATCATACTTAGTTCCGGAATTGATTCTTTCTTCCAAAACATTGGTAACAAACCCTTTGGTACCAAGACTTCCGTCATCGGTTGCAATATAAACATTATCACAAAATTCTTCAAATAATTCTTTCAAAATAACGAATTCCGCGCTTTTGCCTCCAATAATCACATCGACAGGAACTCCCATCTTGGATAATTTGCGCAGCTGCGGATAAAGCGGAGCTGCTCCTACACCGCCGGCAACTCCAATTACACGGTCACATTTATGTAACGGGGAAGGCTGTCCTAACGGTCCAACGAAATCCTGTACATAATCTCCTTCCTCTTTCTTACTGAGCAATTCTGTACTATATCCAACAATCTGATAAATAATCGTAACAGTTTCTTTTTCTCTGTCATAATCAGCAATCGTCAAAGGAACTCTTTCTCCGTCTTCGTCTACTCTTATGATAATAAACTGTCCTGGTTCGCATTTTCTCGCTACATATGGAGCATGAATCTCCATCATCTCAACTAAGCCGTTCAGCTTCGTCTTCTTTAGGATTTTATACACCACTTACACCTCTTTCTAAATTGTATCTTTGTTTATTATACCTTGTCACAACCTATTATGAAAGTATTTTTTTCTTTTTCGCAAAAAAGAAAGTTAAATAATCTTTTCGTTGTGAAATTTTATTTCGCATTTAAATTATATAATAAAATTTTATTTTGTCAATACGGATTTACAAACTTTCTCTATTAATATATTAATTTCACCATACTTCCATCTTTATGACGGGTTACCTGAATCTTCTGATCAATCTGATCTTTCAGCTCATCGACATGTGAAATAATCCCTACCAGTTTATTTCCCTCCATTGATAAATTCTGCATGATTTCCATCGCTTTGGCAAGAGATTCACTGTCAAGTGATCCAAATCCCTCATCAATAAAGACTGTATCAATCTGTATACCTCCTTTTTGATTCTGAATTACATCACTAAGGCCTAATGCCAAAGATAAAGCTGCCTTAAATGATTCCCCGCCGGACAAAGACTGAATGTTGCGAATCTTTCCGGTCCACTGATCCATCACTTCAAGATCCAGACCGGTCTGCATGTTTTTATAATCTGCTTCCTCCTTCCGCATCAGTATATATCTCTGATCACTCATCCTGAGCATCCTTTCATTCGCCGCGTCAAGCACATAATGGAAATACACAGACTGGACAAAACGTTCAAAGGTAATTTTCTCTTTTCCTGCGATTTCCCCGTTGGCGGTATCAGACAGTCTTTTCCAGACAACATACTTTTGCTCCATCTGAGCACTTTCTTCTAATTTCATACATATCTCATCACAAAATTTCTTATGGACCAAAATATCCTGATCCAGAACTTTTTGCTCCTCTTTTGCCTTTTTTTGTTCTTCTTCTTTTTTTGCAATTCGTTTATCATACATGGAAATATCTTCTTTTTTCTTGCCTGACAATTCTGTTTCCAGTCTCTTTTTTTCACTTTCTTTTACCTGAAGATTTACCCGATAATCTTCCAGCTGTTTTCTAAGCCCTTCTACCTGACTGCGGGTCATCCGGACATCGGATCCATCCTGCAGATTTAATCTCTTTCTTTCATCCTCCAAACGTTTTTCTAATTCCCTCTCTTCCATTTTTTGTGTATTTCGTGTTTCAGCTGCTTCTTCCAGGGCTTTTTGAGCTGCAATCTGAGCACTCCTTGCTTCTTCTTCTTTTTTCCTGCTTCTCCTGATTGTTTCCTGAATCTGATTTTCAGACTCTCTTAATTTCTCCGCTTCTTGCTGTGCTTCTTCATAAGAAGGATACTCCAGCCGTTCACGGATCTGATTATATTTTGTCTTCCGAATCTGAAGTCTGGTCTCTGCCTCTCCAGCCTCTTTTGTCAAAATCGTGCTCTGATTCTGAATTTCCTCCAGCCGGTGCTGTATCCTTTCTTTCTCTTCACTTTCTTCATCCCATCGTTTCGCCGTAAAACTTAGGGATGTAACAGCTGTTTCATTAACTGCACATTTTTTTACACATTCCTTAAGCATATCTTCAATCTTAGCATAATCTTTTCTGGAAAATCCACTTTCTTGTCCAAGTTCCTTTTCTAATTCGTCTTTCCTTATTTTCTCTTCCTTTGTTTTATCAAAAATCTTCTGATATGCTTCTTCTTTTTCCTGAAGTTCTTTTTCCTTTTCTTCCAGCATCTCCTGTGTTATCTGTTCAAATAGTATTTCTGCCTTTGCCGGATGATGGACAGCTCCGCATACGGGACATGGCATTCCTTCTTCCAGTTTCTGTGCCAAAATTCCTGCTAAATTTGCATCATATCGACTGGACAGTTTTTCGTATTCCCATTTCAGATCATCTCTTTCTTTCCGAATTCTTTCAAATTGACTGAGAAACTTTCGATATATATATTTTTGTTTTTCCCATTTTTCTTCTTTTTTCTGTATTTTTTCCCACCTTTCCACTTCCTGCTCCAGCCTGATCTGAAGTTCACTCTGCTCTTTCAATTCCTGATGAATATTTTTATGCTTTTCTAAAAATTTTACTGCTTCCTGTCTTCTGGCGGCAGCCCCTTTTTGTTCTTCCTGAAGTCTCCTTCTTTTTTGTTCTGTCCCCTCTTTTTCTTCACAAATTTTCTGTATTTCCTGCCTCAGGTTTTCCAGCTCCCTATATTCATTTTGCTGCTGACTGAGTGTCTCAATTTTTTGTCGAATCACTGTAAGTTCTGGCTCTCTTTTCAAAGAAATTTCCGCTTCTTTTTTCCTTTTTTCCAGCTGAATTCCCATACTTTCTTTCTTTTCTTCCAGTTCCCTGATCCGTTTTTCGCTTCTGTTAATCCGGCGGTTCACCCTATCTTTCTGTTCTTCGATTGGAACCAGTTTTTGAAGAATCATTTCCGCTGTCCGAACCTTTTCTTCCATTTTCTTCATTTCCGATTCTTGTTCCAAAAGCATTTCGTATTCCGCTTCAGCCTGTTCTTTCTGAAGGAATTTTTGATGAATACTTTTGGCCTGCTCCCTGGCAATCCTTTCTTTTTCCAGTTCAAAATGGATTTTTTCTTCTGTACTTAAAAGCTTTCGAAGAATTTCCTGTTTTCGGTTCAAATATTTTTTTAAATTTTGGATAAATTCTTCTTTATGGTATGACTCTCTTAAATATTTTTTATAATCTTCATATTCTTCTTCCTCAGGTCTGATGGCCGCCTGCTCTTCCAGCATAAAAATTGTCTCTTCCGTCTGACGGTATCTTCGTCCATATTCAAGATATTTTTCTTTTAGTTTTTCCTGAACGCGGAACAAATCTTCTGTTCCAAAAATTTTTCGAAAAATCTCTTCTCTTTCCTTACTTGACGCATAAAGGAGTTTCAAAAACTCCCCCTGAGCAATCATTGCAATCTGTTTATACTGATTCCTGCTGACTCCCAGAATCTCCTCTGCTTTCTTCGTTACCTCTTTACTGCCGGATGCCAAAACTGTTTCTCCCCTATATAAAACCGCATTCGCTGCCTGTCTGGTCATACCGCTTCCTCTCTTGCTTTTGCGCATATAAGAGGGATTTCTTTCAATCTTATAGTTCTTTCCTTTATGGCAGAAGGAAAATACTGCTTTTGTAACAGCAGATTCCCTGGCAAAATCGCTTCTCATCATATCAGTCCGGCGGCTTTCTCCGCTTGCCTCCCCATACAGTGCAAAACAAATTCCATCAAAGATCGTTGTCTTTCCTGCCCCTGTTTCCCCGGAAATCAGAAATATTCCCTGATCAAACTTTGAAAAATCAATCTCAATCTGTCCGGCAAATGGTCCGAATGCAGACAGCATTAGTTTCAGCGGTTTCATTGTCTCACCTCTTCAAAGATCATCTTCATTTTTTGAATTTCCTCCTCTTCTAATTCCATATTATTTTGTGCTTTATAAAACTCTCCAAAAAGCTGCAGCGGATCCTGATGGAGAATATCCTGCTCCTTCATCCGGATTTGCTGTTGTTTTGCGTAACGGCGGTTTTCCAGACAAATCTGCATAACATTTGGAAAAACTGTCCTTACTTTTCCAATTGCATCCATAATTTCTTCTTCATCCGTCAGAATCACCTGCATGTAATCTTCCTGGTTTCCCAATTCGATTTCTTTCTCCATCAGCTGCTTGATGGTCGATTTTATACACCGCATATTCCGCAGCGGTTTCAGCTTTCGAAACGACATCTCAATTTTTTTCTTTTCTTCAATATGGAGCAAAACCACTTCTTTTTCTTTTTGAATTTCTGAAAAAGAATATTTTAAGATAGAACCGCTGTAACGAACCTGAGGTCTTCCCATTGCCTGCGGCTTATGAATATGTCCCAGTGCTACATAATCGAAAGAATCGAAAATTCTGTAATCCACATTATCAATTCCTCCCAGACTGCTTGTTTCTGAATCAGACAATTCCGGATTCTCCTTTCCGGCCGTAACAAATTGGTGGGCCAGAAGGATATTGGTCTCTTGAGGATCAATCTTAGTATGTTCCATTAAATAGTGCAGACATTCCTGATAAGACTGCGTGTGAATTCCAAGATGCTGATTCACAATAACTGGTTTTACAAAAGGGAGCATATAAAAATTTACCGGTATATCCCCGCAGGATATGGTGATCTTTTCTATTTCTCCGCAAAACTGTGAAACAATAAACAGATTGGAATGCTGAAATAATTTTTTCCCAAATCCTAGACGATCTCCAGAATCATGGTTTCCGCTGATCATCAAAATTTTACATCCCTTTTCAGCTAGCTGCCACAGAAAAGCATCCAGCAGATCGATAGCATCAACCGGCGGAATTCCTTTGTCATACACATCTCCGCAAATCATGACAACACCTACGTTTTCTTCCTCCACAATGTCCAGTATCTGATTTAAAATAAAGCGCTGATCTTCCAGCATGGAAAACTCGTTCACCCGTTTTCCAAGATGCAGATCTGCTAAATGTAAAATCTTCATTATTCTAACTCCTTTACAGCTTATAATGTGAAACAAAAATGCCGCTGGCACATTTGCTGCGGCATATTTGTTTTGTTATTCCTTCTGACATCTGATGTTATAATAATCTTCAGCAGTTCTTTCCATATCGTCTTTTATCTTCGAATCTGCTCCGGCATCCAGAAGATACTGTATAATTTCCCGGGATGGAATCCAGGGATCTTCTTCTGCCGCTTCCCTGCGGACATCATACTCATCTTCCTGATCAAAATATCCACTGGCTGCCATCAATGGCGTTGCATGCTGATAAATCTTTTCTCTTTGATTTATATCTTCTCCATGATCCAGCAAAACTCTTATACTTTTACATTGTCTTTGGATCTCCTCCTGATCCCTGTAATCCAGGAGCTGATACTGAGCCACCAAAAACAACGTCCCTCCATCGGTCTCAAGAGATATCTGTGAACGTTTTGCTCCTGCATCCAATAAAATTTTTAGATTTTCCGGATTATAGCTCTCGCTGATTATCAGCTGATCAAATATTGTATATCCCTCTTCATCTTCCTGATTGATATCATTAGGGTATTCTTCCACAAGTTCTTTTAATTTTTCATGATTCTCCCCATAATCACACTGATATACAAAGTTCCAGCTGACAGGGTACTTCTCTTTATAGATTTCTTCATCTTCCTGTATAAACTGATCATATTTTATGCTTTGGTAATAATTCCATGCTGACAGCATGCCAAAACAAACTGGCACAAGAAGAAATACAATGCTGATTCCAGTCATAAACGGAAATATCCGGTTCTTTCTAAAAGTCATACCGACAATTCCAACAGTCAACAAAAGAAAACCAATCATACCACAAAAGGCACACAAAACTACAATTCCCAATAATCCTATAGTTGTTATCATAAATCCTACCTCCCTGTCCTCATTTTAACATCCTTCATCTTACGAGTAAATAGAGAAAGGGAACAGCTTTATGCCGTTCCCTTTCTGCTCATTCGGGAATTTAAATTTCCCTTCAAATGTATAAAAAATGAATTTTGGAAGCTAATTCTTGCTGTATAATGTTTCAAAAATAGAAACGAAATCATCCTCCGAAAAAACAACTGGATTATCCTGCGTCTCTTCCGCCTGAAATGCCGTATGAGCCAGCCGCCGAAAATCTTTCGGATCTACCTGTTCCAGTTCTGAAAACTTTGGAATCTTCATTTCCTGGGCCAGCTTTTCTATGTAAGCAACCCCGAGATAGGCAGCTTCCTCCACTGTTTTTCCTTCAACATCCACTCCTAGCGCCTTTGCCGCTTCTGCATATTTTTCTGGAGCCCCAGGAACACTCCTTCGGCTGACTTCTGCCAACATCATAGCATTGGCTACACCATGAGGGATATCGTAATATCCTCCTAAGGCTTCTGAAATTGAATGCACCGCAGCTACATCTGAATTTCCAAATGCTGCCCCTGCCATACAGCTGGCTGCCAGCATCTGTGCATAGGCATCTTCCCTGTCTTCCTTCACGGCTTTTTCCAGATTTTTCCCAATCATTTGAATTGCTGCAAGAGCAAGTGCATCTGTCATAGGATTAGATGCCCTGCACACATAAGCTTCCAGAGCATGTGTCAATGCATCCATTCCTGTAGAAGCCAGAAGTTTTTTCGGCAGATTCTTAAGAACATCCGGATCAAGAACTGCCACCGCTGCACTGACCTGATCTCCCCAAATACAATCTTTTTCCATAGTTTTTGTATTATTTACAATGGCTTCATGGGTCACTTCACTTCCAGTTCCACAGGTTGTAGGAATGCAGATCAAAGGAGTAATGTTATGTTTTAAATTTCCTTCTCTCCAGTCTTCACATTTCCCTCCATTTTCCAGAATCGCACCTATGGCTTTGGCCGTATCAATAACAGAGCCGCCTCCCGCAGCAATCATGCAGTCAATCCCTTTTTCCGCAGCAAATGCCGCTCCTCTTTCTATATCAGTATCTCTTGGATTTGGAACGATATCTGTCCACAAAATATAATCTACCTGTTCTTCCCGAAGTTTTTCAAAAACGGGATCCAAAAGTCCAGTATCCATTAGCGGCTGATCTGTCACAAACAACGGCTTTTCTCCCAGTTTCTTGATTTCTTGTGCCGCTGATACAATTGTTCCTTTTCCAAAAATAATCTTCGTAGGCATATAAAACTCAAACTCATTTATCATTCTTTGGCATCTCCTTTATAATACAAATCCTGCTGCCAGATACATCACTCCCGCAATTACCGCAGACAGGATAAAATATGGCTGACATGTGATGTACTGTTCATAAATCTTTACGCCGCAGGACCGGGCAGACACAACTCCCAAATCTGATACGACGCAGGCATTGGCTCCAAATAGGCTGGCGGAAATCAAAGCCCCCAGGCAGAGAGGTACATTGACCCCTGGAATATTAGAAAGAACTACCAGCAAAACCGGAATTGCAATCTGGAATAAAGTATAATTTAAACTGTACAAATATTCCTCACAGCAGAAAAATACAAAAATAAGGAACGGTATCAGACTTGGAATTGGAATCGCCTTGCAGACACTTTCTACAAAGGCCTCCATTCCCATGGCATACAGTACTTCCTGCATAGCATACCCAAGCATCAGGATCATAACCATATCCATCATATCGATAAATCCATCTACCGTACACTGCACATACTCCTTAATTGTCATCAATCCCTGAAGAACATATAGTACTCCGGTAAAAATCGCCGCAATTCCAAAAGCAAGATAACAATTTAATCCGGTTGCGATCAGCGCCGCTACGATCACTACGATTGGAAGAATCAAATTTAAAGCACTTACATTTTTCGTTCTCGGGTCATTTTCATTAAAGTCTTCTTCCTCATCCTGAGTTTGGGCTTCCCCCATCTGAATACCTTCTTCTTCCATCATCTGATACGCCTTTTTCATCGGTCCTATCTTGGGAAAGATTCCTACGGCAAACAGTAAAGCAATGATACAGGCAACCATACAGTAGAACATATATGGAATTGTCTGCATGAAAATCTGCGTTGCTTCAGCACGTCCTGATACATTGGCTGCATCCGCGATCTGATAGATTACAAAATAGCCCCATGCGCCAAAAGGAAGCATTTCTGACACATTGATACTTAATGTTCTTACTACGTAAGCCAAAGCCAGTTTGGGTTTCTTTACCGCTTCCACTAATGGTGTAAAAGACGCTCCGGCAGTCAGAGCAGACACATAATCATCTATAGATGTCGCTCCTGCGTAAATTCCAGATGCGGTCAGCAGAATCTTTTCATTCTTTCCAAATTTGGATACAACAAAATCTGCAAATGCTTTTGTACTTCCGCTGCGTTTCATGGCAATGATAATTCCTCCGCACAGAAAAAAGGACATATACATCTCAATGTTTTCCTCATCAGAAAGTACAGTCATCAGATCATCAAAAAAACCGCCGACACACCCCAGTTTATACCACAAAATATAAGCAGAAAAAGTTCCCATAATCAGGCTGCTCATAACATCTTTCGTTGTCAGGGCATAAACAAAAAGGACGACGATCGGTGCCAAAATCAAAATATGCCCTTCAATCATATTTTTAGGAAGTGCCAAAAATATCACGCTCATCAAAAGATAAAAAACCCAAAGTTTTACCATTTTCGAGTCAATCCGTTTTGGATTCATATAATATACAATTCTTTTTCCTATGTTTCTGCTGTTTTCCATATGCTGCCTCCCTGTGTTGGTCTCCGCTGTTTTATCGGTCTGCCTTAAACCGATCGTACCGCAGCGAATGAATATCTACCACTGTTTCTTCTCCTACCACCATCTGAGATAGCATTAATCCTACAGAAGGAGCCGTTCCAAAACCATGTCCTGTGAACGCACAGGCGAGGATCAGACCAGGAACTTCTTCTACCGGACTGATGACTGGTACTTCATCAATGCACATATCCAGCCATCCGCCCCAGCTTCTTACGATCTTTGCATCTTTCAGCGCTGGAATATACCCTATGATGGCCCGGCATCCTGCAGACATCGTCAGCGCAGAGGTTCTCATATCCGTTGGATTCATATCCGCTGCTTCTTCCAGTCCGGATTCTGAACCAAATACAAAAGATCCATGCACAGACTGGTGTCCATAAAAATCCGCATCTGCTGTTCCAAGCATCTGCTCAAACATCGGCGGCTGCATTTCTGTTACTAGTGCCTCCTCAAAATACCGTGTCATCGGGATATCAATCCCTACTGTTCTTGCAATTTCACGACTCTCATATCCGGCTGCAAGAATAATTGTTTCACCTTCAAATACAGTTCCATCCATCGTAATAACTTTTCTTGCCCGTCCTTTAACCTTCTTGATTGCTTTTACAGGGGCTTTTTTTACAAATGAAACACCAAGCTCTACCGCTCTTTTAAAATATGCCAGAGTTGTCAGCATTGGATTGGCATGTCCATCTGTCGGACACCAGCTGGCCCCTATGATATCATCAGATAAATACGGGCAGATTTCTTTTACTTCTTTTCCATCGATCATTCGAACATCAACCCCTGCTTTTCTGGCATTTTCAGCCAAACGGGTTAATTTTTCCATATGGGCCTGGGTTTTCCCAAGTCTCAGATTTCCGGCCTGCTTGTATTCGACATCTACTCCCAGTTCTTCGGATAACGTTGGCCACATATTCTGCACCGCATACATTGCATACGGCAGTTCCCTCGGGTCTCGTCCAGATTGTCTGACGCCGCCTCCATTTCGGCTGGATCCTCCATGCCCGATACTTTCTGAGGCCTCCAGCACAATGACATCTTTCACCCCACGTTTTGCCAGATAATAGGCAGCGGCACATCCATTAACTCCGCCTCCTATGATAATGACTTCTGCTGTCTTTTTCATATTACTGGTCACCTCCATCTCTTCCCAGGACTTCCATTTCCATCGGGCGCATCGGCGCCCTGGACACTGCCGGCTCAAGCTCCGCCGGGGATACCTTCAGTTCTCTTGCCACAATGCTTTTCACCAGCCTGCCGCAGGTTTGTCCCTGGCACAGCCCCATGCCGCACCGCAGAAAGCGGCGGATTTCTTCTATGGTAAACATTCCTGCATGGACTGCTTTGCGAATTTCTCCTTTGCTGACTTCCTCGCACCGGCACACCAGCATATCATCATCCGGCTGAGGAATAAATTCACCAATTTCTTTTAATCTGTCATTTACACTGATCATATCCATCCCCTCCTATCTTTTATAAAATCTCGCTTTGTCTGCCATATCTTTCGGAACCTTGATCGTTAAAAGATTTGTATGATCAAAGGCTTTTGCACTGCGCACATCGATAACCTGTGCCTGACATACTTCTTTTCCGCTTCGGTCCAATGCTGTTCCAACATCACCTTTCTTTGGAAGCGGCAAAAATTCATATGGCATTGTAATACTTGCATATTCTTTTTCGAATGTTTCGTCTACAAGAAAAATTGCCTGTCCAGAGCAGGATGCAACACACATACCGCATCCAATACAATCCTTATCCGCTACTACAACTGGAAGTGATGTAATATTCTCTCCGATGGAAATGCATCCCTTCGGGCAGGCATCCTGGCATGGGTTGCATGGAATATTCTGTGTACATTCCATAACCGGATGAACCCCGGCTTTTTTAATAAATCCCGGATATCTGGCAATCTCATCATCCCCAATATATCCTTTCGTCAAAAGACTTTCTGAAAGCTGAATTCCTTCCTCCGTTGTCTCTAATTTCTTTCCCCTATTTTTTGGTGCGAACATTCCCTGACGCAGACCGCCCAATGCCTTTTCCAGTTCTTCACATTTCTTCTGTTTTTCATTTTCAGACAAATAGCCCGCGTCTGATGCGATTACAACACCTGAAATCCTTCCTTCAATCATGGCAGAGCTTGCCTCCTCAATTCCTGAAACATCTCCAGCCGCATAGATTCCATCGATGGAAGTTTTTCCAAATTCATCACATACCGGAACATATCCTCCCGGCAGATCAGCCATATGACATCCTGCCTGTTTTAACAGCTGTGACATTGGAGATAATCCAACCGCCACACAGATCGTATCCACATCAAAATGTTTTTCTGTTCCCGGAATAAATTGAAATTTTTCATCCACCTGGGCAATGGTAACTCCAGATACCGCTTCTTCTCCTTCTGCTTCTACAATAGTATGTGACAGATAAAACGGCACTCCACATCTTGCGACTTTTGCCGCATGAACACCATATCCGCCGATCCTTGGAGCAGCATCAACTAATGCTGCCACTTCGCATCCTGCCTGAAGTAACTGATAGCTAACTACCAGGCCTACATTTCCGGTTCCAAGCATCAAGACTTTTTCCCCCGGCATAACATGATGAAGATTCATCATCGTCTGGGCTGCCCCTGCTCCTATAACTCCCGGTTTCGTCCAGCCTTTAAATGTCACCATATTTTCGCTGGCTCCGGTAGCAATCAGAATATAGTCTCCCTTATAATGTCTGACAATATCTCCAATTCTTACGGTAATCTCTTTTTCCGGATACAGTCCGATGACCGTAGCATTAAGTACTACCTCCACACCATATTCTTCTGCTTCCTTTAACAGATCTTCTCCTATTTTATATCCTCTGATTTTAGCTTTATGTTCTTTTGATCCAAAAAATTTATGTATCTGTTTAAACAGCTGTCCGCCTGGTCTTGCGTTTTCATCAAATACTACCGGTTTCATTCCACATTTTGCGGCTTCAATGGCTGCAGATAAACCTGCCGGTCCTGCTCCTATTACAATCAAATCATATCGTTTCATCAAATACCTCCTCTCAGTTTTCCTTTGCCTGCACTCCGTACTGCGTCTGTACCTGCATTCCCTCTTTTAAAGGTGTAATACATGTTCTGACATTTGGTTTTCCATCAACGATCATGACACAATCCGTACATCTGCCAATGGCACAGAAGATACCTCTTGGTTCATGTCTCTTTTTCGTATATCTGTGTACCATAACGCCTTCCGCTTTTAAAGCTGCTGCTATCGGTTCTCCCTCATATCCTTCCATTGTTTTCCCATCAAAGTAAAATGTCACTTTCCTTTTTTCTGGAGCTGCTCCCAAAATTGGATGTTCCTTAATTCTTCCCATATGAATCCCTCCTCTTCTTTTTATAATGCATACGGCTTTTCCCATAAATTCAGCAGTGTACCGATTTTTTTCTTCAAGGCTTCCTGATAGCATTCATAGGCCCATGCCACATCCTGAATCGGCATTCCTTCAATGGAAACTAAAAAAATCTCATTTTCATTTTCTCTTGCGGTGACATTTCCGTTTACAACATCTGCTAGATTTTTCACATTCTCTCTCTGGATCAGACCGTCTTTCACCATATAAACAAAATCTTCTCCTATAGTTCCTGCGTTCTTTCTCGTTCCATCGGAATGGAACTCGTCTCCATCTTCCTTAGCGTATTCTTCATACATTCCCCAGTTATCCACGACTTTGCTGAATTTTAATTCATCTTCCCATGAAATGTTCAGTCCGTTGGTTGAAATAACAACTGCTCCCGGCTTGAGCCATTCATATTTCAATTCCGGCCAATTCGGATAAGTCACAGACGCAGCCTCACAGACAATATCCGCATCTTTGACCGCTTCCTGAACATTTTTGCAGATTTTAATATTAGCAGCCTGTGGAAAATGCTCTTCGATAAAAGATTTCATTTTCCGGGCTGTCTTTGATTCCGGTGTACTTCCTACCATTTTTACCGTATGAACACTCGGAAATTTTGCCATAAAAGCTCTCATAGAAGAACGGTTGATCAATCCCGGTCCAATGATTCCTATTGTACTAACCTCTTCCTTGGCAAAATATTTTGCCACCAATCCAGGCATTGCTCCAGTTCTGATTGAACTTAACAAATTTGCGGACATGTAGCAAAGGGGTGCCCCAGTTTCTACATCATTTAACGTTGCCATCAGGATAGATCTTGGAAATCCTTTTGCCCGGTTTCTTCCGTTGGATCCATACCATTTCTGACCCGCAACATGGAATCTTCCTCCAAGATATGCCGGCATAGCAATAAAACGGCGGTCTCTGGAATCTTCCAGAGGAAATCCCTGAATCTTTGATTTTTTAGGAAATTCCAACATTAAACCATGAGCATTGTGGTCAGGACCTCCCATCAGATAATCTCCTTTTCCCATCAATGAAATGACTTCTTCCATAACATCGACGCATCTTCCTGCATCTAAGACACCAGCTTCGATCATGTCTTTTTCATTTAAATACAAAAAATCTATTCTTCCATCTGACATCTGCCATTCCTCCTGTTCATAAAAGAAAAAGGAGCACGAAAGCTGTGTTCTCACAACTTCAGTGCTCCTTTGCGCTGTTTTTCTCGATAATCGAATTATATAGTCTAGTATTATACTAGAGTCAATAACTTTTTCCAATTTTTTAATTTTTATGATATGCTGTAGAAAATCTGCCTTAACTTTGCATATGAAAAAGGAGAATGACCTATGAATAAAAATCAATATTTTAAGATTGGTGATCTTTCAAAACTCTACCATATTGGAGTGGATTCCATTCGATATTATGAAAAGATGGGAATTCTGAAACCTGAACGAGATCCTAAAAACAATTATCGGCTTTATACTTTAAATGATATCCGCAAACTAGCCATGATACGGGAACTAATGGATCTGAATCTTTCTTTGGAACAAATCAAGGAGTTTGATGATCACCGTACAGTGGACAATTCACTGTCCTTGCTGGAAGAAAAACTGCAGGAAACTGAAAAGCAAATCCAAAAGCTCCTTCAGACCAGAAACAGCATTCAGGCTCGGATCACTTCTATTCAATCCGCAGTCAAAGAAAGAGAGTTTATGTATCAAATCCGTCTGAAAGATTTTCCGGATCGTTTCTGCATCATGGTAAGTGATAAAAACCTTCCAGATCAGTATGTAGACTATGCAGTCGCTGAATACATGCGGTCACATCTAGATAAAATACAAACAATCGGTGCCTGTGACTGCTACACTCTTGATATAAAAAACAGCAATCCAGATTCCAGCCAGCTGCGCACAAAAAATGTCTTTTTCTACTCTCCGGAACCAATCTATGACAGCAATTACACTTTGCCCGCTGGTCAATATCTGTCTGTCATTTATCCTGGTAATTATGACAATACAAAAAAATGGGTTCAGAAAATGATAGATTACGCAGAAAAAGAACATATGGACATACTCTCCGACCCAATTGAATTATGCCATATTAACGAATATGAAACAGGCATCCAAAGCGAACATGTTATCGAAGTTCAAATACAGGTTAAGTCTCATCTGCAGAATATAAATCTAAGCTCTGATTCTGACATCTGAAGAATTTCTTTGATTTCTTAGGCAGCTGTTGTCTGGATTTATGATAACAGCTAAAAAAGCAGGAGCCAAACACTGACTCCTGCAAAAATTATCAAGGTATTAAATTCTATTGTAGTTACATCGTACCAGCATTCAGATTTCGCCTTCGGCTCTGCTTCATTGGGTACGAGTAACGGCTTTCGCACTAACCACGAACTTCATTTTTACTCGTTCTCGCTAAGTGCTCAATGCCTACATCATTCCCATTCCTGGGTTAGCTCCTGCTGCAGCTGCCGGTACTTCTTCTTTGATGTCTGCTACAACAGATTCTGTTGTTAATAATGTGGAAGCTACAGATGTTGCGTTCTGAAGTGCACTTCTTGTTACTTTCGCCGGATCAATGATTCCAGATTCTACCATGTTTACATATTTTCCGTTTAATGCGTCAAATCCAACTCCGACTTCCTGTTCTTTCACTTTATTTACAATAACTGCGCCTTCTAATCCTGCGTTGACTGCAATCTGGAATAATGGTGCTTCCAGTGCTTTCAGGATAATGTTTGCTCCCGTCTTTTCATCTCCTTCTAAGTCTGCTGTCTTTTCAGCAGCTTTCTTAGATGCATGGATATATGCAGATCCTCCACCAAAGATGATTCCTTCTTCTACTGCTGCCTTTGTAGCTGCGAGGGCATCTTCCAGACGAAGTTTGCTTTCTTTCATTTCTGTTTCTGTTGCTGCTCCTACGCGGATAACTGCAACTCCACCAGATAATTTTGCAAGTCTCTCCTGTAATTTTTCTTTATCAAATTCAGAAGTTGTCTCTTCAATCTGGGCTTTGATCTGTCCAATACGAGCCTGGATTGCCTCTTTATCTCCTTCACCGTCAACAATTACTGTATTTTCTTTTTCAACTTTAACAGATTTTGCATGTCCTAACTGATCGATTGTAGCATCTTTTAAGTCCATTCCTACTTCTTCAGAAATCACAGTACCGCCTGTTAAGATAGCAATATCTTCCAGCATTGCTTTTCTTCTGTCACCATATCCAGGAGCTTTCACTGCACATACGGAGAATGTTCCACGTAATTTGTTTACGATCAATGTTGTAAGCGCTTCTCCTTCGATGTCTTCAGCAATAATCAGCAGTTTCTTTCCACTCTGAACAATCTGCTCTAATAATGGAAGGATATCCTGGATATTAGAAATCTTCTTGTCTGTAATTAAGATGTATGGATCTTCTAATTCTGCTACCATCTTCTCCATGTCAGTTGAGAAGTATGCGGATAAATATCCACGGTCAAACTGCATACCTTCTACCAAATCTAATTCTGTCTTCATTGTTTTAGATTCTTCAATTGTAATAACACCATCATTGGATACTTTTTCCATAGCATCTGCAACCAATTCTCCAACTTCATCATCAGATGCGGAAATAGAAGCAACCTTTGCGATCTGATCTCTTCCTGTTACTTTGCTGCTCATCTCAGCAATTGCTTCAACGGCTGCTTCTGTTGCTTTCTTCATTCCTTTACGAAGAATGATTGGATTAGCGCCTGCTGCAAGGTTTTTCATTCCTTCGTTAATCATTGCCTGAGCAAGAACTGTTGCTGTTGTTGTACCATCACCGGCAACATCGTTTGTCTTAGTTGCAACTTCTTTTACGATCTGGGCGCCCATGTTTTCAAAAGGATCTTCTAATTCGATTTCTTTTGCAATTGTAACACCATCATTTGTGATCAATGGTGTTCCAAAAGATTTATCAAGAACAACATTGCGTCCCTTTGGTCCGATTGTAACTCTAACTGTATCTGCTAACTGATTTACGCCTGCTTCCAGAGCTTTTCTAGCCTCAATTCCATATTTAATTTCTTTTGCCATGATTTACATACCTCCAACTCAATTATTCCACTACAGCCAAGATATCATTCTGTTTTACGATGATATATTCTTCATCTTCTAATTTTACTTCTGTTCCGG